>CAWIWC010000001.1:0-209474 GCA_963839745.1 uncultured Actinomycetes bacterium
CTTGACAGGAGAACGTGTGTTCGTGTAGAACAAACGTTCCCATGGTCGCCTGTCTCACGATTCCGGCTTTTGCTCTCAGGGCTCCGCTGCTTCGCCGGCCCGAGCTGGCAGGCAGGCCCGTGGCGCTCGCGCCGGCGCCGGGGGAGCAAGCCCTCCTCGGCTCGTGCACCGGCGCCGCCGAGCGCGCGGGCGTGCGGCCGGGGATGCGGCTCTCCGAGGCGCTGGCCACGTGCCCGAGCCTCGAGCTGGTCGAGCAGGACCCGGCCGGCGTGGAGGAGGAGTGGGAAGCGGTGCTGCGGCGGCTCGAGGGGGCGGGCTTCGCAGTCGAGCCGGTCGAGCCGGGGTGCGTCTACTTCCAGACCCGGGGCATGGAGCGGCTTGCCGGCGGCCTCGGGCAGGCACTCCGGCGCGCGCTCGACGCCGTGGGGCCGGAGTGGGGGGCGCGTGTGGGCGCAGCCTCCCGTCGCTTCGCGGCGCTCGCCGCGGCGACCGTGGCGCCGGCCGGTCGCGCGCTCGTCATCGACGACGGCGAGACACACCTCTTTCTCGAGCCGCTCCCCCTCGACGTCCTTCCGCTCTCGCCGGAGCGGAGGGAGGAGCTTTCGGAGCTCGGCGTCAAGCGCCTGGGGGAGCTGGCACGCCTCCCCGGGACCGCGGTCGCCGATCGGCTCGGTGCGGACGGCGCGGAAGCATGGCGGCTCGCTCGGGGGGAGGGCGACACCTCCGTCGCGCCGCGCCGTCCGCCGGCCGAGCTGGCTGAGACGCTGACATTTCCGGAACCGATTGCGAACGAGCTCACGCTCGCGCGGGCACTTGCGGCGCTCATCGAGCGTCTGCTCGCCCGCCCGGAGCGGGCCGGCCGGGCTCCCAGGCAGCTCGCCATCTCGGCGAAGCTCGTCGGGGGAGGCTCCTGGCGGAGCTCGCTCACGCTGCGCGAGCCGACGGCGGAGCCCGACCGCCTTCGGCTCGCGTTAGCACCCAGGCTGTCGGAGCTGCCGGCTCCGACGGCGGAGCTCCGCCTCGAGCTGGGGGAGCTCACCGAGTCGGTCGGGACGCAGACCGAGCTCGTTCGTCCCCGTGGGAGCCGCCTGCGGGAGCGCCTGCGCGGTGGGTTGCGGCAGGTGCGCGCGGCGGTGGGGATGGACGCGGTCTGCACCGTCGTGGAGGTGGCGCCATGGTCCCGCATCCCCGAGAGCAGGGCCATTCTCGTTCCGCGCGACGACTGAACGAGCCGCGCCCCGTGCAGGTGGTCTGCGAGGGGCGCGTGCCGGCGGCCGTCGACCGCGTGCCCGTGATCGCGCACCGTGACGAGTGGCACGTCGCCGACCGCTGGTGGACGGAGGAGCCGGTGCGGCGGAACTACTACGAGGTGGTGCTCGAGACGGGGCGGAACGTCGTCGTCTTCCGGGACGAGGCGAGCGGCACGTGGTTCCGGCAGGCGTCCTAGTCGACGGCCACCACGTCGTGTCGGGCGTACAGCTCGCTGTGGCCCTCGGCAGGCGTGACGGCGGCGAGGTCGCGGATGAAGTCCTCCCAGCCGCCTGGCGTGTTCAGGTTGAGGAAGCGCACCGTGCCGTCGCTCTGGTTGGCAAAGGTGTGGACGGTGCCGGGCGGTGCGCAGGCGTACGTGCCCGCCGGTGCCTCCAGCTCGTCGTCGCCGAGGCGGACGGACAGTGTCCCCTCGAGGACGAAGAACGAGTCGAGCATCTCCCGGTGGAAGTGGGGCGGAGGGCCGGCCGTCCCCGGCTGGAGCGTGACCTCGGCGAGAGAGAAGGAGCCTGCGGTCGCCTCCCGGGTGGCTTTGAAGACGGAGGTCGAGGTTCCGGCGACGAAGGTCGTCCCCTCGCCCGGCCCGAGGACGGTGCCCTCACCCGGGTCCTGCGGGCCGTCGACGTCGACGCTGTCGAAGGTGGCGTCCTCGCCGCGCGTGCGGGCGCGGAGGAAATCGGTGAAGCCGGAGTCGGGGGCGTGGATGTTGAGGAACCGTGCCCGCCCGCTCCCGGTGCTCGTGAAGGCGTGGACGTTCCCGGGCGGGACGACGACCGCCGTTCCCCGCGCGAGCGAGGTGCTTCTGACGCGGCCGAGCGTGAACTCGAGCTCGCCCTCGAGGAGGAAGAACGCGTCCGTGTGCCGCTCGTGGAAGTGGGGGGAGGCGCCCGAGTAGGTCGGCCCCGTGTCGTACTCGATGAGGCTGATCTCGGGCCGCGCGACCTTGACGAGGTAGACGCGGTCCTCGCTCTCGAGCCGCTCGCCCTCACCGGGCCCGCAGATGATCGCCTGGGAAATGTCTGTCATCTCGACCCGCGGTTAACTCTAGGGGCACCCCGTCCCACCACCCGCTTTCGAGCGTACAGCCGAGATCCGCGCCCGTGGCGCGCGGACCGTGCCGGAAGCGTGGCGTGAGCGTGACGAAGTACGTCGAGCTCCACTGCCACTCGGCCTACTCGTTCCTGGACGGCGCCTCGCTGCCCGAAGAGCTGGCCGCGCGGGCGGTCGAGCTGGGCTACGAGGCGCTCGCGCTCACCGACCACGACGGCGTCTACGGCTCGCTCGAGTTCGCCTACGCGGCGAAGGCACTCGGCCTCCGGGCGATCACCGGGGCGGAGGTGACGCTCGCCGACGGCTCCCACGTGACGCTCCTCGTGGAGGCGCCGGAGGGGTACGCGAACCTCTGCCGCCTCCTGACCGCCGCGCACGCCCACGAGCGGCTCAACCCGCGCCTCGACCCGGCGCTGCTGGAGGAGCAGGCAGACGGGCTCGTCTGCCTCTCGGGCTGCGCGCGGCACGGCCTGGCCGTCCGCGACCCCAACACGGCCGCGCGCCTCGCCCGCGCGCTCGGCCGCGACCGGTTCTTCGTCGAGCTCCAGCGCCCTTTCGAGCGCGGCGACGCCCGTCGGAACGCCGCGCTGCGCTCGCTCGCCGAGACCCTCGGCGTGCGCACGGTGGCCACGGGGGACGTCCACGCCCATCACCCGCGCCGCGCGCGCCTCCAGGACGTCCTCGTCGCCGTCAAGAACCGCACCTCGCTCGAAGGGTGTGAGCCCCAGCGGCGCGGGAACGACGACAGCGTCCTGCTCTCGCAGAAGGAGGTCGCCGCCCGCTTCGCGGACGACCCCGGCGCGGTCAAGGCCGCCGCCGAGCTCGCCGAGCGGCTGACCTTCGACCTCACGCACGAGCTCGGCTATCGCTACCCGGACTTCTCGGACGGGCCGACGCCCGCAGACGTCCAGCTCGCGGAGGTCTGCCGGCGCGCCTTCGACGAGCGCTACCGCCACTCGCCACGCCCTCTGCGGGACAAGGCCGACCAGCGCCTGCGCGAGGAGCTCGCCCTCATCGCCGAGCTCGGCCTCTCGGGCTTCTTCCTCCTCCACTGGGAGGTGCTGGAGCTGGCCCGCGACGTGGCCGCCCAGGTCAGAGGGCCGGGCTCTCCGCGCCACCTGCTCCCACCGGGCCGCGGCCGGGGCAGCTCGGTCGGGTCGATCGTCTGCTACCTGACCGGGCTCTCCCACGTCGACCCCGTGGACGCCGGCCTCGCGATCGGCCGCTTCCTGAACCGGGAGCTGTCCTCCGTCCCCGACATCGACCTCGACTTCCCCCGGGACATCCGCGAGAAGCTCATCGTCGCCGTCACCGAGCGCTACGGGCGCCGGCACTCGGCGCTCGTCGCGAGCTTTGCCACGTACCGCGCCCGCGGCGCCATCCGCGACGTGGGCAAGGCGCTCGGGCTCCCGCAGGCCGAGCTCGAGCGGCTCGCGCGCGTGACCGACGGCTGGAACGCGCGCAAGGTGGGGGAGGAGATGGAGCACGTGCCCGGCGCGGAGGCGCGGCTTGCCTCGCCGCGCTGGCGGGCCTTCCGGGAGCTCTGCGGAGAGATCGCCGGACTGCCGCGCCACCTGTCGCAGCACCCCGGAGGGATGGTCATCTCCTCGCGCCCGCTCGTCGAGCTCGTCCCGGTCGAGCCCGCGGCGATGGAGGGGCGCCAGAACTGCCAGTGGGACAAGGACTCCTGCGCGGACGCCGGCTTCCTCAAGATCGACCTGCTCGGGCTGGGGATGCTCTCGGCCGTCGAGGAGTGCGTCGAGCAGATCGCGCTGCTCCGCGACCGCCCGATCGACCTCTCCCGCATCCCGCTCGACGACCCTGACGTCTACCGGGAGATCCAGGACGCGGACACGGTCGGCCTCTTCCAGATCGAGAGCCGCGCGCAGATGCAGAGCCTCCTGCGCACGCGGCCCGAGAACCTCGACGACCTCACGATCCAGGTCGCGCTCGTCCGCCCCGGGCCGATCCAGGGCAAGGCGGTGCACCCCTACATCGAACGGCGGCAGCGCATGCGGGAGGACCCGGCCTACGAGCCTCCCTACGACCATCCGTCGCTCGCCGGGCCGCTGCGGGAGACGCTCGGCGCGATCATCTTCCAGGAGCAGGTGCTCGACGTGTCCATGGCGCTCGCCGGCTTCTCGGTGGGGGAGGCCGAGGGGCTCCGGCGCGCGATGAGCCG
The DNA here is from genome assembly GCA_963839745.1 of uncultured Actinomycetes bacterium. Lineage (GTDB taxonomy): Bacteria > Actinomycetota > Thermoleophilia > Gaiellales > Gaiellaceae > JAIBJN01. The sequence goes on from CAWIWC010000001.1 coordinate 4,502, forward strand.
CAAGCGGAGCCAGGACGCGATCGAGGCCTACCACCGGCGCTTCGTGGACGGCGCGCTCGCGAACGGCGCCGACCGTGAGACCGCCGAGCTGGTCTTCACCAAGATCAACGGTTTCGCCTCGTTCGGCTTTCCGAAGTCGCACGCGGCCGCCTTCGCGCTGCTCGCCTACCAGTCGGCGTGGCTCCGCCACCACTATCCCGGCGAGTTCCTCTGCGCGCTCCTCAACGCGCAGCCGATGGGCTTCTACCCGCCCGCGAGCCTCGTCCGTGACGCGCAGCGGCGCGGCGTCGAGGTGCTGCCCCCCGATGTGAACCGCAGCGAAGCCAAGTGCCGGCTCGAGCGCGATGCGGTGCGCGTGGGGATCGGCTACGTAAAGGGGCTCGGCCAGGAGCCGGCGACCGCGCTCGTCGAGGAGCGCGCGGCGAGAGGGCCGTTCGCGAGCGTGTCCGACCTCGCGCTGCGCGCGCCGCTGGACCGGCCCGGGCTCGAGGCGCTCGTCGCCAGCGGGAGCTGCGACTCCTTCGGCTGGCCGCGCCGGCAGCTCCTGTGGCGCCTCGGGCTCGCGCCGAGGTCCGTCAGCGCCGGGGACGGGGGAGAGAGCAGGCAGCTCGCGCTCCCGCTCGAGCCGACGAGCGAGGTCCCCGAGCTGGCAGAGCAGACACCGTGGGAACGGATGCTTGCCGACTACCGCCTCACGAGTCTCTCGGTCGGGCTCCACCCGCTCGAGCTCCTGCGGCCGCACCTTCCCGGCGAGGTGCTCTCGAGCGCCGACCTGGAGGAGGCGCCGCACGGCGCGCGGGTGTCGGTCGCCGGCCTCGCCGTCGCGCGCCAGCGCCCGGCGACCGCGAGCGGCGTCGTCTTCATGCTGATCGAGGACGAGCATGGGCAGATGAACCTGATCATCCCGCCGCCGGTGTACGACCGGCATCGGGCGCTCGTCCGCGGGGAGCCCTTGCTGCTCGCGCGCGGGCGCTTCGAGCGCGTCGAGCGAAATCGGAACGTGCTCGTGTCGGAGCTCGTCTCGCTCGCACCGCTGGCACGGCGGGCCGCCAACGACGCCGAGGTGCGAGGCGCCATGCCCGCCGCGCATCATTTCGGGGGCCGCTGAGCAGGACTACGTACCGCCCAGGACCGCGCGATCGAGGGCACGGGCCTCGGGCTCACGATCGTCCACGCCATCGTCCGCGCCCACGGCGGCGCCATCGAGGTGACGAGCGACGAGGGCCAGGGCACGACGTTCCGGGTTCGGCTTCCCGTCGCCGGCCCGGCCACGGAGAAGGTCGGTTCCCCCGACCGTCCCGCCGAAACCGTCATCTAACCTGCGCGGGTGGCACCCCGCTCTCTCTGGCTCCGCGAGGCGCTAGCGGCCGAAGACGGCGTCGAGTCCTCGGAGCTGCTCGAGCCCGTGCAGGCCGACGTCTGCATCGTCGGCGGCGGCTACACGGGACTCTGGACCGCGCTCCGCATCAGCGAGCTCGAGCCCGGAGCGACGATCGTCCTCGTCGAGGCCGACATCTGCGGCGGCGGGCCCTCCGGGCGCAACGGCGGGTTCGCGCTCTCGTGGTGGCCGAAGATCGAGACGCTCATCAAGCGCGCCGGGGAGGAGGAAGCCTTCCGCCTCGTGCGCATCTCGGCGCAGGCCGTCGACGAGCTCGGCGCGTTCTGCGAGCGGGAGGGCATCGACGCGCACTACCGGCGCGGCGGCTGGCTCTGGACGGCGACATCGCCGGCACAGGTCGGCTCCTGGGAAGGCGCGGTCGCCGCGGCTGGCCGCGCGGGCGAGGAGCCGTTCGAGCTCCTCTCGGCCGAGGAAGTCCAGCGGCGCACGGGCTCGCCCGTCCATCTCGGCGCCGTGTTCGAGGCCGGTGCTGCGACGGTTCAGCCTGCGCTGCTGGCGCGTGGCCTCCGGCGCGTCGCGCAGGCGCGCGGCATCAAGATCTTCGAGGGGACGCCGATGGTCGACCTCGACCGGGAGCGGGGGATCGTCCGCACGCCTTCGGGCTCGGTCGAGGCGGGCGCGGTCGTGCTAGCGACCGGCGCCTGGCTCGCGTCCGTGCCCGAGCTGAAGCGGGCAGTCGTGGCGGTCTCGAGCGACATGGTCGCGACCGCGCCGATGCCGGAGCGGCTCGAGGAGGCCGGCTGGACCGACGGCGAGGCGATCTCGAACTGCCGCCTGATGGTGCACTACTACCGCACGACGAACGACGGGCGGATCGCATTCGGCCAGGGCGGTCACCGGCATGCGTTCGGCGGCCGGGTGGAAGACGAGTTCTTCGCACAGAGCGACAGCGCGGCGAGAGTCCTCAGCCGCGACCTCGTGCGCCTTGTCCCCTTCGCCGAGGGCGTGGAGGTCACGCACGCGTGGGGAGGTCCGATCGACCGCACGGCCGACGGCGCGCCGATCTTCGGCCGCCTGCCCGGTGCCGTTCCCATCGTCTACGCCGTCGGGTACTCGGGGAACGGGGTCGCGCCGAGCCTGACGGCCGGCAAGATCCTCGCCTCGAGCGCGCTCGGGCGCGACGACGAGTGGTCGGGGTGCGGCCTGAACCGCGGCGTCGCCGGGAAGTTCCCGCCCGAGCCGGTGCGCTTCCTGGGCGGGTTCGTCGTCCGCGGCGCCGTGAAGCGCAAGGAGAGCAGGGAGGACGACGGGCGCTCGGTCGACCCCGTCACGCGGCGGGTGGCCGCGCTCGCCCCGCAGGGCTTCTTCCGCGTCAAACGCTGAGCTGGACTACCTGTTCCCGTCGATGTGGCGGGTCTCGCAGCCGGTCCAGTCGTCCTTGGCGTCCACGAAGGCGACATCACCGCTGCCCGCAGCGCAGTTGACGTCGTCGAAGTTGCCGTTGTCGGCGCCGATGACGTCGTTGCCGTTCCCGCCGAAGATGACGTTCGACCCTGCGTTGCACGTTCCGCCCGGACAGCCCGCGTAGAGCCGGTCGTTCCCGTCTCCTCCGATGACCTCGTCGTTGCCGGCGCCGCCGTGGGCAGTGTCGGCGCCCGTTCCGGCGCGGATCTTGTCGGCTCCCGCGCGGGCGTCGATCTGGTCGTTTCCGCCCCTCGCTTCGATGTAGTCCGCCGACCCCGAGCCGACGATGACGTTGGCGTTGTCGTTGCCGATGATCGTCGCGGCCGATGCGATCGCGGCGGTCGTCAACGCCACCACTGACGTGACGGCGAGCGCTCGCATGCGTCTCCCTTCCCGGTCCCGGCCGCCGTGACGGCGCGCGACCGATCCATGCTGCCGCAGAGAACGAGCGATCGAAGCGGGTGCTTCACGACGCGCGCCAAGAGACGGCGGTGCACTCGGGTGCCACCAACGCCAGGCTGTCTGCCCGGTCGGCCTCGTTGATCGCCTGCGAGATCATTCCTCGCGCGGCCGATGATAACCGACCTCCCGGCGGGGAGCCGGGGTCGGGAATCGGCCCGACCCCGGCCATTCCCAGCCGCTAGAAGTTGGTGAACAGCAGGTGGTTGTTCGTCGTCGACGACGACGTGACGACGCCCTTGGTCGTCAGGTTGAAGAGCGCCGTGCGGACGCTCGCCGGCGACGCGCTTCGATTGCTCTGGAGGTAGAGGGCAGCCACGCCCGCGGTGTGCGGCGTTGCCATCGAGGTGCCGCTGATCGTCCTCGTGGCGGTGTTGCTGTTGTACCAGGCCGACCTGATCGAGACGCCGGGCGCGAACCAATCGACGCAGTTGCCGAAGTTGGCCCACGACGCCTTCCGGTCGCTCGAGTCCGTCGCACTGATCGTCATCGCCTCGGTGACGCGAGCAGGCGAGGAGTTGCACGCGTTCTGGGCGATGCCCAGGGCGTTGCCGTTCCCCGCGGCGATCGCGTAGCTGACGCCGTCGGCGATGGAGTTGCGCACGGCGGTGTCGAGCGCCGAGCTGGCGCCTCCGCCGAGGCTCATGTTGGCCACGGCGGGCTGACCGGCCTGATGGTTGCCCGTCACCCAGTTGACGCCTGCGATGACGCCCGAGTTCGTCCCGCTGCCGCTGCAGTTGAGGACGCGGACGCCGATGAGGGTGACGCCCTTGGCGACGCCGTAGGTCGAGCCGCCGACCGTGCCGGCCACATGCGTGCCGTGACCGTGGCAGTCGTCGGCGCTGCCGCCGTTGACGGCGTCGAAGCCGGTCGACGCGCGACCGCCGAACTGGGAGTGCGAGAAGCGGATCCCGGTGTCGATGATGTAGGCGCGGACGCCGGCGCCGGTGTTGAAGTACGTGAACGTGGTGCTGAGGGGCCGTGCGCGCTGGTCGATCCGGTCGAGGCCCCACGGCGCGTTCGTCTGCGTCGTGGAGAGCGAGACCGTGCGATCCGCCTCGACGAACGCGACCCGCGGGTCGGCGCGGACGGCGGCGAGCTGAGCGGGTGTCAGACGGGCTGCGTACCCCTTGAGCGCGGCGCCGTAGACGGCCAGGATGCGCGCGCCTGCGGAGCGAGCGTGCGCGTTGGCCACCACGGCCGAGCGCGTGTCCGACTTGAGCACGACGATGTACTGACCCGGGACGACACGGGCCTGTGCGCCTCCGGCCACGGCGAGAGCAACGCCGAGCACGGCGGCGACGAGCAAGAGCCTGCGCATGGATTCCTCCTGGGCGAAGGGACGAACGGCGCCAGGAGCTTACCCCCGATCCGCTTGTGCCGAATCGCGCAGGAGGGGTTGAACGGGATGGTGCTAGTCGAGCTCGAGCCCGAGGCTCGGCAGGCGCTTGAGGACAAGCCGGTTGAAGACGGCTTCGTACTCCTCCGCGGCGTCCGTGTCGAGCGTCCTCGCGTAGCCGTCGCGGTATTCCAGAAGCGCATCCCTGGCGGTGTCCACGCGGTCGACGTAGTCGCCGTAGAGCTCCTCGGCGTCGTCGCGCGGAGCGCGGTTGTAGGCGTCGAGCGCGGCCTGGCAGTCGCGCAGAAGGTCGCCGTTTTCGGCCGCGAAAAGCTCGAGCTGGCGCCCGGCCAGTTCGACGAAGCGCCCAGGCATCGCTCACTAGACTAGAGCGCGAGTGCGTCTCCTCGTTCGCAGCTGGAACCTCTACCACGGGAGGACGCACCCGCCGACCTCGAAGCTGCACCTGGAGCAGATGGTGCGCCTCGTCACCGCGGACGCCCCGGACATCGTCGCGCTGCAGGAGGTGCCGTTGTGGGCCGTACGGCGGCTAGAGGCCTGGAGCGGCATGCAGGCCTCGTGGGCGATGACGATGCCGGCCTTGCTCGGGCCGCTCGCACGTCACATCACGAACGCCGACCCGCCGCGGTTCCGCTCCAGCCTGACCGGACAGGCAAACGTCCTGCTCGTGAACCCGCATTTCGAGACCGGGCGGCACCGCCGGATCGTGCTCAACCCGGAGCTCTCGCGCGCCGATCAGCTCCTGGGCTCGCACCGGCGGATCTGCCACTCCCTCGAGGTGGACGCTGGGCCCGAGCGCCTGCTCGCCGCGAACCTGCACGCGTCGAACGACCCCGACCCGCAGCTCGTCGCCGTGGAGATCGACCGCGCCGCGTCGTTCCTCTCCGGCATCGAGCCCGTCGTGCTCTGTGGGGATTTCAACGTCAGGCGCCACGGCGTCCCGGGTTTCAGCGAGCCGATCGACGGCGTCGACCAGGTGCTCGTCCGCGGTTTCGAGCTCGAGCGGGGGCCGGAGAGCTGGCCGGAGGCGCGACGGCGGACGAGCGGCGTCGTGCTCTCCGACCACGCCCCGGTCGAGGCGGTGATCGCATCGACCTCGTAGCGGTGCGCGCCGGCCTCCCGGTGCTCGACCGCTTCGCCTACCTGAACGCGGGGACGTTCGGGCCGCTCCCGCGCGCGACGGTTGAGGCGATGGAGGGCGTCCAGCGGCGCGAGCTCGAGGAGGGGCGCTCCAACCGCCCGTACTTCGAGCGCGCCCTCGCCGACCGCGAGCGCCTCCGAGAGGCCTTCGCCGGCCTCATCGGCGCCGGCAAAGGCTGCATGGCGCTGACGACGTCGACGACCGAGGGGTGCAACATCGCCATCGGGGGCCTGGGGATCGGGCCGGGCGACGAGGTGGTCACGACCGACTCGGAGCACCCGGGCCTGTTCGGCGGGCTCGTCGCCTCGGGGGCGACACTGCGGATCGCGGCCATCCGCGACCTGCCGGCCGCGGAGGTCCTGGCCGCCCTGGAGGCGCAGATCACGCCGCAGACGCGGCTCGTCGCGATCTCGCACGTCTCGTGGCTCACGGGCGTCGTCCTGCCGGTCGCCGAGCTCGCCGGGCGCGGGGTCCCGCTCCTCGTCGACGGCGCCCAGGCGGCCGGGACGATCCCCGTCGACGTCCGGGAGCTCGGCTGCGACTTCTACACGGTGTCGGCGCAGAAGTGGCTCCTCGGCCCTGCGGCCACGGGCGCGCTCTACGTCCACCCGGACCGCGTCGAGAACAGCCGCGTCGCGTTTCCGTCCTACTTCTCGTGGCAGCTGCCGAAGTACGAGCTGATCGAGGGCGCGGGCCGGTTCGAGGGGTCGTGGACGCCGGTGGCCTCGGTCGCAGGGATGCTCGCCTCCTTCGAGCTTCATGACGGAGGCCGGGGAGGACCGGTTCACGCGCGCCCGTGAGGCCGCCGAGCGCCTGCGGCAGCTCCTGCTCGAGCGGGGCGCCGACGTGGTGACCGAGCCCGGGCAGGCCACGCTCGTCACGTGGCGCGCGGAAGAGCCGGAAGCGCTCGTCAGAAGCCTCGCCGAGGCAGGTGTCGTCGTGCGCGACCTGCCCGGCACGGGCTTCGTCCGCGCGTCCTGCGGTTTCTGGACGAACGAGGACGACCTCGAACGCCTCGTTCGAGGGCTTTAGCCCGGCCGCGACAGGGCCGAAGCGGTCCACATGCCGCACGTTCTCCGGGGTCTTCTCCTTACCGGGGCAGTGGTGCTGCTGGCCGGATGCGGCCTCGGGACCAGCGCGCCGCGCGAGGCTGCTCCCAAGCAGCCGGTCACCCGAGCGCAGCTGGCCGCCATGGTCCTCCCGAAGGCCGACCTCGGACCGTCGGTCAAAGGGCTGGCCGAGTACCGGCCGGCCGGGGAGATGACCAACGCGAGGTTCGCGTCGAACACGGTGGACCCCGACGGACACGGCGTCGTCGCTCCGCGCGAAGGGCCGCGTGCTCGGATTCGAGCGCACCTACATCCATCCGCGACTCGCCTCGCTGAGCGTGCGCAAGGGAACGCTGTCGCTCGGCACCGGCGTCGAGCTGCTCGACGACCCCGTGTACGCGGTGCAATACCTCCATGCGCGCCTGACCGACTACGAGCGCCTGAGAGGGCCGGTGCGGCCCGGGATCAAGCTCCGCAACGTGTCGTCGTTCGAGATCGCCGGCATCGGCGACGAGGGGGGCGGCGTCCGCGCCACGGTCATCGTCCCGAGCCTGATCCGTGCCCAGGAGACGTCGGTCATGTTCCGGCGGGGGCGCGTCGTGGCCTACGTCAGTGTCGTTCGCGCCGACAAGGGCGACGCGCGCCAGGAGGCGATGAGGCTCGCCGTGGAGCTCGACCGCCGCATCCAGGCCGTGCTGGCGGGCGAGATCGACGTCAAGCCGGTCAAGCCGGACGGGCTGACCGTTGCGAATCGCGCTGCCAGGAAGAAGCTTCCCGAGATGACGATGGCCGCCGAGGACGTCGCCGCCGACGCGAGGGTGTACGAGGAGGGCAGGGTGGACGGCGACGGCTACTCCGCATACCAGCGCGTCTTCCGGGACGTGATGGTGGGCGGCTCGCATCTGGTCGCGCTGCGGGCCGAGACGCAGCTCTACGACACCCCGGCGAGCGCGGTTCTCGGAATGAAGTTCGTCGACAGGCCCGGCGGACGTCAGGTCTACGCGCAGGGCGTCGTCCAGAGCTTCGCCGAGGAGACGAGCGTCCGCCCGACGAAGGTCCGCGTCAGCCCGCTGCGAAACCCGGGCCGCGGCATGAAGGGGATCGCCGTCACGTTCGAGCTCGTCGGCGCGAAGTTCCGGATGGCGTCGATCTTCATGCGCTCGGGCAGGTTCGTGCAGTCCGTGACGGGCATCTGCCGCGTCGAGGCGTTCGACCCAGGCGACCTGAAGCCGCTGGCCCAGCGCGTCCAGGTCCGCCTGCTGGCGGCCTAGCCGTCGCCATCGAGCAGAAGCTCGACGACGACCACATCCCGCCAGACGCCGTCGAGCCGCGCATGGCGCCGATAGACGCCGACCTCGCGGAAGCCGAGCGAGCGGCAGAGCGCGAGGCTCGCCTCGTTCTCCGGGAAGATCCGGCTGACGAGCTTCCAGAAGCCGCGGGCTCGGGCCTCCGCGGCCAGCGCCTCCATCGCCATGCGCCCGGCGCCACGGCCGCGAGCCTCGACCGCGACGTAGACGGAGAAGTCACCGACGCCGCGATAGACGTCGCGGTGAGCCCTGTAGGGAGGCGCCGAGGCCCAGGCGAGGACGGCGCCGCCGTCGTCCTCCACGACCACGAGCGGGAAGCCCTCGTCGAGCCAGGCTTCGACGTCCGCCGCCGTCCGCTCGCGCGTCTCGAAGGTGGCCAGCCGGCCGGCGATGCCCTCGTTGTAGATCCGGGCGATCGCCTCGGCGTCCTCCGGCCGCGGCGGTCGGGTGCGGAGGGGCACGGCGGCTAGGCGGCTTCAGTCCGCAGGCCCAGCTGACCCGCGATCGGGCGCATCGCCGTGACGACGTTGCGGATGTGGTCGTCGAGCTCGAGCCCGATCAGCTCCGCGCCTGCGTAGACCTCGTCGCGGTGGACGCCCGCCGCGAACGACGGCTGCTTGAGCTTCTTCTTCACGGACTTCGGCTCGAGGGTCTCGATCCCGTCGGGCCGCACGAGGCCGCACGCGTGCACGAAGCCGGCCAGCTCGTCGCAGGCGAACAGCGTCTTCTTGAGCGGCGTGTCGCGCGGGATGTCGAGATGCTCGGCGTGCGAGAGCACCGCCTCGATCACGTCGTCCGGCCAGCCTTCCTCGCGGAGGATGGGCGCGCCGTCCTGGGGATGCTGGTCGAGGGTGGGGTGCATCTCGTAGTCGAAGTCGTGCAGGAGCGCGACCGCGCTCCAGAGCTCCTCGTCCTCGCCCTGCTCGCGCGCGTAGTAGGCGACGCAGGCCTCGACCGCGAGCGCGTGACGGAGGAGCGCCTCGCTCTTCGTGTGGCGGGTGAGCGTCTCCCAGGCCCGTTCGCGGGTGACCTCCATAGGGCCGTTTAGGATAGCCTCGTCGGTCGCTCCGGACGTCCGAGCAACGCTGATCCGTGCCCGAGACCCTTGTCGCAGACAGGCTGATGGAGTCCTTCGTCATCGACGGGCGCCGCCCGCTGCGCGGAAGCGTGCGCGCGGCCGGGAACAAGAACGCTGCGCTCCCCATCGTCGCCGCGACGCTCCTGACCGAGGAGCCCGTGACGCTGACGAACATCCCGGCGATCAAGGACGTGGAAACGATGCTCGACCTGGTCGCCGATCTCGGCGTCGAGGTCGATCGCCAGGGCGGCGGCCGCGTGCGCATCGTCGCCGAGGACGTGCTCAAGCACGAGCTCGACGCCGAGCTCTGCACGCGGATCCGCGCCTCGATCCTCCTCGCGGGGCCGCTGCTCGCGCGCTGGGGCGAGGCGATCGTCCCGCCGCCGGGCGGAGACGTCATCGGCAGGCGCAGGCTCGACACCCACATTCACGCCTTCGCCCGTCTCGGCGCCGAGATCGAAGCCGACCGCAAGCTGCACATGACGGCCAACGGGCTCGTCGGCGCCCGCATCTTCCTCGACGAGGCGTCCGTGACCGGCACGGAGAACGCAGTCATGGCGGCCGTGCTCGCCGAGGGGGAGACGACGATCACCAACGCCGCTTGCGAGCCTCACGTCCAGGACCTCTGCAACTTCCTCGTCGCGCTCGGCGCGCGCATCGAGGGCATCGGGTCGAACGTCCTCCACGTGCGCGGCGTCGACCGGCTCGGCGGCGGCGAGTGGCGCATCTGCCCCGACCACATCGAGGTGGCGAGCTTCGTCGGCCTCGGCGCCGTGACCGAGGGCGAGATCGTCATCGAGGACGTCGTCCACGAGCACCTCGCCGGCGTCTGGCACGGCTTCGCGCGGCTGGGCATCGAGTGCCACGCGGAAGGGTCGTCGGTGCGCGTCCCGGGGGGCCAGGAGCTCGTGATCCAGGACGACCTCGGCGCCCAGATCCCCAAGATCGAAGACGGCCCGTGGCCGGCCTTCCCGGCCGACCTGACCTCCATCGCCCTCGCGGTCGCGACGCAGGCGACGGGCACGGTGCTGATCTTCGAGAAGATGTTCGAGAACCGGCTCTTCTTCGTGGACAAGCTCGTCAACATGGGGGCGCGGATCATCCTCTGCGACCCGCATCGCGCCGTCGTCAGCGGCCCGGCCCGCCTCTACGGGGAGCGCATGGAGAGCCCCGACATCCGCGCGGGCATGGCGATGCTGATCGCGAGCCTGTGCGCGGAAGGCCGCTCGACGATCGGGAACATCGGGCAGATCGACAGGGGCTACGAGCGGATCGACGAGCGCCTGCGGGCGCTCGGTGCCAGCATCGAACGGGTGGAGGGATAGGCATGGACAAGCAGGCCGTACGCACCGACAGGGCGCCGGCGCCCTTCCAGGGAGCGCCCTACTCGCAGGGCATCGTCGCGGGCGACCTCGTGTTCGTCTCCGGGCAGCTGGGCATCGACCCGGAGGCCGGCCAGGTCGTCGAGGGCGGGATCGTCGAGCAGACCCAGCAGGTCATGAAGAACCTCTCGGCGATCCTCGAGGAGGCCGGGTCCAGCCTCGACAAGATCCTGATGACGTCGATCTTCCTCATCGAGCTGGACGACTTCCAGCCGATGAACGAGGTCTACGCGAGCCACCTGAGCGAGCCGTACCCGGCCCGCGCCACGGTCGAGATCGCGGCGCTGCCCTCGGGCTGCCGCGTCGAGATCGCAGTCGTCGCCGGGCGTTAGAGGGATTGGCGGAAGGATGCTCGCCGTCGGGACGTGATGGTCGTTCCGAGGCAAGGACGCAGGGAGCGTTCGTAGCTGGAGGCTACGGGCGCGACTGAGGACACGGCTCGGGGCGAGCAGCGCGGCCCGACGGCAACGCGCTCCTTTCGTTAAGCCCTCGCCTACCTAACGCGCGCGGACGGAGCGGTAGTACGTCGCTGCGGTGAAGTTGAGCTTCGTGACCCGGAAGGCCACGCGGCCCGGATAGCGCGTCGCGCGGAGGCGGAAGCTCACCTTGCCGCCCGTGCCTGTGCGCTTCGACACGATGCGGACGCCCGCGCCGGAGATGCGGACGTTCGCACCGGCCACCGGCTGGTAGTAGCCGTTCCGCACCGTCAGCGTGACCGTCCGCCACTGGTTCCGGACGGGATAGCCGAGGAACGAGCCGCGGAAGCGCTGGGTGGTGGGCGTGCTGGTGCCGGTGCCGAGCGGCGGCAGGGTGAAGGGGCGCGCGGCGCTGTAGTCGCCGAGGTTGTTGTCGGCGTCGATCATCGCGACCCGCCAGAAGAAGTTGCCGCCGTTCGAGAACGCCGCGGAGGTCATCACCGGCGCGTGGGCGGTCGTCTGCGTCGTGACGGTCTCGTTGACGGTGGCGAAGTCCGCGCGGGTCGAGATCTGGACGCGGTAGTCGTCGGCGCGGGGCCGGGGATCCCACCGGAGGAGCAGGCGGCGAACACCGACCTCCTCGGTGGTGCCGCTCGGCTCGGGGATCGTGTGCGTGAACGTGCTGGGCAGCGAGTACGGGCCGTCGAGGGTCGAGAGGCCGTCGGTCGGGAAGTTCGCGCGGACCGTCCACGTGAACACGCCGACTCCGGTCATCTCGGTGAACGTGCCGGCGGGCGCCGGGATGTTGCGGAAGTCCCTGCGCCTGGCCGTTGGGCTGGACGACGTGCAGGTCGTAGGAGACTGCGCCAGGCACGGTCGACCACTTGATCGTCGGCAGGAAGGCGCCGGTCGTCGGGTTGTCCGGGTCGAAGACCGGCTTGGGCAGCTGCTTCGTGAACGTCCCGCTCTCCGACCAGGTGAGGCCGACCTCTCCGGACCCGTTCTCAGCATCCGCGCGCACGCGCCAGTACAGCGTCGTGTCCGACGGATAGGTCGTGTTGCTCGTGTACGAGCTCGCGTCGGTCTCGAAGTCGTCGATGAGCGTCCCGAAGCGTCGGGTCCGACCGCGACCTGGAGCCGGTACTGACGCGCGTCGTGGACAGGCGTCCACTGGAACACCGTCGCGGGCGTGTTCACGGCCGCGCCGTTCGCGGGCGCGAGGAGGGCCGGAGGCGCGGACTGCTTCGTGAAGCTCTGCGCCCCGCTCGTGAGCGGCTCGGCCGAGACGAAGTCGCCGTTCGCGGCATCGGCCGGCAGGACGGCCCAGTAGTAGAGCGTCGTCTCGTCAGCGTAGCCGATGGACGTGGCCGCCTTCCGCGGAGCGTAGGCCGGGATGCGCGTGTACGCGAAGTCGATCACGTTCGTGAAGTTCGGGTCGCGCGCGACGAGGACGTAGTAGCTCTCCGCGCCCGGGATCGGATCCCAGGTGAAGAGCGGCATCGTCCCGACCGTCGCTCCCGTGAGCGGGCCGTTGTAGTCGCCGGAGGACATCTCGCAGGGCGGTCCGCATGCCGCGCTCGCCGGAGGCCCGTTCCACTTGAACGCGGCCTGGTTGTTGGCGGGCAGGTACGTCCAGTCGCCGTTGATCGGCGTCGCGCTGATGGACGGCCGGTCGTACGCGCGGACGCGGACGCAGTACTCGGCGCCGGCGGTGAGGGCCCTGAACGAGTCGGTGGACGGGGGCACCGTCGTCGGATAGGGCGAGCCGGTGACCCTGCTCCAGCCGAGCGGCGTCCAGGCGCGCACGGAGGTGTCGGTGTCCCAGATGTGCGCTGGCCCAGTTGCAGACGCCGCCCGAGAACGTGGTCACGTTCACCGTGTAGCCGGAGGCCCCGATCACGGGCTCCCAGACGACGACCGGGGTATCGGTGTCGAGCACGGCGGTCCCCGCGTCGGTGTCGACGGCGGGGTCGGCGGTGTTGTCGCGCATGTGGACGTTCTCGATGCTGGGTGCCGTCACGGGAGGCACGTTGTCGAACGTCTTGGTGAAGGACGGGCCGACGTTCCAGACGCCGGCGTTGCCCTCGGAGTCGATCGCGCGCACGCGCCAGAAGTAGGTGTTGTTGTCGAGTACGACCGTCGGGCGAGAGGGAGGTTCCGAGCGTCGAGGCCTGCGTGAAGAAGTTGATCGGGTCGCAGCAGACCTTCGAGCCGGATGCCCAGTCCGAGGAGAAGTTGACCTCGACCTGGTAGCCGGCCGCGCCGAGCACCGGCGTCCACGAGAAGTGGGGGTCGACGAGCTCCGGATCGGGGGAGAGGTCCGTGTACGTCGGCGTCGAGGTCGACGGCCAGGACCACGTGAAGGAGGCGACGGTCGACGCGGCACCCTCGTGGCCCTGCGCGTTCAGCGGCGTGATCCCCCAGTAGTAGGTCCCCGGGGGCATCGGGTCGTTGAGCGTGAACTGCGTCGACGCGGTCTCGACCGGCTCGCCGAAGACGAGGGTGCCGAGATCCGGGTCGCTCGCGACCTTGACGAGGTACTTCGCGGCGCCCTGCACGGCGCCCCACCTGAGCTCGAGCGCGTGATCCGGGTACGTGATCGTGGCGCCGTTCGACGGAGCGAGCAGCGCGGCCTGCGCCGTCCACGCCATGTCGAGGCTGCGCACGTCCGACCACGCGCCGACGTCGCCGCCACTCGTCACCCCGCGCACGCGCCAGTAGTAGGTCCCGTTCGGGACGAGGAGCTTCAGCGCGGCCCGCGTGTTCTTCGTGCTCACCATGGTCGCGCCGTTGAAGCCCGGATCGGCGGCGAACTCGAACTCGTACCGGTCGGCGCCGGCGACGGGATCCCACCGGAACGGCGGGAGCTCGCTCACCGTCATGCCCTCGTCCGGGCCGGTCAGGACCGGGGCGACGAGCGCGCCGCCTGCAGGAACGGCGACGACGAGCGTGAGCGCCAGGAGCGCGGTGAGTGCGGTGCGCTGTTTCGTAGACACTTCGGCAGCAGGACCCCGCGCTCACCGTGGGTTCCCACCGTCCCGTGCGCATCCTCAGGAAGGGGGATACAGCGCGGCCGGGTCTAACCTTCCAGCCGTGGACGTCATCGTCTCCCACACCAACACGGACTTCGACGCGCTCGCGGCCATGCTCGCCGCGCGGAGGCTCTATCCGGGCGCCGTCATCGCGCTCTCCGGCTCGCTCAACCGCAACGTGCGCGAGTTCTACCGCCTGCACGCGGACGAGCTGGAGATCGTGGACTCCGGGCGTGTCGACCTCGACAGCGTCCGCCGGCTGATCGTGGTCGAGACGGTGCAGCCGGAGCGCCTCGGGGAGTTCGAGCGCGTCGCCCGCGACCCCGAGGTCGAGGTCGTCGTCTTCGACCATCACTCCGGCGAGACGCCCGACTGGGTGAAGCCGGAGAACCTCGTGCTCTCGGACGACGGGGCGCTGACGACGACGATGGTCGGGATCCTCGCCGAGCGCGAGCTCGAGGTCTCGCCGCTCGAAGCCACCGTCTTCGCGCTCGGCATCCACGAGGACACGGGCTCGCTCGGCTATCCGGGCGTGGCGCTCCGGGACGCGGAGGCGCTGGCGTGGTGCCTGCGCCACGGGGCGCGCCAGGACATGGTCGCGCAGTACCTGCGCGCGCCGCTCGCCGAGGATGAGCGGGCGCTGCTCGACGCGCTCGTGTCGTCGCTCGAGAGCCACTCCGTCGGAGGGCTCGAGGTGCTGCTCGCTCCGGTCGTCTGGCCGACGTACGTCGACGGCGTCTCCAACCTCGCCCACAAGATCGTCGACCTTACGGACGCGCAGGCGCTCGTCTGCCTCGTTGAGATGGACGGAAGGGTCTTCTGCGTCAGCCGCTCGCGCATGCCCGAGCTGGACGCCGCCGTGGTCGCGGGAGCGCTCGGAGGCGGCGGCCATCCGCAGGCCGCGTCAGCCGTCCATCGCGGCACCCTCGCGGAGGCGCGGCAGCTGATCCTGGATGCGCTCCCCGGCGCTGCGCGGCCGCTGCCGAGCGCGGCCGAGATCATGTCGCGCCCGGCCCGCTTCGTCGCGCCCGGTGAGACCGTCGCGCAGGCGATGGTGCGGTGCCAGCGGCACCGCCAGAGCGGGATCCTCGTCGAGGAGGACGAGCGGCTGGTCGGCCTCGTCACGCGCGAGAACCTCGACCAGGCCATCGGCCACGGGCTCTCGCACGCTCCGGTGAAGAGCGTCATGAGCTCGGACGTCGTCACGTGCGAGGAGAGCACGCCTCTCCCCGAGCTGACGCGCCTGCTGCGCACGTCGGACGCGGGCCGCGTCGCCGTCCTGCGCGACGACCGGGTGGTGGGCGTGGTCACCCGCAGCGACCTGCTGCGCGCGCTCGGCGAGCCCACGGCGGAGGAGGCCGCTCCGCCCGGCCCGGATCTCAGCGCCCAGCTCCTGGCTATTCCCGGGCTCGAGCCGGTCTTCGAGGCAGTCCCGGCCGTCGCCGAGGGGTTCGACGGCGTCTACCTCGTCGGCGGCGCCGTCCGCGACCTGCTCATGGACGAGCCGAGCTTCGACGTCGACATCGCCGTCGAGGGCGACGGCATCGCATTCGGGCGCGCGCTGGCGCAGGCACTCGGCGGCCGCGTCGTCCCGCACGACAAGTTCGGCACCGCGATCGTCCTCTACGACGGAGGCCGGGTCGACGTCGCCACCTCGCGGACCGAGTTCTACGACTACCCCGGCGCGCTGCCGGCGGTCGAGCAGGCGTCCATCCGCCAGGACCTCTACCGACGTGACTTCACCATCAACGCGATGGCGGTCTCGCTCAAGGGCGAGGACTTCGGGCGACTCGTGGACTTCTTCGGCGGGCTGCAGGATCTCGAGGCGAAGGTCATCCGCGTCCTGCACAACCTCTCGTTCATCGACGACCCGACGCGCCTTTTCCGCGCGATCCGCTACGAGAACCGGTACGGCTTTCGTATGGACGCGCACACGTTTGGGCTGGCGCGCGCATGCATCGAGATGGAGCTTGTCGGTGAGCTCTCCTCGGCACGGCTGCGCGACGAGCTGCAGGCACTCCTGTCGGAGGCCGAGGTCGGCGACTCGCTCCGGCGGATGGCCGAGCTGCGGCTCGACCAGGCCATCCATCCCCATCTGGCCGCCGGCGAGGAGGCCGTCGAGCTCGTCGCCGAGCTGGACGCGCTCCGCGAGCGCTACGCGCCCGACGCGCCCGCCTGGCGGCTGCGGCTCGCCGCTCTCGCTCGACGGCTGCCTCCCGACGAGCTCTACGACTGGTTCGAGCGCCTCAAGCTCCGGCGCCGCGACGGCGAGCGCATCGCCGACGCCGTCACGGTGGCCGGTCGCCTGCGCGAACGCGTTGCGGAGACAGACGAGCCCGCGAGGCTGCGCGCGGTGGCCGAGCCGCACGACCCGGACGGCGTCCTCATGGCCCTGGCCGGCGCGGACGAAGCGGCGCGCTCGCGCCTTGTGCGCTATCTCGAGGAGCTCCGGGACGTCCACCTGGAGATCTCCGGCGGAGACCTGGCCGAGCTCGGGCTGACGGAGTCCCCCCAGGTGGGCGCGATCCTGGAGGAGATCCTGCGCCGGAAGGTGAACGGCGAGCTTGACGGACGGGACGCCGAGCTGGCGGCCGCGCGGGAGCTGATCGGGGCTTCGTGATCTTCGAAGCGGACCTCGGGGACCCGTACAGGGTCGTCTTCTCGTCGCGCCTCGGCGGCGTGAGCGAGGGCCCGTACGAGTCGCTCAACCTCGGGATCCTCACGGACGACGAGCCCGAGCGCGTGGTCGAGAACCGCAAGCGCCTGTGTGGGTCGGTCGGCGTCGATCCCGAGACCGCGACGATGGCCTGGCAGGCTCACGGTGCGAGGGTGCTGCGGGCCGACGGGCGCGGAATTGTCCGGCCGGGGACGCCGCTCGAGCGCTGCGACGGGCTCTGGACGGACGAGCGCGAGCGCGGGCTCATGCTTCTCACCGCCGACTGCCTGCCGGTCGGGCTCGCCCGCCCGAACGGGAGGCCGGGCGTAGCCGCCCTCCACGTGG
The DNA here is from genome assembly GCA_963839745.1 of uncultured Actinomycetes bacterium. Taxonomy (GTDB): domain Bacteria; phylum Actinomycetota; class Thermoleophilia; order Gaiellales; family Gaiellaceae; genus JAIBJN01. The sequence goes on from CAWIWC010000001.1 coordinate 21,530, forward strand.
GCTGGCGCGGACTGCTCGGCGGCATCGTCGAGGCCGGGGTGGAGGCGCTCGGCGGCGGTCCGTTGCGCGCCGCGATCGGGCCCGGCATCGGCCCCTGCTGCTTCGAGGTCGGCGAGGAGGTCGCCGAGCCGTTCCGCGCGCGCTTCGGCGCAGACATCCTCGTGGGGAAGAACCTCGACCTCGTGGAGGCGACCGAGCGAGCCCTGCGGACGGCCGGCTGCGAGTCGGTCGAGCGGGTCGACCTCTGCACGTCCTGCGAGGAGGAGCTGCTCTTCTCCCACCGCCGCGACCAGGGCGTCACCGGGCGCCAAGGGATCGTTGCCGCTCTCCGCTGACAGCTCGCTGATCGCGTCGAACTACGCCCGCATCCGCGAGGAAGTCGGGCCGGGCGTGACCGTGGTGGCGGCGACGAAGTACGTCTCGCCCGACGAGATGGCGCTGCTCGCCGAGGCCGGGGTCGAGGTCGTGGGAGAGAACCGCCTCCAGGACCTCGCGGCCAAGCACGAGCGCTACGGCGAGACCTTCCGCTGGCACTTCATCGGCCACCTCCAGTCGCGCAAGGCCCGCGACGTCTCCGACCTCTGCGAGCTCTGCCACTCGCTCGCGAGCGACTCCGCTGCGAAGCGCCTGACGGTGCCGGCCCTCGTCGAGGTGAACCTCTCCGGGGAGGAGTCGAAGTCGGGAGTCCCACCGGAGTCCCTGCCCGCGTTTCTGGACGAGGTGCGCGGGCTCGGCGTCGACGTGCGCGGCCTGATGACGATGCCGCCGCTGGCCGACGACGCGGAGGCCTCGCGGCCGTATTTCCGTCGGCTGCGCGAGCTCGCGGAGGAGCGCGGTTTCGAGGAGCTTTCCATGGGGACGTCCCAGGACTACCGCGTCGCGGCGGAGGAAGGCGCGACCCTGGTTCGGGTGGGATCCGTTCTGTACGGGCGCTAGACTCAGTCCGCGTTTATGGGAGTTGGAGATGTCTGGAGTCGCGCGCTCGTCTACTTCGGCATCGTCGAGGAGGACGAGTACTGGGACGAGGAGGCCTACGCCGCCGAGGAGGAGCTCGAGCGGACGTACGACCGCGACCGCCAGAACGTGCGCCGGCTCAACCCGCGGACACGCCAGCGCGAGGAGTTCGAGGACTGGTCCGAGCCCGACGCGCAGGCCGGTGCGCAGACCGCGGTCAAGCGCTCGTCGGGCGGTAACAGACGTCCGCTGGAGGCGGTCGCCGCGGCGTCCGTGAAGGTCCACCTCGTGGTGCCGCGGAGCTTCAACGACGCCCAGTCGATCGCGGACAAGTTCAAGGACTCCGTGCCCGTGATCGTCAACCTGCAGAGCGCCGACGCCGAGCTCTCGAAGCGGCTGATCGACTTCTCGAGCGGGCTCACGTACGCGCTCAGCGGGAGCATGCAGCGGGTCGCCGACAAGGTGTTTCTCCTGACGCCGCGCAACGTCGAGGTCTCGGCGGAGGAGCGCGCGCGCCTGATCGACCACGGCTTCTACAACCAGTCGTAAACCAGTCGCAGCCGACTTCCGGCCGGATCGGGCAGTAGGTTTCCCCGCGAATGGTCTTCGCGGACGCGATCTCGACTGCCCGGGGCTTCGTCGAGGCCCTGTACCTCGTCTACCTCATCTGCATCATCGCGTACATCATCGCGTCCTGGATCCCGCTGCCCTACAACACGACCCTGAACCGGATCCAGCGCTTCCTCTACGACGTCGTCGATCCGTACCTGCGCCTGTTCCGCCGCTTCATCCCGCAGCTCAACCTCGGCGGCCTGGGCCTCGATCTCTCGCCGATCGTGGCCATCATCACCCTCACGATCGTCTACCGGCTGATCGACTCAGGCCTCGCCCGCCTGTAACGGCGGGGAGGGGTCCGCCGCCGCGCGGCGAAGCTTTCGGCCATGTCGCTGACCCCTGTCGAAATTCGGCACGTGACACTGCCTCGGCGTCTCGTGGGCTACGAGCGCTCGGGGGTTGACCGGCTCCTCTCGGACATCGCCACGAGCTTCGAGGACGTGTGGCGCGACCGCGCCGATCTGCGCGACGAGATCGAGCGTCTCGAGAGCGAGCTCCACCGTCAGCGGGAGATCGAGGAGGCCCTGCGCAACACGCTGCTCTCGGCCGAGCGGATGGCCGACGAGCTGCGCGCGCGGGCCCACCGCGAGGCCGATCTGATCGTCGAGGAGGCGCGGGCGAAGGCCCGCGAGATCGCCTCGACGGCGGAGGGCGAGCAGGAGCGGACGCGGGAGGAGATCCGCCGTCTGCGCGCGCTCGAGACCGACGTCAGGGCCCAGTTCCGCGGCTTCCTCGCCTCCGCGCTCGACCGCCTCGAGGGCGAGCCCGTCGCCGCCCGCGGCGAGGCCGGGCGCGACCGCCACCAGGCCGCCTGACCAACCGGGAAGGGGCTCGGAGCCCGGGATATACTCGAAGCGTGGACACCGAGCGCTTCCGGAAGACCCTGCTCGAAGAGCGCGAGCGCCTGAGCTCGACGATCGAGCATCTGCACGAGGCGAACTCGAGCTCGTTCGAGGACGAGACGGAGGAGGAGACGTTCGACAATCACCTCGCCGACTCGGCCACTGCGACGCTCGACCGGGAGATCGACAACACACTCGAGGAGAACGCCGAGAACCTCCTCCGGGCGATCGACCAGGCGCTCGAACGAATCGAGAACGGGACCTACGGGAAGTGCGAGCGCTGCGGGCAACAGATTGCCGAAGAGCGGCTCGAAGCAATCCCGCACGCGACAAGGTGCATCGACTGCCAGCGTCTCGTCGAGAGGGGCTAGTCAACCCGTCCACGAGGCTGATCGACGTTCGCGTCGGGTCAGCCACGGACGGCCGTGTGCCGATCTCGATGGTCGAGCGGTCGCTCTCTGCGACGCCGTTCCACTGGCTCGGTCTCCTCGCGATCGCCTTCTCGGCCGTCGTCGCCGACCAGGTGACGAAGCAGATCGTCGTCAGCACGCTCGACCTCGGTGACTCCGTGCACGTGGCGGGGCCGCTCGAGATCCGTCACGTAACGAACCCGGGCATCGCGTTCGGGCTCTTCTCGAGCTGGGCCACGGCGGTCACGATCCTCACGGCGGTCGCCGTCGGGTGGATGCTCTTCTACTTCGCGCGAGCCGGCGCCCGTCACCCGGTGCTGCCCGTCGCGCTCGGGCTCCTGATCGGCGGCAGCATCGCCAACCTGATCGACAGGCTGCGGCTCGGGCACGTCACGGACTTCCTCGACCTGCGCTTCTGGCCGGCCTTCAACCTCGCCGACACCTTCATCGTCGTCGGCGTGACCATCCTGCTCGCGGCCCTCGTCGCCGCCGAGCGCGAGCCCCGACTCCGCCGCACCGCCCCCAAGACCAGCGGATGAAGCTCGTCGTGCCGCCGGAGGCGGCGGGCGAGCGGCTCGACCGCTTCCTGGCCACGTGCGACGGCGTGGGCTCGCGGGCGGCCGCCGAGCGGCTGGTGGAGCACGGCGCGGTCTCCGTGGACGGCGGACGGCGCTCGAAGAGCCACCGGCTCGTGGGCGGCGAGGAGCTCGAATTCGAGGTGCCGGAGCGGCGCGAGACGGCACTCGAGCCCGAGCCGGTGGCCGGACTGCGCGTCGCCTACGAGGACGAGCACCTGCTCGTGGTCGACAAGCCGGCCGGCGTGGTCGTCCACCCCTCGGCGGGCCATGTGAGCGGGACGCTCGTCCACGGGCTGCTCGCGCAGGCAATCGAGGGCGGGGAGGAGCCCGAGCGGCCGGGGATCGTTCACCGGCTCGACCGCGACACGTCGGGGCTCCTGGTGGTTGCGCGCTCGGACGACGCGCACCGGCGGCTCCAGGGCCTCCTGCGGCGGCGGAAGCTCGTGCGCGAGTATCTCGCGCTGGTGCGGGGGCGTCCGCGCTCACGCGCCGGCCGGATCGAGGCGCCGATCGGGCGCGACCGCCGCGATGCGACGCGCGTCTCGCTGGACACGAACGCGCCCAAAGAGGCGGTCACGGAGTTCGAGCTGGCCGAGCTCCTCGCGGAGCACGCCCTGCTGCGCGTCCGCCTGCAGACGGGAAGGACCCACCAGATCCGTGTCCACCTGGCTGCCATCGACCTACCCGTTGCCGGCGACCCGGTCTATGGCGTCGACGGCGACCTGGGACTCGACCGTCAGTTCCTGCATGCGGCGAGGCTCGCGTTCCCGCATCCCTTCGGGGGCGAGGAAGTGGATGTCGAATCGCCGCTACCGGCGGATCTCGCGGACGCGCTCGAGCAAGCCCGACGCTAGTCGGTCCACCAGCCGGGCTGCATCTCGGCGTCGCCGAGCCCGGTGTTGGGCGCCCCGAAGGCGAGGAACTCCGCGCCGTCCGGGCCGGCCTCGAGGTTCCGCGTCACCTCGGGCGACATGCGCACGGCGTCCCACTTGCGGAGCTCGTGCACCTCGCCGTCCAGGTTGAGGCGGGCGGTGCCGTCCACGACGACGTAGACCTCCTCCTGGCGCCCGTGCGTGTGCCCGAACGGGATGCGGAAGTCCGGCGCGACGCGGAAGTAGCTGACGCCCGATTGCTCGCAGTCGAGCGAGGAGCCGGCGAAGTGCGCCTCGAGCCCCGGCGCGAGCCCGCCGTCGGGGGCCGCATCCTTCACGTCGTGCTTCAGGTTCTTGATCGTGTACGCAGACATACCGCTGTCCTGCCCGCGCCGGCGCGGCCCAAAACGGCGCGCTAGGCGGCTCGGGCGACCTTGTCGGAGTAGAGGCGGCGATCGGCGGCGGCCACGAGCTGCTCGGCCGCCGTGCCCTCGTCCGGAAGCTGCGCGGAGCCGACGCTCACCGCCAGCCCGCCGGGAAGACAGGCGCGCAGCCGCTCGACGACGGCGTCCACGTCGCCCGGCCGGGCCTCGAGCAGGAGCGCCGCGAACTCGTCGCCGCCGACGCGCCCCGCGACGTCGGTTTCGCGCACGGCGCCGGCCAGGGCGGAAGCGAAGGCCCGTAGCAGCCGGTCCCCTTCCTGGTGCCCCAGACGGTCGTTCGTCTCCTTGAAGTGGTCGAGGTCGAAGAGCACGAGCGCGAGCCGGCCACGGTAACGGCGGGCTCGGGAGACCTCGGCAATGAGCTGTGTGTGGAACGCGCCGTGGTTGAGGAGTCCGGTGAGCGGGTCGCGCCTTGCGCAGTCGGCGAGCTCGGCCGTGACGCGGTCGACGTAGGCGAGGATGCAGCGATCGACGACGGCCCGCGCGTTGGCCTCGCCGTGGCGCTCGAGCACCCGCGCGACCGTGAGCAGCTCGGCCGTGACCTCGGCCGGCGCGAGCCCGAGACTCTCGCGCTCGCGCGCGAAGTCGGCCGCCAGCTCGCGGGCGTCGTCGCCCTCGTCCAGGGCGGCGATGAACGACGGCAGGGAGCCCAGCTGCCCCAGGCGCCCGAGCCGTTCGAGAGACGGAACCACGCCTGCCGCAAGCGCCTCGTCGACGCATTCGACGGCGAGGTCCCACGCCGGCAGTCTTACGACCCCCTGCACGCGCTCCAGCGTAGGGAATGCGTCGGCTAGAATGGCTCGAGTTTCTGCACCCGACCCGGCGGAACACGCGGGTGGCGGTGCCGGGCTTCGTGCCTGGTTCCATCAGCTCCCGCCGGCTTCAGATCCACAAGAACCGAGGAGGAATTCACGTGACCGTCGTCTCCATGCGAGAGCTCCTGGAGGCCGGGGTTCACTTCGGCCACCAGACGCGCCGCTGGAATCCCAAGATGCGCCGCTTCATCTTCACGGAGCGGGGCGGCATCTACATCATCGACCTGCAGCAGACGCTGGCCCTGATCGAGGAGGCCCACGCGTTCGCGCGCAACATCGCCGAGCGCGGCGGGGCCGTCCTGTTCGTCGGGACGAAGAAGCAGTCCCAGGACTCGGTCGCCGAGGAGGCGGCCCGTGTCGGGATGCCCTACGTGAACCATCGCTGGCTCGGCGGGCTCCTGACCAACTGGCGCACGATCTCCGAGCGCATCTCCCGCCTGCACGAGCTGCGGCGCCTGCGCGACGAGGACCAGCTCGAGCTCCTGCCGTCCAAGGAGCGCATGTCGATGATCAGCGAGCTCGAGAAGCTCGAGATCAACCTCGGCGGCGTCGCCGACATGAAGTCGCTTCCCGACGCCGTCTTCGTCGTCGACCTGCGCAAGGAGCAGCTCGCGGTGCGTGAGGCGCGCAGGCTGGGCCTGCCGGTCATCGCGCTCGTCGACACGAACTGCGACCCCGACGACGCCGACTTCATCATCCCCGGCAACGACGACGCCATCCGCTCCTGCAGCCTCGTCGTCCGGACGATCGCCAACGCGATCGAGGCCGGTAAGACGAAGGTGACCGCCGAGGAGATGGCCGCACGCGCGGCGGCGCCCGAGGCTCCGGCGGCGCCCGAGGCTCCGGCTGCGCCGGAAGCCGCGGAGCAGCCCGCCGAAGGCGAGCCCGAGCCAGCGGCGGTTGCCGTGGCCGAGGCGCCCGAGGCCGCAGCCGAGGCCGCGCCCACGTCAGAGGGCGGGGAGGAGGCCCAGTGACCGAGCAGACGCAGATCCCCGCGGTGCAGGTGAAGGAGCTCCGCGACCTGACGGGCGCGGGGATGATGGACGCCAAGCGCGCGCTCGTCGAGACGAACGGCGACCTCGATGCCGCCCGCCAGCTGCTGCGCGAGCAGGGGCTCGCGTCCGCCGGCAAGCGTGCCGGCCGCGAGACATCGGAGGGCACCGTCCTCGCCCGGGTCGACGGCTCCCGCGGCGCCATCATCGCAGTCGGCTGCGAGACCGAGCCGGTGTCCGGGAACGAGGAGTTCCTGGCGTTCGCACAGCACCTGCTGGACGTCGTCTGGGCCGAGGGCTCCGACGCGGCCGACGGGCTCGAGGACGAGCGTGTCGAGCTCGTCGCGAAGCTGGGCGAGAACGTGGCCGTCGTGGGCGCCGAGCGCTATGACGCTGCCGACGAGGTCGTCGCGGACTACATCCACCCGCCGGCGCGCAAGATCGGCGTCCTCGTCCACGCGAAGGCGACGCCCGAGCTGGCCCGCATGCTCGCGATGCACATCGCCGCCGCGCGGCCGCAGTACCTCACGCGCGACGAGATCCCGGAGCAGGAGATCGCCGAGGAGCGGTCGGTCTACGAGAAGCTGCCGGAGGTCGAGTCCAAGCCGGAGGACGTCCAGCCGAAGATCGTCGAGGGCATGCTGGCGAAGCGGTTCTTCGCAGCGACCGTCCTCCTCGACCAGGCGTGGGTGCACGACCCGAGCCTGACGGTCGCGAAGGCACTGGCCGAGCGCGACGCCGAGGTGAGGGCGTTCGTCCGCTACAACGTCGGCAGCGAGTGACCGCGCACCCCGAGAGCGAGGTCGGCCCCCACGCGTCCGAGGGCGCTGCCTTCCGGCGCGTCCTCCTGAAGCTCTCCGGCGAGGCCCTGCTCGGGGACTTGCCCTACGGGATGAGCCCCGAGCGGGTCGAGTCGCTCGCCGCAGAGGTCAAGCGCGTCCACGACCTCGGCGTCGAGACGGCGCTCGTGCTCGGCGCCGGCAACATCTACCGCGGCATGCAGGGGGTCGCAGAGGGGATGGACAGGGCCACGGCGGACTACGCGGGGATGCTCGCGACCGTGCTCAACTCGCTCACGGTGCAGGACGCCCTCGAGCGGATCGGGGCGCACACCCGAGTCCTCTCCGCGATCACGGTGAGCGAGGTGGCCGAGCCCTATATCCGCCGCCGCGCGATCCGCCACCTGGAAAAGGGCCGGATCATCATCTTCGCGGCGGGCACCGGCAACCCGTTCTTCACGACGGACACTGCGGCCGCGCTGCGCGCCCTGGAGGTCGGCGCGGACGCGATCCTGATGGGGAAGAACGGCGTCGACGGTGTCTACGACGGTGACCCCCACCAGGACGCCGGCGCCCGGTTCCTCCCCGAGCTGACGCACCTCGAGGCGATCGAGCGCGGCCTCAAGGTGATGGACACGACCGCGCTCACGCTGTGCATGGACAACGGGCTGCCGATCTACGTCTTCGGCCTCGACGAACCCGGCACGATCGAGCGGGTGGTCGCGGGGGAGCGGATCGGCACGATCATCTCGACGCCCCGGAGGGATGCATGATCGAAGACCTGCTCGACGACGCCAAGCGTCGCATGGACAAGTCGGTCGAGGCGACCGCGCACGAGTTCACGACGGTCCGCACCGGCCGCGCCTCGGCCGCGCTGCTCGACCGCGTGAAGGTCGACTACTACGGGACGGAGACCCCGCTCAACCAGCTCTCCACGATCAACGTCCCCGAGCCACGGATGTTGACCATCCAGCCGTACGACCCGGGCTCGATCAAGTCGATCGAGCGCGCGATCCAGGAGTCCGAGCTCGGGCTGACGCCGTCGAACGACGGCAAGATCATCCGGCTGCCGATCCCGCAGCTGACCGAGGAGCGGCGCAAGGAGCTCGTCAAGGTCGTCCGCAACCTCGCCGAGGAGGGGCGGGTGGCCGTCCGCAACGTGCGGCGCGACTGCATGCACCACCTCAAGGATCTCGTCCACAACGGCGACGTGGGGGACGACGAGGAGCGGCGCGCGGAGGACCGCGCGCAGAAGCTCACCGACGAGCACGTGGCCAAGATCGACGAGCTCCTCAAGCGTAAGGAAGAGGAGATCATGGAGGTCTGAGGCCGCCGGGCGTCAGACTTTAAGGGCGTGAACCTGCTCACCAGACTGCGGACGCTCCGGGGCCTCAAGCCCGCGGGGGAGCGCGAGCTCCCCGATGTCGCGCGTTCGGTCGCCATCATCATGGACGGGAACGGCCGCTGGGCCAGGCGGCGCCGTCTTCCCGTCGCCGCCGGCCACCGCGCGGGGACCCGCGCGCTGCACCGGACCGTGGAGGCCGCCATCGACCTCGGCGTCGAGTCCCTCTGCGTCTACGCGTTCTCGACCGAGAACTGGTCGCGCTCGGCCGACGAGGTGGATGCCCTGATGGAGATCTTCATCGAGACGATCGAGCGGGAGCTGCCCGAGCTCGCCCGCGAGGGCGTCCGCACCCGGTTCATCGGGAGGCGCGACCGCGCCAACTCCGAGCTGCGGGCGAAGATCGAGCACCTCGAGGACGAGACCGCGGCGAACGAGCGGCTCCAGCTCTGGATCGCGTTCGACTACGGCGGCCGGGCCGAGCTCGTGCAGGCCGCCCGCCGCCTCGTCGAGGAGGGCGTCGACCCGCGCGACATCGACGAGAACGCGATCGCCGCGCGCCTCTACGCGCCCGAGATGCCCGAGCCCGATCTGCTCATCCGCACCTCCGGCGAGCTGCGCATCTCGAACTTCCTCCTCTGGCAGCTCGCCTACACGGAGCTGGTCTTCGTCGACACCCTCTGGCCCGACTTCGGAGAGCGCCAGCTCCGGGAGGCGCTCGCCGAGTACGCGAGCCGCCGCCGGCGCTTCGGCGGACGATGAGCTCAATCCTCAGTCGAATCGCCGTCGCAGCGGCGGGGTTGCCCCTTGTCCTCTTCGCGGCCTACTACGGCCGCTGGGCGCTCTTCGCCCTCGCCGCCGTGGCCGCGCTGCTCGCGCTCCACGAGCTCTACCAGATGGCGCGCTCGCTGCGGCCCCTCGTGCTCGCCGGCTACGGCGGCGCGCTCGCGGCCGTCCTCGGAGCCTGGCTCGGAGGGCCCGAGTGGATGGTCGGCGGCTTCATGGTCACGATCCTGCTCGCGTTCGTCTTCGCCGCCGTCTCCGAGACCCGCCAGTCCACGACCGTCGCGGTGGCCACCACGGTGCTTGGCGCCGCCTGGATCGGCCTCGGGCTCGGCCACCTCGTGCTCCTGCGGGACCTCGATCCCGACGGCCGGGAGATCCTCATCACCGTGCTCATCACCGTCTTCGTCGCGGACACGTTCGCCTACGTGGGCGGCAGGCTGGCCGGCCGCCACAAGATGGCGCCGGCGATCTCACCCGGCAAGACGTGGGAGGGGTTCGTCGCCGGGCTCGTGGGCGGCGTGCTCACGCCCTGGATCGCGTTCAACCAGGAGCCGATCCCCATCGACGGGTGGGAGGCCTTCGCCTTCGGCGGCGTGATCGTGCTCGCCGCGGTGGCCGGCGACCTCTTCGAGTCGATGGTGAAGCGCGATCTCGGAGTGAAGGACTCCGGCCGCGTCCTCCTCGGCCACGGCGGCGTGCTCGACCGGGTGGACTCGCTCGTGTTCGCCGGGCCGGCCGCGTTCTACGCCGTCCTCGCCCTGACGTGACGCTTCTACACTGATTGCGATGAAGCGCATCGCCCTGCTCGGCGCCACGGGCTCCATCGGACGCCAGGCGCTCGAGATCATCGAGGAGCATCCCGGCCTCGAGCTCGTGGCCGCGGCATCGGGCACCCAGGAGATCGACGGGCTTGCGCCGCTGACCCAGGTCGGGGGCGACCTCACCGACCTGCTCGACCGCGCAGAGCCCGACGTCGTGCTCAACGCCGTCGTCGGCTTCGCGGGCCTGCCGGCGACACTGTGGGCGCTCGAGCGCGGCGTCGACCTCGCGCTCGCCAACAAGGAGAGCCTGGTTGCCGGAGGCGATCTGGCGCTAGCGGCCTGGAAGCGGGGAGGAGGGCGCCTGCTCCCGGTCGACTCGGAGCACTCGGCGGCCTTCCAGCTCCTCGACGGCGTCGAGCCGGAGACCGTTCACTCGCTCGTCCTCACCGCGTCTGGCGGCCCGTTCCGCGGCCGCGGTCGCGGCGAGCTCGCGGACGTCACCTCCTCCGAGGCGCTCGCCCATCCGACGTGGAGCATGGGCCCGAAGATCACCGTCGACTCGGCCACGCTGATGAACAAGGGCCTCGAGCTGATCGAGGCGCACTACCTCTTCGGGCTTCCGTACGACCAGATCGAGGTCGTCGTCCACCCGACGTCGGTCGTCCATGCGCTCGTCCGTTTCCGCGATGGGGCCTCGCTCGCGCACCTCGGCTACCCGGACATGCGGGTTCCGATCTCATACGCGCTGACGTACCCGGAGCGCGCCGCGACGCCCATCGAGCCGCTCGACCTGGCGGCCGGACTGATCCTCGAGTTCCGCGCGCCGGACCTGGACGCCTTCCCGTGCCTCGCGCTCGCCCGCGCGGCGGGTGAGGCTGGGGACACGGCGCCGTGCGTGCTCAACGCCGCCAACGAGGTGGCCGTGGCGGCTTTCCTCGACGGCAACCTGCCGTTTCCGGCCATCGCAGGCGTCGTCGAGCGGACGCTCGCCCGGATCAACTGCGTGCCGGCAGCTGACCTCGCCGAGCTGACTGCGATGGACGCCGAGGCTCGCCGCGTTGCGTCGGAGAGCACGCGGGAACTGGTTCACTAGGCCTGTGCCTCTCCAGGCAGTACATGCCTGCTCCTGCCCCGCGATCACGCGGCGCCGGAGCACACCCTCGCCCTTACCAAGGCTTTTCGCCTTGGCTGCGGACGAGTGCGCACTCCGGCTTGGTGCTCGCGACGCAGAAGCTAGGCGGCGCTACCTGAAGAGGCACGCGTGAACGTTGCAGTCGCCATCGGGGGCCTCGCCTTCCTGATCCTCATCCACGAGGCCGGGCACTTCGTCACCGCGCTCGCGGTCAAGATGCGGCCGCGGAAGTTCTACATCTTCTTCCCGCCCGCGCTCGCGAAGTGGAAGCGCGGCGGAATCGAGTACGGCATCGGTGCGATCCCGCTCGGGGGCTACGTGAAGATCCCGGGGATGCACAAGCCGGCCGCGGGCGACCTGGACGTCCACCTCGGGCCGGCACGGAAGGAAGTGCCCTCCTTGGCGGAGGCCTCCGAGCCCGTGGAGAGGGCGCTCAACGAGGAACGGCTCGGGGACGCGCGCGCCGGCATGACGGAGCTTCGCGCCGCTGTCGAGCGCGCCGAGCTCTCCGAGCACGCGCGCCGCGCAGCCGACCGCGGGCTGACGGACATCGATGACGCGCTCTCCGACGACGCCTACTGGCGCGCGCCGGCGAGCAAGCGCATCGCCGTCATCGCCGCGGGCCCGGCGACGAATCTCGTCTTCGCCATCCTCGCGCTCGCGGTCGTGTTCATGATCGGCGTTCCCACCGGAGCGACACGGACTGTCGAGGAGGTCGTGCCGGGCTCGCCGGCCGCCTCGGCGGGTCTCCAGCCGGGCGACGAGATCGTGGCCGTGAACGGCACGGAGGGCGAAGCGGAAGACCTGGCCGAGTCGATCCGCGAGGGCGACGGGGACCCGGTCACCCTCACGGTCGAGCGCGACGGCTCGACGGTGACGCTCGAGGGGACGCCGCAGGCGCAGGAGGACGGGAGCTACCGGCTCGGCTTCGCCTTCGGCCTCGAGTACGAGAGCTACGGGCCGCTCGAGGCGATCGGGCTCGCCTTCGAGACCACCTGGGAGGTGACCAAGGCGATCGGCGCCTCGCTCGGGCGCATCGTCACCGGCTCCGGGCGGGACGAGGTCGCGAGCGTGGTCGGCATCACCCAGGTCTCGAGCGAGTCGCTCGATGCCGGCTTCCGTTACTACCTCGAGGTGCTCGCGTTCATCAGCCTCTCGCTCGCGCTTCTGAACCTGCTCCCGTTCCTGCCGCTCGACGGCGGCCACATCGCGTTCTCCATCGCCGAGCGGATCCGTGGCCGGGCCATCGCTCGCGAGACCTACGAGCGCTTCTCGATGGTCGGGATCGCGCTCGTCCTCCTCCTCTTCTTCATCGGCCTGTCGAACGACATCGACCGGATCCGTGGTGGCTAGGGAGACAACGGCGGGCCGTTAGACTTTCGGCGATGGCGAGCGAGCGTCAGATCAAGGTCGGAAACGTCCCGATCGGCGGCGGCGCGCCGGTGGTCGTGCAGTCGATGACGCTCACGAAGACACACGACGTCGACGCGACGATGGCCCAGATCGGCGACCTCGTCTCGGCCGGCTGTGAGCTCGTGCGGGTGGCCGTCCCGAAGAACGAGGACGCCGAGGTGCTCGCGAAGCTCGTCTATCTCTCGCCGATCCCGGTCATCGCGGACATCCACTTCAACGCCTCGCTGGCGCTGAAGGCGGTCGATGCCGGGGTGGCGGCGGTGCGCATCAACCCCGGCAACATCGGCGGCGCCGACAAAGTCGCGGAGGTCGTGAAGGCCGCCAAGGCGCGCGGGATTCCGATGCGGATCGGCGCCAACTCGGGCTCGCTCCCGAAGCACCTCCTCGAGCTGGCCCAGGAGGACACAGCCCAGGCGCTCGTCGAGGAGGCGCTGGAGCAGGTGCGCCTGCTCGAGAGCCTCGACTACTACGACTTCAAGATCTCCGTGAAGTCGAGCTCCGTCCCCACGATGATCCGCGCCTACCGGATGCTCTCCGAGAGGGTGCCGTACCCGCTGCACCTCGGCGTCACGGAGGCCGGCACGCCCGCGAGCGGCTCGATCAAGAGCGCGATCGGCGTCGGCAGCCTGCTCATGGACGGCATCGGCGACACGATTCGCATCTCGCTCACGGCCGACCCCGTGGAGGAGGTCAAGGTCGCGTGGGAGATCCTCAAGGCGCTCGGTCTGCGCGAGCGCGGGCCGATCATGATCGCGTGCCCCTCGTGCGGCCGCGACAACGTCGGCGTGTGGAATCTCGCCGAGGCCGTCGAGGAACGTCTACGCGAGTACCCGCAGGCGTTCGAGGTCGCGGTCATGGGCTGCGCCGTGAACGGGCCGGGCGAGGCTGGAGACGCCGACTTCGGCGTCGCGGGCGGCCGTGACACCGGCTTCATCTACGCGCACGGGCGCGTGCTCAGAAAGGTCGAGTCCGACGTGCTCGTCAGCGAGCTCTTCGAGGAGATCGACCGCTGGATCGAGGGCGGCATGGTCAGGCCGAAACGCCTGAAGCTGGCCAAGCCGGCCGCGCTCATGATGGCGGAAGCCGCCCAGAGACCGTCGTAGTGCCTCTCCGGGCAACTCACGCTGGCCTCTGCCCCGCGATCACGCGGCGCTGGAGCGCACCCTCGCCCTTGCCAAGGCTTCATTCAGCCTTGGCCGCGGACGAGTGCGCACTCCAGCTTGGTGCTCGCGACGCAGAGACTCAGCAGACCTACCCGAAGAGGCACTGATGCGCAAGGCTTCCGAGCTCTTCATCCCGACGCTGCGGGAGGATCCGGTCGATGCCGACGCCGCGAGCCATCGCCTGCTCGTCCGCGGCGGCTTCATCCGCCAGGTGAGCGCAGGCCTGTGGTCGTTCCTGCCGCTCGGCTGGCGCGTCCACGAGAAGGCCGTGCAGATCGTCAGGGAGGAGATCGACGCGATCGGCGGGCAGGAGATGTTCATGCCTGTCCTGGCGCCCGCCGAGCTGTGGCAGGCAAGCGGCCGCTACGTGATTCCGGAGCTCTGGAAGACCGAGGACCGCGTGGGCCGCCCGTTCGTGCTGTCGATGACGCATGAGGAGACGATCACGTTTCACCTTCGCGAGATCTCGTCGTACCGGCAGCTTCCACAGATCCTCTACCACTTCCAGACGAAGGTGCGCGACGAGCCCCGGCCGCGCGCGGGCCTCATCCGCGTGCGCGAGTTCGTCATGAAGGACGCGTACTCGTTCGACCGCGACGAGGAGGGGCTGGAGGTGAGCTTCCGCAAGCACGAGGCCGCCTACCACCGGATCTTCCAGCGCTGCGGGCTCGAGTACTACGCCGTCGAGGCAGAGTCGGGGATGATGGGCGGGACCGAGTCGGTCGACTTCCTCGCCCCGTCGGGCTCCGGCGAGAACACGCTCGTCACCTGCGAGAACGGCGATTACGCGGCCGACCTCGAGGTTGCGCGCGGGATTCCTCGCTCGCCTGAGTTCCCGGAGCGGCTCGACGCGCCCGGCGAGGTCGAGACTCCCGGCGCGACGACGATCGAGGCGCTCGCCGAGTTCCTCGGGATCGACGCGGCGGCGACCTCGAAGGCGATGCCGATCGTGAAGGACGACGGCACAGTCGTGCTCGCGCTCGTGCGCGGTGACGACCGGCTGGAGGAGGCGAAGACCGCCGCCGCTCTCGGCTCAGCCTTCAGGGCCGCCACCGAGGAAGAGATCCGCGAGGCGTTCGGCGCCGACCCGGGCTCGATCGGGCCGGTCGGCTTCGGCGGCGAGATCCTCGCCGACGACGTGCTTCGCGAGGGGCAGTTCGTCGTCGGCGCCAACCGCACGGGCTGGCACCTGCGCGGTGTCGAGCACGGGCGCGACTTCGAGGCCACCTTTGCCGACATCCGCGAGCCGCGTGACGGGGACACGTGCCCGATGTGCGGCGGCCGCCTCTCCTTCCAGACCGCGCTCGAGGTGGGGCACATCTTCAAGCTCGGGACGCGCTATTCGGAGCCGCTCGGCGCGAGGTTCCTCGACGAGGACGGCACCGAGCGGCCCATCGTCATGGGCAGCTACGGCATCGGGCCCGGCCGCATCATGGCGGCCGCGGTCGAGCAGAACCACGACGAGCACGGGATCGCCTGGCCGCGCTTGCTCGCCCCGTACGAGGTAGAGGTCGTCGTCATCGGTGCGGCCGGGCCCGAGGTGGTCGAGATCGCCGAGCGCGTCGCGAGCGACCTGGACGCAGAGGGTCTCGAGGTCCTCCTCGACGACCGCGACATGCGCCCGGGCGAGAAGTTCGCCGACGCCGACCTGATCGGCTGCCCTGTCCGGGTAACGGTGGGGAAGAAGACCCTCGAGGACGGGCGCGTCGACCTGCTCGTGCGCGCCGGCCGGGCGGATGAGAGAGTGTTGGTCGACGAGCTCGTCGCTCACGTCAAGGAGGTCCTTTGATGGCGAGGAAGCGCCGCTTCTCGACCGAGCCGTTCGGCGAGACGATTCAGTCCCTGATGGCCGAGAGGGGCGTCACGTACCGTGGCCTCGCCGCCAAGACGGGCCTCTCCGCCGGCTATCTCAACCATCTCGTGCACGGGAACCGGCCGGTGCCCTCGAATGACGTCATGGAGGCCCTCGCGAAGGCCCTGAAGGTCGAGCCGGCGCACTTCCGCGAGTACCGCATCCGCACGATCACGGAGCGGCTCGAGCGGATGCCCGAGCTCGTCGATCGGCTCTACCGCAGGCTCGAAGCCTAAGCTCAGGTCGAGGGGGTGACTTCGGCGCGGATCTCAGGCGCCGAGCCGCAGAAGCAGCGCCACGAGGGCGATCGCGAAAGGGTGAGCGCGGCCATGCTCGCAAGCGGCTGCAGGAGCGAGCGCCCCGTCTTCATGCGTCGTCGTTCCGTCGCCGGCATGCCTCTGGGTCATCGGCGGGGCCGCGGAGGCGCCTCGAACCAGCTCTGAGGACGCCTAGCGCCGGTTGGGGCGCTCGGACGAGAACCACTCGATCACGGCCACCAGCGTCCACGCGACCGCCATGGCGACGAAGATGGCGGGCGTGGGCAGGTCCGCCTGCCAGGCGATCACGGCCACGGCCACGATGAAGAGCGCCTCGACGACGAAGCGGATCGTGCGCACGAAGCGGCGAGGGCGGCGTGCGACCGGCCTCGGCACGGGTTGGGGCGCCGGAGGGCGTGCGGGGCCTGCGGGACGCGGCTGAGCGGGCGCCTGGGCCTGCTGGGGCGATGCGGCCTGCGGAGGGAGCCAGATCTCGCGCTGGGACAGCTCTTCCACCTGCTTGGAGAGCTCGTGGACGCGGCGGCCCAGCTCCGTGGTCACGGACGGGGGCTGGGGTCCCGGTTGAGGCGCCGGTTGCTGCGGTTGCGGCTGCTCCTGGGGCTGACGCTCGAGCTCGGCCAGGCGCATGCGCAGGTCGGCGAGCTCGTTGGTCAGGCGCAGGCTCTCGGCCTGCACCGTGAGCGCCCGAAACTGTGCGATCTCCTGCGACTGGCGCTCGAAGCGGTCGAGCACCTCGCGGAAAATCGTGGCGAGCATGTCCTCCGTGCTCCCGGTCTCGACGAGATCCGTCCCGACCCCGGGGCGGGGCAGGAGCGGGGAGGAGGGGCTCCCGGCGGGGGGTCGCTTTTCGGTGTCCTCGAGCAGGCCGTTCCGGACGAGCTCGGAGCGGGGGATGCGCCGGCGGCCGTTCCGGACGACCGAGCGGAGCGAGCCGCGCTCCACGCGCCGGGCGATCGCCTTCCGGCTGAGCCCGGTCAAATCGGCCGCTTCGGTGATGGTGTACGTCCGCAAGTCGTCCCTGGAGTCGCGCGTTCCCGTTCCCGGCCCGGGATTCTGCCGGACCGCGCCCGGAAACGCCAAGGAGGAGGGGCCCCGGGGGTGCCACAGCGGGGTCTCCAGGCGGGGCAGGCGGGGGCGATCCGGGTACCCCGCAGCGGGGCACGGCCCCGAACGGAGCGGTATCGACCCCGCACGGGGTTCTGGGCTCCGCGGCATCCAGACTCGGCGCGCCGGCGCTAGGATGGGGGCAGTCGCGGGGCGTGGCGCAGCCTGGTTAGCGCGCTTGTCTGGGGGACAAGAGGTCCCCGGTTCAAATCCGGGCGCCCCGACTGGAATCAAGCGGTATAGGCGGGTGCTTGTCCGCGGCCTCGAGGTGCCAGCAGCCGTGTAGGGCGCAGAAGCGCGGCCAGTAGCAGTCGCCGGGGCAGCGAAGCCGCTCGCGCTACGAGTCGGCGATCAGGTCGAAGGCGGTCGTCTTCGTGATCGAGTGGCCACCCGAGCGGTTGAGTGCGGTGAGGAGGAGACCCTCGCGGTTGAGCCGCCAGAGTTGGCGGGCGTGACCGCCGATGTTCGGCGCCGCCTGAAACAAGCCCTCGACCCATGCGGTCGTGCGCTGCGAAACTCAATGACGGATGTGGCTGATCGTTTGGATGCTGCCATTCGTCGGAGCTGCCGGAATCGTGCTGGCGGTAGTGGTTGGCGTGCGTAGCGAGACGTGGCCGCGCACGGCTGCGTTCGCGTACGCAGCGTTACTCAGCGCGTCCGCGATCGCCCTGACGTTTTACGTCGCCAGCGAAGACGACTATCGCCGCGGCGGGATCAGCCGCTGGGACGCATACGACGCACATGCCCTCACCGTCGCAGCGATCGCTATCGGTCTGGCTGCTGCGGTCGCGCTGGTCGGCGCCGCGACGCGCCGCCGGGCCCGCCTGGCGATTACTGGCTTCCTCGTTTCAAGTGCCGCGTTCGTTCTCTACTTCGCCGCCTTTCTGGCGAACTCGCTGAACTGACTTGGGCACTCCCGCGCCCAGGCGTTTGTGGGATTAAGCGGGGGAAACAGTGAAGACCTGCAGGAAATGCGGGAAGGAGAAGAAGCAGTCCGAGTTCCGCCTGAACCGGCGGATGCGGGAAGGGTTGAGCTCATGGTGTGCGGCCTGCCACCGTGAGGCGACCCGGCGGTGGAGGGCCGACCACCGCGACGAGGTCAACGAGGCCCGCCGCGTTGTTCCGCGGTTCGTTTATGACCCGGCGAGCCGGCGGACCGTGCCGAACCCGTCGTCCCGCCCGAAGTCGAAGGTGCGGTAATGGACAGGCGTATATCGCTCGAGCTAGGTGGAGCGTCGCTCGGTCCGCTACCGAGCGGGCGATCGCGGCTGAAAAACAGAAGCCTCGCCTGAGCGGGGCTCTAGTGGATGACGGGACTCGAACCCACGACCATGGGATGGTGTTTTGCGCATGCTCCGATGAGGTAAGGCAACGCACAACGAGCGTCGAGAAAGGGGTCACTCATGGCGCAAGGACGGGAGCGTACGAAGGAACAGCTCTACCGCGAGGCCAAGCGTCTCGGAGTCAAGGGCCGCTCGAAGATGAACAAGGGGCAGCTCAAGGCCGCCGTCGACCGGCGGCGCTAGCGGGCCCGGTTTGGGGGAGGGCGATCAGTCCCTCCCCTAGGCCGCTCTGAGCCCGGCCGCTGGGCCGCGCTAGTCGGTCGCGTCGTCCCTAAACCCGCGCTGCCCTTCGTGCACGACGGTCTCGGAGTCGGCGTCCTCGACCGCAATGTCCTCCTCGAGCTCGTAGGTCTTATCCGGACGCTCTGGCTCCGGTTTCACGAAGGTCAATTTGCGTTCCCCTCCAGTTGCGTCGATGGCTAGGCGGCCGCCTTGAGCCCGGCCGGCGGCTGCTTGCGATTGTCATCTCCAGCGTCGGTGCTCTCTCGCAGACGTGACCGGATCGCCTCGAGGAGCTCCGCCTCGCGTTCGTCCTCATCCCGTTCGAGGCGTCCCCAGAGATCGCTTGCGCCCTCACCCCACATTTCGTGACCTCCGTCCTCGGATGCTTCGGTGAGGAAGTACCCGGGTACGAGCGGTCGCGAAACCGCCGGCTTCGACCGCCTGTGCGAAACCAGAGAGAACCGGGCGCCGCTGCCGCATGGCGGCGCCCGGTTCTATTGCGGTCTCCGCGCCTGGCATTCCACGACCGCGAACGCGTTGCTTTTTCCCGCCTCGGCGCCCGCCAAACCCGATGCTTCGGCGGGGGGCGAGGATGGAGAGCCGCTCGAGCGGCCGCTGCTTGTGCTGTGACTCCCTCGTCACACCTCTGGGCGGGCTACGAGTTCGGCGAGCCTGCGGTCATGGAGTGACTCGCTTTACTGACTTGCGCCCTGCCTTCTAGGGTCTGGCCGAGAGATCGCAGGCCCCGGCTCCGGAGTAGCTTGCGGCTTCGAGTCCATTCCGCTAAAAGGAAAGTGACTTTCGCTCCGCTTCTCTCAGGCCCGGTTAAGTGTGGTTGCGAGGGTCTGCGGGGGGCCTGGCGTTCGGCCGCAGAGCGTCGGGCCCCCCGGAATACAGGAGTGGGAGGCCGGTTCAGGGCCGGGGGGCAGCCGCGGCCCGGACTTTGCAAAGCGGCCGTCGCGCATTCGCGTTTTATCCTGGCTGTGTCGGGTGCGCCCTTTCGGCGCTTCATGTTCCTCCGCCGCTCTTGCCCTGGTGCTCGCGGCGTTCGGGCGGTCTCCGCTCCCGGCGGATCTTTCATCCACCGGAAGGGAGTGCCGATGTCGTCTTCCCTCGAACGCCTGGCGCGCAACCAAGCCCTATTTCGCAAAAGCCGCCGCTTAGATCGCTCTCAGACCGGCCGCCTCGATCGACTCGTCCGTCTCTCGGCCCGTCGGCTTCACATCGTCTTCAAGAGATTCCCGCGCCCCGTCGAGGATCTCGAGCTCGCGGTCGTGCTCCTCCCACTCGAGATACCCCCAGAGATCGCTTGCCTCTTCACCCCACATCGTGACCCCCGTCCTCGGATGCCTCGACATCGAGGTACCGCAGGAAGCCGGTATCAAAACCGCTTGCAGCCAGTCGGGTCTAGCCGCGAGGCCAGCGCGGGAATCTGAGCGGTCAGACGGGCTGCAGGCAGGTGACCGTGGAGATGGGCCACGGCACCGGGGTCGACGCCCTCTTTGTCCCCCTCACGCGGCCGTCGGCTCAGGGCCGGGCTCGGCCGCCAGCCCTGAGTCACTTCTACGTTCGGCAGAGTGCGAGCGGGGGCCGGATCTAGAGCCTATGCCGACCGTGCTGACACTCGTTCAGGTTTCGCCTTCGCCGGGCGATAGATCGAGAAGTGGCTCGCCCGATACACCAGCGGATGACGTTCTACGTCTGGTCTTGCATCGGCTGTCCGTTGATCGGATGGTCGACGGCTGTCTTCGGAACGCACGGCGAAGGTAGGCGTCGCCAAGTTCGTGTTCCTCTTCATCGGCCTTCCTGTTCTCCTCGCGCTCGTTGCCGCGCGCTTACTCGATCGGCGTGTCGGCGATGCCGTGCTAGGAACGGTCGCTGCTGGAGCGTTGGGCGCGCTCACGTGGTTTCTTACGATCCTGTGGCTCGCCTCGCAGGGCGTCTTCGAGTAGCAGCAGGGTAGTCCTAGGGTCACCTTGCGGCCCGCGCCCCGGCTCCTGGTCCGCCGGACTCTTGCCCCCAATCCGCCCCTAAACGCGTCCGAACGACCTGATGGAACCATGCGGGGGTCGAGACCCTTGAACCGCCCGCAACGCTAGGCGGCAAGCCACTTCGAGCCTCTCGCCGACACTTGCCGCCCGACCGCTGAACAAGTCTGGGGGACAAGAGGTCCCCGGTTCAAATCCGGGCGCCCCGACTGGAATTGAGCGGCAGCCGCCCTTGCGGCGATGCCCAATCAGTGCCCAAACGCTTGAAAGTAGGGAGCCCGAACGAACCTATCCGGGACCTCTTTAAGGTGCTGTTCGGTCGAGGCGTCGGTTCATGGCTTCCTCCGCTTCCTGGCTTGCGCGAGAACCAGAGAGAACCGGGCGCCGCTGCCGCATGAGCGGCGCCCGGTTCTATTGCGGTCTCCGCGCCTGGCATTCCACGACCGCGAACGCATTGCTTATTCCCGCCCCGGTGCCCGCCAAACCCGATCTGGCCTGTGGAAGACCGACGAGCCTGCGACACTCGAGGCGGCGGGTGCCGAGCCGGGAGAGCCTTCTGGTAGCCGCAACCAGCAGGCTCACATCCCTGCCGGCGCCCGCCAGCCAGCCGATGTCTGGATGCGGAGTTAGCGGAGTTCTCCGCAGGAATCTGCCTCGGCGAACGCGCTCACCAGCTCGCCGCTGAGGTCGGCATCCTCCAGCGTTTGCACGGCACCGTCGACCTCGGTGCCCATATCCGTGACCGTGGTCGTGATCGTGTCGATCGCTGACGGGAATGTCGGCAACACTCGCCACCCCTTCAACGGCGGTCTCGATCTCGTCCGCGCCCTTCTCGACGTCCGTCGCAAGATCCTGGACGGAGCTCCTGACCTGCTCTCCCGAACTGATGTCCGGGCGTCCGAGGCCGTTCAGGCTCTCGGAGAGCGTCTCCGTTGCCGTCTTTGCCTCCTCAGCCGCCTGCTGGAGGCTCTCCTCAGAGAGCGAGGACAGATCGGTGAGCGGCTCAGCGGCCTCCTCCAGATCGTCCTTCCACGTCCTCAACGCCGAACAGAAGCTCTCTGCCCACTCGCCCGGTCGACGCCCCGGTCGACGCCTCGATGCTTGTCTGACTCGAGGACTCGTCCTCTCCGCCACAACCCGCCGCGAAGAGCACAAACGACGCGAAACACGCGGCGAGTGCAAACGTGAGTGTCGGCTTTTCCATCGTCGGGTGTCCGTTCTCGCGGCGAGAAAACGAGTCTGTCTCTAACCGCCTCTGATGCGTCCGTGAAGCGCTCGCAGTCCGCCGGCAAGACCGACAAGCAGACAGAGCACCATCAGGGCGAACAGGGCGAGGACAGGTGGGCTCGCATCCGCGGCGGCGCTGGGAACGAGACTTTCGCCCTCGAGCTCGCCTATCGATTCGGCGTCGGCCGCATTGCGGATCGCCTCTCCTTCTCCGCGGTTGGTGAGGGTGCCCGGCGGGTCGCACTCTTCCGAACAGCCAGCGTGACTCACCAAGGAACTCAGGCCGTCTTCGTCTCCCGAGCTGGAGCCGTTGGTCGACCGATCCAGGCCTGCTGGATCATCGCCTCCTGGGCCGACTTCTTTACCGTCGGGGTCGCCCTTTTCGCCTTCGGGGCCGCCCTCTTCGTCCCCCTCGGGCGGCTTCGGTTCGTTCCCCTCGGGCGGCGTCGGTTCGTTCCCCTCGGGCGGCTTCGGTTCGTCCCCCTCGGGCGGCTTCGGTTCGTGCCCCTTGGGCGGCTTCGGTTCGTGCCCCTTGGGCGGCTTCGGTTCGTCCCCCTTGGGCGGCTTTTCCTTCTTGACCGGCTTCTCTACGTCGGGAGGTGGAGGCGGGAGGAGCTGCGCAACCGTGGGCGGGCTCGCCGTCGCAAGAATGATTGCGAAGAAAAGAAAGAAGACCCCGAGCCGCATCCCGATGACCCCGTTCCCGACGCCGGTTGCAGCAGCATGTTAGCCGTTCGGCTGTAAGCCCGTAGGGCGCTAGCCCGTCGACCAGTGGGCGAGCACGTCGCCCGCCCGCCTGACCTCACGTCGACCAACGAGCTCGGCAAGAACAGCCCCCGCTGCCTTCGGTCGCCGTCATAGTCTGACCTCGCCGGGGCGTGGGCAGGGTAGTCCTAGGGTCACCTTGCGGCCCGGGCCCCGGCTGAGGCTGAGTGGGTCATGGCCAGCCGTTTGTCAATGGGCCACATGGCCTATTGCCTTTCCCTGCCACGACTGTATCGTCGGTGACCTCCTCGCCCTCGCCCGGCGCGAGACGGACGCCAAATGGACGTTCCCATGGGGGGAGCGAGGACTAACCAGTTGACTTTTTTTGATTCCCGGAGGGGTCGGGGGCGCACGCCTCGGATCGGCTCCCCACGTGTTCTAACCGGACGGCTCGGTCGCCGGATGGCGGTGGTCGTGGCGGTGGTTGCGGTCGCCGGTTTGATGGGCGCCGGCAATGCGAGTGCGAAGGGTGTTGCGTTCTCCTTCTTTCCTTCTCCGAACGGCACGAACGGGTGGTACACACAGAACGTCTCGGGCTCGTTCGCATTTGATGTCGACGGGCTGGGCAGCTTCAACATCAATGGCTACTATCACGAGCGGCTCAGCGCACTCGAGTGCGAGGGTTCGCCGACCTTTTCGTGGACGCCTTGGGCTGAGTCGTCGTTCCCGTTCATTCCAGGCAACCCCCAGTTGCCCGTGCAGATTGGGGTCGCGTTCGGCGGCGACACGACCTTTGCGGGCGTGTCAGGGGCGTGCACCGCAAGTTACGAGCGGATGTTCTTCGACGACTGCCACGACTTGGGACCCTTTGGTAGGTGGTGCGATGACATCACTGACTGGCTGCCCTGGGGCACGGAGACGGACTTCAGGACATTCAGGATCGACACGTCGGCGCCGCAAAACGTGGTCGTCAATAGCGACGAGTTCC
Organism: uncultured Actinomycetes bacterium; assembly: GCA_963839745.1. Classification (GTDB taxonomy): domain Bacteria; phylum Actinomycetota; class Thermoleophilia; order Gaiellales; family Gaiellaceae; genus JAIBJN01. The sequence continues at coordinate 45,134 of CAWIWC010000001.1, forward strand.
CCGAACGCGTTCGGCTGGTACAAGAGCCCCGTAACGTTCACGGTGTCGGGCCAAGACGTTCACTCGTCGATCCAGAACTGTGGTTTTGGCAGCTCCCCGTTTATACGGGGCCCCGTCGCATGACGGTTAGCACCAACACGAACTCGAGTGGCTCGCGGCCGGCTGCCGCAACGGGGCCGGGCTGGTGTCGGGCACCGGCCAGCGGTCCTGGAGGTACGACAGCACTCCGCCGGCGCTCGCCCCCACCATCAGCCCGACGAACGTGCTCGTGCAAGGTTCGGTCGCGACTGCGGCCGCGAACGCGACCGATGCGCTCTCCCTGATCGACACGGCGAACACGGGCTGCGGCCCGGTCGACACGTCGACGCTGGGCACGCATGCGGTCACCTGCACGGCGACCGACAGGGCGGGCAACGTGACCACGGCGCAGGCGAGCTACGAGGTCGTGTACAGCTTCACCGGCTTCTCCAACCCGATCGCCAATCCGCCGGCGCTGAACGACAGGAAGGCCGGGACCGGAAAGGCGGTCCCGCTCAGGTTCAGCGTGAGCAATGCAAACGGTCCGGTCACCGACCTCACCTCGGTCGAGGTCACGGCGACCTCGCTCGACTGCAACGCCGGGGTGACTCCCGACCTGCCGAGCGAGTCGGGGACCCTGCAGAATCGAGGCAACGGCGAATACCAGTTCGAGTGGAAGGTGCCGAAGAGCTATGCGGGGTCATGCAAGACGCTGAGCGTCGATCTCGGCGACGGGGTCGACCACACGGCCCTGTTCCGCCTCAGCTAGTAGACGCTTCAACCCATCCACGCTCGAGAGAGGGGAGCGGCCCAGGGCCGCTCCCCTCTGAACTTCCCGGCAACCGAGGAGGTTCACCTTGCGGTCGGCGCCTCTGTGGGGGGACAAGAGGTCCCCGGTTCAAATCCGGGCGCCCCGACTGGAAGGAAGACACGCTCTGGCGCGCGTCGCACCCTTCGGCGGGATGATGTCGCCCTGAATCCGCTCAGATCGGACGGCCCGGACTTAGGCCGCGGGCACCGCTCGGGTTTGCAGCAGGCCGGCTACTTCTTCTCGACGCCGTTGCCGAGGCCGCGCTCGACGTAAACGTGCGGCACCTTGCTCGGAGGCGGCAGCTTGGGCGCGGGTGTTGCGTTCGGCTGGGAAGGCGTCTTCGGCATTAGGGAAATTGTAGCGCCGGACCGGTCATCGCCACTGCGAGGGATCCGAGGAGTGATACGACGAGAAGGATGAACGACCACCGGAATATGCGGTCTCTCGTGCGCAGTCGCGAATCGAGGTCGTTGCGATCTACTGCGGCCAGGAGGTCGGCGAGCATCTGCCGCTTCGTGGTGAGCTCGAGACCGCCACCGAAGGTCTCGAAGAACGCCCGCGTGTCCGGGCCCGAGTCCAGCTTGGCGGGCCAAACAACCCAGTGGAAGCCGAAGCCGGCGATTCCGAGGGCGACCGTAGGAACAGGCCAAAAGCGAGAGAGATCGGTGTGAACGCCTACGAGAAGGGCGACGGCGGCCGCGTCAATCGCAAGCACGCCGAGCGACCTGGCTGCGCGTATCTCAGCGTCGCGCAGCTGCGTATCAATCCGCCCCTGTGCTCGCGTGATCATCATGTCGAGAATCGCCGCTTGATCCGAAGCCGTCGGCCCAGTCTTGCTCGGCGTATCGCGAAGAATCCATTGGCGGATCGGCACGAGTCCACACTAGTTGGCAAGGCGGACAACCTCGTGATCGGGCACGGGCGTCCGGCTTCGTCGTTCCGGGGAGGGCTTAACGCGACCTTCATCGAGGGCGAAGCCGCGGATGTCGAAAGAGAAGGCATGCGCTACCGCTCTGAGGAACAGGCCATGCACCACCGCGAGCGCGCGGCTCATCACCGACGCGAGGCCAAGCGCTTCGCGGCGGCCGAGCACCATGAGAACGCGCAGCTCTCGCGGAGCGCGGCCCTCGCTCAGGAGCGGCTCGTCTACGCGCTCGAGACCGGCCGCCTGCCTCGCTAGGCGAAGGCCTGGCGCTCTAGACCGCCGAGTCCCTAGCCCGGAGACCGGAAGCGCTCGGTCATCTGCTTCGCAGACTCCTCCTGCGCCTTGACGGCCTGCTGTCGCGCGTAGGCGATCTCGTCCCGCTCCTTGCGCGCTCTCGTCGCCGCGGCGTTCGTCTGGCGCATCATCGCGTCCAGGCGCTTCCTGACGACCGCCTCGGTTCCCACCTCGATGCCGCCGACGGTGAGCACGTCGAAGTCCGGGACGTTCGCCCACCAGGGCTCGGACTCGAGGCCGTCGGTCATGTGGCTGATGCGCGCGAACTCGTTCTTCCACACGCTGTCGGGCGCCGTGCTCAGGCGCACCGCGAGCTCGAGGTAGCGGCCCTTGGGCTTCACCACGGCGCTCGACCAGTCGATCATGACGGCCGTCACGGGCAGCATGGTAGCGAGGGTCGTGCGAGTCTTTGCCGAGGCTCCGCACCGACTTGCGCTCCATGAGATGCGGGCTATTCTCTTCGGCAGTGGCGCGCGATTCGGCCGCAGATCGTGTGTCGCACGGGACGCGCGAGTCTTCGAGCGTCCCACCCGGGTGAGCGGGCCTCCCTAGGCCAAGGGGGTAGGGCCCGCTTACCCCTCCCATTCCCCCATCCGGGCGTAGAGCAGGGCCGTCCGCTGGGCCTCACTGAGCCCATGCGGCTGCCTCTCGCTTGGCCGGGAGGCGGCCGCGGCTCTGGTCCGGCCGGGAACGAGAATTTCGGGGAGGAGAACGCTGGAGGACCGCCAAGGACCCCGCCATGCGAACCGCCAGGGGCGTCGCGTTCGCATCTCTCCTCGCTGCGCTCTGCGCGGCGACGGCGATGCCAGCAGACGCCGGTCGACAGACACCAGGACTCCAGGTCGCGCTCAAGTCGCGGGGCCTCTACGCCGGCCCGATCGACGGGATCGCCGGCCCGATGACGAGGCGCGCGATCCGCGTCTTCCAGAAGCGCAACGGCCTCCTCGTGGACGGCGTGCCTGGGCCCCGGACGCGGGCGAAGCTCGGCCGTCTCGGGCGCCCGCTCTTCGGCACGCGGCTCATGCGGCGCGGGATGGTCGGCTGGGACGTCTCCGTCCTCCAGTTCCTCCTCGCCCGCCGCGGCGTGGCGACGGGAGGGATCGACGGCATCTACGGGTGGGGGACCCAGCGTGCGGTCAAGCGCTTCCAGGCGCGGTCGGGGCTTCACGCGGACGGCATCGCCGGGCCTGTAACCCGGAAAGCGCTCGTGCGCAACGTCATCCGTCGTGCCCGCGGCTACAGCCGAAGCACGGCGAGCCCCGAGGTGATCCGCTGGGCACTCGGCTACTGGTCGCACCGCTACGGGGTGAGCACGAGCCTCGTGCGCGCTCTCGCCTGGATGGAGTCTGGGAACCAGCCGAACGTCGTCTCCGTGGCCGGTGCGCGGGGCGTGATGCAGGTCATGCCGGCTACGCATCGCTTCGTCGAGCGTGTGCTCGTCGGGAACCGGATCCCGCACTCCGCCGGAGGCAACATCAAGGTCGGCGTGCTCTACCTCCGCCACATGCTGCGGATCTTCGGCTGGAACAAGCGGCTTGCGCTTGCCGCCTACTACCAGGGACCGTTGGCCGTGCGGCGCTATGGGCTCTTCCGCGAGTCGCGCTGGTACGTGCGGACGATTCTCTCCATAGAGCGCAACATGTTCGCCTGACCCGTTTTCGCTCGCGCGAGGGATCGTGACAAAGCGCGCGCAGGTCGATACCCAGGACCGTGCGACTTCGCGTTCTCGTCCTCGGGCTCTCCTTCTTCGCGGCCGCCGTCGTGGTCGCGGTCCAGCCCTATCTCGCGTCGGGGCACACGCCGAACCTGAACCGGCCGTGCACCATCACAGGCACGTCCGGCGCCGACACGCTCGGCGGCACGCCGTCCTCTGACGTCATCTGCGGGCTGGGCGGCAACGACACGATCGGCGGCGGGAGCGGCAACGACATCATCCGCGCCGGCCCGGGCAGCGATCGCATCCAGGGCGACGCGGGCAAGGACGTCCTCCAGGGCGGGGACGGCAACGACTGGATCTGGGCGCGCGACGGCACGCACGACCACGTGAACGGCGGCCGCGGCTACGACCGCTACCGCGCCGACCAGTCGATCGACAAGAAGCTGTACGTCGAAGCCGCGATGTAGGGCCCCCGGCCGCGCGGTAGGGTTCCAGCCCATGGCGGGAACCGATCGCACGCTCGCGGTGCTCGGCGCCGGCAAGGCAGGCGAGGCGCTGATCGCCGGCGTGCTCTCGTCGGGCTGGTGCGAGCCCGGGCAGATCGTCGCGACGGCGCGCCATCCCGAGCGCCTGGAAGAGCTCGCAGGCCGCCACGGGATCCGGACGACCACGGCCAACGCCGAGGCCGTCGCCGGGGCGGGGATCGTCGTTATCGGCGTGAAGCCGCAGGACATCGAGATGCTGCTCGGCGACATCTCCGGCACTGTCACGGCAGAGCAGACGGTCGTCTCGATTGCCGCCGCGATCCCGACCGCGCTGATCGAGAAGCACCTGAGCGACCGTGTCCCGGTCGTGCGGGCGATGCCGAACACTCCGATGACGGTCCACGAGGGCATGGCCGGAGTGTCCGCCGGCACGCACGCGCAGGAAGAGCATCTCGCGCTCGCTGAAGAGGTGCTCGGAAGCGTGGGCCGCACGGTGCGCGTGGACGAGGACTACATGGACGCCATCACGGCCGTGTCCGGGTCGGGGCCGGCGTACTTCGCGTTGCTCGCCGAGTCGATGATCGAGGCCGGCATCTTGCTCGGCCTCTCGCGCGAGATCTCGACGGACCTCGTCGTCCAGACCATGCTGGGCACGGCGAAGCTCCTCCGCGACGAGAAGATGCACCCCGTCGAGCTGCGCGAGGCCGTCACCTCTCCGGGCGGCACGACCATCGCCGCCATCCGCGAGCTCGAGCAGGCGGGCGTCCGCGCCGCCTTCCTGAACGCCATCCAGGCGGCGATGCAGCGCTCGAAAGAGCTGGCGCAGGGCTAGAGGCTCAGACGTCGCTGCGGTCGGTCCGAACGGTCGCCGCGAGGACGAACGCGAGCGTCCAGGCGATCAGTGCGAGCGCGCCGGCGCCGGGCGAGAGCAGGTGGTCGACCGGCTGCCCCGCGAGGGCGTCCCCGGCCTTTCCCGGGAGGAAGCGGCCCACGTCCGGGGTGGCGGCGAAGAGCGTCGCGTCGACGAGGAAGGCGTAGGCGACGACGGCGACGATCGCGCCGACCTGGTTACGGATGAGCGCTCCGATCGCGACGCCGAGCAGCGCGCTGAGCGCGGCCGCAGCCATCGTGCCGGCCGCTAGAGCGATCAGGTCGGCGCCCGAGGGCACGAGCTCGACATCACGCCCGGCGAGGATCGCGAGGCCGGCTGCGACGGAGAGGGCGATGCAGACGAGTGCGAGAACGACCCCGGCGAACGCGGCTGCCGTGAGCTTGGCGGCCAGGACGATGCGGCGCCGCGGCTGGACGAGCAGAGTCGGGCGGATCGTCCCGTAGCGGAACTCGCTCGTCACGGTGAGAAGCCCGGCGAGGGTCGCGAAGAACACGGCGCCGCTGCTCCCGGCGCCGAGGAGCGTCCGCTGCTGGTCGTCGCCCGCGAGCTCGGCCGGGGACGCGGAGGCGCCCTCCACGAGGACGCCGAGCAGCGTCAGGCCCGCCGCCGCGAGCAGGAGGAGCCCCGCCATTCGGGTCGTGCGGAGCTTCAGAAGCTCGGAGGAGAGCTGGCCGCTCATGCGTATGCCTCTCGGGTCAGCTCGAGGAACGCGTCCTCCAGGGACGACGGCTCCGGAGCGAGCTCGGCGAGAGTGGACTCGGCCACGAGCCGGCCGTGGTCGATGATTACCACCCGGTCGACGGTCTGAGCGATCTCGGCCAGGTGGTGGCTGGAGATGAGCACGGCGCCGCCCCTTGCGGCGAAGGCCCGCAGGAAGTCGCGTAGCCAGCGCACCCCCTCTGGGTCGAGCCCGTTGGCGGGCTCGTCGAGCACGAGGAGCTCCGGATCGCCGAGGAGGGAGGCGGCGAGGCCCAGGCGCTGGCGCATGCCGAGCGAGTAGCCGCCGGCCGGGCGGTCGGCCGCCTCGACCATGTCGACGAGCGCGAGCACCTCGTCCACGCGGGTCTCCGGCATGCCTGCGGCCCGGGAGAGGACGCGCAGGTGGTTGCGGCCGGTGCGCCCCGGATGGACATCCGAGGCCTCGAGCACGGCTCCGACCCTGGTGGCCGGCCGGTCGAGCTCGGCAAAGGGGCGGCCGAAGACGAGCGCCTCACCCTCGGCGGGCCGTGCCAGGCCGAGCAGCAGGCGCAGGGTCGTCGTCTTGCCGGCGCCGTTCGGGCCGAGGAAGCCGGTGACGCTCCCCGCCGCGACCTCGAAGGACAGGTCGCTGACAGCGGTGAGGTCGCCGAAGCGCTTGGTCAGCGCAAGTGCTGCTGCGACTGCCATGCCCAGAGCCTTCCTCGGAGCCGCGATGCGCGCATCGGCAGAAGCCCGCCGCTCTCGTGCGGCCTTCCCGCAGGCCTAGAGGAGCACGTCTGCGGCGCAGCCGTGGACGAGCGCCGCGGGCACGTCGTCGCGCTCGACGCCGCGCAATGAAGGGTGCTCGAGATCGACCTCGACAGGGGCCCACTCGTCGAGCCCGAGCGCGGCCGCTCCTTCGCCCGCGCCGATCTCGAGGAGGCGCTCGACTGCGATCACGTTACGGCGAAGCTGCTGGCGGCGCGCGATGCCCTCGATCTCGCGCAGCTCCTCCAGCGGGTCGATCCTCACGTTCGAGTCGGAGCCGATGCAGAGCGGGACCTCGCGCGCGAGCAGGCCCTCGAGCGGTGGGAACCCGTCGCCGAGGTTCGCCTCGGTCGTGGGGCAGAGGCACACGCGGGCGCCGGCCTCGGCCAGGAGGTCGAGCTCGCGCTCGTCGGCGTGCGTCCCGTGAACGACCGTCGTGCGCGGCCCGAGGCACCCCGTCTCCGCCAGCAGCTCGATGGGCCGCAGGCCGTGCTCGGCCAGGCACTCCTCGATCTCGCGCGGCTGCTCATCTGCGTGGACGTGGAGGACGAGGCCCTCGCGCGCGCCGTAGGCGCCGATCTCCTCGAGCCACTCGCGCGGGCAGGCGCGGACGGAGTGGGGAGCGAGCCCGACGCGGGCGCCGGCGCCGCGCAGCTCCTCGACCTGCGCGAGGTAGTCGGCGACCGACTCCTGCCGGAAGCGGTCGATGCCTCCGCGGCCGTAGGCGGAGAGCAGCAGCACGAGCTCGATTCCGGCCTCGCGGGCGGCCTCGACGGCCGCGTGCGCCTCGGCGAGGCCGACGTAGTGGAACTCACCGACGGCGGTGTAGCCGGCCGCGCGCATCTCGCGGTAGGTCTCGACGTAGCCCTCCCGGACATGACTCGGGGTCAGACCCCCGGCCAGGTCCAGCATGGACTCGCGCCAGGCCCAGAAGTCGCCGCCCTCGGTCTTGCCCCGCAGCGCGCGCTGGAACGCGTGGCTGTGGGCGTTGACGAAGCCGGGGAGCGGAAGCCGGGCGGGCACCGCGCGACGTTACCATTGGCTCGACGATGGCCACGCGAGTCGTTCCGGCCCCGCTCGCGCAGATCCCGAACGCCCTCACGGTCCTGCGCCTGGCCGCCATCCCCGTCTTCGTCGTGCTCATGCTGGGCACCGACGGCGAAGGGAGCTACGGCCTGGCGGCCCTCTTCGCGGCCGCGGCGATCACCGACCAGATCGACGGCTTCCTCGCCCGGCGCTGGCATGTCGAGTCGGAGTTCGGGAAGTTCGCCGACCCGCTCGCCGACCGCCTCATGATCGACGCCGCCGTCCTGCTCCTCTGCCTGGACGACCGCCTCCCCTGGCTTGCGCTCGCCATCGTCCTCGGCCGCGACGCGCTCCTGATCGGCGGGTACCGGCTGGTCAGGGACCGCGGGTACGAGTTTTCCGTCTCGATGCCGGGGAAGATCGCCACCTGGGTGCTCTACGCGGGCATCACCGGCGTGATCGCCTCCGACAAGGGAACCGACTGGCCGCTCTGGCTGTTCTGGGCGGGGGTCGTCCTGGCTCTCGTCGCGGCCGTCCTCTACGTCGCCGGCGCCCTGCGTGAGGTGAGGCGATGAAGGCCGTCGTCATGGCCGGCGGCGAGGGCACGCGCCTGCGGCCGCTCACGTCGAACCAGCCGAAGCCGATGGTGCCGATCGTCGGCAAGCCGTGCATCGAGCACATCGTCGAGCTCCTGCGCGAGCACGGCTTCGACGACGTCATCGTCACGCTCGCCTTCATGCCGCAGGCCATTCGCGGCTACTTCGGCGACGGCGAGGCCTACGGCGTGGCCATCCGCTACTCGGTCGAGGAGTCGCCCGCGGGCACGGCAGGGTCGGTCAAGCTCGCCGAGGAGGCTCTGAACGAGACGTTCCTCGTCATCTCGGGCGACGCCCTCTGCGACATCGACCTGGGCGACCTGATCCGCTTCCACCGGGAGAAGGAGGCCATGGTCACGATCGGCCTCAAGAGCGTCCCGAACCCCCTCGAGTTCGGCATCGTGGTCACGGACGACGACGGCCGCATCGAGCGCTTCCTCGAGAAGCCGTCGTGGGGCCAGGTCTTCACGGACACGATCAACACGGGGATCTACGTGCTCGAGCCGGAGGTGCTCCGCCACATCCCGGACGACACGCCGTACGACTTCTCGAAGGAGCTCTTCCCGCTCCTGCTCGAGATGGGGAGGCCGCTCTACGGCTACGTCGCCGAGGGCTACTGGCAGGACATCGGGAACCTCGACCAGTACCGCCAGGCGAACTTCGACGCGCTCGACGAGAGCGTTCGCCTGAATGTTCCCGGCATCCGACTCCGCGGGAACGTCTGGGTCGGGGAGGGCGTCGCCCTGGACGACCTCGAGACGATCGAGGGCCCTGCATACGTCGGCAACTACGCGCGCATCGCGCCGAACGCCTCCGTCGGCCCGTACTCGGTGCTCATGAACAGCGTCACGGTCGGCGACCACGCGAAGACCTCGCGGTCGGTCATCGACGCCTCCACCTCGATCGGGCGCAGCGTGCTCATCGAAGGCGCGATCCTCGGCAAGGCCTGCGACATCCGCCCGCACGCCCGCCTTCACGAGGGCGTGGCCGTGGGCGACGACTGCACGATCGGCGAGGAGAGCGTCGTCATGCCCGGCGTCCGCATCTACCCGTTCAAGGAGGTGGAGTCGGGCTCGCTCGTCGACCGCAACCTCATCTGGGAGTCGCGCCTCTCGTCGCGGCTGATCGGCCTCGACGGCATCTCGGGGCGTATCAACGTCGAGCTGACCCCCGAGACCGCCCTGCGGCTGGGGATCGCGCTGGGGACCGCGCTCGAGCGCGGCGCACGTGTCGTGACGAGCCGCGCAGCCTCTACCTCGTGCCGCCTCATCCGCCGCGCGCTGATCGCCGGCGTCAACTCGACCGGCGTGCACGCCGCCGACCTCCAGGTCATGCCGGCGGCCGTGAACCGCCACTTCCTGAAGACGGAGGGCTTCGACGCGGGCATCCACGTCCAGCCGAGCCCGTCCGACCCGGAAGTCGTGCAGATCCGTGTCTACGAGCCGCCGGGCACGCCCGCGTCGCCGGCGCTCATCAAGGAGATCGAGAAGCACTACTCCCGCCAGGAGTTTCGCCGCGCCGCGTGGAACGAGGTGGGGGAGATCACCTACTCGGCGCGCACGGCCGAGACCTACGTCCAGGACCTGCTCGAGACGCTCGACGTGCAGGCGATCCGCTCCCGCGGTTTCCGCATCGTCGTCGACTACGCGTTCTCGGCGGCCTCGCTCGTCCTCCCGCAGGTCCTCGGCGCGCTCGACGTCGAGTCGGTCGCCTCGCACGCGTACGTCAGCGAGCGGCGCCAGTCGACGGAGCGCGCGACGCTGGCCGAGTCCCTGGGGCAGACGAAGCGCCTGGTCCAGGCGGTCGGGGCTGACCTCGGTGCGGTGCTCGACCCCGCCGCCGAGCGCATCTTCCTCGTCGACGACCAGGCCCGCGAGGTCCCGGTCGAGCAGGAGCTTCTCCTCTTCCTGCGCCTGCTCGCCTCCGACGGCAAGCAGGGCCGGCTCGCGTTCCCGACCACGGTGACGAGCCTCGTCGACGACCTCGTCAAGGACACGGACCTCGAGATCCTGCGCACGCCCGCCTCGCTCTCGGCGCTCACCATGGCCGCGGCGGGCGACGGCGTCATCTTCGCGGGCTCGGTCGGCGGCGGCTTCGTCTTCCCCGACTTCGTGCCCGCCTACGACGGGATGGCGAGCCTCTGCAAGCTCCTCGAGCTGCTGGCGCCGGTGCGCCGGCCGCTCTCCGAGATCGTGGGCGAGCTGCCCGAGTCGACGGTCGTCCACCGCCAGGTGCGGTGCCCGTGGGCGAAGAAGGGCGCGGTCATGCGCATCCTCACGGAGCGCACCAAGGGGAAGAAGGTCGACGTGAGCGACGGGATCAAGGTCTTCGACGAGCGCGGGTGGGCGCAGGTGCTGCCCGACCCCGACGACCCGGTCGTGCACGTCTACGCCGAGGGAAAGACGCCCGACGACGGCGCGGCCCTCGAGGCCGAGTTCCTGGGCCTCGTCGAGGAGATCGTGGCCTCGGAGGACGAAGCCGAAGACGTCTAGGGGCAAATCCCCCTGGAAATGCGGCTTTCGGGCTCAACCCTCAAGTCGAGGTTTACGGATGGGCGCCGGAATGGTTTACTGTAGGACGCCCCTCGTCCCCGATCCTGGAGAGCTGCGTGGAAGCCCTGCCTGACCTTGCAACCCTGTCCGACCAGGAACTACGCGACCTGATTCGCGAGCTCATGCACGAGGAGCACGAAGTTTCCTACCGGCGCCGGATCCTGCACGGGAAGATCGACATCCTGCGCGCCGAGCTCCAGTCCCGCCTCCAGAAGCAGGTGGGGGAGGGGGAGAGCCCGCTCAAGGACATCGACGTGAACCGCCTGGCCGAGATCCTCGCCTCGAAGGCACCGCCCCCGACGGACGAGGAGCTGGACGCCGGGAAGCAGTGACCTACGTCCACTGCCCCGAGTGCGGCTTCCAGAACCCTGAGGCCGCGAACTACTGCTCCAAGTGCGGGGCGCTGCTCATCCATGACGAGCCCGGCGCGCACACGACGATGACCTTCACGCCAGAGGAGACGGCCGAGGACGACTCGCTCTCCCTCGCCGACCTTCGCATCGAGGGGCCGGCGCTCGTCGTCCGCGCGGGCGGCGGCAGGGCGGGGGAGACCTTCGCGCTGGAGCAGGACCGGACGTCTCTCGGCCGCGCGCCCGAGTGCGAGGTCTTCCTGGACGACGTGACCGTCTCGCGGCGCCATGCGGTCGTGACGCGCGATGCCGAGGGCTTCACGCTCCACGACGAGGGAAGCTTGAACGGCACGTACGTCAACCGCCGCCGTGTCGAGAGCGCCAAGCTCGAGGACGGCGACGAGGTCCAGATCGGCAAGTACAAGCTGACGTTCCTGGAGAGCTGAGGTGGCAACGGCGCCGGCGGACATCGGGCACGACCGTCCCCTGACCATCGGGGCGGTCTGCAACCGCTTGCAGGCCGAGTTTCCCGACATCTCCATCTCCAAGATCCGCTACCTCGAGGACCAGGGACTGCTCGCGCCCCGGCGGACGCAGGGCGGCTACCGCCTCTTCACCGAAGAGGATGTCGAGCGCCTGCAGACGATCCTCCGCCTCCAGCGCGACGAGTTCCTGCCGCTTCGGGTGATCCGCCAGGAGCTCGCCGCCGGCGTCCCGCGCACCCGCGAGAAGACCCGCTCGGCCGGCCTGCAGGTGTCGGAGGACGAGGTCGACTTCGCCACCCTCTGCGAGCGCGCCGGCGTGGACGGCTCGTTCGTCCGCGAGCTGGAGGAGTACGGGCTGGTCGAGCCGCGCACGATCGACGGTGAGAAGCGCTTCCCGGAGCGCGACGTCGACGTCGCTGCCGCCTGCGCGCGCCTGGCACGCTATGGCGTCGCCCCGCGGAACCTCGCTACTTTCCGTCGCTGGGCCGACAACGAGGCGGATCTCCTCGAGCGGATCGTCGCGCCGGAGCTGCGCTCGGCCAACCCGGAGAAGCGCCACGCGGGCCTCGAGAACCTCGAGACGCTCGCCGCGCTCTCGCAGGAGCTGTCCAACCTGCTCTTCTGGCGAGCGCTCCGCGGTATCGTGCCGCGGTGACCGATCTCAGCGCCAAGATCCGGGACATCCCGGACTTTCCCAAGCGCGGCATCGTCTTCAAGGACATCATGCCGCTCCTCGCCGACGCGGACGCGCTGCACGAGACGGTCGAGCGGCTCGGCGAGTTCGCGGAGCCGCGCAAGCCGGATGTCGTGCTCGGTGCCGAGGCCCGCGGCTTCATCCTCGGTGCAGCGCTCGCCTACCGGCTCGGCTGCGGCTTCGTGGCCGCGCGGAAGCCGGGCAAGCTCCCGTGGCGCACGATCAGCGCGAAGTACGCCCTCGAGTACGGCTTCGACGCCCTCGAGCTCCATGCGGACGCGATCGCACAGGGCAGCAGAGTCCTCATCCACGATGACCTCCTGGCCACCGGCGGCACCGCCAGGGCCAAGATCGACCTCGTGGAGCAGCTCGGCGGCACCGTCGTCGGGCTCGCCTTCGTGATCGAGCTCGAGTTCCTGAACGGCCGCGAGAAGGTCGGCGGCTACGACGTCTTCTCGCTCATTCAGTACTCGGACTAAACGATCGGTGTGGAGGAGCGTCCTCCGTGCCGATACATAATTCAGAGACCGAATGTACGACCAGCTCACCGGGCGCTACACCTTCGCGTGCCCGGCGCGAGGCGAGGTCAGAGTCCCGCTCTCGCGCTTCCGCGTCCTCGAGCGCCTGCTCGGAGCGGAGAGGCCGGCGGTCTACAAGGTCACCTTCGCGTGCGACTGCGGCGCGGAGCACGACGGGCTCGTAACGCACGAGGAGCTCGACTGGGCGCCGCTCGCCGGCGCCGACACGCCGTTCCTCAACCTGATGACCGCGCGGCTCGAGTCGGCGGCGCTGGAGCTGCTCGACCTCGCGGCGCGGCGGATCAAGGCGGGCCAGTGGCCCTGGAGCTTCTTCTGCTATCCGGAGGAGCGCCCGCGGCCCGTCACGCCCTCGGCCTTCCGTGTCCTCGGAGGGGGCGGGGAGGAGCTCGGGCTCGCCGTCGAGTGCCCGCTCTGCTCACACACGTCCGTGAACGTCGTCAGCCGCGACCACGTCGACGTGCCGTTCTACAACGACCGCCAAATCGGCGTCGTCGAGCACGTTTTCAGCCAGGACCGCGAGCTGGCGCTCTCGGCCTTCCGCGACGAGCTCGAGTCGAGCCTCTTCGACGCGAGCCGGCGCGACCTCGCTGCGTAACCGTCGGGCGGTTACAGCCGGTGCAATCGGGGGACAACCCCCGAAACGACGCAACGAGGGGAGATTGATTCAGCATGCTCTTGAGACGACGTGACGCGGTGGCCGAGGACGAGGCCGTCGTCGAGCGCGAGGAGCACGCCTGGGGCAGCCCTCCGGTCGTGCGTGGCCTCACCACGCTGATCGGCGTGGCGGCCGCAGGGTTCCTCGTCTGGCTGGCGACCCAGTTCGACCTCGGATCGACCGGCGAGTACTGGTCCGCGATGGGCATCCTGGCCGGCGCCGGCGCCTGCCTCGGAATCTCCCAGCTCATCGGCGGCTGGACGAAGTGGGGCGCCCCCACGATCAGCCCCGGCGTCTTCCTGCTGGCCTTCCTACCGACGCTGATCGCCGTCGGCGGCATCCTCGTCGCCACGCGCCCGACGGGCACCGAGGAAGGCGAGGACGTGGCCGGTTGGATCCAGGACATCGGGCTCGGCGGCGTCGCCGAGGACCTCATCCTCTTCCAGGGCGTGCTCGCCTTCGGCCTCGGCATCGTCTTTGCCTTCATGTTCGACACCCGCGGCCCTCGCACGCGCGTGGTCGAGGAGCGCGAGGCGATCGTGCCGGACGAAGACGTGCACGACTACCGCGGCGACGGCGAGATCGTCACGGACGATGAAACTGTTGTCCGTGAAGAGGCTGTGCCCGCAGCGACCGTGCGCGAGGAGCGCACGATCGTCGAGGAGCGCGACACCAGAAGCTAGAAGCGCTGCGCCTGAGGCACGGCGGAGGCTGCGGCCGGCCTCCGCCGTGCCTCAACCCTCGCGCAGGGGATCGCGCGATCGGAGCAGGCTCGCCGATATCGAGAAGGCAATGGACGACCCGGCGATCCAGAGGCTCAAGGGACGGGGCGCACCCCGTCTCCTCGCGGATTTCGCAGCCCTGGGGCGGATCACGGACGGCGAGGGCCCCAGCGGTCGGCACCGACTCGAGCTCGAGGTCGGGTGCGATCTCGCGGACTTCCTGGTGAGCGCGCTGGCCCGCAGCGCGCCGCGCGCGTACGCCGCGGTCGCCTAAGCGCCCAGCCGCCTAGCGCCTGAGCGGGTCTTCGCCGTACAGGCGGACGTAGAAGAAGATCAGCACGGCGCCGATGACGCCGAAGAGGAAGGCGGTGCCGCCGGCCACGCCGACCGCGAGCCCGCCGATCCAGATGAAGGCGCCGAGGCCGACGCCCCACAGGAGCGCCTGGAAGCCGGGGCTGAACGCTGGTGGGCGCGGAGGGAAGGCCATCGCTCGCGGCCGAGTGTAATTGCTGGTCAGGCCTGCAAGCGTCTTGGACCAAAAAAAACTCGCCGAGCCGGTGACGCTTTCGTCCACCTCTCCGGCCAACTTTCGGCTTCCGCCTACAGTCGCCCGGTGGGGCTTCGACCTACTCGCGCTCCGTGCTCGGCGCAGGAGGGAATCTAGGGGCTCTCGGCAGGTCCCGCAAGGCCTTGTCGAAACCGATCTGCGCTATTTGCGGAAAGTTTATTTTTCCACATTTTCCACAGCCGTTCACCACTCTTGTGGGAATGTCTGTGGGACCCGGCTCGGGGCCTAGGATCCCGCGAGCGCTTCGCGAGTGTAGACGCCCGAGGGGTTCCAGAGGAGGAACCCGCGCGCGTTCGCGTCGCGGGCGGCGAGGATCTGGGCCTGGACGTCCTCGAGGGTGTAGTCCCGCCCGAGCGAGAAGTCCTGGAGCCACGGGACGAGCTCCGTCTTCTGGCCGCGGAGCGCGCGCCGGAAGTCGCGCAGGGAACGCGCGACCGTGATGCCGGGGACGGCGTTCGGGTCGTCGAGGTTGTACTCGCCGGGGCCGTAATGCGACGGATAGACCATGGGGTAGATGGCGTCGAGATGGCGCGCCAGGCGCCTCGGCCGCTGGCCGATGCCCATTTCGCGCGTCGCGGTGAGCCCGAAGATGGCGGCCGAGACGCGCGCGCCCATCGGCTCCAGCCGGCCCTTGGCGTACTCGAGGAAGCTCGCGATCGTGACGCTCTTGTGCTCCGGGCGCCTCCCCTTGAAGACCGCGCTCGCGACATCGCCGTCGGTGGGGAAGCGGACGTAGTCGAACATGATCTCGTCGAAGCCCGCCTTCACCGCCGCGGCCGCGACGTCGACGTTGTACTTCCAGACGCGCTTGTCGTACGGGTTCGTCCACCCGAGGCCGGCGTTGTTCGTCCAGACGGTTCCGTCGCTGCGCTGGATCGCCATGTCGGGGCGGGCGACCGACAGCTTGGGGTCCTCGAAGACCACGACGCGGCCGATGAGGTAGACGCCGCGCGCCTCGGCGTCGCTCGCCGCCTTGCGCGGATCGTAGTAGCGGAGCGCCGCGCCGACGTCCTTCGCGAGCCCGACGCCGCGCTGGAAGCCAACCTCGCCGTTCTCGTCCTTGACGTCGAGCTGGAGCGTGTTCAGGCCGGAGGAGGTGAGCGAGAAGTACTCGTCGAGCTTCCCTTCGAGCGATGCGAGAGTCATCGTCACGTGCACGCCGCGGATCTCCTCGGGCAGCGGGGCAGGCTCGGGCTTCGCGGGCGCCGTCGAGGTCCCCGGGCCTGCGGACTGGTTTTCCACAGCCTCCGCGGTCGGGCCCCGGCCGGTGAGGAAGCTCGCGCCGAGCGCGACCACGGCCGCGGACACGGCAAGGACCGTGAGCACGGCGATTCGCCTTCTCGCCCGCCGCCTACGCGCCCGCCGCCGTCTGTCGCGGAATTCTTCGTTTGGATCGAGGGGCTCGAGCAGCATCGTGGCTCCGGCACGGTATTTCCTTCCAGTCGTTGCCGCAAGCCAAACCGCGCCGCTGCGCAACACTTTTCGTTGCGGTAGGATCGCGCCGTGCCCGTCCCGGCCGCGGTCAAAGTGGAGGCACTCGCCCACGACTTCCGCTCCCAGCGGAGGGTGGCCGGCGCGCTCGGCGTCAGCCCGGCCCAGGTCAGCCGCTGGATGCGCGGGCAGGGCATCGACCCCGACAACGCCGAGCGCCTCGACCTGCTCGAGCTCACGATGTCGTTCCTGCTGCGGATCTACGAGCCGGAAACCGCCGAGAAATGGCTCTTCGGGAGCAATCCACGGCTCCGGAACCGGCGCCCGATCGACGTGATCAGGGCGGGGGAGACCCAGGAGCTGCTCCCGGTGCTCCGGCAGGAGCGGGCCGGGTCGTACGCGTGATCCTCTACCGCTGCTTCGCGTGGGACCTTGCGGGCTCGGGCGTGCAGTGGGGCGGGCCTGCCTGGTTCCCGCGTCCGCTTCAGGGTGAGGGCAGGCACGACGCACCGGAGCGCTACGGCTGCCTCTACGTCTCGGAGGAGCCGGTCTCCGCGATCGTGGAGGAGCTCGCACCGCTCGGCGGAGGACAGCTTGCCGCGGGCGACCTCGTGCGCGGCCGGCTGCCGCTCGCCCTCGCGACGCTCCGGCTGGCGGAAAACGCCGTCGTCGTCGACCTCGACGACCCGGCGCTGCTCGCGGCCGAGGAGCTGCGGCCCTCCGAGGTGGCGACCCGCGAGCGCGCGAAGACCCAGGCCGCGGCGGCGGCGCTCCACGAGCGCCATCCCGAGGCGGTCGGCCTCCGTTGGTGGTCGACGTTCGACCCGGCCTGGGCGAACGTCACGCTCTTCGACAGGGCCTCGGACGCGCTCGAAGTGAAGGACGTGCGCGAGCTCCGGCTGGAGGACGACGCGGTGGGGGAGGCCGCATGGTTCCTGGGCCTGCGCGTGGCAGCGTGAAGGGAGCCCGGGCTCGGCTCCGGTTTCCTTCAACTTGACATAACGCCCGTTATCGTGCATTGCCCGTGCTCCAGCCATGATGGGCTAGACAAGGCGGATCGCAAATCTCCGCGGGACGGCGCCCCGGATATCGGCGCGTTCGAGTGGCGCTAAGGCATGGTGGGGCCGCCGCCCTGGCCGCTCGGGGTTTGACTTGACCGCCGCTATGGGTAGGGTAAGCGCGGCAGGGCTGCAGCTGCCGCATTCTCTTCCCACCTCGTATTGACGCCGCTTGAAAAATCCCCGAATGCCTGCTGACGAGGCTGCGAACAACGTCAGCCAGCACGAGGAGCTTCAGCCGCTGCTGGAGCGTGCTGACGCGTCCGGCGTGATCGAGGCGACCGAGCTCCGCGAGGCGCTCGAGACCCTCGACCTCGACCCCGCCGACGTCGAGACGCTCCAGAAGGAGCTCGAAGAGCGCGGCATCGAGGTCGTCGACCGCCAGAAGGAGCCGGCGCCGCCGATTCCGGGCACCGAGGTGCTCGAGACGACGACGGACGCGCTCCAGCTCTTCCTACGGGAGATCGGGCGGCACCCGCTGCTCACCGCCGCGGACGAGGTCGAGCTCTCCAAGCGGATCGAGCGCGGCGACATGGAGGCGAAGAAGCGCATGATCGAGTGCAACCTGCGCCTCGTCGTCTCGATCGCGAAGAACTACCGGAACCAGGGCCTTCCCTTCCTCGACCTCATCCAGGAGGGAATGTTCGGCCTGATCCGCGCCGTGGAGAAGTTCGAGTGGCAGCGCGGGCTCAAGTTCTCGACATACGCGACCTGGTGGATCCGCCAGGCGGTCGCTCGCGCGATCGCCGACAAGGCGCGCACGATCCGCGTCCCCGTCCACGTGGTCGAGCGGATGCAGAAGATGCACCGCGCCGAGCGGCACCTCTGGACGCAGCTCGCCCGCGAGCCTTCCCTCGAGGAGATCGCTGACGAGGCCGGCCTCCCGCTGCAGCAGGCGATCGAGGTCAGGGCGGCCGCAAGGGCCTCCACGAGCCTCGACCAGCCGATCGGCGAGCAGGAGGACGCGGTCTTCGGCGACCTCGTTGCCGGCGACGACCCCCTTCCCGACGAGGTGACCGAGAAGCGGCTCCAGAAGGAGGCGCTCGACCGCGCCCTCGAGTCGCTCCCCGAGCGCGACAGGCGCGTCCTGGAGCTCCGCTACGGCCTGCGCGGCGAGGAGCCGCACACGCTCGAGCACATCGGCAGGCGGCTCGGCATCACGCGCGAGCGCGTCCGCCAGATCGAGATCGAGTCTCTCTCGCGCCTAGCCTCGCTGCGCGAGATCGAGGCCGTCGGCATGCACTAGGCCCTCGAGCGCCGCTCCGGTGAAGAGCGCGTCGGCGCGCTCCGCTCCCACGCGGCCCAGCGCCAGCTCGTGGGCCGCGTCCAGAAACGGCGGCCGGGCGCTGCGATGCCCGTCCGAGGCCACGAGGTCGGCAAGGCCGTTTTCGACGAGACGCCAGCCCTCCTCCGCCTGCTCCGGCCCGTGGTAGCCGAGCAGGCTGGTGGCGTTGACCTGCAGGAGCCAGTCCCGCTCCCTGAAGGCGTCCGCGGCACCCGGGCGCTCACGAACGCTCTCCGCACGCTCGGGGTGGGCGACGATCGGGGTGAGCCCATGGGCCTCGATGTGCTCTGCGAGGCGCTCAGCGAGCGCGAGAGGGCCGTGGAACGGCACCTCCATGAGGACGGCCGGCAGGTCCCCGAGGCGATAACGCGCGGGATCCTCCTCCAGCAGCGGCTCGGAGGGGGTCAGCTCCCAGCCGAGGCGTAGGTCGACCCCGTGCGGCACGAGCTCGGCCGCCATCTCGGCGTGCGCCGCCCGCACCGCGCTGCTCGCGCCCGGGTGTCAGCGGCAGCGACGGCCAGACGTGCGGCGTGCCGAAGAGCGTGCGCGTCCCGTGGCGTCCGGCGTCGAGGCAGAGCGCCAGGCCGGCCTCGACCGAAGGTGCGCCGTCGTCCCCGGAGGGCACGACGTGGGAATGGATGTCGACGTAGCCGGGCACTCCCCCACGCTACCCGCAGGAGGCGCGGCGGGGCCTCAGGCCGACTGGATGAGCGCCCACACGAGGATCGGCATGGCGACCGCCGCGTAGACGAGGAAGAGGCCTGTCCAGATGTGAGAGAGACTGGTCTTCATGCCGCAGGGTGGGCGGGCTACTCGGCCCGCAGGTAGAGCCGAAGCTCGGGCGCGACGGCCTGGAGCTCGCGCAGCGCGCGGGACTCCAGCTGGCGCACGCGCTCGCGCGTGACGCCGAGCTCGCCGCCGACCTCCTCGAGGGTCTTGGGGATCTGCCCGTTGAGGCCGAAGCGCAGCTCGAGAACGTGGCGCATGCGCTCGTTCAGCGAGGCGAGAGCCTCCTGGAGCTCGACACCACGAAGAAGCTCGGCGAGCACCGTGTCCGGCTGGTCGGAGTTCTCGTCCTCGATCATGTCTCCGTACATCGAGTCGCCGTCGCCCACGGGCGTCTCGAGGCTGACGGGATCCTCGACGAGGTCGAAGAGCTCGTGGACGCGCTTGAGCTCGAGGCCGCTCTCCGCCGCGATCTCCTCCGGCAGCGGGTCGCGGTTCAATTTCTGGGTGAGCACGCGCCGGGCGCGCATGACGCGCCTGACCTGGTCGACGACGTGCACGGGCAGGCGGATCGTCCGGCCCTGGTCGGCGATCGCCCGCGTGACGGCCTGGCGGATCCACCACGTCGCATAGGTGGAGAGCTTGAAGCCCATGCGGTAGTCGAACTTCTCGACCGCGCGGATCAGCCCGAGGTTGCCCTCCTGGATCAGGTCGAGCAGCGGGACGCCGGAGTTGACGTAGTTCCTCGTGATCGACATCACGAGGCGCAGGTTGCACTCGATCAGGCGGCGCTTCGCCCACTCGTCGCCCTCGTCCTTGCGGCGCGCGAGCTCGCGCTCCTCGGCCGGGGTCAGGAGGCGGCCGTCGCCGATCTGGCGGACGTAGAGCTTGAGCGGATCCTGCGTGGGCGCAGCGACAGCGGCGACGGGCTTTTCGTCGTCGTCGGCTTCCTCCTCGTCCTGCTCCTCGGCCTCGGCCTCTTCGGCCTCCGCCTCGGGCTCAGGATCGGGGACGAGCTCGAGCTTCGGCTCGTCGACCTTGACGGGCTGGGGCTCGCTCGGGAGTTCCGCAGAAGAGTGCTCCACGTCTCCCCTATCGGCGGTGGTTCGGAGCGGGCTTGAGCGCGTTCCACCGATAAGGGGGATGAAAAGGGTTTCGCCTCGCGTCGAGGTTGGTAGTGTCTTGTTCAGACGGACGCGTGGTGGTCGATGCGGCCTCTTGCGATCACAGTCGTCCGGAGATCTGCCTAGGATCGGAGTGCGGACGTCGTGTGCGGAATTGCGGGATACAGCCTGAGTGACGATTCAGCGGTCGATCAGACCCTGTCGACTCAGACGCTCCTGGCCGCAATCTCCGAGCGCGGATCCGACGCCGTCGGCTACGGCTATCGCGGCCGCGGCGTCGAGCTCGCGGTGCACAAGCAGCGCGGCGGTGCGAGCGCGTTCCTCGACAGGCTCGCCGTTCCCGCGGGCGCGCGGCAGGTGCTCGTCCACGTGCGCGATTACACGAAGGGCCATCCCAGCCTGACGGCCAACAACCACCCGATCCGCCACGGATCGGTGGTCGGCATCCACAACGGGATCATCGTGAACGACGAGGAGATCCTCGCCTCGCACGGCTTCGACCGGGCCGAGCCCGGGATGACCGTGGATTCCGAGGCGATCTTTGCCCTGGCCGAGGAGGCCTCCAGCCGGCCGACGGCGCTCGAGGAGCTGCACGGGTCCATGGCCTCCGCCTGGATGGACGAACGGGAGCCCGACGTCCTCTATCTCGCGCGCGGCATCGGCCGCCCGCTCTGGATCGGAGAGGGCAAGCAGGAGCTCTTCTTCGCCTCCACGCACCAGGCGCTCCAGCTCGTCGAGCGCTACACGAAGCTGCGGCTCCGCAAGCGTGAGCTCGGCGAAGGCACGCTCGTCGCCATCGTCGACGGGCGCGTCGCCCGCTCCGACTCGTTCGAGCCCGACCACACCTTCGTGGAGGACACACTGCTCCCGCCCGTGAGGGCGCCCGAGGAGGCACGCTCGTGCCTCGCCCGCCTGGCGGCGATCACCGCCGCCGCCGCGGCGCGCTAGCTCCCTCCTCCACCCCGCTCGGCTGCAGGCGTGCTCCCAGCGCGGCGAGGAAGTTCGTCCACCCGCCGCGGCCACCGGCGAAGAGCCGGTAGACCTGCCACTCGGAGAGCATGGACCCGTCGCGTCTGCGGGCCTCGGCCCAGTCGGCGAACCGCGGCAGGCGTCCGAGGTCGGCGGCAAGCCGCTTCCCCTGCAGGAGCGCCCGCTCGCGCCGCTCCTCGCGGCGCGGCACGTCGAAGCCGGCTGCGCGCAGGGCGTTCGAGAGCGAGCCGAAGCTGTGCCAGTAGAGCGACTTCGAGGGAAGTGCTGCACGGCGGGCGTCCAGGTCCCGGCCCGTCGGCGTGCGCCCCAACTCGTCGCCGAGCGTGCGCAGCTGGAGGAGCAGCTCGTCCTTCGTGGCGAAGCGGCGCGGAACGAGCCCCGCGCGGCGCTTGGCATCGTTCCAGGTGCCGAAGCGCTCGACGACGGTTTGCGGATGGGCGCGGGCCCGCGGGTCGTCGGCGAACTCGCGCATGGTCGGCGAGCGCCGGAGCCGCCGGGCGCACTCGGTCAGCTCGGCGAGGAGGTCCTCGTCCGAGTAGCGCCGCCGGGAACGGGCCTTGCCTGCCACCGCTCGCCTCGGGACACAGTCTAGGCGAGCAGGTTAGACGCGCTGCAAGTAGCCCAGCTCTTCGAGGAGGTCGCCCGCCTCGGCGAGGACGTCGGCCAACTCCTCCTCGGTCAGGTCGCGCGCGTAGCGCCCGATCGACTCGGTGTGCGCCTTGCGGAGCGCGGCGATCATGTCCGGCGCCGAGATGTCCAGCGCCTCGGCGAGCTCCGTGCCAACGGCCTCGGGGTCGGTCGCCATGCGCTCGTAGCGCACCTCGGTCACCGGAACCCCCGAGGTGCGCACGGCGGTGACGTACCTCCTCCACGCCCAGGCCGCCCTGCGGGCGTCGCTGACCTGGGGGAACTCGTCGCGGCGCTCCTCCTCGACCCAGAAGCGGGCCCTGGGCCCGAAGGGCGGGCCGGCGTAGTCGCGGCCCTTGTTCTCGGCGCGGAGCCACCCGCGCTCGAGCAGGGAGCAGACGACGTCGCGGCCGTCGCGGAGCGCGTGGACGACCCTGCCCTGGGGGAAGGCCTCGACGACGGCCGGAAGGATGTGGGCCATCTCGGGCGTCTGCTCGACGGGCCGGATGCCGCCCACGAGGCTGAGGCGCCTCGCGCGAATGAGCAGCCGGCGGATCTGCGCCGCCGTCTCCGCCTGGTCGAGATGGGCGATGCGGCGGATGGCGTCCTTGAGCGGCTCGACCTCGCCGAGGTCGAGCAGGCCGGGCACCGAGCCGATCGACTCGCCGAGGAACGTCGTGCCGGACCTCGGGCTGCCGACGACGAAGACGTAGCGATCGTCGCGGCGTCCGAAGCGCTGCCGCGAGAGCGGCGCCTTGGGCAGGATCCGCTTGGTCGCGCGCAGCTGCAGCTCGGCGGAATGAAGCAGGTCGTTCACGGGCCGTATGGTGGCAGTTTCGGCCGCTAGGAGGCGGCCGCGAGCGGAGGCTTGGTTCCTTCTCGTTCCTCTCTCCGCGCACGGTGGCGCAGGCCGCAGTTCATTCCCACACACGACGCTAGGGCCGAAGCGCGGTTCGCACCTCCCCCCTTTGGGGATTCGACCGCGATTCACTCGTTCGAGTGACGAATAGACTGGAGTGCGTGCGCCTGGGGCTGGAGATCGCTGTCGCGCGCGCCGCCGGGCGTCTTTCGCAGCTTGCGGGACGGGGCGGCGGCACGACCCTGCCCGGCAAGATCCTGGCGACGATCGACCCCGGCGCGCTGGGGAATCTCGCCGGCAGGCTGCCCCTCGGATCGGCCCTCGTCTCGGCCACGAACGGGAAGACGACGACGGCCGGAATGGTCGCGGAGATCCTCGGAAAACGGCTCAGGCTGGCCCACAACCGGGCCGGCGCGAACCTCGTCTCGGGCGTCACGTCGGCGCTCCTGGCGTACCCGGACTCCGAGCTGGGCCTCTTCGAGGTGGACGAGGGAGCGTTTCCCGACGTCGCGCGGCGGGTCGGGCCGCAGGCGGTGCTGCTCGGCAACCTCTTCCGCGATCAGCTGGACCGCTACGGCGAGCTCGAGCTGATCGCCGAGCGCTGGCGCGAGAGCGTGAGGGCGCTGCCGGAGGGCGCCTGGGTGGTTGCAAACGGCGACGATCCGCTCGTGGCGGACATCGCCAGGGGCCGCGAGACCGCGTTCCGCTTCGGCCTCGACGATCCGAGGGTCGCGCGCGAGCGCCTCCCCCACGCCGCCGACTCGAAGTACTGCAGCGTCTGCGCCAGCCCCTACGTCTACGAGGCCGCGTACGTCGGCCACCTCGGCGACTGGGCGTGCCCCACATGCGGGCTCGCGCGGCCGCCGCTCGACGTCGTCGCCCGCGAGATCGAACTCGAGGGCCTGGAGCGCGTCGGCTTCGACCTCGTGACCCCGCAGGGCGCGACGCGCATCGACCTCGCCCTTCCTGGTCTCTACAACGTCTACAACGCGGTGGCGGCGGCCTCCCTCTCACTCGTCCTGGGCGCGACGCTCGACGAGGTCGCCGAGGGAATCGGACGCTTCCGGCCGGCCTTCGGGCGCTTCGAGCGCATCCCAGCGGGCGACCGGACGGTGCTGCTCCTGCTCGTCAAGAACCCCGCGGGCGCCAACGAGGCCGTGCGGACGCTGACCGCCGGGGGGCCGCCGCGCGTCGTCGTCGTCGCCCTCAACGACGACATCGCGGACGGCCGCGACGTCTCGTGGATCTGGGACGTGGACTTCGAGCCGCTCCTGGAGGGCCTGGAGCGCCTGGTTGCCACCGGCTCCCGGGCCCAGGAGCTCGCGCTCCGCTTCAAGTACGGCGGGCTCGACCCCGACGCGATCGAGGTCGTGCCGCACCTCGAGCAGGCTCTCGACCGCGGTCTGGAGCTGACGCCGGCGGGCGGCGAGCTGGTCGTTCTCCCCACCTACACGGCCATGCTGGCGCTGCGGCGGATCGTCGCCGAGCGCGGCCTCGTGCGGCCCTACTGGGAGGGGGCGGCGGCGTGAAGGGCCTGAAGGTCGTCGTCGGGCACCTCTATCCCGATTACCTCAACATCTACGCCGACCGGGGCAACATCGCAGTCCTGGAGCGGCGTGCGACCTGGCGCGGGATCGCCTTCGAGCACCGGACGATCGAGCTCGGCGAGCCCGTCGTCCCTGGGGAGCACGACCTGCTGTACGTCGGCGGCGGGCAGGACCGCGAGCAGGCCCTGGTCGCGGCCGACCTGGTCGAGAAGGGCGATGCGCTGAAGGAGTCGGCCGCGGGCGGGGCGTCGATTCTGGCGGTGTGCGGCGGCTACCAGCTGCTCGGGCGCTCGTACCGGGGGCGCGACGGCGAGGTGTTGCCCGGCGTCGGCCTCTTCCCGCACGAGACCGTCGCCGGAGAGCGCCGCATGATCGGAGACGTGCTCCTCGAGTGCGAGCTCGAGCCGGGCGGGAAGCGCCTGCTCGCCGGCTTCGAGAACCATGCAGGCCGCACGGTCCTCGACCCCGGCGCCGAGGCGCTCGGTCGCGTGGTCGCCGGCTTCGGGAACGATGGCGAAAGCGGCTTCGAAGGGTGCCGCGTGGGCCGCGCGGTCGGCACATACCTCCACGGGCCGCTCCTCCCTCGCAACCCCTGGTTCGCCGACTGGCTCCTGGCGCAGGCGCTCGCGCATCGCGGCGGCGCGCCGCCGGCGCTCGCCCCCCTCGAGGACGACCTCGAGGCCGAGGCGCAGAAGGTCTCCGCGGGCCGCGCTCGCTCGCGCGGCGGCCGCTACTGAGCCCGTCCCCGGGGGACCCCCCGATTTCGATCCTAGTGCGCGAAAACGCGCACGTGATGCGCGATTCGTGCCGTCACGGTGCCCAGAGCGAGCCGAGATAGACCGTCGGGTCGCCCGGTTGCCAGCGGGCCAGGAACCGCTGGATCGGCGGATGGACAGCAAGGCCCGCCAACTCCTCGACGTCGAACAGGCGATGGTTCCAGACGGCCTCGTCCTGCGACGCCACACGCTCCAGCGACCGTTCCCCGAGGTGGCCCGCGAAGACGATGTGGACGACGTGCTTGGTCGGCCAGCCGGCCGGGGCGATCGACTCAGCGAGTGCGACGGGCCCCTCGAGCGGCAGATCGGAGTCGAGCCCGACTTCCTCGGCGAGCTCGCGCCGCATCGCCTCGAGGAGCGTCTCCCCCGCGCTCACCCCTCCGCCGGGCAGCAGCCAGTACTCGCGGCCGGCCTTCTCGTGGCGGACGAGGAGGATGCGGCTCTCGCGCCGCAGGATCGCGGAGACACGGATGCGCGGCTCCATCGCGTCACGTCGTCCTTGACGACCCGAAGCCACGAACGCCGCGCTCGGTCCCCGGCAGCTCGTCGACCTCGACGAGCTCGAGCTCGGGAATGGGCAGCACGACGAGCTGCGCGATGCGGTCGCCCGGCTCGGCGACGAAGGTGTGCTCCGCGTCGGTGTTGAGCAGGACGACGCGGATCTCGCCCCGGTAGCCGGCGTCGATCAGCCCGGGCGAGTTGACGACGCTGATCCCCTGGCGCGCTGCGAGACCCGAGCGCGGCTGGACGAAGCCGGCGTAGCCCTCCGGAATGGCCACCGCGAGGCCGGTCGGCACGACGGCCCTCTCCCCCGGGCCGAGCTCGACGCGCTCGCAGGTCGCCAGATCGAGGCCGGCGTCGCCCGAGTAGGCGCGCTCGGGGAGCCTCGCCTCCTCGTGCAGCCGCACGATCGGGAGGTCGATCACGCCTTGCGCGCCTGGGTGGCCGGGGCTTCCGCGTCCGCGATGAGATAGGGCGCGAAGCGGACGAGCTCCCGCTCGGGGAGGCGCGCGTGGACGAGCACGCCATCCGGGCGGTCGACGCGTTCCTCGATCGGCGCGCCGAGGTCGTACAGCTCCGTGAGCACCCGGCCGCTCCCGTGCGGCACGAGGAGCTTGACGGGCCGGAAGCGGTCGGCGAAGCACTCCGCGATGTGCGCCCGGAGCTCCTCGAGGCCCTCGCCGCCCGACGCTGAGATCTGGAGGGCGTCCGGGAAGCGGTTCCCGAGGCGCCGGCGGCGAAGCGGGTCGACGAGGTCGATCTTGTTGAGGACGAGCTCGACGGGCAGCTCGCGGGCGCCGATCTCGGACAGGACGCCGTCGACAGCGGCGATCGTCTCCTCCATGCGCTCGTCCTCCTCGGACGCGTCGACGACGTGCAGCACGAGGTCCGCGAGCAGCGTCTCCTCGAGCGTGGCGGCGAAGCCCTCGACCAGCTGGTGCGGCAGTCGCCTGATGAAGCCGACCGTGTCGGTGACCAGGTAGCGGCGGCCGTCGTGGACGAACCCGCGCGTGGTCGGGTCGAGCGTCTCGAAGAGGCGGTCGTTGACCGAGGCCTCGGCGTCGGTGAGCGCATTCAGGAGCGTCGACTTGCCGGCGTTCGTGTACCCGGCGAGGGCGACCACGGGGACGACGCTCTCCTCGCGCGCCTTCCTCTGGAGCGCGCGGCGCTTCTCGAGCTCGCGCAGCTTGCGCTTGAGGAGACCGATGCGGCGCCGGGCGATGCGGCGGTCGGTCTCGAGCTGGGACTCGCCCGGGCCTCGCGTCCCGATCCCGCCGCCGAGGCGCTCGAGGTGCTGCCACATGCCGCGCATGCGCGGAAGGTTGTACTCGAGCTGGGCGAGCTCGACCTGGAGCTTGCCCTCCGCACTGCGCGCGTGCTGGGCAAAGATGTCGAGGATCAGCTGCGTCCGGTCGATCACGCGCGCGGTCAGCGCGTCCTCGAGGCGCCGTTGCTGCCCCGGGTCGAGCTCGTCGTCGACGATGAGCGACTCGGCGCCGGAGCCCTTCACTTGCTCCTTGAGCTCCTCGAGCTTGCCCTTGCCGACGTACGTGCGCACATCCGGCGCAGGCCGGCGCTGGACGAGCTCGCCGACCGGCTCGACGCCGGCCGTGCGCAGCAGCTCGCGCAGCTCTCCGAGCTCCTGTTCCTCGTCCACTCCGGGCGCCAACACGGCGACGACGAATCCGCGCTCGGGCTCCGCTCCGGGCGCGGGGTCCGGGTGGTGGTGACTCACAAAGCGATTATGCCCGTGATTCGACGCGGAGCGAAGACGCGATCCGGCCGGCCGCCTCTTCCAGCCGCTCGTCGGCGACCGTGAGGGAGATCCGGACGAACCCCTCGCCGGACGGGCCGAACGAGGGCCCGGGCGAGACGATCACGGCCGCCTGCGTGAGAACGAGCTCCGTGAAGCTTGCGGAATCGTGGCCCGGCGGCACGCGCACCCAGATGTACGGCGTGGCCCGCGGGGGCTCCGCGGGGATCCCGATGGCCGCGAGCGCGTCGACCATCAGGTCGCGCCGTCGCCGGTAGACCTCCGACATCTCCTGCGGGAACGCCCGCGCATCCGTGAGCGCCGCGACGCCGGCGTGCTGGAGCGCGTCGAACATGCCCGAGTCGAGGTTCGTCTTCAACTGGCGGTAGCGCTCGACGACCTCGGCGTTGCCCGCGATCCAGCCGATCCTCCACCCGGTCATGTTCCAGCCCTTCGACAGGGAGAAGATCTCGGCGCCGACGTCCTTCGCGCCAGGCGTGGCGAGGAAGCTCGGCGGCCGGTAGCCGTCGAAGGCGATCTCGGTGTACGACGAGTCGTGGACGGCGATCACGTCGTGCTCGCGCGCGAAGGCGACCGCGCGCTCGAAGAACCCGTCCGCGACGACGGCGCCCGTCGGGTTGTTCGGGTAGTTGAAGAAGAGGAGGTTCGCCCGCGCGGCCACGTCGCCCGGGATCGAGGCCAGGTCGGGCATGAAGGCGTTCTCCTCGGCCAGCGGCAGGTAGTGCACGTCGGCGCCGGCGAAGACGGGCCCAGAGGTGTACGGCGGATAGCCGGGGTCGGGCGAGAGGCAGACGTCGCCGGGGTCGAGGCACGCAAGCGCGACGTGGGCCACGCCCTCCTTGCCGCCGAGCACCGGAATGACCTCGGTCTCCGGGTCGATGTCGACCTCGAAGCGGTCGCGGTAGAAGCCCGAGACGGCCTCGCGGAAGGGCGCCAGCCCTCGGTTGGACGGGTACTGGTGCGTCTCGGGCTCCGCGACCGCGCGCTGGAGCGCCTCGATCACCGCTGGGGGCGTCGGGAGGTCGGGGTCGCCGATCCCGAGCGAGATCACGTCCGCGCCCTCGGCGCGCATCGCCTCGATCTTCCGCTCGATCTCCGCGAAGAGGTACGGAGGGACCTGGTCGAGGCGCGAGGCGAACCTCATGTGCCGGACACCTCTTCCAGGAGCTCGGGCGAGACCTCGCCTGTGCAGATCTCCTGTGCGGCGCCCGTCAGGCGCGCGTTGAAGCCGGAGTCGAGCTCGACCTGCATGTCGCCTCCCGCCAGGTGGATGGTGATGGGGCTCTCGCACCAGCCGTTCGCGACGGAGGCGCCCGCCACGGCCACGGCGCTCGTCCCCGAGGACATCGTCTCCCCCGCGCCGCGCTCCCAGACGCCGACCGTCGCCTCTTGGCCCGAGTCGACGTGCACGAGCTGGACGTTGGTGCGCTCCGGGAAGCGCGGGTGATTCTCGACCAGCGGCCCGAGGCGCAGGAGCTCGGAACGCTCCGGATCGCGGCGGATGACCGCGTGCGGGTTCCCGACGGAGACCGGCGTGAACTCAACCTCTGCCCCGTTCACAGCCAGGAGCTCGGGCGTCCCGACCTCGACCGGCCCCATCTCCGTCTCGACCTCGAGACCGTCGCGCATGCGCGCCACGACCTCGCGCGGCCCGACGGTGACGACGACCTCGCGCTCGTCGCTGCGGCGCGCCAGCCAGCGTGCGGCGATCCGCGTGCCGTTGCCGGACAGCTCGGCCGTGGACCCGTCCGGGTTCCAGATGACGATCTCCGCGCGCGGCCCTTCGGCGGAGAGCACCTCGAGAATGCCGTCGGAGCCGATGCCGAGGTGGTAGTCGCAGAGCCGCCGGACGAGCGGGGCTTCAAGCGGGAAGCCGACGTCAGCCCGCTCGACGAGCAGGTAGTCGTTGCCGAGCCCGTGCCACTTCGAGAATCTCATCGGCGACCGCGTCCAAAGGACGATCGGCCCGAACGCTAACAACGCCGGGAATGCGGCGGAGCCACTTGCGCTGGTAGGCGGCGTACTGCCGCGTCCGGCGGACGACGGCCTCGACGGCCTCGTCGGCGGGGAGCGTCCCGAACTCCTCGAGCCCGATCACCTTGCCCGCCGTCGTCGACAGCGGGCCTGCAAGGGCGCGCTTCGCCTCGTCCGCCGCCCCGCGCTCGACCATCGCGCGCGTCCGCTCCTCGATCCGCCGCGCGACGTCCTCAGCAGGGACGTCGAGGCCGACGACCAGCGTCGGATGGCGCATCTCTTCCGTCCAGAGGCGGTCGGCGCTCCGGGCGGAGCGACGGATCCCGCCTCGGCGAGCTCGAGCGCCCGCACGACGCGGCGGCGGTCGTTCGGGTGGACAGCTGCGGCGGCGTCGGGGTCGGCGGCCGCCAGAGCCTCGTGTGCGGCCTCCGCCCCGCTTTCGTCGTAGAGCGTCGACCACCGCTCCCGCGAGCCCGGCGGAGGCGCCGGGCGGCACGTCGAGCTCGGCGAGCGCCGCGCGGAGGTAGAGGCCCGTGCCCCCGGCGACGATCGGAAGTGCGCCCGGCCGCAAGGATCTCGTCGACCGCGGCGTGCGCCAGCTCGGCGTACTCGGCTACCGAGCCCTCGTGGTCGAGCGGCCAGATCGCGACCAGCCGGGTCGGACCGCTCCGGCTGGTTCGTGATGATCGGCAGGCCGCGGTACGCCTGCATGGCGTCGGCGGACACGATCTCGGCCGGTGATTCGCTCGGCAATCGCCTCCGCCACGGCGCTCTTCCCGGAGGCCGTCGGCCCGAAGATGGCCAGAACGAGGCCGTCTGACCTAGCCATGCCCCAAGAGGTGGAGGGGCCGCCGCGGGCCTCCCTCCGCTTCGAGCGTAACGCTCATAGGCGCACGCGTTGGTCGCGCATCGTCAGAAGAGTGTGACTACGCCGCGGCGAGGGCCGTCTCGGTCCCACGCAGCGTCGTCGACGTGGCCCCCTCGATGCGCACCGGGACGAGATCTCCGGCCGCCGCGGTGCCGTGGAAGTTCACGGTCGTGTTGCGCCGCGTGCGCCCTCGCAGGACACCGGGATCCGTGCGGCTCGGCCCCTCGACGAGGACTTCCTCCACGCCGCCGACGCGCTCCTCGTTTCGCTCGCGCGCAATGCGCTGGACGACGTCGATGAGCCGCTCGATGCGCTCGCGCTTGACCTCGTCGGGCACCTGGTCAGGCATCGTTGCCGCCTCCGTCCCGCGCCGCGGGCTGAAGACGAACGTGAACGCCCCGTCGTAGCGCACCTCCTCGACGACCTCGAGGGTCTCGAGGAAGTCCTCCTCCGTCTCCCCCGGGAACCCGACGATGATGTCCGTCGTGAGCGCGAGGTCGGGAACGGCTGCGCGCATCTTCCCGACGAGCTCCAGGTAGCGCTCGCGCCCGTAGGTTCGCCGCATGCGCTTCAGCACCCGGCTCGACCCGGACTGGAGCGGCAGGTGCGTGTGCTCGCAGACCGCCGCGCACTCGGCTATCGCCCGGATGACGGGCTCACGGAAGTCCTTCGGGTGCGGGCTCGTGAAGCGGATCCGCTCGATGCCCGCCACTGCGTCCACGGCCCGGAGAAGCTCGCCGAACTCCGTCTTCACCTCCGGCACGAGGTCGCGGCCCCACGAGTTGACGTTCTGGCCGAGGAGCGTCACCTCGCGCACGCCGTCGGCGGCCAGACGCGTCACCTCCGCGACGATGTCGCCCGGCCTGCGGCTCTGCTCGCGGCCGCGAACGGCGGGGACGATGCAGTACGAGCAGACGGAGTTGCAGCCCATGGAGATCTGCACCCACGCCTGGAACTGCCGCTCGCGATGCGCGGGAAGATCGCCTGCGAACTGGTTCCACTCCGCGAAGCGCCCGCGCGGGACGCCCATGCCGCCGGCGCCGATCCAGTCGGCCAGATGCGGGATCGACCCGGGGCCGAACGCCACGTCCACGGCGGGATAGAGCTCGAAGATCCGCTCGCGCTGTGCCTCGGCGTAGCACCCACCGACCGCGATGACCCGGTCGGGGTCGGCTTTCTTGAGCGCGGTGGCCTGCGCGAGGTGCGCCGCGAAGCGCTGGTCGGGCTTCTCGCGGACGGTGCACGTGTTGAAGACGATGACGTCCGCCTCCTCGGCCGAGAGCGCTTCGCCGAGGCCGAGTGACTCCAGCATCCCCTTGATCCGCTCGGAGTCGTGCGCGTTCATCTGACACCCGAATGTGGTGACGTGATACCGAAGCAACAGATGAGACGGTAGCAAGGGGTCGGTTGAGCCAAATCGCGCCCACGCGGTGCTGCCAGATTCGAACTGTGGCACGGCGCCCTCGGCTACCTGGCCCCAGCGGTCTACGCCGCCAGCCCGCACCTACCAATGAGCGACTCTGGCTGAATGCGGCACCTATGTCGCGTGCTTTAGGTCGTGGCCGTCGCGTACTGCGGGCGCCCGGTGGGTCGGTAGACCTGGATCGTCACCCCGATGGGGGTGGCCCGCGAGTCGACCAGCTCAAGTGCCATGTCCGGGCCGGTGGCGGGGAAGAGCCGCGTGCCCTGGCCGACGACCACGGGATAGGTGAGCAGGATGATCTCGTCGACCAGGTGGTTATCGACGAGCCAGCGGACCAGGTTGCCGCTGCCGTGCACTTGCAGCTCGCCTCCCGGCTTGGCTTTCAGCTCGCCGACGGCGGCCGCGACGTCTCCGGAGAGGACGGTCGTGTCCGCCCATTGCGGGTCGGTGAGCGTGGTCGATGCCACGTACTTGGGCATCGTGTTCAACGCCACTGAGATCGGGTTGTTGCCCTGATTTGCCCCCCAGGAGCCGGTTCCCCAGGAGCCGGCAAAGATCTCGTAGGTCCGCCGGCCGAACAAGAACCCATCGGCGCGCTGGAAGACCTCGCCGAGGAACGTCTCGGCCTCGTTGTCGAAGAGCGGCAAGGCCCATCCGCCGCGCTCGAATCCGCCCCTGCGGTCCTCATCCGGCCCGCCGAGGCCCTGGATCACTCCATCGACAGAGACGTGCGTGATGGTCGTCAGTTTCATGGCCACAGGTCCCTTCTCGTTGGTTGGTCGTCGTTCGGTAAGACCGGACCGCCGCACCGACCTCATCGGTCATGCCACGGTCCGTGCTGTGCAGCTCATGCTGTGCGTTCTCCGAACGCGGGCCGCACATCGGCGAGCGGTATGACCTGCCGCCTGCACCCACCAATGACCGCGAACTGTACCGGGGTCGTAAATGGTCTTGTCCCTGGCGGACACGGGGTTTACCATCGCCCAGTCCGTCTCAACCCTGGGGGTTTTCCGAATGGCTACGAGTCGCACCGCGCCGAGAAGGCGTTTCCTTCCGGCCTTCCTGACGATCGCCCTGATCGTCCCGCTCGCCTTCTCACTCGGGAGCGCGCGAGCAGCACCAACTGAGCTGTTCTTCTCCGAGTACATCGAGGGCACGAGCAACAACAAGGCACTGGAGATTTTCAACGGCACGGGTGCGCCCGTGGACCTTGCTGCGAACGGCTATGCGATCCAGATGTTCTTCAACGGCAACCCGGCCGCCGGCCTCACGATCGGCCTCACAGGCACGGTGGCGTCCGGCGACGTGTACGTCGTCGCTCAGAGTGCGGCGAGCCCGGTGATCCTCGCCCAGGCCGACCAGACGAACGGCTCGGGCTGGTTCAACGGCGACGACGCCGTCGTGCTCCTCAAGGGCGCCACGGTCATCGACTCGATCGGGCAGCGCGGCGTCGACCCGGGCACCGAATGGGGCACCGGCCTCACGAGCACGGCGGACAACACGTTGCGCCGCAAGGCGGCCATCGAGGCGGGCGACCCCAACCCGAACGACGTCTTCGACCCCGCCGTCCAGTGGGACGGGTTCGCCACCGACACGTTCGACGGGCTCGGTGCCCACACGATCGTGGTGGGAGACCAGGCTCCGGCCGTGGCGAGCACGACACCGGCGAACGACGCGACGGAGGTCGTGTTGGATGCGAACGTGACCGTGACCTTCACAGAGCCGGTCTCGGTGACCGGCTCGTGGTTCACGATCTCCTGCACCACGAGCGGCCAGCACTCGGCGGTGGCCAGCGGTGGTCCGACGACCTTCACGCTCGACCCCGACAGCGACTTCGCTTCGGGCGAAGCGTGCACGGTTTCCATCGCGTCCTCGCAGGTCGCCGATCTGGACACGGACGATCCGCCGGACCTGATGGCAGCCGACTTCGCCTTCGGCTTCACGACCCCTGTCGAGATCCACGACCTGCAGGGTGCGTCGCACTTGTCACCGCTCGCCGGCCGTCTCGTATCCGGAGTCGCCGGGATCGTCACGGCAAGGCTCGGGAACGGGTTCTACCTGCAAGATCCGACGCCGGACGCCGACCATGCGACCTCGGACGCCGTCTTCGTCTTCACGTCTTCGGCCCCGACGGTCGCGGTCGGGGACGCGCTCATCGTCGCCGGCCGCGTAGCGGAGTTCAGGCCCGGGGGTGCAGCGAGCACGAATCTGACGACGACCGAGATCGTCAGTCCGGTCATCATCGTCCTCTCGAACGGGAACCCGCTTCCTGCCGCCACGGTCCTGGGCGCCGGTGCGCGGACGCCGCCGACGACGGTCATCGAGGACGACGCGGCCGGGAGCGTCGAGACGAGTGGGGTCTTCGATCCGGCGCAGGACGGGATCGACTTCTACGAGAGCCTCGAGGCCATGCGGGTGCAGGTCAACGACGCGCTCGCCGTCGGCCCCACGAGCCAGTTCGGCGAGATCCCGGTGGTCGGCGACGCGAGCGCAGCCGCGGGCATCGACACGGTGCGCGGCGGCGTCGTCATCTCGCCCGGCGACTTCAACCCCGAACGCATCATCCTCGACGACACGATTCTTCCGACGCCCGTCCTCAACGTCGCGGACGGCTTCACGACCGCGGTCGTCGGCGTCCTCGACTACAGCTTCAGCAACTTCAAGCTGAACGTGACCGCCCCGCTGACCCGCATCGACCGCGGGCTCGAGCGCGAAGAGACTCGCGCGCCCGCCGACTACGAGATCGTCGTCGGCACGTACAACGTGGAGAACCTCGATCCCAGCGACGGCCGCCGCGTTCGCCCGCCATGCCGGCCTGATCGTGCACAACCTCCAGGCGCCCGATCTGATTGCCGTCGAGGAGATCCAGGACAACGATGGAGCGACCGACAGCGGCACGACGGACGCCTCCACCTCCTGGAACATGCTCATCGCGGCGATCCAGGCGGCCGGCGGCCCCGAGTACGAGTACCGCCAGATCGACCCGGTCAACAACGAGGACGGCGGCCAGCCTGGTGGGAACATCCGGGTCGGCTTCCTCTTCAGGACGGACCGCGGGCTCGAGTTCGTGGATCGCCCGGGCGGGGACTCGACGACCGCGACCTCCGTGGTCTCCCGGCCCTCCGGCCCCCAACTCTCGCTCAGCCCCGGGCGCGTCGACCCGGGGGACGATGCCTGGGAAGCAACTCGCAAGCCTCTCGCCGGCGAGTTCCGGATGCACGGCAAGAAGGTGTTCGTGATCGCGAACCACTTCAGCTCGAAGGGCGGCGACGAGCCGCTCTTCGGGCGCTTCCAGCCACCGATCCGGGTGACGGAGACGGCACGCCACGCCCAGGCCCAGGTCGTGAACGACTTCGTCGACCGGATCCTCGCGCGTCGATCCAGCCGCGAACGTGATCGTTCTCGGGGACATCAACGACTTCGAGTTCTCGGAGACGGTGGAAATCCTCGAGGGCGGCGTCCTCACGACTCTCATGGACACCCTTCCCAAGGCTGAGCGCTACTCGTATGTCTTCGAGGGCAACTCGCAGGTGCTCGACCAGATCCTCGTGAGCGACAACCTGCTCGACGCCTTTCGGTCGACTACGACCCGGTGCACGTGAACGCGGAGTTCGCCGACCAGGCCTCCGACCACGATCCGCAGGTCGCGAGGCTCGACCTCCGCGGACGGCCGACGCCGAAGTAGCAGCAGATCGGAGAGGCGCGCCGCCGCTCGCGGCGGCGCGCTACTTCGCGAACTCGACGGCGCGGCTCTCGCGAATCACGGTCACCTTGATCTGACCTGGATATTCGAGCTGCTCCTCGATCTCCCGCGCGATCTCGTGTGAGAGGAGGACGGCGGTGCCGTCGTCGATCTCTGTCGGCTTCACGATCACGCGCACCTCGCGGCCGGCCTGGAGCGCGTAGACGCGCTCGACGCCCTTCTTGTCGGAGGCGATCTTCTCGAGCGTCTCGAGGCGCTTGATGTAGTGCTCGAGGCTCTCGCCGCGCGCGCCCGGCCGAGAAGCGGAGATCGCGTCGGCGGCGATCACGAGCACCGCCTCCACGGTCTGAGGCTGCACCTCGTAGTGGTGCGCCTCGATCGCGTGCACCACGGCCTGCGACTCGTCGTAGCGCTTCGCCAGCTGCGCGGAGATGGCTGCGTGCGAGCCCTCGACCTCGTGCGTCATCGCCTTCCCGATGTCGTGGAGGAGCGCGGCGCGCTTCGCGGTCTTGACACTGGCCCCCAGCTCGGACGCCATGATCCCGGCGAGGTGCGAGCACTCGAGCGAGTGCCTGAGGATGTTCTGGCCGTAGCTCGTCCGGTAGCGCAGCCGCCCAAGCACCTTGACCAGCTCCTCGTGCATCTTCCCGCAGTTCGCCTCGAAGACGGCCTGCTCGCCCGCCTGGCGGATGTGGTCCTCGATCTCCGCCTTCGAGCGGTAGTACATCTCCTCGATGCGCGACGGGTGGATGCGGCCGTCTTCCACGAGTTTCGCGAGCGTCAGCTTCGCCACCTCGCGACGGACGCCGTCGAACGACGAGAGCACGACGGCCTGCGGCGTGTCGTCGATGATGAAGTCCACGCCCGTGAGGTTCTCGAGCGCGCGGATGTTCCGGCCCTCGCGGCCGATGATCCGCCCCTTCATGTCGTCCGAGGGCAGCTCGACGAGCGAGACGGTCGTCTCCGCGGCATGGCTCGCCGCAACGCGCTGGAGGGCGTCGGCGACGAGGTTGCGGGCGCGGCGCTTGGCGTCGGTGCGGGCTTCTTCCTCCATCTGCCGCACCATGCGCCCGAGATCGTGGCGGACGAGCTCCTCCGTGCGCTCGAGCACGTGGCGCTTCGCCTCTTCGACCGTGAGGCCGGAGATGCGCTCGAGCTCCCGCAGCTGTTCGTCCTTCGCCGCCTTGGACTCCTCCTGGAGCTGCTTCAGGTGCGTCTCGCGGTCGAGGAGGCCCTGCTCGCGGCGTTCGAGGTCGGTGAGCCGCTGGTCGATCCCCCCCTCCTTCGCGGCGACGCGTTCCTCGATCTTGATGATCTCCGCACGCCGGTCTTTGAGCTCCTGCTCGAGTTCGGCGCGCAGCTTGAGCGCGTGCTCGCGCGCCTCCACCTCAGCCTCACGGCGGATGGCCGCGGCGGCCCGCTCGGCGTCGGAGTCGAGGCGCTTGCGCTCCTCTTCCGCGTCCGATGCGCGCCGCGAGACGAGGAGCCGGGCGCCCACGAAGGCGCCCGCGAGCACGCCGAGGGCGATCCCGACGATCAGGAGGCCGATGGAAGTTCCCATTGCTCGCTCCTACGTGATCGAGCCCGTAGGAACGGCGGTTTCGGTGAATCGGCGGCCCGCAGGCGCGCCTCGTCAGCGGACTAGGACCCCGCTCGAGGTCTCCCTCCCACCCGGGTTCTGCGTGCCGTTGAGTTGCTCGTGGTTGTTGTTCTCATCGTCGTCCGATTCGGCCAAAGAGCCGTTCCGTGTGCAGGCAATTTCTGCTGAAAGTGTCGGTATGGTAACCGCTGTCAGCAAGGATCGTCCAGCGGCCCCACGATTTCCTCGATGGTCTCCGGCGCGAACCCTCGCCGCGCGAGCAGGCGCCAGAGGGCGCGGCGGTCGGGTGTCCGCGCTCCGAGCTTGGCGGCACGTTCGTGCTCGGCCGGGATCTCGGCGAGCGCGCCTGTGACGGCCTGCGAGGGGAGACCTTCCTGTTCGAGGCGCGCCGCCACCGCAGCATCTCCCCACCCCCGTTCCGCGAGCGCTCGGGCACGCGACCGAGCCAGGCGGTCATCGTCGACCACGCCGGCCGCCGAAAGGGTCTCGACCGCAGCCTCGGCCTCCTGGGAGGCGATGCCGCGCGCGTCCAGACGCTGCCGGAGGCGGACGGCGGAGATGTCCCGGCGCGACACCGTGCGGACGGCGGTTGCGAGCGCCTCCGAGCGCCGGAGCTCGCGGCGGAGGTCGCGGAGAAGCGGCCGCCCGAGCTCGAGGCCCGCCCGGAGCCCGCAGCGGACGACTACGTCGTCCGGGACGACGCGCCAGGGACGTCCGTCGATCTCGAGCGCCACCCGCCCCGGGCGGCTCCGGCGGACGGCCGTGAGCGTCGGCGCCGGGCCCTCCCCGTGCATGCCCGCTACCCGGTCGCTGCGGCTGCTGCGGCCTTCGCGGTCTCCCGCGCCTCGACGGCGTCGGCCTTCGCGTCATCGCTCACCGGGAGCAGGCGCGAGGAGACGACAGCGTCGGGCCCGAGCTCGGCCTGCACGGCGCGGAGGATCCCGTCGGTGACGTCGGGGTGCTCCCGCAGGAAGGCCGTCGCGTTCTGGCGGCCCTGGCCGAGCCGCTCGTCGCCGAAGCTGAAGTAGGAGCCCGACTTCTGGACGATCTTCCGCTCGAGGCCGACGTCGACGACGCTCCCCTCCCAGGAGATGCCCTCGCCGTAGATCACGTCGAACTCCGCCTGCTTGAACGGCGGCGCCACCTTGTTCTTCACGACCTTCACGCGAACGCGGTTCCCGATCGCCTCGACCCCTTCCTTGAGGGTCTCGATCCGGCGCATGTCGAGGCGCACGGACGAGTAGAACTTGAGCGCGCGGCCGCCCGGAGTCGTTTCCGGGCTGCCGAACATGACCCCGATCTTCTCCCGGAGCTGGTTGGTGAAGAGGGCGACCGTCCCCGTGCGGTTGAGCGTCCCCGCCAGCTTGCGCAGCGCCTGGCTCATGAGGCGCGCCTGCAGGCCGACGTGACTGTCCCCCATCTCCCCCTCGATCTCAGCCCGAGGCGTGAGGGCGGCGACCGAGTCGACCGCGACGACGTCGAGCGCACCGCTGCGAATCAGGAGCTCGGCAATCTCGAGCGCCTGCTCGCCGTTGTCCGGCTGCGAGACGAGCAAATCGTCGATGTTCACGCCGATTCGCCTGGCATAGGCCGGGTCCATCGCGTGCTCGGCGTCGATGAAGGCACAGATCCCGCCGCGACGCTGCGCCTCGGCGATGACGTGGTAGACGAGCGTCGTCTTGCCCGAGGACTCCGGGCCGAAGATCTCGACCACCCGGCCGCGCGGCAGGCCGCCGATGCCGAGGGCGACGTCCAGCGAGAGCGCGCCCGTGGAGATGGACGGGATGGAGACCTGCGCCTGGTCGCTCATTTTCATGACCGAGCCCTTTCCGTAGGCTCGCTCGATCTGGCTCAACGCGGCGTCGAGCGCCTGTTCGCGATTGGAGTCGGTCAAGGGTCTCAGCCTCCCAGCGGAATCGTTTCGACGACCTCGTACTGCGCCCCGGTCGGTCGCAGCACCGAATGATAGAGAGCCACTTCGGACGGACTGAACCGCCCGAGGCCGGGCTGCGCCGGCTCGAGCCCGGGACGCCGCCGGAAGCGCAGAACCGTCACGTGCGGAAGCCACGCTCGTCGCTCGCGCTCGTAGACCCCGAGGCCTTCGAGCCCCTCCCCCACCCTGCCGGCCAGCTCGGTCGCGCGCTCCCCCTCGTCTTCGAGGCGCACCATCCCGACGCTCCGGGTCTCGCGGTAGGGACCCGTCGCAAGCAGCGGCCGCTCCGCCTCGGGGACGATCCCGCGCAGGAGACCGAGGATGCGCTCAACGTCCGTAACCGGCCTCGAGCCAAGGAAGGCGAGCGTGACGTGCAGGTTCCCGGGTGGCACGATGCGCGCGTCCGGAGCGCCGTCGAGCTCTGCGCGCTGCCAGGCGGACAGGCGCCGGACGATCTCGTCGGGGAGCCGCAGGGCGACGAAGAGGCGGATGCGCTCATCGCCCTCCACGCTACGCGGAGGAAGCGCGCGTGTCTGTCACGGAAGGTGACAGAAGGCTCCGGAGAACGTGCAGGGCCAGCGTCGTCGCCCTCGCCCTGACCGCCTCGCGGTCGCCCGGCAGGACGACGCGCCGCTGCGAGCTGCCCGCCGGCGCCTCCGCATGGAGATACACGAGCCCGACCGGCTTCTCGGCAGTCCCGCCGTCCGGCCCGGCTACGCCCGTGACGGCCAGGGCGACATCGGCGCCGAGCTCCTTCCGCGCGCCCTGGGCCATCGCCGCGGCTGTCTCCTCGGAGACCGCGCCGTAGCGTTCGAGCACCTCGGGCGGAACGCCCAGACGCCGAACCTTCACGTTGTTCGAGTACGCGACGACGCTCCCGAGGAAGACATCGCTCGACCCGGCCACGTCGGTGAGACGCGCCGCGACCAGGCCGCCCGTGCAGGACTCGGCGGTCGCCAGCGTGTGCCCGAGCGCGCGACAGCGGTCGAGGACGAGTGCCGCAACCGTCCGCTCGTCGGCCGCGAACAGGTCGTCCGCGAAGCGCTCCTCGAGGACCCGGCCGAGGCTCTCGGCCCGTCCCTCCCGGCCCGCGGCGGAGAACATGTCGACACGAATCTCCAGGTCGTGGGCGCAGATCGTCACTTCGAGCCCGTTGCCCTCGCCCCCCACCTCCTCGAGCACCCGGGCGACGGCGGACTCGCTCGGGCCGAAGAAGCGGAGCACGCGGTGCCCGGGAACCTCCACCCGGTCGAGGACGCGCCGGAACGGCGGCGCCTCGAGGGCCCGCGGCCACAGCCCGCGCAGCTCGCTGGGCGGCCCGGGCAGGGCCACAGCAACCCGCCCCTCGTGCTCCAGGACCACGGCCGGCGCCGTGCCGGCGAGACCCAGGACGAGGCACCCGGCCGGAATGGACGCTTGCTTGCGCACGCCCGGGACGAAGTCCGCATACGGCCGCCCGATGCGTCTCGCGACCCCACGCGCGACCACGTCGATCTCCTGCGCGAGCTCCTCGTCCACGACCAGCTCCCGGCCCGCGACGCGGGCGATCGTCTCCACCGTGCGGTCGTCGTGAGTCGGCCCGAGTCCGCCCGAGAACACCGCAACGTCCGCGCGCATCGCCTCGGCGACCGCCTCCTCGAGCTCACCGGGATCGTCGCCGACGACGAGCATCCGGGCCGGCGCGAGGCCGAGACGCGTGAGCTCGCGGGCGAGAAAGGCCCCGTTGGCGTCGGCCTTGTCTCCCCGCACGAGCTCGCTGCCCGTGAGGACGACGACCGCTCGGGGCATCGCTAGCCGGCCGTCGAGAGGGTGCGGACGTCCTGCGCCGTGACGACGATGATCGAGGAGCGGGTCGGCCAGTCGCGGAGGCGGCGGCCGTTGAGCTTCGCGTTCAGGTTCCCCGGCGCGCCGAGCTCGAGCCACAGCCGCTTGTACTTGACGAACCTCTGCGTCTGGCCCTGCTCGACGGTGCCCTCGAAGAGGAGCTTGCCGTTGACGCCGCCGGCGCGCACCTGCATCCAGCAGTCGCCCCGGACCGCCGTGAGGACCAGCCGCGCGCGCCTGACCGGGGTCTGCGCAGCGGGTGCCGGCCCGGCCGTCGTGCCGGTTGCCGTCGACTCGGTCGTCGTCTGTCCGGTGGTCGCCGGCCCGATCGGCGGCTCGTTCTGCGAATCCGAGCCCGCCTCCCGGAGGCCGACGACGACGAGCACGGTCACCGCCACGATGCCGGCCAGGGCGACGACGACGAGGTTCGACTCCACGGGGCGGCTACGCCGCTTCGGCGTCGTCGACTGGGCGACGGGAGCCTCCTCCGCGGTGGTGAAGCGCGAGTTGTACTCATCGAGATAGAGCTGGCCCTCGAGGCCCAGATAGTCCGCGTACGTGCGGAGGAATCCCTTCACGTACGTTTCTCCGGGCAGCACCTCGAAGCGCTCTTCTTCGAGCGCTCTCAGGTACTTCCCGCGGATCTTGGTCTGCTCTTCGATCCGGGGGAGGTCGAGACCCTGCCGCAAACGAGCCTCTCGCAGGCTGTTGCCGATCTCGAACACGAGGCCCGATTGTAGCGGGAGTCCCGCTTCCTTCTGTTATTCCAGGACGAGGACGAGAACGGCGAAGACTGCGAGCGCAAGGGCCGCGGTCAATGCGAGCAGCAGCGCCACAGTTGCGAGCAAGCGCGCGATGGCCAGAAACGCGCGGCTTCCGCTCCGCCCGAGCGTGCGGCGGTGCTCGTCCCGCGCTCCGTGGCCGAAGAAGACGGCGAGGACGCCGAAGATCAACGCGATCGGCACGGCGATGACGGCGTCCACGAGGCGGACCTCGTCGTAATAGCGGGAGGCGTAGGCGGCGCCGCCGAGCGCCGCGAGCGAGAGCAACGCCGTCACGACGGCCCAGACGGCCTTCCTGTTCGTCATCCGGCGCGGAGCCTATCCCTTGACGTAAGGGCGGCCGACGGCCGCGGGCGGGATCGACCGGCCGATCAGACCGACGAGCGCGACGAGGGTGAGCACGTACGGAAGGGTGGAGACCAGGTTCTCCGAGATGCCCGCTTCGCGCTGGAGCGGAATGGCGAGCGCGAAGCCGAAGCCGAACAGGAGCGTTGCCGCGAAGGCCCACCCCGGCAGCCACTTGCCGAAGATCACCGCCGCGAGCGCGATGTAGCCGCGACCGGCCGTCATGTTCTCGGTGAAGGTGCCGACGAACCCGATCGACAGGAACGCGCCCCCGAGGGCGGCGAGCATCCCGGAAGTGACGACCGAGGCGTAGCGCACCTTGTAGACCGAGATCCCCACCGTGTCGGCGGCCTTCGGATGCTCGCCGACCGAGCGGATCCGCAGGCCCGTCGGCGTCTTGAAGAGCACAATGTAGGAGAGCAGCACGACGGCGAACATGATCCAGACGAGCAGGTTGAGCGAGCCGAAGACGCCGTAGAGGAAGTCGCCGACGACCGGGATGTCGTCGAGGAAGTCGAGTTCGACGTCCGGGACGCGGGAGACCTGCTGCTCGATCCCGCCGGGATAGATCGAGCTGTACAGGAAGCCCGTGAGGCCGAGCGCGAGGAAGTTGACCGCGAACCCGCTCACGATCTGGTCTGCTTGGAGGTGGATGCAGAAGATGGCGTGGACGAGCGCCAGCAGCCCGCCGAACAGCATCGCCATCAGGAGGCCCACCACCCAACTGCCGCTCCAGACCGAGCCCCAGACGGCGAAGAACGCGCCCATGAGCATCATCCCCTCGAGCCCGATGTTCACGATGCCGGAGCGCTCGGAGAAGATCCCGCCCATTGCGGCAAACGCGAG
Source organism: uncultured Actinomycetes bacterium (assembly GCA_963839745.1). GTDB lineage: Bacteria > Actinomycetota > Thermoleophilia > Gaiellales > Gaiellaceae > JAIBJN01. Next base: position 87,845 of record CAWIWC010000001.1, read on the forward strand.
CGGGGTCGCGAAGCGCAGAGTCGCGGCGATCACGCCGGTCGTGAGGATGCTGTCGAGGGTGTCCGCGTCCTTCGTCTGCAGCCAGATGGCTCCGAGAGTCCCCGCGAGGCCCAGGCCGATTGCCCACCAGCCGAGCTTCCGCTCGCCGCGCGGGACAGCTCCGACTCCGCACGCAAGCGCGACGAACCCGGCCGCGACGGGCGCTCCAATCGAGCGGAACGTCCACGGGGGGAGCGCGAACCAGAACGCGAGGACCCCGCAGGCGATCCCGATGATCGCGATCGTCCGCGGTTCGGTGAGCTTGCGGACCCACTCGGTGACGGTCGCGCCCCGGGGCTCGATGGTGCTCACGGAGCGGCCTCCGGCTGTGCGGCCGACCCACGGCGGACGAGCGTGCGCGCCCGCCAGATGTAGACGATCAGGAGCTCCGCGCCGACGAAGAAGATGACCAGCGCCTGGATCATCGTGGCGAGGTCGACCGCGAGCGCCGGCTCGAACACCTCGGGATCGAGCTGTCGCGTGGACGTGCCCACCTCGAGCGCTGCGAAGAGCAGCGCTGCGAAGAGGATGCCGACAGGCTTCGTCCGTCCCAGCAGGGCGACCGCGATGCCGGTGAAGGCGATGAAGTTCGTCCCAAAGTCGCCCACGTCGACGCTGAACTTGAAGCCGAGGAGGTCGACCGATCCGGCGAGGCCGGCGAATGCGCCCGCGATGGCCATGGCGAGGAAGTAGTTCTTCGCGACCGAGATGCCGCTGTACCTGGCGGCCTCGGGGTTGAAGCCGACGGCTCGGACCTCGAATCCGAGCGTCGTCCGGTTGAGGATCACCGCGTAGACGACGAGCGCGAAGAGCGCGATGAAGAGGCCCGCGTGGAGCGAGGGCAGGCTTCCCCAGATCGGCCACAGCTCGGCCGACTCGAAGATCTCGTCGGAGCGCGGGATCGACTCCTGCGGCCCCTGGAGCGGGCCGCCGATCTCGTACATGTACGTCAAGCCGAAGATGGCGATCCAGTTGAGCATGATCGTCGTGATCACCTCGTGGGCGCCCACGGTGGCCTTGAGGAGGCCGGCGATCCCTCCCCAGACCGCCCCGGCGACGATCGACGCCGCGAGCGCGAGCAGGATGTGCAGCGGGCGCGAGAGCCCCTCCAGGTGCGATCCGACGAAGAGCGCGGCGGCGAACCCGACCCAGTACTGGCCCTGGCCGCCGATGTTGAAGAGCCCGCAGCGGAAGGCGAAGGCCACCGCGAGCGCCGTCAGGATCAGCGGGGCCATCAGGATGAGCGTCTGCTGGAGATCGTTCGCGGCCGCCTCGCGGGTCTCGCCCGTGACCCAGGGGAAGAACCAGTTGAGCCCCGTGCCGGCGAAGATCGCCTTGTACGCGGTAACGGGGTTGTGCCCCGTGATCGCGACCACGAGGCCGCCGATGAGGAAGGCGAGAACGGTCGCGGCGATCGGGACGAGGATGCCTCCGATGCGGGACGAGAACCACTCCGAGACGACAATGCCTGTCGTCGGCTGCGGATCGTCGACCATCAGGCCGCCTCGTCCTTCACCCCGCCCGTCATCGCGAAGCCGAGGTCCTCCTCCGAGACGTCGGGCGGGTATTCGCCCACGATCCGACCCTCGTAGACGACGAGGATCCGGTCGGAGAGCGAGAGGATCTCCTCCAGCTCGAACGACACGAGCATGATTGCGCGGCCCTCGTCCCGCTCCGTGACGAGGCGGCGGTGGACGAACTCGATCGCGCCGACATCGAGCCCGCGGGTCGGCTGCGCCGCCACGAGGACGCGGGGATCGCGGGAGACCTCGCGGGCGACGACCACCTTCTGCTGGTTGCCGCCCGAGAGGGCCGCGGCCGGCGTCTGCGGCCCGCCGCCGCGCACGTCGAACTCTTTCAGCAGCCTGCGCGCCCGCTCGACCAGGCGGCGGGGGAACAACCAGCCGAAGCGAGACTCCGGCGGCGTCCGGTAGTCGTGGAGGGCGAGGTTCTCGGCGAGCGAGAAGTCGAGAACGAGACCGCGCCGCTGCCGGTCCTCGGGGATGTGCCCGATGCCGTTGTCCAGCACGTCGCGCGCGCTGGCGTTCGTGACGTCCTTCCCGCCGACGACGATCCGTCCCGAGGCGGGCTGTCGCAGCCCGGTGAGCGCGTCGATGAGCTCGGACTGGCCGTTGCCGTCCACGCCGGCGATGCCGACGATCTCCCCGGCGCGAACCTCGAACGAGACCCCACGGCAGGCTTCGAGGCCACGGTCGTCCACGACGACCAGGTCTTCTGCGGAGAGCAGGACCTCGCCGGGCTGCGCCGGCGGCTTTTCCACGCGGAGGACTACCTCCCGCCCGACCATCATCCGCGCGAGGCTCTCCTGAGTGGCCCCTTCCCGCGGAACGGTCCCCACCTGCTTCCCGAAGCGGAGGGTCGTGATCCGGTCCGCAATCTGGAGCACCTCGTTCAGCTTGTGGCTGATGAAGATGATCGACTTCCCCTCGGCCTGGAGCGAGCGGACGATCGCGAACAGCTCCTCCGCCTCCTGCGGCGTGAGGACGGCCGTGGGCTCGTCGAGGATGAGGATCTCCGCTCCCCGGTAGAGGGCCTTCAGGATCTCGACCCGCTGCTGCATGCCGACGGAGATGGAGTCGATCCGGGCCTCGGGGCGGACGGCCAGCCCGAACTGCTTTGACAGGTCCCGGACGCGCTCCTCCGCAGCATCGAGATCGAGAAACGGCCCGCGGTGCGGCTCGACGCCGAGCACGATGTTCTCGGCCACCGACATCACGGGGATGAGCATGAAGTGCTGGTGGACCATGCCGATGCCGTTGTCGATCGCCACATGGGGCGAGTCGATGCGCAGGGGAGCCCCGTTCAGGCGGATCTCGCCCTCGTCCGGGTGGTAGAGGCCGTAGAGGATGCTCATGAGCGTCGACTTGCCCGCCCCGTTCTCGCCGAGGAGCGCGTGGACCTCGCCCTGGACGAGGTCGAAGTCGACGTGGTCGTTCGCGACGACGCCGGGGAACCGCTTCGTGATGCCGCTCAGCTCGAGAAGGGGCGCATCCGCCATGGGCGAAGGGTTGAGGGGCGGGCCTGGGCCCGCCCCTCGTCGAGGTTGACTATTCGAAGGTCGCCGGCGGGTCGATCTCGCCGCTGATCAGCTGCTCCGTGGCCGTCGCGACCGCGTCCTGAACCTCCTGCGGGACGTCGGCCGAGAAGGGTGCGAGCAGTGTTGCCTCGGGGTAGTCCTGAATGCCGAAGAACGCGTTCGTGCCACCCTCGAACGTCCCTTCCTGAGCCGCCTTGATCGTCTCGAAGACTGCGAGCTCGAGCGGCTTCAGCGCGCTCGTGATCACGCAGTCGCCTGCGAACGACTGGTCGGCGTCCACGCCGATGGCGTAGGCGCCTTCCTGACAGGCGGCGTCGAGGGCGCCGAGACCACATTGCCCCGCGACCTGGAAGACGACGTCGGAGCCCTGGGAGATCTGGTCGAGCGCGATCTCCTTGCACTTCGCGGCGTCGACGAAGTCCTGCGAGTACGCGTTCAGGAGCTGGATGTCCGGGTTGGTGTCCATGGCGCCCTGCCGGAAGCCGGCGATCCAGTTGTCGACCGGCGGGATCTTGATGCCGCCCACCGTCGAGATGGTCCCGGTCTCGCTCATGCTCGCCGCGACGATGCCGGCCAGGTAGCCCGCCTCCTCCGACGGGAACTGGAGGCCGACCACGTTCGGCATGACGCACGGCGACTGGTCTTCTCCGCCGCAATCCGGCTCCTCGCCGTAGAACTGGTCGACGCCGGCGAAGTTGACGTCCGTCGCCTCGGTCGCCACCTCCACCACGGACGGCTGGATGAGGAAGCCGATCGCAATGACCAGGTCGTGGCCGTCGTCCACCGCCGCCGTCAGGTTCGGCAGGTAGTCGTCGCCCGACTCGGAGACATAGACCCGTCCCTCGACGCCGAGCTCGGACTGGGCGCGCTCGAAGCCGGCGATCGAGAACTCGTTGAACCCGCGGTCGTCGAGACCGCCGGTGTCGCTGACCATACCGACGCTGATCGTCTCCTCGGCCTCAGTGTCGGTCGCGCCCGTTGGCGTCGCAGCGTCGTCACCGTCGTCATCGTCGCCGCCGCAGCCGGCCGCGACAACCAGTGCGACGAGCAGCACCAGCAACCAGGAGAGCCTTCTTGTTGCGTTCACGGAACCTCCTCTTCGCCCATGCAAGTCGAGTGGAATCGGAGGATGCTATCCCTCCGACGATTCCATTTCTAGGACGTACGCCGGATTGCGTTCGTTAGGGAGGTACCGGCGCGGCTAGGACGTGACGTCGGCCAGGACGCGGTCGAGCTCGGCTTCGCCCACGAGCACCTTGCGTGGCTTGGAGCCCTCGTAGCCCGAGATGATCCCCCGCCGCTCCAGCATGTCGATCAGGCGGCCGGCGCGCGTGTAGCCGACGCGCAGGCGGCGCTGGATCAGGGAGACGGAGGCGGTCTGCGTCTGCACCACGATCTCGATCGCGCGGTCGAGGAGCGGATCCTCGTCCGGGTCGAAGTCCTCGTCGCCATCGTCGCCGTGGCCGACCGGCTCGGGCGGCGCCAGCAGGGACTCGTCCAGCTCCTGCGGGCGCTGGCTGCGGCACTGCTCGACGACGAGGGCGATCTCCTCTTCGCTGACGTAGGCGCCCTGGACGCGCTGGAGGCGCGAGGTGCCGAGTGGCTTGAAGAGCATGTCGCCCTGACCGAGCAGGCTCTCGGCGCCCGATGTGTCGAGAATGACGCGACTGTCGGTCTGGCTCGAGACCGCAAAGGCGATCCGCGAGGGGACGTTCGCCTTGATCATCCCGGTGATGACGTCCACGGAGGGGCGTTGCGTGGCGAGCACGAGATGGATGCCGACGGCGCGCGACTTCTGGGCGAGGCGGATGACCGCGTCCTCGACCTCCTGCGGCGAGACCATCATCAGGTCGGCCAGCTCGTCGATGACGACGAGCAGGTACGGGAGCTGCGCCTCTCCGCGCTTGCGCAGGGCTCGGTTGAGCTCGGGGAGGTTGCGTGCCCGGGCGAGGCTCATGCGCTCGTAGCGGCGCTCCATCTCGGTGAGGACGTTGGTCAGGACCGCCGACGCCTGCTTGGGGCTCGAGACGACCGGCGTGAGAAGGTGCGGGATCGACTCGTAGAGCCCCAGCTCGACGCGCTTCGGGTCGACCAGGATCATGCGGACCTCGTCCGGCGTCGCGCGCAGGAGGATCGAGCAAAGCATCGTGTTGATGCAGCCCGACTTTCCCGAGCCCGTGGTGCCTGCGATGAGGATGTGGGGCATGCGGGCGAGGTCGGCGTTCACCGAGGCGCCGGAGATGTCCTTGCCGAGCCAGACGGAGAGCGGGCTCGAGCTCGACGGGACCTCGTCGAAGATGTCACCGAGCGTGACGATGTTCGGGGAGAGGTTGGGCACCTCGACGCCGACCGCCTGTTTCCCGGGGATCGGCGCGAGGATGCGGATCTCGGTAGTGGCGAGCGCGTAGGCGAGATCGTCCTTGAGCGCGGCGACCTTCCCCACTTTCGTGCCAGGCGCGAGCTGCAGCTCGTAGCGCGTCACCCGCGGACCGACGACTTGGCCGACGAGCGTCGCGTCGATGCCGAAGTTCGCGAGCGCCTGGAGGAGCGCCTCGGCCGTCCGCTCGGCGGCCTTGCCCGGCTGCCCCTCGTGCGGGCGCGAGCGCCGGAGGACGGACGCGTCCGGAAGGCGGTAGTCGGCGTGCTCGCTCGTGGGCGGGTCGAAGAGCGTCGGGGGCTCGGCGGCGGCGGGCACGGTGTCGAGCTCGGCGTCCAGCGGTTCTGCGAGCTGGTCGACGAGGACCGGCTGGGCAGGCGGAGCGTCGCCCACCACGTCCGGGTAAGCCTGTGCGCCGTCGACCGGTGGTTCGTGCGGGATGTGTCCGTTGGAGATCGGCGGTGGCGCCGTGTCGACCGGCGCGTAGCGGACGGCGCCGACGGTGCGGCGCGCGGCCACCGCTGTCTCGCGCGCGACGTGCGCCGAGCGGTGCAGCATCGCGCCGAGCGAGGCTCCCGTGAGGAGGAGCGCTCCGGCCCAGCAGAGGAAGAGGCCGAGAATGAATGTCCCCGTCCCGCCGATGAGACGGCCGAAGACGGCGTCGAAGGCGCTGCCCATGGCTCCGCCCCGCTCCTCGGCGAGGAGCACCAAGGTGCCGACGATCAGGAGGACGAGGCCGGTCCGGAAGGGCTTGACGTCCACGAGGGAAGCGCGGGCGACCATGAGCGCGCCGAGTGCGACGAGCACGACCGGCACGCCGACGCGGGCGGTGCCGAGGAGGGCGTCGAGCCAGTCGGCGATCGTCGTGCCCACGATGCCGCCGTTCCCCTCCAGCCAGGTGACGAACGCGAGGAAGAGCCCGGCGCAGAGCAGGCCGAGCCCGAGCAGCTCGTGATGGTGGTGTCCGCGCTGCCGGCGCGTGCGCTTCTTCTTGCGAATGCGCGCAGGCGACTTCGGGCGTACCCGAGACGGACGCTTCTTCTGCGCCATGTCGAGGCAGTTCGGTGGCGGGGTCCGCCCTCCTTCCCCGAGGCGCGGACGAGCCCAAGTAACACTTTGTTACTTGGTTGGGCTGCGGTCGAGCGACTCGACACGCTCGCAGAGGAGCTCGAGAAAGCCGTCCGCGTCGATGTCGACGCCCACGTCGGCGTTCGGCTCGTTCTCCGTCCGGTGCCAGAGGTCGACGACCGTGCGGCCGCGGCAGAGCTGGGACTCGCAGTCGACGTCCACGTGCCGGTGGAGCGTCTCGACGATGCCCGGCCGGAGAACCTGCGCGACCGCGACGGCGTCGTGGATCGGCGCGCCCTCGGTCCCGTACGTCCGCTTGTGGTACTCGACGAAGAAGTCGTGGAGCTCGGCGACGAACGTCCCGGCCGTGCCCGAGGCGCGGAGCCGCTCGACGTGCGACGGCATCATCAGCGCCTTGTGGGTGACGTCGAGGCCGATCATCGTCACCGGCGCGTCGCTGTGGAAGACCCGCCACGCCGCCTCGGGATCGACGTAGATGTTGAACTCCGCCGCCGGGGTGACGTTCCCCTCGGCAATCGCACCGCCCATGATCACGATTCGCTCGACGTTCTCCGCGGCCTCCGGATGGTGCGCGAGGAGAAGCGCGATGTTCGTCAGGGGACCGACCGGCACGAGCGTGACCGGCCGGGGCGAGCCGAGGATGCGCTCGGCGAGGAAGTCGACGGCGTGCTGCTCGGCCGGTGCGCGCTGCGGGTCGGGCAGGCTCGGGCCGTCGAGCCCGGACTCCCCGTGCACGTAGGCGGCGATGAAGAGCTCCCGCGCGAGCGGCCGGTCGGCGCCTGCTGCGACGTCCACGTCACTCCGGCCGACCAGCTCGAGGACGCGCAGGGCGTTCGCCGTCGTCTTCTCCAGCGTCTGGTTCCCGGCGACCGTCGTGACGCCCAGGAGGTCGAGCTCGGGGCTGGCCAGGGCCAGCAGGAGCGCGATCGCGTCGTCGTGCCCCGGGTCGCAGTCGAGCAGGATCGGCGTCGGGTCGCTCACGCGCGCAGTATCTCGTCAACCTCCGCCGCGTTGGGCAGCGAGGGCTGAGCGCCGGGCCGGGAGGCTGCGATCGCACCGGCGGCGCAGGCGCGGCGAAGGGCCTCCTCTCTCTCGCGCCCTTCGAGGAGCGAGACGACGAGGCAGGCCGTGAAGGCGTCCCCGGCGCCCGTCCCGTCGACCGCCTCTACTTCGGGCGGCGCGGCGCGAGCAATCTCTTCACCGTCATCCAGAAGCAGTGCACCCTCGGCGCCCAGCGTGAGGGCGAAAAGGGTTCCCATGGCAGACGAGCCGAGTGCATCCAGCTCGAGCGAGTTCGCGACGATCAGGTCGGCGCGGCCGAGGACATCACTCGAGACCTCCCGGGCGGGGGCCGCGTTGAGGCAGAAGAAGCCGTCGAACCCATCGAGGGCGGCCTCGATCGCGCCGTCTCGGATCTCCAGCTGGCTGATGAGGGCGTCCGGCTCTCCGATCTCGATGCGATCTGGATCGAGGGCATGGTTGGCGCCGGGCACGACGACGATCTGGGTCTCCCCCTTCTCGTCGACGAAGATCAGCGCCAGCCCAGTCGGGCTTCGAACCACTTGAGTGCGGGACAGATCGACGTCCGCCTTGCGAAGCTCTTCCACTGCGAGGCGTCCGAAGTCGTCGTCTCCAACCGCCCCGACGAACCGCACATCGGCGCCGAGACGCGCGGAGGCCACCGCCTGGTTCGCGCCCTTCCCGCCGGGGACGTAGTCGAGGCTCGTGCTCGTGATCGTCTCCCCCGACAGGGGAAGGTGCTCGACGGAGGCGACTAGGTCGAGATTGATCGAGCCGACGACGCAGACGCTAGGCGGCAAGCGCGCGCAGGTCGTCGAGGCAGCCGTCGAGCAGGTTCTCGCGCAGGTCGAAGAGACCGGCCCAGAGAGCGTCGCGATCCGGCGCCGACTCGATCCGCGCGGAGTCCGCCAGGCCCTGGAGCGCTCGCACGAGGACTGCCAGCTCGAGGTAGGCGTGCGCGACGCGGTGCGGTGCGGCAACGACGCCGGCGCGCTTCAGGACCGCGTCCCACTCGACGACCTCCCCCGCTCCGGGCTCGCCGTACCAGGAGCGGCCCTCGGCGCCATCCGGCTCCAGCTCCAGGAGGAAGCGTCCCAACGGTCGCTCGAGGCCCGTGAGGGCGGTCTCGGCCCGTTCGGCGGCGCGCCTGAACGCCGCCTGGCGACGCTCGGGGGTGCACGGATCGGGCTCACCGCGCTGCCAGCGCTCCAGCAGCCGGCAGAACGCGAGGCCGGCGACCTCGCTCGCGGCGAGCGAGCGGACAAGACGGGCCGTCGTGTTCTCCGACACGCCGTAGGTGCCCATGAGGCCGGCCCAGCCGCTCCCGTTCATCTGTGTCATCACCTAACTAGTACACCAAGATCGGCAGAACGCGTACCGTTCCCGGCGCATGGCGACCTACGACCTCGTCCGCAACCTCCCGCTGGAGATCGAGTCCTACGAGCTGGAGGGCCTGAAAGTCGAGGCCTCGCCCGAGTTCGTCCGCCGCACGACGGTGATCCATCTGCACGGCGGCGGCCATGAAGGGGTCGGTGAGGACGTCACCTACTCGGGTGAGGACCAGGAGGCTCTCCAGGCCGAAGGCCCGACCCTTCCGCTCCCGGGAAGCCATACGCTCGACAGCTTCTCGCAGCTCCTCGACCGCATGGCGCTGTTCCCGAGCGGTCCGGGGATGGACGCCTTCCTCGACTACCGCCGCTGGGCGTACGAGAGCGCGGCGCTCGACCTCGCGCTGCGCCAGGCGGGCACGTCGCTCGCCGAGGCGGTCGGGCGTGAGCTGCAGCCGGTCAACTTCGTCGTTTCCCTACGGATCGAGCAGCCGCCGGCGCTCGATCCGATCCCGCGCCTGCTCGAGCGCTACCCGAAGCTGCGCTTCAAGCTCGACCCGACGAGCGAATGGGACGCGAAGCTGGTCAAGGCCCTGGCCGAGACCGGCGCCGTGGACACGGTCGACCTCAAGGGCGCCTACAAGGGCACGCCGGTCGACCAGGCGGGCGACCCGCTCCTCTACGGCCTCGTTGCGCAGGCGTTCCCGAACGCGTGGATCGAGGACCCTGACCTGAACGCGGAGACCGACGTGATCCTCGAGCCGCATCGCGACCGCGTCACCTGGGACGCGCCCATCCACTCGGTGCTGAACATCAAGGGCCTCCCCTTCGCGCCGCGCACGCTCAACTTCAAGCCGTCGCGCTTCGGGAGCATCCAACGACTCTTCGAGGGCTACGACTACTGCGCGGACAACGAGATCGCCATCTACGGCGGCGGCCAGTGGGAGCTCGGCCCCGGCCGCGGGCACATCCAGTACCTCGCGTCGCTCTTCCACCCCTCGACGCCAAATGACGTCGCGCCGGCAGCGTTCAACATCCACCGGAACGATCCGCCCCCGGGCCTCCCCACCAGCCCGCTCCAGCCGCAGCCGACAAGACCGGCTTCCGGTGGGGCGAGGCTCCCTAGACCTCGACGACGACCGGCAGGATCATCGGCCGGCGGCCGGTGCGCTCGGAGACGAGCTTCCCGATGTTGTCGTGCAGGTGCTCCTGGAAGAGCTTCAGCTCGAAGACGTTCTGGCCGAGGAGCTCGGCGATCGTGCGCTGGGCCTCGAGGCGCGCTTCCTCGAGCAGCTGATCGGACTCGGCAAATCCGCGGGAGATGACCTCCGGCGTCGCGACCTCGCCTCCGTTCCGCGAGCCGACCGTCGCCACGACGATCAGTACGCCGTCCTCCGAGAGGTGACGGCGGTCGCGGAGGGCGACGTCCTTGACGTCCCCGACCCCCAGCCCATCCACGAACGTGGCGCCCGTGTCGAGCTGGTCGACGATGCGCGCGATGCCGCCCCGCAGCTCGACGACCGACCCGTTCTCGGCCAGGACGATGCGGTCGGCCGGCACCCCGGAGTCCCTGGCGAGGCGCGCCTGGGCGGAGAGCATGCGGAACTCGCCGTGCACGGGCATGACGTTGCGGGGCCGGAGCAGGGCGAGGATCGTCCGGATTTCCTCCGCGTTTCCGTGCCCGGAGACGTGGACCTGCGCGATCTCCTGGTGGAGCACCTCCGCGCCCGACTTGGCGAGCCGGTTGATCGTGTCGTGCACGCGCAGCTCGTTTCCGGGCACCGGCTTCGCCGAGATGATGACCGTGTCCCCTTCCTCGATCTCGACGTGCGGGTGGTCCCCGTACGCCATGCGGGTGAGCGCGGACATCGGCTCGCCCTGGCTCCCGGTGCAGAGAATCATCGTCTGCTCGGGGCGCTGGAGGTCGATCTCGTCAGGCTTGATGAGCAGCTCGTCGCGCACGTCGAGGTAGCCGAGGTTCCGTGCGATGTTGACGTTCTTGCGCAGCGAGCGGCCGACGAGCGCGACCTTCCGGCCGGACTCGGCCGCGACGTCCATCGCCTGCTGGACACGATGGATGTTCGAGGCGAACGAGGCGACGAGCACGCGACCCTCGCGTTGCGGGATCAGGTGGCGGAAGGCCTCCCCCACCGTTCGCTCGGACTCGGTCACGCCCGGCCGCTCGGCGTTCGTGGAGTCGCCGAGGAGCAGGTCGACTCCGCGGTTGCCCAGCTCCGCGAGCTTGCCGAGGTCGGTGCGGAACCCGTCGACCGGCGTGTGGTCGATCTTGTAGTCGCCCGTGACGACCAAGAGCCCGCCCGGTGTGTCGAAGGCGAGCGCGACGGCGTCCGGGATCGAGTGCGCCATGCGCACGAACTCGACCTGGTACGGGCCGATCTGCGCCGCTCCCTTGTCCGGCTCGATCTCGACGAGCTGGGCGGAGCGCATCAGCCCGTGCTCGTCGAGCTTGGACTTGATCAGCCCCAGCGTCAGCCGCGTCGCCCAGACCTCGGGGACCTCGATCTCGCGCATGAGGTACGGCAGCGCGCCGACATGGTCCTCGTGCCCGTGGGTGAGCACGACGGCACGGACGTCGTGACGGTGCTGGCGTAGGTACTCGAAGTCGGGCAGCACGAGGTCGACGCCGAGATGCTCGTCGCGTGGGAACGACAGCCCGGCGTCGACGACGACGATGCCGCCGTCGGATTCGATCACGGTCAGGTTCTTGCCGACCTCGCCCAGGCCGCCGAGCGGGATGACTCGCGTGCTCTCGGGCATTCGCAGAGTGTATTCAGTCCCTTTCCGCCGCGTTCCTGCTCGGCTAACCTCGACGCGTGACGGCGACGGCTGACAGGGCGGCGATGCTCGGCGCAATCGGACGCACGCCGGTCATCCGGCTCGAGCGCCTCGCCGGGCCCGACGTCGCCGAGGTCTGGGTCAAGCTCGAGAACGCGAACCCCACCGGCTCCTACAAGGACCGCATGGCGCTCGCCATGATCGAAGGAGCCGAGCGCAGCGGCCGCCTGAAGCCGGGCCAGACCGTCGTGGAGTACACGGGCGGTAGCACCGGGTCGTCTCTCGCCTTCGTCTGTGCTGTGAAGGGCTACAAGCTCAGAATCGTCACCTCCGATGCCTTCGCGGCGGAGAAGCTCCGCACCATGCGCGCCTTCGGTGCCGAGCTCGAGGTCATCCCGAGCCCGGAGGGGATCACAGGTGACCTCATCCCGAGCATGATGCGCCGCGCCGCCGAAATCGTGGACGAAGTTGACGGTTTCGCCACGGATCAGTTCAACAACCGCGACATGGTCGAGGGCTATGCCGAGCTCGGCCGCGAGCTGCTCGACCAGCTCGATGGGCGCATCGACGCGTTCTGCTCCTATGTCGGCACGGCCGGCTGCTTCCTCGGCGTCACCGGTGCGCTGCGCAGCGCGATCCCGGACGTCTACCGGGTGATCGTCGAGCCGGCCGAGTCGCCGGTCATCTCGGGCGGCGAGCCCGGCACGCACCGAATCGAGGGCGGCGGCGTCGGCTTCTGGCCCCCGCTCCTGACGCGGGACGACTTCGAGGAGGTGATCCCCGTCTCGACGGCCGACGCCATGGCGATGGCCAAGCGGGTCGCGGCCGACGAGGGACTTCTCTGCGGGCCCTCGACCGGCGCGAACATCACCGTCGCGCTCGAGCTCGCGGGGCGTCTCGGCCCCGGCAAGCGCGTCGTGACGACGAACGTCGACTCAGGGCTCAAGTACCTCGCCGGACACCTGTACGCCGGCTAGCGGCAAATGTCGGGTCTAGACGCGGGCGCTCTCGAGGACGCCGGCGCGCTCGAGCGCGTCGCGAATCGCCGCACGCTCCTCGTCGGTCGCCTCGAGCAGGGGAAGCCTGAGCCCGCCCACGTCGTGGCCGATCATCTGGAGCGCGGCCTTGACCGGGATCGGGTTCGTGGTCACCGCGAGCGCGTCGATCACGGGTCGCAGCTCGGCCTCGATCGCGCGCGCCTCGGCCAGCTCGCCCTCCTTGAAGCGCGTGACCAGCTCGCGGACGCGCGGGCCGACGACGTGCGTGTAGACGAGCACGCCTCCGACTCCGCCGAGCTCGAGGAACGGGAGCAGGAGATCGTCGTTGCCCGCATAGAGCGCGAGGTCGGTCTCGGCGAGGATGCGCCGCGCCTGGCCCGGGTCGGTCGTGGCCTGCTTGACCGCGGTGACGTTCGGGATCTCGGCGAGCTCGGCGAGCGTTTCGGGCTCGAGGTTGACCACGACGCGCTGCGGGATGTTGTAGACCACGATCGGGCGGTCGGTCGCGTCGGCGATCGCCTTGAAGTGAGCCACGATCCCGCGCGCCGGCGGCTTGTTGTAGTACGGCGTGACGACGAGGAAGCCGTCCACGCCGAGCTCGTGCGCCTGGCCGGTCAGGTGGACGGAGTGCGCGGTGGAGTACGTGCCCGTGCCCGCGATCACCGTTGCCCGGTCGCCGACCGTCTCGACGGCAGCGGCGAAGAGCGAGAGCCGCTCGTCGTCGTCCAGCGTCGGTGACTCGCCGGTCGTCCCGGCGACGACGACGCCGTCGGAGCCGGACTCGATCAGGTGCGTGCAGAGCCTCCGGAACGCGTCCAGGTCGACAGAGCCGTCCGCGCGGAAGGGTGTGACGACGGCTGTTAGGACCTCGCCGAGCACCGTTCGCATTGTAATCGCCTCCACCGACAGTGCGTTCCTGGCCTAGTCCAAGAGCGCGTCCAGCCCTACGGTGAGGCCCGGATCGAGCGTCGGCAGACGCTCGAGAGCCAGCAGGACGCCGGGGACGAACGCCTCGCGCGAGAAGGTGTCGTGGCGGATCGTCAGGAGCTGTCCGTCGCCGCCGAACAGAACCTCCTGGTGGGCCACGAGGCCCGGGAGGCGAACCGAGTGGATGGGCACCTCGCCGGGAAGCCGCTTGGCGGTCGCCTTCGCCGTGCCCGAGGGCGCGTCGACCTTCGTCTCGTGGTGCAGCTCGATGATCTCGGCGCGCGGCATGTGCTCGGCCGCCAGGGCGGAGAGCCGCATCATCAGCACGGCCCCGATCGCGAAATTGGGCGCGGCGAAGCACACCACGCCGCGATCGCGGGCGAGCGAGTCGATCGACGCCAGGTCGTCGGCGGTGAGCCCGGTCGTCCCCACCACCGTCGCCAGGCCGGCCGCCAGGCAGCGCTCGACGTTCGCGCGCGCGGCGTCGGGACGCGTGAAGTCGACCGCAGCGTCGTGGCCGCTCGGGTCCCAATCGTCGTCCCTCCCCACCGGAGTGACCTCGTGCCCCGATTCGGCCAGCCGCGGTCCGAGCGCGGCGCCGACCTTCCCGCCCGCGCCGAGCAGCAGGACTCTCACGCCGCGGCGCGCTCCACGAGGCCCGGGCAGACCGGCTCGACGGCCTCGAGGAGCCGCTCCTCGCTGGGGCCGATGGAGGCGACGGAGAAGAACTCCGGGGAGAGCAGCACCTCGGCGAGCTGGGCGACGGATTCGGCGTCGACGGCCTCGATCTCCGCGAGGATGCGGTCGAGGTCGAGGAGCTCGCTGTCGGTGATCAGCGATTTGCCGAGCCGGCTCATCCGGTTGGAAGTCATCTCCATGGCGAGCATGATCCTGCCCTTGAGGTTCTCCTTCGCGCGCTCGAGCTCGTCCTGCCGCGGGCCGTGCTCGGAGATGTCGCCGATCTGCTCGGCGACGATGCGCAGGCACTCGCCGAGATTCTCCTCGCGCGTTCCCACGTAGACCCCGATCTGCCCCGTGTCCGCGTACTGCGACGAGAACGTGTAGACCGCGTAGGCGAGGCCGCGCTTCTCGCGGATCTCCTGGAACAGGCGGGACGAGGCGGATCCGCCGAGCACGCCGTCCAGGATGGACGCGGTGAAGCGTCGGCGATCCGAGCGGGCGATTCCCGGCGCCGCGAGGCAGACGTGGTACTGCTCGGTCGCCTTCTCCTGGAACACGAGCGAAGGCTGCGGCGGGGCCACCAGCGGCGCCCGCACGGTCGAGCGGCGGGCGGGCGGGTCGGCGGCCTTCTTCCGCATCGCGTCGACGGCCTCGACGAGGTGGTCGTGGTCGACGCTGCCAGCAGTCGCGACGACGACGTTGTCGGGGCGGTAGCGGCGGCGGTGGAACGCACCGACGGACCGGCGTGAGACGGACGAGATGACGTCCGCGGAGCCGAGCACGGGCCGCCCGAGCGGATGGTCGCCGAAGACCGCCTTCGTCACCAGGTCGAAGATCAGCTCCTGCGGCGAGTCCTCCACCATGGCGATCTCCTCGAGGACGACCTCGCGCTCGGAGTCGAGGTCCGCGAGGCTCGGCGCGAAGACCATGTCCGTCATGACGTCGAGCGCCGTATCGAGGTGCTCGTCGAGCACACGGGCATAGACCACCGTGTAGTCCCGCGCCGTAGCTGCGTTCAGCTCGCCGCCGAAGGTGTCGAAGATCTCCGCGATCTCGAGCGCCGAGTACGACGCCGTGCCCTTGAAGAGCAGGTGCTCGAGGAAGTGGCTGACGCCGGCGTGGGCGTCGTCCTCGTCGCGCGAGCCTGCGCCGATCCAGAAACCGATGGCGACCGAGCGCACGCTCTCGAGCGGCTCCGTGACGACGCGCGTTCCGCCGTCGAGGGTGGTCACCAGGTAGTTCTGCACGCTCGCATGGTAGGGCGTCAGGCCTGCCGGAACGCTCCGCCGGGGTTCCCGGAGACGCGGGCGAGCGCCGCGAGGGCCTTGAGCGGGGGCCTGGCGAGGCCCTGTGCGCCGCGGATGTCCGCGATGTCCCCGCGCACGAGTCGCTCCACGGTGCGCCAGACGACGTGGGAGCGCGCGATCCGGAACGTCACGCGCGGGAAACGGTCGAGCGCCGCCTTGACGCTCCACGAGGCCCAGAGGTGGGTTGCCAGCATTCGGGTCAGCCGGTCGCCGTAGGGCTCGAGACCCTCTGCGCGGCCCGCGAGCAGGTCGAGGACGGCCTCCGAGGCGAGCTTTCCCGAGAGAAAGCCCTCGAACATGCCGTCGCCGGAGACCGGATCTACGAGACCGGCGGCGTCTCCGATCAGCGCGGCCCTCCCGCGCGCGAGCGTCGAGGCCGGAGACCGCAGCGGGAGCCGGTAGCCGCGCAGGCTCTCCAGGTCGTCGTAGGCGATGCCGTGCGCGTTGCAAAGGTCGCGCAGGTGGTCGCGGAGCCGCGGTCCCTCCCCCTCCCAGCCGCCGAGGCCGACGTTGACGTGGTCTCCCTTCGGGAACACCCAGCCGTAGCCGCCGGGAACGACTCCGAGCTCGAGCACCGCGCACCCGCGGTAGTCGTTCGTCCGGAGGCGGTCGTACCCTATGTTGCCTTCGATGGCAACTCCGACCGCCTGGTTCCCGCCGAGCCCGAGCGCCCGGCCGCAGATCCCGTTGACTCCGTCGGCGCCGACGAGCGTCGCGGCGTGCAGCCGCTCGCCGCCCGCCGTCACCTCGACACCTTCGGGGCCCGCCTGGGCGTGCTCCACCTTCACACCGTCGCGCACCTCCGCACCCGCCTTCGCGGCCTGCTCCAGAAGGTAGGCGTCGAGCCGGATCCGCTGCGTCATGAACACCAGCGGTTCCCCGTCACCGCGCTCGAACCACCCGCCGAAGCGGAGCCGCATTCGCACGGACGTGACCACGTCTTCGACCACGGGGTCGACGTCGAACGGGAGCAGGCGCGCCGCCCGTCCGGTGACGCCGCCGCCGCACGGCTTGTCGCGCGGGAAGCGCGCGCGGTCGAGCACGAGAACGCTCGCGCCGGCCGAGGCGAGCCGCTGCGCGCACGTCGAGCCGGCGGGGCCGGCACCGACGACGATCGCGTCGTAGCGCGTCACCGCGGCATTATCGCCTGCGTACGCGATCTCACGTTTCGGCGGTCCCGGACGGTTACAGCTCGTGGATGGACACGGCAGTCCCTCTCGGGCGCAGGACGACGTCGGCGCACCTGGCGCTCGTGCTCGTGGTCGTCTTCTGGGCAGCCTCGTTCTCCGCGATCAAGGCCTTGCTCGACAGGGGCGTGGCGGCGCCTGACATCGCGATCCTCCGCTACGTGGTGGCCGCACCGGGCTTTGCCCTGCTGCTCTGGAGCGTCGGCGGGCTTCCGGGGCTGGCCAGGCGGGACGCAGTACGGCTCGCGCTCGCCGGTGTGGCCGTGGTCACCGGCTACCACATGTCCCTGAACATCGGCACGAAGTACACGACGTCGGGGACGGCGGCGCTGGTGGTTGCCCTCTCCCCCGCGCTGACCCTCCTCCTCGCGGCGGGCCTCGGCCTCGAGCGCGCCGGGCCCCGCAGGATCGCAGGCCTCGCGGTGGCCTTTGCCGGCGTTGCGGTCGTCGTCCTCCTCGGCGCGGGCGCCGAGCTCTCGTTCGCCAACGCGAAGGGGCCGCTGATCGTGATCGGCGCGCCGGTCGCGTTCGCGCTCTACAACGTCTTGCTCCAGCCGCTGCTGCAGCGGTACGGGCTGCTGGCGCTCACGGCAGCCTCGAGCCTCATCGGCATGCTCGGGCTCGTCCCCTTCGTGCGGCCCTCCACCGTGGACGCGGTCGCGGAGATGTCCGCGAGCTCCGCCACGCTCATTCTGTATCTGGGCATCGTCTGCACCCTCTTCGGCTACGCGGCCTGGAACGTCGGGCTGCGCGGGCTCGGGCCTACGCGGGCGGTGTCCTACACCTACGCGATCCCCGCGCTCGCCGTGCTCATGGGCGCCCTCTTCCTCGACGAGCCCATCACCGTCTGGCTCGCCGTCGGCGGTGCGCTCATCCTCGGCGGCGTCGCGCTCGCCCAGCGCTCGCGGGCCGGCTGACGCCTAGCGAGCGACGACCGCCCCGGCCCAGAGCAGGCGTCCCGAGCGGCGAAGACGCTCCGCGACAGGCCGCGTCGGGTCGGAGGGGTGCGTGCGGCGTTTCTCCGCCTGCGGACACGGCAGGCAGCAACTCCCGCGCGCGCCGGGCGACCTTCCTAGGGCCGCCGGCGCGCGCGGTCGTCGTGACCTTCGGCTAGCTGTCGCGGCCGCGGCCTCCGCCGCGACCACCGCCGCCGCCGCGCCGAGGGCCGCGGTCGCCGTCGCGCTCGCGCCGCTCGCGTGGCGGAGCGTCCTTGGCGCGCTCGATCAGCTCCTCGGGCTGGACGACAGTGCCGTTCTCGTGCTTGCCGACGAGCTTGAGACCGATCCGGCCGCGGGCCTTGTCGACCTCCTGGACGACGACGTCCAGCACGTCGCCGCGGCTGATGACGTCCTCGATGTGGCCGACGCGGCCCGGCCCCACGTTCGAGACATGGAGGAGGCCGTCGGTGCCCTTCTTGAGCTCGACGAAGGCGCCGAAGTCGGTCGTCTTCACGACCTTGCCGGTGTAGGTGTCACCCACCTCGGGCTCCTTGGTCAGGCCCTGGATGGCCGCGATGGCGGCGTCGGCCTTCTCGCCCTCGGTGGCGTAGATGAGGATCGTCCCGTCCTCCTCGATGTCGATCTGCACCTCGTAGTCGGACTCGAGGCCGCGGATCGTCTCGCCGCCCTTGCCGATGATGAGGCCGATCTGCTCGGGGTCGATCGAGATCGACGTGATCCGCGGGGCGTGCGCCGCGAGCTGCTCGCGCGACTCGGGCAGAGCCTCCGCCATCTTCTCGAGGATGAACTCGCGCGCCTGCTTCGCCTGAGCGAGCGCGCTGCTCATGATCTCCTGCGTGACGCCGGTGATCTTGATGTCCATCTGGAGAGCGGTGATCCCCTCGCGTGTGCCGGCGACCTTGAAGTCCATGTCGCCGAGGTGGTCCTCGGCGCCCTGGATGTCGGTGAGGATGGCGTGGTCGTCTCCCTCCTTGACGAGGCCCATCGCGATGCCGCTGACCGGCCGCTTGATCGGCACGCCTGCGTCCATCAGCGCGAGCGTGGAGCCGCAGACGGAGCCCATCGACGACGAGCCGTTCGACTCGAGCGTCTCCGAGACAAGGCGGATCGTGTACGGGAACTCGTCAGAGGCCGGGATGACCGGCTCGAGCGCGCGCTGGGCGAGGGCCCCGTGGCCGATGTCGCGCCGCTTCGGGCCTCGCATGAAGCCCGTCTCCCCGACCGAGTAAGGCGGGAAGTTGTAGTGGTGCATGTAGCGGCGCTCCTGCTCGAGGGAGAGGTCGTCGATGCGCTGCCCCTCCTTCGCGGTGCCCAGCGTCAGGAGCGTGAGGATCTGCGTCTCGCCCCGGATGAAGAGCGCCGAGCCGTGCGTGCGCGGGCTGATGCCGACTTCGCACGCGATCGGCCGGATCTCGTCCGTGCCGCGCCCGTCGGGACGCCGCTTCTCGATGGCGATCTTCCGGCGGATCAGCTCCTTGTAGATGGCCTCGGCGGCCTTCTTGACGTAGTTGCGGGTGAGATTGTCCTTCACGGCCGGGGCCTCGCCCTCGACCGTCGCGGGGCCGACCGGGAACGGCAGCTCGACCGACTCGATGATGTTGTCGTAGAGCAGCGCGCGCTTGGCCGACTTGAGCTGCTTGGAGTCCTGTTCGGCCTCCGTGAGAGCGCGAAGCTCGTCCTCGAACTGCTCGCGCACCGGGCCGAGGACGGCCTCGAGGCGGCGCCGCTCGAGGATCGCGTCGAGGCTCGAGCGAACCTGCGTCTCGCGAACGATGTCCTCCTCGGTGGAGTCGATCGTGAGCGGCGGGCAGAGCTCTTCGACGATCTCGACGACGGCCGCAGCGCCCTCGCGCAGGCCGTCGCTCGAGATGCCCGAAGCGATGCGATCGCCGTGAGCGCTGTCGAGCTCCTCCGTGAGTTCGAGGTCGAGCCACTTCGGCTTGCCGACCTGCCGGCGCAGATCCTCCTGGGCCTCGCAGAGCTTGCGGATCTCGGCGTGCGCGATGTCGAAGGCTTCGAGCAGCTTCTCCTCGGGCACCTCGGCAGCGCCGGCCTCCACCATCGTCAGGCCCTCCTTCGTGCCCACGACGATGAGGTCCAGATCGGAGTCCTCGACCTCGGGAAGCGTCGGGTTGACGACGAGCTCGCCGTCGATCAGGCCGATGCGAACGGCCCCGACGGGGCCCTGGAACGGCAGCGGCGAGATCATCAGCGCCGCCGACGCGCCGTTGATGCACAGGATGTCGTAGGCCGTGACGAGGTCGGCCGAGAGTGTCGTGCAGATGACCTGCACCTCGTTGCGGAAGCCCTTCGGCCAGAGCGGCCGGATCGGGCGGTCGATCATGCGGGCGGTGAGGATCGCCTTCTCGGTCGGGCGTCCCTCGCGCTTGAAGAAGCCGCCGGGGATCTTCCCGGCCGCGTACATGCGTTCCTCGACGTCGACGGTGAGCGGGAAGAAGTCCGCGCCCTCCCGTGCCTCGAGGCGACCCGTCGCCGTGGCGAGGATCATCGTGTCCCCGCTCCGCAGGACGACGGCGCCGTCGGCCTGCTTGGCCAGGTGGCCGGTCTCCATGGTGATCTCGCTGCGCCCAGCGGTCACCGAGACCGAAGTCTTTTCTGGTGCGATCGTGCTCATGTTCCTCCTATCTCCTACGGGAGACGGAGGCGGAGGTTTGAGGCAGTCCCGATCGGCGGAGCTCCCTCAAACTTCCACCCGGGTCTCCCGGGGTTCGTTTGGGCCCTTGGGGGCGGGCGTTGCGGGAGCTGGTTCCGCCTACCTCCTAAGGCCGAGCTCTTTGATGAGGGCGCGGTAGCCCTCCAGGTCGCGCTTCTGCAGGTAGTTGAGAAGCCGACGTCGCTGCCCGACGAGCTTCAGGAGCCCGCGGCGCGAGTGGTGATCCTTCCGGTGGCTGCGCAGGTGCTCGGTGAGCTCGTCGATGCGCCTTGTGAGGAGCGCGATCTGCACCTGCGGGGAACCGGTGTCCGCCCCGGTGCTTCCGTGGCGGTCGAAGATCTCTTGCTTTACGTCCTTCGTGAGGGTCACGACCGACGTAGGCTAGCAAAGGTGTCCGTACCCCCCGGCGTAGCGGCCGGCCACCCGGCGACCGCCGAGGCGGGCCTGGAGATCCTGGCAGACGGCGGCACGGCCGCCGACGCAGCCGTTGCGGCGGCGCTCGCGTCGTGCGTGGCGGAGACCGTGGTGACGGGCATCGCGGGCGGGGGCTACGCCTGCTGGGTCGAGGCCGGCAGCGACCGCGCCGAGGTGCTCGATTTCTTCGTCGCCGTGCCGGGGCTCGGCCGCCCGCGCGAGAAGCCCGAGCTGGAGGAGCTCGCCGTCCCCTTCGGCGAGGAGCTCGTGCACTACTTCATCGGCGCCGCCACCTGCGCCGTTCCGGGCGTGCCCGCCGGCCTGGAAGCGCTCTGGCGGCGGGGCGGCACGCTCCCTTGGGCGCGGCTCGTCGAGCCCGCGCTTCGACTGGCCGCGTCCGGCGTGCTCATGCCCTCGGCCCATGCCAGGTGCCTCGCCATGCTCGCGCCTGTGATGACGATGCGCGAGGGCGGCCGGATCTACGCGCCGGGCGGCCACCTCCTGGAGGCCGGCGACCGGCTCAACCAGCCCGGCCTCGAGGCCGCGCTCCGCGTGGTTGCCGGAGAAGGAGCGCGCACCTTCTACGACGGGACGCTGGCGGAGTCACTCCTGCAGCTGATGGAGGAGCGGAGCGGGCTCGTGACTCCCGACGACCTGGCCGCCTACCGGATCGAATGGCTGCCTCCGGTCGAGGCGTCCTACGCCGGCGTCCGGGTGCAGGCGCGCGGCGGTCTCGCGCCGCTCGTGACCACGCTGCAGGCGCTGCCGCTGTTTCGCGGGGCCGATCCTGCGGAGCGCGCGCTCGCGCTCGCGCGCATCCTCGCCGCTCCGCCCTTCAGCGGGCGGACATACGAGCACACGACGAACATCTGTACCGTCGATCGGGAGGGCAACGCCTGCGTGCTCACGACCAGCCTCGGGCTCGGCTCAGGCGACTTCCTTCCCGGCTACGACGTCCACCTCAACAGCATGCTCGGCGAGTCCGACCTGCTCATCGGACCGCTCGAGCCGGGCAGGCGGATGGAGAGCATGATGTCGCCGACCACGGCGTTCGACGACGACGGGCTGGCACTTGTTGCGGGCGCCGCCGGCGGTACGCGCCTCCGCCCGGCGCTGGCGCAGGTCCTGTCCGGCATCCTCGACGAGCAACTCGGGCCGCAGGAGGCCGTCGACCGGCCTCGCCTGCACTCGACTGGGCACGTGGTCCATGTAGAGCCCGGGTTCGAGGAAGCCGGGATCGACGCGCTCCTCGAACACGGCTACGACGTGCGCCTGTGGAGCTCGCTCCACCACTATTTCGGCGGCGTCAGCGCTGTGGCTCGGGCGGGTGCGGCGGCTGATCCGAGGAGGAGCGGTGCGGCTCTGGAGCTCCCGTGAACGTCTGCTCGATGGGTACCCAGCCGACGTAGCCGCAGCGCGGGCAGCCCTCGCTCAGCGTCCCGGTTCCCTCGCCGACCGGAGCGCGGTAGACCGACCCGCAGCCGAGGCAGCGAATGGAGAGGGCTGCGGCACCCATATAGAGAGAGAGCCGCGCGAGGGCGGAAAACTTGCAGCGAATGTCATGCGCCGGGGCGCGTCGCGGCCCGGGCGGCCGCGACGTCCTCGGCGATCTGCGCCACGAGATCTTCCTCGCTCGCGAAGGCGCGCTCGTCCCGGAGCTTCTCCCAGAGCTCCAGCCGGACGCGCTCGCCGTACAGATCGCCCTCGAAGTCGAGCAGGAAGGCTTCGATGCGGCGCTCGCTCCCGCCGTAGTGCGGATTGACTCCGATCGAGACCGCGGCGCGGGCGCCGAGCGCCTCGCCGACGTAGATCCCGAACGCCGGGATGAGCATATGGGGCTCCGGCGCGAGGTTCGCGGTCGGGAAGCCGAGCGTGCCGCCGCGCTGGTCGCCGGCGACCACGACGCCATCCACCTCGAACGGACGCCCGAGCAGGTCTGCCGCTCCGCGAAGGTCGCCGCCCGTGACGAGCTCGCGGATGCGGCTCGAGGAGACGCCTTCGAGCAGCGGGACAGCCCGGACGTCGAGGCCGCACCGGCGCAGGAGGTCGACGTCGCCCCTCCGCCCCGCGCCGAAGCGGAAGTCCTCGCCGGCGACGACTACCTGTGCGCCGATCGCGCTCAGGTAGTCGGCTACGAACTCCTCCGGCTCTCGGCGCGAGAGCTCCTGGGTGAACTCGACGACGAGGATCTCGTCCGGGCCGGCCTCCTGGAGGAGCTCGAGGCGCCGCTCGAACGTCGTCAGCAGCTGGACGTCGTAGCCGAGCACGAGCCGCGGGTGCGGATCGAACGTGAGCACGGTCGAGCGCAGGCCGGTCTCCCTCAGCGCGTCGATCACCCGCCGGTGGCCGCGGTGGACGCCGTCGAACGTCCCGACGGCGATCGCGCGCTCGGCTGGCGTCAGCTCGGCCGGGGCGCGGGCGACGGTCATACAGCTTCCTCCGGCAGTTCCCGCAGCCCCGGCACGGGCGAGGGGAGCAGCCAGAGCACGCCCGCGATCGCCCCGATGGTCGCCAGCCACAGAGTCGGTCGGACGCCGATCCACGCGCCCATCGCGCCCCCGAAGAGCGACCCGATGGGCCTGATGCCCCAGTTGACGAAGTTGAACGCCCCCTGCGAGCGCGACCGAAGCCGGTCGGGGGTGAGCGCGTACATGATCGAGCCGCCGTTGATGTCGAGAATCATGACGCCCATGCCGGAGAAGAACTCGGCGGCGAAGAGCATCCCGATGACCAGCCAGCGCGGGCCGTCCGCCAGCGGGATGAGCACGAGGGGTGCGGGAAAGAGGACGCAGCCGAGCAGGAATGCCTTTCCGACCCCGAGCACGCGTCCGACACGACCGGCGATGGTTGCGCCCAGGATGCCGCCGACCGCGCCGGCGCCCAGGATCAAGCCGAGCGTGCCGGCCTCGACGCCAAGGGTTCGGGTCGCGTACAGGACGAAGAGTGAGGCGAACGCATAGTTGAAGAAGTTGAGCGTCGCCGTTGCCGACAGCGCCGGCCGGAAGATCTCGTTTCGTCCGATGAAGCGGAGGCCCTCAGCGATCCGGCTTCGCATGCCACCCTCGACCTCCTCCACCGGCGCCTCCGGCGTGCGGACCCGTCCGAGGAACAGCGCCGAGAAAACGTAGGAGACAGCGTCGGCGAGGATCGCGAACGGTGCGCTGAACGCCTGGACGAGGAGGCCGCCGATGCTCGGGCCTGCCACGTACGAGAACGAGCGGCTTCCATGGATGAGCGAGTTCCCTTCGATGAACCGCTCGCGGGGCGTCACCGAGACGAAGACGGTCGGGTACGAGAGGTCGAAGAAGACCGCGAAGCACCCGGCCACGAAGGCGACCGCGTAGAGCTGGCCGAGCGTGAGGGCGTCGAAGCCGTAGGCGATCGGCACGGTCGCGAGGACGGCCGCGCGCGCCAGGTCGCACGTGATCAGGATCCGCCGGCGCCGGGCCACTCGGTCGAGCCACACACCGGCCGGCAGGGACAGGAGCAGGTGCGGGATCAGCGCCGCGGCGCCGAGGTAGCCCATCTGCGCGGGGCCGGCGTCGAGCACGAGCACCGCGACCAGCGGGAGGGCGATGTAGCTGATCTGGTCGCCGAGGAGCGAGATCGACTGCCCGAGCCAGAAGCTGCGGAAGTCGCGCCCACGGAGGAGCCTCATGCGACGACCGTCTCCGGCCTGATCGTCCCTCCGTCGGCGATTCCGACGCCGACGAGCTCGCCCTCGCCCGTCCAGAGCGCGACGGGGCCTTCGCCGTCTCCCTGGAGTGGCCGGCCGTTGCGCACGAGCTGCGCCTCCTCGTCGTCGAGCCTCCGCTCCGGCAGGTGGACGAGCGCCGCGAGCAGCGGAAGGACGCGCGTCTCGTCGGCGTCCTCGACGCGGAACGGGCCGACGGCCGTTCGCCTGAGCCACCGGCAGTGCCCGCCGAGGGCGTCGGCGATCGCCCTCACGTACGTCCCGCTGGAGACGTGGAGCTCGAGCTCGGCCAGCGGCGGCGCATAGCGGTGGATGCGCAGTTCGTGGATCTCGGAGCGGCGTGTAGGCATCTCGACGGCGACGCCGCGCCGGTGGAGGTTGTACGCGCGCTCGCCCTCGATCTTGACCGCGCTCGCCGCCGGAACGGCCAGCTCGACCTCGCCCTGGAGCGCGAGCATGTCCCGCTCGGTGGCGACCGCGGTCTCCTCGATCACCTCCCCTTCCCCGTCGCCCGTGGACGTGCGCAGCCCGAGCCGCACCTCGGTCGTGTAGCGCTTGTCCAGACCGACGAGATAGCGGGCGAGCCGCGTCCCGCGTCCCAGCAGCACGAGCAGCAGCCCGGTCGCGAGCGGGTCGAGCGTCCCGGCGTGGCCCGCCTTCGCCCCGAAGCTCCGGCGCAGCTGGTCGACGACCGCGAACGACGACGGCCCGGCCGGCTTGTCGACGAGGACGAGCCCCGATGTGGAGGATCCGGCCACGGCGACCCAGTCTAGGCATCCACGGGCCTGGCCCCACGGGCTGGAGCGCGGCGCTAGGAGGGCTCGGACGAGTTGCCCGGAGCCTGGGCGAGGAACTCTCGGCGGATGAAGTCGAC
This sequence comes from uncultured Actinomycetes bacterium, assembly GCA_963839745.1. GTDB lineage: Bacteria > Actinomycetota > Thermoleophilia > Gaiellales > Gaiellaceae > JAIBJN01. The sequence goes on from CAWIWC010000001.1 coordinate 113,267, forward strand.
GATCTCGTCCGTCGAGGCCTCGCTCGAGAAACCGGCGGCCTGGCGGTGGCCGCCTCCCCCGCTCTTGCGGGCGATGGCCGAGACGTCGATGCCCTCGGCGCGCGTGCGCAGGCTCACGCGCCGAGTGGGGCCGTTCTGCGTGGGCGGCTCGCGGATAAGGGCCACGAGCTCCGTGCCCTCGACGGCGCGCAGAAAGTCGATGATGCCCTCGGCGAAGGGCTCCTCCGCCCCGGCGGCGTCGAAGTCGGTGCGCTCGAGGTCGGAGACGATCACGCGCCCGCCCTCGATCACGCGGGCCTTGGCGAGCGCCCGGGCGAGGAGCTTGATCTTGGCGAACGCGACGTTCTCGTACACGTCCTGGAAGACGCGGTGGACGTTCGCGCCGGCCTCCACGAGCTCGGCGGCGAGCCGGAGGGCCTTCGGCGTCGTGTTCGCGTACTGGAAGCGGCCCGTGTCCGTGACGAGCGCGATGTAGAGCGCCTCCGCGATCCCGGGCGTCAGCTCGACCCCGAGCTCGGAGAGGAGGTCGCGGAGGATCTCCCCCGTCGAGGACGCGTCGGAGACGACGAGGTTGACGTGCCCGAAGCGGTTGTTGTCGTGGTGGTGGTCGATGTCGACGACGAGCGGCGCCTGCTGGAGCAACGTGGGATCGGGCCCGAGCCGGCGTTCGTTCGCGCAGTCGAGCGCGAGGACGACCCGCTCGGCCGCGTCGTCGGGCAGGGTCCGTGTGAGGCTTTCGAGCGGCATGAAGCCGTACTCGTGCGGGAGCGGGACGCTGCCGGACAGATACATGACGCCGTCCTTGCCCAGCGCATCCAGGGCGAGCTTCATGGCCAGGATGGACCCGAGGGCGTCGCCGTCCGGGTTCTCATGGGTCGTGACGATGAAGCGGTCGTGCGACCGAATCGCATCTACGACCGCGGCCAAGTCAGCCGTCTGCGTTGTCCTCTGAGTTGAGCTCATCGATGAGCGCGGAGAGCCGCACTCCCCGCTCCACGGTCGGATCGTACTGGAAGGTCAGCTGAGGGGTCCTCTTCATCCTCAACTCTTTCGCGAGAGTCGCCTGCAGCACGCCGTGCGACGAGTTCAGGCCCGAGATGGTCGCGTCCCGCTTCTTGGCCGAGCCGAGCACGGAGACGAAGACCTTGGCGTGGCGCAGGTCGGGGCTCGTCTCGACGCCCGTGATCGTGACGAAGCCGATGCGGGGATCCTTGAGGTCGCCGACCGACTCCGACAGCACCTGGCGCACCGACTCGTTCACGCGCCGCATCCGCTCAGTCGTCAAGCGTGACCACCTCCCGATCGACCCGCACGAGCTCGAAGGCCTGCGAGGCGAGGTAGCGCTCCGCGCCGTCCAGCAGCCCGAGCAGGTCGGCGTGCTCGCGCGCGACGCAGGAGAGGGTCAGCCGGGACCGCTGCCACACGTCGTGATGGTCGACCTCCGCCACCGAGGCCCCGAAGCGCCGCTGGAGCTGCGCCTTCACGGACAGGAGCTCCTTGCGCTTCCCCTTCAGCGAGTGGTTGTCGGGGAAGTGCAGCTCTGCGGAGAGGATGCCGACGTAGCCCGTGCCCATGCCGCGGGCGGCTACTCGGCGTCGTCCGGCTCCGGCTCCGTGTCGGCCGGCCCGCCGCCGTTCCCGGCCACCGTGAGGTCCGTGCGCTCGATCTGGCGCGTCTCGTAGGCCTCGAGGACGTCGCCTTCCTTCACGTCGTTGAAGTTCTCGAGCAGGATTCCGCACTCGAAGCTCTCCTGGACCTCGCGGACGTCGTCCTTGAAGCGCTTGAGGCTCGCGATCGTCGTCTCGTAGATGACCGTGCCTTCGCGGATGACGCGGATCTGCGCGTTGCGGCGGATGACGCCGCTGGTCACGTAGCAGCCGGCGATCACGCCCAGGCGCGAGGCGCGGAAGATCGCCCGCACCTCGGCCTCGCCGAGCACGTCCTCGCGCGTCTCCGGCGCGAGCATGCCGACGAGCGCCTGGCGGATGTCGTCCGTGAGCTGGTAGATGACCCGGTATGTCCGCAGGTCGACGCCCTCGCGCTCGGCGAGCGAGCGCGCCTCGGCGTTCGGGCGGACGTTGAAGCCGATCACGACTGCGTTCGAGGCCGAGGCGAGCATGATGTCGCCCTCGGTGATCGCGCCGATGCCGGTGTGGATGACGTTGACGCCCACCTCGGGGTGGTCGATCTTCGAGAGCTCGCCGACGACGGCCTCGATCGAGCCCTGGACGTCGGCCTTCACGATGATGTTGAGCTCGCGGATCGCGCCCTCTTCCATCTGCGTGAAGAGGTCGTCGAGGGAGACGCCCTTCTTGGACCCGCGGGCAAGCTGCTCGGCCCGCACGCGCTGGCCGCGCAACTGCGCGAGATGGCGCGCCTGGCGGTCGTTCTCGACCACGTGGCCGTGCTCTCCGGCGGCCGGCGGCTTGTCGAAGCCGAGGATCTCGACCGGCGTGCCGGGGCCCGCCTCCTTGACCTTCTCGCCTCGGAAGTCGAGGAGCGCGCGCACCTTGCCCCAGGCGTCGCCGGCGACGATGGCGTCGCCGACCCTGAGGGTGCCCCGCATCACGAGCATCGTCGCGACCGGGCCGCGGCCGACGTCGAGGCGGCTCTCGATGATCGGCCCGGAGGCCTCCGCCTTGGCGTTCGCCTGCAGCTCCAGCTCGGCGTCGGAGACGAGCAGGATGCGCTCGACGAGGTCGTCGAGCCCCTCCCGGGTCTTCGCCGACACGTCCGCGAACTGCGTCGTGCCTCCCCACTCCTCCGGCTGGAGCCCGTGCGTGGTGAGGTCCTGGCGCACCTTCTGCGGGTTCGCCTCCGGCTTGTCGATCTTGTTCACGGCGACGACGATCGGCACCTCGGCGGCGCGGGCGTGGTTGATCGACTCGACCGTCTGCGGCATAACGCTGTCGTCGGCCGCCACCACGAGCACCGCGATGTCCGTCACCTTGGCGCCGCGGGCGCGGAGCGCGGTGAACGCCTCGTGGCCCGGCGTGTCGAGGAACGTCACGCGCCGGCCGTTGTGGTCGACCTGGTAGGCGCCGATGTGCTGCGTGATCCCGCCGGCCTCCGTCTCGACGACGGCGCTTTCCCGGATGGCGTCGAGGAGCGTCGTCTTGCCGTGGTCGACGTGACCCATGATCGTGACGACCGTCGGGCGTGCCGTGAGGTCGTCGGGGTCGTCCTCGTAGGTCTCCGGCTCGAGCTCCTCCTCGTCCGCGTGCTTGATCTCGACTTCCTTCTTGGACTCCGTCGCGATCAGCTCGATGGCGTCGTCCGTGAGCGTCTGCGTGATGGTCACCATCTCGCCGACGCCCATCATGATCTTGATGATCTCCGGGACCGAGACGCCGAGGGCCGCGGAGAGCTCCTTCACCGTCGCGCCCGAGTTGACCTTGACGGGGCCCGTCGGCTGCGCCGGCGCCTGCTGCGGCTCGCGCGGCGGCTGCTTGACGCCGTCGCGCTGCGGGCGCTCGGGGCGCGGACGGGCGGCCTGCGTGTCGATGACCACGCGGCGCTTGCGGCGTCCTCCCGGCGCGCCGCCCCGCGGTCTCAATGGTCTCTGGCGATCAGCCACGGCGCGAGCCTAGTCCTCCTGTATAGACGCTTTCAATCCCGAAGGGATGGTGACGGTTCGCCGCAGCGTGCGCGCGAACGCCCTGCGCGATGCGGCCCTCTCGAAGCACAACGGCCGGGGACAGGTGTACGCACCCCTGCCGGGGAGCCTCCGCCCCGCGTCCGCCTCGAGCACGCCCTTCGGCGCCGCGAAGCGCACGAGCTCGGACTGCGGCGCCTTGCGACCGCAGCCGACGCACGTCCTGGTGGGCTCGCTCACGACGCAGGCTGCTCTTCCTCCTCGGGCGCGGCGTTGGCCGCCTCGTCCTGTGGCTCGGCGGTGTCATCGCCGTCGGCCGGGACCTCGCCGTCTGCGCCGGCCTCGGCCTCGGGCGTCTCCTCGGGCATGCCGCCGATCGGGACGGCCTCGGAGGGGTCGAGCTCCTCCCCGGCCTCCTCGCGGGCTGCGAGCTCGCGGTGGGCGGGGATCCCGCAGTAGCGCGAGCCGGGCACCGAGGTGTTCGGGCAGCGCTTGCCGTTGGAGAGCACCGCGGCGCAGCGGCCGGAGAACTCCTCGTCGACTCCGCCGCCGAAGGCCGCCTCGGCCTCGGTGCGGGCAAACTCGGACTCCGAGACGATGTCGATCTTCCAGCCCGTCAGCCGGGCGGCGAGACGGGCGTTGAGCCCTTCCTTGCCGATGGCGAGCGAGAGCTGGTCGTCGGGGACGACCACGGTCGCCTCCATCGTCTCGTCGTCCACGAGCACCTCGCGGACGCGGGCCGGCGAGAGCGCCTTGGCGACGAATCTCGCGGGCTCGGGATTCCACGGGATGATGTCGATCTTCTCTCCGCGGAGCTCGGACACGACCATGCGGACGCGCGAGCCGCGCGGGCCGACGCAGGCGCCGACCGGGTCGACGCCCTGGACGTGGGACTCGACGGCGATCTTCGAGCGGTAGCCGGGCTCGCGCGCCACGCCGCGAATCTCGACGAGACCGTCGGCGATCTCGGGCACCTCGAGCTCGAAGAGCGTCTTGATCAGCTCCGGATCGCGCCGGGAAAGGATGACCTGCGGGCCCTTCGTCCCCGAGCGGACCTCGGTGATCACGGCCTTGATGCGGCTGCCCTGCTCGTAGCGCTCGCCGTCGACCTGCTCGGAGCGAGGCAGGAGCGCCTCGACCTTGCCCAGGTCGACGAGCACGTTGTTGCGGTCGCCGGCCTGCTGGACGATGCCGGTCACGACCTCGCTGACGCGGTCGACGTACTCGTCGTACATCATCTCGCGCTCGGCCTCGCGGATCCGCTGAAGGATCACCTGCTTGGCCGTCTGCGCGGCGATGCGGCCGAAGTTCTCAGGGGTGACGTCGGTGCGCTTCACCTGGTCCTCGGGGACGTCCGACCAGTCGATCGTGAGGTCGTCGTCCGAGAGCAGCGTGTGCGAGCGCTCGCCGTTCTCGGCCTCGGCGGCCTCGAGCTCGGTGAGCGCGCGCTCGCGGGCCTCGTCCAGGAGGCGCTCCTCGACGTCCGCGGGGAGCTCGATCGACCACACGCGGAAGTCGCCGCTGACGCGGTCGAGCTCGACGTGTGCGTGCCGGGCGGCGCCCGGTGTCTTCTTGTACGCGGCGAGGAGAGCGTCTTCGAGGGCGCGGACGAGCGTGTCGTCCTCGATGCCCTTCTCCTTCTCGATCTCTCTGACCGCCTCCAGGATCTCCCGGCTCATGATTCCTTCCTATCCCTCGTCGATGAGATTGCCGCGCGCGATTGCCTCGTACGGGATCTCCACCTGCTGGTCACCGGCCGCGATCGTCACCTCGCGGTCGCCGGCGCCGACCACCTCGCCGCGGAAGCGCTTGCGCCCCGAGACCTCGCGGGTGGTCCGGATCGCAGCTCTCCGCCCGACCACGCCGGCGAAATGCTGCGGCGTGCGCAGCGGGCGCTCGAACCCCGGAGAAGACACGTCGAGCGTGTAGTGGTTGAGGTAATCCCTGAGGACGTCCGTGACGCGCCCGCAGAGGGCATGGTCGACCCCGTCGGGGTGGTCGACGTAGACGACCAGCCGCTCGGGGCCCGCCAGCTCGACCGCGAGCACCTCGACATCCGGCAGCCGGTCCTCGACGGTTGCCGCGACCTCGCGATGGAGTTGTCGTTCCTTCTCGTAGACCTGCATCAGACCCTTCTCGTAAAAAATGGGCGCCGCGCGCCCATTTCTCCAAACCTGGGGAAATGTCCGGGGTCAGGATAGCAGCGGCCCCCCGCCTTCCGTCGCTTTCGTGCCGTCTGCATCGAGCACGATCGTGACCGGCCCGTCGTTGGCGAGCTCCACCCGCATACGTGCTCCGAAGCGGCCGCGCGCCACCTCCACGCCCTCCGCCGCGAGAGCGTCGCAGAAGGCCTCGTAGAGGGCTTCGGCCGTTTCCGGCGGGGCCGCGGCGGCGAAGCTCGGGCGGTTCCCCTTGGACGTGTCCGCGATGAGCGTGAACTGGCTGACGACGAGGGCGCCTCCCCCCTCGTCCACGACGCTGCGGTCGAACTTTCCCTCCTCGTTCTCGAAGATCCGCAGGCGGGCGACCTTCCCGGCCGTGCGTGCCGCGACCGCCTCGTCGTCGCCGTCCGCGACCCCGAGCAGCACGCAGAGCCCGCGGCCGACCTCGCCCACGGTCTCGCCGTCCACCAGAACGCAGGCCCGCGAAACGCGTTGCACGACCGCCCTCACGCCGGGTTCGATTTCTCGGCGGGCGCGCTCGACTTCAGCTCCTCCTTCCACTGGTCGGCCCGGTTCTGGAGCGAAGACGAGAGCAGGCTCGGAGCGAAGCCGAAGACGGCCGCGGCGATGAGGCCCAGCGGGTTGTCGCTGATGGTGAAGACCTCCGAGAGCGGCGGCACAGACACGTCGACTCCGTACAGGCTGGAGTTCAGGACCGTCGCGTACGCGGTCAGGACGACCCCCCCGATCGCCGCAAGGCCGGAGACGAGCGGCGTGTGCACCAGCCGGACCATGCCCAGCCCGAAGTCCTCCTCGGTGACCGTGGACGCCGAGGCGGCCTGCTGGAGCTGGCGGAAGAGCCCGACGGACGCGCCGATCAGGTAGAAGGTCGACCCCGCGATGATCTGGTCGGTCTCGGCCCCGGCCATGAGCGCGAGCCCGAGGCCGGCGTACGCCACCAGGCCGGTGAACACGACCGTGGCGAAAAGCCGGTTGCGCGCGCGGACCAGCCCCCGGCGCCGCGTGTCCCGGAAGTCGTCGACGAGCGCCTGCGCGTCCTGGACGATGCCGCGGGCAAGGACCGGGTCGGAAGGCGCGGTTCCCGTTCGCCGCTCGGGGAGGTACCCCTCGCCGCCGAGCGCGTGGATCGCCCGCTCCAGCCGGAAGACCTGCTCGTGAGCGTTGGCGATGCCGGAGCCCATGAGCGACGCGCGCTCGAAGAGCGCCTGCTGGACGACCTCCGGCTGCGGGACGAGCTTGGTCAGCGCCTGCTCGGCCCGGTGGACGACCGTGAAGACGACGACGTAGGCGGACCCGCCGGCCCACGAGGAGCCGTCCCCGTCGGACCCGTCCTCCTGGAGCGCCGCCTGCACGTCCGCCAGCGACGAGGTGAGCGACGCCCAGGCCTCGGGATCGACCCGCTGATCCAGCGTCCCTGCGACGGCGGCGAGCTCCTGGTGACGGGCCGCGAGCTCCCGGTAGACGCTGGAGTTGGCGTAGCGCGGCGAGGCCATGCGACGCATCGGAAGAGCGAGCAGGAGCCACACGACAACGCCGGTCAGGGTCCCAAGCATGAAGTTCTGGGCCCCGGTGAGAGCCCGGTCCGCGGAGAGCGCCCAGGCGACCACGCCGACGGAGCAGGCGCCCGGGAGCACGATCAGCGCGGCCACGAGCCCGACGGTGTACTGCGGCAGAAAGCGGCGGAAGGCGGTCACGCGCCTATCCCACAAGAGGGTGGGAGGCGCGTCAAGCAGCCGGCCGCTAGGTGCTCGTCTCGAGCTTCGCCAGCGCGCGACGGTAGTCGCGGCTCTGCGGGCGGAAGAACGACGCCAGGCGATAGTGCCCGACGGCCTCGTCGGCACGGCCCTGCTTCTCGAGGCAGCGGCCGAGCGCGAAGTGCGCGTAGTGGTCGACGGGCTGGATCTCGAGGATCGTCCGGAACTCCTGCTCCGCCTCGGCGAAGCGGCGGATGCGGTAATACGCGATGCCGAGCGCCTCGCGGATCGAGGCCTTGCGCGGCTCCCGCTTCTTCGCCTTCTCGAGCGCGACGGTCGCCTGGGCTGCGTACCCGGCCGCAAGGTGCTCGCGGCCCTGCTGGTAGAGGTCGTAGGTCTCGCTCATCGTCTTCCTCCAACGATACGGAAAGCGGCACGGTCTGCCGACCGCCGGACGGCCAGTTGCCGCGGAGCGGCTAGCCGGTGAGAGAGCGGAGGCTCGCCGCGCCCTTCACCCGGCTGATGACACCGAGCCGGCGGCGGAGGCCTCGGCGCACCTCGCGGAGCTCCCGACGAGCCCGGCGGAGCGCCGTGGGCGCCACGCTCGGCGGGCCGAAGCGGGCGAGCGTGAGGTCGCGGACGAGCGGCTCGGCGCTGACCGCGTAGTAGCGCTCGAGCGTGTCGCCGATCTCGGGGAGCGTGGCGCTCGGCGAGATCTCGATTCCCTGGTCGGCGAGGTAGCCGACGACGTCCTTGCGGCAGGCGGACGCCAGCTCGCGAGGGTCGCGCGTTGCGAACCGCGCGCTGCGCCGGACAGCCTTGGCGGCGACGATGGCCACGAAGGCGCCGGCGAGGACGACGAGCAGGACGAGGACGATGCTCGGACCGCGGTCGCGCACCGTGGAGGCGGTGCCGCCCGAGCTTCCGACCGCGGACTCCTGGCCGCCCGGCCCCTGCCGCGCGGTGCGGAAGCCCTCCTGCAGCGCCGGGTTGAGGCCGCTGAGCGGTTCCGCCAGGCCGATGTCGGCTGCGTCGACGAAGTTGAACTCGCCCGAGCTCGGTAGGTACGTGGCGCCGAGCTGGCCGCGGCCCGGCGTCGGATCGAAGGGGACCCAGCCGAAGCGCGGGAAGTAGACCTCGACCCACGCGTGCGCGTTGGTGTCGCTGACGACCCATTCCTTGTCATCCTCGTCGTAGCGCCCGCTCGCGAACCCGACTGCCACGCGCGCGGGGATGCCGAGCAGCCGCAGCATGAGGGTCATAGCGCCCGCGTAGTGCTGGCAGTAACCGCGCTTCGTGTTGTTGATGAAGTCGACGAGCGGCGGCTCGCCGCCGATCGGCAGCGGAGGCTGCTCGTTGTAGGTGAAGCCGCCCGCCTCTCGGAACCACGTCTCCAGGAGGACGGCCGCCTCGTACGGCGAGCGGGAGCCGCTCGTCACGCCGACCGCGGCCTGGTAGACGGACTGGAGCGCCTGGATCTTCGAGTCGTCCTCGTGCGTCGCCCCGAAGAACACCTCCATCTGCGTGTCGCGCCCGGCGGCATTCCAGGCGGGAACGCCCTCGTAGACGACCTCGAGATAGCGCTCCGCGGCGGCGGGGTACTCGCCGTCGAAGTCCGCGAGCTGGCTCGGGTTCGCCTGCGGGACGTAGCTCCAGACCGTGTACCGCTGGTTGCGGCGCAGGGCGTCAGGGACGATGACGACGTCGCCGTCGGCGTCGGCGACCGGCGCCTCGGTCCCCGGCCGCCAGCGAACGGGCTGGGCCGAGGCCAGCAGGTGCGTGTCGCGCAGGGCTTCGATCGTGATGTCCTGCCGGACCCAATCGTCCTCGTTGGTGGCCGCGCGCGGCAGGAGCGAGTTCTCGCCGATCGCGTCGATCTGCTCGCGCTGCTCGGCCTCGCCGAAGTCCTTTGCCTCGTCCCAGATGTCGCCGGTGTAATCGTCGAGCGTGGTTGCGCGCCAGTAGAGCGACCGCCTGGGCCCGGACGCCTTGACCCGCATGACGACCGTCGGCTCCTCGGGGAAGTCGATGCCCTCGTAGTTCGCCCGCCAGACGTACTCGACCGATACGGGCGACGTCGGGCTGTCGTAGGGATCCCAGCTCTGCCAGGAGAGGAATGCGGGCTTGGCCACCGCGTCGGTGCTCGAGGCCACCAGCGCGACGAGGACGAGGACGAGGCCAACGCCGGCGGCGTGGAGCACGCCGCGCGGAGGCTCGTCGCGCCGCAGAAGGAAGAGGATCGCCAGCACGCCGATGAGGCCGAGCACTCCGGCAAGCAAGGGCCGCTGGCCGGGGATGAGGGTCGCCGGCCAGCCGACGGCCACGACGAGGCCGAGGGCGGCCGGAATCGGCTTGCGCGCCATGACCAGCATCCCCACGAGCGCCGTGAAGCCGAAGATCGCCAGCAGGACGAGCGAGTGCATCAGCTGGAAGTCGATGCGGTCGAACGGGAGCTGGGTCTCGTAGAAGTCGAGGAAGCCCTGGCGGATGCCGTCCAGGACCGGGCCGAAGAAGTCGCGTTGCGGGTCACGAGGCCGGGCATCCGCGAGCGGGATCTCGTACGCCGCGCTCGCCGCGAAGAGGGCCGAGCCGGCCAGCACCGCGAAGATGGCCAGGCGCGAGCGAAGGAACGCGACCGCGAGGATCGGGGGCAGCGCAAAGAGCAGCATCGGCAGCCAGTCGCGCCAGGAGACGTCGATGCTCTCCAGCCGCAGCCACGACGTCGTCACGAGCACCGCGACAAGGGCAACCAGGAACGCCCGGCTAGCCAACGGCCGCCTTCAGCTCGGAGTCGCCGAGTCGTGCGCCCAGGTCGTCGCCTCGGCGGAGCACGACGACGGGCACGCCGGCGCGCTGGAGGCGCAGGATGAGCGCGGCCGCCTCGGGCGGAAGCCGGTGCTCGCCGACGGCGCCGGCTGCGAAGGTCGAGGCGTCGACGTAGACGAGGCTCGCTCCGTGATGCGCCATCGCGCGGTGCGCGAGCCGCTCGACGAGCCGCGGCGAGAGCGCGGACGTCACGATCGTCAGCTCGACGGCGCGCGCGGCGGGGCCGGCCTCGTCCGCGAGCATGTTCGCGGCGGGCACGTGGCCGTCCGCCTCGACCGCGGCGAGGATGCCGAGCGCCCTGTGCCACTCGCCGTCGAACGAGTGCACGCGCTGGTACATGGGCCGGGAGCCGTTGACGAGCAGCGCCGCCCTGCGGCCGCGGCTCGCGTGGGACTTGAGAATGGAGCCGGCGGCGCGCACGGCGAGCTCGAAGCTCGAGTCGGTGGGCTCGCCGACGACGACGCTCTGGTCGGCGTCGAGCAGCACGGCGGTCTCGTCGCGGGGAGAGTCCTCCAGCTCCTTGACCATCAGCTGCCCCCGCTTGGCCGTGGACGGCCAGTGGACGCGCCGCAGCGACTCGCCCTGCTCGTACTCGCGCACGCTGTGGAGGTCGAAGCCGGTCGGCCGGCGCATGAGCAGGCGCCGCCCCTCGGGCGTGCGCGCGCCGGACTCGGAGAAGAGCCGGTCGAGGTCGACGAGCCGCGGATAGACGAGGATCGAAGCCCCGGTCGGCAGCTGGACCGCCACCCGCTCGAGGCCGAAGGGGTCCTCGATCACGATCTCGGCCTCCTCGACGGGGTAGCGGCCGCGCGGGACGCGCCTCAAGGTGTAGCGCCCGCGAAGCCGGCCGTGGCGGCGCACGAGCGGTGTCTCGCGCTCGCCCAGGCGCGCGATGCGCTCGCGGAGCACCAGCGCCCCGGACGGGACGACCCCGTCCTCGTCGAGCTCCACCGAAACGGTCACGTCGTCGCCGGCGAGCCGCTCGCCCTTGCCGAGCTTGCGCCGCAGCTCCATCGGTCGCCGGAGGTATCGGACCCAGAGCGCAGCGGCCGCGACGGCGAGGACGAGGCCGAGGGCGATCGGGTAGAGCGCCTCCGAGCCGAAGGCCCACGCCGCGAGGTAGATCCCGCCTCCGAGGGCGAGGATCCAGCGGCCGCGGTCAGTCAGCACGTCCGGGTCGCCGCCTAGACGGGAACCGGCGTGCGCTCGATTACGTCGCGGACGATGTCCTCTGCGTCCATCCCGCCCGAGCGGGCCTCAGGCGAGAGGATCAGCCTGTGCGCGAGCACGGTCGGGGCCACGGCCTTGACGTCGTCGGGCTCCACGAAGTCGCGGGCCGCGACGAGCGCCCGGGCCTTCGCCACGCGCAGGAGCGCGAGGCCGGCGCGTGGGCTGGCGCCCAGGAAGAGGCGGTTGTCCGTGCGGGTGTGGCGCAGGACGGCGACGACGTAGCGGTTGAGGCTCTCCTCCACGAAGACGCTCCGCGTGTGCTCGATCGCGCCGAGCACCTCCTGGTCGGTCGCGACGGACTCGAGGGCGTCGAGCGGTGTCTCCGCCGCGTTCTCCGAGAGCATGCGCGCCTCTTCGGCGTGCGGCGGGTAACCGATCGCGATCCGCATCGTGAAGCGGTCGAGCTCGGCCTCCGGGAGCGGGTACGTCCCCTCGTACTCGATCGGGTTCTGTGTCGCCATGACCATGAACGGCGGCGGGAGCTGGTAGGAGACGCCGTCGATCGTGACCTGGAGCTCCTGCATGCACTCGAGCAGGGCCGCCTGCGTCTTGGGCGACGCGCGGTTGATCTCGTCGACGAGCAGGATGTTGGCGAACACGGGCCCGGGCCGGAACTCGAACTCGTTCGAGCGCTGGTTGAAGATGTTGACGCCGGTGATGTCCGACGGGAGCAGGTCGGGTGTGAACTGGAGGCGCGAGAACGAGCATTCGACCGAGCGCGCGAGCGACTTGGCGAGCGTCGTCTTCCCAACACCCGGGAAGTCCTCGATGATCAGGTGGCCCTCGGAGAGAAGGCAGAGGACGGCGAACTCGAGCGTCTCGTCCGGCGCGTGGATCACCTTCCGGAGGTTGGCGATGATCCTCTGGGCCAGTGACGCCGCGCTGGACGTCTCCACACCCTGCTTCGCTTCGACCGCCTGGTCGTCCATCTAATCCCCTCCCAGCAGGGTCTCGATCTCGTCGAGGATAGCCACAGCGCATTCCTCCTTGCTTCGCCTGCTCACCGTCCGCTCACCGTCGTGCGTGAGCAGGACCAGCTCGTTCCAGTCCGACTCGAACCCGATGTCAGAACGAGATACGTCGTTGTAGACGAAGAGGTTCCCTCGCTTGTTTGTCAACTTTGTGCGCGCTCGCTCAAGGCCGGCTTCGCCTTCGTCCGCCGCGAAGCCGACGAGCACCTGTCCGTTGCGGCGGTGCTGACCCAGCTCCGCGAGCACGTCCTGAGTCGGCTCGAGCTCGATCGTCCACCTGTCGGTGTCCTTCGGTCTCTTGGCGCCGAGCGGATCGCTCGGCCGGTAGTCGGCGACCGCGGCGGCCATCACGACGACGTCCGCGTCGGCCCGTTCGAGGACCTCGCGGGCGAGGTCCGCGGCCGTGGGCGCCTGGACGACCTCGACACCCTCCGGCGGCGGCACCGAGAGGTTGGTTGCGACGAGCGTCACGTCGGCGCCGCGCCTGTGAGCCTCGCGCGCGAGCGCGACGCCCATCTTCCCCGAGGAGCGATTGCCCACGAAGCGGACCGAGTCGACCGGCTCGCGGGTTCCGCCCGCGCTGACGAGCAGCCGCTTGTCGCGCAGCGGCCCCGCGGCGCCCAGGAGCTCCAGGCAACGGGCGAAGATCGCCTCCGGCTCGGCCATCCGGCCGGGCCCGTGCTCTCCCTCGGCGAGCTCGCCCTCCTCAGGCCCGATCGTCTCTACGCCCCGCTCCCGCAGGAGCGCGACGTTCGCCTGCGTGGCCGGGTGCTCCCACATGCGGACGTTCATCGCGGGCGCGACGAGCAGCGGTCCGCGGACGGCGAGCGCGGCCTGGGTGAGGACGTTGTCGGCGAGGCCGTGCGCCAGCTTGGCGAGCGTGTTCGCCGAGAGCGGCGCGATGACCATGAGGTCGGCGTCCGTCAGGTGCGGGTAGAGGTCGCGGGCCGCCTCGCGGCGGGCCAGTGCCTCAAAGGTGTGCGCGGTGACGAAACGCTCGGCGTCCGGCGTGAGGAGCGGCGTGACCTCGTGGCCGTCGGTGACGAGCAGACGCAGGAGCTCGCATGCCTTGTAGGCGGCGATACCGCCGGTCACACCGAGGAGAACCCGAGCCACGTGGCCCCCTCGCCCGAGGCGCTACGAGTACGCGACCGTGATCTTGCCCTCGGCGATCTCCTCGAGGGCCATGGTCAGGTAGTTCTTCGAGCGGGACTCGACCAGCGGCGGGGCGAAGTCGTCGAACGTGCCCTCACCGAGCTGATGGTGATAGTTGTTGATCTGCCTCGCCCGTTTGGCGGCGGCGATGACGAGCGCGTAGCGCGAGCCGTCGGCGGCATCGAGGAGATCGTCTATGCGTGGGGACATCATGGAGCGGAAAGCTTACCTGCAGGACTCGGGTTGCCGGTGAGCGCGGCGTCGATGAGCTCTCCAAGCTCGGTCACGGCCCGCTCGACGTCGTCGTTGGTGACCACGTAGTCGAAGTCGTCGGCCTCCTCCGCCTGGCGTTTGGCGAGGGCGAGGCGCTCGCCGATCTCGCCCGCACTCTCGGTATCCCGCTCGCGCAGCCGACGCTCGAGCTCGCCGAAGCTCGGGGCCTGGACGAAGATCGTCACAGCGTCGGGCGCCGTCGCCTGAACCTCCTTGGCGCCCTGCGTCTCGAGCTCGAGGATCGGGCTCCGGCCCTCGGCGGCGATGCGTTCCACCTCGTCCTTGAGCGTCCCGTACCGCTGTCCGGAGACGTACGTGACGTGCTCGAGGAAGTTCCCGGCCTCCACCCGGCGCTGGAATTCGTCCTCGGCGAGGAAGACATACTCGCGGCCGTCGACCTCCCCGGGGCGGCGCTCGCGCGTGGTCGCGGAGACGGCGACGGCCAGGTCGGGGCGGCGGCCGACGAGGGCCCGGATCAACGTGCCCTTGCCGGCGCCGGAAGGCCCGGTGACGACGAAGAGCCTGGGCCGCACGGCTAGCGGCGCAGCAGCGCCACCAGCTCCGCGCGCTGGCGGTCGGAGAGGCCGCCCACGGTCTTCGACTGGCTGATCCGGCACTGGTTCAGGAAGCGGGCGGCCTTCACGCGCCCGAACTTCGGGACTGCCATGAGGATGTCGAAGACCTTTGCGGTCTCCACGTAGGCGGGCGGGTTACGCAGGATCGTCTCGATCTGCGCCGACCCAGCCTTGAGATCCTTCTTGAGCTTGGCCCGCTTGACGCGGATCTCATTCGCCCGGCGGAGCGCCTCCATCCGCTGATCCAGGGAGCGGAGGGGTGCCTGGACCTGCGTCTTGGTGCCTTGCATGGCGCGGCATTCTAACAGCGCCTTTCAGACCTTCAACCCGACCCGTCCGGTCCGTTTCGAAAGCGCGTCGGCAGAACTGGCAACACCGGCGGCGGCAATGCCGTGGGCTGCGGCAGGGTCGGCCAAGCCACGGGCGGCCGCTTCCGCCTCGAGCTCGGAGCGGATCCGAGCGGGCGCGCCGGGGTCGGCGAAGAGCACGGTTCCGAGGGCGACGGCGGAGGCGCCGACCGCGATCAACTCGAGCGCGTGGGCGCCCGTCTCGACCCCTCCCATGCCGACGATCGGGAGGCCCGTCGCCCGGTAGCAGGCGTGCACGGCGGCGAGCGCGACGGGCCGCAAAGCCGGGCCCGAGAGCCCTCCGGTGACGGTCGCGAGCCGCGGCTGAAGGGTCCGCGGGTCGAGCGCCAGGCCGCGGATCGTGTTCACGAGCGAGAGGCCGTCGGCGCCGGCCTCCGCCGCGGCCAGGGCGACCGCCGGGATGTCCGGGAGGGCCGGGGAGAGCTTGGCGTAGAGGGGCTTCGAGGTCGACGTGCGGGCCGCGGCGACGATCGCCGTCGCCTCGTCCTCGGGCTCGGCGACGTTCGGGCAGGAGAGGTTCAGCTCGAGGACGGCCGCGTCGGTGGCGTCGAGCCGGGCGCACAGGTCGCCGTACTCGCCCGCCGAGAATCCGCCGACCGAGACCCAGACCGGTGGCCCGAGCTCGAGGAGCCGCGGGAGGACGTCGTCGAGGAACCTGTCGATGCCGGGGTTCGCGAGCCCGATCGAGTTCAGCATCCCCGCCTCGGTCTCGGCGATACGCTCGGGCGCGTTGCCTTCCCGCGGCAGCGGGGTGACCGTCTTCGTCACGAAGGCGTCGAGCTGCCGGGCGACGTCCGGCGCGGTCAGCGCGTCGAGGCAGCCGGAGGCGTTGAGGATCATGCGACGGCCCTTTCGGCCACGGCCGGGGTCTGACCCCTGACGTGTCCGCCGAGGACAGGGCCCTCGACGCAGAGGCGTGCGAGCCGCCCGTCGATCTCCACGACGCAGCCGTAGCAGGCGCCGTACCCGCAGGCCATCGGCGCCTCCCAGGCGAGCTGGGCCTCCGGCGCGACCCGGCGGACGGCCTCGAGCATCGGCTCGGGCCCGCAGGCGAGGACGTCGAAGCCGGGCTCGAGGCGCTCGGTGACGTAGGTCGGCTCGAGCACGATCTCGGCGTTCGGGACGAGCGCAGCGGCCTCGGCGTGGAGGGCGCTGCGGAAGCCGAGAATCGCCGGCGGGCCGCCGAGCTGCTCCGAGAGGTACGGGAACGGGGCGACGCCGATGCCGCCGCCCACGAGGAGCGGACGTTCGACGTCGAGGCGGAATCCGTTGCCGAGCGGGCCGAGCACGTCGACCTCCTCCCCGCGTTCGAGCTCTGCCAGCGCGCGGGTGCCCGGGCCGATCGGGTCGACGAGGAACCCGAGCTCGCCGGGCGGGGCGAGGCACAGGCTCATGGGCCGCGGAAGCAGGGTCGCGCGCGTGCGGAGCATGAAGAACTGCCCCGGGACGCCCGGGTCGACGTCACCCGCGGCGCAGCCGACGAGCGCGTAGGGGCCGACCGGCTCCACGCCGGCGACGCTAAGCCGGGCGGGCGACACGTTCCTGGAGGGAGAGGGTCTCGCCGCGGGTCGCGCGTGCGATGGCCTCGACGGCCGCCGCAGCGCCCGCGATCGTCGTCACGCAGGGCACGCGGGCGAGGAGCGCGGCCTCGCGGATGAGGTAGCCGTCGGAGCGGGCACCGCGCCCGTCGGGCGTGTTGACCACGAGCTCGACGCGCTGGCGGCGGATCAGGTCGACCACCGTGGGCCCGTCCCCCGGCTCGGTGACCTTGCGGATGCCGTCCACCTTCAGCCCGGCGGCCGCGAGCGCCCACGCGGTCCCGCCGGTCGCGCAGAGCGCGAAGCCCAGCGCGGCCAGGCCCCGCCCCAGCTCCACGGCGGCGGGCTTGTCCTCGTCGCGGACGGAGAGGAACGCCGTGCCCCCGGTCGGGAGCGGCCTCCCGGCGGCGCGCTCGGCCTTGGCGAACGCGGTCGGGAAGTCGGCCGCGGTGGCCATGACCTCCCCCGTCGAGCGCATCTCGGGCCCGAGCACCGCGTCCGCGCCCGGGAAGCGGGCGAAGGGGAACACGGACGCCTTCACGGAGACATGGCCAGGGGTCTGGCACCCGGGACCCGTCCAGGACGGACAGGGGCGCGCCCGCGACGAGCTTGCACGCGGCCTCGACGAGGTTGACTCCCAGGGCCTTGGACGCGAACGGGATCGTCCGCGAGGCGCGCGGGTTGGCCTCGAGCACGAAGAGCCGGCCCTCGTGGAGCGCGAGCTGGACGTTGATCACGCCGACGACGCCGAGCGCGGGCGCGAGCCCGCGGACGACGTCGATGCATTCGGCGAGGACGTCCTCTGGGAGCCCGACCGGCGGGAGCGCGCACGAGGAGTCGCCCGAGTGCACGCCGGCCTCCTCGACGTGCTCCATCAGCGCAGCGACCCAGGTGCCCTCTCCGTCGCAGAGCGCGTCCACGTCGATCTCGATCGCGCCCTCGAGGAAGCGGTCGACGAGCACGCGCCCGCAGCCCTCGGCCGCGCCCGCCACGTCCTCGGGCTCGTAACAGACGCGCATGCGCCGGCCGCCGAGCACGTACGACGGCCGCACGAGCACCGGGTAGCCGATCTCCTCGGCGACGCCGACCGCGCTCGCGGGGTCGTGGGCGACGCCCCAGGGCGGGACGGCCACGTCGAGCCGGTCGCAGAGCTCCGCGAAGCGCTCGCGGTCCTCGGCGAGGTCGACCGCGTCCTGCGGCGTCCCGAGGATCCGGTGGCCGGCCTCCTCCAGGGCGCGCGCGAGCTTGAGCGGCGTCTGGCCGCCGAACTGGATCACGACGCCCTCGGGCCGTTCGCGGTCGCAAATCTCGAGCACCTCCTCGGCCCGCAGCGGCTCGAAGTAGAGCCGGTCGGAGGTGTCGTAGTCGGTGGAGACGGTCTCCGGGTTGCAGTTGACCATCACCGTCTCGTAGCCGAGCTCGCGGAACGTGCGCGCCGCGTGGACGCAGCAGTAGTCGAACTCGATCCCCTGGCCGATGCGGTTCGGCCCGGACCCGAGGATGACCACGCGCGGCTTCTCGCCGGCCGGCCGCGCCTCGTCCTCCTCGCCCCAGGTGGAGTAGAGGTAATTCGAGGCCGCCTCGACCTCGGCCGCGCAGGAGTCGACCCGCCGGTACGACGGCCGCACGCCCCACGACCGCCGCGCGCGACGAACCTCGTCCTCGCTTGTGTTCCACTCGGCCGCCAGATCGGCGTCCGACCAGCCCAGCCGTTTGAGGCTCAGCCAGTCTTCGGCGACCAGGTCGGAGCTTGTGCGCATGGAACTCAAGGCGCTCGTGGCGCGCTCGAGCTCGGCCCTGAACCACGGGTGGAGGCCATCCGGGAGGTCGGAGAGCGTCGCCCACGGCGTGGCGGCGCCGGCGTCGAGCTCTCGCGAGCGCATCGCCTTCAGGAAGGCCTCGGTGAACGTGCGACCGATCCCCATCGCCTCGCCGACGGACTTCATCTGCGTGCCCAGCGCCTCGTCGGCGCCGGGGAACTTCTCGAACGCGAAGCGCGGGAACTTGACGACGACGTAGTCGAGCGTCGGCTCGAAGCTCGCCGGCGTCGTGCGCGTGAGGTCGTTCGGGATCTCGTCGAGCGTGTAGCCGACCGCGAGCTTGGCGGCCACCTTGGCGATCGGATACCCGGTTGCCTTGCTGGCCAGCGCCGACGAGCGCGAGACACGCGGGTTCATCTCGATCACGCGAAGCTCGCCGGTGCCGCGCTCGCGCGCGAACTGGATGTTGGATCCGCCGGTCTCGACGCCGACCGCGCGGATGACCGTCGCCGCGGCGTCGCGCAGCTCCTGGAAGGCCTCGTCGGGCAGCGTCATCTGCGGCGCGACCGTGACGGAGTCGCCCGTGTGCACGCCCATGGGGTCGAGGTTCTCGATCGAGCAGACGACCACGACGTTGTCCCGCGCGTCGCGCATGAGCTCGAGCTCGAACTCGTCCCAGCCGATCAGCGACTCCTCCACGAGCACCTGGCCCACCGGGCTCTCCGCCAGCCCGCGCTCCAGCAGCCGCGCGAGGTCCTCGGGCGTCCGGGCGATGCCGCCGCCGTGGCCGCCGAGGGTGAACGCCGGGCGCAGGATGAGCGGGAAGGAGAGGTCGGCCGGCAGCTGGTCGGGCGAGGTGACGACGACGGACTCGGGCACGCGCAGGCCGACGGCCTCCATCGTCTCGCGGAAGAGCCCGCGGTCCTCGGCGCGGCAGATCGCGTCGAAGCCGGCGCCGATCAGCTCGACGCCGAGCTCGTCGAGGACGCCGTCCTCGGCCAGCCGGCGGGCGAGATTGAGCGCCGTCTGGCCGCCGAGCGTCGGCAGGAGCGCGTCCGGCCGCTCGCGCTCGAGCACGCCGGTCACGCCCTCGACGTCCAGCGGCTCCAGGTAGGTGCGGTCGGCGAAGCCCGGGTCGGTCATGATCGTGGCCGGGTTCGAGTTGACGACGATCGTGCGGTAGCCCTCGTCGCGGAGGACCTTGAGCGCCTGGCTCCCGGAGTAGTCGAACTCGCACGCCTGCCCGATGACGATGGGGCCGGCGCCGATCACGCAGATGGACTCGAGGTCAGGCCGCCTGGGCATACCTGACCTCCTCGACCCAGCCTTCGATCTCCGGCCAGGCGTCGTGCGGGCCGGGGCCCGCTTCCGGATGGAACTGGAGCGACCGTGCGTGCTCCTTCGGGAGCGCGAGGCCCTCGACGGTGCCGTCGTAGAGCGAGACGTGCGTGACCTCCGACCCGTCGCCGCGCACCGCGAAGCCGTGGTTCTGGCTCGTGACGAGGACGCGGCTCGACTCCAGCTCGAGCACCGGATGGTTGGCGCCGCGGTGGCCGAACGGGAGCTTGAAGGTCTCGAGCCCGGCCGCAAGCGCCAGCAGCTGGTGGCCGAGGCAGATCCCCAGGATCGGGACGCGGCCGAGCAGCTCCCTGACGACCTCGACCTGCGCGGGCAGCGCAGAAGGATCGCCCGGGCCGTTCGAGAGGAGCACGCCGGCGGGGCGGGCAGCGAGGATCGTGGCCGCGTCGGTGTCGTGCGGCCAGACGGTCACACGAACGCCTGCCGTCTTCAGCCGGCGGATGATCGAGTCCTTGCACCCGTAGTCGAGGACCGCGACCGGGGTCGAGCCGGCGCCGACCTCGTAGCGGCCGCTCGTTGACACGCCGGCGACGAGGGCGCGGCCCTCCATCCCGGCCTGAGCACGAATCGCGGCGAGCACCTCGTCCACCGACGCGGCGCCGGCCACCGCGGCCGCCTTCATGGCCCCGTGCTCGCGCAGGCGCACGACGAGGGCGCGGGTGTCGATCTCCTCCAGGGCGACGATGCTCTGGCCGTGCAGCCAGCGGGGCCAGTCCTCCCCCGTCGCCCGCCGCATCAGCACGGCGCGCGCGTGGGTGCGCGTGGACTCGGAGCGTTGCGGCGAGACGCCGTAGTTCCCGATCATCGGGGCGGTGAACGCGACGAGTTGCTCGGCGAAGCTCGGGTCGGTGACGACCTCCTGGTAGCCGGTCATCGCCGTCGTGAAGACGGCTTCGCCGTGCGCGATCCCGAGCGCCCCGACCGACCTGCCGCGAAAGACCGTCCCGTCCTCGAGGGCCAGGAAGCCGCTCACGCTGCGTACACGACCTTTCCGGCGGCCACCGTCTGGAGCACGCGGCCGTGGAGCTTCGAGCCGAGCAGCCAGGAATTGGCCGACTTCGACTTGAACGAGCCCTCGTCGACGTGCCAGGCGGCGTCGAGGTCGAGCAGGACGAGGTTCGCCGGCGCCCCGACCGCGATCGTCGGCGCCTCGAGGCCGTAGATGCGGGCCGGGCCGGCGCTCATGCGCTCCAGCAGCGTCGGCAGCGGGAGCACGCCGGGCTCGACGAGCTGCGTGTACAGGGCCGAAAACGCCGTCTCGAGGCCGGTGACTCCGAAAGGCGCCTCCTCGAACGGCACCTCCTTCTCGTAGCGGGCATGCGGGGCGTGGTCGGTGGCGACCGCCTCGATCGTCCCGTCGCGAAGCGCCTCGATGAGCGCGGCGCGGTCGTCGTCTGCCCGCAGCGGCGGGTTCATCTTCACGTTGGGATCGAGCGAGCGCACCGCGTCCTCGGTGAGGCAGAGGTGGTGCGGCGTGGCCTCTCCCGTCGCCCGGACGCCCGCGTCGCGGGCGCGTCGGAGGGCGTCGACCGACTCCCGAGCCGAGAGGTGGAGCAGGTGGAGCGGCCGCTCCTCGTACGCGGCGAGCGCGAGGTCGCGGTCGACCATGACGCTCTCGGCGACCGACGGGTACCCGCCGAAGCCGAGCTCGGCCGAGACGAGCCCCTCGTGGACGTGGCCCCCTCGTGAGAGCGTCGGCTCCTCACAGTGGACGGCGATCGGCCGGTCTGCCGCAGCGCTGTACTGGAGCGCCCGGCGCACGAGGCCCGGCGCGACCACGGGGCGGCCGTCGTCCGTGAACCCCGCGGCGCCGCGCTCGGCGAGCTCGACCATCTCGGTCAGCTCGGCCCCCTGCTGAGCCTTGGTGATGGCGGCGAGGAACCCGACGGGCACCTCGGCCTCCTCCTGCGCGCGCTCGATGAGCGCGCCGAGGACCGCGGCGGAGTCGACGACCGGGTCGGTGTTGGGCATGGCGAGGATGGCGCAGTACCCGCCCGCGGCGGCCGCCCGCGTGCCGGAGCCGAGATCCTCCTCGTCCTCGCGGCCGGGCGTTCGCAGGTGGACGTGCGGGTCGACGAACGCCGGCGCGAGCACCTTGCCGTTGCCCCCGGAAGCGGGCTCGACGCTCGCGATCAGGCCGCGCTCGACCGTGACGGTGAGCGTCTCGTCGATCCCCTGGGTCGGGTCGACGACGCGGACGCCCTCGAAGGACAGCGAGTCCTTCCTGCCGTTCTTGCCGAAGAGCATCAGGCCACCTCCTCGATCTCCGCGACCTTGACCTCGACCGGGCCCTGCGTGAGCAGGTCGTAGAGGACTGCCATCCGCACGACGAGGCCGCTGCGCACCTGGCGCTCGACGAGCGACTCGGCTGCATCGGCGACGGCGGGATCGATCTCGACCCCGCGGTTCATCGGGCCCGGGGTGCATGACCCTCTGCCCCGGCCGCAGCCGCTCCGGCGTCACGCCCCAGCGCGCCGTGTACTCACGGAGGCTCGGGACGTAGTTCGCGCCTTCGAGCATGCGCTCGCGCTGCATGCGCAGGACGTAGACGACGTCGGCGGCCTTCGCGTCGTCGATGTCGTAGGAGACCTCGCAGCCCATGGCCTCGATCCCGCGTGGGATGAGCGGCGGCGGGCCGATCAGCGTGACGCGCGCGCCCATGAGGACGAGCGCCTGGATGTTCGAGCGCGCGACCCGCGAGTGGAGGACGTCGCCCACGATCGCCACGTGGAGCCCCTCGATCCCGCCCAGCTCCTCGTCGAGCGTGTAGAGGTCGAGCAGCGCCTGCGTCGGGTGCTGGTGCTTCCCGTCCCCGGCGTTGACGACGTGCGCGGGCGTGTACCGCGCGGCCAGGAGCGGGGCGCCGATGTGGGCGTGGCGGATGACGATCACGTCCGGGTCGTAGGCGCCGATCGTCAGCAGCGTGTCCTTGAGGGATTCGCCCTTCTCGACTGCGGAGCCGGAGGACTTGATGGACATGACGTCCGCGGACAGGCGCTTGGCGGCGAGCTCGAAGCTCGAGGACGTCCGCGTGGAGGCCTCGAAGAAGAGGTTCACAACCGTCCGGCCGCGTAGCGTCGGCAGCTTCTTGACGTCGCGCTCGACCGACCGCGCGAAGGTGCGGGCGAGCGCGAGCAGGCGCTCGACGTCCTCGCGCTCCAGGTCGGCGATCGAGATCATGTGCCGCCTCGCCGGCGGCTTGGGTGGCAGGAGCTCCGAGCGGAGCAGTGGTCGGATGTCGGCCATCGGCTTCCTCACTTTCCGGGGGCGGGTACGAGCAGGACTCGGTCGACCTCGTCGACCTCGACGAGCTGCACCTGCACGCGCTCGTCGTGAGACGTCGGCAGGTTCTTGCCGACGTAATCGGGGCGGATCGGGAGCTCGCGGTGGCCGCGGTCGACGAGCACCGCGAGCTGGACGCGCGCAGGGCGTCCGTAGTCGAACAGGGCGTCGATCGCCGCCCGAATGGTTCGGCCCGTGAAGAGGACGTCGTCGCAGAGGACGCAGGTCATCCCCTCGAGCGGGAAGTCGAGGCGCGTGGCGCGCACGACGGGCTGCGGGTGGAGTGGAGCGCCGCCGCCGCGCACGTGGACGTCGTCGCGGTGGAACGTGATGTCGAGGGTGCCGAGCGCGATCTCGCGGTCGGTGAACTCCTCGATCAGCCGGCGGATGCGCTGGGCGACGGGCACGCCGCGCGTGTGGATCCCGACGAGCGCAGTGCGATCGAGGTCGGGGTTGCGCTCGACGATCTCGTGCGCGATGCGGGCGATCGTGCGCCGAAGCGCCTCTCCGTCCAGCAGCAGCTTGTCCGCCTGTGCAGGCGCAGCCACGATCCACTCCTTTCCGGCCTCACGGGACCGAGTTAAAGGTGCGGGCTGGAGACTAGCCGTCCTTGCGGACGGCGTCCAACTGCGCCAGCAGCCGGCGGTGTAGCTCCTGCGCTGCCGTCCCGGGCGCCGCGCCGAGCTCCTCGCGGAGAAGGACCCGCAGACCGTCGTACACGCGCAGCGCCTCCGCGACGTTGTCCTCGGCGGCGAGCGCCTCCATCAGGAGCCGGTAGCCGCTCTCCCGGAACGGCGCCGCCTCCACGAGCGCGCGACCAGCGCGTCCGGCCGCCGCAAGCTCGGTGCCGCCCATCGCAGAGGCCGACGGCGCCCACGCATTCGAGGGCCCGCAGCCGAACGTCTTCGAGCCACCGGCGGCGCTCGTCGATCCAGGGGGCGTCATAGCCGGGGAGCAGCCCACGGTTGGCGATGTAGAGCGCGGTGCGCGCTGGTGCCCAAGCGCGCTCCCATTCTTCGAGAGCGACGGCCGACTCCGCCCGATGAACGCCGACTCCGGCTGCTTCGAGGTCGACCCAGGCGTCCCGAGGGAGACTGAGCCGCAGCTCGGCCTTGCCGTCCAGGACGCCCTCACCGGCGGCCCGCCTGACCTTCGAGAGAAGCGATGCGAGCGCGGTTTCCGCGGCGTCCGGCGCGCCGCCCGGCCAGAGGACGTCTATGAGCTCGGGGCGGGTGACCATCCGCGCCCGGTTCGCCGCGAGGTAGGCGAAGAGCAGTCGACCCTGCCTCCCGGGGAGTGCCTCCTCGACGCGCTGCCCGGCCACCTCGGCGACGAGGCGCCCGCAAAGCTGGATCCTCGTGCCGCCGCCCGCCAAGGTTCCTCCAAGGTAACGGCAAGGCGGCGGGAGCGACAATGCCGGCGTTCACGAAGAAGGAGCAGTCATGGGAAAGGTCGTCAACTGCGAGTGCGGAGAGGTCGTGCGCGCCGAGAGCGACGGCGAGCTGGTCGCCAGCGTGGAGGCTCATGTCGCGCGCAACCATCCCGACCTCGTCGGGAAGCTCTCCCGCGAGGACATTCTCGGCATGGCCGAGGAGGAGTAGGCGTGCGGCTGCTGGTCAACGTCGTCACCGGTCCGGAGAACGCCACGCGAGCCGCGCTCGGGCTGCTCGTGGCCCGAACCGCGGCGGCGGAAGGCCACGAGGTTCGCGTGTTCCTGGGCGGCGACGGAGTCAATCTCGCCCGTCCCGAGACGGCGGAGGCAGTACACGGGATCGGGACGGGCTCCCTGGCCGAGCACTGGGACGCGCTCGTCGCGGCCGGCGTGGAGATCTCGCTCTCGGCGCGGTCGAGCATGGCGCGCGGCATCGACGCGGGGACGAGAGAGGGCGTCGAGCTGGCGCCGCCGACGCGCATGGTCGAGCTCGCGGAGTGGTCGGAGAAGGCGCTCGTCTACTGAGCCGGGGCGTCGGCGGAGACCACGGCCCACTCGAGCACTGACTCGATCTCCTCCGGGAGCTCGCGCTCGGCGCGCTCCAGCCCGGCGGCGTACGTCTCCTCGTCGAGCAGGCGAAGCGTCGAGATGTACCGGCCGCGGATGCGCTCCAGCGCGTCGGCGCGGGAGATCGAGCGGCGCTGTCCGAGGGTCGTCGTCCGTGCGGTCGCGAAGCCCGCGTCGAGGAGCTCCGCCTCGAGCGCGTCGGGCCGCGGAAAGCGCCGGCGGTCGATCTCCCCCACCTCGGGAAACACGGACGTGAGCCAGTACCACTCGAAGTGGCCCTCGGTGAACGTCGCGATCGAGGCGCGGCCCCCGGGAACGAGCACGCGCGCGAGCTCCGGGAGCGCCCGCGGCCGGTCGACGAGGTGGACGACGAGGCGAAGCACCACGCGCTCGAACCAGGCGTCCTTGAACGGCAGCTCCTCGGCGCGCCCGAGCTTCAGCCCGACGCGCTTGCCCACGGCCGCCCTCGCGACCTCGAGCATCTCCTCGGACGCGTCGACGCCCCAGACCCGCGCGCCCCGCTCGGCGAGCGCCGACGCGAGGGCGCCCGTGCCGCAGCCGACGTCGAGGACCCGGCGGCCCGGAAGGTCGCCCTCCACGACGAGCAGCTCGACGAGCTCCCACCAGCTCTCGTCGAGCGGGCGGAGCCGGTCGTAGTTCTCCGCGAGGGGCCCGAAGTCCGGCGCGCCGGTGACCCTAGCGTCCGCCGATGAGCTCGTCGGGATCGGTCATGGACTCGATGGCGTGTTGCGCCTCTTCGAGCGATCGCTCCGGGACCATGACCTTCTGCGGTGCGTCATCCAGCGCCGCCGGATGCTGCTCCACCGCGGGGTGAAGCTCCGACTGGATCCCCGCCGAGTGCAGGATCGTCTGGATCTCCTCCGCTTCCGCGAGGTCCCCTGCCACCGCCACCTGAACCATCCCTGTCATGCGGCTCGGCCTCCTCTCGCGTCACTTTCGCTCCGCCCTTGATGAGCCGGGGGCCGCCCCGCTCCTGGAACCGGACGTCGATGATATCGAAGTCCCTCGGAACCACTGTCTCCGGGAAAACCTCGCGCGCTTCCCGTGCGATCTCCGGGCCGAAGTACCGGTTGGAGAGGTGCGTCAGGGCGAGCATCTGCACGCCCGCGGCCGCGGCGAGCCCCGCCGCGCCGGCGGCCGTGGAGTGCGCGGTCTCGTCGGCGCGCTCGCGCTCCTCCTCGGCGAAGGTGGCCTCGTGGACGAGGACGTCTGCGTCCTTCGCGACCTCGAGGACGCTCGCCGCAGGCGCCGTGTCGCCGGCGAAGACGATCCGCCGCCCGGGCCTGGGCGGCCCGAGGACCTGCTCGGGGCGAACCTCGCCGCCGTCCGGCAGCTGGACCGACTCGCCGGCCTGGAGACGGCCGAAGAGTGGCCCGTCCGGCACTCCCAGCGACCGGGCGGTCTCGACGTCGAAGCGGCCCGGCCGTGGAAGCTCCACGAACGCGTAGCCGTTGGCCGTCACGCCGTGCGCGACCTTGAAGGGGACGATGCGGTAGTCCCCGCGGTCGACGACGTCGCCGTCTCGCAGCTCGACGAGCTCGACCGGGTAGCTGAGCTTCCCGAAGATCCGCTGGAGGGCGCCGAAGAGGTCACGCAGCCCCGGGGGCCCGTAGACCGTCAGCGGGACCACGCGGCTCCGGAGCGCGAACGTCTTCAGCATTCCCGGCAGGCCGAGGTAATGGTCCGCGTGGTAGTGCGTGAGGAACACCTCCGGGAGCTCGATCAGCCCGATGGTCGACCGCAGGAGCTGGCGCTGGGTGCCCTCGCCGCAGTCGACGAGCATGCGCTCGCCCCCGCGCCGGACCAGCGTCCCGGAGAGCCCGCGGCGGGCCGTGGGGACCGAGCCCGAGGTCCCGAGGAAGACAAGATCGAGATCCACGGCAGAAGTCTAGGGGCCGTCCGCTCGATCCGGCCTTCCGCCCTCAGCCCTTCGGCCTGCACCACACGACGGAACGCGACGCGTATTCGGTTGTTCGGACGCGGCCGACCGGGCCGCGGACTGCTCCGACGCTAGGCACCACCCGCCCGCGCGGGCAGGTAGAGGATCGTTCCCGGCTGGAGCGCGGTTCCCCCGAGGCCGTTCCGGTCGCGGATGCGCCAGACGCCTTCGCGGGGATCGCCGCCGTAGCGCGACGCAGCGAGCTCCCACAGGGTGTCCCCGGGCTGGACGACGTAGCGCTCCTCGGGGCCCGCGCCGCTCGACGGACGGGGAACTGCGAGCAGCAGCGCGCCGACGATGGCGCAGAGGATGAGAAGCGACCGCCAAGGGAACATATGTTCGTATGGTAGCGACCCGTTCGGACGGAGTCCAGTGCGTTCGTCCCGAGCCCCAAAACCTTGGACGTAAGCAGGGCGCGGAAGCTTCAGTCGAGTGCGATCAGATGGGGCTCGCCTTCGACCAGGACCGCGAGCGAGTGCCCCGGAGCGCGCCGGCGCTCGGTCGGGCTGCCCGGGTTCACGATCCAGACGTCTTCGTGACGGGTGACTTCCGGCAGGTGCGTGTGCCCGTAGGCGATCACCACGCACTCCGGGAACCATTCGACGAGCCGCGCGTGCCGGCCCTGCGCTGGGCCGGGGTCGTGGACGAGGCCGATGCGCAGGCCCTCCGCCTCGACGACCGTGCGCTCGGGGAGCGAGGCCTTGAGGTCGGGCTCATCCATGTTCCCGTGCACCGCCTCGACGCACACGATGCTCCGCATGTCCTCGAGCGCAGCGCTCGTCGTTACATCCCCGACGTGCAGCGCCACCGACGCCTGCTCCAGCACCCGTACGCATCCCTTCGGCAGGGCGCGATTACCGCGCGGGAGATGCGTATCCCCGAAGAGGACGATCAGAAGAGGCCTTCGACGAAGCGTCCGTCCCGGTAGACGACCTCGCCGTCGGCGTACACCTCGCTTCCGGCGCGCAGGTCGCAGACGAGATCCCAGTGGAGCGCGGACTGCACCGTCCCGCCCGATTCCGGGTACGAGGCCCCGAGCGCGAGGTGCATCGTCCCGCCGATCTTCTCGTCGAAGAGCGTGTGCCCGGTGAACTCGGTGATGGCCTCGTTGAGGCCGAACGCGAACTCGCCCACGTGGCGTGCGCCCTCGTCGAGCTCCAGCATCCGAAGGAGCAGCTCCTCCCCCTCGTCGGCGCTCGCGCGAACCACCTGCCCCTCGCGGAACTCGAGCTCGATGCCGCTCAGGCGCCGGCCGGCGTACGTCCCCGGGTACGTGAAGCGCACGACGCCGTCGACCTGCGACTCCACCGGGCCGGTGAAGATCTCGCCGTCCGGGAAGTTCTCCTTGCCGTCGCACGGGATCCAGGTCCTGCCCTCCACGCCGAGCGTGAGGTCGGTGCCGTCGCTCACGACGCGGATCGTCTTCCGCCCTCCCAGCCACGTCCCCAGCTCCGTGAACCCGGCTCCGAGTGCCATCCAGTCCGCGACGGGGTCGGCGTGGTCGAGGAGGCCGGCGCGGAAGACGAAGTCCTCGTACTCGCCGAGGGACATGTTCGCCTCCTGGGCGGTGCCGTTCGTGGGGAAGACGGTGATGACGGCGCGGAGCTCGCCCGAGCTGGCGCGCCGGAAGTGGATGCGCCGGAGCGGCTCGCGCGCGCGCTCGGCGCGGGCCATCCGTTCGGGGTCGACGGTCGTGTTCGCCCGCGTGTTGATCTCCGCCTCGATGGCAATGCGCACGTCGGCGCGCTCGACCTCGGCACGGCGCAACGGCGTGATCCAGTCGATCTGGTCGTCGTTGCCCTCGCGTAGGAGGATCTCCTGCGCGGCGTCCAGGTCGACGCGGAGGTGAGGATGCGCGCCCGCCGCGAGGACGCGCCGCCAGATGGCCTGGACGAGCGGCGCCGCGGCGGGGTCCGTGTCGATGCAGACGAGGTCGCCCTCCTTGACCCCCGTCGAGTAGTCGACCAGAACGCCGGCGAGGCGCTCGAGACGGTCGTCAGCCACCGACGGCGCTCTCGACGACCTCGAGGGCGGGCTCGGCGAGGAAATGCCCGTTCTTCCAGATCAGCTCGCCGTCCGCGTAGACCTCCCCGTCCTCGCGGAGGTCGCAGATCATGTCCCAGTGCAGTCCCGAGGTGTTCTGGCCCCCGGTCTGCTGAAACCCGGAGCCGAGCGCGAGGTGCATCGTCCCGCCGATCTTCTCGTCGAAGAGGATGTTGCGCGTGAAGCGGTCGATCTCGTAGTTGAGCCCGAACGCCACCTCGCCGAGGACGCGGGCGCCGGGATCCATGTCGAGCAGCGACTGGAGGTAGTCGTCCCCGCGGGAGGCCTCGGCGTGGACGACCCGCCCCTCCTCGAACCGCAGGCGGATGTCCTCGACCTCGCGTCCGTGGTAGACGGCGGGGAACGTGTAGCGGATCTCGCCCTCGGTCTCCGTCTCGATCGGGCTGGTGAAGACCTCGCCGTCGGGCATGTTGTAGTGGCCGTCGGCCGCGAGCCAGCTGCGGCCGTCGACGCCGAGGCGCAGGTCCGTGTCGGGCCCGACGATGCGCAGCTCGCGGACGCCGCCGAGCTCCGCGGCGCGGGCGCCGAGGCCGGAGGAGGCGGCGCGCCAGTGAGACGCGGCATCCTCCTCGTGGACGTGGCAGGCGGCGAAGACGAAGTCCTCGTATTCGGCCAGTGACATCTCCGCCTCCTGGGCGTGGCCGTTCGTCGGGAACAGCGTCCCGCACCAGCTCATCTCCCCCTTGGAGATGCGCTCCCAGCGGCGGTTCGACAGCTTGCGGTTCGCGGCGATGTGCTTCGCGTGCCGGTCGGAGTCGACGCGTGACAGCGATCGCGTGTTCACCTCGGACCAGATGGTGATGAGCGCGTCGATCTGCTCGATCTCCTCCCACTGGATCGGCGAGATATAGGTGACCTGGTCCTCCGAGCCGTTGTGCAGGAGCTCCTCGCCGAGGCCCGGCAGGCCGACGTTCGTATACGGGTGAGCGCCGGCGCGGAGCGCTGCGCGGTAGCAGGCGAGCGCGAGCGGAGAGCCGACCTCGAGGGTGTCGATTCGAACGACCTGGCCCTCCTTGAGGGCCAGTGAATAGTCGACGATAAGGCTGCCGAGGCGCTCGACGCGTGGGTCGGTCACCCGCCCGTTATACCCGACGGCAAGCGCACCAAGACGGCGTCAAGCAACGCGTCAGGGCCAAAACGGACAGGGTCATCGGCGGGGAGACCGGTCTCCGCCGCGATGGCTTCCACCGCCGCCCGGGCGTCGTCGTCCGAGAGGCGGCCGGTGTTCACCGCCACCGCGGCCACCGGTGCCGGGCGCACCGGGAGGGCGAGCTGCTCGTAGAGCGCGACGAGCTCGGGCAGCGGCGGGATCGGGTGGCCGGGGACGCCCTCGATCTCGACGTCGCCGGCCCGGTGCACGAGCACGAGGGCGTGCGGCGCCGCCCCGTGGTAGAGGCCGAGCGTGACGCCCGAGAACTGCGGATGGAGAATCGCACCCTGGCCCTCGACGAAGAGCAGGTCGCCCCGTTTCGCTCCCTCGACGACGAGCCGCTCCCCCGCCCCGGCGAGAAAGTCCGAGACCACTGCGTCGACGGCGATGCCCCAGCCCTCGATCATGATCCCGGTCTGGCCGGTCGGGACGAAGACCGAGCGGATCCCGCGCGCGCGGGCTGCTCGGTCGAGCTCGACAGCGACGGTTTTCTTGCCGACCGCGCAGTCCGAGCCGACCGTGAGGACGACGGAGGCGCCGTGCGTGAGGTTCTCGCCGGTCGGGACGCTCAGGTCGGCCGGCGGCCTGCGGTAGTCGCGCAGCTCCACGCCGTGCTCGGCCGCGAGGGCCGAGAGCTCCGGGATCGTCGGCCAGGAACTCGTGCATGCCCGCCTCGACGTCCAGACCCGCCTCGATCGCCTCGCGCAGGATTCCGCGCCAGACGGGCGGCAACCGCCCGCCCGCCACCGCGACGCCCACGAGCGCCGTCGTGGGCTCGTAGGCGAGCGCCTCCGCGACGGTGCCGACGACGGGAATCCCCTCGACGGTCTCCCCCACGCGCTCCGAGTCCAGCACGGCCACGACCGGTTCGGAGCCGTACCGGATGACGCCGTAGGTCGTCTTCCCGTAGTGGTCGTCGCCGGAGTAGCCCTCAGCGAGCGCGAGATAGCGCTTCATGGACTCCCAGTCCCGGCTCGTCGGAGGGCACCTGGACGCCGTCGACGAACGCGACTCCCGGCCACGGGTCCTCGGCCAGGAGCAGGTTGCCGTCGAGGTCGAGGTGATCGCACAGGCTCCCGATCTGTGCCGCGGCGCTGATCCCGAGGCCGGACTCGATCATGCAGCCGAGCATGACGCCCAGCCCGAGCGCCCTGGCGGCGTGCGCCATGCGGACGGCCTCGCGGATCCCGCCGCTCTTCGCGAGCTTGATGTTCACGCCGTGCGCCCGCTCGGCGCATTCGGCGACCGTCGGGAGCATGTGCACGTCCTCGTCCACGTAGATGGGCAGCGGCGATTCGCGCTTCAGCGCCGGCCCGCCCGGGTCGCCGGCCTTCAGCGGCTGCTCCACGTACTGGACGCCGAGGTCGGCCAGCTCGCGCACGGCATCGAGCGCCTCGTCGAGCTCCCAGTACTCGTTCACATCGACCTGGAGCGGGACGTCCGTGACGCCGCGCACCGCCCGCACGCGCTCGACGTCGAGCCCGTCGCGGCCGCCGAGCTTCAGCTTCAGGCGGCGAAAGTCGCTGCCGACGGCCTCCGCTCGCAATGCCATGTCGTCGGGGTCGCCGAGCCAGATCGTCCACGAGGTGGGCGGGCCACCGCGCTCGAGGCCCAGGAGCCTCCAGACAGGCTGGCCGACGAGCTTGCCGCAGAGGTCGTGCAGCGCCCCGTCGAGCCCGGCCTTGGCCGCGTGCTGGCCAGGGACCTCGGCCAGGCGGGCGCCGATCGCCTCGAGAGCGAAGGGATCGTCGCCGAGGAGCGAGCCCGCCTCGTCCAGGAACGCCTCGGCGCCCTCGACGGTCTCGCCGTAGTGGTCCTGCGGCTGGGCCTCGCCGAAGCCCGTGACCCCGTCGTGCTCGAGCTCGATCCAGAGCACCTCCTCCTCGACGCTCGTCGAGCGGGAGATGGTGAACGGCTGCGCGAGCAGAAGCGTGGCGCGGCGATGGCTGAGCCTCACCCCGGGTACACTAAGCCCCGCCCGCGCCTGTAGCTCAGGGGATAGAGCGCGCGCCTCCGGAGCGCGAGGTCGTAGGTTCGATTCCTACCAGGCGCACTCACCCGGCGATCGAGCGGGCGCTACGCGGCGACGGTGCCGGCGGGGATGTCGGCCTGGAGCGGCAGCTCCACCCGGAAGGTCGTGCCCTCGCCCACCTGGCTTTCGAACACGATGCGGCCGCCGTGCCGCTCCGCGATCGCCTTGGCGATCACGAGACCGAGGCCGGTGCCCTCGATCGACCGCCGGTGCGCGAGGCTGGAGCGGAAGAAGCGCTCGAAGAGCTTGTCCTGCTCCTCTGCGGGGATGCCCATGCCGTTGTCCTCGACCTCGAGGACACCGAGGCCGTCCTCTCGGCCCGTGCGGACGGTGACCGTGCCGCCGTCGGGGGTGAACTTGACGCCGTTCGAGAGCAGGTTGTTGAGGAGCTGCGACAGGCGCAGCGTGTCGGCACTCAGCGTGAGCGGCTCGGTGTCGAGCACCAGGCTGACACCGCGGCTCTCCGCGTACGGAGTCACGCTCTGGGCGCAGTCGGCCACGAGCGCGGCGACGTCGACGTCCTCGTAGTTGAGCTCGAGCGTGTGCGACTCGATCCGCGCGGTCAGGAGCAGGTCGTCGACCAGCCGCGTGAGACGGCCGGCGTTGCGCTCGATCACAGAGACGAACTCGGACTGCTCGGGGCCGAGCTCGCCGAGGTCGCCGGCGTTGAGCGCCTCCGCGTAGCCGACGATGGACGTGAGCGGCGTCCGCAGCTCGTGGGAGACGCTGGCGAGGAACTCGTCCTTGAGCCGCTCCACCTCGCGGTCGCTCGTGGTCTCCCGGAAGACGAACAGACGGCCCGTCTGGAGATCATGGTCGGCGAGCACCGGGACGCTGTAGGCGAGGAACGAGCGGCCGGAGTCGAGGACGAACTCGGCCGTCCCGCGTTCGAGGGGATGCCGCTGCAGCGTCTGGATGGCTTCGACCACGGATTGCGGCTCCGTGGTGCTCGCCGCGAGCTCGAGGAGGCGCGACCAGACCGATCCGCGGGTCGGGAGCCCGAGCGCATTCCACAGCTGCTCCATCGCCGTGTTGACGTAGCGAACCTGCCCGTCGAGGTCGCTCAGGCAGATCCCCTCGGTCGTGGCGTCGAGGACGGCGTTGAGGTCGGCGAAGCGGTGGGCGAGGGCACGCTCGGCGCGGTCGCGCTCGAGCGCACGGCCGAGCTGCGCGCCGACCGTGCCCATCGCGTCCACGACGCGCTCGTCGTGCGCAAGCGCTTCGTCGACGAAGAAACGGAAGAGCGCGACCACCTCACGGCGGATGAGCACGGGCATGACCACCACCGTCCTGAGCCCGGCGCTCTCCGCGGCGCCGTCCGCGAGGCTCTCGAACCACGCGTGCTTGCCGGTCTCGGCGATGCGTGCGAGGAGCTCGTCTGCAGAAGGCCGTCCCACCGGTTCGATCGTCCGGCGGAGCTCGGAGAGGGCGTCCGGATCGTCCGCGTACCAGAGCGCGGCCGTCCAGGGGCGGTCGCCGTCCAGGCGAACCGCCTCGCCGGCGCGCCAGCCCATCCGCGAGCAGACGAGCTCGAGGCAGGACGCGACCGCCTTGTCGGTGCTCGCGGCGTCGTTGGCCGCGGCGGCCGTCGCGTGAAGGAGCTCGGCGAGCCGCATCTCCTGCTGGAGCATCGCCTGGGACCGACGTTGCTCGAGCAGGGCGACCGTCTGGCGCGCGAGGGCCTCGAGCGCGCCGCGCTGCTCGTCGGTGAGGTGGCGAGGGATCCTGTCCAGTACGCAGAGCGCGCCGAGCGCATGGCCGTCTCCGGTGACGAGCTGCTTGCCGGCGTAGAAGCGAATCGAAGGATCCGAGACGACGAGTGGGTTATCGGCGAAGCGCTTGTCGGCGGCAGCGTCCGGAACGACGAAGAGCTCATCCTCCAGGATCGCGTGCGCGCAGAAGGAGACGTCTCGGTCCGTCTCTCGCTCGTCCACGCCGACGGTCGACTTGAACCACTGGCGATCCGAGTCGACGAGGCTGATGAGCGAGATCGGCGCCCCGCAGATGTTCGCGGCGAGCGCGGTCAGATCGTCGAAGGCCTGCTCCGTCTCGGTGTCGAGGATCTCGTAGCGGCGGAGCGCTTCGAGGCGGGCAAGCTCGTTCGCAGGGGTTTCCGGGCGCATGGCTCGTGTCTCCTATCGGCAGGGCCGAAGGGAGATCTGAGCGTGTAAGCGCTAGAGCCAGCCGCGCCGGCGGAAGTTCATGTAGAGACCGATGCAGGCTGCGGCGATCACGGCGAGGATGAGCGTGAAGCCGAGCCTCGAGCCGGATCCGGGCAGGTGGTCGAAGTTCATCCCGTAGATGCCGGCGATGGCGGTCGGCACGGCTACGATCGCGGCCCAGGCGGAGATCCGGCGCACGTCCTCGTTCTGCCGGACGCTCGCCTGCGTCAGGTTGGCCGTGAGCACGCTGGTCAGAAGGTCGCGGAAGCCCTCGACCTGGTCGACCACGCGAAGCAGGTGGTCGTGGACGTCACGGAAGTACGGGCGCACGTCCGGTTGGACGAGGTCGTACCGGCCGCGCGCGAGGTCGTCAAGCGGGTCGAGCAGCGGCGTGACGGCGTCGTGCAGCTCGAGCACCTCCCGCTTGAGGTTGTAGATGCGCTCCGCCGGGTTGCTCCGCGAAGCCGAGAAGACGTCGCCCTCGAGGTGGCGGATCGCCTGGTCGAGGCCGGCGATGACCGGCACGTAGTCGTCGACGACCCGATCGACGACGGCGTACAGGACGGCGCCGGGCCCGGCCCGCAGAAGATCCGGTCGCTGCTCGGTCTGCAGACGGACCTCGTGGAGGGACGTCTGGCCGTGCCGCACGGTGATGATGAACCGCTCGCCGACGAACACGAGGATCTCGCCGAACTTGACGACGTCGTCTCCCTCGGCGAGCCTCGCGGTCTTGAGGACGGCGAAGAGCGACTCGCCGTAGGCCTCGAGCTTCGGGCGCTGATGGGCGTTGACCGCGTCCTCGACCGCGAGCTCGTGGAGGCCGAATTCGCGCTGCGCCGACTCGAACTCGGGAACCGTCGGGTTGAGGAGGCCGATCCAGGCGAAGGCCCCGTTCCCGCGAATCGCCTCGTAGGCGTCTTCGATGGCCAGATCGCCTGCGAGGCGGCGTCCATCCTCGTAGACGGCGCAGTCGATGATCACGCGCCGATTATGGCCGCGTGCCCGGTGTCCCGCGAGGGATTGCGAGTAGAATCACGTACTCAGGAGATGCACCAGGTGGACGACCCTCTGAGTACCTATGGCACGGCCCACGCTCCCACGCCTCCGACGCGGGCGCGCCCCTTCGGCGGGCGCCGTCGAAGAGCGGACCGAGCCCCGCATCTCCGAGCTCTCCGCTGACGGGCTGACCTGGGTTCACGCGGACCGTCCCGGGGCCCTCGAGGTCAGCTACCTGGCCGAGCGCTTCGGCTTCCACGAGCTCGACATCGAGGACGTGCTCTCGAAGCGGCAGCGGCCGAAGATCGACGAGTACCCGGACTACATCTTCGTCGTCCTCCACTTCCCGTTCTACGACAAGACGGTGCGGCGGCTGAACGCCGCCGAGCTCGACGTCTTCCTGGGGCCGGACTTCGTCATCACGCTCCCGAATGTGCCGCTCCTCCCCGTCACCTACCTCTTCAGGCGCTGCGAGGACGACGACGAGCTGCGCGAGGATCTCTTCTCGAAGGGCTCGGGCTATCTGCTCTACCACGTCCTCGACGACCTCTTCGACTACTGCTTCCCGATCCTGGACAAGATCGGCGCCAAGCTGGACGCGATCGAGCCGGCCATCTTCGAGGAGCGCTCCGAGGACGTCGTCCGCGACATCTCGAACGCCAAGCAGGAGCTGATCGCCTATCGGAAGATCATCAAGCCCGAGCGGGCGACCCTCCGGCTGCTCGAGCGCTCGAGCCAGCGCTTCCTGTCCGAGGAGCTCGAGGTCTACTACGACGACATCGTCGACGCCGCCGAGCGCATCTGGGACCTCCTGGACAACTACAAGGAGGTCATCGAGGGGCTCGAGTCGACGAACGAGGCGTTCATCTCGCACAAGCAGCAATACCGGCTCCAGCTGCTCACGGTCGTCACGGTCATCCTGCTGCCTCTCACCCTGCTCGCGAGCATCTTCGGCATGAACGTGAAGGTGCCCGGCGAGGGCGATATCACGGCGTTCTGGCTCATCCTCGGGATCTTGCTCGGGCTCGGGGCGGCGCTCCTCGCCCTCTTCCGCTGGCGGCGCTGGCTGTGACGCGGTCGTGAAGCAGCTCTGGGCGCCCTGGCGCCTGGAGTACATCCAGAGCGCCGACGAGCAGGAGGGCTGTGTCTTCTGCCGGGCTCAGAGCCTCGGCGACGAGGAGGGCCTGGTCGTCCACCGGGGCGAGCGGGCATTCGTCGTCCTCAACAAGTACCCCTATGCCTCCGGGCACCTGATGGTCGCGCCCGCGCGCCACGTGGGCGCGCTCGGGGAGCTCGACGAGGACGAGGCGCTCGAGATCCACCGCTTCGCCGCCACGAGCGTCGAGCTCCTCACCGGCTCGATGGGCGCGCAGGGGTTCAACCTCGGCTGGAACCTGGGCCGCATCGCCGGCGCCGGCGTCGTCGACCACGTGCACCAGCACGTCGTCCCGCGCTGGGCGGGAGACACGAACTTCATGCCCGTGCTTTCGGACGTGAAGGTCATGCCCGAGGCGCTCGAGGCGACCCGGCGTAAACTCGCCGAGGCATGGCCCTAGACCCCAAGGTCTTCAAGGCATACGACGTGCGGGGGCTCTACCCGTCCGAGCTGGACGAGGAGGGCGCGCGCGCGATCGGCAGGGCCTACGTCGAGCACTTCGAGCCGAAGGAGATCGCGGTCGGGCGCGACATGCGGCTCTCCTCCCCCACGATGCACGAGGCCTTCGTGCGCGGCGCCTCCGAGGCCGGCGCAGACGTCGTGGACATCGGGATGGTCGGGACGGAGATGCTCTACTACGCCGTCGGCGAGCTCGGCCTCGACGGCGGCGCCACGATCACGGCCTCGCACAACCCCAAGGACTACACGGGGGCGAAGATCGTCCGGCGCGGCGCCCTGCCCGTCGGCGGCGACTCGGGCCTCCTCGAGATCCGCGACCGCGCCCTGTCCGCACAGGACACGTCAGGGGGTCAGACCCCGGGGCGTGTCGAGGAGCGCGACGTCTATCCCGGCTTCGTCGAGAAGGTCATGTCCTTCATCGACCCGGCCGCGGTGAAGCCCCTGCACGTCGTCATCGACGGCGCCAACGGGATGGCCGGGTCGATGCTGCCGCCGATCCTCGAGCGGCTCCCGGTCGACGCCGTGCGGCATTTCTTCGAGCCCGACGGCTCGTTCCCCGACCACCAGCCGAACCCGCTGCTCGAGGAGAACCGGCGCTTCATCGTCTCCGAGGTCACGAAGGAGCGCGCCGACCTCGGCATCGCCTTCGACGGCGACGCCGACCGCTGCTTCTTCGTCGACGACACGGGCGAGTTCGTCCCGGGAGACTTCGTGACCGCCCTCCTGGCCGAGTCGATGCTGGAGAAGGAGCCCGGGGGGACGATCATCTACGACGTCCGCGCGAGCTGGGCCGTCCGCGACACCGTGGAGCGCCTGGGAGGCAAGGCGCTGCCCAACCGCGTCGGCCACGCCTTCATCAAGCAGCGGATGCGCGAGATCGACGCCGTCTTCGCCGGCGAGGTCTCCGGCCACTACTACTTCCGCGACTTCTACCAGGCCGACTCGGGGACGATTCCCGCCCTGCTGATACTCGAGCTGATCTCCAAGGCGGACGCGAAGCTCTCCGAGCTCCTCCGCTCCTTCCGCGAGCGCTACTTCCTCACGGGCGAGATCAACACGGTCGTGGACGACGTGGCGCTCGCGCTCCAGAAGGTGAAGGAGCACTTCGCCGACCAGGGCGAGATCTCGCACCTCGACGGCATCTCCGTCACCGCCGCCGACTGGCACATGAACGTCCGCCCGTCGAACACCGAGCCGCTCCTGCGGCTCAACCTCGAGGCCCTCGACCCGGAGCTGATGGAGCGCAAGCGGGATGAGGCCATCGCCGTCATCCGCGGGGACTGAGCGGTTCCCAGAATGACGAGGGCGGGGCCGAAGCCCCGCCCTCGTGGCGTCCGTTCCCGCGGCCTCTACGGGCCGAGGAGGTAGTCCATCGCGCGACCCATGACCGCCGCGCGGTTAGCAGCGCCGGTGATGCCCTCGAACCCGAACCCGAGGTAGATCGTGTCCTCGGTCGTGATCGCGGCGCCCTCCGGGAAGCCGGCACCTGTGGTGAACACGAAGTTGTTCGCGTTCGGCCCGCTTCCAGGCGGAGGACCGGCCACGGCCCAGCCGCCGGTGTCGCCGCCCTCGAACGAGGTCGTCGAGCCGTCGGGCAGGGTCACGTCGTCGATGAAGACGCCGAGCCCCTGGACCGCCCAGTCGCTGGCGTAGGAGATCGAGATCTGGACCGTCTGGCCCGCGTAGGCGTCCAGATCGATCACCCACTCGTGCCACCCCTGGGAGTTGCCGGAGGCGGCGTTCCACTTGGGCCCCGAGCAGTCGGCGCCCTGGTACTCCTCGAGCCACGGGTGCAGCTCGTGCCAGCCGGCCGGGCAGCTGTCGCCCGTGCTCGTCGTCGTGAACGCGCTCGGAAGCGTCGTCCGGTTTCCGGCCGCATCGACAGCCTCCACGAACACGTGGTCCCATGCGGGCTCGGTGTTGTAGGAGGCCCAGAACCGGAGCGGAGCCGGATCCCCCGCCGGGACGGTGATCGACCGCGTCAGCTGCTTGTAGGAGACGTCGGCGATCTGCGAGTACGCGTAGCTCTCGCCCGTGTGCGGGGCGAAAGGCCCGCCCGGCCGGTCGTACCTCGCCGAGACCCAACTCTCGAACTGCGGGTAGTCGTCGACGGGCAGGATGCCGCTCGTCGCGATGAACGAGTTCGCGGTGTTCTGGTTCTGCGCGCTGTCCGCGCCGTTGAACATCAGCTGCAGCGACGTGAACGGCGTGTCCGTGCCCAGAACGTCGAAGATGTCAAAGGGGCCGGTGTCTACACCCGCCCCGCCGTTGAACAGGTACGAGCCGAACCAGTACTCGAGCACATCGTTCTGCAGGTCGCTCGACGTCGATCCGAAGAGGATGAGGCAGCGCCGAGGATCTGCGGACGGCGGGAGTGCCGAGCACTGCGCGTTGGCCGCGGTCGGGTCGTAGCGCTGCACCTGGGGGGACGCGAACTGGAGGCCCGCGTTCTTACCCGAGTACAGGACGCGTCCGCCCTCGTTCAGGTACTCACGAGCATGAAGCACTTCGTCCATCGCGAGGCGTGAGCCGTTTCCGCCGACCCAGCCGGGCTCCCTCGTGATGATGTCGTCGCCGGTGTACCAGACGACTGCGTCGTAGTGGCTGAGGACGCCGAGGAAGGTGGCCGCCTTGCGGCCGCGGGCGTCAACGTCGTAGACATCGAAGCCTCTGCCGTTCGCCGCCAGGGCATCCTCGTAGAAGGAGAGGTAGTGCGGCCCGGGCGTCTGAACGGGGGAGGCGCCCGAGTAGTCCTCGGCGGAGAGGATGAGCACGTCGTTGGACGACTCGACCGCTGCCGTGTACGTGAACGAGTCGCTCGTCTCGCCGCCACCCTCGAACCACACCCGTACGCTGTTGCCGGGGCTCGTCCCTGTGACGGTCCCGCTCATGACATGGTAGTAGACGTCGGTCTGGCCGCCGTAGCGCTCGCCGCCGTTCCACTCCTGGGTCGGCGCGCTCTGAGCGGGCCCACCGTTGATGCTGTACTTGAGCGTCACTGCCCCGAGGGACCGCTTCGCCAGCACGCGCACCTCCTGCGGATCGCCGTAGGAGACGTCGAACGTGAAGTTGGCGAGCGGCAGCCCCGTCTTGTACGTGTCGTCGCTCTTCAGGTAGAAGGGCTTCGTCTCGAGGCCCAGGTGCGAGACCGGGTCATCGGGATCGGAGGCCGAGTTCGCGACGTCGAGCGCGAACGGGCGGTTCCGCACGAACTCCGCCTGGACGAGTGCCTCGTTGTCCGGGAACACGAATCCGCACCCCACGCAGCCTTCGGAGAGCTCGGGCGTCCACGCGAGCGTCCCGTGCTGCGAATGGCCGAAATCGGTCGTCTCGCCGTTCGTGACGTAGAGGACGTCGGACGAGATACCCGGATGAAAGTCTTCGATCGCCGGGTTGTCGAGATTCCCCGACAGAGCGAAGTAGATCGGGTCGTCTGCCGTCGGCGTCCCGATCTGCCACCCCTCGGGATAGAGCAGCCACTGGCCGGCGGAGTGGTAGTTGACGTGGAAGGCGAAATCGATCCGGTCGTACAGACCGATGATCGCCTGCGTCTCGGGCTCGGACGCCTCGTCCGGGCCGCGGTACGTATCGCTGGACTGGACTCCGGAAGAGCCCTCGTTGTCGTAGTTCCAGTGCTCGGGATAGTTCCGGTTCGGGTCGACGCCGTCGCCGACCTCGATCGTCCCGTTTCCGTTGTTGTCCCGCAGGGTCTTCCGCCACAGGCGCGTGTCGGGGCTCTGGAACGTGTACTGGTACCCATCCGGGTTCGCGACGAGCACGAACCAGAGCTCGTTCTCCTTCAGGAGGTCCTTGATCGCCTTGTTGTTCGCCCGCCACTGCGCGACGAAGTAGGCGAGCAGCCGGCGGTTGACCTCGGGCGAGATCCACTCACGGGCATGCTGCGCCGAGCTGTAGAGCACTGCAGGCCGCGTCCCGTCCGGGACCTCGCGGGCGCTCTGCGTCAGCTTGAGAGCGATAATCTCGCGTCCCTTGACGGTGTGCCCGATCACCTCGAGCTTCGTGAGCTGCGGGTTCCGCCGTGCGAGGTCGTAGAGATAGGCGCGGAGTCCATCCGCGCCGTCGTAGTCGCGCCAGACGTTGAAGCCGCTCGAGAGCTGGGCGGCGGCCGCCTGGCGCGCCGTCTGGCCCTTCGAGTTCCGAAGCAGGGACACGTTGACTCCCTGTTGCCTGAGCGCCGCTCACTTGCGACGGCTCGAGCACGAGCGCCAGTCTGACGCCGGCGGCGACGTCCTTCGCCGCGGCGATGTCCGTGCCCTTGGCGAGCAGGTCGCGGTAGACGTCCTGCGACACCGTCGCCTTGTAGTAGTTGAGCTTGACGCCGGCCGCGCCGGCCGTACCGCTCAGGGCAAGCGCAAGGACGAATGCGCAGCCCAAAACCAGCAAGCGTTTCATGATCCCCTCTTTCCGTGATGCCCGGGTTGAAGGCAGCCAGATTGTCACGCGTGCAGGAAAAACGCAACCGCTACGAGGCTAGGATGGGCGGGCGATGACCGTCCAGCTCGGCCAGCCCAACGACCGCAAGCCGCCCTTCAAGTTCTCGGCCTTCACCCGGGTCGGCTTCTCGGACACCGACGCCCAGGGAATCGTCTACTACGGCCGCTATCTCCCCTACTTCGACCTCGCCCGGGTCGAGTACGAGCGGCACCTGGGGCTGCTCCGGCGCGAGGCGGCCGGCAAGGACTTCGTCCTGCGGAGCTCGTCGGTCGTCTACGACGCGCCCGCGCGCTTCGACGACATGCTCGAGGTCTTCGTGAGGACGAGGCGGATCGGCCGGACGAGCATCACGAACGAGTACTGCGCCTACCGCGTCGAGGACGACCTGCTCATGTGCACGGCCGACCAGACGCTCGTGCTCGTCGCCGTCCCGGAGCGGCGACCGACGCCGATCTCCGACGAGTACCGGCGCGCGATCGCGGATTTCGAAGGCGCCGACCTCGAGGAGGCGGTCCCCGCGGCATGAGCGCAACGGTGGACGTCTACCGCGGCGCGCTCGAGGCCGTCGACCGCATCGTCAACCGCGAGTCGGAGGCCGACGAGGTGCTCCGCAAGACCGTCGACGTGCTTCACGACCGCTTCGACCACTACTCGTGGGTCGGCATCTACCTCGTCGAGGGGGACGACCTCGTCCTGGGGCCGTGGAAGGGCCCGCAGGCGACCGAGCACGTGCGGATCCCGATCGGTCAGGGCATCTGCGGTGCGGCCGCGGCAAGCGGCGTCACGGAGGTCGTCGACGACGTGAACGCCGACGACCGCTACCTCGCCTGCTTCGTCTCCACGCGCAGCGAGATCGTCGTCCCGATCGCCTACGAAGGCCGCGTGGTCGGCGAGATCGACATCGACTCCGACGTCCCGGCGGCATTCGGGCCCGAGGACCGCGCGTTCCTCGAGCGCGTCGCGCTCCTCATTTCCCCGCACTGCCTCGTCGGCTGGGACACCGGCGGGCAGGAGTGGAGCGCCGTGATCAAGGCGCTCGACCACCTCGACCTCGTCGTCACCTCCCTCGAGCGCAGCCTGCCCTTCTACCAGGAGCTCCTCGGTCTCACGCAGGCGAGCGAGATCGTCGGCGAGCAGCGGCGAGAAGGTCGTCTACATCTCGCGGCCGGGCGAGGAGCCGGCCGGGAACTTCTCCATCGGGCTCCGCGAGAAGCGCTCGGATGCCCACCCGACGCCGTACGACCGCTACGGCGTCGGCGTCCATCACGTCGCGTTCGAGGTCGACTCGCGCGAGGTCGTGGACGAGCGGGCGGCGTGGTTGCGGGCGCAGGGCGCCGAGATCGAGAGCGGCCCTGAGGAGTACGACTACCGCGAGGGCTACTACGCCCTCTTCTTCTACGATCCGGACGGCCTCAAGCTCGAGCTCATGTACGTCCCCTAGGTTTGTCGGCCGAGGACTTCATCCGCAGCCTCGACCTGCCGGTGACGATCGCCGGTTGCGAGCTCGTCCCGCGCCCGACGGGATGCTCGACATACGGTCGCGAGGTGCGCTCACCCAGAGTCACGGAACGCGCTTCGAAGCCGACGGTGACACGGCGCGGATCGTGAGCGTGGTCGGCTGGCTCGGGAAGCGCAAGCCCGGCATGCCGCTCGACCAGCACATCGAGGTCCTTCGCGAGCTGGGCTTCGCCCGCATGATCGTTCGCAGCGGGCAGCAGTACGAGCTCGGCTAGAGACGCGCGGTCAGTCGACGGCGAGGGAGTCCCGGAGGACGCGCTCGGCCTCGCGCACGGGGTCGGCGAGCTCGGCGGCCGCGATCGCGTTCCGGCCGCTGGCCTTCGCCTGGTAGGCGGCCGTGTCCGCGGCGAGGATGAGGCCTTCGACGCTCGGCCCGGCGCCCTGGTGGGAGACGACGCCGATCGAGACCGTGACCGGCACGTCCTCTGCCCGCGTGAGCTCCTCGACCTTCGCGCGCATGCGCTCGGCGACGGTCATGGCGCCGCCCATGTCCGTCTCCGGCAGGAGCACGCAGAACTCGTCGCCGCCGAAGCGGGCCGCGACGTCATAGGCGCGGGTCGAGTCCCTGAGCGCCGCGGCGACGCTCGCGAGCGCGCGGTCGCCGGCGAGGTGCCCGCGGGCGGTGTTGATGTCCCTGAGGTGGTCGACGTCGACCATGAGCAGCGCCACCGGGCGGTCGAACCGGGCGGCGCGGCCCAGCTCCTGGGCCACGGCGGTCTTGAGGTGGCGGACGTTGTAGAGGCCGGTCTTGGGCTCGATCCGCGTGGACTCGACGAGCGCGGGGATCGCGAGCGAGCGATACGCGAGCGCCATCGGCAGGAGCGTCAGCGCGGCGAGCCCGGGGAAGTCCTCCCAGAGGGCGGCCCCGATCGCGCCGAGTGAAAGAAGACCCGCGTCGATGAGGACGCAGTCGAAGCGCACGGTGTCCCGCAGGCTGACGCCGCGGGCGAGCCTGAGGACCGCGGCCAGCAGGCCATAGTGCAGGACGAGGAACGCCGCGATCGCGGCGACGGCGCCGAGCGTCCAGCCCGCTGCCGAGCCGCCGTCGACGGCGTCGAACACTGCCCGGGCGAGGAGCGCGGGCGCGACGTAGTTGCAGAGGTTGAAGAGCGCGATGTACCAGTCGCTGCGCGTCCGGATCCACTCCGGGACGAACGCGACCGCCATGAGCAGAACGAAGAGCGAGGGCGGCAGCACGAGGACGGCCGTGAAGAACGGCGCCAGCGAGAGTTGCGAGCCCTGGTGCTTGGCGCGGTCGGCGCCCAGCAGGTGGGCCACCGCGACGAGCGGGAGCAGGATCGCGAAGTCGACCCAGTCGCCCCGTTCCACCGGCGTCGGCGGGCCGAGCTTGGCCAGCAGCGTGACCGTGGCGAGAACGAGCACGAGCTCGAGGCCCGCGGCTTCGCGGCCGAGCCTGTGCGCAGGGGAGTTCTGGACGTGTCGCATCAACGCCTCGCACCGTTCGTCGGCCGGCCCGAAGGCGATTCGATCCCCCGAATGGGTTACCTCTCACCCGTTCGAGTGACCCGAAAGGGTGAGAACGTCCCTCGAACGAGGGATGCCTAGCTCTGGTCGAGCGTGCGGCGGAGGAGCTCGGCGGCGCCGGCCGCGCTCATCGCGGGGACGGGCTCGCCTACGGCGTTCGCGGCCAGCTCGTTCGCCTGGCGCACGAGGGCGTCGCGCTCCGCCGCGACCTGGTTGCGGGCCACGAGCAGCGCCGCACGCACCTGAGTCCCCCACTCCGCGACCTCGGCTGGGTCGGGACCCGGCCGGACACCGGCCTCTACCGCAACCCGTGGGCGCCGGCTCAGCGCGTCGGCGAGCTCGCGGGCCCGGGATGCGAGCTCATCGGCACGCTCGTCGGCCGCCTTCGTGGCGGCTTCCAGCTCGGAGGCGCGGCTCAGCGCGTCGCGCGCACGCCGCTCGGCCACCCCGAGAGCATCGCGCGCCCGGATGTGGAACCGGCGTGCGGCCGCCAGGCGCTCGGGGTCGCCGTCAGCCTCCGCGGCGGCGAGCTCCTGCTCGGCCCGCTCGGCGGCGTCCGCGGCTGCCTCCAGGCCCTGCGTGGACTCCTCGATCTCGCGCTCCACCGCGGCACGTTCGTCGGGAAGCCCCCCGAGGAAGGCGAGGAGATCGAGCGCGGCGCCGCGCAGCTCCTCGCAGGCGGCGTAGAGCTCGTCGATCTCCGCCAGCTCCGCGGCGGCCTCTTC
Organism: uncultured Actinomycetes bacterium; assembly: GCA_963839745.1. Classification (GTDB taxonomy): domain Bacteria; phylum Actinomycetota; class Thermoleophilia; order Gaiellales; family Gaiellaceae; genus JAIBJN01. The sequence goes on from CAWIWC010000001.1 coordinate 158,237, forward strand.
CTCAGCCCGCTCGAGATCCTCGAGGATCGCGAGCCGCCGGTCGGCCATCAGGAGGGCGTGACGCGGTAGGCGTCGAAGACGGACTCGAGGTTGCGGAGCGACCCGAGGAGGGCGCGCAGCGCCTTGATGTCGCCGACCTCGGCCACGTACCAGTTCTTCGCCATCTGGTCCTCGACGTGGCCGCCGTACTCGACGATGTTCGTGCCGTGCTCGGCGAACGTCCGCGCGACGTCCTCGAGCAGCCGCGGGCGGTCCCAGGAGACGACCGCGATCTGGACGCGGAAGCTCTGCGAGGCGCCGCCGTCCCACTCCACCGGCGTGAAGCGCTCGGGGTTGCGCATGAGCGCCTTCACGTTCGGGCAGTCGAGCCGGTGGATCGTGATCCCCTTGCCGAGCGAGATGTAGCCGGCGATCTCGTCCCCGGGCACCGGCGTGCAGCACTTGGCAAGCCGCACGAGCACGTCCTCGACGCCCGGGACGTGGATTCCGAAGTTCTGGGACGCGACCGCCTCGCGCTCCTTGGGCTTGCGCGGGAGCGTCTCCTCTTCGACGACCTGTTCGGTCTTGAGCCGGTGGAGGACCTTGTTGGCGACCTGCGAGACCTGGAGCTTCCCGGAGCCGAGGGCAAGGTAGAAGTCCTCGGCCTTCTTGAAGCCCATCTCCCGGATGATCTCGGCGAGAAGCGGCGACCCGGACAGCTTCTTGTACGGCAGGTTGTGCTGCTTGAGCGCGTTCTCGAGCGCGTCGCGGCCGCGCTGCTCGGCGACCTCGCGCGTCTCGCGGCTGAACCACTGCCGGATCTTGTTGCGCGCGCGCGAGGAGACCGCGAGCGACAGCCAGTCTCGCGACGGGCCGCGGCTCGCCTGCTTCGACGTGAGGATCTCGACGAAGTCGCCGCTGCGCATGCGGTAGTGGAGCGGCACGATGCGGCCGTTCACCTTCGCGCCCACGGTGCGGTGGCCGACGTCGGTGTGCACCGAGTAGGCGAAGTCGATCGGCGTCGCGCCGGCAGGCAGCGTCTTCACCTCGCCCTTGGGCGTGAAGACGTACACCTCGTCGAGGGCGAGCTCCGGGAAGGCCCGGCGCAGCTCGTGCGAGTCGGTCTCCTCCTCCTGCCAGTCGGCGAGCTGCTTCATCCACGCGAGCTCGGCGGCGGCCGCCTTCTTGCCCTTGGCCCCCTTGTAGAGCCAGTGCGCGGCAATGCCCTTCTCGGCCGTCTCGTGCATCTCGCGCGTGCGGACCTGGATCTCGAGCGGCTTGCCCTCCGGCCCGATCACGGTCGTGTGCAGCGAGCGGTACATGTTGAACTTGGGCATGGCCACGTAGTCCTTGAAGCGGCCCGGCATCGGCTTCCAGAGGGAGTGGATGACCCCGAGCGCGCCGTAGCAGTCGCGCTCGCCCTCCTTGCCGTTCCGCTCGACGAGGACGCGCATCGCGGTCAGGTCGTAGATCTCGTTGAACTCCTTCCCGCGCTTCACCATCTTCTCGTAGATGGAGTAGAAGTGCTTCGCGCGCGAGGCGATCTCCGCGGGGATCCCGACCTTCTCGAGCTCCTGCTCCAGCGTCTTCCCCGCCGTCTCGACGTACTTCTCGCGCTCCGCGCGGCGCTGGTTGACCATCGCCTCGATTTCGACGTACTTGCGCGGGTGCAGCGTCTGGAACGCGAGGTCCTCGAGCTCCCACTTGATCGTGTGGATACCGAGGCGGTGTGCGAGCGGCGCGTAGACCTCGAGCGTCTCGCGGGCCTTCTGGAGCTGCTTCTGCTTCCCGAGGTATTCGATCGTCCGCATGTTGTGGAGGCGGTCGGCGAGCTTGATCAGGATGACGTCGGGGTCCTGCGCCATCGCCACGATCATCTTGCGGTAGTTCTCTGCCTGGGCCTGCTCGCGGCTCTGGAAGCGGATCCGGGTCAGCTTGGTGACGCCCTCGACGAGCCTGGCGACCTCGTCGCCGAACTCCTCGCGCACCTGCTCGATGGTCGCGTCCGTGTCCTCGACGACGTCGTGGATGAGCGCGGCGGCGATCGTCGCGTCGGAGCGGCGCAGCTCCGCGAGGATCTGCGCGACGCCGAGCGGGTGCAGGATGAAGTCCTCGCCGCTCCGGCGCTGCTGGTCGGCGTGCGCCTCCGAGGCGAAGTGGTAGGCGCGCTCCAGTAGATCCCGATCGACGTCGGGGTTGTAAGCCGCCACCTCGGCCACGAGCCGGTCGAACAGCTCGTGATGCCGCTCGGCGGACGCGGTGAGCACCTGACCCGCCATGAACTCATCTTAGCTCCCGGGGTGCAGGACTCCTGCCCCCGTTCGGGCTAGGACCCTCGGCGTCCCAGGCTAGGCCGCGGCCGCCGCGGGCTCTTCCTGCAGCGCCGCCAGGAACGTCGCCGACTCGACGAGCGGCCGCCAGCTCGTCGCGCCATCGGCGAGCTCGAGCTCGGTGAAAATCTCGCGCGCGCGAGGAGACCAGGCGTCGGCGCCCGCCTTCCATTCGGCGAGCAGCGCCAGGCGAAGCTCCTCGTAGCGCGGCGGCGTGTCGAAGATCTCGCGGACGACCAGCTGCGGCGCTACGGTGCCGTTCCAGCGGTTCGCGGCGAGCTTGAACGCGACGTCGAAGCGCCCGGGCCGGCGGTAGCGGTCGAGCGACGAGCCTCGCCCGAACGCGATCGCGCCCGAGCGCGCGCCCGCGGCGGTGACGGCAAGGCGCAGGTGCTTCCCCTCCCCCACGGCGCCGAGCTCGGAAAGCTCGCAGCCCACCGCGAGCAGCGTCACGTTCGGGTTCCCGAGACCGAAGGGCTCGAGGCGCTCCAGCTCCTCGCACAGCCCGAGCGTGAGCTCCCTGCCTTGGACGACGGCGTCGACGGGGGTCGTGGGCCGCAGGTCCTCCTCGTCGAGCGCCCCGGCCGCGTGTGCGGCGAACGCCTCCGCGAAGGCCTCGATCTCGTCCGGGCTGATGGAGAGCCCCGCCGCCGCGCGGTGGCCGCCCCAGCGCGAGAGGTGGGATGCGCACGCCCCGAGCGCGCCGTGCAGGTCGAAGCTCGGGATCGAGCGGCCGGAGCCGGTCCACTCCTCGCCCTGCTCCCCGCCGGCGATCAGGACGACGGGGCGCCGGAAGCGCTCCACGAGCCGCGACGCGACGATGCCGATGACGCCGCGGTGCCAGTCCTCGCCTGCGATGACGTAGCCGAGCCGGCGCTGCCGCGGCTCCGGCCACTCCTCGACCTGGCGCATCGCGTCGCGCAGGATCCGCTCCTCGACGGCCTGCCGGTCGCGGTTCAGGTCCTCGAGCTCGCCCGCGAGCTCCTTCGCCTCGCGGCCGTCCTCCGTGAGGAGCAGGTCGAGCGCCGCACGCGGGTGGCCGAGCCTTCCGGCCGCGTTGATGCGCGGAGCGAGCCGAAAGGCGATCGCGCCGGTGTCCACGGCGGCCGGGTCGACGCCGGCGGCGCGCATGAGCGCCTGCAGCCCCGGCTTGTCCGTACGCGCCAGCCTGCGCATCCCGGCGGTCACGAGCGCGCGGTTCTCGTCCAGGAGCGGAACCACGTCGGCCACCGTCGCCAGGGCGACGAGGTCGAGGTGGCGGTCGAGGCCCTCGGCGCCGAGCGCCACGAGCAGCTTGTAGACGACGCCGGTGCCGCACAGCTCGGGGAACGGGTACTCGGAGGGGCGGGTGGCGACGACCGGGCAGTCGGGCAGGGTCTCGCCGGGCCGGTGGTGGTCGGTGACGATGACCTCGAGGCCGGCGGCGCGCGCCTCGGCGACCTCCTCGACCGCGGTGATCCCGCAGTCGACCGTGAGCAGGAGCGCACATTCCTCGCGGGCCAGCCGCGCCAGGGTCTCGCGAGACACGCCGTAGCCCTCCTCGAAGCGGCTCGGAAGGTGCCAGTCGACCTCCGCGCCCAGGCCGCGGAGCGCGGTGACGGCCAGCGCGGTCGCGCAGATGCCGTCGACGTCGTAGTCCCCGTGGACACAGATGCGGCCGCCGGCGGCGATCGTCTCGTGGATGAGGGCGCACGCCTCGTCCACGTTGCCGAGCAGCCGCGGGTCGTGCTCCGGCGGCTCGGCGGCGAGGAAGGCCTTCGCCTTCTCGGGGTCGCCGTAGCCCCGCCGGACGAGGACGCTTGCCGTCGTCTCGCTCAGTCCGAGCGCCTGGGCGAGCTCCCGGACCTCCTGGCGGGGGCACGGACGCATGGTCCAGGTGCCCTCGTACATCCCGACCCAAGGTAGGCAGCGCGTCGGACGGACAGCGGTTTCGGCTCCTGGCTATCCTCAGAGCGCGTTGAGCGACTCGAACTACGTCTCGGGCGACGACTTCGTCGTCGAGTTTCTCGGCTACCGCTTCAGCTTCAACGGCGTCGACTTCGAGCAGCGCGTCAACGCTGCCGCCGTCAGGCTCGGGCTCGTCGCCCCGGGCGAGCTCGACGAGGAGGAGACCGCCGACCTCGTGGTGCTGACGGCCCAGGGGCGCATCGACGAGCCCCGCAGCGGCCTCGGCGACTACCTCGTCCGCCACTGGGAGCGCCTGGCGCTCGTCAACGACGAGTCCCTCGTCTACTGGCTGCGGAAGCTCATCTTTCGCGGCGCCTGGCTCGACCAGCGCGTCAAGGAGAACCTGCTCGAGGTGGACTGGGACGAGGAGACCGCGGACTTCGGCTACCGCGAGCCCGACGGCGGCCGCGCGCTCCTCGAGCTCGCGCCCGTGCCGTCCTGGCACGACCTCCAGTTTCGGCGCTGAAAGAGGAAGGGCCGGCTTGCGCCGGCCCTTCCGTTCCTCGAAACGAGGCTCGCCCTAGCGCTCGAGCTTCGAGCCCTTGAACTGCATCTTCTCCTTGGCGGTATTCGACGCCTTGTCCGTGCCGCTGACCGACGAATTGGTCATGGCGAAGACGAGCGTCGAGTGCGCGATCGCGTCCGACATCTGGTCGAGCGCGGTCGAGCTCAGGTTGGCGATCGTGTCGCAGGCCTGGTGGTAGCACGGGTCGTATGCGACGCCCGCCGTACCGCCGTAGATCGCGGCCTGCGCCGCCGTCTTGATGCCCTCCGCCCCGGTGAAGAGCCCACCCGCCGGGATGCCGGCGTTGATGAACGCGTCATAGTCCGAGCGTCCGTCGAACTCGGTCGGCTCCGTCGCCAGCCCCTGCGAGGCGAAGTAGTCGACGAAGACCGACTCGATGCGACCGGAGCCGCTCGGTCCGTCGACACCGAACGCCGAGCCGTCGCCGTCGTAGACGAAGCGGACGAAGTTCGGCGAGCCGACCATGTCGTGGTTGAGATTGAGCGCGATGTCCTTGAGATCGCGCTTCGGCAGATGATCGACGTAGTACTGCGAGCCGATCAGCCCGTCCTCCTCGGCACCCCAGAAGGCGAAGCGCACGCGGTTCACGGGCTCGATCTCGAGCTCGGCCATCTGCAGCGCGGTCTCGAGGATCGCCGACGTGCCGGAGCCGTTGTCGTTGATGCCGGGGCCCTCGTCGACGGAGTCGAGGTGGGCGCCGACGACGACGGTGCGGTCCTCGCGGCCGGTCGGGGTGTCAGCGATCACGTTCGCCGTCGCCGTCGTGATGGTCTCGGCGTCCACGGCGACCCGCACGGTTACCGTCTGGCCGCCTGTGAGCCGGTTGTAGAGCTCCTGACCCACGGCGAACGACGTCCCGATCACCGGGAGGTCCATCTGCGGCGGATCGAGCGTGCCCGCAATGACGCCGAAGCGGTCGTCGTTCGGGTCCTCGTTGCCCTCGTTGAAGATCACGACGGCAGCGGCCCCCGCAGCGTCGGCGTTGGCCGCCTTCTGCCGGAACGGGCACGTGCCTCGCTGCACGAGTGCGATCGCCCCGGCCGGGAAGCCGGCGAAGTCGGCGGCGTCGCAGCCGCTCGTCGACCCGCCCGGGGACGGGATCGTGATCCCTCCGGCGGCCACGAGCGGGGCGGTGAAGTCGCCCGCGCCGGAGTAGTCCATCGGCGAGTACTCGCCGGCGAGACCCTCGACGTAGGTCTTCGGGTCGGGCGAGACGCGCTGGAACGCACTGGAGTTCAGGACGAACTGGTCGTAGGTGAAGTTCTGGACCGTGACCTCGTAGCCCGCCTCGGTCAGGAGGTCGGACACGTAGTCGACGGAAGCGGCGTAGCCGGGCGTGCCCGACGCGCGGGTGCCGCCGTTGGCGTCTGCGATCGCCTGGAGCGCGGCTTCGTGCTCCATGATCCCGGCGACCGTCACCGCGTTCCGCAGGGCGGTCGTGTCGGGCCCGACTGCGGTCGAGCTGAGCGTCGGCAGCGCCAACGCCATTACAGCTGCTGCGAGCAGCAGGAGTTTCCTCGGCAAGAGATGCCCCCTTGTTTCTGTGAGTGTTGCTACGGGCCGGTCCTGACGGCCGACCGGCCGGCCCCTTGTCTGCGGCGACGGTAGCAAACCGCGGCCCGAGGATGAACGTACACCCGTTTGCGGCGCGCCTTCCAAGGCCCGGAACGACGAGGGGCCGGCTCGCGCCGGCCCCTCGCGCTCTGCTCACCTGTGAGCTTTTAGGGATCCCGGAAGATCCAGAGGCCGCTGTCGCGGTCGCTGGCCAGGATGTAGGTGAACCCGTCGTCGCCGACGAACGTCTGCACGCCCCAGAAGTCGTTCCCTTCCGGGTCGAGGTAGCCGCCGACCTCGACGAGCTCGCACGTGCTGTTGTCCTCCGGATCCGAGCACTGGATCTGGATCGCCCGCAGGCCTCCGGAGTAGTACGAGAGGTAGGCGAGCGACGGATCCTGCGGATCCACCGCGACCTCGTGCACCGAGAGGTCGCCGAAGCCGAACGCGAAGTCCGGATCGTGCGCCTCCGGGATGGCGTACGTGTCGAGCGGCTCGAGCGTCTCGGCGTCGATCAGCCAGACGTAGCCCCACCCGTCGAAGAGGGACCCGACCTCGATCTCCTCGCCGATCGTCCCGATCGCGAGGTCCTCGGGATAGGTCCACGGCGGGTCGAGCGGCTCGAGGCCGAAGAGCCGGTGGAACGCGGCGTGCGTGGTGCAGACGGCGACGATCTCGTCGACGAACGCACCCGAGCCGCAGAACGGCTCGCCGCCGGCTGCCTCGCCGGAGTGGTGGTTGACGAAGAGGACCGCGTCCCAGCCGGCAAGGGCGGCCTCGTGGGCCTTCTCACCCGGGAAGCACGCCTCCTCGGGTCGCGCTCGGGTCGCCCACCGGGCCACGCTGGAGGACGATGATCGTCTCCTCGCCGGGCTCCAGCATGTCCAGGTACCCGGGGATGTCCTCGGGGCTCGGAATCGGATCCGAGTCCGGACAGCCGTACCCCCCGTACACGACCGGGCCGTTGAGCGTCAGGTCCGGGAGGATCGCCGGAGCCTGCCCGCCGGGGACGATGACCGAGGGATAGACGCCCGCGTGCGGGCCGGTCGTGATCTCGAACTCGTCCGTGCGGTAGGGGGCGAAGTCCTCGTCCGTCCCGATGATGAACCGGTTGTCGATGGTCCACTCCGCCTGGTGGGCGTTGCCCTCGGGCGTGAGCGCGACCCCAAACGACTCGAGCAGCTCGGGGTCGACCGCCGGGTATTCGAAGTCGGCGACGTAGACGGGATTCGCCGGATCGTCGACGTTCAGGATCGTCCAGCCGCCGTCCCAGTAGGACAGGAGCATGAGCCACTCGCCGTCGATCTGCTTCACGACCATGTCGTGCAGGAACGAGTCGGTGAGCCCGAGCTCAGGCTGCGCGACGCCGAAGTCGTTCAGGTCGAGCTCGGCGATCAGCCGCGGCCGGTGCGGGTTCGTGATCTCCATGATGTCGACGTCGGGGAACTCCTCGTTGTCCGTCATGACGAGGAAGGCCCGACCGTCTTCCGTCTGCCAACCGAACACGCTGTGGATCGTGTTGACGTCCCCGATGAGCGCGCTGCGGTCGCCGAAGTGCTCGGAGAGCTTCTTCGGCTTCAGCGGGTTCGTCACGTCCCAGAGCGAGACCGCCGCCCTTGAAGTTCGGCCCGCACGCCTCGTTGTTCATGAGCAGCACGTCACCGGTGAACCACTTCGTGCTCAGCTCGATGACCTGCATGCCCTCGCCCGGCCTACTGTCCTGGCTGGACGGGATGAAGCTCACCTCGCGCGGGTTCGCCGGGTCGGAGATGTCGATGACCCAGGCTCCCGCGTCCGGCGAGCCCTGACCGCCCGCCTCCGAGTTCGCCGCGCAGTCCGGCTCGCCCCAGTTCGCGAGAAACGCGTACTGGTTGTCCGGCGAGACGGCGACGTCGGCGACGAGGTCGGGCGTGTCGGTCACGTCCGCCACGCCGACGAGCTCGATCTTCCCCCACTCACCCGGTCCGAGCAGGTGGTCATCGAGGGTGCCGTGTTGGTCGACCATCTCGCAGTCCGCGGCGACGTCGTCCTCGGCGCTGCTCGTGACCCTGTCGCGGCCGGGGCCGCACGTGATCTTGTCGGGTCCGCCGCCGCCGAAGAGCCGGTCGGCGCCGGCGCCGCCCGAGAGCGTGTCTCTCCCGCTCCCGCCGACGAGGACGTCGTTCCCGCCGTTGCCGTAGAGCTTGTCGGCCCCGGCGAGCCCATGGAGCTTGTCGGCGCCGGTGAGACCCTGGATCGTGTCGGCGCTCCCCGTCCCGATCAGGCGGTTCGCCGCCGCCGTTCCGCTGATCGTCCGTGCGTCGGCGAGTGACCCGACACGAGCACGAGAGCGCGAGCGCAGAGCAACGGCATGCCACGGCTTCAGCGAGCGCACGGTCTAAACCTTCACTCTTCCCCTCCTCGTCTAGTGTCGCCGTACGGCCACCGGAGACGTTCCCAAGTACAGGCGCAGGAATGTAGCAGACGTCACGCGCGGCGCAATAGCGGGGATCCGACCTAGAAGAGCGCGTCCGCCGCCGCTGGTGAGCCGGCCCGCTTGCGGCCCGCGTCCGTGACGATCCGGCCGCGGGGCGTGCGCTGGATGAGGCCGAGCTTGAGCAGGTACGGCTCGTAGACGTCCTCGATCGTGTCTGGCTCTTCGCTGAGCGCGACCGCGAGCGTCGAGAGCCCCACCGGGCCACCGTCGAACTTGTGCGCGATCGCCGCCAGGAGCTCCCGGTCGGCACGCTCGAGGCCGTGCTCGTCCACCTCGAGCAGCTCCAGCGCCTCCCGCGTCACGTCGAGCGTCACGGCCCCGTCGTGGCGCACCTGCGCGACGTCGCGGACGCGCCGGAGGATCCTGTTTGCCACGCGCGGTGTGCCGCGAGCTCGCCGCGCTATCTCCTCCGCCGCCTCGTCCGCGACCTCGACCCCGAGGATGCGGGCCGAGCGCAGGACGATGCGCCCCAGCTCCTCGGGCGAGTAGTGGTCGAGCCTGTACGTCATGCCGAAGCGGTCGCGCAGCGGCGTCGTCAGCAGGCCCGTCCGGGTCGTGGCCCCGATGAGGGTGAACGCCGGAAGGTCGAGCGTCAGGGTCCTGGCCGCGGGCCCCTGTCCGACGACGATGTCGAGGCGGAAGTCCTCGAGCGCCGGATAGAGGATCTCCTCGACGGCCCTGTTCAGGCGGTGGATCTCGTCCACGAAGAGCACGTCCCGCTCCTCGAGCGACGTCAGGATGGCGGCGATGTCCCCCTTGCGCTCGAGCGCCGGGCCGGCGACCACGCGCAGGCCGACGCCGAGCTCCTCGCGCACGATGTAGGCGAGGCTCGTCTTCCCGAGGCCCGGCGGGCCGGCGAGGAGCACGTGGTCGAGCGCCTCGCCCCGCCCCTTGGCCGCCTCCAGGGCGATCGAGAGCTGCTCCTTGACGCGCTCCTGCCCGACGAACTCGTCGAGCGAGCGCGGGCGGAGCGACGAGTCCAGCTCCTCCTCGTCGGGGACCAGCACGGCGGTGGTGACGCGTTCGCTCACAGGGACGAGATTAGGCGCGGAGGCGGACGGTCCTGCGTCGGCGTGCGAGGCTCAGCCGAGGGCCCGCGCCGAGGCTTCCGCGGAATCCAGCACCGGCACGACCTCGAACTCCGCGAGATCGTCCCAGCGGGCGATCCAGGCGTCGAGGAGGCTCGGGTCGTCGGTCTCCATCAGCTGGAAGCAGCGATCGAGCCGCTCGTCGATCCAGCTGTCGACGTACGTGAGGCCCTCCGGCAGCATCCGCCCCTCGCGCTCGGCGCGCTCGTAGACGGGCCGGGGCCCGTGCACGAACCGCTCGACGACCATGTAGCGCATGCGGGGTCAGGCGGCGCGGAGCGCCTCGCGGACGCGCTCCGCCGGCGAGAGGTCGGGGTCGGTCTCGGCGAGACGCTTCTCCGCCTCGGCGACCGAGTACCCGAGCTCGACCAGCGCGTCGCGGGCGACGACGTGGCCGTCGCCGGCCCCGAGGTGCGGCCCCTCGACGGCGGCGAGCGGCGCGATGCGTTCCCGGAGCTCGAGAACGACCCGCTGCGCGGTCTTCTTGCCGATGCCCGGGATCGTCTGGAAGAGATCTGCGTCCTCGCGGACGATGGCGCGGCGGAGCTCGCCGGGCGAGTAGCCCGACACGATCGCGAGCGCGACCTTGGGCCCGACCCCGGAGACCGCGAGGAGCTGCTCGAAGAGCTCGCGCTCCTCGGCGTTCGCGAAGCCGAAGAGCTGCATGGCGTCCTCGCGGACGTGGAGGTGCGTCTCGACCACGACCTCGTCCACACCGTCGGCCTTCTGGATCGCCGACGGCGTCGCGAGCAGGCGGTACCCCACGCCGTTGACGTCGAGCACCAGGCCCTGGGCGTCGCGCGCGACGGGCTTGCCGCGAAGCCGGGCGATCATCCGCGGCCTCCCGCGGCGGCCATGAGCGGCGGCGCGAGCGCATGGCAGATCGCGACGGCGAGCGCGTCGGCCGCGTGGTGCGGCTTGGGGATCTCGGTCAGGCCGAGCACGGCCCGCACCATGCGCTGCATCTGATCCTTCTCGGCGCGCCCGTAGCCGCAGACGGCCTGCTTGACGGTGGCCGGCGGGTACTCAGCGCACCCGACTCCCGCGGCGGCGCAGGCGACGAGCGCGGCGCCGCGCGCTTGCCCGACGAAGAGCGCGATACGGGCGTCGGCGCCGACGTAGGACTCCTCGAGCGCGACCGCCTCCGGCTCGTGCCGGGCGATGAGGTCCGCCACTTCGTCGTGGATCCGCTTCAGGCGTAGCGCCGGGGCGTCCCGAGGGGACGTCTCCCACCAGCCGTACTCGACCGCTCGCAGACGGCCGCCGTTTGCATGGACGATGCCGAATCCGCATGCTGCAGTGCCCGGGTCGATACCGAGGACCTTCACGACTGGAGGTTAGGCGGCGGCCCGGACGTTCCTGCCCGGCCGGCAGCGCTTATGTCAGGAGGTCGACCTTGACGCCCGGGTTGTCCGAGCACCATTCGCGCAGGTGCCCGAAGACCTTCATCCGGGCCTGAGCCTCGTCCAGCGGAGCGCTGGGCGAGAAGACGCGCACCTCGACGACGTCCGCGCTCTGCGGCTCGCTGGGACAGCCCTGGCTCTGGAGATAGGCGCGGAGGGACTGGACGAAGGCCGGATCGCTGACCTCGATCTGCATGCTGGGAATATCGGCAGCGGAGCCGCTCGGCCTGAGGGCAAGCGTTCCTGGTCAGGCCGCGACGCGCTCGAGGATGCCTTCGGGGATGTCGAAGTTCGCGTAGACCGCCTGGATGTCGTCGTTGTCCTCGAGTGCGTCCATGAGGCGGACGAGCTTCTTCGCCGCTCCCTCGTCCTCGACGGAGACCGTCGTCTTCGGAAGCATCGTCAGGTCGGCCGAGTCGTAGGCGATCCCCGCCTCGTCGAGGGCCGCGCGTACGGCGGCGAGGTCGTCGGGCGCCGAGATCACCTGGAAGCTCGAGCCGTCGAGCTCGATGTCCTCTGCGCCCCCGTCGGCGGCGACGAGCATCAGCGTCTCCTCGTCCACGCCGTCCGCCGGGACGATGAGCACGCCCTTCCGCTCGAAGAGCCACGCGACGGCGCCGCTCGTCCCCAGGTTGCCCTCGTGCTTGGCGAAGACGTGGCGCACCTCGGCGGCCGTGCGGTTGCGGTTGTCCGTCAGCGCCTCGACGAACACCGCGACCCCTTCCGGCCCGTAGCCCTCGTAGGTCACCGTCTCGAAGACCTCGCCTTCGGTCGCGGTGCCGGCGCCGCGGGCGACGGCGCGCTCGATGTTGTCCTTCGGCATCGAGGCGTCGCGCGCCTTCTGGATGGCGGTGGCCAGGCTGGCGTTCCCCTCGGGGTCCGCCCCGCCCTCGCGCGCGGCCACGATGATCGCCCGCGAGAGCTTGGAGAAGAGCTTGCCGCGCTTCGCGTCGGCGGCGCCCTTCTTGTGCTTGATGCTCGACCACTTGCTATGCCCGGACATGTCTCTCCTCCTGCACCAGCTCGAGAAAGCGCTCGTGAATCCGCGTGTCGTCGGTGAGCTCGGGGTGGAACGACGCCGCGAGGATGCGCCCGTCCCGGACGAGGACAGGCTCGTCGCCGAGCCGGCCCACGACCTCCACGTCGTCTCCGACCTCCGCAACGCGCGGGGCGCGGATGAAGACGCCGCGCACCGGCTCGCTCTCGCCTTCGAGATCGACGTCCGCCTCGAAGCTCGCGACCTGGCGGCCGTAGCCGTTGCGGAGCACGCGGACGTCCAGGAGACCGAGGTGCTCCCGGTCGAACAGGATCATCCCCGCGCAGGTGCCGAACAGCGGCCCCTGGAACCCGGCGACGGGCTCCTCGAGCTCGTAGACGCGCATGAGGCGGCGGATCGCCGTCGACTCCCCGCCGGGGACGATGAGCCCGTCGAGCCCGTCCAGCTGCCCCGGCTTGCGCACCTCGACAGGCTCCGCGCCGAGCCGGCGCAGCATGGCCGCGTGCTCGCGGAAGTTGCCCTGAACCGCCAGGACGCCGATGCGCAGAGGCGCTGCCATCTCGCGTCTAATCGTACCCCCGGGGCCTTCGGCCCCTGGCCCCCGCTTTCGAGCATACGCGTGCAAACGTCACGCGCGGGTGACGCGACAGTGCCGAGTTTCCGCGGCTACCAGCCGCGGGTCTCGAGCAGCTCTTCCGGCGCGAGCGCCGCGGCGTCGAGGCCGCGCATCGGCTCGCCCAGGCCCGTGGAGACGCGGGCGAGGATCTCCGGGTCGGAGAAGTGCGTCGTCGCCTCGACGATCGCCTTCGCGCGCGGCATCGGGTCGGCCGACTTGAAGATCCCGGAGCCCACGAAGACGCCGTCGGCGCCGAGCTGCATGCAGAGCGCGGCGTCGGCCGGAGTGGCGATCCCGCCCGCGGTGAACGTCACCACCGGCAGGCGGCCGTTCTCCGCCACCCAGCGCACGAGCTCGACCGGCGCCTGCAGCTCCTTCGCCTCGGTGTAGAGCTCGTCCGCAGAGAGCGTCTGGAGCCGGCGGATGTCGCCGAAGACTGCGCGCATATGGCGCACCGCGTTCACGATGTCGCCGGTGCCGGCCTCGCCCTTCGTGCGGATCATGGCCGCGCCCTCGCTCAGGCGCCTGAGCGCCTCGCCGAGGTTCCGGCAGCCGCACACGAAGGGGACGCGGAAGGCCCACTTGTCGATGTGATGGCGCTCGTCGGCGGGCGTGAGAACCTCGCTCTCGTCGATGTAGTCGACTTCGAGCGCCTCGAGCACCTGCGCCTCGACGAAGTGGCCGATCCGTGCCTTGGCCATGACCGGGATGGTCACGGCCTCCTGGATCTCCCTGATCTTCGTCGGGTCGGCCATGCGCGCGACTCCGCCCTCGGCGCGGATGTCTGCGGGCACGCGCTCGAGCGCCATGACGGCGACCGCGCCGGCTTCCTCGGCGATCGACGCCTGCTCGGCGGTCGTCACGTCCATGATCACGCCGCCCTTGAGCATCTCGGCGAGACCGCTCTTGACGCGCATGGTTCCGAGCTCGGTCATCGCGGCAAAGTCTATCTACGGGAGCAAGAGCTCAAGGGCCGCGTCCGGCTCCTTGAACGGCGGGATCACGTAGATCCCGGCCGCGCGCGAGCGCGATCCCTCGACGAGCTCCCGCGCCAGCTCGAACCCGACGGCCCGTGCGCCGGCGCCCGCGTCGGCGAGCCGCTGCTGGATCGCCTCGGGGATCGTGATGCCCGGCACCTCGTTGTGGATCCGAAACGCCAACTGGTAGCTCGTCAGCGGCCAGACGCCCACCAGGAACGGAATCGGCGGGTCGCCGATCACGTCGAGGAAGCGGTCGAGGTACTCCAGGTCGAAGAGCGCCTGCGTCATCGCGAAGCGCGCGCCGGCGTCGACCTTCTGGCGGAAGCGCTCCACCTCGAGGTCGAGATCGTCCGCGGACGGGTTGACGGCCACGCCCACGTAGAAGGACGTCGGGGCGTCGATCGCCTTGCCGGTGAAGTCCTCGCCGCGGTTGAGGTGGGAGACCAGCGTCGTGAGGCCGATCGCGTCCACGTCGTAGACGCCGCTCGACCCCGGGTAGTCCCCGACGTGAGGCGGGTCGCCGGTGACGGAGAGGATGTTGCGGACGCCCTCCGCATGTGCACCGAGGAGCTGCGACTGCAGGCCCATCACGGACGAGTCGCGCGGCGTCACGTGCGGGATCGTCTCGAGCCCGACCGTCCGCTCGATCGCGACTGCGGCCATGAGGGCCGAGAGGCGCGCCCGCGCCATGGGGTTGTCGTTCAGGTCGACGACGTGGACGGCGCCCGAGGCCTGGAGCCGCGCGGAGACGCCGAGCATCGACTCCATGTTCGTCCCCTTCGGCGGGTCGAGCTCGACCGAGACGACCCATTCGCCGGCTTCGAGCCGGGTCTGGAGCCGCGTCTGCGTCGCCGCCGGCACCGCCGTCGCGACGACGTCCCGCTCGATGACGTGCAGGGCGACGCGCGGCTCGCGGCCTTCCTCGAGCGCGGCGCGAATCGCGCTGATCTGCGCCGGCGAGGTGCCGCAGCAGCCGCCGACGATGCCGGCGCCGAGGCTCCGCGCCTGCGCCGCGAACTCGGCGAAGTAGTCGGGGGTCGCGTTCGGGTAGACGAGCCGGCCTCCCGAGCGCGCCGGGAGACCCACGTTGGGCTGGGCGGTGAGCGGGATCCCGTTCGCGGTCTCGCTCATCTCGGCGAGCGCAGCGAGCGCCGCCTGGGGGCCGAGCCCGCAGTTCGCGCCGATCGCGACCACGCCGAGTCCCGTCAGCCGGGCGACCGCGTCGTGCGCGTGCACGCCGGCGAGCGTCTGCGCGTCCTCGTCGAAGGTGAGCTGGGCGACGATCGGCAGCGACGACACGTCCTGAACGGCCCTGATCGCCGTCTCGAGCTCGTCCAGGTCGTAGAACGTCTCCACGAGAAACAGGTCCACCCCGCGCCCTTCCAGCAGCCGCGCCTGCTCGTGGAAGACCGCGAACGCATCCTCGGCGCCGGTCGTGTGCTCGAGGTCGCCGAGCGGGCCGATCGAGCCCCCGATCAGCACAGGGGCGCCGGAGACTTCCCGCGCCTCGCGCGCGAGCTTGACCCCCCGCTCCACGATCTGCTCCAGCTGGTCGTCGAGGAACAGCGCCGAGAGCTTGCGCCGGTTGGCGCCGAAGGTGTTGGTCTCGATCAGCTCGGCGCCGGCG
Organism: uncultured Actinomycetes bacterium; assembly: GCA_963839745.1. GTDB lineage: Bacteria > Actinomycetota > Thermoleophilia > Gaiellales > Gaiellaceae > JAIBJN01. The sequence continues at coordinate 173,760 of CAWIWC010000001.1, forward strand.
CGGATGAACCCGGTGTGCACGGCGATCACCGACTCGGGCGACTTGAGGTTCGCCTCCTCGGGGCACCGCAGCCGCGAGACGAGCGTCGTCAGGAGCGCGCCGGTGCCGCCGTCGGCGACCACGACTCGGTTCTCCGCCAGGCGTTCGAGGAACCTGCTCACGAGTTGAGAGTACCGGTGCAGTCGCCCCGCGGAATGGCGTCCCGTAGCGCCGGATCGGGAGGGGCCTCAGACCAACCAGCGGCCGTCCCGCATCAGCTCGCGGTCGGGCAGCTCGTTCACCTCGCGCCAGGCCTGGATACGGCGCGGGGAGATGCGGAACCAGCGGTAGGGCGTGGCCAGCGCACGCGGGTCGAAGCCGGAGCGCGCGGCGAACCGGTCACCACGCTGCTGTGGCAGCGCGTCGATCTCGAGGACCTCGACGTCGCCCTCGATCATGGACACGTCGCGGGTGTGGCCCAGCGCCAGGCGAGCGGTTCGGGTGGCGGCGAGGTTCCTGCCGGTCCGGCTGTCCGTCGGCGTGGCGACCAGCAGCGCCTCGCCGTCCCAGTCGAAGGACAGCGGCACCAGATACGGCGCACCGTCTGCCGAGGCACTGGCCACCCAGACATCGACGTCGTGGGTGAGCCGATGCTCGGTGTCACGACGACGCTCAGCGCCGGGGCGCGGGTCGGCGCTCACCTGTCCTGGAGCAGCCCGAGCACGTTGCCGTCGGGGTCGGTGATGGTGGCAGTGGTGAGCTCCACGGCGGTCAGGCTAGCTGGGGCCGGCATGCCGGCGCGCCCGCGGCGGCGCGATCGAGGTCGAGTGGGCCCGCCTGGATAGATACCCCCTCGTCGTTAATCGGCGCGCCTCCCGGCGAACGCCGAGGCGTCACCAGGTCGTGGGCTTGCTCGGCGTGTGCACCCACACGTCGAAGAACGTGGTCAGGTCCTGGCCGGAGACCTCCTCGAAGACCGCTTCGAAGTCGTCGGTGGTGGCGGTCGAGTCGTCGTAGCGCGTGAGCCACTCCTGGCTGGCCGCGAAGAACGTCTCGTCGCCGACCTTGACCCGGAGAGCGTGCAGCGTCGCCGCGCCCCGGTCGTAGACCGCGCCATGGAAGAGGCCGAACGGGCCCGGGGCCGCGATGGCCAGGTCCCAGAACGGGTCGTCAGCTGGGATCTCCATGACGGCGTCGAAGCTCGCCTGGGCCGTGTCGCCGCCTCTGTCCTCGCTCCACAACCACTCGACGTAGGTGGCCCAGCCCTCGTTGAGCCAGATGTCCGCCCACCGCTCCGGACTCACGGCGTTGCCGAACCACTGGTGCGCGAGCTCGTGGGCGACTGTGCTCTCCCGTGCCACCCGTGAGTACACGGGCCGGGTCTGCGTCTCGAGCGCGTAGCCGACGGTGTCGTCATCGACGATCGCGCCGGCGGAGTTGAACGGGTACGGCACGAACGTCTCCTCGAAGAAGGCGATCATCTCCGCCTGCAGCTCGAGGCTCGCCTCGGTGGCGGCCGCGTTGGCGGGCGTGAGGTTGTCGTCGACCGCATCGATGATCGGCAGCCCGCCGGCCGTCTCGGAGAAGCGCAGGTCGTAGTCACCGACCGAGGCGGTGGTGAGATAGCTGGCCTGCGGGTCGGGGGCGTCCCAAAACCAGGTCGTCCACCCGCCCTCGGTGACGGGGTCGTGTGCGGGCAGCCCGTTGGCGACCGCGACCTTGCCCTCGGGCACGGTGATCTCGAAACCGTAGGTCGCCTTGTCCGTCTGGTGGTCGCTGACCGGGTACCAGGTCATCGAGCCCTCGGGCTCGTTCACCACCATGGCGCCGTCCCGCATGGTCACCCAGCCGTAGAGGGCGCCCTCGATGTCTTCCGGCCGGGTGGTCGCACCGCCGTAGGTGACGACGACGCGCGCCGTCTGTCCCTGCTTGATCTTGGGTCGGGGCTGGATCGTGAGCTCCCAGATGCGGGCCGCGTCGTCCTGCACCTGCCAGTAGGCCGCGCCCTCGACCTCGGCCCCGGCAGCGGGCGGCGCCACCTCGCTGGCCGGCTTCCCGTTGACGGTGATCGCCTGCACGTCCAGGCCACGCAAATCGAGGTTGAATCGGTCCAGGCCATGCTTGGCCACCAGGTCGATCGTCGCCACACCGCTCAGCTGGCCGACAAGCGGCGCCGGGGCGGGCGCCGGCGGCGTGTAGGTGAGGTCGAGGTCGTAGTGCCGGACGTCGTAGCCACCGTTGCCGGCGAATGGGAAGTAGGGGTCGCCCGCACCAGGGGCCCCGGCCGTGTACGTCGGCCCCAGGGGACCGCTCTGGGCGGTCGTCGGACCGGCCGACAGGGCGAGCGCCCCCGTCCCCACCAGCACTGCTGCCAACGCTCCGGACACCTGCCGGCGAACACGCACCACGATCTCCTCCTCCCTCGGGTGCGGGTACTGTAGACGGCCGGCGTGGTGTGCGCATCGCGCCCTCGACCTCGGCGAAGCGGGCGGCGAGGCCCGGCTCAGGTCTCCCGTCCCTCAGGGCTCAGGCTCGTCCAGTCCACCTCCGAAGCCAGCGGCGCATTACCGCCGCCGCCACCGCGGAGGGTTCGCGTAGTCTCGTGTGGCCCCCTCAGTGGCCCCCTCCCCGCTCCGCGAGTCACCCGGTCGGCGGAAGCATCCGCTTTCCAGGTGCTTCGCGAATGGGCCCGGGAGGACTCGAACCTCCGACCAACGGATTATGAGTCCGCTGCTCTAACCAGCTGAGCTACGGGCCCGCGCGCTCGTCTCCGAGCTTAGCTCCGCTCCGACCCGCGCGGTCTGCTCCCCGCGCCGGGGCGCGGATGGTAAGAATAGGCCCGCATGTCCCGGATGAACGAGCCGTCTGCGGGCCATACGCGGAAGAGGGCCGACGCATGAAGGTCTTCCAGGCCGAGCGGAGCCTGCGTACGAGCGGCGGCCTCGAGATCCGCGACATCACGGAGGACGTGCGGGACGCCGTCGCTCGAGAGCGGCGTCACCGACGGGATCGCGTGCGTGTATTCCCCGCACACGACCTGCATGGTGCGCGTGAACGAGTTCGAGACTGGCTTCCTGGAGGACTTCATCCGCATGCTGCGCCGCCTCGTGCCGAGCGAGAAGTACTACGCGCACGACGACTGGGACCGGCGGACGGAGAACATCTGTCCCGAGGACATGGAGTTCGGCAACGGGCACTCGCACTGCATGGCGATGCTGCTCGGCCCCGCCGGCGAGTCGATCCCGGTGCAGGACGGCGAGCTCTGCCTGGGCACGTGGCAGCGCGTCCTCTTCATCGAGCTCGACCGCTCCCGAGACCGCCGCTGGCTCGTCCAGGTCGTCGGGGAGTAGCGAGAACCTCCCTGGAAACGGAAAACGGGGCCGCCGCAGACCCCGTTTCCTTGTGTGGAAATCTCTGCCCGGATTGCCCCCGCCGCATCGGGGCCCCAGGGGATTTCCTCTATGCCCATGAGTTTCGGCCCTACGACCGGCGCCGTCCCCCCTCTGAGGGAGTTGACTGCCTCACCCTTCCGGGGTTGACCACCACGGTTCACTAGTGGACGCAGTCCTTCTCTCGCTCGCGTCGGCGGTGTCCTTCGGTGCCATGACGGTGTCGCTCCGGGCAGCGCTCAAGCGGCATCCGGAGCCGGATGTGGGCGCGGTCGCCAGCACCGTCGTCGCCGCGCTCGTGGCGGTTGTCGCGATCGCGTTCGAGCGAGGGGGCGGTGAGGCGGCGAGCTCGAAGGAGCTGGCGATCTTCGCCCTTGCCGGGCTGCTGGCACCGGGTGTCTCGCAGATCTTCTTCACGCTGGCGGTCAAGGAGGCCGGCGCCTCGCGGACATCGGTGGTGGCCGGGAGCGCCCCCCTCTTCGCGGCGACGCTCGCGATCCTGCTCCTCGACGAGCCGTTCGAATGGCCGCTCGCCCTGGGCGCCGTCCTCATCGTCGGCGCCGGGGCCCTGCTCGTCGGCGACACCGCGCGTTCGCTCGACTTCCGGCTGATCGGGATCGGCTACGCGCTCCTGGCGACGTCGCTCTTCACCTCGCGGGACGTCGTCGTCCGCTGGTACTCCGAGGACGCCGCGCTCGGCTCGGTCGAGGCGGCCGCGGCCGCGCTCGCGGCGGGGGCCCTCGTCATGCTCGCCTGGGCCGCGCTCGAGCGCCGCGGCGCGCTGGTCACCGCGCTCGCGAGCCCGGCGCTCCTCCGCTTCGTGCCCGCCGGCTTCTTCTTCGGGCTCTCGTACGTCCTGCTCTTCGCCGCCGTCTATCGCGGCAAGCTCACGGTCGTCTCCCCGCTCGTCGCGACGGAGGCGCTCTGGGGCGTGCTGCTCGCGGCGCTCTTCCTGCGCCGCAGCGAGCTCGTGGGGCCGCGCCTCGTCCTCGGCGCCGCGCTCGTGGTGGCCGGCGGGGTGCTCATCGGCGTGTACCGATGAGCACCTCCGGCGAACGTGTCTACGCGCGCGCCGCGGCCGCGCGCCGGCGCTCGAAGCGCTCGATCCGGCCGCCGCGCGGTGCGGCCCGCTCGACCCCGGTGTAGGCGGGGTGGCAGGCCGAGCAGACCTCGACGTCGAGCGAGGCCTGCGTGGCCCGGGTCTCGAAGGTCGTTCCGCACGTGGTGCACGTCACGGTTGCGACCACGGTCTCCGGATGGATACCGGTCTTCACGTGTGGTCCTTTCCTGGTGTTCCTATGCGGACAGGGCGAGGTCGTCCCCACCCAGAGCCCGCTCGAGCTTGGCGAGACCGGCGCTCTCGAGCTGGCGGATCCGCTCGCGCGAGACGTGCATCTCTGCGCCGATCGCCTCGAGCGAGTGCGGCTCGCCGTCGAGGCCGTAGCGCAGCTCCAGCACGCGGCGCTCGCGCTCGGGCAGCTCGGACAGCGCCTCACGGAGCTCGCGGCGCTGCATGGCGGCGCCGGCCTGCTCGCTCGGGTCGTCCGCGCCGTCGTCGGCGAACAGCTCGCCGAGCTCGGCGTTGTCGTCCCCGACCCGCTGGTTGAGCGAGACCCGGGCCTCGACGACCCCGAGGGCCTCCTCGACGTGCTTCAGCTCGATGCCGCTGACCTCCGCCAGCTCCTCGTGCGTCGGCGCGCGACCGAGCTCGACCTCGAGCCGGCGCGAGTGGCGCTTGAGGGTCTGCCGGCGCTCATGGACGTGCGTCGGGACGCGGATCGTCCGGGCCTGCCCGGAGATCGAGCGCTGCACGGCCTGGCGAATCCACCAGGTCGCATACGTCGAGAACTTGAAGCCCTTGCGGTAGTCGAACTTCTCCACCGCGCGCGTGAGACCGAAGACGCCGTCCTGGATCAGGTCCATGAACGGAACTCCGTTCCCGCGGTAGCGCTTGGCGATCGACACGACGAGCCGGAGGTTCGCGTTGACCATCCGCTCCTTCGCCTCGAGATCGCCGCGCTCGACCTGCTTGGCCAGCTTGACCTCCTCCGCGGCGGTGAGCAGGCGGTGCCGGCCCACCTCGGTGAGGAAGAGCTGCAGCGAGTCGACGGTCGTTGCGTCGGCAGGCTCGAGACGCGCCTCGTCGAGCTCGAACGGGTCGTCTGTCTGCTCCTCGAGGTCGTCCTCGAGCAGCAGGTCAAGGTCATTGTGCTCCAGAAGAGTGGTGATCGGACGTTCCTTTCCTTCGTGTGTTGGCTCGGAGCGAGCAGCCGTTCCTCGGCGGCGGCTTTAGAGGCCGCTCGGCTCCACCCTGTACAACGCTTCCTGCCCCTCTGGAATTCCCGCTGGGGGAACCCCAAACCGGCGTCGTGATTACAGCCGGGAGAGCGCTAGGATCGTCGAATGACAGCGCTGAGCCCCGCGACGGTGCTGACCCGGGCGGCGGAGCTCGAGATCCGGGTCACCGCGGCCGGCGACGTCGTCGTCGTCACGGATCGCGGGATGGTCAGCGGCGGCCCCCACTGCCTCGCCATCCTCGACCTCTTCGCAGAGCCGACGACGCTCGCCGAGGCGCTGGAGACGCTCGCTGTGCGGACGGGCGGCGGGCAGGACTGGATCGACCTGAGCGCGGCCATCCTCCGCCTCGCGTCGGCGGGCGTGCTCCGTCCCGCGGACGAGCCGGAAGCCGAGCCGGATCGCGTCGTCGAAGCGACCTTCGACTCACCGAGCGCCCACGTCTCGATGCTCGAGGATCGTGTGCGGACGTCCGCGTTCATCCAGGCCCTCGAGGAGCTCGTCCAGCCGGACGACGTTGTCGTGGACATCGGCACCGGAACGAGCATCCTCGCAATGGCCGCCGCCCGAGCAGGGGCGCGGCACGTCTACGCCATCGAGGCGACGCCGCTCGGCCGCCAAGCTCGTGAGGTCGTCGAGGCGAACGGCCTCGGCGAGCGCGTCACCGTCGTCGAGGGCTGGTCGACGCGCGTCGACCTCCCCGAGCAGGGCACCCTCGCGGTGGCCGAGATCCTGGGGAGCGACGCGCTCGAGGAGAGGGCTCTACCGGTGCTGCTCGACGCACGAAAGCGCCTGCTCGCATCCGACGCGCGCCTCGTGCCGGCGAGGATTCGGATTTTCGGCGTGCCGCTCACCGTCCCGCAGGAGCGGCTCGAGCACCTCACCTTCACGCCTGCGAACACCGAGCGCTGGAGCGAATGGTACGGGCTCGAGCTGGGCGGGCTGACCGACTACACGGCGCGCCTGTGGCAGCGGCTTACCGTCGGCATCGAGGACGTCCAGGACTGGCCGGCGCTCAGCGAGCCGGTGCTCCTGGCCGAGGTCGACCTCGCCACGCTCGAGTCCCCGATCATCGAGAGCGTCGTCGAGGCGACGGCGACCGCGTCAGGGGACGCGACCGGCGTCACGGCGTTCTTCGAGGCGGATCTGAGCCCGGGCGTAACGATCTCGACGAGCCCGGCGCTCGATGCTCCTCCGAACTCCTGGGGCCTGCCGGTCTGGCTCGCCCCCCAGCCGGCCCGGCTCGTGCGGGGAGAGCCGTTTCGGGTCGGGTACGCCTACACGGGCCTGGGCGGCAGAGTGAGGCTCCTACGCTGAGGCGCGACACCCGTGCCGACGCGTTTCGAGCTGCCGGTTCGCGTTTCTCCCGCGACCGTCTACCCTTTGTGGGCAGAGCGATCCGCGCCGCGGCCGGCGCGGTGGGACCTCGGAAGAGAGATGTGACCAGCTTGATGCGGCGTGCAGCGAGACGCGACCTTCCCGGAAGGTAGGCGGCGCGTGGCCCTGATCGGCTCCGAGGAGCAAGTGAGGGACACCGGAGACGTGGGCGACCCGACGCGCGACGGGCGTGTCGAGGTGCGCGAGGTGTCGCGGAGCTTCGGCCGTGTGCTTGCACTCGACCGAGTGTCGCTCCGCGTCCGCGCCGGAGAGATCCACGGTCTCCTCGGCCCGAACGGCGCCGGGAAGACGACGCTCCTCCGCGTGCTCACGGGCCTCGTGGACGCCGACAGCGGGCATGTCCGCGTCGCGGGCTGCGATCCGGCCCGGAGCGGCCGCGCGCTGCGGGCGCTCGTCGGGACGGTACCGTCGGGCGACCGTTCGCTCTACCTCCGCGTCTCGGGGCTCGAGAACCTCGTCTTCTTCGCGCGGCTACAGGGGCTCCGCCGGCGTGCCGCGACCCGCCGAGCCTATGAGGTGCTCGAGGCGGTCGGACTCCAGGACGCCGCCCGGTCGCCGGTCGGCGTCTACTCGCACGGGATGCAGAAGCGACTCTCGGTGGCGCGGGCGCTCCTCGTCGACCCGGTGGTCATGCTCGTCGACGAGGCGACCCACGACCTCGACCCCGAGGCGGCTGCCACGGTGCGCGGGCTCGTGCAAGACCTGGCGGCACGAGGAACGGCGATCATCTGGACGACGCAGCGCGTGGACGAGATCAGGGGCTTCGCAGACGCCGTGACGCTCCTCGCGCAGGGCCGGACCCGCTTCAGCGGCAGCGTGCCGGAGCTGATGGCGCACGCGTTCCCGCGGAGGTACCTGCTCCGCCTGCTCGATGCGCGCGGGAACGGTGCCGCGCCGGACCCGGCACTCGCCGCGGCCCTCGCCGGGCTCGGCTCGATCGAACGGACGTCAGAGGACGCGACCCACTTCGTCATGTCGCTGGAGGACGACGCAGTCCTCGGCGACGCGCTCGCCGCCGTCCACGCGGCCGGCTTCCAACTCCTCTCCTGCCGCGACGAGCGCTCCGAAGTCGAGGAGGCGTTCCTCGCCTTGACCCGGGAGGAGGGATCGTGATCGACGTGCCGGCGGAGGAAGGACGTCTCTCGGTCCTCCTGGGCGAGGCGATCAAGCTGCCGGCGTTCGCTCGCCGGGACATGATCGTCGCCTGGAGCTACCGGTTCGCCTTCTTCTCGGACGCTTTCTCCCTCGTCCTGCAGGCGTTCCTCTTCTACTTCGTCGGTCTGCTCGTCGACGACAGCAAGCTCCCGGAGTACGGAGGCTCGCAGGTCTCGTACATGGAGTTCGTGGCGGTCGGCATCGCGCTCGCCGCCTTCGTCCAGATCGGGCTCGGCAGGATCTCGGCCGCCATGCGCCAGGAGCAGATGATCGGAACGCTCGAGGCGATCCTCTTGACGCCGACGTCGCCGGCGACCATCCAGCTCGGTTCCGTCGTCTACGACCTGATCTATGTCCCGCTCCGGACGGCCATCTACCTCGTGGCGATCGCCGTCGGCTTCGGGCTCCACTTCAACCTCGACGGCCTCGTCCCGGCGCTGATCGTCCTCGTCGCCTTCGTCCCCTTCGTCTGGGGCCTCGGCCTCATCAGCGCCGCAGGAACGATCACGTTCCGCGGCGGCTCGGCAGGCGTCGGCTTCGCGGTGGCGATCATGACGCTGGCGTCCGGCGCGTACTTCCCGCTCGAGCTCCTGCCCGGGTGGCTCTCGGCCCTCGCCGTCCTCAATCCCATGGCCATCGCGATCGAAGGCATGCGCGAGCCGCTGCTCGGGACCGCCTCGTGGTCGCAGACCGTCGACGCCGTCCTCGTCCTCGTGCCGCTTGCCATCGTCTCACTGCTCGCCGGGGTCTTCGCCTTCCGCCAGGCGCTCCGGCGCGAGCGCCGGCTCGGCACGCTGGGACTGTACTGACCGTGTCGATCGCCCTCGACTCGAAGGTGCAGCGGGACGCGAGCGTCGCCTTCCGGCGCCTCGCCGAGGGCGAAGGCGGGGTCCTCCTCCACCTGGAGACGGGCCAGTACCACGGGATCAACGAGGTCGGCTGCCTCATCTGGGAGCTCCTCGACGGCGAGCGCACCGTCGACGAGGTGACGACCGGCGTTCGCGAACGGGTCGAGGACCCGCCCGACGACCTCTCGGACATCGTGGTCGCCTTCCTCGAGAGCCTTCGCGAGCGGAACCTGGTGGCGTGAGGGCGGCGTGCAGGGGTCCTGCTACGGATTCCAGCCGGTCTCGGACCTGAGCTTCGAGTACCTGCGCGGAGGAACGGGCGAGCCGTTCGCCGTGGCCGAGCTGGAGAGCGAGGCCGACGAGCCGGAAGGCGACCTTGTCGTCGAGTGGACTCCGATCCCGAACAGGCGGATCTGGGCACGTCTCTACGCGGACGGGCCGCGCTACCGGCTCTGGGTCGAAGGCCACGGGACCTTCGAAGTCGATCCGCAGGCTCCGAGCGTGGGGCTGCCGAGCGCGGCGGAGGGCGCCGTACGGCGCGAGGAGCGACTCTGGGGCGTGCCGACGATGCTCTGCTTCCTCGCCCGAGGGGACGTTCCGCTGCATGCCGCCGCGGTCGACGTCGGCGGAGAGGCGGTCCTGCTTGCCGCACCCGGGTACTACGGCAAGACGACCCTCGCCGCCGGATTCGACGCCGCCGGCTACCGCGTCCTCGCCGAGGACGTCGCCTGCATCCGGTTCGCGCCGGAGCCGCACGTCGTGCCCGGTCCGGCGCTCCTGCGCGTGCGTCGCGACGTGGCCGAGAGCTTCGACCTGCCGGGCGCGCAGGCGGTGGCCGAGAGCGACAACCGCGTTCACTTCTCGCTCGACCCGGCGCGCCGCGGTGACTCCACTCCTGTGCCCCTGCACGCCGTCGTCCTCCTGCGCAAGGGGGAGGATGGGATCGCGCTCGAGCGGGTGCCGGCCGCGGACACGCTGCGCGACCTGTGGCTGCTGAGCTTCCGGCTGCCGACCCTGGAGGACCGCGAGCGGTGCTTCGGTGGGATCGCCCGGCTCGCCGCGACCGTGCGCATCTCCAACCTCGTCCGCCCGTTACGGCTGGACGAGCTTCCTCGCGTGATCGAGCGAATCGTCGCCGATGCCTAGCCTGGCCGAGAAGGCGCGCCTCCCGTGAGCGGCCCGCCCACCATCTGGACGCGCGTCGACGAGCTCGTCGACTCGGCGCCCGGGCTGCCCGCGCTCAGGGCCCACCGGCTGCAGCTTCTCGCCGGCCGGCGCTGGCGCGAGCTCGGTCGCGAGGTTCCCGACGACTTGCGCGCGGACGAGCAGCTCGCGGCCGTCCGGGATGCGATCGCGCCGGACATCCTCGCCCGCGTCCGTGCGGCGACCGACCAGCCCGTCCTGCTCCTGAAAGGTCCGGAGGTCGCGCGTCGCTATCCGCGCCCGTCGCTCCGCCCGTCCATCGACCTCGACCTTCTTGCCCCGGATGCCGAGCGACTCCAGGAGCAGCTGATCGCCGCGGGCTTCGAGCCGGCGGAGGACCCGGTCTGGGCGCTGCGCCTGGACGAGAGCGCCGATCACTTCGCCGACAAGCACCATCTCCGGCCGCTCCGGTGGGCGGGCTGGCCGCTCAGGCTGGAGATCCACCGTCGCCCGAGCTGGCCGGCCTGGCTCCCGCAGCCGGCCTCGAGCGAGCTGTTTCGCCTGGCCGTACCGGGCGAGGCCGAGGGCATCCTCGTCCTCCCGCCGGCACCCCACGGAGTGCTCCTCGGTGCACATCTGTGGGTCTCCAACCCATTCGCCCGGCTCCGCGACCTGCTGGACATCGCGCTGCTCCTGCAAGAGGCCGATTCCGACGAGGCGGACGCGCTCGCCCGCGCGTGGGGCGTCGAGCGGATGTGGTCGTCAACGCGGGCCGTCGCCGAGTCGGTCTTCCTCGGCGCGAGGACGACGGGCGCCGAACGGGTCTGGGCGCGGCACCTCGGAGGCGTGCGCGAGCAGACCGTGGCCGAGGTCCACCTCACCCGTTGGGCATCGCCGTTCTGGGCGCTGCCGCCGCGACGAGCCATGCGCATCGCTGCCTCGGGGCTGGCCAGCGATCTCCGCCCGGCCGCCGAGGAGCCCTGGCGGTCGAAGGTGAGGCGCAGCCTGCGCGCCCTCGGGAACGCCGGGCAAACGAAGTCGCAGCACGAGGAGGAGCTCGGCCCGGACGCCCGTCAGCTGCGACGCTGACCCTGCCCTAGGACCAGAGGTCGACGAACGCGTGCGCAGTGGCGAGGTCGCGCGCCCAGAGGTAATGGGCCAGCGGCATGTGCTCCTGCCGGAGCTCCGCCTCGAGCGCGGTGTAGTCCACGCCGGGCATACGGAACGTGTCGCGCGAGATCCAGTGGCGCACGGCTGGATAGTCGACGCCCATCTCCTCGAACCAGCGATCCATGTACGTCTTGTCGCGCCGATCGAGGATCTCGTCAGGGACGGCGCCGCGGAACGCGGTGCGGGCGAACCCTTTCATCCGGTAGTCCGGGAACTTCAGCTCGGCCGGAAGGCTGAGGAAGAACTCCCAGACGTCCACGTCCGCCCACGGCCGCCTCGCGCGGATCCCGTAGAGCGCGTGCGAGTAGATGTCCGCCTCGCCGACCGGGTCGGCGCCGAAGAACGGCAGCTGCCCCGCGATCCAGCGTCGCCGCGCGGGAAGCGCATGCCCGCCGTCTCGCCGCCCGATCCGGCCGAGGTCGATCCACGGGGGCAGGAAGGCGGGCGGGAAGCGCCGGAACTGACGCGCCTGGACGACTCGCGGGGTGGCCGCCTCCCGTACCTCCGCGAGGAGGCGCCGCTTCCCGAGGCCGGCGGCGTACTGCGAGCGAAGCTGCCGCGCCGCGCCGCGGAGGTGTCCTCGCCACAGCAGGTGCGTCACGAGATACGCCCGGATCGCGCTGACCTGCTCCGCGAACTCGCCGCTCAGGAGGGTCGTAAATCCCTGCGCCTGCGCGTGTGTGCAGCGCTCGGCCGTGCCCTCCGGCGACCATGTCGACCAGGGCCCGTCGAAGAGCTTCAGCCAGAACTGCAGGCGGTCGAGGCGCTGCGGGCCCGGCTCGTACGCGTGCAGGGGCAGGCCGAGCCGCTCGGCGACCAGCTCGATGTACCCGCTCTCGTCGCTCTCGGGATACGACGGGTAAACGGCGGAGAGCGCCGGGATCGGCCGGTTCCACCGCTCCTCGTAGATCCGGTTCGCGTAGGCGGCGATCGGCGGCGAGTCGACGCCGCCGCTGAGCGAGATCGCGTCTCGCCCGGTCAGCATGCGGCTGATCGCCTGCTCGAACAGTTCGCGAAAGCGCTCCGTGGCCTCCGTCTGCGACAGCCTCGCGCTCTCGAGCAGCGCCGCCGGATCCCAGTACGGCGTCACGTTCAGTGACTCCCGGTCGGCGGTCAGCAGGGTTGCCGCCACGAGACGACTCGCGCCGCGCAACGCGCAGGCCGTGGCTTCCTCGAGCTCGCCGTAGAAGAGCGCCTCGACCGTCGCGAGGTCGGGCTCGGGAGAGACGTCCGCACCGCGGAGAACCTGCTTCACCTCGGACGCGACGAAGACGGCGTCGGGCTCACTGCGGTAGAAGAGCGTCTCCAGGCCGCCGTGATCGCGGAACGCCCAGAGCCGGGCGCCGTCGGTCACGACACAGGCGTACGTCCCTCGCAGGTCGGCCGGAGCCGCAGTGCCTCGCGCCCGGAACGCGGCGAGCACGACCTCCGCCGGGCTCGGCGGCTGATCGAGCGGCGCGCCGAGGCGTGCGGCGAGCTCCCCGGCGTTGTCGAGCGCTCCGGCAAACGCCACGGCCAGAGACTCGTCGCTCGCCAGGGTCGCTTCACCGCGGCCCTGGAGGTCGCTCACGCCGAGCGTGCAGCCGCCGAGCGAGGTGACCGCGGTCCGGTCCCCCCGGTGGGGGGAGGCGGCGAGCATGCGCTCCACCGTGTCGGCGGCAGGCGCGACCGAGCGGCCGAAGACCGCCGCTAGACCGCGCATGCGCGCCCGCCCGAGTCCTGCGGGTTCGTCGTCGACATGCCTTCACACGTGGTACAGGCCGGCGAACCGGCCTGCAACCACGTCAACTGGAAACGCGCGTGTCGCGCGCGAGAGCTCGTCGGCTACGGAGAGCCGCCGCCGCCGCCGTCCTCAGGATGCGAGAGCTCGCAGTTCGTAGTCTCGACGCGGCAGTTCCTGAACCCCTTGTGCCCGCCTCCGCCCCGCCCCTGAGGATTCGGGGGGGTTGGCATGAACGTATGCGCGCTGATGGACCCAAAGTCCGTCACGCCGGGCCGCTCAAACGTGATCTTCATAGATTGCCGCCCTCCTATCTGCAAAGGCTCCGTCCTCGACGGGGCCTTGTGACAATGGTGCACTCTTGTGAGAGGGTCCACAACTAGCCTTCCGGGCAGGGTTTGGGCCAGCGGCGATTGCAGTAGACCGGGCTACTGCGAATGCAGTAGATGAGGGCAGAAACCCCCGCCGTGCAGGGGTTTCCATTGACTCCCCGGGTTGGACTCGAACCAACAACCCTCCGGTTAACAGCCGGATGCTCTGCCAATTGAGCTACCGGGGATCGCTCGGCCGGAAAAGTCTAGCGAAGCTCGCTCTCGACCTTGTCGAGCGCGTCGCGGATCTTGGCCAGCACGCCCTGGAGCTCGACCGTGCGCGCGAGGTCGTCGCCGGACAGGTCAGCCAGCTCGCGCCGGACGAGCCGCTCCTCGAGGCGCAGGAAGAGCTCGCGGGCGACGTCGGCGCCCAGGTGCTCCTCCTCGGCGATCGCCCCGAGCTCGGCGCGGGCGAGGACGAGGTCTGCCTCCTCCATCGCCGTGTCCCCGACGAGATGGGCTCGCAGGCGCCGGTGCTCGGGGTTGTCGAAATGGCGGTCGTCGAGCGGCCTGAGGTAGCGCTCCACCAGCTCGGGTGACGTCGAGCAGGCGGCGAGGAGTCGCCGCTCGAGCCGGTCGCCGGCGTCGAGCAGCTTCGGGGAGATCGATCCCGTCCGCGCGAGCGTGCGTGGTGCGAGCCCTGCCGCGGTGTCGGTCGGAAGGTCGAGACGGTCGGCCGCGTAGCGCACGGCGTCGGCGCGCTCCGGCGAATCCTCGACGGATCCGAGCACGTCGCGCACCTTGCCGAAGGCATCCTGCTTGGAGGGAGCGCGCTCGATCTCGAGCCGGACGCGGTGCTGGAGATAGCCGACAGACGTGTCGATCCGCTCCTCGAAGCCCTCGGCGGCGTCGGCCGGGTCCAGCCCGGCGGGGAGCGGCACTACGCGCACGTCGAACCCGGCGCGCACGGCGAGCTCCATCCCCCGCAGCGTCGCGGAGTCGCCCGCCGCGTCGGCGTCGAAGCAAAGATAGAGGTGGCGCGTCAGCCGCCGGAGCTCCTTCAGCTGGGGCTCGGTCAGGGCCGTCCCCATCGAGGCGACGACCGACGTGAGCCCCGCCTGGTGCAGCGCGAGGACGTCCGTGTAGCCCTCGACGACCACCGCGCGGTCTTCCTTCGCGATCGCCGCGCGCGCGAGGTGGAGCCCGTAGACGAGCGAGCTCTTGCGGAACAGCTCGCTCTCGGGCGAGTTCACGTACTTCGCCGGGATCGGGTCATCGTCGCGGAGCCGCCGCGCTCCGAACCCGAGCACGCGCCCGCGCGCGTCGGAGAGCGGGAAGACGAGCCGGCCCGAGTAGTAGTCGTTGCCGCGCCGGTTCACGAGCCCCGATGCGACGAGCTCCTCCTGCGCGTAGCCCTTCTCGCGCGCCTTCTGGGCGAGCACCACGCCGCCGGGCGAGAGGCCGAGCCTGAACTCCTTGCAGACCTCCTCCGCCAGGCCGCGCTCGGCGAGATACGCGCGCACCGGCTCGCCGGCGGGCGACTCCCACAGCGTGCGGCCGTAGTACGTGGCCGCCTGCTCCAGCAGCGCCAGCAGGCGCTCCTTGCGCTTCCGCCCCGCTTCGACCTGCGGCGAGGTCTCCTCGTACTCGAGCGGGATGCGGTAGCGGTCGGCCAGCCACTCGATGGCGCCCACGAAGTCGAGGCCCTCGGTCTCGCGGACGAACGAGATGAGGTCTCCCCCCTTCCCGCAGCCGTGGCAGTAGAAGAGCTTGTCGGCGGGGTCGACGGAGAAGCTCGGCGTCCGGTCCTCGTGGAAGGGGCACCGTCCCATCCAGCGCGCGCCGCTCTTCCGCAGCTGCGTCCGGGCGCCGACGATCTCGACCATGTCGGCAACGGCCTTGACCTGCTCGATCGAGACCTGGGCGATTACCGCCATGCGAGGGCGAAGCGGTCGGTCATGCCGGCCACGTAGTCCGTGACGCGTTCCGGGATGTCGCCCGGCCGGTCGGCCGGGAGGTCCTCGGGATGGTCGACGAGCCAGTCGAAGATGTGGCGCACCGTCCCGACGGCGAGCGTGCGCTGCTCCTGCGCCTCGGGCCCGAGGTAGACGCGCTCGAACATGAACGCGCGCAGGTCGAGCATCGCCCTGCCGATGTCATGGCTCTGGACGATGTCGTCGGCGTTGGCCGAGGACTCGACGATGTCGTGCACGAGCGTGTCGATCCGGCGCGAGCCGCGCTCGCCGAGGAGCGCGAGCTCCTCGTGCGGCAGCTCCTCGGCCCTGAGAAGGCCGGCGCGCAACGCGTCGTCGATGTCGTGGTTGATGTAGGCGACGCGGTCGACGAGGCGGACGATCTTGCCCTCGAGGGTGGCTGGCTCGTTCGGCCCAGTGTGGTTGAGGATCCCGTCGCGCGTCTCGACCGTGAGGTTGAGCCCGCGCCCGTCGCGCTCGAGGAGCTCGACGACGCGCAGCGACTGCTCGTTGTGGCGGAACTGGCGGCCGAAGCGCTCGGAGAGCACCTCGTCGAGGGCCTCCTCGCCGGTGTGGCCGAACGGCGCGTGCCCGAGGTCGTGGCCGAGCGCGATGGCCTCGGCGAGGTCCTCGTTCAGTCGCAGCGCACGGGCGACGGAGCGCGAGATCCCGGCGGTCTCGAGCGTGTGCGTGAGCCGCGTCCGGTAGTGGTCGCCCTTCGGGTCGATGAAGACCTGGGTCTTGTGCTTGAGGCGGCGGAACGCCTTGCAGTGGACGATGCGGTCCCGGTCGCGCTGGAACGGCGTCCGCAGCCGGCACTCCTCCTCCTCCGCGTGCGCACGCCCGCGCGTCTCGTAGGAGCGCACGGCGCGCGGGGAGAGCCACGTCTCCTCCTGCTCACGGATCCGGGTCTCGAACCCGTCAGCGACTCGTCCGGCTAGGTCCGGCACGTTCCTACGCTAGATGATGATGGGGACAGTGCCGCCGTCTGCGCTCCAGGCGGATCCCGTCACGTAGCTGGCGCGGTCCGAGCACAGGAAGACGATGACGGACGCGATCTCCTCCGGCTCGGCCAGGCGGCCGAGCGGCCGGCCCTTCCCGACGCCCTCGAGGACCTGCTCGCGCGTCTTCCCCGAGCGGGCTGCGGCCTGGTCGGCGAGGCCGCCCTCCGCGAGCCACGCAGGCGATGCAGTCGGACCAGGGGTGACCGCGTTGCAGAGGATGCCGTCGCCTGCGTACACGTCCGCGATGAGGCGCGAGAGCGAGAGCACCGCGGCCTTCGTGACGCTGTAGTCCGGCATGCCCGCCGACGGGCGCTTCCCGGCCGTCGAGCTGACGTTGACGATCCGCCCCGAGCCCCGCTCGCGCATGCCGGGCAGCACGGCGTTGATCGCGCGCACGTAGCTCATCACGTTCAGCTCCCACATGGACTGCCAGTCCTCGTCGGTCAGCTCGTCGAAGCTCCGCTGATAGGCGACGCCGACGTTGTTGACGAGGCAGTCGACCGCCCCGACCTCGCTCGTCGCGGCCTCGACCAGCGTCCGCGGGCCGTCCGGCGCGCCGAGGTCCACCGCAACTCCGAGCGCCGCGCCGATCTCTCCCACAGCCGCGTCCACCCGCGCCTGGTCTCGGCCGCTGATGACGACGCGCGCGCCCTCCTCTGCCAGCAGGCGCGCGGTCTCGCGGCCGATCCCGGCCGTCGAGCCCGTGACGATGCAGA
Organism: uncultured Actinomycetes bacterium; assembly: GCA_963839745.1. Classification (GTDB taxonomy): domain Bacteria; phylum Actinomycetota; class Thermoleophilia; order Gaiellales; family Gaiellaceae; genus JAIBJN01. The sequence goes on from CAWIWC010000001.1 coordinate 190,861, forward strand.
CGCGGTCTCTGAGGCCGAGTTCCACGGATGCCTACGATAACGAGCATGGGGTTCGCCTACGGCACGATCGACGACTTCGGCTCGGGCGTCTTCCGCAAGGTGCGCCGCGCGCTCGGGGTGACCGCCTTCGGCGTCAACGCGATGGTGCTCCCGCCCGGCACCGGCTGGTTCGAGCACTTCCACGACGAGCAGGACGAGCTGTATTTCGTGCACCGCGGCCGCGCCGCCTTCGACGTCGAGGGCGAGCGCTTCGAGCTCGGCCCGGGCGGCGTCTGCCACGTCGAGTCCACGACCCCTCGCAAGGTCTGGAACCCCGGCGAGGAGACGCTCGTCCTCATGGTCGTGGGCGGGAAGGGCGGCTACGTCGGCCGCGACGGCCACATGGTGGACGCGGCCGACGAGGAGCGGCGACGAGCCTTCAGCGCCGGCGAGGAGGCCACCATCCGGCGTCTCCCCGAGTGACGACCCTCTACCTCGCCCGCCACGGGGAGAGTGACTGGAACGCCGCCAACCGGTTCCAGGGACATAGTGATCGCCCGCTGACCGAGCTCGGCCGCCGGCAGGCCGAGGCCCTGGCCGAGAAGCTCGAATCGCACGCGGCGTTGACCGCGATCTACTCGAGCCCGCTCGCGCGGGCGTTCGAGACCGCGTCGATCGTCGGTGCGCGCCTCGGTCTCCAGCCGACCCCGGTCGACGACCTTCGGGAGGTCGACGTCGGCGGCTGGTCGGGGCTCAGCCGGAGCGAGGTCGAGGCGAGGTACCCCGACGCGTTCCGCCGCTGGCTCGACGGCGGCGAGGGCTGGGAGGACGGCGAGACCTACGCGGACATGGCCACCCGGGTGCTGGACGCGCTCCGGCGCATCGCGGGAAGCCACCCCGACGACGAGGTCCTCGTCGTCTCCCACGGCGGGCCGATCAGGGCCATCCACGCCGTCGCCGCCGGGATCGACGTGCACGCGTATCGCCGTCTCAACCGCGTCGAAGGTAACGCGGACGTGTCCCGTGTGGCCGTCGAGGGAGACAGGATCTCCCGGCTAGACTGAGCCCGTGGAGGACTACACGAACAAGTACAAGGGCGAGCAGGTCGAGCTCGAGCTCTTCGGCGGCGAGTACCAGGAGGGCACGCTGACCGCGTACTGCGCCGTCGAAGGGATCCCCCACGTCGAGCTCAACGGCCACATCCTCATTCCGCTGCAGAACATCGCCTCGCTCCACTGCTCGAGCCGGTGCGACGCGCCCGAGCCCGACTGGCCGCCGCGCGGCCTGGCCGAGAGCGAAGGGGACACGTAGGCCGGCGGCGCCGTGCGCGGCTTCGCACACTCGGCGCTCAACGTCGGCAAGGCGCTCATCCTCTACGGGGGCCTGGCCGGAGGGCTCTACGCCCTCGGCTGGTGGATCGGCGGAGTCCGCCTGGGCAGCGTCTTCCTCGTCGTCGGCCTGCTGATGGTGGCGACGGTGTACTGGTACGGGCCGCGCGTGATCCTTGCGTCGCTGGGCGCGCGGGAGCTGACGCTCGCGGAGGCGCCTGCCCTGCACTCGACCGCCGAGCGCCTCGCCATGGCTGCCGGCGTCGAGCGTCCGAAGCTCTATCTCATCGATGACGGCCACCCGCGGGCTTTGTCCGTCGGTCGCGGGCCGGGCGCCTCGGGCATCGCCCTGACGCAGGGCCTGGTGACGCTGCTGCCGCCCGCCGAGCTGGAGGGCGTGCTCGCCCACGAGCTTGCCCACGCGCGGCATCGCGACGTCCTCGTGCAGACGCCGGTCGTCCTGATCGCCGGCTGGCTCGTCGAGGCGAGCCGGATCGGGGGCTTCCTCGAGCGTGCGCTGCTCTTCGTCCTCGGCCCGGTGGCCGCGAGCATCGTGCAGGTCTTCCTCTCGCCCAAGCGCGAGTTCGCCGCCGACCGCCGCGCGGCCGACATCTGCGGGTCGCCGCACCCCGTCGCGGACGCGCTCGTCCGCATCGAGCAGGCGATGGAGCTCGTCCGCTTCCAGGCGAGCGCCGTGACCGAGCCGCTCTACGTGGTCAACCCGTTCGAGCCCGTCGGGCTCGCGGCGATGTTCTCGACCCATCCGCCGATCGGCGAGCGGGTCGCACGCCTCCGCGCTCTCGACCCCGAGTGGCGCGAGAAGCTGCGCGCGGCCTAGCGGGGCCGCTCGATCGAAAGCGCGCCTGTGCGTCCGTGTAGACGACGCCGTTCCAGCGCACTGTGACGAGGGCACGAATCTCCGCGCGCGACCGTGGCCAGGATGCCGCTTGCCGCCAGGACGAGCACGACCGCGCCGAGCGAGCGAGCTCCGTTCCTCACGTCCATCTAGACGCCGCACGGCGGTGGATGTTGCCGTAGAGTCCTCGCGTCCGACCCTGCGGCTACCGTCCTCGCGGACGGAAGAAGGAGGACGATGACAAGGCGGAGACGGCGTCGCTTCGCCGTTTGGATGGCTGTGCTGGTCGCGCTCGCCTGTGCGGGCTCTGCGGTCGCGGACCCGATGGGCGGCTGGACCGGCTCGAAGGGCCCGTTCTCCTGGGAGGCCAAGCGTCTCACCTGCGGGAACGTCGGCGACAGCGCCAGCCGCGTGCGGGCGCACACCCGCTGGCGGATGAGCCCGGCCAACGGCTACGTCCGCCTCACGTTCACGCGCGAGCTCAAGAACGAGAGCACCGGCGCCTGGAAGGTCGTGCACCGCCAGCGCCGGTCGACGAAGAACACCGCGCTCGAGGGCGCTCGCGGGGTGCTGCACTGGTCGCAGTGGTTCTTCCCGTTCGAGGGCGAGGGCGGCGCCACGACCCGGCACACCGTCACGTTCGAGTGGCTCCGCGACCGGCCTCCCGGCGCCGGCGCAGATCCGCGGTTGCTGAGGCGCGTGCGGGCGTTCGCCCCCTGCGTCGTCGCGCCGTAGAGGTCCAACCACGAAAGGGCCGCCTCGCGGCGACCCTTTCAAGAAAAACCGGCGGCGACCTACTCTCCCGGGAGGTTGCCCTCCGAGTACCATCGGCGCTGGCGGGCTTAACTTCTCTGTTCGGAATGGGAAGAGGTGTTTCCCCGCCGCTATGACCGCCGGAAACTGTGAGTTGTCGGTGACGCGATCGTTCGCGCACCCTCAAAACTCCATAGCGACTTTTTTACGGTGTTCAAATCAAGACCTCGGGTAATTAGTACGGGTCCGCTAAACGCATTGCTGCGCTTGCACGTCCCGCCTATCAACGTGGTGGTCTCCCACGACCCTTACTCCCTCGAGGGGATGGGAGGCCTCATCTCGAGGTGGGCTTCCCGCTTAGATGCTTTCAGCGGTTATCCCATCCAGACGTGGCTAACCAGCAGCGCCGTTGGCACGACGACTGATACACCAGAGGTCTGTTCGTCCCGGTCCTCTCGTACTAGGGACGACTCCTCTCAAGCCTCCAACGCCCATGGTGGATAGGGACCGAACTGTCTCACGACGTTCTGAACCCAGCTCGCGTACCGCTTTAATGGGCGAACAGCCCAACCCTTGGGACCTACTCCAGCCCCAGGATGCGACGAGCCGACATCGAGGTGCCAAACCCTTCCGTCGATGTGGACTCTTGGGAAGGATAAGCCTGTTATCCCCGGAGTACCTTTTATCCGTTGAGCGACGGCAATTCCACTCTCTACCGCCGGATCACTAAGGCCTGCTTTCGCACCTGCTCGACTTGTCAGTCTCGCAGTCAAGCTCCCTTATGCCTTTACACTCTACGCACGATTTCCAACCGTGCTGAGGGAACCTTTGCGCGCCTCCGTTACATTTTAGGAGGCGACCGCCCCAGTCAAACTGCCCACCTGACGCTGTTCCCGACCCGGATCACGGAATCGGGTTAGAAGCCCAGAACGCGAAGGGTGGTATCCCAAGATTGCCTCCACGAGAGCTGGCGCTCCCGCTTCAAAGGCTCCCACCTATCCTGGACAACGCGTCCCAGACTCCAACATCAAGCTGCAGTAAAGGTTCACGGGGTCTTTCCGTCCAACCACGGGTACTCGGTATCTTCACCGAGACTACAGTTTCACCGGATCCCTCGTTGAGACAGCGCCCAAGTCGTTACGCCATTCGTGCAGGTCGGAACTTACCCGACAAGGAATTTCGCTACCTTAGGACCGTTATAGTTACGGCCGCCGTTTACCGGGGCTTGGCTTTGAGGCTTCGCCCGAAGGCTAACCTCTCCGCGTGACCTTCCGGCACCGGGCAGGCGTCAGCCCCTATACGTCGTCTTTCGACTTCGCAGAGACCTGTGTTTTTGGTAAACAGTCGCTTGGGCCGTTTCACTGCGGCCCCCTCGGGCTCGAATTCGCGAAGAATTCTCACCCTACCGGGGCGCCCCTTCTCCCGAAGTTACGGGGCCATTTTGCCGAGTTCCTTAACGAGGGTTCTTCCGATCGCCTTAGTATTCTCTACTCGCCCACCTGTGTCGGTTTAGGTACGGGCACGCCCCGCCTTCCTAGACGCTTTTCTTGGAGGCATGGCTTCAGGAACTTCGCCCGGTTAAGGGCTCGACATCCCGTCTCAGACTTGATGGCCGGCGGATTTACCTACCGGCCGTCCTACGCGGTTGTCCCAGGACGACCAGCGCCTGGGTTTCCGTAGCCTACCCCGTCCCGCCTTCGGTCAAGCGGTGGGTACGTGGTACTGGAATATCAACCAGTTATCCATCGCCTACGCCTTTCGGCCTCGGCTTAGGTCCCGACTAACCCTGAGCAGATTAGCTTTACTCAGGAACCCTTGGGCATTCGGCGGAGGGGTTTCTCGCCCCTCTTTCGTTACTCGTGCCAGCATTCTCACTTCCCAAGCCTCCACGGCTGGCTTGCCGCCGCCGCTTCACAGGCGTGGGAACGCTCCCCTACCACTCCGAGCAAGCTCGAAGTCCGTGGCTTCGGTTTCTGACTTGAGCCCCGTTACATTGTCCGCGCCCGAACACTTGACCAGTGAGCTGTTACGCACTCTTTAAAGGAATGGCTGCTTCTAAGCCAACCTCCTGGTTGTCTCGGCACTCAGACATCGTTTCCCACTTAGTCAGAAATTAGGGACCTTAGCCGACGGTCTGGGCTGTTTCCCTTTTGAGCACGAAGCTTATCCCCCGCACTCTGACTGCCACGCTCTAGAACGTCGGTATTCGGAGTTTGCCTGAGTTCGGTAAGCTGGTAGGCCCCCTAGCCCAAGCAGTGCTCTACAGCCGACGCTGAACGCGTGACGCTATACCTAAATATATTTCGGGGAGAACCAGATATCTCTGAGTTTGATTAGCCTTTCACTCCGACCCACAGGTCATCCGCTCAGTTTTTAACCTAAGTCGGTTCGGTCCTCCACGGGGTCTTACCCCCGCTTCAACCTGCCCATGGGTAGATCACTCAGTTTCGGGTCTGCATCCGACGACTAAATCGCCCTATTCGGACTCGCTTTCGCTACGGCTCCGTTTCCTTAACCTTGCCGTCGAACAGCAACTCGCTGGCTCATTATGCAAAAGGCACGCCGTCACAGGACAAAGCCTGCTCCGACCGCTTGTAAGCACACGGTTTCAGGTACTATTTCACTCCCCTTCCGGGGTACTTTTCACCTTTCCCTCACGGTACTAGTTCACTATCGGTCGCCAGGGAGTACTTAGCCTTACGGGGTGGTCCCCGCAGATTCCGACCGGGTTTCCCGTGCCCGGCCGTACTCAGGAGCTCGTCGAGGAAGGCCAATCGCTTTCGCCTACAGGGCTGTTACCTCCTATGGCGCGAGTTTCCACCCGCTTCGGCTAACGATCGACTTTGTAACTTCCCGACCCGCCGGCAGACGGATCATGACGAGCCCTACAACCCCCACGTGACAACGGCTGCCGCCTATCACGACACGCGGGTTTGGGCTCTTCCCCTTTCGCTCGCCACTACTCAGGGAGTCGAGGTTTCTTTCCTTTCCTCCGGTTACTAAGATGTTTCAGTTCACCGGCTTGCCATCCGGGCCCTATGTATTCAGGCACGGACACGCACGCATTACCGTGCGTAGGTTTCCCCATTCGGAAATCCCGGGGTCAATGGATGGTCAGCTCCTAACCCGGGCTTATCGCAGCCGCCCACGTCCTTCTTCGGCTCCTGGCGCCAAGGCATTCACCGTGTGCCCTTTGTCTCTTGATCATGAAGAACACCGTGTATGCCGCTATGGAGTTTTCAAGGTGCGCGCGGGCGATCCCGCAGAGAAGAGCCGGCTGGCGCCGGTCTCTCAAAACTCAACAGCGTAAAACGTCGAGGTCGACGTAAGTTCTAGGCGAGCCCGGGCACCGGACGAATCGAGGGATCCTCGAGACATCGACGGGCCGGGCGCCCGCGGGAGTTGGAGCTCCCGCATTCCCTAGAAAGGAGGTGATCCAGCCGCAGCTTCCGCTACGGCTACCTTGTTACGACTTCACCCCAATCACCAACCCCACCTTCGACGGCTCCCTCCCTTGCGGGTTAGGACACCGGCTTCGGGTGTTGCCGGCTTTCGTGGTGTGACGGGCGGTGTGTACAAGGCCCGAGAACGTATTCACCGCGGCGTTGCTGATCCGCGATTACTAGCAACTCCGCCTTCATGGAGGCGAGTTTCAGCCTCCAATCCGAACCGGGACCGGCTTTTTGGGATTCGCTCCCCCTCACGGGTTTGCAGCCCTTTGTACCGGCCAATGTAGCACGTGTGTAGCCCAGGACATAAGGGGCATGATGACTTGACGTCATCCCCACCTTCCTCCGGTTTGTCACCGGCAGTCTCCCTAGAGTCCCCGGCATTATCCGCTGGCAACTAGGGACAGGGGTTGCGCTCGTTGCGGGACTTAACCCAACATCTCACGACACGAGCTGACGACAGCCATGCACCACCTGTGCACGAGCCCCGAAGGGCTGCCGTATTTCTACGACATTCCCGTGCATGTCAAGCCCTGGTAAGGTTCTTCGCGTTGCGTCGAATTAAACCACATGCTCCGCTGCTTGTGCGGGCCCCCGTCAATTCCTTTGAGTTTTAGCCTTGCGGCCGTACTCCCCAGGCGGGGTGCTTAATGCGTTAGCTTCGGCACGAGCGGAGTCGACACCGCTCACACCTAGCACCCATCGTTTACGGCGTGGACTACCAGGGTATCTAATCCTGTTCGCTCCCCACGCTTTCGCGCCTCAGCGTCAGTACCGTCCCAGAGAGCTGCTTTCGCCATCGGTGTTCTTCCTGATATCTGCGCATTTCACCGCTACACCAGGAATTCCACTCTCCTCTTCCGGACTCTAGCCAAGTAGTTTCCAACGACCGCTGGAGGTTGAGCCTCCAGATTTCACGTCGGACTTACCTAGCCGCCTACGCGCTCTTTACGCCCAATAAATCCGGACAACGCTAGCCCCCTACGTATTACCGCGGCTGCTGGCACGTAGTTAGCCGGGGCTTCTTCTGGAGGTACCGTCACCCTCTAGGCTATTAACCCGAGTGGCTTCGTCCCTCCTGAAAGCGGTTTACAACCCGAAGGCCTTCTTCCCGCACGCGGCGTCGCTGCGTCAGGCTTTCGCCCATTGCGCAAGATTCCCCACTGCTGCCTCCCGTAGGAGTCTGGGCCGTGTCTCAGTCCCAGTGTGGCTGATCGTCCTCTCAGACCAGCTACCGATCGGAGCCTTGGTGAGCCATTACCCCACCAACAAGCTAATCGGCCGCGGGCTCATCCTCGGCCAGAAGCCGAAGCCACCTTTTCTTTCGCGCTCGAGAGCGCGAGAGGCCATCCGGTATTAATCCGGGTTTCCCCGGGCTATCCCGGTGCCGAGGGCAGATTACCCACGTGTTACTCACCCGTTCGCCGCTTTCCCCAGAGCCGAAGCTCTGGTTCTCGCTCGACTTGCATGTGTTAGGCGCGCCGCCAGCGTTCGTCCTGAGCCAGGATCAAACTCTCCGTGAAGACCTTTCGCAGTCAGCCCGAAGGCTGGTTGCTAACAGGTTCAAGTTGAGCTTGAGCTCAAAGTCCCCTCTCGAGAGAGGAGACGGGTTCATTTAGACCCCTCACGCCAAAGGCGCGAGAGGGTCTCGACGTTCACGCTGTTGAGTTTTCAAAGACCGGGCGCTGCGGGCCGGCACGAAAAAGGCCTCCAACTCACGCGGGAGGCCCCTGGAGGAAGTGATACTCGGTCGTATCAGGCTTCAGCCGTGGGCCTTCTCCGTTGGTCGTTTGCCAGATTCGCGCAGCCGTACAAGCGGCCGAGGAATGATAGCAACGACTAGGGGGGTGTCAAGCGGCGCCCTCAGACGGCGCGAAGGCGCACGAACTGGCGCTTTCCGACCTGGAGGACCGCGTCGTCCAGAGAGGCCCGCGGGAGGTCCAGATCCGCTGTGGGCGCGCCGTTGAGCTTCACCCCGCCCTGGGCGATCATCCTGCGCGCGTCGCTGGTCGAGAGCCCGAAGACCTCGCGGATGACGGCGGGCAGGTGGACGGGGTCGCCGGGCGGAAGCTCGGCCTCGGGCACCTCGTCCGGCGCGCGGCCCTCCCGCACCACTCGCGTGAAGTGTGCCTCGGCCTCGCTCGCCGCCTCCTCCCCGTGCGAGCGCCGCACGACGAAGCGCGCCAGCTCGAGCTTCGCCTCGAGGGGGTCGAGCCCCGCCGGGTCGACCTCCGACTCCATCACGAGCCGGTAGTACTCGGGCAAGAGCTCGTCGGAGATCCGCATCGTCTTGCCGAACTGCTCCTCGGGTGGGTCGGTGAGGCCGATGTAGTTGCCGAGCGACGCGCTCATCTTGCGCCCGTCGAGGCCGATCAGGAGGGGCGTCGTCAAGGCGACCTGAGGCTCGAGGCCGTAGGCCTGCATCACCTCACGGCCGGCGAGGAGGTTGTAGAGCTGGTCCGTGCCGCCGAGCTCGACGTCGGCCTGGATCGCGACCGAGTCGTACGCCTGCATGAAGGGATAGAGGAGCTCGGAGACCGAGATGGCGGTCCCGGCCGCGAAGCGGTTGGCGAAGTCGTCCCGCTCGAGCAGGCGGGCCACAGTAATCGTCCGCGTCAGGCGGACGACCTCCGCGAAGTCCAGCTCGCGCAGCCACTCGCCGTTCATCCGCACCTCGAGTCGCTCCGGGCTCGTGTCGACGATCTGCGCCGCTTGCTCCAGGTAGGTGCGGGCGTTCGCGTCGATCTCCTCGTCGGAGAGGATCGGCCGCTCGCTCGAGCGCCCCGACGGGTCGCCGATCCGCGTCGTGTAGTCGCCGATGATGAGGACGCCGACGTGGCCGGCCCGCTGGAACGCGGCCATGCGCTGGAGCGGGATCGCATGCCCGACGTGGACGTGCGGGGCCGTCACGTCGATCCCGAGCTTCACGCGGAGCGGCCGCCCGAGGGCGAGCTTGCGTTCGAGCTCCCCCGCCGGGAGCACGTCGACCGCGTTGCGCGTCAGCTCGGAAAGGGAAGCGGGGGCGGCCATGGCCGCCCCCGATCATAGGGTTCTGGCAGGAGGCCTTGACGACACGCCAGCGGTGCCGCGCCCCGCTCCTCCCACGTCCCGACGTCGAGCAACATGTCGCCAAGGCCTCCTAGAACGGATAGGGAGCGAGGCTCCAGGCAGCGGTCGCGTACCAGATGCCGAACGCCAGGCTCGCCGTCCCGAGCACAGGGGCGACCCCGCCGAAGGCCGCGGAAACGGGCCGGGCGACGAGGGCGCGGCCGAAGCTGCCGGAGAGCATCGTCATCGACACCGCGGTGAAGACCGCCAGCACTGCGAGCGATGCGACGGAGAGCGCCGTGGACTCGATCGAGGCCACGAGGAGGATCCCGACGCCGGCGCTGCCGCCCATCCCGTGGACGAGGCCGATCCCGAAGGCCCCGAGCCGGCCGCGGGCATGCCTGTGCCCGTGACCGACGTGCACGTGCGAGTGGTCGAGGTCGCCGTGGGCGTGGGTGTGTTCGTGGAAGGCCCCGCGGCGCCACCGGATGAGCAGGCGGACAGCGAGATAGACGATCACGATCGCGATCGCCGTCTCGGCGCCCTGCTGCACCCGCTCGGGCAGGTAGCTGTCCAGGAGCAGGATCGGGAGGCCGAAGACGAAGAGCGTCAGGCCGTGCCCGAGCCCCCAGGCGAGGCCGAGCTCGCTCGCCCGCCGGCCGGCGCGGTCGCGTCCGCCGGCGACGAGGGTCGACACGGCCGCGAGGTGGTCGGGATCGGTTGCGTGCCTGAGGCCGAGCAGCACCGCGACGGCCAGCACGATCCAGATGGAGCCTCCGTCGGAGAAGGCAACGATTCTGTCGTCGAGTCCGAACATCAGAGAACCTCCGGGAGAGCGTTGACGGTGATCCCGATCCCGACCGCGAGGATCACCAGAGCGCTCACGGCGGGAAGGCTACGTACGAGCCGCCCGTTCAGGGACAGCCGGGAGAACGCGCGACGGGCCAGCACGGCGACGAGCCCGACGGCGGTGACGGTGGCGGCGAGCCCGACGCTGAACGCGAGGATCAGCGCGAGGCCGAGCCCGACGCGGTGGAGCGCGATCGCCCCGAGCAGCACGACCAGGGCCGAGGGGCACGGGAGCAGGCCGGCGGCGACGCCGACGCCCAGGAGCCCGCCGCGGCCGTAGCCGTGGTCGTGGTCGTGACTGTGGTCGTGGTGGTGATGCTCGTGGCCGTGCGCATGGGCCCGGGCGTGGCGAACGCGCCCGGCCAGCACGGCGAGGCCGACGCCGACGACGAGCAAGCCCGAGGCGACGGTCAGCCACGGGTAGAGCTGCTCCGGCACGATGAAGCGGGAGAGCAGGAGCGTGACGAGGCCGAGGGCGAAGACGCCGGCCGTGTGCGTCGCGGTGACGATCAGCCCGAGGTAGACCGCGTGCCGCGGCGTGCCGCGGGATCCGACGAGGTAGCCGGCGACGATCGCCTTGCCGTGGCCAGGCGTGAGCGCGTGGGCCGCGCCCCAGAACATGGCCACGAGCAGGGAGACGAGTATGACGCCGACGCCGAGGTCCTCCTGCGAGACGAGCGACTCGAACCTCCCCACCTCGCGCGCGGCGCCGGACGCCGCGTCGAGCGAGGGCGCCGTCCCCGCCTCCGAGCCGGGCTCGTACTCGACTCGGGCCTCGCGGACGTCGAGCGGAGAGCTGAGGAGGTCCGACGGGTACGCGCGAAGCCCGTCGCTCGCACTCTCGGCCGGCGCCGTCGAAGAGACAATCCGAGCGCCCTCCTCCGCCCTGACGACGATCTCCCGCCAGCCGAGCCGGCCGTCGAAGTTCTCGTCGCGCAGGACGAGCGCCGACCCCGTGCTCCCCTCGGCGGCGAAGACCGCGTCGAAGCGCAAGCGTGTCAAGCCCGCCTGCGCCCTCGGCCACGGTCACCTCGTGCTCGACCGGGGTCAGTCGCACGCGGCGCCCGTCGATCTCGAGGACGAGGTCTCCGGCGACGCGACGTGCGAAGCCCGGCGAGCGGACGGCGTCGCCCTCCTGGAAGGTCGGGATCTCGGCGAGGTCGAGCGCGTAGGAGACGTAGACGCGATCGCCCGAGAGCACGATCTCGGCGTACCGGTTGACCGTGAAGTTCCCGAGCGGGTGCGCCCCGCCGGACGCCGGCCAGACGAGCGCAACGAGCGCGATTGCGACGAGCAGAAGGCGCTTCACGAGACCGCCTCCTTCGCAACCGGCGCCCAGCGGGGCGAGAAGTACGGGTTGATCGCGAGCGCGCGCGAGAACGCGGCCCTGGCCTCGGCCGGCCGGCCGAGGCACCGTTCGATCATCCCGCGGTGGAAGTGCTTGAGAGCATCCCGCGTTCCGAGGCGAAGCGCGAGGTCGGAGTGCGCGCGGGCCTCCTCGCAGAGGCCGTTGCGGTAGAGCGCCCAGGCGAGGACGTCCTCGGCCTCGATGCTCCGCTGCTGGGTGTAGGCCTCGCGCGCGCGTGCGAGAGCATCTGCGACGTCGGCGTTTCGGTCGAGGTCGACGAGCGCCGTCTCGAGCTCGGTGCGGGCGCCGTTCGCTTCGAGGAGCCGCTGCATGACGTCGACGAGCTCGTACGCCTCGCGGGCCTCGTCGTCCCGCCCGGCGGCCGCGAGCGTCTCCGCGAGCCGGCCCGCGTATTCGGGAAGTGGCACCGCGTCCAGAGCGGCGCGGTAGAGGGCGACGGCATCGTCCGTGCGTCCCCGGGCAGCCTTCACGCGCGCGAGGCCGGCCCGCGCCCGGTGGTAGTCCGGAAAGCGGGCGAGCGCCTCGTCGTACGCGCGCTCGGCGAGACGCAATCGCCCGCTGTTGAACCTCAGGTTTCCGAGCTCGACCAGAGCCCACGCCCCGCCCTCTCCGGTTGCGGGAGCCGAGCGGACTGCGAGCGCCATGGCAGCAGCCGCGGAGCCGGTTCTCCCCTTCAACTCGCGCGCGTAGGCGATGCGTGCGTAGGACGGGAGCCCCGGTTTGGTCGCGGCCATTCGATCGAAGGTCGCAAAGGCGGCGTCGTACCGCCCGAGCTCGACGAGCGAGTCACCGAGGACGCCGAGCGCCTCGGCGGAATACGGGTTCAGGCGCAGCGCGTGCTGTGCCAGCCGCCGCGATTCCTGGAATCTGTGGCGTGTCGCCGCCAGGGTCGCGAGCCCGGTCAGCGCGAGGTCGTTGTCCGGCACGAGCGCGAGGGAGCGCTCGAGTGCCTCCTGCGAGCGTGGGTACAGGGACGGATCGCCGGTCTCCCGCACCCGCTGCTGGTAGGCGAGGCCGAGGAGCATGAGGCCTTCGGCGTCCTCGGGCGCGGCCTCGACGCGCTGCTCCAAGCGCGCGATCGTCGCCGCCGTGTCTCCGGCCGAGAACCGCTGGAGAAGCACCTGGGCCGTGTCGGCCGTGCGGGCCGGCGCCGCGTCCTGAGCTCCCGACCCGCCGGCGAGGGCTCCGCCGAAGAGGCCTGCCGTCGCGGCGATCCCTGCCGCCAGTCCTGCGATGAGAAGTCGTCTGTTCATCTGAAGGCTCCGAGAGGGTCGAGGGGCCCGCCGCCGCACAGCGGGCCCCTCGGCTGATCCCTCGTCTACGGGCCGCCCACCAGCGAGTGGTGAACGTGCTCGTAGCCCTGATGGGGCTGCGGGATGTACGGGAACCCGACGTGGAACGGGCGATCGTTTACGTCCACGCCGTCGCCCAGCTGGTTGTTGGGCGACCGGTTGGCGTTGCCGGCACACTGGCCGAGGCCCTCGATCAGCGGCGCGACCGCAGGGCCGTAGCCGCACGTGAGCGCACGCAGCTCGATGTCCGTGACGTCGTCCTCGAGACGGCGTCCGTTCGGGAAGCCGGCGAAGTCGCCCGCGAGGACGCCCAGCCGGTTCCCCTGTCCAACCGGAGCGCTCGGCGCGATGCCGGTGTTCAGGCGGATGAGGTCGGCCTTGGTCTGCCCGGTGAAGTTCAGGCCGGGCACGCCGGTGAGGAGGATCGCCTGGATGTCGCCGCGGCCCGTCTCCGGTGCGTCGTCGAGCACCGGGTAGAGAGCGTTGGCGAGCCTGGTCACCTCGGGGCTCAGGTAGCGCGAGGCAAAGCTCGCGTCACCGGAGGGATCCGAGGCGTTCCAGCGGTCCTTCTTGCCGAGCGGGATGACGACCTCGTTGATCAGGGGGTTGGCGAGCCTGGAGACCTGCACCCAGCTCCCCTGGCTGCGGCGCCTGCCGTTCGCATCGATGATCTGGATGCGCTGGCGGCTGGCGGTCGCGTAGACGCCGACCACGGCCTTCGGGTCGTCCGCAGCATGCAGCTTCCCGTCGCGGGTGAGCTGCTTGATGGGGACCTGGAGGACGATCGAGTGCGTGTTGAAGCCGCCCACGCCGTCGACCCCGTCCTCAGCGTCGAGCGGGATGACGTGCGCGGGGTTGAACGGCCGCAGGCCGGCGAGGTCGAACACCGAGCCGAGATCGACGAAGAACGGATCGTCGCTCTGGCCGGCGAACGCCTTGATGCCGCCGGGCAGCTGCTGAACGGCGGCCTGCATGAGCGAGCCGTAGTTCGGGGTCGAGCGCGGCCCGATGTTGACCGGCGTCGTCGGCAGGTTTCTGCCGAGGACGGTCGACTTGTTCTTCTGCACCCGGGTGACCGTGTAGTACTGCGGCTGGTTCCAGTCCGGGTCGGAGAGCGTGTCGATCGGGCCGGTGTTGTAGAGGAACGTGTTGCCGTTCCGGATCTGCGTCCGGAAGTCGAACTGGTAGGTCACGTCCTCCCGTCCGTCTCCCGTCGAGTCCACCTTCAGCTCGTAGCGCACGTCGTCGCCGAACGCGTTGAAGTTCGGGCCGCCGGCGGGCTCCTCGAGCGGGATGTAATTGGCAACGATCGTCACGGTGTCGGGCCGGTCCGGGCTCACGAACGCGTACACGTCCGTGTTGTCCGCAGACGGGTCCAGTGCGATCCTCGGTGCCTCTCTGTGGCTCGAGGCAGGGGCGTCGTCGGGGCCCGAGCCGCGCACGAGCACGGCTGCGAGCGCAGCGAGAGCGAGCACCCCGATGAGCGCAATGCGTCTCATTTTCCTCTCCTCCGTGGGGGGTTGAACGCGCCCTATTCGGGGGAGGCGGCAGATCGGTTCGGGTGAGTTTCCGAACCGATCTTCCTCGCGCGGCGAATGCCGGTCATGGCTGCCGTGTTAGCGTTGCGCACGCCTCGCAAGGGGCGGGGAATCATGGCTCGAGGGCTCGCTCACCTCTCGGACGAAGCGCTTGTCGCGCTCGTCGCGCGCGCCGACGAAGAGGCCCTCGCCGAGCTCTACGACCGCTTCAACCGCGTCGCCTACGGGCTGGCGCTGCGCATCGTGCGCGACCCTGCACTCGCCGAGGATGCCGTCCAGGAAGCCTTCCTGGCGGTCTGGCGCTCGGCCGCCCGGTTCGTCGCCGAGCGCGCGAAGGCGAGCACGTGGATCCTCACGCTCGTCCACCGGCGCGCGGTCGATCTCGTCCGTCGCGAGCAGCCGCGGCGGGCCGAGCCGCTCGAGAGCGCCCCGCAGCAGGCCGGCGACGACACGGAGGAGGAGGCATGGCTTCGGCTGCGGCGCGCGCGGGTGCAGGAAGCCCTCAAGCGCCTGCCGGACAAGCAGCGCGAGGCACTCGAGCTCGCGTACTACGGAGGATTCACCCAGTCCGAGCTCGCCGACCGCCTCGGCGAGCCTTTGGGCACCATTAAGAGCCGGATGTTCTCCGGCCTGGCCAATCTCCGCGACCTGCTCGCGGAGGAAGACATCGAGAGAGAGCAATGGAAAGAACCGAAATCCACGAGCTGAGCGCCGCCTACGCCCTCGACGCCCTGGGCCCCGAAGAGCTGGACGAGTTCGAGCGGCACCTCGCGCACTGCGATGAATGCCGCGAGCACGTCGCCGCGTTCCAGGAGACCGTCGCGGAGCTCGCCTACGACACCGACGCTCCGGCGCCGTCTCCCGCCCTGCGGAACCGCGTGCTCGCGGACGCCCGGCGCGAGCAGCCGAAGGTCGTCGCCATGCCGCCGCGCCGCCGCTGGGCGTTCCCGGTCGCAGCGGCGGCAGCGTTCGCCGCCGGCTGCGTCGCCCTCGGCCTCGCGTTCTGGGCCTCGGACCTCGCGCAGCAGCTCGACGACGAGCGCGCCGCCCTCCACCGCGCCGACGAGGTCGTGATCGCTCTCTCCGACCCGACGAGCACCCGGATCCCGCTCGACGGCGCCAACGGCATCCTCGTCGTGAAGCCCGACTCGTCCGAGGGCTGGGTGCTCGTGAACGACCTCGACGAGGCGCCCGAGGGAAAGACCTACGAAGCGTGGGTGATCGAAGACGGCGAGGCGACCGCAGCCGGCCTGTTCTCCGGCGGAGACGACCGCACCGTCGTGCCTCTCACCGAGCCCGTTCCCGAGGGCGCGATCGTCGCTGTCACGGTCGAGGAGGCCGGCGGGGTCGAGCAGCCCACGCAGGACCCGGTCTTCGCGAGCGAGCAAGCGGCCTGACCGACTCAGGCCGTCGCTAGACTGCCACCTTCGTGCTCTTCGGAAGGCGTAAGCGCGGCGTGCGACAACGTCGTCGCCGGATCCGCAAGCTCAGATTTCTCGCTCTCGTCACCGTCGTCGGCTTCGTCGCGGCGGTGTCGTTCACGTTCGGCCTCGTGAGCTCGATCGCCAGCGAGCTTCCGCAGCTCGAGCCCGGCAACGAGCGCCGCACCGAGCGCCTCGGCTACATCTACGCGTCCGACGGGAAAACCGTGCTGGCGGTGCTGCGCGGCTCGGAGAGCCGCGTCATCGTCGACTCGGGCGAGATCGCGCCCGTCATGAAGCAGGCGATCGTCGCCGTAGAGGACCGGCGCTTCTGGGAGCACCAGGGCGTCGACATCCGGGGCATGGCGCGCGCGGTCTGGGCCGACATCCGTTCGCAGACGATCGCGCAGGGCGGCTCGACCATCACGCAGCAGTTCGTCAAGAACCAGTACACGAAGCAGGAGCGCACGATCAGCCGCAAGCTCAAGGAGGCGGCGCTCGCCTGGCAGCTCGAGCAGCGCTGGTCGAAGGACCGGATCCTCACCTCGTACCTGAACACGATCTACTTCGGGAACGGGTCGTACGGCGTCGAGATGGCCGCGCGCGTGTACTTCGACAAGCACGCGGACGAGCTCGAGCTGCACGAGGCGGCGCTGCTGGCCGGCCTCCCGGCCAACCCCGGGTCCTACGACCCGGCCTCCAACCCGGAGGTCGCCAAGGCGCGGCGCACGACCGTCCTCCGCCTTATGCTCGACCAGGGGTTGATCAAGGAGGACGACTACCGCAAGGCCGATGCAGCGCCCCTCCCCCCGCCCGACCAGATCGGCCTGCCGGGCTCCGGGAAGCGCGTCCAGTACTTCGCGGAGTACGTGAAGCAGCAGCTCATCCCCTACTACGGCTCCGGCGAGGTCTTCGGCGGCGGCATGAAGATCTACACGTCGATCGACCTCGAGCTCCAGCAGCTCGCGCGCGAGGCGATCGACAAGTGGCTCACCGATCCGGACGGGCCGACCGCCGCGCTGGTCGCCATCGACCCACGCGACGGCAAGGTCCTGGCCATGGTCGGCGGCGAGAGCTTCCGCAAGAGCCAGTTCAACCTCGCCGTGCAGGGGCAGCGGCAGACGGGCTCGGCCTTCAAGCCGTTCGTGCTCACCTCCGCCCTCGAGCAGGGCATCTCGCCGCAGACCGTCTTCGAGTCGGAGCCGACCACGATCAACCTCGGGGACAAGCTCTGGTCGGTCGCGAACTACGAGGGGTCGTACCTGGGGTCGATCGACCTCACCGAGGCGACGATCCATTCCGACAACACCGTCTACGCGCAGCTGACCGCGCAGGTCGGACCGAAGAACGTCGCCAGGACGGCCCACCGGCTCGGCGTCACGCGGCCGCTCGACGACTACTTCGCCATCGGGCTCGGCGTCGAGGCGGTCAGCCCGCTCGAGATGGCGCGCGCGTTCGCGACCCTCGCCTCCGGCGGCAAGCGCGTGGACGGGAGCGTGCTGGGCAACCAGCCGCGCGCCGTCCTGCGCGTCGAGCACGACCGCCGGGCGGACTCGAACGACCCGGTCCCCAAGCAGGTCGTCGATTCGAACAACGCGGCCATCGTCAACTCGATCCTCCAGGGCGTGGTCACCGAGGGCACGGGTGAGCGCGCGGCGCTCGACGATCGCCCCGTCGCCGGCAAGACCGGCACGACGGAGAACTACGGCGACGCCTGGTTCGTCGGCTACACGCCGCAGCTCGCCGTCGCGGTCTGGGTCGGCTACCCGGATCGCCTGAAGCCGATGGAGACCGAGTACCACGGCGATTCGGTGGCCGGCGGGACCTTCCCGTCGCTCATCTGGAAGACGTTCGCGAAGACGGCGCTCGACCACCTCGAGGAGCCCCCGGCCTACTTCGACTCGCCCGTGTACGACGAGGTCGCGCCGCTCACCGTCGTTTACCGCAACAGCAAGTGGTACCTCGACAACGGCAATTGCAGGGACGCCAGGCAGATCCTCTACTTCGTCGGCTCGGGCCCCGACCAGCCCGCGCCGTGCAAGCCGAACGAGGTCGACGTGCCCGTCGTCGTCGGGGCACGGCGGGAGGTCGCCGAGGACCGGCTTCTCTCCATGCCGCTGACGCCGGAGATCGTCTGGCGAAAGGCCGAGCCCGGCGAGCGCCTGGGGATCGTCACCGAGCAGATTCCCGCAAGCGGCACCCTCTCGTCATGGAGCACCGTGAAGATCGTGCTCCCGCGCGCGCCGAACGGACGGATCCCGGACGTCGTCGGCCTCACGCTCGAGCAGGCCCGCAACCGCCTCGCCAGGCGCAAGCTTGCGGGCACGATCCGCGCCTACGCCGACGGCGCGCCCGCGGGCACGGTACTCGCGCAGTTCCCCCGTGCAGGCCGCGCCGCCGTGCCGAACATGACCATCAGGCTGGTCGTCGCGCGCGGTTGACGGATGCCCCGGCCGGTGCAAGAGTCGCGCCGGCCACAACGGGAGGTGTCATGGAAGCGTCCGCCGTCGCAGTCTCGTCCGGCAACACCGGTCCTCTGGGCAATAGGCGTGGGGTCGGGTTCGGGATCCTCATGTTCATCGTCACGATCGGCTTCTACGGCTGGTACTGG
Source organism: uncultured Actinomycetes bacterium (assembly GCA_963839745.1). Taxonomy (GTDB): domain Bacteria; phylum Actinomycetota; class Thermoleophilia; order Gaiellales; family Gaiellaceae; genus JAIBJN01. Next base: position 209,354 of record CAWIWC010000001.1, read on the forward strand.
GCGTACAAGACGCAGGAGGAGGTGAAGGAGCACTCAGGCCAGGGCATCGGAGGCGTCCTCGGGCTCGTGATCTGGATCCTTCTGAACCCTGTCAGCGCGTTCGTGATCCCGTCGGAGATCG
>CAWIWC010000002.1:0-38009 GCA_963839745.1 uncultured Actinomycetes bacterium
CTGCCCGCGCACTCAATGCCATGGCTACGGGCCTTCCCTACCGGTAGTGGTCATTGGGCACGACCAGGTGGAGCTTGATTGCGATGCGGAGAAGGGTGCGCTTCGAAGGGGTAGGAAGAAGTGCCCTGGCGGTCGGTGACGCGAACGCACCGCTCCCCTCCCGCCTGCGGACGGCGGGCAAGGGCAGCGCTGGCCCAAACCCAGGGAGCGATACCGCCGAGCACACCACACCATTGACCGCTCGTGGACGCACAGTGAGGCCCGTACGTACCAGCTGGGCGCAAAGTGAGGGCCGCTTCACGCGTCCGTGGTAACCGGTTCCTTACAAGCGCCTAGCGGCAGTAGACTCGCGCCGCCAGCGCCCATCCGACGGAAAGGCAGGGGCCCCGATGCCACCCTCATCCAGTTCGTCAGCGGGGATTCGATCCTCGTGGAGGAGGACTTCTACCAAGTAACCTCCCGCGTCCACGGCGAGAACCCCTCCGACCAGTTCAAGCGCGTCGACAAAGGGATGGAAAACGTGCGAGTAACGGTCTTCACCGCGAGCATCGCCTACGTCCAGGAGTACCAGGAGCCCAGCAGCGGTTCGGTCGCGTAGCGATGCCGACGTTCGGCCGGCTACTGTCCCGAACGGCCGCGCACGTTGCACATACGGCCTGACTCGCCGTAGAGTCGGCCCCACCCCAACGAAAGGATCACGTGTCCTGGCTTTGGATCATCATCGTCGTCATTCTTGTCTTGATCGTCCTTGGCTACTTTGGCCGGGGACGCCTCTCTAGGTAGCCGCGCCCGTCTAGCTTCGTTTCGCCGCACGACTCCTGAGGAGCCGGTTACGAACGGGTGAGTATGGGCGACGGCCTGGGAGCCGGCGGCCGTGTGCGATTCGTGCGGCAGCTAAGCCGAGGCGATGAGCGCGATTCCCAGTCCGAGGAGGATCGTGGCGACACCGAGCCAGATCGAAGCCCAAAGACGAAGCTCCGAAGCGCTCGGCGGCGCTTCGCCACGGCGAGCCCAAATAAAGAGGAGCCGCTGGGGGCGGCCTTGAATCCACGGTCCCTTGGTCCCGAATGACACGAAGTGTCGGCCACGCCAAAGCCAAGCCACAGGCGATGAGGAGCACTCCGCCGACTACCACGCCGTCCAACCTAGCCGGATGAGGCGGGAAAAGGGCGCCAGACGGATGCGCGGGAGGAGTCGTCGGCCGGAGCGGGCGCTCGTGGCGGGGCGGCCCACTCGGTGAAGGTGAAGGGCGGAAGGTGCACCTCGCGGAACGGCCGCTCTCGGAGTACGCTGGCCTGCCGGACGGGCGGAAGGGGGGTGGGGGGATGAAGTTGGATCTACAAACGGTGGCGCTGGTCGCCATCGCCGCGGCCCTGTGGGTCGCGGTCTTGGAGGGCTTCAACGCCTTCTAGGTGCGGAGGGCTCGTGGTCGGCTGACGGTGTCCCCAACAGCCATCTAGGCAGCCGCGCCGCCGGGCCGTAGCCTTGGCCTTGCCGTGGCGCAGGTCAGGGCACGGGCTTCTCGGTCTTCTACATCCCCGGCCTCCCGGCGATCAGTCCGGCGGGATTAGCGCGCCAGGCGGTTCTACTATGTGATCGCCGACTACGAGCGGAAGCCGCCGCTTTAGCCTGGGTCCAGACCGGCCGCCCCGATGGAGCTTATCCGTCTCTCGGTCGGCTTCACATCGCCTTCGAGAGGTTCCCGCTTCCCCTCGAGGGTGTCGACCGCGCGGTCATGCTCCTCCCACTCGAGATGACCCCAAAGATCTCGCTTGCCGCTTCGCCCCACATCGTGACATCCGTCCTCGGATGCTTCGACATCGAGGTACCGCAGGAAGCCGGTATCGAAACCGCTTGCAGTTGAAGGCTTCGATCCATCTCTTGAAGGCTCTAGGTTCGCATTCTTCAGACGATCCATCGTTAACGCGAGAACGGCCGGGCCTGCAGCCCGGCCGCCGATGCCCGTTTGGTTCCGGGCTGCTAGTCCGTGGTGTAGCCGCGACCCTCGGGCCCGTAGTAGCTCCCGACCTCGGTGCGGTAGCCCTCGTCGCGGTACGTCGACTCGTCGAACTCAGGCGAGTCCTTGATCTGATCCTTCGTGCGGTTGACGTAGACCGTCTCGTCCGCGGAGTCGACGCGGTCGACGACGCCTGCCGGCAGAAGAACCTTCTTTCCGAAGATCCAGGGGCCGGTGTCAACGACGATGTACTCGAGCCGACGTCGTAGGTCGCTTCGTCGACCTTGCCGATCCGCCGTCGATCGCCTCGACGCCGTAGCCGGCGATTTCCACGCCTGCGCTTAGGCCAAGAGTTCCGGCGTCGCGATAGGTGTACATGTCCCTGCTGGTCACTGTGCAGCTCCTTTATCAGAGAAGCCAGATGAGCAGAACAATGATGAGAATCAGAGCCACCGTCCCTACCCCGATGTACATGCCCCTCCTCCGTTGCTCGACCCCGCTTCTGCTTTTCGATTCGACTATCCCTTCCCTCGATAGTCAGATCGGAACCGCCACGCCTCCGCCACTGCAAGGCCCTAGCCGAACAGGTTTTGCGTTCCGATCGCAGCGGGAATCTAGACACTGGCGAACACGCGAGCGACCATCCTGGCGCGCTCGCGATGCGGCTCAGATCCAGGGTCGACACACTTAGTGTCCCCCGAGGAAGCAAGCCGCCGACTCGGGGGCCGGGCGGCAAACTGGGGTCACCGGCCCCCCGAGTCCTTCTCGTTCGGGGGAGTGCGACCCGGGGCGGCAGCGCGTCGAGCTCGCGCTGCTCACGCGGCGGAAGGATCTGCTCGTCGCCGGGCTCGACCGGCTCGAAGTCGACCGGCCTATCGGTGCGTTCGCTGAGCCAGCGGGCGATCGCTTCGGCACGTTGGTCGTCGCGACTGGCCACGTCAAAGAGCCTAGCCCGAAGGAGCCATCTAGGCGAGCTCGCCGCCAAGGCGTAGCCTGAACCTGGTCGGGGCGTGGGCAGGGTCGTCCTAGGGAAACCTTGCGGCCGCGCCCTGGCGCTCTTGGGGACGAAGACGTGCGGCGGCCAGCTCAGCTCGATTGCCCCATGGGCTGAGAAGGCGTTGCTTCAGCCGAGAGCACTACCCGGTCGTCTTGATGAGGGACGGCGCGCTCATTGAGACGGAGCTCTTCGGCCAAGTGGGTCAGCGCGTCATCTATCAGCCGCGTGTTCTCTCGGTAGGTGCGGTTGTGGAAGTCGACGCTTTCACCTGTGCCGAGGTTGCGCTGACGAACCATCTCCTCTAGCTGAAGCGAAAACCTCCTGAACCAGATGTCATGGACATTCAGAAGTTCCGCTTGGATGGTGGGCGACGTCAGACGGCGCGCCTTGCTGATTTCGGCGCGCAGTCTGCCGAAGAGCAACCAGGACTCTTCATCCCATTGTTGCCACGCAGCGTCAAACCGCTCTTCGTTGCCTGATGCGGCGTACCAAGTCACCTTGAGCGAAAGGAGGTAGAAGCTCCACATGACTTCCGAGGCGTCCTTGAGTAGCGCCGCCTGCGCATCGATCACCTTCTCTTGCCGCGACAGCTCCGATTCGAACACCTTTTGGTCGCGATACTTGCGGTCGTCTAGCCGTCCCTTGATTGCCGGAACTAGCAGACCGGTTAGGCCTGCTGTTACTACGAGCAGAAACAGCCCTTGCAGGAACGACTCACTCGTGAGGACGTCAACGATGGTCACGCTTCGTGCTCTTCGCGATGGGCACGTGTCGTCCTACCAGGCGGCTCGCTTTTGCGCCCACGCCGCTGAACCAGCTCGGCCAATGCGGCAAGCTTCGCTCTGTTTTCCGGGCCAAGGCTCAAGCGAGGGACGTCCGAAACGGCCATCTAGGCGAGCGCGCCACCAAGTCGTAGCCTGACCTGGCCGGGGCGTGGGCAGGGTAGTCCTAGGGTCACCTTGCGGCCCGCGCCGCGACCCTGTGAGCGCAGGTGGGTTCGGCTCTCAGGCGGCGTGCATCGCCGGCGCGGGCTCAGCACGCCGCGCCCGGAACATCAGAAGCTCAGCGACGAAGAGAGCGACCATCCCGACTGCTGCCATGTAACCGGCGTGAGTAGCAAAGAGAAAAGAGAGAAGGGTGGCTCCGACCACAAGGCGAGATGCGCCCGCCCGCCAGAGCGCCACAGCCGCAGCGAAAACGAGGACGACCCAGCTGAGCTGACCAAGACCTGCTAACACCGAATAGTTACTCCCGCCCACGAACTTGCTGTCCTGGAAAAGGAAATCAATCGCTCCGACCACTGCCTCCCGCTCCTCCCCGGCGAGGCTGTTGGCGTAACGGGTGAGCACACCGACTGCGATTCCGGCGATCGCGTCGAAGGCGCTGAAGAACACCATCCAAATAACAAGAGATGCGCGAGCGATCGTCGCGGCGATCGACTGAATCCCGTCCAGCAGCAGCCACACACCGACGGCGACGAGAGGCGTGAGGACGAGCTGGGCGAAGTGAACGAAGATCCACTTGTTCGCGTCGTCGGCGATCCCCTCATAGGGCGCAGGTTCGTTGCCCACGCCCCCCGGGTGGAGGAGAGTAAGCACAACCCACAGCAGGGGGGCGGCCAGCGCGACGAACTCGAGCGGTCGCAGGCGCGGTGAGCTAGCGACAGTAGACACGAGACCCCACGGGCACCCTACTCCACCTCCGAAAAACGGGTCGCGCGCCCGTCCTCAACGGCCATCTAGGCACAGCCCCCGCGTCGTAGCCTGACCTCGCCGGGGCGTGGGCAGGGTAGTCCTAGGGTCACCTTGCGGCCCGCGCCCCGGCCCAACTCAACCAAAGCGTTGTCGCGTTCCTGGCCGGAAGTCGGAAGAGCCCCCGGTCGAGGGCTCTTCCAACTGCCGCTTGTGACAGTCCCTACCGGATCTGGCCGCGAATCTCCCCGCCAGGGAAGTCCCCAGCGCCGGTGTTTGGCGGCGCCACTCCGTCGTTCGTGTGCACGTTGACGTATGTGGCCCCGCTTTCGATCGCTGCCAGGACCGCCGCCAGATCGGTCCATCCGCAGGCGTTGCCGGGGTCAGGGGCGCTGATCGTTCCCTCAGCCAGCGTCCCCTCCACGGCACCGCCTGCCGGAGCTCCCGAGAACAGGGTGACGCCGACCGGGCCGTTGACTCCGACGGCTCCGCAGTGGATGTGCGCCGCGAAGACGTTTTCAATGTCGGACACGTTGACCTTGAACAGCAGCGCCGTTCCGTCCTCGCGGAGCTTGAACTTCGCCACGCCGGTGGCCGGGGTATCCCGCGCCGGCACCTCATCGTCGCCCGACAGCGGGGCCACGAAGTTGTCGCCGGCCGAGGCCGACGGCCCCAGCGCTAGTAGCGCCAGCGCGAACGTGAGAACTAGCACGATCATCCTGCGCATGCTTCCCCCTTCCGGTTTGCGCATGCGGCAGCCCGCATGCACGCCTCCATGTCATAGCCGACACTTGCATACTCATTGGTCGTGCGGGGGTTGGAAATCAGCCCCCACGTGTTCGACATCGAGTACCCCCTTCCGCGCGGAGAACGGACTAGCGTCCCCCTGTACGCGCCACGCTCGTGACCGGTTTTTCGCTGGCACGTTCGGGCCCCGCCGGCGGACGCGCTCGGCGCCTAAAGGTCGTCGCCCTCGATCACGACCCCATCCGCCGGCGCCTCCCGCTCATCCTTCTCGAACCGCGGCACCGGCCCGCCCGTAACCCTCCGCGATCCAGAGCGCGAACGCGGCCGGGTAGTGCTCCTCGGCGATGCCGCGCTCGTCGACGTAGCGGTCGAAATCCTCGACACCGGGCACGCCGGCAGCGTAAACGCCCTCGGTCAACAGCCCGCCGGAGCGAACACTGGGAGGCGCGGCTACCACCACAGCATGTACATACAGATGCACGAGACTCCCAGAACATGCGCCGCGGTCGTTCGACCTTCTCGTTCATCGGCGAGAACCAAGTTGGCAGTCCTGACTCGGAGGCAGGACGAGCCATGCCTCCAACGGCCATCTAGGCAACCGGCCGGCGCGTGGCAGGGTGGGTTCGGGATGGACAAGAACGGCGCAATCACGTCGGGATCGACGTCGTCTTCGGACAGCCGTTCGATGCGGCCTCAGCAGAAGTCGTCGCGAAGGTCGTCTACGACGTCCTGCGACACAATCCATGCCCATCGGTCGCCGAGCTTGTAGGCGTGCTGCGTAAACGTGCCTAGCTCCGTCTCGATGTCAGAGCCTTCCTCCGAGTAAGCCATGACGATCTTGACTGTGACGGCCTTGCTCGGCTCGGTGGTCGTCGTGCCGGGAATCTTCCACGGCTCGTCGTACGTTTCCACGACGCGATACTCGGCATCCGTTGGAACCTCTGAGACGCTCTCGCTCATGCAGTCCGCGAGCTGTTCACGGCTGAGGAGACTGCGCTGCGCCGGATGCAGTTCCACGTAGGCGCGCCCCCACTGGCCTTGATCGAGGTACTTATTCACGCGCAGGACGAAATCGGCGGCTGTCTCGTCAGGCTCGGCGGTCGTCGTCGCTTCGGCTGTGGCCGTCTCTTCGACCGTCGTGCCGGTGTCCGTCTCGACCGGTGTCGTCAATGTCACGGTTGCGGGGCTTTGGGCAGCAGGATCGTCGTCGCCGCCGCATCCCGCAAGCCGAGCGCGGCTGCGACCAGCGCGACACCCAGCGCCCCGCTACGGCTTAGTCCTGCCATCAGACCCCTCTCCGTCATTTCGTTCCGCACTCCTTGTTACGTCAGCGTGCTCCGGCACGGCAGCCATCCAAAGATAGCCCCCCGTCTGGAGCGCCGCCTCTTCCCGCCTAGCGTCGAACCGCTCACGACGGGTCGGAAACGGCCAACTATGCACGGCACCGCTGCGCCGTAGGCTGACTCTCGCCGGGGCGCGGGCAGGGTAGTTCTAGGGTCACCTTGCGGCCCGCGTCCCGGCCTTCCCTCACTGCGGGGCTTGGCAGGAGAGCGTCGGCCCAGCTGTAACGTGGGCGGTGCGGAGCCGGGCCACCTTGGCCGCAAGGCACCGAGGCTGTTCTCCCCCTAGGACGGCGCGGTGACGGCCCGGCTCCGCTAATTCATATGACGCTCGAACCTGACAAATCATGCGCTGAGCGGGAGCCCGGTGCCCGTGCCCAACCCCGAATCGAGACCACACCGAGACCACACGGGGAGCGCATCTAGCGGCAACTACAGCAGGGACGACATGCTGATTTGCAGGGATTTCGCTTGAACGCTAGTCCCCGGTCTATGGTTCGATCATAGTGAACGCCCTGCCGCCGTACTCCGCGGCCCGCACTGACGTCCTGCGGCTCCCCGGCGGTTGGACGGAGCGGGACGAGGTGGCCGTCGAGGAGCCTCTCGAGATCCGCGTCAACGGTGAGGCGGTCGCGGTGACCATGCGGACTCCTGGGCACGACGAGGAGCTCGCGCTCGGGTTCCTCCTCTCCGAGGGCCTCAGCCCCGTGGAGGCGTCGCTCCCGGCGGACCTGGCCGCAAACACCGTCGAGGCGACCGCCGAGGACTTCGACGCCGAGGCGCTGCGGCGGAACTTCTACACGTCTTCCTCCTGCGGGGTCTGCGGCAAGGGCGCGCTCGAGGCGGTCGCGGTCGAGGCGCCGCGCGTCGAGAGCGAGCTCCACGTCCCGATCGACGTCGTCTCCGCGCTCCCGGACCGTCTGCGCGCCTCCCAGCCGACATTCGCCGCGACCGGCGGCCTGCACGCCACGGGCCTCTTCACGGCCGCCGGCGACCTTCTGCACGCGCGCGAGGACGTGGGCAGGCACAACGCCTTCGACAAGGTCGTCGGCCGGGCTTTCCTCGACGGGCTTCTTCCACTGGCGGACAAGGTCGTCTGCGTCAGTGGCCGTCTCTCGTTCGAGCTCGTCCAGAAGGCGGCGGTCGCCGGCTGTCCGATCGTCGTCGCCGTCGGGGCGCCCTCGTCGCTCGCGGTCGAGCTCGGCCGCGATCGCGGGGTGACGCTCTGCGGCTTCGTGCGCGACGGGCGCGTGAACGTGTACTCCGAGCCCTGGCGGATCGCGTGACCTTCGCGGTCGCGGCGGAAGCGTATGACCGCTTTGTCGGTCGCTATAGCTACGCATTGTGCGACGCGCTCGCCGAGCGCGCGGCCCTCGCCCCGGGGGTGTCGGTGCTGGACGTCGGCGCCGGCTCCGGGGTCGGGACGCGCCGGCTCGTCGAGATCGCCGGGCCGGGGCGGGTGGCCGCCGTCGACCCATCAGAGCCGTTCGTCGCCGCGCTCCGCGAGCGCTTCCCGGAGGCCGACGTCCGTCAGGGCGTCGCCGAGTCGCTGCCGTTCGAGGACGACTCCTTCGACGCCGCGCTCGCCCTGCTCGTCGTCAACTTCATGGCCGACCCCGCGGCCGGCGTCGCGGAGATGCGGCGCGTCACGCGGCCCGGCGGCACGGTGGCTGCGTGCGTCTGGGACTACGGGGGCGAGATGCAGCTCCTGGGGAGGTTCTGGGACGCCGTCGAGGAGCTCGACCCGGAGGGCTCCGGTGACGCCGACGAGCGCTCCCGCATGCCCTACCGACGCGAGGGCGAGCTTGCCGGGCTGCTGCGCGACGCCGGCCTCGAAGACGTCGAGGACGGCGCGATCGTCGTGTCCGCCGAGTACGAGTCTTTCGAGGATCTCTGGGAGCCCTACACGGCAGGGGTGGGCCCCGCGGGCGCCTATGCGGTCTCGCTTCCCCCCGGCCCGCAGAAGGCTCTCAAGGCGCTCTATCGCGAGCGGCTCGAGGCTCCCGAAGGCCCCTTCAGCCTCACCGCCCGCGCGTGGTACGCGACCGGACGGGCGTAGCCGGCGCCCTGCTCGTCGGCGGCGCGAGCACGCGCTTCGGCTCGCCGAAGGCGCTCGCCCCCTACGAGGGAGAGACGCTCGCCGAGCGGGCGCACCGCGTGCTTGCGGAGGCCTTCGACGAGGTGATCGTCGTCGGCAAGGCCGCCGACCGGCTCGAGCTCCCGTTCGAGGTGCTCGACGACGGCAGCGACGTCCGCGCCTCGATGGTCGGCGTCGCGGCGGCCCTGCGGCTGGCCGACGCGGAGCTCGTCGTCGTTCTCCCGACCGACATGCCGCTCGTGACCGCCGGCCTGCTGCTCGCGCTTGCGGATGCGGCCGAGGAGCACGACGCGGCGGTTCCCCAGACCGGTCCGCTTCCCGGCGCTTACCGTCGCACGGCGTTGCCCGTCTTCGAGCGACGCATCGCTTCCGGCGAGCTCGCGCTGCACCGGGCGCTCGGGGAGCTCCGAACGCGTGTCGTGGAGCTGGACGAGGCCGCGCTGCGGAACGTGAACGAGCCGGCCGAGCTCAGCGGCCTGTAACGCTTCCCGCGCGCGCGGTGTATAGAGGAAGGGTGCGGCAGGAAGCTTCCGAGGCCGAGCTCGTCGAGCTGGCGCGCCGCGGCGACGGCGACGCCTACGTCGCGCTGCTTCGGCCGCACGAGTCCGTGGCCTATCGCACCGCGTACGTCATCCTCGGCTCCGCGGACGGGGCCGAGGACGCGACCCAGGAGGCGTTCGTGAAGGCCCACGGCGCGCTGAACCGGTTCGAGACAGGCAGGCCCTTCCGGCCCTGGCTCCTGCGCATCGTCGCCAACGAGGCGAGGAACTACCGGCGCTCGACGTGGCGCCGTGGGGCGCTGGCCTCGCGCGCGGCCGTCGAGGCCGCGTTCGACAGCACGGCCCGCTCCGCCGAGGCCGACGTCCTCGCCGCCGAGGACCGCGCCCACCTGCTGGAGGCGATCGGCAGGCTCCCCGACGGGGACCGCATGGCGATCGTGGGCCGCTACATCCTCGAGCTGTCCGACGAGGAGGCCGCGGCGGTGCTCGGGATCAAGCCGGTCGCGGTGCGGGTGCGGGTCTGGCGCGCGCTCGGCAAGCTGCGGCGCGAGCTGGGGGAGGAGGTCGCATGAACGACCTCGAGCGTCGTCTCGCCGCGCTCGCGCCGGAGTATCCGTTCCCGGCCACGCCGGACCTCGCCGGGGCCGCGGGCGCGCGCCTGGGCATCTCCGGCCGGCGGCGCCGCCCCGGCCGCCTAGTCCTGGCGCTCGCCGCCGTCGTCGCCGCCTTCGCGGCGGTCCTCGCCGTCTCGCCCGGGGCGCGCGGCGCGCTCGCCGACTGGCTGGACTTCCTCCCGGGCGTCAGGATCGAGCGCGTCGACGAGCTCCCGAGCATGCCGCTCTCGTCGTGGACGGGCGTCTACGGCGAGGAGGTCACCCTGGCCGAGGCCGAGCGGCAGGCGCCGTTCGAGATCCTCCTCCCGGAGTCGCTCGGCGAGCCGGACCTCGTCTACCGGTACCGGGATCCGTCGGGTGGCCTGGTGATCACGGCGGTCTACGGTGACCATCGCGACGCGCGCCTCGTCCTCACCCAGTGGGCAACCGAGGACGTCCTCTTCCACAAGCTGCTCGGCCCGGCGACCCAGGCGCAGCTCGTCGACGTCCGCGAGGCGCGCGGGCTCTGGATCAACGGCAACCGGCACGTCGTCTTCTACCTCGGCGGAGACTTCCAGGAGCGCGCCGCCCAAGGGGCTCTTGCCGGGAACGTCCTCGTCTGGCAGGAGGGCGACGTCGGCTACCGGCTCGAGGCCGGCGTCGGCCGCGAGCGGGCTCTCGAGCTGGCCGCCGAGCTCCGCTAGACGCGTAACGCCGCTCCCGGCCCCGGTGTACCAGGGGCGATGCGTCGACACGCCGTCTTCGCCCTGCTCCTCCTTGCCGCGGGCTGCGGCGGAGACGGCGAGGACGCGGCGCGCCAGACCACCGCCGCGGTCGAGACCCCCGAGCCGGTGCTCCAGCTTCCGTACGACCTCGCGATCGACGATGAGGGCCTGGTCTACGTCGCCGACGGGATCCTCCACCAGGTGCTCCGCGTCGACCCCGAGACCGGGGAGAGCGAGGTCTTCGCGGGCACGGGCGAGGTCGGCTCGGACGGCGACGGAGGGCCGGCAGCCGAGGCGACCATCCAGGAGCCGGTCGGCGTCGCGTTCGGCCCGGACGGAAGCCTCTTCATCGCGGACTTCGCGGCGAACCGCATCCGGGCCGTCGCGCCGGACGGGACGATCTCTACGGTCGCCGGCACGGGCGTCGACGGGCGGAGCGGCGACGGCGGCCCGGCGACGCGGGCCGACCTCGGCCTCCCCGCCCACGTCGCGCTCGACCCGACCGGACGGTACGTCGCCGTCCCGACGCTCGGGAACCTCGTCCGCCGCATCGACCTGGAGACCGGCCTCATCGAAACGGTCGCCGGAGACGGCGAGCAACGGACGACCGGCGAGGGAGGGCCCGCGACGAAGGCGAGCGTCGAGTCGCCGCACGCAGCCGTCTATGACGAGGGCGGGAACCTCTACTTCCCGGACGGCCAGAACGTGATCAGGCGGGTGCTCGCCGAGAGCGGCCGCATCGAGACGGCCGTCGGCGGCCTCGAGGGCGGTGCGTTCAAGGTGCTCTTCGCGCCCGACGGGACGCTGTACCTCATCTCGGGCGATCCCTCGGGCGGCCGGGTGAGCCGGGTGGCCGAGGACGGCTCGCTCGAGGTCGTCGTGGGCACGGGCTCGCTCGGGGCGAGCGACGACGGCATGCGGGCGACCGAGATCGGCGTCCTCCCGAGCGACATCGCCTTCGCGCCGGACGGCGCGCTCCTCTTCAGCCAGTCCGAGCCGGAGCCTGCGGTGCGCCGCGTCGACCCGGAGACGGGCGTCGTGACCACGATCCTGCGCTGAGCGTCAGGCGTATGAGATGAGCTCGAGCAGCGAGCCGTCGGGATCGCGGAAGTACACGCTCGTGCCCTGACCGCGTCCTCCTGCACGCTCGACGGGCCCCGCCTCGAGCTCGACGTCGTGGGCGCGCAGATGCTCCACGGCTTCCTCGATCGGGCCGGGCCAGACGAAGCAGAGGTCGGCGTTTCCGGGACGCACCGGCTCGGTCGCGACCAGGCTGCCGACGTCGGTGTCGGGGCCGTGGACGTTCAGGCGCTGGTCGCCGAAGGCGTAGGCGAACCGGCCGGCCCCGATCGCCACGACCTCGGCGCCGAGGACATCGCCGTAGAAGGCGTTCGAGCGCTCCCAGTCGCTTACCGCGATGACGACGTGGTCGAGCCGGACGCTCAGGTCTCGCGGTCCCAGTAGTCGACGTCGCTTTCGCGCCGCACCATGACGTCGTCGTCATCGTTGCCGGTCCAGACCCCGATCTTCTCGCTGTCCGGGTAGACGGCGACGGCGGGGAAGCCCTTCGTCGAGAGGATCACGATCCGCACGGGCTCGTCCGTCTTGTTCGTGACGGCGTGGGCGCCCTCGGGCCCCTCCGGGAAGCAGACGACGTCGCCGGGCTCGAGCTCGTGCTCGCCCTCCGGATCGCGCAGCGTCGGGCGGCCGGAGACGACGAGGAGCCACTCCTCGCAGCCGTACTCGTAGTGGTACGGGAAGGTGGTCTGCCCCGGCGGGAGCTCGTAGATCGTCGCGCCCACGAGCTTCGCGCCGAGCTCGGGCGCGAGGCGGGTGAAGGAGAAGCCGAAACCGTCGGGGCGCTCGGACGCGTCCTCGAGCGCGGCCGAGAAGAGGTTGACGCGGCGCATGGCCGGATTATCTCCTGCCGCTGCTCATCCGGCGACGCCGGCGAGCCCGCGCGGGGCGACGACGCGCTCGCGCTCGGCCCCGACGCTGATGAGGCAGACCTCCACACCCAGCTGCTCCTCCACGAACGAGATGTAGGCGCGGGCGGTCTCGGGAAGGTCGGCGAGCGACTCCGCCTCGTCGAGCGAGGCCTTCCAGCCGGCCAGCGTCTCGTACACGGGCTGCGCGTGGTGGAAGTCGCTCTGGTGAGCCGGGAACTCTTCCGTCTCGGTGCCGTCGGGCAGCCGGTAGCGCGTGCAGACGGGGATCTCCTCGAACGCGGAGAGGACGTCGAGCTTCGTTAGTACGAGGCTCGTCATCCCGTTGACGCGCACGGCGAAACGCAACGCGACGAGGTCGAGCCAGCCGCAGCGGCGCTCGCGGCCGGTCGTCGTCCCGTACTCGGCGCCGAGCTCGCGGACGCGCGTGGACTGCTCACCCTCGATCTCGGTGGGGAACGGGCCCTCGCCCACGCGTGTGACGTAGGCCTTGGCGACGCCGAGGACGCGGTCGATGCGCGTGGGGCCGATTCCGACTCCGGTCGTAGCGGCGCCGGCGACGGGATTGGACGAGGTCACGAACGGATACGTGCCGTGGTCGAGGTCGAGCAGCGTCCCCTGCGCGCCCTCCAGGAGGACGCGCTTCCCGTCGCGCAGGGCCCGGTCGACCAGCAGCGACGTGTCGGCGACGTACGGGCGCAGGCGCACCGCGTAGGCCTCCATGCGCGCGGCGAGCTCCTCGACCTCGAGGGGAGGGACGCCGTGGATCCGCTCGAGCACGAGGTTGGTCTCGGCGAGCGCGGTCTCGAACTTCTGGCGCAGGATCTTGGGGTCGAGGATGTCCTGGACGCGGATGCCGATCCGCGCGGCCTTGTCCGCGTACGCCGGCCCGATCCCCCGGCGCGTCGTGCCGATCTGGAGGCGTCCGAGCTTGCGCTCGCTGGCGGAGTCGACGGCCACGTGCCAGGGCATGATCAGATGCGCGTTGCCCGAGATGCGGACGGTCTCGGTCGAGATCCCGCGGCCCTCGAGCTCGTCGAGCTCGTCGACGAGGAGCCCGGGGTCGACGACGCAGCCCGCGCCGACGACGCAGAGCTTCCCGGAGAGGATCCCGGACGGCACGTGGTGGAGCGCGAAGCGCTGGCCGTCGATCACGATCGTGTGCCCGGCGTTCGGGCCGCCCTGGTAGCGGCAGACGACGTCCGAGTCGCGGGCGAGCAGGTCGACGATCTTCCCCTTGCCCTCGTCGCCCCACTGGGCCCCGACGATCACGGTGGCGGGCATCGAATGGAGCTTAGTGACCCCGGCGGCGGCGGGGAGTTCGTCCACAGGCGGGTGTGGAGCATCAGGCGAAACTTCGCGCGTAGAGCGGAAATCTCATGCACAGGGCTGTGGGTCCCCGTGGGCACTGTCGTCCGCCAGGTATGGGAACATGTGTTCTCTTTGCCTGCACCGGGGGGATTTTCCGACTGTGGATTCACAATCAACAGGCCACATAGAGTCGCGTCCGATGGCGACAAACGGAGCCCGGACAGCGGCCGTCCAGGACCCCCAAGTTCCCCCGCAGAACCTCGACGCGGAGGAATCGGTCCTCGGCGCGATGATGCTCTCATCGGGGGCGATCGCGGCGGTCAGTGACGTCCTGTCACACGACGGCCACGAGTTTTACCGGGAGAGCCACGCGAAGATCTACCGCGGTGCGCTGGCCCTGTACGCGAAGGGCGAGCCGGTCGACGCGATCACGCTCGTCGACGAGCTCGACGAGCGGGGCGAACTCGAGGACGTCGGCGGCAAGGTCCGCGTCCACGAGCTCGCGGCGCTGGTGCCCGCGAGCGCCAACGCCGGCCACTACGCGCAGATCGTCAAGGAGGCGGCCACCCTGCGCGGCCTCATCCGCGTCGGCGGCGAGATCGCCCGCCTCGGCTGGGAGCGTCCCGGCGAGACTCCCGAGCTGGTCGACCGGGCCGAGCAGATCCTCTTCGATCTCTCGCAGGAGAAGGCGACGTCCGAGTTCAGCCACATCGAGGCTCTGCTGAAGGAGAGCTTCGAGCGGATCACCCAGCTCTACGAGTCCGGCGCCGACGTCACCGGTGTGCCGTCCGGCTTCCGCGACCTCGACCGCATCACGTCCGGCTTCCAGGAGGGGAACCTGATCGTGATGGCTGCGCGCCCGAGCATGGGCAAGTCGGCCCTCGGGCTCGGGGTCGCGGCCAACCTCGCAGTGCGCAAGAACGTCCCGGTCGCCCTCTTCACGCTCGAGATGTCCAAGTCGGAGGTGACCCAGCGCCTCATGTGCAGCGAGGCCAAGGTCGAGTCGCAGCGCCTGCGTACCGGCAAGCTGTCCGCGGATGACTGGCCCCGGCTGACGGCCTCCTGCGACAAGCTCGCCAAGGCGCCGATCTACGTGGACGACACGGGGTCGATCACGATGATGGAGATCCGCTCGAAGGCGCGGCGCCTGAAGTCGAAGCAACCGGACCTCGGGCTGATCATCGTCGACTACCTGCAGCTCATGACCTCGGGTACGAACGCGGAGAACCGCGTCCAGGAGGTCTCGCAGATCTCGCGCTCGCTCAAGGTGCTGGCGCGCGACCTCGACGTCCCGATCATCGCGCTCTCCCAGCTCTCGCGCGCGGTCGAGCAGCGCCACGACAAGCGGCCGATCCTCTCCGACCTGCGCGAGAGCGGCTCCATCGAGCAGGACGCGGACATCGTCATGTTCATCTACCGCGACGAGTACTACAACGGCGAGGAGTCCGACCAGCAGGGCCTCGCCGAGGTGATCGTCGCCAAGCACCGCAACGGCCCGACCGACACGGTCAAGCTCTCGTTCCTCAAGCGCTACGCGAAGTTCTCGGACCTCGCGGCCTCGTAGCTCCGAAACAGAAAGGTTGCGAGGCGCCGGTGCCGCATCCGGCGCCTCGCTTCCGAGGAGGGCCCGTGGCTTCTGTGAGCCGTGTGCCGCTGACCTCCAGACGGGGCAGCCCCGGATTTTCTTCCCAGACGGGAAGGAAGTCGTGCGGACGCGCGTTTTCACAAGCGTGATCGCCCGCTGGTGGAGAGGCTGGGCCGCGACCGCGGCGGACGCGGACGCCTACGAGGAGCTGCTCCGCTCCACGATCTTCCCCTGGGTTCGGACCTTCGAGGGGCAGGAGGGCACGTACCTCTTCCGCCGCGAGCTTCCCGCGGGCGAGGTCGAGTTCGCCACGCTCACCCTCTGGGAGTCTTGGGACGCCGTCAGGGCGTTCGCCGGCGACGACGCCGAGACCGCCGTGGTTCCGGAGGAGGCGCGCGCGGTGCTCTCGCGCTGGGACGAGCGTTCAGCCCACTACGAGCTGATCGAGGGCCCGGCCGGCTAAGCCGGCGGGCGCCCAACCTCTAGCGGCCTTCGGCCTCCGCGTCCTCGGGCTCGGCCTCTGCGTCGGCCTGGGGCTCAGGCTCTGCAGGCGGCTCCGGCTCGGCGGACGCCTCCGGCTCGGGTGCGGCCTCGGCCTCGACGGGCTCGGCGCCCACAGCCTCGGCATCGTCAGCCGGGGTCTCGGCCTCGGCGGCTTCCTCAGCCTCCTCGGCCTCGACGACCTCCTCGATCGCGGCCTGCGCCTCGGCCGCCGCCGCGCGGTCGGCCTCGGCAGCCGCCTCGGCTTCCGCAGCCTCCTCGGCGGCGTAGGCCTCGAGCTCCTCCTCCGGAGGTAGCTCCCCGCCGATCGGGACGACGAGCGTCTTCACCTCGACGACCACGCCCTCGAAGACGGTGATCGGGATCTCGTAGCGCCCGATCCGCTTGATCGGGTCGGAGAGATCGATCTTGCGCCGGTCGATCCGGATCTTTCGCGCTCGCCAGAGCTCGTCGGTGATGTCGGTCGACGTGACGGAGCCGAACAGCGTGCCGCGCTCGCCGGCGTTGACCTCGAAGCGGAGCACCGTCTTGCGCAGCGTCTCGGCGATCGCCTCGGCCTGGTCGGCCGTGCGGGCCTCGTGGCGCGCGCGTTCAGCCTCCCGCTTGGCCAGCTCCGCCACCTTGGCCTCGGTCGCCTGCTCTGCGAGCTTGCGCGGCTGGAGGTAATTGCGCATGTAGCCGCGCGAGACCGAGACGACCTCGCCGCGCAGGCCGACTTTGTCGACGTCCTTGAGCAGGATGACGTCCATTAGCGACCGCCACTCCCGTGGTGCGACTCGACGTACGGCAGGAGCGCGACCTCACGCGCCCGCTTCACAGCGACCGCGATCTGGTCCTGATGGCGGCGGCAGGCGCCCGTGATCCGCCGCGAGCGGATCTTGCCCTTCTCGGAGATGTAGCGCCGCAGCTGGTTGTAGTTCTTGTAGTCGACCTCTTCGATCTTCTCCCGGCAGAAGTAACAGCTCTTCCGCCGGGTCGGGCCCGTCGAGGGAGACGTGCGGCGGCGCTTGGCCTGCTCTCGTGCCATCTGCTTTCGAACCTCGCTCTCTAGAACGGAATGTCGTCGTCCGCCGCGGCGGCGCCGGCCGGCGCGAAGTCCGAGCGGTCGGCCGCGACGTCGGAGGACGGGATGTACTGGCCCTGCTCGCCGCCGTCGGTGCGGCTATCCAGGAACTGCACCTGGAAGGCCACGACCTCGACCTTGGAGCGCTTGCTCCCGTCCTGGGCCTCCCAGGAGGACCAGTCGAGCCGGCCGTCGATGCCCACGCGGCGGCCCTTGGCGAGGTGCTGCGAGAGCATCTCCGCCTGGTTCCCGAAGACCTTGACGTCGAAGAAGTTGGGCTTGTCGGTCCAGTTGCCCGCGTCGTCCTTCTGGCGCCCGTTGACGGCGAGCCCGAGCTGCAGGACGGGCGAGCCGGACGGCAGGTGCCGAAGCTCGGGGTCGCGGGTGAGGCGCCCGACGAGCGTTACGCGGTTGATATCTCCAGCCATGGCTTCAGAGCTCCTCAGTCGAACGTTTGTTCTATGCTACTCGGCCGCCGGGACGGTCTCGCGCGGGGGCGGCGGGGACGACTCGCGGGACTCGCGCGCGTGGTGCTGGGAGGGCTCGCGCTGCGAGGTCGTGCGGGCGGTCGGGATCCTGCGGACGGCCATGTGCCTGAGCACGCCGTCGGTGATCTTGAGGACGCGGGTCAGCTCGTCGAGCGTCTCGGCGTCGCTGTCGAAGACGAGCAGGTAGTAGAAGGCCTCGGTCTTCTTGTCGATCTCGAAGGCGAGCTTCCGCCTGCCCCAGGCGTCGTCGCTCTGCCAGCTGCCGCCGCGCTTTTCCACCAGCTCCCGGATCCGCGTCAGGATCTCGTTCTGGCGCTCCTCGGCGAGCTCGGCATCGAGCAGCAGCATGATCTCGTATGGATTCATCGGTTCCCGTCTCTCCTTCCCTCGGTCTACACGGCCCCGCCTTCGCGCACCGCTCGGGAATCAGCGGGGCCCGGCGAAGCAGGAAGCTCGTCGAGTATAGCGGCGGCCCGAGAGTTGCCCGACCCCTCTGTGTCGTGAAAGAGTGGCGAGAGTGAGGACAAACGCGAAACTGGCGCTTGCCGCGGCCGCCGGGGCCGCGTTCGGGGCCCTGTTCTCCCGCTGGCGGCGTGCACCGGAGGCCCCGCCGGCCCCTCCCGACCAGCGAGCAGAGGAGCTTCGGCAGAAGCTCGCCGAGGCTCGGGTCGCGGCCGCCGACGAGACCGACTTCGAGGCAGCCGGGATGGGCGCGGAGACGCTCGTCGAGGAGCCCGCGCCTTCAGCGCCGCCGCTCGACTACGTGGACGCGCCGCCACCGGTCGCCGAGGAGCCTCCCACCCGAGCCCGAGCCCGAGCCGGAGCCGGAGCCGAAGCCCGAGGCGGCGGCTCCGCCCGAGCAGCGGAAGAAGCCGGCGGCTCCGGCCGAGCCTCCCCCGGCGGACGAGTTCGAGGCCATGCGCAGGCGGATCCACGAGGAAGGCCGCTCGGCCGCCGAGGAGATGCGCCGGTCGGGCGAGAAGCCCGATCAGGCCTGACCTCACCGCCCAAGCGTGCACCGGAACGAGGCCTCGATCGAGATCGCTGCTGCGCCTGCCGAGGTCTTTCCGTGGCTCGCCGCCTCCGAGCGCCGCTGCGAATGGATGGGCGCCCTGACGGAGAGCGAGCCCCTCACCGAGGGCTCGCCCGAGGTCGGCAGCCGCTTCCGGGACGTCTTCGAGGAAATCGGCCAGCGCGTGGAGCTCGAGGCGGAGATCGTCGAGCTCGAGCCGCCGCACGCGATGACCGTGCACCTGGTCTCCAAGGTCTTCGACGCGACGAGCTCGCAGCGGCTCGAGGAGCTGGAGGGAGGCCGCACGCGACTGACCGCGGTCATCGAGACCGAGTACAAGCGGCGCGCCGCCCGGCTCGCCGCGCCGGTCGTCACTCGGCACGCCCAGAGGCGCCTGGAGCAGGACCTCGCCCGCCTCAAGGAGCTCGTCGAGGGCCCCTGAGCCGGCTCAGACGGGCTCGAGCGCGCGATGCGGCTCGGACGGCGGCTCCACCCGGACGGGATCCCCGGCGCGCACCTCGCCGCCGGCCAGGACGATCCCCATCACGCCCGCCTTGCGCTCGAGCCCGCCGTCTTCGTCGCGACCGAGCGTGGCGGCCATCAGCCCGTCCTGGATCCCGTCCAGCTGCGTGCAGGGGTTGCGCAGGCCGGTCAGCTCGACCACAGCCGTCTCGCCGAGGTGGAGCCGCGTCCCGGCCGGGAGGCCGAGGAGGTCGACACCGCGGGTGGTCACGTTCTCGCCGAGCTGTCCGGGCGAGACCGGGAAGCCCTTCGCGGCGAGCTCCTCGTGCAGCTCCGCGTGCATAACGTGGACCTGGCGGAGGTTCGGCGCGGTCGGGTCCTTTCTGACGCGTGAGCGGTGCTTGACCCGGAGTCCCTGGTGCGCGTCGCCGTCGACCCCGAGGCCGGCGACCAGCACGATGCTCTCCCGCACGGGCTTCGACATCGTGTGCGTCTCGCTGCGGCACACCGCCGCGACGACGCCGTCCGTCACGACGGCGGGACGAACGCGGCGGTGCCGGCGGCGAGGCCCCGGGCAACGCGCCACTGGTACGCGCGCGACTGGAGCTTCCGCCGCTCGGTGGGGTTCGACATGAAGCCTGTCTCGACGAGGATCACCGGCACGTTCGCCCAGTTGAACCCCGTGAGGTCGCTGCGCGCGACAAGGCCACGGTTCGCGGCGCCGGTCGTCCTGAGGACGTTGCGGTGGACGACCCTGGCCGCCCGCAGGCTCGGTCGATAGATGTCGGAGGTCCACCCCCGGCGCCACGCCGGGTAGAGGGTTGACACCCCGTGCGTCCGCGGGTTGGAGGACCCGTCCGCGTGGATGCGGATCATCAGGGCTGCCCGGCGGCGGTTGCAGAACTTCGCGCGGTCGACGTTGCCGCCGGCGCCGAGCGTGAAGGTCGGGCCGTTGCGCGTCATCGCCACCCGGTAGCCGCGGTCGAGCAGCAGGCTGCGGAGCTTGAGGCCGATCGCCAGCACGACGGGGGCTTCGCCGCTGGCCCCGCCGCCGTCCTTGATCTTGCGGATGGTCGACCCCGGGCCGATCGGCTCGGTGGTCAGGTTCGGCGTCCGCGCGTGGCCGGGATCGAGGCAGATCAGCGGCGCGGCATCCGCGACGGGAGCTGCGACGAGGGCGACGGCGGCGGTCACGATGATGCGTCTGACCACGCGCCCATTGTTGCTGACGCTTCCGGGGTATGGAGAAGTCGTATGAAGGACGTCCGGATCGGGTGCTCGGGGTGGAGCTACGCCCACTGGCGCGGCGTCGTCTACCGGAGGGCCTGGCGCAGCGCCGCTGGCTCGAGCGCTACGCGACGCTCTTCGACACCGTCGAGCTGAACGCGACCTTCTACCGGCTTCCGCGGCGCACGACCGTGGCCGCGTGGGTGGAGCGCAGCCCGCCCGGCTTCGTCTTCGCCGTGAAGGCCAGCCGGTATCTCACCCACGTGCGGCGGCTGAGCGACCTCGGCCGGGGCGTCGAGCGCTTCTACGCCTGCATCGAGCCCTTGCTCGGCTCGCCGAAGATGGGCCCGGTGCTCTGGCAGCTCCCGGAGACGTTCCGCCGGGACGACGAGCGGCTCGCAGCGACGCTCGAGCGCGTCCCTCCCGGACGGCACTGCTTCGAGTTCAGGCACGAGAGCTGGTTCGTCCCCGAGGTCTACGGGCTCCTGCGGGCGCACGGCGCCGCGCTCGTCATCGGCGACCATCCGGAGCGGCCCTTCCAGGCGCACGAGCTGACGGCGGAGTGGACGTACATCCGCTTCCACTACGGCAGCCGCGGGCGGCGAGGGAACTACTCCGACCGGGAGCTCGACACCTGGGCCGGGCGGATCGCCCGGTGGCGGCGTGGCGTCGAGGTCTACGCCTACTTCAACAACGACTGGGAGGGCTTCGCCGTGCGGAACGGGATCGCGTTGGCGAGCGTCAGCAGCCGGAGCTGACGTAGCCCTTCCAGCGCGCGCCGGTCTCCGCCCAGATCGTGTGGCTCTCGATCTCGGCGAGCCGGTCGAGGAGATTCACGTGGTAGCGGTGGTAACTGTCGGAGGCCGGTGGCCCACCGAGCGAGTAGCGCGACCAGCAGCCCGTGTCGAACTCGGGGAGGAGCGTGCGGGCGGCTGTGCTGAGGCGCTCGACGTAGCGCTGCGCCTCGGTGTCCTTCGTGATCCGCGCGTACTCGGCGAGGGAGACGATCGACTGCAGCTGCGCGTTCAGGACGGCCATGTCGGAATAGCTGTACTCCTTGACCCACGTCCCGCCGCCGAGGCTCTGTGAGAGATCGCGGGCGATCTCCCGGTAGGTCGCGCCCGCTCCGGCGAGGAGCGCGTCGTCCTCGAGCAGGGCGCCGGTCCGCGCGAGCGCCTGTGCGCCGGCGGACTGGGCGAGCGCCGACGTCCAGCGCCCTGGGCCCGCGAAGGGGAAGTAGTACTCCCAGGTGAGGGTGCGGCCTTCCCTGACACCGCGGGCCACCATGGCCTTGGCCAGCTGTCCGGCCTCCTCGCGGCGCTGGTTCTTCGCCTGGCCGTTGAGCGTGGCGAAGTTGGCCAGTGGATGGAACTGGAAGCCGTGCGCGGCGAACCAGCGGTAGACGACCCCGTCCTCGCCGGTCATGTCGGCGGGCGGAAGCGGCACGGGGTTCTCGGCGAAGTGCGCGACGTTCGCGGTCAGCATCCCGAAGAGCGCAAGTGCCCGACTGGGGTCGTAGACGTCGGCGTGCGCGGCCACGTCGCCGAGGACGAGCTCGATGGACGCGCCCCGGCCGGGGGGCAGGGTGCCGATCGCAGCAAGAGCGTCGTCCAGCGCCGCCCGGTACTGCTCCGTCAGCTTTGGCCCGAGGCGGCCCGCCGACTCTGCGGCTTCTAGGCCGGCCAGGGTGGTGTTGGCCGACTCCCGTGCCTGTCCGGCGATGACCTCGCGGAGCTGGGCCGCGGTCGACGACCCGGCGATTCCGTCCGGCAGGAGCGAGTTGTCCGCCTGGAACGCGGCGACGGCCGCGGCCGTGCCCTCGCCGAAGGCCCCGTCCGCGACCGCCGTGGAGTAGCCGAGCGCCGCGAGCGCGTGCTGGAGGTCGCGGACGGCGACGCCGCGGTCGCCGCTGCGAAGGGTCGGGTCCGAGGGCGCGACGGGCACGGCTGCCGCCGCGGCGGGCGTCGGCGCCGTTACGGGTGGCGGCTCAGCCTCCTGAGCGGGCGCCGAAGGCCCGCCGTCGCGCCCGAGCACGACGTAGGCGAGCGCCATGAGGAGGAGCAGCCCGATCGCCGCGCCGAGGAGGAGCGGGCCCTGCGAGTCCGCCGAGAGGCGGCGCTGCAGGCGGGCGAGGTCGCCAGCGAGCGTTCTCGGCGGGGGCCTGCGCGGGCGCGGCGGGCGCCGCGGCTCCGGCGCCGGCTCGTCCCACCACCCGATCGCCTCCTCCTGGAAGACGAGAAACGGGTCCTGCGCTCGTGCCACTCGCCACGAAAATACGCCCCTGCCCGGACGCTCTTCGAGGTCAGCCGTGCACGGATGGGCCGCCCGCGCCCGCGGTGGCGCCCGGCGGATACGGCTCGAGGTCGTTCACGAAGCCCGGGGTCGCCTCCACCCGGCGCAGCCAGGCGCCGACCTCGCCGTACTCGCCCATGTCGATCCCGGCGTCGCCGGCCACATGGGCGTAGGCGTAGAGCGAGACGTCGGCGACCGTGTAGACCTCGCCCAGCAGGAAGCGACGCCCGGCCAGCCCGCGGTCGAGCGTGTCGAGCGCGGCGCGGGCGGAGTCCAGCCGCGCCGCGAAGACCTCGGGCTTGAGCGTCTCGCGGCCGGTGAGGCGCCAGAAGCGCGCCGTCCCCACGTTCGGCTCGAAGAGGTTCTGCTCGAAGAAGAGCCACTGCCACACACGAGCGCGCTCGCCGAGCGCCTCCGGCACGAACGGCGTCCCCTCGCCCAGGTAGAGGAGGATCGCGTTCGACTCGGCGATCGTCTGCCCGGAGTCGAGCTCGAGCACCGGGGTCCGCCCGGCCGGGTTGCGCGCCAGGTGCTCGGCCGTAGTGGACTCGCCGGCGAAGATGTCGACGGGGACGCGCTCGTACGGGAGGCCGAGCTGCGCCAGGAGGAGCCGCGCCTTGTAGCAGTTCGCGGAGGCTGCGTAGTCGTAGAGCCGGAGCACGGTAGGTCGATCGTCTCAGATTCAGTTTGGCTCGTCATATGCGCTCGTTAGGATCGGCGCACCTCGGGGTCGCAAAAGATCGGCGAGATGAAGCGGAAGAAGAGCCGAGGCGGCTGGTAGTTGTGACGGGCCTCCTTACCTTGACGGTCAGGTAGGCCTTACATACGCTCCCGGCTCCGTGAGGACGCCGCAGAGCTTCCGGGAGGAGCGCTGGAGCACGTTCGAGTGCGAGCTGCGCGCCTGGCTCGACACGCCCGAAGGCCGCTTCGCCGAATACTGGGCCAGCCGCCAGCGCGACCTCGAGGAGCGGCGCGCGCTGCTCCGTCGCGTCGCCCTCGCAGCCTCCGTGCTGCCGGCGCCGTGCGTCGGCTGCGCCCTCCGCCTCGCGCTCGTCTCGCGCGGGGAGCGTGTCGAGCGCGTGCTCGACGAGCTGTTAGCCGGCACGGCGCTCTGAGCCCGGGAACTTCCGGGCCGCTCCTTCCGTCGAAGCACCAAACGAGATCGGAGGAGCGAATGACCAGGAGCGCGATCGCAGCCGTCGTCCTTGCCGCAGCCGTTCTCGCGGCCGGCTGCAGCGGCGACGACGAGGGCTCTGGCGACGTCGCCGTCGGCGGCCTCGAGAGCGGCGTCCTGGCGGCCGGCATGTCCGCGGAGTCCCTCGCCGCCGGCGCGTCCCTCTCGACCGCTGGCATCACCGTGGTCGGCACCGGCTCCGTGAAGGTCGCGCCCGACGTGGCCGAGTGGTCCTTCGGCGTCCAGGTGTCGGCCGACACCGCCGCCGCGGCGCTCGCCGACGCGTCCGAGGCGACCGAACGGGCCGTGGTCGCGCTCCGCGATGCAGGCGTGGCGCAGGACGACCTGCAGACCGAGCAGGTCTCCGTCTATCCACGGACCGGTGAGGACGGGCTCTCGGTGACGGGATACGACGCCTCCAACACCGTGCGGGCCACTATCCGCGACCTCGACCAGGCGGGGCCGATCGTCGATGCGGCGGTCGCCGCCGGGGCGAACCAGGTCTACGGGCCGACGCTCACCGTGTCCGACGCCGAGAGCCAGTACGCGGACGCGGTCGACGCTGCGTTCGACGACGCGCGGGCGCGGGCCGAGGCCATCGCTGAGAAGGCCGGGGTCACCCTCGGCGCGCCGATCGCGATCGTCGAGGGCGGCGGAGGCGGCGGGGTCGAGCCCCTGTACGACGCCGCCGAGGCCGCTGCGGCCGACGTGGCGATCGAGCCTGGGACGCAGGACGTCGGCGCCACGCTCACGGTCACCTTCGCGATCGAGTAGCTCCTCCTCGAGCACGGGCGGGCCCCACGAGACTCCACTCCCCGGGGCCCGCCTGTCCATCCGGATCCGTGCGGATATCCGCACCGCGGGATGCTGGGTGGCTCCCTGGCCCACGGGCCGGCCCTCGACGACCATGCAGGCATCGCTTCAACGACCGCAGGGAGAACTCCGATGTCCACAACCGCACTCGTTCATCCGTTCAGGCGCAACCGCAGGCCCCGCGTCCGCCTTTTCAACGCTTACCTCCTGAACGTCACGTTCGAGAGCCGGCAGGGCGACCAGCGTTCGGCCCTCGGTGGCGGGGAGAGCATCGCCAAGGCGATCGCCGCAGCGCGCGCCGAGCTCCCGCTCGGCGTCGAGTGGACGCTCACGCGCTGGCGCCACGTCTTCGGCGAGTAGCCCTAGGGCAGCGCCCGCGTCTGCGCCGCGTGCCACTCGAGGCCCGAGCGCCTCGAACCGCGCCAGCGCCTCGTCAATGGTCGCCGCGTCGTCCCTGACGAGCCCGAGAGCACGCAGGACAAAGGGGTCGAGGAAGACGCTCCGGCCCAGCAGGGGCGCGGCCTTCTGCTCGACGACGTCGCGCTCCCGCAAGCGGCCGAGCGCGTCGATCAGCGTCGTGAGCGTGGCGATGCTCGTCCCGTGGCCGCGTGAGTACCACCCGTCGTCCTGGAGCAGGCGCGCGGCCGCCCCGGTCACTTGAGGTGCGAGCCTTCCACCTTGTCGAGGACTTTGCGCAGCGGCTCGTTCGCCAGCTCCCTGACCTCGGGCTTGGACTCGTCGTTGAGCCAGCGAACGAGCCGGATCAGCCCGCCGGAGATCTCGATGCCGGTCACGTCACCGTCCCCGTACGAGCAGCAGCCCGTGTTGAAGTAGCACGGCAGCGGCATCTTCTTCGGCGGGTTCCCGAACTGCTCCGTCTCGACGAGCTCGTACTCCGCCCGCAGTGCAGCGAGTTGCGCCGGCGTCGCGTTTCCGGTCTCGCGGAGGAGCCTGAGCTCCTCCCCGATGATGTCGGGCTTCCGCTCGGGCTTGACCTGTGGGTCGCTGAAGACCGGCTGGTGCGTGTGCCCCGCGATCAGGACGAGCTTCTCCGGGCGTCCCTTCGCCCATTCGAACATGGCGTCGTTGTGACCTGCGCGCAAGACGAAGTCACGCGAGGGGGTCGTCGAGGGAATCTTGAAGCGTTGCTGGAAAGGTCGCCAGACGTTCCGCACGACAAGCCGGGAGAGCGCCCCGTAGCGATCGCTGTCGAGCGTCCCTTGATGGCCGTGGACGAGAAACAGCATCCCGATCGGCTTTCCGTCCTCAACGATTCGCATCCGCATCGCCTCGTGAACGGCGAGCCGGGGATAGAGCGGGTGCAGGTACTTCTCGGTGTCTTTCTCGTGCCGCCAGTTGTCGTCGTGGTTGCCCCAGAACCGCTCGAGGCGTCCGTCGCGGTGGAACTCCTGCTCCAGCTCGAGGGTTCGTCGGTACTTTCCCATCACCTCGTCAGGCTTGTTCTCCCAGAGCTCTTCGACGTCGCCCAGGAGGAGGAGCCTGTGCCCGGCTTCGAAGTAGTGGCCGAGCGCGGCGTGATACGCGCGTTCGCAGCGCCAGAAGTCGTCCGCACCGTCCTTGGCGCCGCGATGGTGATCGCTGAAGATGATCAGCCGGTCTTCGTTGATGTCGAAGGTCGTCTCGGTGGTGCCAGGGTCGTCGAAGGCCTGGCTGAGGCCTTGCTTCACACGCTTCTGGTGCTTGTCGATGTCGGTTGCCATGGAGCTCAGTTCCCCAGCGGGTTCAGCAGCGCCTTCTGGCCGCGGAAGGCGAAGAGGAGCAGGTCGACCATCCGGAACGTGGTGTTGTTGGGGCCGAGCGTCGGCCGCCAGCCTGGGTCGCGGACGATCGAGTGCCGGCTGCCCTCCATCGCCCGGTGGAAGGTCTCGGCGACGATCCTCGCCCCGACGGCCTTCAGCTTGCCCTGGTTGAGCTCGGCCTCGCGCAGAATGTAGAACCAGAGCGGAGTGTCCTTGAGCAACGCCGCGCGCTGCGGCCGCGTCAGCCGCCCGAGGCCGGCGCCGTTCCTGCCGTCGCGGATCTGGGCGTTCGTCAGCTTCGTTAGGTTCACGCCCTTGTTCTTCATGAACGTGGCCATCTGCTGGCCGGTCGTGAGCCCCACCATCTTCGCCCGCGTCAGGTTGCGGAACGCGAGGTTGGCCTCGGAGAAGTCGAAGCCGGGAACGAACTGGAGCGTGGGCGTGAGGGTCGTGTCGATGCGCATGGCCCGGTTGAACTTGCGCTCGGGCACCGCCAGGTCGTTCCGCCCCGCCTCCTTGAAGTCGTAGAGCCGCCGAAAGTCGGCGATCCAGTTGCTCGGGAGGGTGCGACTGCCGCCGAGGCTCCCGCTCCCGCCCGAGAACTCGAACAGGAGGAAGAGGTCACCGAAGCCGTCGTCGAAGACCCGGTTCCAGTTGTAGGTCTCCCGGATCATCGAGTGCCCCAGCCGGAAGGCCGCCACGGAGAACTCGATCGGCATGGTCGGGACGTCGGTCGGCGCGGCGGCGACCTCGAACACCTTCCGGCCGCTCGAGAACACGTTGTTGACGATCCCCGGCGCGCAGATCCGCGGCAGGTAGTCGGTGCGAAGCATCCACTGGTAGTGCTTCGTGACGATCTCGCGCGCGCGGGCGAAGCGCTGCGCCTGCGGGACAGAGGAGGGCAGGGTGTCGAGGACGCGGTTGTGGAAGCGCATGAAGGCGAGGTGCGTCTGCGCGACCGCGAGGTTCTCGTCGTTCCGCGGATCGGGGATGATCGCCTTTCGCTTCGCCGCCACGGTCCGGCCCGCCCCGCGGGGGAGGTCGAAGCCCTGCTTCGGCGGGATGCCCTCGATCGCGGACGTTCTGCCGAGCTTGAAGTGGCGCAGGTCCGGCGCGTAGAACTTCGCCGACGCCGGGTCGGTCGGCCCCGCGCCGTAGAGGGAGTCGAGGTCGAGGCTCGGCGAGCGCGCCTGGAGAAGCTCCGCCGGAGAGATGCCCACTCCGAGCATGACGTTCGTCTTGTCGAACGTGAGGTCATGGTCGACGAACTGGCCGAGATAGGTGTAACCCGCGGGGATCTGCGACGCGCCGCCGCCGCCGCCGGCCATCGCAGCGGCCACCTTACGCCGGTTGGGCGACGGGAGCTGGCGTCCGATACCGACGGGCCCCATCCGCGAGAAACGAAACGGCGGCGCCGGCGCCGCTGCCGGAAGCGCGTCCGCTAGCGTCTCGTCCCGACCCTCGCCGCTTTCCGTGAGCAGGCCTTCGCCTACGACGTAATAGCTTTCCGAGCCATGGTGGTTCACGGCGCCTCCTGTCGTCTGATCGCCCGGGCACGTATGCGGTGGGCCCGGCCCGATCGGAGGGCGTTGTCGAGCGCACCCTAACCCGGCCGGCTCGGTTACGTTTCTCCGGTGAAGATCAGAGCCGCGGTCCTCGAGGAGTTCGGCAGCCCCCTGGCCGTCCAGGAGCTCGAGCTCGCAGAGCCGAAGGCGGGCGAGGTGCTCGTTCGCCTCGTCGCCTGCGGCGTCTGCCACACGGACATGTACACGGCCTCCGGCGCCGACCCGTCCGGCTACTCCCCGACCGTGCTGGGGCACGAGGGCGCGGGTGTGGTCGAGGCGGTCGGCGAGGACGTGACCCTCGTCGAGCCCGGCGACCACGTCGTGACGCTCTTCGCCCCGCAGTGCGGCGAATGCGTTCATTGCCGACAGCCCGGTATCGGCCTCTGCCTCGCCATCCGGGACATGCAGAACCAGGGCTACCTGCCCGACGGCACGCCGCGGCTCTCCCGCGACGGCGAACCGATCCGGCACTTCATGGGCACGTCGACGTTCGCGGAGTGCACGGTGATGCCCGAGATCGCGCTCGCCACGGTCGACCGGGAGGCTCCGCTCGACCGCGCGGCGCTCTTCGCCTGCGGCCTTTCGACCGGGATCGGCGCGGCGCTCAACACCGCGAACGTGCAGCCGGGGTCGACCTGCGTTGTCTTCGGGATGGGCATGGTCGGACTCGGCGCCGTCGTCGGCTGCCGGCTCGCCGGCGCGGAGCGGATCATCGCCGTGGACATCGCCGAAGGCCGGCTCGCGCTCGCGCCGCACCACGGCGCGACGGAGACGCTCGTCGGTGGCGAGGGCATCGTCGAGCAGATCACCGAGCTGACGGGCGGCTTCGGCGCCGACTACACGTTCGAGGCGACCGGCAACGTCGGGGTCATGCGCCAGGCGGTCGAGTCGGCCCGCATGGGCTGGGGCCTGGCGACCATGTGCGGCGTGGCCGGCAAGGGGGAGACGCTGAACGTCGTCCCGCGCTTCCTGATTACCGGGCGGCGGATCGCCGGCTCGTCCTTCGGCGGCTGCAAGGGTCGCGAGGACGTGCCCGCGTACGTGCAGCGGTACCTGGCCGGAGAGATCGACGTCGACTCGTTCGTCTCCCACAAGCTCACACTGGACGAGGTCAACCGCGGCTTCGAGCTGATGGAGGCCGGCGACGGCGTCCGGAGCGTGATCGACTTCGCGTGATCGTCGAGCGCGTCGAGCATCCGGACTGGCTCTCGAATGCGTACCTCGTCGCCGAGGGCCCCGGCGGGAGCGGCGTCCTCGTCGACGCCAACGGGCTGGAGGGGGAGCTCGAGCGCCTGGTCGAGCAGCAGGGGGTCACGCTCACGCACGTCCTCTGTACGCACGGCCACGGCGACCACGTTGTCGGGATCGAGGCGCTGGCCGGCCGATACGGCGTGCCGCTGCTCGCGCACCCCGACACGGCGGTCGAGGCCGACGAGCGGCTCGCCGACGGCGAGACGTTCACAACCGGTGAGCTCGAGATCAAGGCGCTCTACACGCCGGGCCACTGTCCCGACCACATCGCCTTCCTCGTCGACGGGACCGGCTGCCTCACGGCCGACTGTCTCTTCAAGGGAACCGTCGGCGGCACGGCTGGTGGCGGCCCGAACGGGTTCCAGGAGCAGGTCCACTCGATCATGGAGGTGCTCCTAACGTTGCCGCCCGAGACCCGCCTCCACCCGGGCCACCGGGAGCCGACCACGGTCGCGGACGAGCTGGAGACCAACCCGTTCGTCCGTGTCTGGCGCGGGCTCGACCCGGAGGGCTCCGAGCCGTGCCGGGTCCGCGGCGATGAGGCCACGCTCGTCCTCTGGGGGCCGGACTACGACGGCACGCACAAGGCCTGGGTGCGCTACGCGGACGGGCGCGATGCCATCGTCGGCGGCTCCCAGGTCGAGCGCGGCTGAGGCATGGAGGCCCGCGAGGGATACGTCGAGTTCCGCGGCTACCGCACGTGGTACCGGATCGTCGGGGAGAGCGCGGACGGCCGCGACCCGCTCGTCGCCTTGCACGGCGGGCCCGGCTCGACCCACAACTATTTTGCGCCGCTCGAGCGGCTGGCCGAGGACGGCCGCGCCGTCGTCCTCTACGACCAGGTCGGCTGCGGAAACTCGGACCGCCCGCAGGACATCGACTGGAACGTGCAGGTCTTCCTGGACGAGCTCGCGACGCTGCGCGACCAGCTCGGGCTCGAGCGCATTCACCTCCTCGGCACGTCGTGGGGCGGGCAGCTCGCCCTCGAGCACGCGCTCAGCGGCTACGGAGGCCTCACGAGCCTCGTCCTGAGCTCGACGCTGGCGAGCATCGAGGAGTGGGTCCTCGAGGCCCGGCGCCTGCGGGCCGCCCTTCCGGCCGACGTCGTCGACGTCCTCGACCGCCACGAGCAGGCGGGGACGTTTGACGACCCCGAGTACCGGGAGGCCTTGGGCGTGTTCGACGACCACTACGTGCACCGCGGCGCGCGGGGCACGCCGGAGCTGGCCCGGATGCACGCTGAGAAGGGACCGGAGGTCTACCGGGCGATGGTGGGCCCGAACGAGTGGATGGTGACGGGAAAGCTGAAGGGCTGGGACGTCCGCGACCGCCTCGGCGAGATCACCGTCCCGGCGCTCGTCGCCCGCGGCGCCTACGACATCTGCACGGAGCGGATCGCGGCGACACTGCTCGAGGGCCTCCCGAACGCACGCGGGGCCGTCTTCGAGGAGAGCTCCCACATGCCCGCGCTCGAGGAGAGCGACCGCTATCTCGAAGTCGTTGGGGAGTTCTTGCGGGAGACCGAAGGATCCGGCGAGGGCCGAGTCAGGTAAGACGCGTGCGGCGTCAGGGCTTCGTGGCTTCTGGCTGCACGCGGCCGATCGTCGCGGCCCGGGCAGCAGCAGACCGGACTGCCCGCGAGCCGCGGGCCAGACCTCTTACGGGCCGAAGGCCGGCGAGCCAGGCCAGCGCGGACGCCGTTCCATATGTCAGGCCTGCGGCGGTCTCGACGGCGTGCAGGACGAGGCCGGCCTGGACGGCGGTCGACATCGGCAGGCCCTGCGCGTAGAGCGCTCCGGACGCGGCCGCTCCCGCCACGCCGACGTTGCCGGGCGTGAGGGGGATGAGCGCCGCCAGCTCGAGGGCCGGGACGACCGCCAGCGCATCGAGGGGCGAGCCCACGTCGAGCCCGGCGAGCACGACCGCGATTGCGGCGGCCTTCGCCATGGGCGAGAGGAAGGCGAGACAGACGAGCTGCGCCGTCCCTCGGCTCAGCGCGGCAACCAGGAGGGCAATCGGCAGCACGAGGGGGAGGAGGATCAGCAGCCCGGGGAGCGCGGCTGCGATCGCCAGCGCCACGAGCGCGGCGAGCCGGGCGCCCTGGATGACGCCGAACCAGGGGACGATCCGCCGCCGGCCGCCGGCGGGGAGCTTCTCGAGGAGGAGGACGGCGCGAACGATGTCGCCGAGGTGTGCCGGGGCGACGGAGTTGACGAAGGAGCCGACCCCGTAGCGGGCGCAGGCGTCCACGCGGCCGACCTCACCGCCGGCGCGGAGGATCGCATCGCGCCAGGCCAGCCCGCAGAACAGCGGGGCGGCCGCGAACAGCGCACCCGAGAGGACCAGGAGCTCGGGCCGGATGCGGCCGAGCCCTTCCGCTGCGTGCGCGACCGAAGGGCCGAGCAGCGGCCAGAGGGCGATCGTGGCGACTCCGGCGACAGCGAGGCAGAGAACCGAGAGCAGCACGCGTCGGCGGTGGCCGCTGGGGGCCGGCCTCGTGCCGCTAGCAAGCACGTCGCGCCGATCTCCTCGAAGTGTGTCGCCCGCGGTGCGTCATCACTCTCTTCTTCGGCAGTACGCGGGCGGCTCCACCCCCCAAAGTGGTGGTTATCCGGCCCCGAGGTGGTAAACGGACTCAGCTCCTGCTCGCCGTTTCACCCCGGGCCGCACGGGTACATGACGTGCGGGGCCGCGGCGTGCCATTCGACCTGATCGCAGGACGTTTTGAGCTCGAGCGGCTCCTCGGGCGCGGCGGGATGTCCGAGGTCTGGCTCGCGCGCGACCACGAGCTGGAGCGGGCGGTCGCCGTGAAGCTGCTGTTGGGAGCCGGAACGGTGCCCCGGTTCGAGCGCGAGGCGCGGTCGGCGGCCTCGCTGTCGCACCCGAACATCGTGGGCGTCTTCGACTACGGCGACTTCGAGGGCCGGCCGTACCTGGTGCTCGAGCACGTGCCCGGCGGGACGCTCGACGAGCGGCTGTCGGCCGCGGCACCTGGGCCGCTCGCCGACGAGCAGGCGAGTGCAATCGCGCATGACATCGCCGCCGGGCTCGCCCATGCGCACGAGCACGGGATCGTCCACCGCGATCTCAAGCCGTCGAACATCCTCTTCGACGCCGAAGGGCGCGCCAAGATCGCGGACTTCGGGGTCGCCCGGGCGCTCTCTGACGCGACGCTGACGACGACCGGCGCCGTCGTGGGGACTGCCCAGTACATGGCTCCCGAGCAGGCGAGCGGTGGAGAGGTCGGGCCCGAAAGCGATGTGTACGCGTTCGGGGTCATCCTCTTTCAGATGCTCACGGGGCGGCCGCCGTTCGAGGTCGACCATCCCGTTGCGGAGATGCTGACCAAGACCTGGCAGGAGCCTCCTTCCGTCGAGTCGGTCCGTCCCGATGCGCCGCCGTTCCTGGCCGCTCTCGCCGGGTCGGCGCTCTCGCTCGACCGCCGCGCGCGCCCGGCGGACGGGACGGCGCTCGTTGCGGCGCTCGACGAACAGGCCCTCCCGGTTCCCGCCTCGGCCGCCGAGACCGTCGTGCTGCCTCCGCCCACGCCGGCCGAGCGGGTTCCGCGCCCGCCTCGCCGACGGCGTTCCTACGTCGCGCTCGCGGCCACGATCGGGCTGTTGGCCCTCGTCGGGTTCGGTGTCAGCATGCTCTTGACCGGCGAGTCGCCTGAGGACGCACCGGCCACGCCGGAGTCGACGAACGCCAGAACGACAACCGGCGCGAAGGGCGCTTCGACGGGGACGCCGTCTTCCGGGACCGCGCCCGCCACGACCGCGGAGGGGCCGGGAGCGACAACGGCACCCCCGCCGGCGACGGAGCCCGGGACGACTACGACTCCTCCGGCCACCGAGACGACGCCGCCGACCACAGAGCCCGGGACGACCGCACCCGCTGAGCCCGCGACGACGACCGGCCCTTAGTCGACCCTCAGGCGTGTTCCTCGGCTTCGCGCTGCTGCTCGCGCGGCGCTTCCATCTCGATGCGATCGGACCAGAGCCAGTAGACGAGCACGAGCAGCGCCACAGCGAGCGCGACCGTCGCGAGCAAGGCTTCCAGGGACGGCCCGATCTCCGGCTGATACAGGACGGACGGAGGGAGGAGCTTCACGGCGGGGATCGTGACGATTGCGAGCAGGAACTGGAACACGGCCGCGCCGAGGCTTATAGGGGTGAGCTCGTGCTCGCGGTTCCTCCACCGGAGGACGAACTGGAAGACGTCGATGTCCGGCCGGGCGATCCCGGCACGTGCAAGCGCGGTGGAGATCGCCACGACCGACCAGGCGAGCAGGAGCACGAACGGCACGAGAAGGATCGAAGCCGGGCCGAGGCCCGTCTTCCATGCAGCCAGCCCGATGCAGACCACCCCGGCCACGCAGCGGGCGAGGCCTCCCCAGTGAGGCAGGAGGACAGCGGAGGTCGCAAGCTTCACGTCGGTTCGCCGGCTCGTCTCCAGCTCCGCGATCGGGAGTCGCCAGATGTTCGGAGTGATCACGTTCGCGAGCCCCGAGGCCGCCTCGACGACTCCGAAAGCGCCGACGAACTGCCAGCGGGTCCAGGGCGCCAGCCCGCCGAGCGCCGTCATGGTCAGGATCAGGCCGACGAGGTTCACGAACGTGAGCAGGAACACGAGAACGAGCCCTCGAAAGGCCCGTCTCGATCCCTGCCGTTTGGGTTCGCGTGGTTTCGTCAGCCTGGTCTGCCTGAAGGTCGCTCTTCGGGCATACCCCGTTTCCGCCCTCAGGAAGCGGCCGGCTGGCGCGTCTCGACCTATCCGACGTTACGAGCCGCTCGGCTCCTCGGGCGCGAAGGACCCGTACTCGATGCCGCCGGCCCGCTCGTAGTTCACGAGCAGGACGCCGGTGCTGGCGGTCTTGCTGTTGGTCGCCTTGAAGGCGGCCGGAATCGTCCCCTCGCCGAAGAGACGCTTCCCGCTCCCCAGGACGACCGGGAAGATCAGGAGGCGGAACTCGTCCACGAGGTCCTCCTCGAGCAGGGACTGGATCAGGTCCGAGCTGCCGTGCACCTGGATCTCGGGCCCGTCCTCCTCCTTGAGCCTGGCGACCGCCTCTGCGAGGTCGCCTTCGAGCAGCGTCGAGTTCTCCCACTCGACCTTGTCGAGCGTGCGCGAGACGACGTACTTGGTCGCTGCGTTCAGCTCGGCCGCCCCTGGCTGGTCACGTGCATGAGGCCAGTAGGCGGCGAAGATCTCGTACGTCTTGCGCCCGAGCAGCAGGGCGAAGTCCTTCCCCGGGCCCATCGACTCGTTCATCCGTTCGCCCATCTGCTCGTCCCAGTAGTTCACCGACCAGCCGCCGTGCTCGAAGTTGCTGGACGGGTCTTCCTCGGGTCCGCCGGGCGCCTGCATGACCCCGTCGAGCGTGAGAAACGTGTTGACGACGAGCTTTCTCATAGCGGTTCCTTTCGAGTCGATGTGATGCCCATGTTGACCGCTCCCGATCCACGGACTCATCGGTGATCGGATGCTGGAACGAGGAGGGGCGGCCCAACGGCCGCCCCTCCAGTCCTGCTGATCGTTGCTCGGTCTACGGGACGAACGTGCCCTGCGGGCCGGCCGGTGCGGGCAGATCGCTCTTGCCCTGGCCGGGAACCCGCTTGCCCGGGACGCCGTTCACCGTCTCCGTCGAGTACGCGTACGTCAGGATCGCGAACCCGATCGCGTCCGAGTTGACGTCGAGCGCGTGGTCGTTGTTGTTGGCGAACGTGTCGCAGGGGGCGTGGTAGCACGGGTCGAACTGCGCGCCCACGGTCCCGCCCCAGATGGCCGCCTGCTCGGCGGTCTTGACGACCTCCGCACCGGTGAAGAGGCCGCCGGCGGGGATGTTGTTGACGATGAACGCCTGGTAGTCGCTGCGTCCGCTGAACTGGGTGTCGTCGTACGGCTCACCCTTGAGCGTGTAGAAGGACTCGAAGAGGTCCTCGATCTGGACCGAGCCGTCCGGGATGGGGACGCCGACCGGAGGCGGGAAGCTCGACTGATCGCCGTCGTACACCATGAAGATGTAGTTCGGCGAGCCGACCATGTCGAAGTTCAGGTAGAGAGCGATCCGATCCTTCTCTGCCTGGCTCAGGCCGTTGACGTAGTTCGTCGAGCCGACGAGCCCGCTCTCCTCAGCGCCCCACCATGCGAACCGCATCGTGTTCTGCGGCTTGATGTTGGCGAGCTGCTCGGCAGCCTCGAGCAGAGCTGCGCTGCCCGAGCCGTTGTCGTTGATGCCCGGCCCGTCCAGCACCGAGTCGAGGTGCGCGCCGGCCATGACGACGTTGTTGTCGTTCTTGCCCTTCTTCTCGGCGAGCACGTTGGACGTCGGGAGGATCTGGCGGAACGTGTTGGCGAACACCCGCATCCGCAGGCCGGGCGTGCCGGCCAGCGTCGCGCCCAGCGTGTAGGTCGTGCCGAGCACCGGGATCCCGCTGGTGTTGTTGGCCGTGAGGGTCACGGCCGGAATGCCCTGGCGGGCAGGGTCGTTCGTCTCGCCCTGGTTGAAGATCACGATGCCGACGGCTCCGTGAGCTGCGGCGAGCTCGGCCTTGATCTCGAACGTGCAGAAGCCCCGCTGCAGCAGAGCGATGTTCCCGGCCGGGAAGCCTGCCCAATCGGCCTCCTCGCACCCGCTGGTCGAGGTGTTGCCGAGGCCGAGCTGGAGGTCGACCGGCGTCACGTTCGCAGTGACATCCCGGGGTCGCTCTGGGTGATGCCCCGAAGTCGGTGCCCTCGACATAGGTCGACCGAGTTCGGCGCGACTGCTGCAGCGCCGACGGCCCGATCACCTCGAACGCGAGGTAGTTGAACGGCTGAACGGTGACGTCGTAGCCGGCGGCCTGGAGCTTGCCGACCACGTAGTCGACCGACCTGTCATAGCCGGGACGGCCGGAGAGCGGTTTCCTCCGTTGGCGTCCGCGATCGCCTGGAGCGCGGCCTGGTGCGCGCGCACCTGGTCGAGCCTGATGCACTCGGTCAGCATCTGGTACGTGTTGTTGTTCCGCCGGTCACAGGATCTCTGCGAAACCTGTGCCAGGGCGGCGTTGGTGAACACCATGGCCGCCAGCGCGACCGCCACGATGACCAAGCCCTGAACGCGTCCACGCCCAAGGGCGTGTGCGAGTCGCCTCATAGTTCTTGCCCCTTTCCGTTGTCCCCAAGTGACGCGGCTGGCAAGGTGTCCGTCCAGCCGCAGACGCGCCACGATAGCCCGTGCTCGGGGGGAAGACAAGTGGCAGTCGCCACACCACTTGGCAGGCGGAGGACCAGAGGCTGCTCGCAGACCGCACGCGTACGATCTCGACTCCAAGGTCCATTAGGACGGAAGCGGGGTTTCGGCCCGCTCCGTCCGTCAGATGCGGCCGCGGCGCGGCTCGCTGTGCTCAGTCGCAGTAGCTCGGGGCGCTGCCCACCGGCTCGTAGCAGAGGGCGTCGCCCTGGTTCGAGTTGCCCTCGAGGAACCCGATGCGGCTGACCTCCTTCTCGAACGCTCCTCGGTACTTGAGGATGTAGAGCCCGTTCCTCAGGTCGACCACGTAGATGAGGCCGTCCTGGATAATCGGGTAGCTCCACATCACGACCTTCTCGTGCCGGCCCGTGTCGGGATCTGAGGAGAGTCGCGGATCCTCGAGCATCACTTCAGGAAGCGGCTCCGGGAAGAACTCGGCCAGCTGGTACGGCCTGTGCGCCTGCTGGATGCTGACCGCCTGGAAGCCGCCCGAATGCCATGTGCTGAACGCGATATGCGGCGTGAGCGTCGGGTTGTGCGCAGAGTACGACGTGCGCGGCGGGTTCCAGTCGTCGCAGGTGGACGGGTCGTTTTCCGGCAGCCGATACTCCGCCTCGACCGTCGGCACGCGCGGATCCGAGATGTCGATCATCCGCGCCCAGCCCCACGGGCAGCCGTGGCCGGACCCGGTGGCCGTGCCGTACACCTCGTCGGAGACCCAGACCCAGTCACGGCCCCAGAGCTTGACCGCGCTGTGAGCCCCCGGCCCCGGCCACGTCGGCCGTGCCTCGTTGAGCGTGATCGGGCGCCGTTGCGGCATAGGCACGCCCTCCGCGAAGTCGGATACGTCGACGACGCCGAACCCTCCTGTCAGCAGCGCGAAGTACGCAGTGCTGCCGTCGTTGCTCACCGAGAGCGAGTGAAGGCCCCCGGTCGGGATCTGGACCGGCGCCGGGAACGGCGGGAAGCGGCTGAAGCCGTGCGATCCGTCGAACAGCGTGACGGGCGACTGGCCCATCCGCACCGGCGAGATGTCCCAGACCGTGAACACAACTCCGAGCCACCCCTGATCGCGCCGTCGAGGACGCGCTGCCGCCGAACATGAGCGCGCGCTCGGGGTTTCGGGTCCTGCCAGAGGAAGAACTCATGCGTGCTGTCGTTGAGCTGGTAGAGCAACCGCGGGTTCGACGCGTTCGCGCCCGAGATGTCATAGAAGCGGAAGTTGTTGATGGACGGCAGGGTGCAGTGATGCAGCTGGTCGCCGACGCCGCAGTTCGTGTTCAGGACGATCAGGATGTTCTGTGACTCCCAAACCCTGAGCTCGCGCGACGACTCGCCCGGGTTCGCGTCTATGGGCTCAGGGGTGATGAGCGTCGGGTCGGACGGGTCCAGATGTCCACGATCATGATGCCGCCGTGAGGCATGTCCTCGTGGCCTCCGTCGGTCCGACTCCCGATATACATGTAGTCGCCGTTGATCGCGCCGGCCGCGTTCATCCCGCGGTTCATCAGTGGCTCGTGCCCGACCTGCGTGAGCGAGCCGGTCTTCTCGTCGGTTGTGCGGTCGCGGTCGCCGGCAGGACGAGCGTCACCGCCGCGATCGCGATCAACGTCATACGCCAGGCTGTCCTTCTCATCTGGCCTCCCCCAAGTCGTGCGTGGCCGAGACTAGCCCGGTAGG
>CAWIWC010000003.1:0-19554 GCA_963839745.1 uncultured Actinomycetes bacterium
AGGGTCCTTGGATCCGACACCATCCCGCTATGACATCCGAGGTCGCTGTCGGCTTCGTCGCTCCTGGCTTCGAGCGGGTCAAGGAGGAGTTCGAGCGCAACTTCGCCGAGTGCGGCGAAGTCGGGGCCGCCTTCGCAGTCGTGCGGGACGGCGAGCTCGTCGTCGATCTCTGGGGCGGGGTCGCGGATGAGGCGACGGGCCGGCGATGGGAGGAGGACACGCTTCAGGTCGTCTTCTCGGGAACGAAAGGCTTCGTCGCCGTCTCCCTCCTCGTGCTCGTCGACCGCGGGCTTCTGGACCTCGACGCGCCGGTGTCCCGCTACTGGCCCGCGTTCGGCAAGGACGACGTTCGCGTACGGGACGTGGCGGCCCACACGGCCAAGCTGCCGGGCATCGACGAGCCTGTCACCCTGCATGGAGCCCTCGCGGGCACCCGACCGCTCGAGCTGCTCGAGGCTCAGCGGCCGAGCGACGATCCGCGGGCAGGGCTCTGCTACCACGCGCTGACCTTCGGTTGGCTCGGCGGCGAGCTCGTTCGACGGGTCGACGGGCGCTCTGTCGGCCGCTTCTTCGCAGAGGAGATCGCCGGCCCGCTCGGGCTCGAGGCCTGGATCGGCCTCCCCGCAGAACACGAGAGCCGCGTCTCCACCCTGGAGCTCGCACCCGACTGGCCTCGGAGTCCACACCTACGGGAGGAGACCTTCGCGGAGGACTCGCTGCTCCGCTCGATCTGGGGGAATCCGCCGCTTCTCTCGCGCGCGAGCTTCCCGTGCAACCGGCCGGAGCTCCACCAGGCCGAGATGCCGGCGATCGGCGGCATCGGCACGGCTCGCTCGATCGCCCGCCTGTACGCCTCGCTGGACAAGGTCCTCAGCCCGCAAGCCCTCGAGCTCGGACGGACGACGCTCTCTCAGGGCTGGGATGCAGCGCACGCGGGGCCCGTCCGCTTCGGGGTCGGCTTCCAGCTCCAGACCGAGAACATGCGCTTCGGGCCGGAGCCGGACGCGTTCGGTCACGACGGCGCCGGCGGCTCGGTCCACGGCGCCTGGCCTGCTCAGCGGGTCGGCTTCTCCTACGCCATGAACCTCATGCGCGACGACCCGGAGGACAGGCGCTCGCTGGCCCTGCTCGAGGCGCTCTACTCGTCGCTGTAGGCGATCGTCGTGAAGAGCGTGTAGCCGCCGGCGGTCGTGTCGAGCCGCGAATGCTGGAGCACGACCGGGACGTCGCTCTCGACGGCGTAGGCGAACGGCGTGCCGCGCGGGAGCTCGACGCCGAGCTGGTCGGCCCGGTCGAGGCGCACGTGCCACGTGCGCCTCGCGCCGAGGGACAGGATCACGTCGCCGATCGGCTCGCGATCCTCGAAGTAGAAGGTGAAGGCCACAGACGCGTCCTCGTCCGAGACGTTGAGGAGGCACGCAGCCTCGTGGCTCTCGAGGCCGTGTGACGACTCCGCCGGAAGGTACGCGTCCGGCACGAACCAGCGTCGTTTTCCGGCAGCTTTCACTTTGACATCATCCGAAACGGTGGAGGGGCGGGAGCGATTTCGCCCCCGCCTCTCCCCAGCCCATCGACCGGAAGTCGATGAAGTCCCGTCACTGCTCGACGTTCGTCTCGTCGTAGACGCTGAACGGGCCCATGAGGACGCGAAGCCCGTTGTCACGGGTCGGGTCCTTCTCGATCGTGTACTCGCCCATGCGACCGGCCTCGAACTGGACGCCCTCTTCGGCCTCGATCTGGCCGGTGGCGATCCCGTACGCGGTGTAGTACGCCAGGTAGCCGAGGTCGACGAAGCTCCAGAGGGCGAACTGCGGGGCGCACCCGCTGAGGGTGTACTCCACCATCTCCTCAGGGAGCCCGAGACCGGACACCTTGACCTGGTCGCACAGACCCTCGTCCGTCATGGCCTTCCCGGCCGCGGCGATGCCGACCGTCGTCGGGGCCATGATCAGCTTGAGGTTCGGGTGCTTGTCGACCAGGCCGAGGGCCTCGTCGTACGACTTCTCGGAGTCGTCGTCGCCGTAGACGGTGTCGACGAGCTCGAGGTTCGCGTACTTCGGATCCTGGAGAGCCTCTTCCATCGCCGCGATCCAGGCGTTCTGGTTGGCGGCGTCTGCAGAGGCGGACAGGATGGCGAACTCGCCGCCTTCCTCACCGAGGATCTCGAGGGCCATGTCGGCCATGACCACGCCGGTCTCGTCGAAGTCGACCTGCGCGATGAAGACGCTCTCACCCTCGCCCGACGGGATCGGCGAGTCCCAGGAGACGACCGTGACGCCCGCATCGGCCGCCTGCTGAACGGACGGCTCGATCTGGTCGCCTGCGCAGTTCGAGATCATGATCGCGTTGCGACCCTGCGTGGTGGCGTTGGTCACCACGTCGATCTGTCCGGAGACGCACTCCGCGGGGGAGGCGGGGCCGAGGTACTCGGCCGTATCGGCCTGGAGCTCCTCTGCGGCCTCCTGTGCCCCCTGGTTCGCCTGGTCGAAGACCGAGACGCCGGTCTGCTTCGGCAGGAGGACAGACGAGAAGTCCTGCCCCGGCTCGAACGTGACCACGCCGCCCTCGTCCCCGCCTCCGCCCGTGTCGGCCGGCGCGGTGTCCTGCGACGCTCCCTCGTCGTCCCCGTCGTCGTCCCCTCCGCAGGCCGCGGCGGCGAGGACGAGCACGACCACGAGGGCCGCGAGCATCCAAACGATGCTCCGTCGTTCCTCACCGTCGCGCCTCTTCTTGGGCAGCGACAACTGTCGGTTCATTCACCTCTCCTCTCTCAATGTTGTGCGGGACGCAGTTCCGGTTCCTGTTGCGGCGTATCACCTCCCCCGTGGCGACTGGCGGCAGGCGGCGACCCCTGATCCGGTCCGACCACACGCCGGCGCGCTGCGAGGCGCCCGATGAGGTTCGGGACGAGCACCGAGAGGATCAGCAGGGCTCCGATGACCCCGAGCTGGGTGTTCTGGTCGTAGTTCGCAAGGCCCAGGCCGTTGCGGATGTTGAGCACGATCAGGATCGCGAGGGCGACGCCGACGATCGTGCCGGAGCCGCCGAAGATGCTGACGCCGCCGAGGAGGACCATCGTGATGATGTCCAGCTCGAAACCGGTGGCGAGGTCGCCGCGGATGGTCCCCAGCCGTGCAGCGAAGAGCACGCCTGCGATCCCGGCGGCCGTGCCGGACGCGGTCATGATGATGAGCTTGTCGCGGGCGACGTTGATGCCCGAGTAGCGCGCGACGTTGGCGTTGTTGCCGATCACGTAGACGGAACGTCCAAACGCCGTCTTGTGCAGGATGATCCCGGCCAGGACGATCGCGACGAGGAAGAGGATGAAGGCCAGCGAGAAGCGGCCGACGAGCGGGTCCTGGCCGATGCGGTCGAACCACTCGGGGAAGTCGCCGATCGCGTTGTCCTCGACGATGATTCGCGCCGCTCCGCGGAAGCCGATCAGCCCCGCGAGCGTGACGACGAGCGAGGGCAATCCCATGAACGCGACGAAAGAGCCCTGGAGGAGGCCGGCGGCGGTCCCCGCGAGGATCGCGATCACGACGGCCACCTCGAAGGGAACGCCGCCCGCGTCGTGGAGCCCAGCAAGCACGCAGGCGCTGAAGCCCATCACCGACGCGACCGACAGGTCGATTTCGCCGTTGATGATCACGAAGGTCATGACCACGACGACGATGAGCTTCTCGATGGAGAGCTGGAACATGTTCACGAAGTTCTGCTCTCCGAGATAGAAGGGCGAGAGCGAGATGTTCACGAAGAAGACGACGACGAGGATCGCGGACAGGAAAAGCTCCCAGCGCCACCGGAAGAGGCGGTCACGCATCTGACGCCGCTCCTTGCTGGGGCGGGACGCCGGCTGAAGGCTCCCGCCTCGCGCGCGAGACCTGGAGACGCCCAAGCCGCTTGCCGAGGACGAAGTCCACGGAGACGGCGATGAGGATGAGGGCTCCGAGGACGGCGTCGCGCCAGAACTCGCTGAGCCCCGGAACCCTGAGCAGGCTCTGGTCGAGGAGGTTGATCAGCACCGCCCCGAGGAGGGCACCGAAGAGCGTGCCGGAGCCGCCGAAGATGTTGACTCCGCCGACGACCGCGGCGGCCACGGACTGGAGCTCGAGGCCGGATCCCGCGACGACCGTGATGGTTCCGAAGCGGCTGAGGAACATGAATCCGGCGAGGCCGGCAAGCGCGCCGGAGGCGACGAACGCTCCGAGGACCACGCGGTTTACGGGCAGGCCGGCCTGGCTCGCGGCGTCGGGGTTCGAGCCGACCGCGTAGACCCAGCGTCCCCACTTGAGGTTCGCCAGCATCACCTGGAGGCAGAGGATCAGGACGACCACGGCCGCGACCACCGTTCGGATGTCGAGGTCGCCGATGCTCACGAGCGTCGAGTTCGGCAGTTCGATCAGCCAGTCGGGAAGGGAGTCCGCCGTGATCGTCTTCGCCTCGGCGTGGTTGATGAGCCACGTCCGGTAGATGGCGAGCGTCCCGAGCGTCACGATGATCGAAGGGACACGCCCGTACGCGACGAGGGCGCCGTTGATGAGCCCCAGGCCGGCGCCGATGGACACGGCGATTGCAACGGCGAGCACCGGCGCGGTGTCGGGGTGGCTCTGGAGGTACTCGCCGGTCAGGTAGGCCGTCACGCCGACGACGGAGCCGACCGACAGATCGATGTTCCGGGTCAGGATGACGATGGTCTGACCGGCCGCGAGCACCGCCGTGATGGCGACGCTCGTCGTGATGCGGTTGAAGAAGCTCCCGGTCAGGTAGTCGTCGATCAGAAAGCTGAACAGGAGCACCGCGAGCGCGATGACGACGATGAGCGAGAGCTCGCGGAGCCGCTCGGGGCGAAGTCTCAGCACCGCCGTCATTCGGCCCCCATCGCAGCCGTGATGACCCGCTCCTCGGTGGCCTCAGCCCGGTCGAACAGTCCCATCTGCCGGCCCTCGCGCATCACGAGGACCCGATCGCTCATCGCAAGCACCTCGGGCAGGTCGGACGAGATGAGAATGATCGCCATCCCGGAGCGGGCGAGCTCGTCGACGATCTGGTGGACCTCGGCCTTGGCGCCGACGTCGATGCCCCGCGTCGGCTCGTCCAGGATGAGCACATCCGGCTTGGCGTTCAGCCACTTGGCGAGCATGGTCTTCTGCTGGTTGCCGCCCGAGAGCTGCTCGACGGGCGTGTCGAGTGACTGCGTCCGGATCGACAGCTTCCGCCGGAAGCTGTCTGCGACCTCGCGCTCCGCGGAGGAGTCGAGGAGCCGGAGCCGCGTCACGTAGTTCCGCAGCGTCGCGAGTGTGATGTTGGCGGTGAGCGACTGCGGGAGCGAGAGCCCGAGCTGGCGGCGGTCCTCGGAGAGATAGGCGATCCCGTCCCGAAGTGCCCGGCGCGGAGAGTGAGCGGCGATGCGCTTGCCGCGCAGCTGGACGGTTCCGGCGTCGGGAGGCGCGATCCCGAACAGCGCCAGGCCGACGTCGGTGCGGCCGGCACCGACGAGGCCCGCGAAGCCGAGCACCTCACCTTCGCGGAGGTCGAAGCTCACGCCGGAGAAGGCGCCTTCCCGGCCGAGCCCCTCGACCTTCAGGACGGGCTCGCCCGGTGCATGAGCGGTGCGCGCGAAGAATTCGGACATGTCCCGCCCGACCATTTCCCGGATCGCCCCGCCCTGGGTGACCTCGCTTCGCGGCCGCGACGAGATCAAGCGGCCGTCCCGGAGCACGGTCACCCGGTCGGCGATCTCAAAGACCTCGTCGAGCCGGTGGCTGATGAAAAGCACAGCA
The DNA here is from genome assembly GCA_963839745.1 of uncultured Actinomycetes bacterium. Lineage (GTDB taxonomy): Bacteria > Actinomycetota > Thermoleophilia > Gaiellales > Gaiellaceae > JAIBJN01. Next base: position 5,784 of record CAWIWC010000003.1, read on the forward strand.
ACTCCGGAGTCCGTCAGCCGGCGGATCTGGGTGAAGAGCTCCGAGACCTCGTGCGCCGAGAGGGCGGCCGTCGGCTCGTCCATGATCAGGACGCGGACCTCGAGCGAGAGAGCCTTGGCGATCTCGACGGCCTGCTGGGAGGCGACGGTCAGCCCGCTCGCCAGCATGCGAACGTCGAGGCGTACGTCGATCCGTCCCAGAATGGCCTCCGCCTGGTCGTACATCCGGTGCCAGCGGACGAGCGCTCCGCGGTCCTGGTGGCTGATGAAGATGTTCTCGGCGACGTTGAGGTCGGGGAAGATCGCCGGCTCCTGGTAGATCGCGGCGATTCCGGCGCGCTGGGCGTCGGCCGAGGTCTTGAAGGTCGTTTCCTCGCCGCGGAGCACGATCTCGCCCGCGTCGGGCGAGTGGATCCCGGTCATGATCTTGATCAGCGTCGACTTGCCGGCGCCGTTCTCACCGAGGAGCGCGTGCGTCTCGCCCGGGTACAGCGACAGCGAGACGTCGGCGAGCGCCTGCGTCGCGTCGAAGCGCTTCGAGATCCCCTTCATCTCGAGAACGGGCACCCGCTCGACCGCGCCGTCGATGCTCGAGGGCGCCGCGCTCATCGGCCGACCTCCGGCCGATGAGGGGGAGGGAGTGTGAGGGAACCGGGAGGTTCCTTCACTGCATCAAAGAAGGGGGCTCGTGGGGGAAACATGGTTTCCCCCACGCGAGCGAGCGCTGAGCGAGCGACCCTCATCGTGGGTAGGCGGCGCTGAAGCCGCCGTCGACGTTGACGACGTTCCCCGTGGACTTGGCCGACCGGGAAGACGCGAGAAAGGCGATCGCCTCCGCGACATCCTCGGCGTAGACGTTCACGTCGAGCGTCGTGCGGTTGCGGTAGAAGGCGGGCAGGTCCTCCTCAGCAACGCCGTAGGTGCTCGCCCGCTCGGCTTTCCACTCCGACGACCAGATGCCGGAGCCCTCGATGACCGCGTCCGGGTTGACCGTGTTGACACGGATGCCGTGTTCGCCGCCCTCCTCGGCCAGGCAGCGAGCGAGGTGAAGGGAAGCGGCCTTGGCCGACGAGTAGGCGGTCGCGTTCGACCCTGCGACGAGGGCGTTCTTCGAGCCGACGAAGACGATCGACCCACCGCGGCCCTGCTGGATGAGGACGCGGAACGCCTCGCGGGCGGCGAGGAAGTAGCCGCGGACCAGCACCGCGTGGTTTCGCTCCCACTCGTCCACGGTCGTCTCGGTCACCGGCGCACTGGTCGCCAGGCCCGCGGAGGAGACGAGAATGTCGAGCCCGCCGAAGGCGAGGATCGTCTGGCGCACCATGCCCATCACCGCGGCCTCGTCTGTGACGTCGACCTGGATCGCGGCCGCGCGGCCCTCGCCGTAGGCGGCGACGAGCTCGTCGGCGACGAGCCGGGAGCCCTCGGCGTTGAGATCGGCAACGGCAACGTGTGCGCCCTCCGACGCGAGCCGCCGTGCTGTGGCGCGTCCGATGCCGCTGGCGCCGCCGACGATCAGCGCAATGCGTCCCGCGAGCTCTCCTGACGCCGGCGCCTGGGCGAGCTTGTAGCGCTCCAGCGGCCAGTATTCGATCGCGAAAGCCTCGGTTTCGCTGAGCGAGCGGAACCCTCCAAGGGCGTCGGCCGCGTCCTGGACGACGATCGCCCGGTGGTAGAGATCGCGGGAAGTGCGAGCGCGGCCGACGTCGACGCCACTTGTGACGATCCCGATTCCGGGCACCAGCACCACCCGCGGCCCTGCCGGGTCGATCGGGAAAGGTCGGCTCTCGTCGGTGAGGTTGCGCTCGTAGTAGTCGCGGTACCAGGCCGCGTAGTCCGAGACGCCTCGCTGTAGAGCGTCTCGAAGCTCCTGTGGACCGTCGCGGCCGGGGTCGAAGTCGACCACGAGCGGCTTGTGCTTCGTGTGGATGAGGTGGTCGGGACAGGGCGCCCCGATCTGGCTCACCGTGGGCGCCCTCCCCGAGGAGGCGAAGGCGACGGCCTCAGGGCTGCGGTCGACCCTGAGGATGACGCCCGGGGAGTCGGCGAGGAGGGCGCCCCGGAGGGTGGGCAGGGCGGCGGTGAGGAGGTCCTCGGCCTCTGGGTCGCCGAGTGGCGTCACCTTGGGCCCACCTAGGCCGAAGCGCGCGCCCGCCTCCCGGCGGATCGCCTCGGCACTTCGCGTGACGAATTCGAGTGTTGCCGCGTAGCTTTCGGCCCCTGTCTCGCCCCAGGTGACGAGGCCGTGCTTTTCCAGGAGCACCGCGCGAGCTTCCGGGTTCGCCCGGAGGAGCTCGGCGATGCGCTTCGACATGGCGAAGCCGGGCCGCTCGTAGTCGAGCCACACGGCCTCGCCCCCGAAGGTTTCATCAGCGATGCGTCGCCCGTCGGGCGAGGAGGTGAGGGCGATGACGGCGTCCGGGTGCGTGTGGTCGACGTGCGGCGCGTCCACGAACGCGTGGAGCAGCGTCTCGATCGACGGCCTCGGCTGGTCAGGCCCCAGGGCACAGCGCCGGAGGTAGTCGACCATCTCCGCGTCGTCCATCGATTCGCGCTCGATCAGAGGAAGGATCTCGTCCAGCCGGAGCGCGGCGAAGCCGGCCGGCGTGATCGTCGCGAGGTCGGTGCCCGACCCCTTGACCCAGAGAACGCGCGCCTCGCGACCGAGGTGATCCGCTGCGAGCCCCTTGGCGGAGGTGTTCCCGCCACCCTGGTTGGCGAGTGCGCGGTCCGCCCCGAGCAGGTTCGATCGGTAGGCGAGCGCCTCGAGGGTGTCGAGCCCGGACACGGCGCTCTCGTCCCACAGGTCGGCGGGCGACCCGACGCCGCGGAGAACCTCGGTGCTCTCGCTCACGAGCTCACCCCGGCTCGACTCCTGGGATCTCCAAGCTCCTGGAACCGCTCCCAGGCCTCGTCCCACTCCGCGGCACCTTCGGGCTCGTAGACGACCGGCTCGAACGACCCGCGGATGAGCTCGCGCGCCTCGGCGATGGACGCGAGCTCGCCCAGCGCGATCGCCTGCACGACCAGGTTCCCGATCGCGGCGGCCTCGACAGGGCCGGCGAGGACGGGACGGCCGGCCGCGTTCGCAGTCCACCGGCAGAGGAGCTCGTTCTGCGCGCCGCCGCCCACGACGTGGATCTCCTCCGGATCGGCGCCGGTCGGCCTGGTCGAGCAGCCTGACCACGCGGGCATGACCGAGCGCAAGGCTCTCGAGGATGCAGCGGACGACGGCCGCCGGCTCCGTCGGCTCGTCCTGGCCCGTCTCCAGGCAGAACTCGCGGATCCGCCGAGGCATGTCGCCGGGGGGTGCGAACCGCTCGTCGTCCGGATCGATCAGGAACCGCAGCGGCGGCGCGTCCTCGGCCATCGAGATGAGCTCGTCGAACCCGAGCTCATGGCCCTCGAGCGCCCAGATACGGCGGCACTCGTGCAGGAGCCAAAGGCCGGTGACGTTCCGGAGCAGGCGGAAGGTCTCGCCTACGCCGCCCTCGTTGGTCACGTTGGCGGCGAACGTTCGGTCATCGATGACCGGGTGCTCGAGCTCGACGCCGACGCACGACCAGGTGCCGGCGCTGACGTAGGCGGAGCGAGGATGCCGGAACGGGACGGCCGCGACGGCCGAGCCGGTGTCGTGCGTCGCGGGCGCGATCACTTTCGCCCCGGCGAGGCCCGTGTCGACGGCGACCTCGTCGCTGAGCGCACCCAGCTCGGTTCCCGGCCTGACGATCTCGGGGAAGAGGCGAGCAGGAATCTCGAGCCGCTCCAGGATGTCGACGGCCCAGGCGCCCTCGCGTGCGTCCCAGCATTGAGTCGTGGTGGCGTTCGTCCGCTCGACAGCGGGCCGCCCGCCGAGCCAGTAGTGCATGAGGTCGGGAATCAGCAGCAACGTCTCGGCGACCTCGAGCACGGGATCGTCGTCGGCGGCAAGTGCGGCCAGCTCGAAGATCGTGTTGATCGGCAGGTGCTGGATGCCGGTGCGCTCGTAGAGCTCGCGGGCGGGCACGACGGACAGCGCGGCCTCGACCGCCGCGGCCCGGCGCGCATCGCGGTAGTGGACGGGGTTCTGGAGAAGCCTGCCCTTGCGGTCGAGCAGGCCGAAGTCGATTCCCCAGGAATCGACACCGACGGAGTCGATGGAGCCGGCTTCGACGGTTGCGGCGCGTAGACCTTGGAGCACGTCGCCGAACAGGCGGAGGATGTCCCACTGAAGAACACCGCGAGCGGCCACCGGGACGTTCGGAAACCGATGAACCTCACGCACGTCCAGCCGCCGGCCGTCGTAGCTGCCCAGGACCACGCGGCCGCTCTGGGCGCCGAGGTCAACGGCGACCATCGTGGCCATCAGGCGTCGTCTCCAAGGCTGACTCGGCGAAGCCCAGGGCGCGCCGCCGGCCGCGCACGCTCCAGTGGCTCGACGCTCGTGATCTCCACCCCGGCGCGTTGCCACGCCTCGATCTCAGTCTCCGGCGCGCCCGTGTCGGTGACGATCGCGTCCAGCTGATCCGCCGTCACGAAGGGCAGAAGCGCCGTGCGGTGCCACTTCGTCCCGTCGAGGATCCCGATGACTCGCTCGCACGCGGCGGCCATCTCCCTCTTGATCCGCACCTCGTCCGGGTTCAGGTCCATGAGGCCGCGGTCGAGGCTGAGGCCGCGGGCGCCCAGGAACCCCTTGCTGATCCGCGTGGCACGGAGAACGTCGGCTCCGAGGTCTCCGACGAGCGACATCGCATGGAGCCGGAGCATCCCGCCGGTGACAAGGACGGTGATGCCCGGCGCGTCGGCGAGCGCGGCGGCGATGAGCAGGCCGTTCGTGACGACGACGAGCTCTTGCTTCTCGCGCAGCTCGAGCGCGAGGTAGTAGGCGGTCGTGCTCGAGTCGAGCGCCACGGCTTCGCCCTCGTCGACCATCGCCGCGGCGGCCTGAGCGATGGCGCGCTTCCGTTCGACCTCCAGTCGCAGGCGGAAGTCGAACCCGAGCTCCGACTGTCCGCGCTGGAGTGCCCTCACGCCTCCGCGGACACGAGCGACGAGGCCTTGCCTGGCCAGCTGGCCGAGATCGCTCCGCACCGTGACCTCCGAAACGGAGAAGGCTTTCGCAAGTTCCGCAACGTGGACGGAGTCGCGGGTTTCGAGCAGGCGGAGAACCTCGCGCATCCGTTCGTCCTGGGACAGATTCGCCACGTTCTGAGCCAATAGTCGCCCCCTCGCCGGGACCTGGCAGCTCCCTCGCCGGAGCTCGCGCGGCGACCTTACGACCGTTCGCTTCGCTTGTCAATACCTTCGATTTCGCTTTCGAAAGTACGGAAAGCGCAAGCGGCTAGCCGCGGACGACGACGAGCTCGAGCCGGCGCGGGCCGTGGACGCCTTCGACGCGCGATAGCTCGATGTCGGACGTCGCCGAGGGTCCGGAGACGAACGTCACCGGGCGACGCTCACCCCGCAGGACCGGAGCGAGGCGGCGCATCGCCGCTGGGACCCCGTCGACGACCTGTGTCTCCTCGACCACGCAGAGGTGAAAGTCGGGGACGAGTGTCAGCGCGCGGCGACCCTGCCTCGCGCCGGCATCGAAGACGAGCGTCCCCGTCTCGGCGATGGCGAACGCACAGCCGGTGACGGCGGCGCTGACCTCGTCCAGGAGCTCGACGCCCGGACCGGAGTCCTCGGCTGTCTCGAGATCGGGGGGAAGCCACTCGCCCGGCAGGTCGGAGGGCAGCACGACCCTGTCGATGCCGGCGGCTCGACAGACGTCGGCGATCGCCGAAGCGACCTCCGCCGACGCGACCTGCGTCACACCGGCCCCGTAGTCAGAGACGCGCTCGACGAAGCGTTCCAACGTCCCGGCCGTCTCGTGCTCGGCGTAGGCCCGCGGCACCTCGACTGCTCCGGGCTCCTCGGCAACCGGCACGTCGGCGAGAGCTCGCCGGACACGCGCAAGGACAACGTCGCGCGCACTCATCGCGAGGTCCACCACTCCCGGAAGGTCTGTGACGCGACGGGCGGCAGGTCGCGGGTGGCAGTCCAGGCGCCCAGCCCGGGCAGCCGTCGGATGCGACCGTCCCGCACGAAAGGACGGGTGCCGAGCCGGCCGAGGCGCTGGCCGAGCGCGAAGCGCCGCTCGCTTCCGAAGACCCACGCCAGGACGCGCATCGCCAGTCGCTCGAACCGTGGCTGCGGCGCCTCGGCGACTGCTCGGCCGCGGAGATGGATGAGCACCTGTGGGATGTCGATCTTGACGGGGCAGACCTCGTAGCAGGCGCCGCAGAGGCTCGAGGCATACGGCAGCGACGCCGCCTGGTCGACGCCCTGCAGCTGCGGAGTCAGGATCGCCCCGATCGGCCCGGGGTAGACCGATCCGTAGGCGTGTCCGCCGGTCCGCTCGTAGACCGGGCAGACGTTCAGGCACGCGCTGCAGCGGATGCAGGCGAGCGTCTGCCGGCCGACCTCGTCGGCGAGCACGTCAGTGCGGCCGGCGTCGAGCAGCACCACGTGGAACGCCTGCGGGCCGTCGCCCGGCGTCACCCCGGTCCACAGCGACGTGTACGGGTTCATGCGCTCGCCGGTCGACGAGCGAGGAAGGAGCTGCAGGAAGACCTCGAGGTCCTCCGGTGCCGGGACGAGCTTCTCGATCCCGACCACCGTGATCAGCGTCTCCGGAAGCGTCGTGCAGAAGCGGCCGTTGCCCTCGGACTCCACGATGCACACGGTTCCGGTCTCGGCGACTGCGAAGTTGGCGCCGCTGATCGCCACCTTCGCGCGGAGGAAGCGCTCGCGCAGGTGGAGGCGCGCAGCCTCCGCGAGCTCGCGCGGCTCTTCGGAGAGGTCGGGGCGCCCGAGCTTCTCGCGGAAGAGATCACGGATCTCGACGCGGTTCTTGTGGATCGCCGGGACGAGGATGTGCGACGACGGCTCGCCGGCGAGCTGGCAGATCAGCTCGGCGAGGTCGGTCTCGAGCACGTCGATTCCCACGGCCGCAAGCTGCTCGTTGAGGTCGATCTCGTCGGTCGTGAGCGACTTGACCTTCACGACCTCTCGTTCACCCGTCCCGCGCACGATGTCCGCGACGACGCGGCATGCCTCCTCCCCGTCGCGCGCCCAGTGGACGGTTCCGCCGGCCCGTTCGACAGCTTCCTCGAACTGCAGCAGGTAGTCGTCGAGGTGGCGCAACACACGATCCTTGAGCGCGCGCCCGGCCTCCCGTAGCTCCTCCCAGTCCTCCCGTTCCCCGACCACCGCCGCACGCTTCGCGCGGATGGTGTGCGTCGCCACCCAGAGGTTGCGGCGAAGCTGTTGGTTCTCGAGCGCGTCGTGCGCCGCCTGCGGGAAGCCCTTCACGGCCCGGCCGCCAGGATCTCGGCGAGGTGCATCGTTCGCACGGGCAGGCCGGCGCGCGACAGACCGCCGCCGATCTGGAGGAGGCACGAGTTGTCCGCAGCGGCGCACACGTCAGCCTCGGTCTCGGCGATGCGTTGGATCTTGTCGGCGAGGATGGCCGCCGACGTCTCGGCGTTCTTGACCGCGAACGTGCCGCCGAAGCCGCAGCATTCTGCGGCGTCGGGAAGCTCGACGAGCTCGAGCCCTTCGACCGCCCGAAGGAGGCGATGTGGAGCGTCGCCGACGTGCAGCATCCGAAGTGAATGGCAGGTCGGGTGATACGTGACGCGGTGCGGAAAGGCTGCCCCGACGTCCTCGATGCCGAGACGACCGACGAGGAGCTCGCTCAGCTCGACGACGCGCGGGACGAACGCTGCGACCTCCCGCTCCCACTCTGGCTCGCCCTCGACCAGCGTCGGATACAGATCGCGAACGGCGCCGACACAGGAGGCCGAGGGTGCGACAACCAGCTCGGCATCGCCGAAAATCCGGACGAACCGCTTGGCGAGGGCGGCCGCCTCGCGGCGGTACCCGGTGTTCAAATGCATCTGCCCGCAGCAGGTCTGCTCGGGCCTGAACTCGACCTCGTGACCCAGCCGCTCGAGCACCTTGACGACGGCCTGGCCGGTCTGCGGCGCGAGCGTGTCGGTCAGACAGGTGACGAAGAGTGAGATCCTCAACGGCGTCCCATCATCGCATCGACCGCGTACAGGTCTTGCGTCAGACTAGGCAGCCATGACCGACGATCGCGTCCTCGCGGAGCTTCGCCGGCTCGAGATCGAGACGCCGTCCTGGGGCTACGGAAACTCGGGGACGCGCTTCCACGTCTACCCCTGGCCGGGCGCCGCCAGGAACGTCTGGGAGCGGATCGACGACGCGGCGCTCGTCCACCGGCTCACCGGCGTCTGCCCCAGCGTCGCCGTGCACATCCCCTGGGATCGAGTGGACGACTGGTCCGCGCTGAAAGCACACGCGGAGGAGCAGGGCATTCGTCTCGGGGCCGTGAATCCGAACCTCTTCGGCGAGGACGACTACCGGCTCGGAAGCGTCTGCCACCCGGATGCGGCCGTGCGCCGCCGCGCGCTCGACCACTGCCTCGAATGCGTGGCCATCGCGCAGGAAGTCGGCTCGAACGTGATCAGCCTCTGGCTCGCCGACGGGACGAACTACCCGGGACAGGACGATCTGCGCGGCCGCTTCTCCCGGCTCACCGACTCGCTGGACGAGCTCTACGCAGCTCTACCCGATGGGATGCGCCTGCTCGTCGAGTACAAGTTCTTCGAGCCTGCCTTCTACAGCACCGACCTTCCCGACTGGGGCACGGCCGCGCTCGTCTGCCGTCGGCTCGGCCCGCAGGCGCAGGTGCTCGTCGACACGGGCCATCACGCCCAGGGCACGAACGTCGAGCAGATCGTCGCGCTCCTCCTGGCCGAAGGCCTGCTCGGCGGCTTCCACTTCAACAACCGCAAGTACGCCGATGACGACCTCATGGTCGGGGCGATCGACCCGTTCGAGCTCTTCCGCATCATGCGCGAGCTCGCCGCCGCGCGGACCGATCCGGCCACCGCGGAGACGGCTGCTTCCGTCGCCCTGATGATCGATCAGTCGCACAACGTGGAAGGCAAGATCGACGCGATGATCCAGTCGGTCATGAACATCCAAACCGCGTTCGCGAAGGCGCTCCTCGTGGACACGGAGAGACTCGTGGGCGCGCAAGCAGCCGGTGACGTGCTCGCAGCGCATCGGGTCTACACGGACGCGTTCGAGACCGACGTGCGCCCGCTTCTCGCCCGCCTACGCAGCGAGCTCGGCGTCGAGGCCGACCCGGTCGAGGCCTTCCGCGCCGGCGGGTACGCCGACCAGCGAGCGGCGGCACGCGGCAGCGCCGCGGTCGAAAGCGCTTACGAGCGTTCCTGAGGGCTGCCGCTAACGGAGAACGATCCGAGAGCCGGAGGAGGGACTCGAACCCACGACCTACCGCTTACAAGGCGGTTGCTCTACCAGCTGAGCTACTCCGGCGGCCGGGTCGAATCGTAGCGCGCTACGAGTCGATGACCTGGCGCTCGCTCTGGTGCTGGAGCACCTTGCGCTTCACCCGCTGGAGCGCGTTGTCGATCGTCTTCGTGTCGCAGCCGAGCAACTCGGCCATCTCCTCGTAGGAGTTGCCCTCGAGGTAGTAGCGCAGCGCGTCCGACTCGAGCGGCGAGAGGCCGGTGCCGAGGCAGAAGACGAGGCTCTGGAGCTCCTGCGTCGAGATGACGCAGACCGCGGGGTCGTCGACGCCCGGCCCCGGGAGCGCATCGCCGAGCGTGCACTCGCCGTCGTCCTGGCCGGCCGGGGTCTGGCTGAAGGAGACATACGTGTTCAGCGGGGCGTGCTTGAAGCGTGTCGCCGTCTTGATCGCCGTGATGATCTGGCGCGTGATGCAGAGCTCGGCGAAGCTCCGGAACGAAGTCTCCTTGTCGGCGCGGAAGTCGCGCACCGCCTTGTAGAGGCCGATCAGACCTTCCTGGATGAGGTCGTCGGACTCGCCGCCGGCGAGGAAGTACGAGCTCGCCTTGAGGCGGACGAAGCCCGTGTACCGCCGGATCAGCGCGTCGAGGGCGACCTGGTCGCCGTTCCGCGCCCGGATGACGAGCTGCAGGTCTTCGAGCTCTCGCTTGCTGCGCTCTTCCGGGGTCCGAGCTGTTGCGAGCTGACGGCGGGCCACGGCGTTCCTCCTGATTGGCGGTTTCGAGGAGCCGTGGGGGCCTCCGCGCAAACCCTAACCCTCAAGTTGAGGTCTCGATCGTAGCAGGGACCTATCGAAAGTTCAACGACCGCGGCGGAAGCGCTCGAGCCGCTCTCGCGTCTCGGCGTCGAGGGCGTCTTCGATCTGGGAGCGCCCCGGGCCTGCGTCCGGCGCGGGCTTGCCCTTCAGCTCGGCGGCGAGCTCGCGCACGAATGTGTTCGACGAGAGCCGCCGAGTCTCCTGCCCGGCGGTTCCGCGCACGGCGCGGTCGGACGAGATGACCCAGACCTCCTCCGTACGCCGGTGCTCCGCCGCGAGCCGCTCGATCACCGGGTCGGCCGGCGAGGCGAAGCGGACGTCGAGCGCCCCGTAGGACGCGTCCTCGCCGACGCCGTCGAAGACGGCGATCCCCCGCGCCCCGCGGACGGCGACGAAGCTCGCCAGGGCGTCCACGAGCTCGCGCCTGTCGGCGAAGTCACCCGCGTGAAGGATGTTGTAGCCGTCGAACAGATAGAGCATCGCCTCCGAATGATGCCGCTGCGAGCGACAGGAGCAGCGCAATCGCCGCCAGGAGGCCGACTCCCGCGCGGAGGTCGAGCGCCCCGGAGACCGCGCCGACGAGCGGCGGCCCGGCGACAAAGCCCAGGTACGAGATCGTCGTGACGGAGGCGACGGCGCTCCCGCGCTCCTCGTCGTCGGCGCCCCTCCCCGCCGCCCCGAAGACGATGGGAGCGGCCACGGAGATCCCTGCGCCTCCGACGGCGAAGCCGACGAGGGCGAGCGGCAGCTCCGGGGCGACCGCGGCCAGCACCAGCCCTCCACCCGCAGTGGCGGTGCCTCCGACGAAGAGCAGCGGATCGCCGAGGCGCCCCTCGAGCCACTGGCCGAGCAGGCGCCCGGTCACCATCGCGGCCGCGAAGAGCCCAGGGCCGAGGGACGCGAGCGCCGGCGAGGCGTCGAGCTCGGTTTCCAGGAAGAGCGCGCTCCAGTTCTCGATGCCCCCTTCGACCACGAATGCGACCGCGCAGAGCACCCCGAGGACGATCAGGCGCCTGGAGAAGGCAAAACGGCGCTCGGAGACCCGCCGGGGAACTACGGGGAACCCCCGATTGACCCCGGCCGTCACCGCTGCCAGAGCGGCGACTCCGGCCAGTACGGGCAACGGCCCCGCCCCGAGGCCCCTCGCGATGCCCGTTCCGATCGCGCCGGCCAAGAACCCCCCGGAGAAGAGGGCGTGGGCGACCTGGATGATCCGCCGGCCTGTCGCGACCTCGACGGACGTGGCCGCCGCGTTGATGACCACGTCGAGCGCCCCCGTAGCGGCCCCGAGCAGGAGCAGGGCGACCGCGAGCGCCGGGACGGAGCCCGCGAACGCGGGCAGAACGCCCGCGATCGCGAAGAAGACGAGAGCCCAAGGCGTCGCACGCGGCCCGACACGGTCGACGATGCGCCCGGCCACGAGCATCGCGGGCAGGGCGGCCAGGCCGAGGGCGAGGAGCGCAACACCGAGCTCGCGACACCGAGGCGCCGACGTCCTCCTTCACGTCCGGGAGGAGCACGCCCCACGCGCCCCAGAAGGCGCCGAACGCGAAGAAGGCGAGGAGCGGGCCCCGCGCCCTCACGCGGCGCGGCGCTGCCTGGCTGCCTCGAAGAGCGCGACGCCGGCGGCGACGCTGACGTTCAGGGACTCGACGCTGCCCGCGAGCGGGATCGTGAACGCGTCGTCGCAGGAGCGGCGGACGCCTGGCCGCAGCCCGCGGCCCTCGGCCCCGAAGACGAGCGCCGCGCCGGTCGTGAGATCCGCCGACCAGACCGGCGTCTGGGCGTCGCTCGTGGCGGCCCACGTCCAGAGCGCGGGGCCCTTGATCTCCTCCAGGTAGCGCCCGAGGTTCACGACGACCGCGACCGGGACGTGCTCGACCGCGCCGGCCGAGGCTTTGGCGACCGCTGCCGTGACGCGGGCCGCGTTTCGCTCGGTGATGACGACGCCGTTCGCGCCCGCGCCTTCGGCGCTACGGATGACCGCGCCGAGGTTGTGCGGGATCGGTGACCTGGTCGAGGCAGACGACGAGCGGCCGCTCGCCCTCGACGAGCGAATGCGCGTCCGCGTAGCGGTACGGCTCGCAGAAGGCGACGACGCCCTGGTGGTCGCGCGTGTTCGCCGCGTCGCTGAGGCGCCGCTCCGGGCACGACCTGCAGGCGCAGCCCGGGCACCTCCCGCAGCCACGGCTCCGCCGAGAGCGCGCGCTCCGTGACGAGCAGCTCGAGGATCTGGCGCTTGCCGGCGCGGTGCAGCTCGCGCACAGGCCGCCGGCCGTAGACGAGGTCGGGGGTCACGCCTTGGGGATCAAGCGGAAGCCTTCGGGGACGTCCTGGACTTCCCATCCGAGCGCGTCGATCTCCGCCCGCAGCTCGTCGGCGCGGTCGTAGTCCCCCGCCGCGCGGGCCTCCTGCCTGGCCTCGGCGAGCCGGACCGCCTCGGCCGGGGCCGCGCCCGCCTCCTCGACGCCGAGGCCGAAGATCGCCAGGCCTCGCTCGAGGAGCTCGCGCTCGCCTGCGGAACGCCAGGCGTGGAGGATCGAGAGCGCCAGGGGCGTGTTGAAGTCGTCGTCGAGCGCCGCCGCGAAGTCGTCCCAGGACGGCGCGCCGTCGGACCGTTCGACGACGCGGAACGCCGTCCGGAAGTCCGAGGCCTGCGTCCTGGCCGCCTCCATCGACTCGTCCGAGTACTCGACCGGGCTGCGGTAGTGCGCGCCGAGGAAGAGCAGGAGGAGAGGCTCCGAGCCCCACTCGTCGAGGGAGTCCCGCAGCGAGACGATGTTGCCGAGCGACTTGGACATCTTCTCCTGGGCGAGCTCCAGCATGCCGTTGTGCGCCCAGAGCTCGGCGAACTCGCGGCCCGCGCCGCGCGACTGGGCGAGCTCGTTCTCGTGGTGCGGAAAGCGCAGGTCGATGCCCGCCGCCGTGGATCTCGAAGACCGGCCCCAGGAGCTTCTCCGCCATGGCCGAGCACTCGATGTGCCAGCCCGGGCGGCCGGGGCCCCACGGGGACTCCCACGACGTGTCCTCGTGCCCCTTCGTCGCCTTCCAGAGCGCGAAGTCGCGCTGGTCGGCCTTCAGGTCGCTCGGCTCCTGGGCGACCATGTCCTCGAGCTTGGCGCCCGACAGCTGGCCGTAGTCGGGGTAGTCGGCCACCCGGAAGTAGACGTCGCCCTGGGACTCGTAGGCGAGCCCGCGCTCGATCAGCTCCTCGATCAGGGCGACGATCTCGGGGATCGTCTCGCTCGCGAGCGGCTCGTGGTCGGGACGGCCGATTCCCAGGTCGTCCGTGTCCTCGAAGTACCAGCGGGTCGCCTGACCGGCGAGCTCGGCGCTGCCGATGCCCTGCTTCGCCGCCGCCTCGTAGATCTTGTCGTTGACGTCGGTGACGTTCTCGACGAGCGTGACGTCGTAGCCCTGGTGCTCGAGCCAGCGCTTGAGCCAGAGGAAGACGACGTACGGCCGCGCGTTGCCGACGTGGATCCGCTGGTACACCGTCGGCCCGCACACGTACATGCGGATCGGGCCGGGCGGAGGCGGCAGCTCGCGCTTGCTGCGGGTCAGCGAGTCGTAGAGGAGCACCCGGGCGTTATAGCCGCTCGGGCGCCCCTCTACCGCCGCGTACTAC
>CAWIWC010000004.1:0-32926 GCA_963839745.1 uncultured Actinomycetes bacterium
GGGTTCTCGGCAGGAGGCCTTGACGACACGCCAGCGGTGCGCCGGGCCGCGCTGCTCGCCCCGAGGACTGCGTCCTCAGTCGCGCCCGTAGCTCATTCGCTACGAACGCTCCCTGCGTCCTTGCCTCGAAACGAGCATCACGGCCCGACGTCGAGCAACATGTCGCCAAGGCCTCCTAGAACGGATAGGGAGCGAGGCTCCAGGCAGCGGTCGCGTACCAGATGCCGAACGCCAGGCTCGCCGTCCCGAGCACAGGGGCGACCCCGCCGAAGGCCGCGGAAACGGGCCGGGCGACGAGGGCGCGGCCGAAGCTGCCGGAGAGCATCGTCATCGACACCGCGGTGAAGACCGCCAGCACTGCGAGCGATGCGACGGAGAGCGCCGTGGACTCGATCGAGGCCACGAGGAGGATCCCGACGCCGGCGCTGCCGCCCATCCCGTGGACGAGGCCGATCCCGAAGGCCCCGAGCCGGCCGCGGGCATGCCTGTGCCCGTGACCGACGTGCACGTGCGAGTGGTCGAGGTCGCCGTGGGCGTGGGTGTGTTCGTGGAAGGCCCCGCGGCGCCACCGGATGAGCAGGCGGACAGCGAGATAGACGATCACGATCGCGATCGCCGTCTCGGCGCCCTGCTGCACCCGCTCGGGCAGGTAGCTGTCCAGGAGCAGGATCGGGAGGCCGAAGACGAAGAGCGTCAGGCCGTGCCCGAGCCCCCAGGCGAGGCCGAGCTCGCTCGCCCGCCGGCCGGCGCGGTCGCGTCCGCCGGCGACGAGGGTCGACACGGCCGCGAGGTGGTCGGGATCGGTTGCGTGCCTGAGGCCGAGCAGCACCGCGACGGCCAGCACGATCCAGATGGAGCCTCCGTCGGAGAAGGCAACGATTCTGTCGTCGAGTCCGAACATCAGAGAACCTCCGGGAGAGCGTTGACGGTGATCCCGATCCCGACCGCGAGGATCACCAGAGCGCTCACGGCGGGAAGGCTACGTACGAGCCGCCCGTTCAGGGACAGCCGGGAGAACGCGCGACGGGCCAGCACGGCGACGAGCCCGACGGCGGTGACGGTGGCGGCGAGCCCGACGCTGAACGCGAGGATCAGCGCGAGGCCGAGCCCGACGCGGTGGAGCGCGATCGCCCCGAGCAGCACGACCAGGGCCGAGGGGCACGGGAGCAGGCCGGCGGCGACGCCGACGCCCAGGAGCCCGCCGCGGCCGTAGCCGTGGTCGTGGTCGTGGTCGTGACTGTGATCGTGGTGGTGATGCTCGTGGCCGTGCGCATGGGCCCGTGCGTGGCGAACGCGCCCGGCCAGCACGGCGAGGCCCACGCCGACGACGAGCAAGCCCGAGGCGACGGTCAGCCAGGGGTAGAGCTGCTCCGGCACGATGAAGCGGGAGAGCAGGAGCGTGACGAGGCCGAGAGCGAAGACGCCGGCCGTGTGCGTCGCGGTGACGATCAGCCCGAGGTAGACCGCGTGTCGCGGCGTGCCGCGGGATCCGACGAGGTAGCCGGCGACGATCGCCTTGCCGTGGCCAGGCGTGAGCGCGTGGGCCGCGCCCCAGAACATGGCCACGAGCAGGGAGACGAGTATGACGCCGACGCCGAGGTCCTCCTGCGAGACGAGCGACTCGAACTTCCCCACCTCGCGTGCGGCGCCGGACGCCGCGTCGAGCGAGGGCGCCGTCCCCGCCTCCGAGCCGGGCTCGTACTCGACTCGGGCCTCGCGGACGTCGAGCGGAGAGCTGAGGAGGTCCGACGGGTACGCGCGAAGCCCATCGCTCGCACTCTCGGCCGGCGCCGTCGAAGAGACAATCCGAGCGCCCTCCTCCGCCCTGACGACGATCTCCCGCCAGCCGAGCCGGCCGGCGAAGTTCTCGTCGCGCAGGACGAGCGCCGACCCCGTGCTCCCCTCGGCGGCGAAGACCGCGTCGAAGCGCAAGCGTGTCAAGCCCGCCTGCGCCCTCGGCCACGGTCACCTCGTGCTCGACCGGGGTCAGTCGCACGCGGCGCCCGTCGATCTCGAGGACGAGGTCTTCGGCGACGCGACGTGCGAAGCCCGGCGAGCGGACGGCGTCGCCCTCCTGGAACGTCGGGATCTCCGCGAGGTCGAGCGCGTAGGAGATGTAGACGCGATCGCCCGAGAGCACGATCTCCGCGTACCGGTTGACCGTGAAGTTCCCGAGCGGGTGCGCCCCGCCGGACGCCGGCCAGACGAGCGCAACGAGCGCGATTGCGACGAGCAGAAGGCGCTTCACGAGACCGCCTCCTTCGCAACCGGCGCCCAGCGGGGCGAGAAGTACGGGTTGATCGCGAGCGCGCGCGAGAACGCGGCCCTGGCCTCGGTCGGCCGGCCGAGGCACCGTTCGATCATCCCGCGGTGGAAGTGCTTGAGAGCATCCCGCGTCCCGAGGCGAAGCGCGAGGTCGGAGTGCGCGCGGGCCTCCTCGCAGAGGCCGTTGCGGTAGAGCGCCCAGGCGAGGACGTCCTCGGCCTCGATGCTCCGCTGCTGGGTGTAGGCCTCGCGCGCGCGTGCGAGAGCATCTGCGACGTCGGCGTTTCGGTCGAGGTCGACGAGCGCCGTCTCGAGCTCGGTGCGGGCGCCGTTCGCTTCGAGGAGCCGCTGCATGACGTCGACGAGCTCGTACGCCTCGCGGGCCTCGTCGTCCCGCCCGGCGGCCGCGAGCGTCTCCGCGAGCCGGCCCGCGTATTCGGGAAGTGGCACCGCGTCCAGAGCGGCGCGGTAGAGGGCGACGGCATCGTCCGTGCGTCCCCGGGCAGCCTTCACGCGCGCGAGGCCGGCCCGCGCCCGGTGGTAGTCCGGAAAGCGGGCGAGCGCCTCGTCGTACGCGCGCTCGGCGAGACGCAATCGCCCGCTGTTGAACCTCAGGTTTCCGAGCTCGACCAGAGCCCACGCCCCGCCCTCTCCGGTTGCGGGAGCCGAGCGGACTGCGAGCGCCATGGCAGCAGCCGCGGAGCCGGTTCTCCCCTTCAACTCGCGCGCGTAGGCGATGCGTGCGTAGGACGGGAGCCCCGGTTTGGTCGCGGCCATTCGATCGAAGGTCGCAAAGGCGGCGTCGTACCGCCCGAGCTCGACGAGCGAGTCACCGAGGACGCCGAGCGCCTCGGCGGAATACGGGTTCAGGCGCAGCGCGTGCTGTGCCAGCCGCCGCGATTCCTGGAATCTGTGGCGTGTCGCCGCCAGGGTCGCGAGCCCGGTCAGCGCGAGGTCGTTGTCCGGCACGAGCGCGAGGGAGCGCTCGAGTGCCTCCTGCGAGCGTGGGTACAGGGACGGATCGCCGGTCTCCCGCACCCGCTGCTGGTAGGCGAGGCCGAGGAGCATGAGGCCTTCGGCGTCCTCGGGCGCGGCCTCGACGCGCTGCTCCAAGCGCGCGATCGTCGCCGCCGTGTCTCCGGCCGAGAACCGCTGGAGAAGCACCTGGGCCGTGTCGGCCGTGCGGGCCGGCGCCGCGTCCTGAGCTCCCGACCCGCCGGCGAGGGCTCCGCCGAAGAGGCCTGCCGTCGCGGCGATCCCTGCCGCCAGTCCTGCGATGAGAAGTCGTCTGTTCATCTGAAGGCTCCGAGAGGGTCGAGGGGCCCGCCGCCGCACAGCGGGCCCCTCGGCTGATCCCTCGTCTACGGGCCGCCCACCAGCGAGTGGTGAACGTGCTCGTAGCCCTGATGGGGCTGCGGGATGTACGGGAACCCGACGTGGAACGGGCGATCGTTTACGTCCACGCCGTCGCCCAGCTGGTTGTTGGGCGACCGGTTGGCGTTGCCGGCACACTGGCCGAGGCCCTCGATCAGCGGCGCGACCGCAGGGCCGTAGCCGCACGTGAGCGCACGCAGCTCGATGTCCGTGACGTCGTCCTCGAGACGGCGTCCGTTCGGGAAGCCGGCGAAGTCGCCCGCGAGGACGCCCAGCCGGTTCCCCTGTCCAACCGGAGCGCTCGGCGCGATGCCGGTGTTCAGGCGGATGAGGTCGGCCTTGGTCTGCCCGGTGAAGTTCAGGCCGGGCACGCCGGTGAGGAGGATCGCCTGGATGTCGCCGCGGCCCGTCTCCGGTGCGTCGTCGAGCACCGGGTAGAGAGCGTTGGCGAGCCTGGTCACCTCGGGGCTCAGGTAGCGCGAGGCAAAGCTCGCGTCACCGGAGGGATCCGAGGCGTTCCAGCGGTCCTTCTTGCCGAGCGGGATGACGACCTCGTTGATCAGGGGGTTGGCGAGCCTGGAGACCTGCACCCAGCTCCCCTGGCTGCGGCGCCTGCCGTTCGCATCGATGATCTGGATGCGCTGGCGGCTGGCGGTCGCGTAGACGCCGACCACGGCCTTCGGGTCGTCCGCAGCATGCAGCTTCCCGTCGCGGGTGAGCTGCTTGATGGGGACCTGGAGGACGATCGAGTGCGTGTTGAAGCCGCCCACGCCGTCGACCCCGTCCTCAGCGTCGAGCGGGATGACGTGCGCGGGGTTGAACGGCCGCAGGCCGGCGAGGTCGAACACCGAGCCGAGATCGACGAAGAACGGATCGTCGCTCTGGCCGGCGAACGCCTTGATGCCGCCGGGCAGCTGCTGAACGGCGGCCTGCATGAGCGAGCCGTAGTTCGGGGTCGAGCGCGGCCCGATGTTGACCGGCGTCGTCGGCAGGTTTCTGCCGAGGACGGTCGACTTGTTCTTCTGCACCCGGGTGACCGTGTAGTACTGCGGCTGGTTCCAGTCCGGGTCGGAGAGCGTGTCGATCGGGCCGGTGTTGTAGAGGAACGTGTTGCCGTTCCGGATCTGCGTCCGGAAGTCGAACTGGTAGGTCACGTCCTCCCGTCCGTCTCCCGTCGAGTCCACCTTCAGCTCGTAGCGCACGTCGTCGCCGAACGCGTTGAAGTTGGGGCCGCCGGCGGGCTCCTCGAGCGGGATGTAATTGGCAACGATCGTCACGGTGTCGGGCCGGTCCGGGCTCACGAACGCGTACACGTCCGTGTTGTCCGCAGACGGGTCCAGTGCGATCCTCGGTGCCTCTCTGTGGCTCGAGGCAGGGGCGTCGTCGGGGCCCGAGCCGCGCACGAGCACGGCTGCGAGCGCAGCGAGAGCGAGCACCCCGATGAGCGCAATGCGTCTCATTTTCCTCTCCTCCGTGGGGGGTTGAACGCGCCCTATTCGGGGGAGGCGGCAGATCGGTTCGGGTGAGTTTCCGAACCGATCTTCCTCGCGCGGCGAATGCCGGTCATGGCTGCCGTGTTAGCGTTGCGCACGCCTCGCAAGGGGCGGGGAATCATGGCTCGAGGGCTCGCTCACCTCTCGGACGAAGCGCTTGTCGCGCTCGTCGCGCGCGCCGACGAAGAGGCCCTCGCCGAGCTCTACGACCGCTTCAACCGCGTCGCCTACGGGCTGGCGCTGCGCATCGTGCGCGACCCTGCACTCGCCGAGGATGCCGTCCAGGAAGCCTTCCTGGCGGTCTGGCGCTCGGCCGCCCGGTTCGTCGCCGAGCGCGCGAAGGCGAGCACGTGGATCCTCACGCTCGTCCACCGGCGCGCGGTCGATCTCGTCCGTCGCGAGCAGCCGCGGCGGGCCGAGCCGCTCGAGAGCGCCCCGCAGCAGGCCGGCGACGACACGGAGGAGGAGGCATGGCTTCGGCTGCGGCGCGCGCGGGTGCAGGAAGCCCTCAAGCGCCTGCCGGACAAGCAGCGCGAGGCACTCGAGCTCGCGTACTACGGAGGATTCACCCAGTCCGAGCTCGCCGACCGCCTTGGCGAGCCTTTGGGCACCATTAAGAGCCGGATGTTCTCCGGCCTGGCCAATCTCCGCGACCTGCTCGCGGAGGAAGACATCGAGAGAGAGCAATGGAAAGAACCGAAATCCACGAGCTGAGCGCCGCCTACGCCCTCGACGCCCTGGGCCCCGAAGAGCTGGACGAGTTCGAGCGGCACCTCGCGCACTGCGATGAATGCCGCGAGCACGTCGCCGCGTTCCAGGAGACCGTCGCGGAGCTCGCCTACGACACCGACGCTCCGGCGCCGTCTCCCGCCCTGCGGAACCGCGTGCTCGCGGACGCCCGGCGCGAGCAGCCGAAGGTCGTCGCCATGCCGCCGCGCCGCCGCTGGGCGTTCCCGGTCGCAGCGGCGGCAGCGTTCGCCGCCGGCTGCGTCGCCCTCGGCCTCGCGTTCTGGGCCTCGGACCTCGCGCAGCAGCTCGACGACGAGCGCGCCGCCCTCCACCGCGCCGACGAGGTCGTGATCGCTCTCTCCGACCCGACGAGCACCCGGATCCCGCTCGACGGCGCCAACGGCATCCTCGTCGTGAAGCCCGACTCGTCCGAGGGCTGGGTGCTCGTGAACGACCTCGACGAGGCGCCCGAGGGAAAGACCTACGAAGCGTGGGTGATCGAAGACGGCGAGGCGACCGCAGCCGGCCTGTTCTCCGGCGGAGACGACCGCACCGTCGTGCCTCTCACCGAGCCCGTTCCCGAGGGCGCGATCGTCGCTGTCACGGTCGAGGAGGCCGGCGGGGTCGAGCAGCCCACGCAGGACCCGGTCTTCGCGAGCGAGCAAGCGGCCTGACCGACTCAGGCCGTCGCTAGACTGCCACCTTCGTGCTCTTCGGAAGGCGTAAGCGCGGCGTGCGACAACGTCGTCGCCGGATCCGCAAGCTCAGATTTCTCGCTCTCGTCACCGTCGTCGGCTTCGTCGCGGCGGTGTCGTTCACGTTCGGCCTCGTGAGCTCGATCGCCAGCGAGCTTCCGCAGCTCGAGCCCGGCAACGAGCGCCGCACCGAGCGCCTCGGCTACATCTACGCGTCCGACGGGAAAACCGTGCTGGCGGTGCTGCGCGGCTCGGAGAGCCGCGTCATCGTCGACTCGGGCGAGATCGCGCCCGTCATGAAGCAGGCGATCGTCGCCGTAGAGGACCGGCGCTTCTGGGAGCACCAGGGCGTCGACATCCGGGGCATGGCGCGCGCGGTCTGGGCCGACATCCGTTCGCAGACGATCGCGCAGGGCGGCTCGACCATCACGCAGCAGTTCGTCAAGAACCAGTACACGAAGCAGGAGCGCACGATCAGCCGCAAGCTCAAGGAGGCGGCGCTCGCCTGGCAGCTCGAGCAGCGCTGGTCGAAGGACCGGATCCTCACCTCGTACCTGAACACGATCTACTTCGGGAACGGGTCGTACGGCGTCGAGATGGCCGCGCGCGTGTACTTCGACAAGCACGCGGACGAGCTCGAGCTGCACGAGGCGGCGCTGCTGGCCGGCCTCCCGGCCAACCCCGGGTCCTACGACCCGGCCTCCAACCCGGAGGTCGCCAAGGCGCGGCGCACGACCGTCCTCCGCCTTATGCTCGACCAGGGGTTGATCAAGGAGGACGACTACCGCAAGGCCGATGCAGCGCCCCTCCCCCCGCCCGACCAGATCGGCCTGCCGGGCTCCGGGAAGCGCGTCCAGTACTTCGCGGAGTACGTGAAGCAGCAGCTCATCCCCTACTACGGCTCCGGCGAGGTCTTCGGCGGCGGCATGAAGATCTACACCTCGATCGACCTCGAGCTCCAGCAGCTCGCGCGCGAGGCGATCGACAAGTGGCTCACCGATCCGGACGGGCCGACCGCCGCGCTGGTCGCCATCGACCCACGCGACGGCAAGGTCCTGGCCATGGTCGGCGGCGAGAGCTTCCGCAAGAGCCAGTTCAACCTCGCCGTGCAGGGGCAGCGGCAGACGGGCTCGGCCTTCAAGCCGTTCGTGCTCACGTCCGCCCTCGAGCAGGGCATCTCGCCGCAGACCGTCTTCGAGTCGGAGCCGACCACGATCAACCTCGGGGACAAGCTCTGGTCGGTCGCGAACTACGAGGGGTCGTACCTGGGGTCGATCGACCTCACCGAGGCGACGATCCATTCCGACAACACCGTCTACGCGCAGCTGACCGCGCAGGTCGGACCGAAGAACGTCGCCAAGACGGCCCACCGGCTCGGCGTCACGCGGCCGCTCGACGACTACTTCGCCATCGGGCTCGGCGTCGAAGCGGTCAGCCCGCTCGAGATGGCGCGCGCGTTCGCGACCCTCGCCTCCGGCGGCAAGCGCGTGGACGGGAGCGTGCTGGGCAACCAGCCGCGCGCCGTCCTGCGCGTCGAGCACGACCGCCGGGCGGACTCGAACGACCCGGTCCCCAAGCAGGTCGTCGATTCGAACAACGCGGCCATCGTCAACTCGATCCTCCAGGGTGTGGTCACCGAGGGCACGGGTGAGCGCGCGGCGCTCGACGATCGCCCCGTCGCCGGCAAGACCGGCACGACGGAGAACTACGGCGACGCCTGGTTTGTCGGCTACACGCCGCAGCTCGCCGTGGCGGTCTGGGTCGGCTACCCGGATCGCCTGAAGCCGATGGAGACCGAGTACCACGGCGATTCGGTGGCCGGCGGGACCTTCCCGTCGCTCATCTGGAAGACGTTCGCGAAGACGGCGCTCGACCACCTCGAGGAGCCCCCGGCCTACTTCGACTCGCCCGTGTACGACGAGGTCGCGCCGCTCACCGTCGTTTACCGCAACAGCAAGTGGTACCTCGACAACGGCAATTGCAGGGACGCCAGGCAGATCCTCTACTTCGTCGGCTCGGGCCCCGACCAGCCCGCGCCGTGCAAGCCGAACGAGGTCGACGTGCCCGACGTCGTCGGGGCACGGCGGGAGGTCGCCGAGGACCGGCTTCTCTCCATGCCGCTGACGCCGGAGATCGTCTGGCGAAAGGCCGAGCCCGGCGAGCGCCTGGGAATCGTCACCGAACAGATTCCCGCGAGCGGCACCCTATCGTCATGGAGCACCGTCAAGATCGTGCTCCCGCGCGCGCCGAACGGACGGATCCCGGACGTCGTCGGCCTCACGCTCGAGCAGGCCCGCAACCGCCTCGCCAGGCGCAGGCTCGCGGGCACGATCCGCGCCTACGCCGACGGCGCGCCCGCGGGCACGGTCCTCGCGCAGTTCCCCCGTGCAGGCCGCGCCGCCGTGCCGAACATGACCATCAGGCTGGTCGTCGCGCGCGGTTGACGGATGCCCCGGCCGGTGCAAGAGTCGCGCCGGCCACAACGGGAGGTGTCATGGAAGCGTCCGTCGCAGTCCCCACCGGGAACACCGGCCCCCTCGGCAACCGCCGCGGGGTCGGGTTCGGGATCCTCTTGTTCATCGTCACGATCGGCTTCTACGGCTTGTACTGGGTGTTCAAGACGCAGGAGGAGATGAAGCAGCACACCGGAGAGGGCCTCGGAGGTGTCCTTGGCCTGGTGATCTGGATCCTGCTCGGCGCGATCAGCGCGTTCGTGATCCCGTCGGAGATCGGGAAGATGTACGAGAAGGACGGGCGCCAGCCGCCCGTCAACGGCTGGACCGGGCTCTGGCTCTTCCCGTTCGGCGTCTTCATCATCCCGGCGATCGTCTGGTTCGTGAAGGTCCAGGGCGCGCTGAACGACTACTGGGAGGCGAAGGGCGTCCCCGCTCCCTAGCGGAGCGCCGCCAGCGGGCGGCTGAGGAAGCGCGAGCCGGCCACGCCGTAGCGCCACGGGAGCTCGGGCGCTCTCGTGATCCCGATGCGCGGGCCGCGTGCGACGGGCACGGGCTCGGCCCCTGCGCTCAGCGCGAACGGCCGCCGGTCGAGCGCAGCGCCGTCGTGATCCGCTGTGACCCCGAGCGCCTGGCACAGGCGGCCGGGGCCGGCGCACAGGAGTCGCTCAGCCTGGAGGCCGCGGCGGGCCCGCATGGAGTCGATGCCGTCGGTCGGCTCGAGCGCGCGGACGAGCACGGCCTCCGGCACGCCCTCGCCGCCGCAGACGAGGTTGAGGCACCAGTGGATCCCGTACGACCGGTAGACGTAGGCGTGGCCGGGCGGGCCGAACATCGACCGGTTGCGCGGCGTCTGGCCGCGAAAGCCGTGGCTGGCCGGGTCCTCGGCGTCGTAGGCCTCGACCTCCACGATGCGTCCTCCGACGCCGTCGACGAGGAGCGTGCAGCCGACGAGCTCGGGCGCGACCTCATGCACGCTCCGCGCGAAGAACTCGCGCGCGAGCGCGCTCAAAACAGCTGCTCGGCCTCGGGCGGCTTGGCGCTGGCTTCGAGAAGCTTGCGCGCCCGGCGGCCGAGATCGCCGAGGTCGACCCTGCCCTTCTCCGCGTCTTCGGCGATCCGCTCCGCGAACGAGAGCGCCTCGTCCAGGAGGCGTGAGCCCGCGGCGACGTCCTGGCCCATGTCGTGGAGGATCGTCCGCTCCGTCCGCGAGGCGATGATCGGCGCGGGAATGCCGTCCACCCACACCTGCGTGCGGCTCCCCCCTCCCCGGTCCTCGCCGCGGATCGGCTCGAGCGCGTAGATCTTGTCCGCGCGGGCGTACTTGCCGAACCCGAGGAACACCATGCGGGGCGAGGCGTCGGCCATACGCTGGATTATCGCAAGCTCAGGAGATCGCTCGGCCCAGCACTTCGACGACCCGATCCTGGTCCTCGGCGGGCAGGCGCGAGTGGAAGGGAAGCGCGAGCGTGCGTGCGCTCGCGTCCTCGGAGACCGGGAGCATCCCCTCGCGGTAGCCGAAGCGCTCGCGGTAGAACGGCTGCAGGTGAATGGACGGGAGATAGGGCTTGCTCGCCACGCCCTCCTCGCCGAGCCTGGCCATGACGCCGTTGCGGTCGACGCCCTGGGCGAGCTTGACCACGTAGACGAACCAGGAGCGGCGATGGTCATCGTCATCGGCCAGCGGGGCATCGACACCGTCCACGCCGGCGAGCAGCTCGCCGTAGCGCCGCGCCACCTCGGCCCGGGCCGCAAGGATCTCGTCGAGCCGCTCGAGCTGCGCGAGCCCGAGCGCAGCCGAGAGGTCGTCGAGACGGTAGTTGTAGCCCAGTCGCGCGTGCGTGAGCCATTCGCCGGAGTCGCTGCGTCCCTGGTTCGAGAGGCTCTTCAGCAGCGCCCACTCCTCCTCCGAGTCGACCGCCACGGCCCCACCCTCGCCCGTCGTCATCTGCTTGTTGGGGTAGAAGGCGAACACCGCCGGGTGCCCTGAGGAGCCGATCGGGCGGCCGCGGTATTCGGCCCCGAGCGCCTCGCAGGCGTCCTCGACGAGCGCGAGGCCGTGCCGCTCTGCGATCGCCTCCAGCTCGGCGAGCTCGGCCGGGTAGCCGAAGATGTGCACCGGCAGGATGGCCTTCGTGCGCGGGGTGATCGCCGCCTCCACCGCGGCCGGGTCGAGGTTCAGCGTGTCGGGATCGATGTCCGCGAAGACCGGCGTCGCCCCCTCGTAGAGCGCGCAGTTCGCCGAGGCGACGAACGAGAACGGTGTCGTCACCACCTCGTCGCCGGGCTCGATGCCGGCCAGGCGCATGCAGAGGTGCAGCCCCGCCGTCCCGCTCGAGACCGCGGCCACCCTGGGCGCGCCCGCACGGGCGGCCAGCGCCTCCTCGAAGCGGTCGATCATCGGGCCGAGCGAGAGCTGCCCCGAGCGGAGCGTCTCGACCACCAGCTCCTCCTCCCGCCCGTCGATCCAGGGGGCGGAGAGAGGGATCTGCTGCGTCAAGACCCCGGTGCCGCCGGCGTCTTCTCGGCGTACTCGAGCCAGCGCGACCACCGCTCGTCCCGACCGCGGACGACGTCGAAGAACGCGTCCTGGATCGCCTTCGTCACCGGCCCCGGTGCGCCGACCTCGTGGTCGTCGACCGACCTCACGGGCGTGACCTCGGCGGCCGTGCCGCACATGAAGACCTCGTCGGCGAGATACAGGTCGGAGCGAATCATCCCCCGCTCCTGGACGGCGTAGCCGAGGGCCTGCGCGATCTCCATAACGGTCTCGCGCGTGATGCCCGGCAGGATGGAGACCGAGAGGTCCGGCGTGATGATGATCTCGTCCTTGACGACGAAGATGTTCTCGCCCGAGCCGTCCGCGACCCGACCGTCGTCGGTGAGCAAGATCGCCTCGTCGTAGCCGGCGCGCGTGGCCTCGATCACCGCGAGCATCGAGTTGAGGTAGATGCCCGTCGCCTTGGAGACGTGCGGGATCGTGTTGGGCCCGACGCGCTTCCACGAGGAGACCTTTGCGCGGATGCCCTTCTCCAGGGCGTCCTCGCCGAGGTACGCGCCCCAGCGCCAGGTCATGAGGACGACATCGACCGGGTTCGTCCCCGGGTGGACACCGAGCTCGCCGAAGCCGTAGAACGCGATCGGGCGGATGTAGCAGTCCGAGAGCCCGTTCACGCCGATGAGCTCGTGGGTCGCCGTGCGCAGCTCCTCGACGGAGTGCGGAATCTCCATGTGCAGGAGCCCGGCGGAGCGGTGGAGCCGTTCGAGATGGTCGGTCAGGCGGAACACCGCGGGCCCCGATTCCGTCTCGTAGCAGCGGATCCCTTCGAACACGCCTGAGCCGTAATGCAGCCCGTGCGCGCCGACGTGGACCTTGGCGTCGGCCCAGTCGACGAGCTCTCCGTTCATCCAGATCTTCTCGGTCGCTTGCATGGCTCGAAGGTTACTCCACGGTCACGTCCGCGGCCCGGGCACGCGCGAGGCGGACGAGGTCGGTCGGCGCCAGCGCAGCCATGTGCCGGTGCGAGCCTGCGCCGATCCAGACCACCTCGTGCGCGAGCAGCGCCCGGTCGATGAGCACTGTCTCGATCCCCGGGAGCGGGAACGGCGCGACCCCGCCTGGAGGGAAGCCGGTCACGCCCTCGACGGCGTCGGGCCGCACGGACTTCACGCGCTCTCCGCCCGCCAGCGCGGCGACCTTCTCGGTGTCCGCGCGCTTGTCGCCGGGGACCATGACGACGATTGCACGGCCGTCGCAGGAGAAGACGAGTGTCTTGACGATCTGCTCCACCGGCGAGCCGGCCGCGTTGGCCGCATCCTCGGCGGTGGGCGTGCCCTCGCCGAACTCCTCGATCCGCGCCTCGACGCGGCTGTCGTGGAGAACGCCGGCGACCCGCCGCACCGGCTCGGGCCAGTTATCCATTCGACCTCTCGAGCACGATCGCGCGCGGATCGAGCAGTCCGGGCTCGGCGCGGATGCGCTCCAGCAGGTCCGGCGTGATGGGGCTGTCGAGCGTGAGCACCATGAGCGCGCGGTCCTTGGGCCGGTTCCGGGACACGGCCATGTTGGCGATGTTGATGTCCGCCTCGCCGAGCAGCGTCCCGATGCGCCCGATGCGACCCGGCCGGTCGTCGTTGACCACGAACAGCATCAACGGCTCGAGCGCGATCTCCACCTCGTAGCCGAGGGCGCGCACGAGACGAGGCTCGTGCTCCGAGCCCATGACCGTGCCGACGACGTTGAACTCCTCGCCGCCGGCGACTGCGGTCACCGCCACGAGGCTCCGGAAGTCGCGCGACGCCGGCCGGCGCTCCTCGCGGACCTCGATCCCGCGCTCATGCGCCACGAGCGGCGCGTTGACGTAGTTGACCGGCTCCTCGACGCGACCCTGGAAGGCGCCGTTGAGCGCGGCCACCGTGAGGAGGCGCGTGTCGCGCTCGGCCAACTCGCCGAGGTAGGTGAAGTCGAGCCGCGCCGCGTTGCCCCCGGCGAGCTCGACCGCCAGCGCCCCGAGCTGGGCGGCCAGGGGGAGGAAGGGCCCGAGGACGGCCAGATCCTCCGCGGACACCCCGGGGACGTTCACGGCGTTGGTCACGAGCCCGCCCTCGAGCGCGGCCGCGACCTGCTCGGCAACGATGAGCCCGGCGCGGTCCTGCGCCTCCTCGGTCGACGCGGCCAGATGTGGAGTGACGACGACGTTGTCGAGCGCGAGCAGGCCGCCCGAGTACGGCTCTTCCGCGAAGACGTCGATCGCAGCCCCGGCGACCTTGCCGCTCTTGAGCCCCTCGACCAGTGCGTCCTCGTCGATCAGCTCGCCCCGGGCGACGTTGACGATCCGGACTCCGTCGCGCATCTGCGCGATCTCCTCCGCACCGATCAGCCCTCGGGTGTCGGCGGTCAGGGTCGCGTGGAGCGAGACGAAGTCGGCCTCCGCGAACAGCGCCTGCAGCGAGTCGGCCCGCTCCGCCCCGAGCTCGCGGAAGCGCTCAGGAGCGACGTAGGGGTCGTGGGCGAGGACGCGCATCTCGAATCCGCGCGCGCGGCGCGCCACCTGCTGGCCGATGCGCCCGAAGCCGACCAGGCCGAGCGTCTTGTCGGCGAGCTCGATGCCGCCGAAGCGCGAGCGCTCCCAGCGGCTCTCCTTGAGCGCGCCGTGCGCCTGCGGGATCTGGCGGGTGAGCGCCAGCAGCAGCCCGATCGTGTGCTCGGCTGCCGAGATCACCGTCGACTGCGGCGCGTTGGCGACGAGGATGCCCGCCTTCGACGCCGCGGCGACGTCGACGTTGTCGACGCCGACGCCCGCGCGGCCGATCACCTTCAGGCGCTCCGCGCGGGCGATCAGGTCGGCCGTGACCTGGGTGCCGCTGCGGATGATGATCGCGTCGTAGTCGCCGATGCGCTCGTGCAGGTCTCCGTCGGTCGAGACGTCGACGTCGAACTTCTCCCGGAGGAGCTCGACGCCCGCTTCGGCGATGGGCTCCCTGACGAGGACCTTCACGCCGCGACGGGCTCGGCGTGTGCCTCGTGCGCCGCCGAGACGGCGACACCGCGCTCCACGTCCGCGCCGGCCTCGACGAGCGCGCGCTCGAGCGCCGCCAGCGCGGCGCTCACGTCGTTGACGTCCACGTAGCCGATGTGCCCGAAGCGGACGATCTTGCCCCGCATCTGGCCCTGGCCGCCGATGATCGTCACGCCCGACTCCTCGCGCATGGAGGCAACGATCGCCTGCCCGTCGATGTCC
Source organism: uncultured Actinomycetes bacterium (assembly GCA_963839745.1). GTDB lineage: Bacteria > Actinomycetota > Thermoleophilia > Gaiellales > Gaiellaceae > JAIBJN01. The sequence continues at coordinate 14,751 of CAWIWC010000004.1, forward strand.
TCGGGCATGCGGATCGCCGTGACGACAGCGGACGTGTCGTCGTCGGGCGAGAACAGCTCGAGCCCCATGGCCTTCACGCCCGCCCGCGCGGCGCGGCCCAGGCGGAGATGCTTCTGGTGCGCGGCCTCGAGGCCGTCCTCGAGGATCATCTCGAGCGCGACGTCGAGCCCGCGAACGAGCGAGATCGCGGTCGAGAAGGGAGTTTCACCCTTGGCCTGCGTCGCGACCGCGCGCCGCCAGTCCATGTAGTAGCGCGGGGACGCTGCGGTCTCCGTCGCCTCGAGCGCGGCCGGTGAGATGGCGGCGAACGCCAGGCCGGCCGGGCACATGAGCGCCTTGTGCGAGCTCGTCAGGACGACGTCGAGGCCCCACTCGTCGGTCTCGAGCGGCACCGCCGCAAGGCTCGAGATGGCGTCGACGGCGACGAGCGCGCCGGAGCCCACGATTCGGGCGGCGGTGGCCTGGACGTCGGCGACGCCTCCGGTCGACGTGTCCGAGTGCGTCAGGTAGACGACCTTGGCGCCTCCGATCTCCTCCAGGCGGGCGCCTACCTCGTCGGGATTCGGCGTCTCGCCCCACTCGTAGCGCACGTGGTCGACGTCGAGCCCGTAGCCCTGGGCGATCTCGGCCCAGCGCTCGCCGAAGTACCCGTGCGAGACGCAGAGGACCCGATCGCCGGGCGAGCAGAGGTTGGCCACGGCGGACTCCATGGCCGCCGTCCCGGCCGAGGTGAAGAGCAGCACGTCGTTCTGCGTCCGGTACACCTCCGCGAGCCGGCCGAGCACGCGCTCGAACGCCGCGCGGAAGTCGGCGGAGCGATGGTGGATCATCGGCAGTGCCGTCGCGGCCAGGACTTCCGGCGGCACCGGCGTCGGGCCGGGCGTGACGAGGTACCGCTTCTCCGGCATGGGACCTGAGGGTAACTGACGCGGACAGCCATGGATGCGCTCCTTGCGTTCGCCGCCGGGCCGTTTGACAGAGGGCGGCCGGAGTAGAAGACTGCCGCCACCTATAGGGGAGGTGGGGATGCCTGCGGTGGCCTCGCCTCGGGCAATTGTCTCTCGACGGTCTCGGGGCAGGTGTCGGTCGGGTCATGGCGCATCGCCGAGCCGCGGCCCGCCGATTCGTCGCGTCCCCCGGAGATCTTTCAGCTACTTCTGGAGGTATGAATGAGACACCGACTTCGCTTCATCGTCTTCGTGCTCGTCGCGTTGGGCCTGCTCGCCGGGACCGCCGGCGCACGACCCGACCGCGACGCGAGGCAACGGATGGACTTGCTGTACACGAACCCGAACAACGCGACCAACTCTGACCTCGCGTTCTGGGGGAAGCACGCCTTCATCGGCTACTACACCGGCGATGCCGGCAGCCCGGCCGGTACCCCGCCCCGCGGCGGCGTGCGGATCTTCGACATCTCGAACCCGGCCAGCCCCTCGCTGGTCAAGGACATCGCGTGCGACGCCAACCAGAACGATCCGATCGTCTGGGACCGCAACGGGAACGGGATCGCCGACCTGCTGCTCATGGCAGTGGACCGGACGATGGCGAGCCCGGTGTGCGGAGCGCCACGAGTCGCGCATGGCGACCCAACCGGCTGGGAGGGCGTGCGGGTCTTCACCCTGAGCGACGACCCGGCCAATCCGTTCGCCACCGTCACGCAGGTGGCCGCGGTGTACACGGACTGCGGCGCCCATACGATCACGCTCTGGCCGGGCAAGGCCGAGGGGCCGGACGGCAAGCTGATCGTGTACGTCTCCTCGTATCCGCTCAGGCCCGGGCCGACCTGCGGCCCGGTCAACGGCCCGCCGGCCGGCAACGACCCCCTGCACTCGAAGATCTCGGTCGTCGAGGTGCCGCTGGCGGATCCGGCGGCCTCCTCCGTGATCGCCGAGCCGCCGATCAGCTACCCGGGCGATCCCGACAACCAGATCGACTGGTGCGAGCGGTCGGTCACGGGCCCGGGCGCTCCCTGCCCGATCCCGGGAGCCATCGAGCAGGCAGCTCGCGCGTGCCACGACATCGTCGTGCACGTCGAGGAGAACATGGCCGGCGCTGCGTGCGCCGAGCAGGGCCAGGTCTGGGAGATCGACGCGAACGGGATCCCCGACACTGCCAATCCGGTCTCGATCATCGACGACGAGTTCAGCTCGGGCGGCACCGGGAACATCCCCGGGGCGGTCGACTTCTTCCACTCGGTGATGTTCAACAACGACGGGACCGTCCTGAACACGGTCGACGAGTCCTTCGGCAGTCGGCTGCCCGCCGATGACCCAATGGGTGGCGCGGCCCTGGCATCCCGCAGCTGTTCAGAAGACCGGGAAGATGTTCTTCTCCGACACGGAGACCGGTGAGTTCTTCAGCGAGTTCCAGGTCGGTGACGTGCGGCCTGATCCCGATCCGCGGCGCGTACTGCTCGGCGCACATGGGGATGGCCGTCATGGACATCGGGAAGGACCTGCTGGTGAACGCCTGGTACACGGGCGGTGTCGACGTCATCAACTTCACGAACCCCAAGAAGCTGAAGGAGATCGCGTGGTACGACATCGCAGGGCCGGCCTGGGAGGGCTCGGACAACTGGTCCGCGTACCCCTACGTCGGGCCTGACATCAGGGGCAAGAACGGCATCGCGGTCTACGCGTCGGACGGGGTTCACAACCCGCCGACCGGCCGTGGCTTCGTGGTCTTCAGGGCCAACGTGCCGGAGCCTCGGACGACCCGCGACCACCTCAACCCGCAAACGATGGACTAGTCAGCCAACGCTCTGAGCGTGCGGAAGGGCGGCCCTTGCGGCCGCCCTTCCGTTCTTCCGGGCATGCTGTCGGGGTGACGGACAAGGCCGAGCGGGTCGTTCGGCGGGGCGCCCGACAGGTGCGCCTCTCGAGCGCCGAGCGCGTGCTCTTCCCGAGAGACCGGGTGACGAAGGGCGACCTCTGGGACTACTACGAGGCCGTCGCCCCCGTGCTCGTCCCCCACCTGCGCGGCCGGCCGTTCACGATGAAGCGCTTCCGCGAGGGAGCCGCCGCGCCGTCCTTCTTCCAGAAGAACGCGCCCAAGGGAATGCCGGACTGGATCCCGACGCGCCGTTTCCGGACCTTCCCGCGCGAGGGCGAGTCGCGGCTCGTCGACTTTCCCCTCGTGAACGACGAGCTCGCGCTCCTGTGGATGGTGCAGATGCACTGCATCGACATGAACGCCTGGTACTCGCGCGTCGACCGGCCCGAGCGGCCCGACTTCGTCCTCTTCGACCTCGACCCGCCGGACGGCGGGTTCGGCCTCGGCGTGCGCGTGGCGCACCTCGTCCGTGGCGTCCTCGAGGAGCTGGGTCTCGAGAGCTACGTGAAGACGAGCGGCGCCGACGGCGTCCACGTCCTCGTTCCCATCACACGGCGCTCGACCTTCGAGGACACCCGGGAATTCGCCGACGGCGTCGCGACCGTCCTGGCCGAGCGGCACCCGGGCATCGTCACGACGGAGTGGCGGAAGGCGAAGCGACGCGGCGTCTTCCTCGACGCGCGGCAGAACGGCTGGGGCAAGACGATCGCGAGCGTCTACTCGGTGCGGCCGAAGCCCGGCGCGCCCGTTTCCACCCCGCTTCGCTGGAACGAGCTCACGGAGGACGTCTCTCCACGCGACTTCGGCATGGCGGAGGCGCTCCGGCGAATCGAGCGCCACGGCGATCTCTTCCGACCCGTGCTCGACGAGCCGCAGGCGCTCGCCCCGGCGCGGCGCGCGCTCGCTCGCCTTCGCCGCTCGGCCTGACGTCTGGATAACCGCACTCCGACGGTGGAGCCCGCTCCATGGTGGGAGCGCGCTCGGGCAGGCAGCCTGGATGCATCGACTTCATGCCCACCGAAGGGAGGCAGACGATGCTGCAGAGATTCTGGCTTTGGCTCTTCGCGCTCTATTCCGCCGCGGCGCTCCCGCTGCTCGCGTGGGCCCTGGCGAACCTCGCCTCGTAGCACTCGACCGCCGTCCACGAGAGCCGACTTCGGCGCCTGGACGGCGGCCGCACGGTCCGGGACGATGCCGCCGGAATGCGCCGCTGGCAGCTGTGGACGGCCTGGCTCGTCTGGCCGCGGCGCGCGCGTCAGAGGGAGCGCGTCATGACGACCCGGTCCTCGCCCGGCCCGTCGTAGCCGGCCTGCGGCGGGCTCGGCTCGAAGCCGATCGCCTGGTGGAACGCGAGCGAGCCGGCGTTCGCGGGCGAGGTGACGCACGAGACCGTGCGCCGCCCGTGCCCGCGTGCGACCTCGAAGAACCGCTCGTAGAGCTCCCGGCCGAGGCCCGACCCGCGCTCCTCGGGGCTCACGCCCACGAAGTGCACGTAGGCGGCCTCGGGGTCGCTCTGCGAGAGGAAGCCGGCGAGGAAGCCGGCCAGCTCGCCGTCCCGCTCGGCCACGAAAGACGTGTCCCGGAAGTGCGCGAAGAAGAGTCTCGGAAGCATGTCGACCATGCGTCGCCGCCCTCCCCACCACTCATCCAGCACCGCGGTCACGCGCGTGTGATCCGGCGGCTCGGCGTGGCGGATGACCAGGTCGCTCAGAGCGGCTCCATCCATTGGGCGCGCCACTCGGGCGCCGGCGAGGGCTCGCCGTCGGACCAGTACTCGACGGCCCTCGAGATCAGCCCGTCGGCGAGCTCGAAGAACGAAGCGGCGAAGAACCGCTCACCCTGGTGGTCGACGCGCACCTCGGAGACGACCCTGTCGCCGGCGTCGACGATGCGGAGCACCTCGATGTGCCATCCCTCCGGGTAGGCGCGCTGGACTGCCAGGTAGTTGTCGCGGCCGCGCATGCGCTCGGCCGTGTTCGGCCAGTCGACCACGACCTCGGGATGGAGCTGCGCCGCGACGCCGTCCCAGTCGCGCGCCTCCATGCGCTCCCAGAGCAGGCGGACGGCCTCGGCGCTCACACGCTCAGCTTCTCGCGCAACCGCTCGTTCACGACGCGCGCGTCGGCCTTGCCCTGCGTCTCCTTCATCACCTGCCCGACGAAGAAGCCGAGCAGGCCTTCCTTGCCGCCCCGGTAGGCCTCGACCTGGCCCGGGTTGGCGGCGAGAATCGCGTCGATGACCGGGTCGAGCTCGGAGGCGTCAGCGACCACGGTCTCCTCGAGGTAGCGCTCGGCGGCGAAGTCGGCGTCGCCGCTCGCGGCCACCGCGTCGAGGAAGGCCTGGCGCGGGATGCGCTCGCGCGCCTCGATCAGCTTCCCGAGCTCGTCGCCGTTCACGGCCGTGGAGTCGACGCCCGCCGCCGCGAGCTGGTTCATCAGTACGTTGGCGACTGCGCGGCGGTCGTCTCCGGGCACGCGCGCGTGCAGCTCGTCCCGCCCGCTCGTCACGAGGTCGTACGCGAGGTCGAAGCCGACCTCGGCCTCGAGGCGACGAATTCGCGCGGCGGGCAGCTCGCCGATCTCGGCACGCACCGCGTCGACCATCTCGGCGGGAGGCTCGACCGCGACGAGGTCCGGCTCGGGGAAGTAGCGGTAGTCGTGCGCCTCCTCCTTCGACCGCAGGGCCGCGATCGTGCCGGCCTGCGGGTCGAAGTGGAGCGTCTGCTGAACGACCTGGTCGCCGGCTTCGTACGCGCCGATCTGGCGCTCGACCTCGGCGGTGATCCCGTCGGCGACGAACTTGAACGAGTTCATGTTCTTGAGCTCGGTCTTCGTGCGGAAGCCGGTCTCCCCCACCTCGCGCACGGACACGTTGGCGTCGCAGCGGAGCGAGCCCTTCTCCATCTCGGCGTCCGAGATGCCGAGCTCGACGACCGTCTGGCGCAGGAGCTGCAGGAACCGCCGCGCCTCCTCGCCCGAGCGCACATCGGGCTGCGACACGATCTCGACAAGCGGCGTGCCGCCTCGGTTGAAGTCGACGAGCGAGTATTCGGCCCCGTGGATGCGCCCGCCGGTGCCGCCGACGTGGATCGTCTTCGCGGCGTCCTCCTCGAGGTGCGCGCGCACGATCCCGATCTCGCGGTCGCCGTCGGGCCCCGGGACGGCGAAGCGTCCGCCGGACGCGAGCGGGACGTCGTACTGAGAGATCTGGTAGCCCTTGGGCAGGTCGGGATAGAAGTAGTTCTTCCGGTGGAAGAGCGCGCGCGAGGCGATCTCGCAGTCGAGCGCCAGGCCGAGCTTGACCGTCCACTCGATCGCCTTGCGGTTCGGGACGGGCAGCGTGCCAGGGTGGGCCAGGCAGACCGGGCACGTGCGCGTGTTCGGCTCCTCGCCCCAGACGTTCTCGCAGCGGCAGAACATCTTCGTCCGCGTCTTCAGCTGGACGTGGATCTCCAGCCCGATGACGGGCTCCCATTCAGGCACGGAGCCGCTCCGGGACGTAGTCGAAGGCGAGCGCGCGCTCGAGCGCGTGGCCGGCGCGGAAGAGCGTGTTCTCCGAGAATTGCGGTCCGATGAGCTGCAGGCCGACCGGGAGCCCTTCCGAAAGGCCGCACGGGATCGAGAGGCCCGGCAGGCCGGCCATGTTCGCGGGGATGGTCAGGAGGTCGGAGAGGTACATGGCGAGCGGGTTCTCAGCCTTCTCGCCGATGCGGAAGGCAACCGTCGGCGAGGTCGGGCTGACGATCAGGTCGAAGCGCTCGAAGACGGCTGCATGCTCCTGGGCGATGACCGTGCGCACCTTCTGGGCCTGGCCGTAGTAGGCGTCGTAGTAGCCGGCCGAGAGCGCGTACGTCCCGAGGAGGATGCGCCGCTTCGGCTCGGCCCCGAAGCCCTCCCAGCGGGTGCGCGAGTAGAGCGCGGTGAGCTCGTCGGCGTCGGCGCGATGGCCGTAGCGGACGCCGTCGTAGCGGGCGAGGTTGGAGCTCGCCTCCGCGGGGGCGACGAGGTAGTAGCAGGCGAGGCCGTAGTCGACCGAGCGCGGGAGGCTCGTCTCCTCGACGCTTGCGCCGAGCTCCTCGGCGAGGCGGATGGCGGCGTTCACGCTCTCGGCCACGCCGGGGTCGATCCCCTCGGCCTCGTTCATCTCCTTGGGGACGCCGATGCGGAGGCCCGTCAGGTCCTCGTTCTCCGGGATGGACACGGGCTCGGGCAGCTCGACCGTCGTCGAGTCGGCCGGGTCCTTGCCGGCGATGAGCGCGTACAGGCGCGCGTTGTCGCGCACGGTCTTCGTCAGCGGGCCGACCTGGTCGAGGCTGGACGCGAAAGCGACGATCCCGTAGCGCGAGACCGTGCCGTAGGTCGGGCGCAGGCCGACGACGCCGCAGAGCGAGGCCGGCTGCTTTACCGAGCCGCCCGTGTCGGTGCCGAGCGCCCAGGGCGCGAGCCCTCCGGCGACGGCGGCCGCCGACCCGCCGGACGACCCGCCCGGCACCCGCTCCGGATCCCACGGGTTCTTCGTCGGGCCGAAGGCGGAGTTCTCCGTGGACGAGCCCATCGCGAACTCGTCCAGGTTGGTCTTCCCGATGATGGGCAGCCCGGCGTCCTTGCAGCGGGCCGCGACCGTGGAGTCGAACTGGGGCGTGTAGCCCACCAGGATCTTGGAGCCGGCCGTGGTCGGGATGCCCTTCGTCGTGATCACGTCCTTGTAGGCGATCGGCACGCCGTCGCCGCGCTCGCCCACGACGTGGAGGTAGGCGTGCAGCTCGGCATCGCGCGCCTCGATCGCGTCGAGGTACGCGCCGGCGAGCTCCTCCCCGGAGACCTCCCCGCCCTCCAGCAGCCCGGACGCGTCCTCGGCGGTCAGTCGCAGCGTGTCGATCACAGGCTCACCCGCCCACCGCGGGGACGCGGAAGCTGCCGTCGTGGGCGTCGGGCGCATTCGCAAGCGCCTCTTCCTGCGTCAGGGACGGGGCCGGATCGTCCTCGGCCCACTCGTTGACCAGGTCGAGCGGGTGCGTCATGGGCTCCACGTCGGACAGGTCCAGCTCAGACACCTTCCCGACCGCCTCGAGGATCGCCCCGAGCTGCTCGCGCACGCCGTCGACCTCCCCCTCGGGGATCTCCAGCCGCGCGAGCGCGGCGACGTGCAGCACATCTTCTCTCCCGATCGCCATGCCTCTCCAGTCTAGAAATGCGACGGGCCCCTCGCCGGGGCCCGTCGCGCAACTCGAACCTGTGCCGACTACGCCAGCGTCACGTTCTTCGCCTGCAGGCCCTTGTCGCCCTGCTCGACGTCGAACTGCACGCGCTGGCCCTCGGTCAGGGTGCGATAGCCGTCCATCTCGATCGCGCTGTGGTGAACGAAGACATCGTCACCCCCCTCGCGCTCGATGAAGCCGAACCCCTTCTCGTTCGAGAACCACTTGACGGTGCCCTCGGCCAACGAACCTTCCTCCTTCACACACGAACGACGGCCCTCCTTCGAGCCGTCGAAGCCGATTCTCGCCGCAGTCTTCGCGGCGTGATGAGCGTAACTTCAGCCGCCCGGGAAGGCAAGCGAGCCCTGCTGGTATCCCGCGGCACGAACGGTATTCCGGAGCAGACTGGCGATCGTCATCGGCCCGACGCCGCCCGGGACGGGCGTCAGGAACCCGGCGACCTCGCGCACGTCCTCGGCCACGTCCCCGACGACCTTGCCGTCGACGCGGTTGATCCCGACGTCGACGACCGCGGCGCCTTCCCTGACCATCTCGCGCGTGACCATCCCGGCGCGCCCGACGGCGGCGACGACCACGTCCGCCTCGCGGACGACCCCGGGGAGGTCGCGCGTCCGGCTATGGCACATGGTCACAGTCGCGTTCTCGGCCAGGAGCAGGAGCGCCATCGGCTTGCCGACAATGTTCGAGCGTCCGACCACGACGGCCCGCGCGCCCTCGAGCGGGATCTCGTACGCGCGCAGGATCTCCATGATCCCGGCCGGCGTCGCGGCGACGAACGTCGGCTCGCCCTGGAGAAGGTGGCCCGCGCTCGCAGGGTGGAAGCCGTCGACGTCCTTGACGGGCGCGATCGCGCGGATGACGCGTCCCTCGTCGATGTGCTCGGGCAGGGGCAGCTGGACGAGGATGCCGGTCACCCGGTCGTCGGCGTTCAGGTCGGCGACGAGGCCGAGCAGCGCCTCCTCGGACGTGTCGGCGCCCAGCTCGTGGTGGATCGGCTCGATCCCCACCTCCTCGCAGGCCTCCTGCTTACGGCGGACATACAGCGCCGAGGCCTGGTCCTCGCCCACGAGGACCGTCGCGAGGCCGATCGGTCGCGCCAGAGCCTTGACCTGCTCGGCCACCTCGCCGCGGACCTGCGCCGCGAGCGCCTTGCCGTCCATGAGGGTCGCTGCCACGGCCGGGGAGCGTACCCGACAGCAGGCATGATCGAGCCGTGAGCGTCTGGCGCCATCTTCGGGCGATCGGCCTCCTCCCGGTGACGGTGGCGGTCGTGGTCCCCGGGCTCATCCTGTGGCGAGGCGAAGCCGAGCTCGGCGCCTGGCCGCTCGCGACGGCCGGGATCGTTCTGATCGCGATCGGCCTCGTCCTCGTGAGCTGGACGGTCGCGCTCTTCGCTCGGATCGGGAAGGGCACCCTCGCCCCTTGGGATCCAACCTCGCGGCTCGTGGTGGTCGGCCCGTACCGGCATGTCCGAAACCCGATGATCTCGGGCGTCCTCGCCGTCGTCCTCGGGGAGGCCGCGCTTTTCGGCTCGGTGCCGCTGCTCGTCTGGTTCGGAGCCGTCTTCGCCGTGAACGCGGTCTACTTCCCTCTGGTGGAGGAGCCCGGCCTCCGCAAGAGGTTCGGGGAGGACTACGAGGCTTATTGCGCCGCCGTGCCTCGCTGGGTTCCCCGTCTCCGCCCCTGGGAGCCGTAAAGTGACGCCGTGGAGCTTCGGCGCTGGCCCCGCAAGAACGACGCGGACTCGATCCGGGCGCGCCAGGAGGCGCTCGCCTCGCGCCTCGACGGCGAGAGCCACGTCTTCGACCACGACCTGGAGCCGTTCGCCAAGGCGACTGAGGCGCTGACCGGGGCCGCGCTCGTCCCGGTCGCCGTCGTCGGGCCGATCGACGTCGAGCTGGGCCGCTACGAGCTGGAGGAGCCGGAAGGCAGCGTCGTCGAACGCGGCCGCGAGCTGGAGGGCGTCTACGTCCCGCTCGCCAACACGGAGGGGGGCCTCTCGATCTCGCTCTACCGCGGCGCCCGCGCCGTCGGCGAGTCGGGCGGCTTTCGCACCTACGTCCTCGGCGACCGGATCACGCGCGCCTCGGCCTTCCTCTTCGACTCGACGGCGCAGGCGGTCGCCTTCGCCGCCTGGATCGAGACCCAGCTCGAGGACATGCGGGCCTGGCTCGAGTCGGAGCCCATCCCGAACCTCTCCAAGCACGCCAAGCTCCGCGAGCTCGAGACCCATGTCGTCGGCCCCATGTGCCACGTCATGTACGCGTTCACGACCGGCGACGCATGCGGGATGAACATGATCACGCGCAACTCGTTCGCCTTGAACCAGGGGTTCGTCGTCGACCGCGCCCCCGTGCGGCCGCGGCGGGCGATGCTCGAGGGGAACATGGGCGGCGACAAGAAGCCGTCCGCCCGCTACTTCGAGCGCGGCGGGCACGGCAAGACCGTCATCGCGGAGGCGACGCTCACCGACGAGGCCGTGCGGCGCGTGCTCAAGACGACGATCGACGATCTCGTCGAGCTCGCCTTCGTGGGAACGCACGGCGCCGTCGCGTCCGGCATGCAGTCGGTCGCCTTCACGCCGGCGACCGCGATCGCGGCGATCTTCACGGCGACGGGCCAGGACATCGGCATGGTCGGGACGAGCTCGATGGCGCACGGCACCGCGCACCGCGTGGAGGGAGGCCTGAACGTCTCGATGCGGCTTCCCAGCCTCGAGGTCGCGACCGTCGGCGGAGGCACGACCCTCCCCTACGCCCGCTCCTGGCTGCGCCTCATGGACTGTGACGGCCCCGGCAAGGTCTACCGCCTGGCGCAGATCGTCGCGGCCGCCACCCTCTCCCTGGAGATCTCCGCCTCCGCGGCGATGGCGACCGCCGGCTCGGAGAACTTCTACCGCGCGCACTTCGAGCGCGGCGGCCTGCGTTAGTGACCGCGGCGGTCCCGCCGCACCACGACCCGGCGTGCTGGGGCTGCGGCGACAACCCCAAGGGCCTCCATCTTCCGCAGCCGAGGGACGAGGGCATCGACCGCTACGAGGCGATCGTCACCTTCGGCGACCACCACCAGGCCGGGCCCGGCATCGTCCACGGCGGCCTCGTCGCCGCGGCGCTCGACGAGGCCTGCGGGCTCCTGGCCACGTGGCACCGCTTCCCGGCCGTGACGGCGAGGATCTTCGTCCGCTACCGGCGGCCGGTCTTCATCAACCACGAGCTCGCGCTGGCCGCCTGGGTGACGGACAGCCGCGGGCGGCGCATCCACATCGATGCCGACCTTCGCGACGGCGAGGAGATCCTCGCCGAGGCGCGCGGGGCCTTCCTGCACGTCCCGCTCGAACACTTCCTCGCCACGCCTGAGGGACGCGCCGCCGGGGAAGCCTGGCGGAGACGGCTTCACGAAAACGGGGGTTAGGAAGATGGCGCCTCGCGCCGAAGTCATGAAGACATGGATCGCTGCGAGGGCTACTACCGACTCGAGAACCGGCGTTGCGACCGCTTGGCTTCGCGTGAGACGTGCGCGGCCGACGGCGAGACCTACGTCGTGTGCGAGTACCACGCCCGCCAGGGCTGGTCGGCCAGCGTCGCCCGCTGGCACGGCGAGTCCGACATGCGCTCCTCGGCGCCGCAGTCTTTGCGGCCCGGCATGGACTCCGCCGCCTGAGCGGCGCCTCACACCCTCTCGCTTGAAAAGTGAAGCGGCGACGAGGGGGCTCGCCGCCGCTTCGGGCAATTACTGGGCGCGAGAGCTGATTGCCGTCATCCCCGAGCCCAGGAGGAGAGGACCTCGCGGGCTGTATCGGCACGCACTCCCTGGTCCTTGAGCCGGGCCACAACCCTCCACGAACTAGCCGAAGGTCCGGCGACGTCGGGCGGCGTCTCGCTCACGATGCGTGCTTACCTCTTTCGAGGGATCACTGCGGCCAGAGGGGAGAGAGACATGCACGGAGACGAGTTCCTGTGGGGAGGACTGCGCACGCGGCTGGAGCGGATGGGCCGGATACGCCCGCGGACTGGGACAACCGAGGCCATACGCCCACGGGCCGACCGGGTGCAGGCGGAGGCGCGCTTCCACCCGGCACAGCCTGCGCTGCGGTCGCGAGTCCCCGCGACGCTCGCCGGTCGCCCCTGATCATGAAAGGCGGAGAGGGCCCGTGTGGGCCCTCTCCGCCGGAGATTCGCTCCGCCTACTTCGGCGGAGGCGGGACGCGGCAGAAGACCGGTCCGGACACGTTGCCCGACGCATCCTCGAAGAAGACCGCTGCATCGCCCTTCAGCTTGATCTTCCAGTCGATGACGCCCGCACCGGGCTTCTGACTCGGCAGGGAGAACCGGATTTCTCCTCGGAACGGCCTCCAGGATCCGCTTCGCTCAATGTTTACGGAGAAATGCGGCCTAGAGGCGCGGACCGGATTCGAACCGGTGTACGAGGCTTTGCAGGCCTCTGCCTAACCACTCGGCCACCGCGCCGACACGAAAACATCGTATCGAGCGAACTTTTCATCGACTTGGGGTTGAGAGGATCCGGCAGATTTGCACAGAATACGGACCACGCCTGCTGACGCGAACCTTGTCCCGGGGTTGATACCGCGTCGGTGGGCAGGAGCCCCGGCCCCCTACCGGGGCTCCACCCTTGTCAGGGAAGGGTGTTACGTCGACGCGGCGGGCCTTGACGGCGGGCACGGGGTCCGCTGGTGGCGGCGCCGTGCCAGGAAGAATCGGCGCTCGTCGCTGCGGCTCTCGGCCAGACGGGTCGCCAGCTCGCCTGCGCGGGCACGCCGAAGCAGGTCGCTGTGACGCGTCCGCGTGTAGTCGAGATGGGTTTCGGGGTGCTGCATATGGGCCTCCTCTCGGCCCTCACAAGACGCGCGAGCAGCCCGGGATCTTCCCTCCGGCCGCAGATTTCGGTTTCATACCCCTTGCCGTGCAGCTTGCGTCCCTCCCCGATGCCCAGATCGTCGCGCGCTGCCGCAGCGGCGACGAGGACGCCTGGCGCGAGCTCGTCTCGCGGTTCTCGCGCTACGTCTACGCCATCTGCTGCCAGGCGTACCGGCTGCGCCAGGAGGACGCCGAGGAGGTTTTTCAGGAGGTCTTCTCCCGGGCGTACCAGCACCTGGGCAAGCTCCGCGACGACGAGGCCATCCGTCCCTGGATCGGGCAGCTGACGCGCCGGCTCTGCATCGACAGGCTTCGCGCCGGCTCCCGCGAGGAGATCGTCGACCCGGAGTCGATGCCGGGCGGCGTCGACGACAAGATGGAGACGCTCGACGAGGCCTTCGCCGTCCACGAGGCGATGGCCGAGCTCTCCGAGAACTGCCGCGAGATCCTCGACCGCTTCTTCGCCCGCGACGAGAGCTACCAGACGATCGGCTCCGCGCTCGACATCCCGTCGGGAACGATCGCCAGCAGAATCTCCCGTTGCCTGTCGCGCCTCCGCGAGCACTTCGAGGGAAGAAATCCGGAGGCTCGGCCGTCGAGTTGACGGAGACCCGAATGACCGCCTACGACGAACAGCGCCTCGCCGAGCTCATCAAGGCCCTCCCGCCCGCGCCGCAGGCGTGGGTCGAGGCGGCCCAGGAGCTCCCGCTCGCACGCGGCCAGCTCGACGACATCGTTGCCCGGGCAGAAGCCGATCTCGCGTTCCGCGACGCGTTGATCGCGAACCTCGAGGACGCTCTGCGGCTCGAGGGCTACGAGCCCGACACGATTCCGCTCGACGAGCTCCGCCGCCGACTCGAGCACTAGAGCCGGCTGAGGGAGAGCAAAGAGAAGGGCCGCTCTTGCGGAGCGGCCCATTCCAGGGAGGTCCCGGCGTGTTGCGGCCTCACGTCGGGAACCAGGTTTGTTTTCGGCAGGAGTTCCGTAGGACTTTAGGGTGAATTTTCGAGCCGCTCCCTGACCGGGGGAAGAGGTAACGCGCCGTGCGCGTTTGAACGCGCATGACCACTCTCGCCGCAACTCTCGAAGCTCCGTACAAACCGCGCCACGTCCGCTTCATCCGCAGGGAGGACGTGGAGGGCTGGCAGCTCAAGCTCTACGGCATCGCGGTGAACGGACAGGAACCGCGGCCCGACTTCGTGGCGGCCACCCGTGACCTGGCGGCGCAGGTTCTCCCCCAGCCTCCCGCCGCCGAAGACCACTACGGAGTCGGGTTCGCGATCGCGCACGACGCGCGCGCGGTCGGAATCGCGCTCATCTACTGGTGGAAGTCCGAAAATGAGGTCCATCAGAGGATCTACGTGAGCCCGAAGGACGACCCCGCCGCGTTCACCCAGGTCGAGAACCAGCCGGCGGGCTGCGTCTGGGAGCTCGAGGTCGTCGACTTCGAGCGCCGCGCGTGGCTCGAGGATGTCCTGTCGAACCCCGCCGGCCCGGATCTCGACGCCTATCTCGAGCGCAGCTTCGCGCGCGACGTCTGACTAGGGCTCACCCGGCTGGAGACCGGCGCGGCGTAGCCGTTTGGCCACGGCGAGCACCTCCTGCTGGAGGTCCGTGAGCGCTTCGGGCTCGTCCGCTGCGGCGGCGGCGGTCTCTCCGAGCGTGGTGGCGCGGTAGGTCTCACGCCTCCAGGCGGCGATCTTCTCCACCAGCGCCGACAGTTGCTGGTCGGCAGCGCGCCCGCGTGGCCGGTTCGCCGGGCGGGTGAGCAGCGACCCCAGATGGTTGGCTGCGGCAACCCTGGCTCCCATCGATCGCACCGCCGTGTCCGGGCGCGAGCAGAAGCGCACCAGGATCGTCTTGATGATCGACGTGTGGTCGTAGACCACGTGGCTGACGCCGCGCTCGACGTACGGCGACACGACGAGCGCCGGGACGCGAACTCCGTAGCGGCGCATGGCCGGCCGGTCGTCCGCGACCGTGAACGGTCGCGGATCCACGTGGTCGTAGAAGCCTCCGTGCTCGTCGTAGGTGATGACGAGGAGCGACTTCTTCCACGCAGGGGAACGCATCACGGCCGTGAGGACGCTGAGGACCAGCTCCTGCCCGGCCATCGTCGGCGACGGTGGGTGGTCGTCGTTCGACCCAGGCGGCCCGAACAGGCGGAAGTCCACGAAGTTCGGGTCGATCCAGGAGACCGCCGGGAGCCTCCCCTCCCGCGCGTCGTCCAGGAACGTCTGCCGCTCGAACAGCGTCTTGCGGTCGAAGTACGCGAACTCGTCGTCATGCTCGATTCGGTAGCGCCCGTCGATGCCCCGCAGCGTGCCCGGGTCGTGCGAGTACCAGCGCCAGGAGACATCGTCGGCATCCAGCTTGCGCACGAACGCCTTGAGGTCGTAGATCGGTGGCCTGCGGTTGGCCGTCGTCCCGTCGGACTCGCCCGTGACGGCATAGAGACGGTTCGGCCACGTCGGCCCGGGGACGGAACTGAACCATCGGTCGCAGACCTGGAAGGAGCGGGCGAGATAGTCGTAGACCGGGACGTCGTCGGCGCGGAGGTACGCGAGGACGAGCGTCGGATCGAACTTGAAGCCGGACGGCGGCGGATTGTCCTTCGAGTTGCGCTCGAACGCCTTGACGTAGTTCTTCAGGAAGCCGGCCATCCCGCCCGCGATCTGCTCCCTGACGTCGGCGGGACCGTGGCCGGGATCGAGCGCCTTCAGGTCGATCTTCCGCCGCCCCAGCGGACGCACCTTGTGGAACTTGCCCGCGGCGTCCTCGTTCCCCATGGTCGTCTCGAGCCCGTCCACGTTCGGTCGAACGCCGTCGAGCTTCAAGTAGCCCAGCACGTGGTCGAAGGAGCGGTTCTCCATCATGAGCACGATCACGTGGTCGATCTTCGAGAGGTTCTGCGCGCCGGTGTCGTCGTCCGGGGTCATGGGTTCACCTCCGTCGCTCTGGCCTGCTCTGATCGTCACCGGACGAGCGCCTGCACAAACCGGGCCACGCGGGGGTCGCAGGCGCTTCGCGGGCAGCTCGGCTTGGCTAGCCGCCGCGCTGCCTACGGGCGAGGTACTCGGCGAAGCGGCCCTCGGGCGTCTCGAGCCAGGACCTGAACTGGTCTTCGAGCTCCAGCTCCCGCTGCCGGGTGAAGGACGCCTGCGGACACCGGTGCCCCAGCGGCTCCGGGTACCGCTGATGGCAGCGCTCGCACCGCTCCAGGTCGGCGAACATCAGACCACGCATCGCCGCTGGGCGATGCCTGTCGTCGTTTCTCTCTCCATCACTACATGACGCACAGGGCCGCGGCGGTCTTCCGAGAACGCACCCACAGAGACGGAGAGGGCGGCCCGAAGGCCGCCCTCTGGCCGAAGGAGAAGCCCTTCGCTAGCCGCTCTTGAGCGGAATGGTGAACTCCTGCGTCTGCGGGTTCAGGTGCCCGAGCTTCCTGGCACCGGCAACCGCAGGGTCAACGAGGTTCCAGATCAGGAGCCCCCGCGTCATGTCCGATTCGTAGATCCGACCGTCGTACCAGTAGGACGACCAGTCGCCGCCACCCTCGATCGCGGCGGGATTGTCCGGGTTGATGAGCGGCGCCGGGTCCGCGTAGGCGATCTCGCGCACGTGCGCCGGGTCGGTGAAGTCGAGGACGCTGATACCCGACTGGTAGTTGCCGGCGACGAGGATCCTGCCCTTGTCGGTCGGCACGACGTTGTAGTTGTGCCACGTGCAGTTCTCCGTCGCGGTCTGCGGCCGCGGATGGAGGAACGTCCCCAGCTGGTTGCCCTCGTGGTCGTAGAAGAAGATCGTGCGATCGACTTCCGCGCTCGTGGCCTGGCAGCGCGCCTGCGTGCCGCCGCCGGGCTCGTGGCCGAAGATCAACACCTCGCCGTCCCAGCTCCACGCGGCCGAGTGGCCGATCGTGACGCCCGGGATGTCGAAGTGGTGCATCAGCACCGGGTTCGTCAGCGAGGCGCCGTCCGCGGGATCGAGGCTGAAGATCCGCGCCCCCTCCCCTCCGGCGCACGCGAGCCGCATCGCGTCGCCGAGGATGACGCCGATGTCGTGGCACGTGTGCATCGAGTCGACGCGGTTGACCACCCGCGCGCTCGCTGGGTCGTCGAGCGGCACCTCCACGATCTCGAAGAAGTCGCACACACCGCCTGCGGACGAGCTGTTGTAGACCAGCAGCCGGTCATTTGCGAGGTCCGGGACTCCGGTGGCGGTGTGCGACCCGCAGCCGAACTCGGCGTTGCGGCTGATGGTGCCCGAAGCGGGCAAGCCCGATTTGATGATGGCGCCGTCCGCCTGCGACACCTGAACAGCTGGGATCGTGACCTGGCTTCCAAATAGGCCGGCGCCCATCGTCCCTGGGATGCCCGGGGCGTTGTTGGCGACGATGACGCCCGTGGCGCCCGCGTTCTGCGCATTGAGCGCCTTGAGCCCGAACTCGCACGTGCCGCGGTCGACCACCGCGATCGAGCCGGCGGGGAATCCCACCAGCGGCTCGCAGGCGTCGGTCGTCGCGCCGACGCCGTCGTTGGAGAGGACGACGGTGCCGGTGAGTCCGGCGGCCGTCGGGGCGGGTCCGAACGCCGCGCCTGCCGCCTCGTACTGCCCCGCGGCGGAGCCGGTGTGGATCGTCACCAGATTCGGCAGGCCGTCCAGCCCCACCGAGCCGACGAGATCGGGATCCGACGGATTGCTGATGTCGAAGACGTGCAGGCCCTCGAACCCAAGACCTACGAGCTCGCCGTCACACGACGACGTGGCTGTCGCCGGCGAGTTCCACGACCGGACGAGCAGGTTGCCCCAGACGATCACGTCGCCCTGGTTGCCCTGCGTCGAGCCCGGCGAGCACTGGTCGTAGTTCGTGATCTGGACTGGGTTCTCCGGATCCGAGACGTCGATGATCCGGAAGCCGCTGTACGTGCCCTGGAAGGCCCGCTTGCCCGAGAACGCCAGGTCCGAGTTGTAGACGCCGGAGCCCGCGCCCGTGAGGGGCACGACTCGTGGCGAGTACCCCTGCGGCTTCATGTTCTTCGTGTAGGTGAAGGTGCTCACCGCGTCCCCGACGGTCTGTGCGCCCGCCATGGCGGTAAGCGAGAAGACCGTCACGGCGACGAGCACCGCAAGAACGCTCCTAACCGATGTTCGCATCTACTCCCTCCCTGTGTGTGTGTCGCCGAGCGGACGATCAGGCCGACACGCAAAGCGGGCCGTCACAACGGCGCGCGCCCCATGCTCAAAAA
>CAWIWC010000005.1:0-649548 GCA_963839745.1 uncultured Actinomycetes bacterium
GGTGACGCCGACCACGCGATCGCCGAGACCGAGTGCGAAGAGCACTTCTGTTGCCGCCGGAACGAGCGAGCAGATCCGCATCGATCTCAGCCTACCCGCGCGAGGTGCGGGCAGAGACCGATCTGCCCTAAAGTGTCTCGCCATGGTGTCCGCGAGCCGAGGCCCTGACGCGTCGCGAGCCGGCCCGGCGGGGCATGTCGCTGCGCGAGCTGCGACGGCCGGCGCACAGCTTGCCGCTCTCTGCGCCTTCGCACTCTCCCAGCCGATCTTCGACCTCCTCTCGCGAAACGCCGAGTTCTTCGCCGTGCGCGACTCGGAGAGCCAGCGACATCGTGCTGTTCGCCGTCGCCCTCACGTTCGTCCTACCGCTCGCGCTCCTGGCGCTCGAAGCGATCGCTGCCGCTGATCGACCGGCGCCTTCGCTTCGTCCTGCACCTTGTCTTCGTGGCCGCGCTGGTCGCTCTCTTCGCCGCCCAGGCACTCGAGAAGGTGGTCTGGCCCGCGAACGTTCATGATCCTCGCTGGGCACCGCACTCGTTGTCGCGATCGCCGTCGTCGCCTATTTGCGGTTCGAGCCGGTGCGCAGGCCTCCTCACCGTTCTCGCTCCCGCCTCGCTCCTCTTTCTCGCCCTGTTTCTGTTCTTCTCGCCGGTGACGAAGCTCGTCTTCCCGCCCACGCCCCAGGTCGCGGTGGCGACGTCGGGCCGACAGTCGAAAGCGCCGCCGATCGTCTTCGTCGTTCTCGACGAGTTCCCCGTGGCGGCGGTCATGGACGGAGCGGCGAGATCGACCGGCCCGCTACCCGGCCATCGCCGCGCTAGCCGACGACGCCACCTGGTACAGGAACGCGACGACCGTCAGCTACGACACGGTCAAGGCGGTTCCCGCCCTGCTGACAGGGACGCGCCCCGAGAAGGGTCTGCTCCCGGTGTTCGCCGACCATCCGCAGAACCTCTTCACCCTTCTCCGTGGCAGGTACAGACTCAACGTGCACGAGACGGCTGACACACCTGTGCCCGCAAGAGCATCTGCATGCGCGAGACGACGAGGACTCCATGGACGCGAGGATGAGGTCGCTCTTCTCGGACGTCGGCGTCCTCTACGCCCACATCGTCGCCCCGCCGAGCTACGAGCGGCGCCTCCCGAACGTCGCGACGGGCTGGGGAGACTTCCTGTCCGACGACGAGGCGCCCGGCAGAGACAAGGGCGAAGCTCGAGCAAGTGGGCCGCCTTCCTCGCCTCGCTCGGCACCGGCGAGCGCCCCGTGCTGAGCTTCCTCCACCTCCTCCTGCCCCACGAGCCGTGGCGGCTGTTCCCGTCATGCCGGTCGAACGTGTTTCGCGAGCCCGGAGGACACACGCCGGGTCTTCCGCGCGGAGACGCTCCGCTGGCAGGAGGACGAGTGGCTGGTCAGCCAAGCGCACCAGCGATTCCTCCTTCAGGCGCAGTGCGTCGACGCCCTCGTCGGTCAGCTCACGCGAAAGCTGCGCCGCCTCGGAGAGTACGACGCTTCGCTCATCGTCCTCGTCTCCGATCACGGCGTCGCCGTCCGGCCGGGCGAGCTGCGAAGGCTCATCGAGGGCGAGGCCCCGACGAACCTCGCCGACGTTGCTTTCCCCCTGATGCTCGTGAAGAGACCCGGACAACGCGAGGGAGAGGTTGTGGACCGCCACGCGGAGACGATCGACCTCGTCCCGACCATCGCGGAGATCGCCGGTGTGCCACTCGCCTGGGAGGTCGACGGGCGATCCCTCTCGGACGAGCAGCGCGGGCCGGATCAGGTGAGACTTCTCGGGAAGGACGTTCTGGTCACGGCTCCCCTGGACGCGCTCGTTCGAGCCCGAGACGCGCTCGTGGAGAGACAGATCGGATTGTTCGGAGAAGGCGAGGGCGACCCCGGCATCTTCGGCATCGGCCCCCATCCCGAGTTGATCGGGCAGCGCGTCGCGACCGCGAGGAAGGGGACGCCGGCCGGCCTGGAGGCGACGCTCGCGGGCGAGGTCAGGAGTCTCCTGCGGGATCTGCCGCGAGGCTCGTCCGCCGTCCCCTCTCCCGTGTACGGCTCCCTCGAAGGCGACGGAGCGGAGAACCGTCTTCCGATCGCAGTAGCCGTCAACGGACGGATCGCGGCCGTCTCGTGGACGGACGGCGGCGGGTCGGCGACGTTCTCGGCCCTGCTTCCGGAGGAGTCCTTCCGTCCCGGCCGGAACCGAGTCGAGGTCTTCCTCATCCGGGAAGACACAGGCGGCGTCGAGCTCGCCAGCCTGGGTCGGTTCTAGCCGAGGCTCATCCTCGCTGGATGAAGCTGATCTTCCCGTTCGACTCGAGCACGGCCCAGTGGACGGCTCTCAGGGACGGGATCTGCTGCTGGCGGGCCTCGGCCGCGACCTCCTCGATGGTCATGCGCTCGCGGCGCAGGTTCCGCTCCACGGGCTTGCCGTCCTCGACCAGGATCAGCGGCTCCGCCTCGAAAACGGGACGCAGTCGCCGGAAGCGGAAGACGAGGTAGGAGACCGCCACGGTCAGGATCGTGAACGTGCCTCCCGCGAGGACGAGGCCGGTGAACGAGTAGTCGCTCTGCGTGACTCCCTGCTGGATGAGGTCGCCGAGCACGATCAGGAGGATGAGGTCGAACGGCTGTAGCGAGGAGAGCTCGCGGCGGCCGATCACGCGCGTGACGATGACGACGAAGAGGAAGGCGAAGAACGCTCTGACGACGATGTCCATGGCTACGGGAAGACGGTCATCGTGCGTTCGACGGTGGTGATCAAGGTCTCGCCGTCGTAGAGCTCGACGTCCGCTGAACGCCGTCCCACGTTGGTCGGGTTGACCTGGAACTGCATGTAGAGGACGAGCCGCTCGCCGGCACCCAGCGGCCCGAAGTGGAGGGCCAGGTCGCCGTCGCGGCTCGCCTCCTCCGTCGGCGCCGGCTCGATCGTGTTGATGTGCATGTTCTCCATCCAACCGGGCGCGAAGACGAGGACGACGTCCTCGAGCCCTTCCTTGGCAGTGACCGTGAAGCGGCCCTGGAAGAAGAGGCCGCCGCGCACCTGCTCCGGCGCCGAGACCTCAAGGGTCGCGGCCTCACCGGAGGCGATCGACGTCTCCGGGTGCTGGCCGAACACGCTGAAGAGGGCGGCGATCGCGATCGCCGTCAGCAGGCCGAGGACGACCCAGCGCGCGCCGAGCTCGCTCCACCACGACGCGTCGCGATGGCGCCCGAGGTCGAGATGCTCGGGAAGGTCGGCCACCCAGCCTGAGTTCTGCGGCCGCAACCAGCGTCCTGCGCGTCGGTAGCCTCCCAGAGACGACTTCGAGGAGGTGCAGCATGAGCGCGTTCGACGACCTCGCGGCCATGTCGCCGCTGCGAATCTGGGACGGCGTCGCCGCCAGGGCGGTGCAGGGCGAGGAAGGGACGATGGCGATCGTCGAGCTCGACCCGGACGCTCTCGTGCCCGAGCACCAGCACGAGAACGAGCAGCTCGGCATGGTCATCCAAGGGACGCTCTCGTTCCGTGTTGCAGGCGAGACGAAGGAGCTGGGTCCCGGGGCGACCTGGCGGATCCCCGGCGACGTCCCGCACGAAGTGCGGGCGGGCCCCGAGGGGGCCGTCGTCGTCGACGTCTTCGCTCCGGCGCGGGCGGACTGGCGCGGCCTCGGCCGCGACAAGCCGCGCGAGCCCCGCTGGCCGGCCGGCTAGGCGGGGTAACAGCCGCGCGCAAGGACGCGGGCTAGGCCTACACTGGCGCGGTGCCGCCTGCGCCGCTGCCGTCCGAGCTCGTCGAGTTCCTAAAGGCGCCCCATGCCGCCGTCGTCTCGACCGTCCGCTCCGACGGCGCACCGTACTCGGCCGCGACCTGGTACGACTGGGAAGACGGGCGGATCCTCCTCAACATGGACGCCGAGCGGCTCCGCCTGACGCACATGCGCCGCGACCCGAGGGTCGCGGTCACCGTGCTCGACCTCGGCGACTGGTACCGCGCGGTCACCGTCCTCGGCCGCGTGGTCGAGCTGCGCGATGACGAGGGCCTCGTCGACATCGACCGGCTCTCGCAGCGCTATCGCGGCACGCCGTACAAGAACCGGGAGCGCCCGCGGGTCACCGCGCTGGTCGAGCCCGAGCGCTGGCACGAGCACTCCTAGCCGACCAGCGCGACTGCGGCGTGCCTGACCATCCTCTCCTTGAGACGTGCGAGGTGGGCAAGAAGTTCAGACTGCCCCGTCGAGGCAGAGGGGGACTCTCCTCACCCGGGTCGAGCAGGGCCAGGCGCGACCTGGCGAATCCCGGGCGTGGTCCCGCACGAGGTGCGCGCGGGCCCCGAGGGCGCCGTCGTCATCGACGTCTTTGCCCCGCCGAGAGACGGGTGGGCGCGGCCTCGGCCGGGACAAGCCGCGCGAGCCCCGCTGGTCTGCGGCGTAGACGACTTCTAGGACTTACTCGCCGAGCACGTTCACGGCTCGAGCGGCGACGAGCAGAATCGTCACCGCGGAGATGCCCGCCTCCAGGCCCATCGCCGCTTTTGCGCGCAACGACAGCGGCATCGCGTCGGTCGGGCTGAAGGCGATCGAGTTCGTGAGCGAGAGGTAGAGGTAGTCCCAGAACACCGGAGCCCAGCCTGTCGGCGCGAGGTGCGGGGTCTCGTCCTGCGGGAACTGGAAGTCGGGGGTCGTTCGTTCCGGACGAACGATGCGCGCGACCGGCCCGCCCATGTCCAACTCCCAGTACAAGACCCCGAAGACGATGACGTCCGCCGTCCAGATTGCGAAGCCAGTGAGCAAGAGCTCTCCGCCGCCGAGCTCTGTGGCGCTCGTGGTCACCAGGCCGGCGACGAGAAGGCCGAGCGCAAGCAAGTTTCCGAGCACGAGGAGACCGAGAAGAGCGAGAGCGGCGCGGCGCGACCGCACGAGGCCCTTCCCGCCGAAGGTCAGAAGAAGGTCGATCGTCAGCAGCAGGGAGGGAACCGCGACCGCAAGCCAGATCCACCAGGGCAGACCGACCAGTTCCCACTCCCTCGCCCGGCTGAACAGCGCCAGCGCCACGAAGACGACGAGCACGGCGAGCGCCGCGGGAACGGCCTCACGACGGCCTTCGGCCGCTGCCTTGGCGTCGGTCATCGACATGTCTAGGCAACAAGTCAACCGGACCGGAATGACGAGGCTGGTCCCGTTGACGAAAAGAGGGCCCGCCTGTGCGGGCCTTTACAGAGTGCGCCCGGCACGATTCGAACGTGCGACCTCTGCCTCCGCAGGGCAGCGCTCTATCCCCTGAGCTACGGGCGCGGGACGAGGGTCAGTGTAGCGGCCGGGCTTTCGACCGGCCGACGTCCAGCTCGGCGTCGGCGGGCACCTCGGCCCGGACGTAGGCGAGCGCGACGAGTCCGCCGTCGGCCCTGACGGCGCTCGTCACACGGCCGACGGCCTTGCCCTCGTAGGCGAGCTCGGCATCCGCAGCCGGCGGCTGGTCGCCCTCGATCGCAAGCACTCGGAGCCCGCGGTTGGCGTGCCCTCGGTAGTGGAGGCGGGCGATCGGCTCCTGGCCCGGGTAGCAGCCCTTCGTCAGGCTGACCGCACGGTCGACGAGGCCGGCCTCGGCCGGCAGGACGCGGTCGTCGATCTCGCGCCCGAAGCGCGGCGTGCCGGCGCGGATGCGGAGCGCCTCGAGCTCGTCATCGCCGAGGGTCGGCTCGAGCGCGGCATCGAGGACCTCGACGGCGGGCTCGCCGTAGTCGTCGTTGACTATCCCTTCGTCGCCCCCGAAGACGAGCGTCGACGTGTGCTCCTCCAGCGCGATCTCGGCCTTGGCGGCGAAGCGCATCCGGAGCAGCTGGTCGCGCAGCGTCTCGCCGAGCTCGGGCTCCGTGAGGAGCAGGAAGTCCTCCGGTCCCCGGCGCAGGACGCGCATCGGCGCGATCACGCGGGCCTTCGGCGTCAGCAGCAGCGCCTGGCACGACTCGCCCGGGGCGAGCGCCTCGACGTCGTTCGAGAGCATGCGCTGGAGGTAGTCCTCAGCGTCGGGCCCGGTCACCGCGACGAACGCGCGCGGGCGACCCGCGACGGCATGTGTGAGAGCTGCAGCCTTCACAGGGCTAGTGTAGGCAGCGTGCCCAGGTCAAACGCCGAGCGAAAGGTGCTCGAGGCCGGCCTCGACCCGGCACGCCTGCCGCCCGGCCAGTACCTAACGCACAAGTGGCCGGTTCTCCACGTTGGCTCCGTGCCGGTCGCGGAGCCCGAGGACTGGCGGCTCCGCGTCTGGGGCGAGGTCGAGAACGAGGTCGAGCTCGGCCTGGAGGAGCTCAGAGCCCTCCCGGCGACCGAGGTCGTCGCCGACATCCACTGCGTGACGCGCTGGAGCCGCTTCGACGCCGGGTTCCGGGGCGTGCGCTTCGCCGAGCTCGCCCGGCCGACGGCTGCCGCGAGCTTCGTCGTGGCCCACGCCGTCGAGGACTATCGCGCGAACGTGCCGCTGGCCGTCCTGGACGACCCCGGCTCGCTCGTCGCCTACGAGGCCGACGGCCAAGCACTGACGCCGGACCACGGCGGGCCGCTGCGCCTGGTCGTGCCGTCGCGCTACTTCTGGAAGAGCGCCAAGTGGCTCCTTGGCCTCGAGGTCCGGGCCGACGACGAGCCCGGCACGTGGGAGCGCCTCGGCTACTCGAACGACGCCGACCCCTGGGCCGAGGAGCGCTACTCAGTCTGAGAGCGTGAGCTGGAGGCGCTTGTTCAGGCGCCCCTTGCTCTTGTACTCGGGGATCGCGACCGTGCCGATCTCGCCGGTCCGCGCGACGTGCGTCCCGCCGTCGGCCTGGAGGTCGAGCCCCTCGATCTCCACGGTGCGGACGATCGTGATCGACTCCGGAAGCAGGCTGACCTTCGTGCGGATGAGCTCCGGCCGCCGGTCGGCCTCCTCGCGCGGCAGGAAGTCGACGCGAACCGGACGGTCCGCCGCCACCTCCTCGTTCACACGCGCCTCGATCTCCCGCACGAGCTCTGCCGAGAGCCCCTCGAGCTCGAAGTCCATCCGCCCGCGGAGCGGCTCCATGCGCGCGCCGGTGACCTTCGCCTCGTGGTCGCGCCAAATGACGGCGGAGAGGACATGCAGGCCCGTGTGGGTTCGCATGAGCGCGTGTCGGCGCTCCCAGTCGAGCTGTCCTTCGACGCGCTCGCCTTCCGACGGTAGGGCACCATCACCGCCGAGCGTGTGCCAGATCAGCTCCGCGTCGCGGGCGACGGACTCGACCGGAAGGCCGCCGAGCGAGCCCAGGTCGTGCGGCTGCCCGCCTCCGCCGGGGAAGAACGCGGTGCGGTCGAGAGCGACGCGCCGCCCCTCGGAGTCGACCGCGAGAACCGTGGCCTCGAACTCCCGCAGATAGGCGTCTTCTGCATACAACGCCTCGGTCCCGGCCATCGGTCGAGCATAGAGAAGGGGCGGCCCGTGGGCCGCCCCTTCGTTGCGTTCGAACGGTCCGGAGACCGGACTACATGCCCATGTCGGGCATACCGCCGGGCATACCGCCGCCGACGCCGGCCTTCTCGGGCGCCTCCGCGACGATTGCCTCGGTCGTGAGGATGTTCTTCGCGATCGAGGCGGCGTTCTGGAGCGCCGAGCGGGTGACCATGGTCGGGTCGATGATCCCCGACTTGACCAGGTCCTGGTACTCGCCGGTGTCGACGTTCAGGCCGTGGCCCTTCGTACCGGTCCGGATCTTGTCGACGACGATGGAGCCCTCGAGCCCGGCGTTCTGCGCGAGCTGGCGGACGGGCTCCTCGAGCGACCGGGCCACGATGGACGCGCCGGTGCGCTCGTCGCCCTCGAGCGTGTCGAGCTTGATGGCCTTGCCGGCGTTGAGGAGCGCGACACCGCCACCGGGCACGATGCCCTCCTCGAGAGCAGCCCGCGTTGCCTGCAGGGCGTCCTCGACGCGATGCTTCTTCTCCTTCATCTCCGTCTCGGTGGCCGCGCCGACCTTGATGACGGCGACGCCGCCGGCCAGCTTGGCGAGCCGCTCCTGCAGCTTCTCGCGGTCGAAGTCCGAGTCCGTGGTCTCGATCTCCGACTTGAGCTGCTTGATGCGACCCTTGATGCCCTCCGAGTCGCCGGCGCCGTCGATGATCGTCGTCGTGTCCTTCGTGACGACCACCTTGCGGGCGCGGCCGAGCTGCGAGAGCTTCGTGTTCTCGAGCTTGAGGCCCATCTCCTCGGTGATGACCTCGCCACCGGACAGGATGGCGATGTCCTCGAGCATGCGCTTGCGGCGGTCACCGAAGCCCGGCGCCTTGACGGCGACGGCGGTGAAGGTGCCGCGCAGCTTGTTCACGACGATGGTCGCGAGGGACTCGCCCTCGACGTCCTCGGCCACGATCAGGAGCGGCCGGCCGGCCTGGATGACCTGCTCGAGCACGGGCAGGATGTCCTTGACAGCGCCGATCTTCTGGTTGGCGATGAGGATGTACGGGTCGTCGAGCACGGCCTCCATGCGCTCGGGATCCGTGACCATGTACGGCGACAGGTAGCCCTTGTCGAACTGCATGCCCTCGGTGAACTCGAGCTCGAGGCCGAAGGTCTGGCCCTCCTCGACGTTCACGACGCCGTCCTTGCCGACCTTCTCGATCGCGTCGGCGATCACGTCGCCGATCTCGCGCTCGCGCGACGAGATGCTGGCGACCCGGGCGATGTCCTCCTTGCCCGAGATCTCCTTCGACTGCTTCTTCAGATCCTCGACGACGCTGTCGACGGCGGTCTCGATGCCCCGCTTGAGGCCCATCGGGTTCGCGCCGGCGGCGACGTTCTTGAGGCCCTCGCGGACGATGGCCTGAGCCAGGACGGTGGCGGTCGTCGTGCCGTCGCCGGCGACGTCGTTCGTCGCTGTGGCGACCTCGCGGACGAGCTGGGCGCCCTGGTTCTCGAAGGCGTCCTCGACCTCGATCTCGCGCGCGATCGTGACGCCGTCGTTGGTGATGGTGGGCGCGCCGAACTTCTTGTCGAGCACGACGTAGCGCCCCTTGGGGCCAAGGGTGACCTTGACCGCGTCAGCGAGGGTGTTCACGCCGCGCTCGAGCGCGCGCCGTGCGTCCTCGTTGAAGAGAAGCTCCTTGTGAGCCATATAACTCCTCCGGTTTCTGTGTGCTGATCGGCGGCCGCTAGGCGGCGGCGCCGGCCAGCTCCTTCTTCTTGCTCTTGGACTTCGTCTCGGCGAGCACCTTGGCGAGCACGTCCGACTCCCTCAGGATCAGGTAGTCGTCGCCGCCCAGCTTGATGTCGGTGCCGCCGTACTTCGAGAAGATGATCTCGTCGCCGGGCTCGAGATCCATCTTGATGTACTCGCCGTCCTCGTCCCGAGGGCCGGGGCCAACGGCGAGGACACGGCCGCGCTGCGGCTTTTCCTTGGCGGTGTCGGGGAGAACGATCCCGCTCGCGGTGGTCTCTTCCTCCTCGAGCGCCTCGACGATGAGCCGATCGCCCAGTGGCTGAAGGTTCATCCAGCACTCCTCCTTGCGTGTGACGTCTTTTCTGGCACTCGACTCAATCGAGTGCCAGCCCATCCTAGCGAATCTGCAGAGGCCTTGATCAAGGACTTTCTGGCACTCGTGCAAGCTGAGTGCCGAAGACTCTGCGGCCGCGCGTGACGGCGAGAAGGGTGCCCGCGCAGACCAGCGCCATGAGGGCGAACGGAAGCGCGTCGCCGGCGACGTCCGCGAGCGCTCCGCCGAGCGACGGGCCGATCGAGTTCCCGCCGCCCCAGGCGGCGTTCATGAGCCCGAAGGCGAAGCCCTGCGCCAGTCCGATGCGCTCGGCCCCGTCCGAGAGGAGCGCCATCGCAGGCGCCCAGAAAGCTCCGAACGCGATCGACGCCGCGACCACGAGGGGGGCGAGGAAGAGCGGACGCTCGGCGAGTGCGAGCGCGGTCGTGACCAGGACCGCGGCGCCGAGGGCGAGCCGGAGCGGCAGCAGGCGGCCGACCCGGTCGGAGAAGCGGCCGAGCATGGGCGCGACGACCATCTCGATCGCGGCGGCGCAGATGAAGACCGCCGCGATGGCCGCGGCGCTCCAGCCCGCGTCGCCGAGCTCCAGCGGCACGAGCACGGCGAGGACGCCGAAGAGGAGCGCGGGGAGCGTCATGAGCCAGAGGGCGCCCAGGATGATCGGCCGCTTGAGAGCGCGCGCGAGCTGCGCGACCGGCTGGGGGTCGGCGGCGACGGGCGGCGTCCGCAGCGCCCAGACGGCGAGGGCCAGCGCGACGCCGGCGATGCCGAGGAAGGTCGGGCGCTCGCCCACGGACTCGGCGAGCGCTCCGAGTGCCGGGCCCAGGAGGGCGCCGAAGATCGCCGCGCCGATCGCCGTCCCGAGCATCTCGCCCCGTCGCTCCCGCGGCGTGCCGGCGACGAGCCACGCCAGCGCGCCGGCCCACGAGAAGGCGCTGCCGAAGCCCTGGGCGAGGCGCGCGATTCCGAGGGTCGTGGCGTCCCCCGCGAACCCGAACGCCGTGCTGGCCACGGCCATGAGCAGCAGGCCCGAGAGCACGGCCCGGCGTGGGCCGAACCGCGCCGCGCTGATCCCGCCGGGGATGGCCCCGAGCAGGGCGCCCGCGGCGTAGGCGCCGACGAGCAGGCCGGACTGGCCCTTGGAGAGCCCGAACTCGTCCGCGTAGTGCGGCAGGAGCGGCACGAGCGCCGCGTAGAGAATCGTGTCGACGAGCGTGATCGAGCACGCGAGAAGGAGCAGCCTGCGCATTCAGCTGACGATATCGACGCGGATAGGCTCCACCGCATGAGGCGCGAGTTCTCGGCCGGTGGCGTGGTCGTGCGCTCCATGCGCGGGAGCCTCTGGCTCGCCGCCATCCGTCCCGGAGGCAAGGACGTCTGGGCGCTCCCGAAAGGGCTGGTCGGGACAGGGGAGAGCCCTGTCGAGACCGCGAGCCGCGAGGTGACGGAGGAGACAGGAGTCGAGGGCCGTCTCGTGACGAAGCTCGGCGATGTGCGCTACGTCTACACGTGGAAGGGCGAACGGGTCTTCAAGGTGGTGAGCTTCTTCCTCTTTCGCTACCGCCGCGGGCGACTCGGCGACATCCCGCCCGAGCACGCGCACGAGGTCGACGAGGCGCGCTGGCTGCCGCTCGACGAGGCTCCCCGTCTCCTGGCGTACAAGGGCGAGCGCGAGATGGCCGAAAGGGCGCAGAAGGCCCTCGTCGAAGAAACCGTATGATGGCTCCGCTTCCGGGCCCTTCCCAGCTGATGTACGCCCTCAACTTCTACTCGCCGATCGTCGCCGACCAGCTGCGCAGCAGACGCAAGACGGCCACGATCCGGCTGGGCAACAAGGCCGGGAAGTACAAGAAGGGGATGGTCGTCCAGGTGCTCGTCGGCCAGCGCTACGGGCCGCGTCAGAAGATCTTCGACGCCGTCATCGACAAGGTCGAGGTCAAGCCGCTCGCCGACTGCTCCCCGCGCGAGATCGAGAAGGACAACCCGGAGATCAAGCGCACCGACGACATGGCGAACTTCCTCGGGCAGCTCTACAACCGCGAGGTGACCGAGGAGTCCACGGTCACCGTCATCCACTTCTCCGAGATCCACTCCTAGCGGACGCCCGTGGACGTCGTCACCGGCGCCTTCTCCTTCACGGGGAGGTACGTCGCCGCGCGGCTGCTCGAGTCCGGGCGCGAGGTCCGCACGCTGACGCGCCGGCCCCAGAGCGAGAGCCCGTTCGGCGACCGGGTGCAGGCGTTCCCACTCGACTTCGCCGACCCGGCCCCGCTTCGCGGCGCCGACACCCTCTACAACACGTACTGGATCCGGTTCCCGGACTCGTCGACGAGCTTCGAGGACGCGGTGAGAAACAGCGTCGCGCTCTTCGAGGCCGCGCGGGCAGCTGGGGTGCGGCGCGTCGTCCAGCTGAGCGTGACGCACGCCTCGAGCGACTCGCCGTACGGCTACTTCAAGGGGAAGGCGGCCGTCGAGAACGCGCTCGCCGCCTCGGGGCTGTCGCACGCGATCGTCAGGCCGACCCTGGTCTTCGGCGACGGCGAGGTGCTCGTCAACAACGTGGCCTGGCTCCTGCGCCGGCTGCCACTCTTCGTCTTACCGAGCGCGGCCTGTCGGTTACGGCCGATCGCGGCGGAGGATCTCGCCGCGCTGTGCGTCGAGGCCGGATCGGACGTGGACGACGTCACCTTCGACGCGGCCGGGCCGCACGAGCTGGCCTTCGAGAACGTCGTCCACCTCGTGCGCTCGGCGGTGGGAGCCCGTTCAGTCGTGGTGCGGGGAGGACGGCGAACGGTTCTCGCCCTCACGCGATCGCTCGACCTCCTTGCTCGGGACACGCTGCTCACGTCCGAGGAGCTCGGCGCCCTCGCCGACGACCTGCTCACCTCGGCCGAGCCGCCGCGCGGGACGAGACGCTTCGACGACTGGGTGGCGGCGAGCGCACAGGGTCTGGGCAGACACCTCGCCGCAGGCGACCGGCGGCCATGGGCGAACTAGCGCTCCTTCGCGTTCTTGGGCGGCTTGCGAATGCGGACGCCGAAGGCCTCGTCGGGCCGCAGCTCGCCTCCGCACTCCTCGCACGCGACGGCGAAGGCCGAGGCGATCTGGGCCGAGCAGGACGGGCACCGCGCGCGCAACTCGCCGCCGCATGACGGGCACGCGGACGGGAGTGCTGCCTCGTCCTCGGCGAAGTACCGCTGGACGTGGCCGCAGGCGAGGCAGAAGGCGACCCAGTCGCCCAGCGTCCTGCGACGCTCCTGCCGAAGCCAGTCCGACGCGCTGCCCATGGCCTCACCCTAGACGCTAGAGTTCGACCCGCGAATGGCGATCGCCAGGGAAGCAGAACCGGTCGGCTCGCTCACAGAGGTCAGGGAGTTCGGCCTCGATCGCGAGGACCTTCTCGGCATCTACCGCCACCTCTTGACGACCCGCGGTATCGAGGAGCGGGGCCACATCCTCTACAAGCAGGGGAAGATCCCCGGCAGCTTCTACACGGGCCGCGGGAACGAGGCCGCCGCCGTCGGGGTCGCGACCGCGATGGGGCCCGACGACGTCGGGACGCCGCTGCACCGCGACATGGGGGTCCACGTGGTGCGCGGAGTCGAGCCCTGGAGGATCTTCGCCCAGTTCATGGGCCGCATTGACGGCCCGACGAAGGGCAAGGACGGCAACGTCCACATGGCCGACGACCGCCTGGGCCTCATCGCCATGGTCAGCCACCTGCCGGCGATGCTCCCGGTCGCGGTCGGCTGCGCGCTCGCCTTCCGGATCCGGGAGGAGAAGCGCGTCGCGCTCGGCTGGTTCGGCGAGGGCGCCTCGGCGCGCGGCGACACGCACGAGTCGATGAACCTCGCCGGCGTTCGCCGCCTTCCCATGGTCTTCATCTGCGACAACAACCAGTGGGCCTACTCGACGCCGACGCACCTCGAGTACGCGATCGAGCATATCGCCGACCGAGCGAAGGCCTACGGCTTCGAGGGCGTGGTCGTCGACGGCACCGACGTCCTCGCCGTGCACCGCGAGGCGAAGATGGCGATCGAGAAGGCGCGCGAGGGCGGCGGCCCGACGCTGATCGAGTGCCTGACGCTCCGCATGGAGGGGCACGCGGTCCACGACGACGCCTTCTACGTCCCCAAGGAGATGTTCGAGGAGTGGGCGAAGCGGGATCCGCTCGAGCGGTTCCGCACCTGGCTGCGCGAGAACGCCGCGTTCACGGACGAGCAGGAGGACGAGATCCGCGCCGAGGTCAAGAAGCTCCTGAACGACGCGATCAAGCGCGCCGAGGAGAGCGAGATCCCGGATGTGTCCACGCTCCTCGACGGCGTCTTCGCGACGCCCGAGGACCTCGACACTCCGCACCACAAGTAATGGCGGAAAAGACCTACCTGCAGGCGATCTCGGACGGGCTCCGCGGGGAGATGCGGCGTGACAAGCGCGTCTTCGTGATCGGCGAGGACGTCGGCGTCTACGGCGGCGCCTTCAAGGTCACCCAGGGCTTCCAGGAGGAGTTCGGGCCCTGGCGCGTCATCGACGCGCCTCTTGCGGAGACCGCGATCGTCGGAGGCTGCACCGGCGCGGCGATCATGGGCATGCGCCCGGTCGCGGAGATGCAGTTCGCCGACTTCGTCTCGTGCGCGTGGGACCACCTGGTCACCGTGGCCGCCAAGCAGCGCTACCGGGTCGGCACGCCCGTGCCGATCGTCGTTCGCTGCCCCTCCGGAGGCGGCTTCTCCGGCGGCCCCTTCCACTCCCAGAACCCCGAGTCGAGCTTCGCGCACATCCCCGGCCTGAAGGTCGTCTGCCCGGCGACGCCCGAGGACGCGAAGGGCCTCCTCGTCAGCGCGATCGAGGATCCGAACCCGGTCCTCTACTTCGAGCACAAGCACCTCTACCGGCGCATCAAGGCCGACGTGCCGGACGAGCGCTACACGACCCCGTTCGGGGAGGCGCGCGTCCACCGCGAGGGCGACGACATCACGCTCGTCACCTGGGGCGCCATGGTCTACACGGCCTCCGAAGCTGCCGATCAGGTGGCCGAGGAGGACGGGACCTCGGTCGAGATCCTCGACCTGCGCACGATCATCCCGTGGGACCGCAAGGCGGTGCTCGAGTCCGTCGAGAAGACGTCGAAGGTGATCGTGCTCCACGAGGACACGCACACCGGGGGCTTCGGCGGCGAGATCGCGGCGACGATCGCCGAGGAGTCGTTCGAGCACCTCGATGCCCCGGTGAAGCGCATCACGGCGCCGGACACGCCGGTTCCGTTCGCGCCCACGCTCGAGAAGGCATTCATCCCGCAGGTCGACGACGTGGTCGCGGGCATCAAGGAGCTCGCCGCGTACTGATGGCCACCGGGACGCTCGTCGACGTCGTCATGCCCCAGATGGGCGTCTCGGTGTCGGAGGGGACGATCACGAAGTGGGCGAAGTCGGAGGGGGAGGCCATCGAGGCCGACGAGACCCTGCTCGAGATCTCGACCGACAAGGTCGACACGGAGGTACCGAGCCCGGCAACGGGCGTCGTCCAGCAGATCCTGGTGCAGGAGGGCGAGACGGTCCCGGTCGGAACGAAGATCGCGATGATCGCGCCGGAGGGCGCCGAGGTGGCAGCACCCGACGAGGCGCCCGCCGCCGAAGCGCCGGCGGCAGAAGCTCCAGCCGAGGAGGCGCCGCCCGAGCCCGCCACGCAGGAAGCGGCCGCCGAGAGCGCCGCCGCGTCCGGGGCCGAAGGCGAGACGCCATCGGCCGAGGAGGTCGCCGCGGAGCCGGAGCCGCCCCCCGCGCAGCCCACGCCCGCGCCGCTCCCGGTCGAGCCCGACGACGGGCAGGCCGACGGCGCGCGCTTCGTCTCGCCGGTCGTGGCCCGCATCGCCTCCGAGCACAACGTGGACGTCTCCCAGATCTCCGGCACGGGCCGGGGCGGACGGGTGACGAAGAAGGACATCCTGGGCTTCATCGAGTCCGGCGGCGCCGCTGCGCCCGCCGAGGCGCCCGCGGCTCCGGCCGAGGCGCCCGCCGCGCCGGAGGCTCCCGCAGAACCCGCTGCACCGGCCGCGCCCGCGCAGCACGAGGCGGCCGCTCCGCCCGCCCCGCCTGCCCCAGCACCGGCCGCCGAGCCCCAGGAGGGCGAGACCGTCGAGGCCATGTCGCCGATGCGGCGCGGGATCGCGGAGCACATGCGCCGCTCGCTCGACACGGCCGCGCACGTCACGAGCGCGATCGAGGTCGACATGTCGAAGGTGGTCTCGATCCGCGAGAAGCTCAAGAAGGAGTACCAGGCGGCCTACGGCGTCAACCCGACCTACCTCGCGTTCGTCGCCCGCGCCGCCGTGGAGACGCTCAAGGACTACCCGTGGCTGAACGGCGAGCTGCGCGGGGAGTCGATCGTCACGCGTCCGTGGGTGAACGTCGGCTTCGCCGTCGAGCTCACCGACGGCAAGGGCCTGATCGTCCCGGTCGTCAAGCAGGCGGAGACGCTCAACCTCCTCGGCATCGCGAAGGCGATCGCGGACATCGCCGCCCGCGCGCGCGAGAAGAAGCTGCTTCCCGACGACGTCCAGGGCGGCACGTTCACGATCACGAACCCCGGCGGCTACGGCACCTTCCACGGCACGCCGGTGATCAGCCAGCCGCAGGCCGCGATCCTCGGCACCTACGCCGTCGTCAAGCGGCCGTGGGTGATCCAGGACGACATGGGCGAGGACGTGATCGCCATCCGGCCGATCATGAACCTCACCCTCACGTACGACCACCGCCTCGTCGACGGAGCGCTGGCGGGCCGCTTCCTGCGCGACCTGCGCGAGCGGCTCCAGACCTGGGACGAGTCGGCCTACTAGGCCGACGCGGCTCACCGCCCTTTCCAGCCATGTCAGGGGTCAGACCCCGGCCGTGTCCCCCGAGGACGAGCTGGAACTGCGAAACCGAGCAGTCAAGCGAACGCCTGTCTCGGGCCGGCCCGAGACGCACGGTCCTTCGCAGCCACGTCAGGGGTCAGACCCCGGACGGGGCCGTCGTGGACAGCCTCCGGGCGACTAGGCTTTGGGCGTGAGGCGCGGCGCGTATCTGCTCAACCTCGGGCCGACGGGCTACACGGAGGCGTGGGAGCTCCAGCGCGCGCTCGCTGCCGGGGTCTCGCAGGGGGCGATCCCGGACACCATCATCCTGCTCGAGCACAACCCGGTGATCACCCTCGGGCGCCGGACCGACGAAGGCTCGGAGCTCCACGTGCCCGAAGGCGCTCCCGTCGAGATCGTCGAGACCGACCGTGGCGGCAAGTCCACGTACCACGGGCCCGGGCAGCTCGTTTGCTACCCGATCCTCGACCTGAACCGGCACGGCCGCGACGTGAAGCGCTACGTCCGCGACCTCGAGGAGGCGCTGATCCGGACACTGGCGTCCTACGAGCTCGACGCGACACGGATCGACGGCCTGACCGGCGTGTGGCTCGAGCGGCCGCCGCGCAAGATCGCCTCGATCGGCGTCCACGTCTCGCGCTGGGTGACGACGCACGGCTACGCGCTCAACGTCGACCTCGACCCGGCGCCGTTCACCGAGTGGATCACCGCCTGCGGCCTCGAGGACGCCGCCTTCACGACGATGGCACGCGAGCTCGGCCGCCCGCTGACGCTGGACGAGGTCCGGCCGG
The DNA here is from genome assembly GCA_963839745.1 of uncultured Actinomycetes bacterium. Taxonomy (GTDB): domain Bacteria; phylum Actinomycetota; class Thermoleophilia; order Gaiellales; family Gaiellaceae; genus JAIBJN01. The sequence continues at coordinate 17,125 of CAWIWC010000005.1, forward strand.
CCGCGGCAGCGGCGCTCGGCGAGGTCTTCGAGCTGGAGCTCGAGGAACTGCCCGTCGAGGACGGAATAGGTCTCTGGCCACAGCCGGTGCACGAGAAGATCTCGTCGAAGCCAATGCGCAATGAAACGCGATCGGGAGAGGCAATGGGAGTTGAGCAGGTTGTCGCCAGCTCCTAAGGAGGGGGCACATGGGGGAACCATGGGTTCCCCCATGTTGAAGTCGCGGCCAGTAGCTGAGCGGCCCCGCCGCCCCGAGTGGATGAAGGTCCGCGCGCCGAGCGCCGACGGCCGCTACTTCGAGCTGCGCGACCTGCTGCACGGCCAGGGCCTGAACACGATCTGCGAGGAGGCGCGCTGCCCGAACATCGCCGAGTGCTGGGGCCGCGGCACGGCCACGTTCCAGATCCTCGGGGACACGTGCACGCGCGCCTGCCGCTATTGCTACGTCCACTCGGGCAAGCCGGGCTCGCCGCCCGACCCGCTGGAGCCGCTCCGCCTCGCGCAGGCGGCTTCGCAGATGGGCCTGAAGCACGTGGTCGTCACGTCGGTCGACCGCGACGACGTTCCTGACCGCGGCGCCGGCCACTACGCGGCCACGATCCGGGCGCTGAAGAGCAAGCTGCCCCAGGCCTCGGTCGAGGTCCTGACGCCCGACTTCCTGGGCGTCGAAGAGGAGGCGCTCGCAACCGTGCTCGCCGAGCGGCCCGAGGTGTTCAACCACAACATCGAGACCGTCCGCCGCCTCCACCGCCGGATGCGCGGCGCGAAGGCCGACTACGACAAGGCGCTCTGGCTCCTCCGCCGGGCAAAGGAGCTCGCCGACTACCCCGTGCTGACGAAGTCGGGGATCATCGTCGGGCTCGGCGAGACCAACGACGAGGTCGTGGACACCCTGCGCGACCTGCGCGAGCACGACGTCGACGTCGTCACCATCGGCCAGTACCTCCAGCCGTCCTCCCGCCACGCGACGATCGACCGCTGGGTGCACCCCGACGAGTTCCGCTGGTTCCGCGAGCAGGGCGAGGCGATGGGCTTCGGATCGGTCTTCTCGGGACCGCTCGTGCGCTCCTCCTACCGCGCCGACGAGCAGCGGCACGCGGCCGAGACGGGCCGCGGCGCGGTCGCCTACTAGGGCTCCGCCCGGTGAAACGGAGGGAGCCGCCCGATGGCGGCTCCTCTCACGCGGCTCTCCCCCCAACTGTCGACCGGGAGGTCGCGGAGGGCGATCTCGTGTCGCCCCGACGTGAGAGTTCTCCCCTCGCGACGTCCCGGAGCGCGTGGGTCCGTAGAGTTAATGAGACTAAAGTGAGCCTGTCAAGTTAGTTTTTCGCTCAGGCGTCGTGCGGACGGGCCATGGCGCGGTAGTCGAGCGCCTTGTCGAGCGTCTCATCGTCGACGCCGGCGTCGCGCGCGACCTCGCGCAGCGAGCGGCCGCTCGCGGCCGCTTCCTTGACGATCTCCGTCGCCTTGTCGTAGCCGATGTACGGGTTGAGGGCCGTCGCGGCGGAGAGCGTCAGCTCCGCATAGCGCTCGAGGGTCTCGCGGTTGGGCTCGATCCCGTCCACGCACCTCTCGGCGAAGAGCCGAGACGCTGACGCGAGCAGGCCGATCGAGCCGAGCAGGTTGCGGGCGATCATCGGCACGAAGACGTTCAGCTCGAAGTGCCCCTGGAGCCCGCCGACCGTGATCGCCGCGTCGTTCCCGATCACCTGGGCGGAGACCTGCGTGACGACCTCGGGGATGACCGGGTTCACCTTGCCCGGCATGATCGAGCTGCCCTTCTGCAGCTCGGGCAGCGCGATCTCAGCGAGACCCGCGCGCGGGCCGGATCCCATCAGACGCATGTCGTTGGCGATCTTCGTCAGGGAGACGGCGACCGTCTTGAGCGCGCCCGAGGCCTCGACGAGCGCGTCGCGCGCGGCCTGCGCCTCGAACGGGTTCGCCGGGGGCAGGATGGTCAGGCCGGTCTCGGCCGCCAGCTTCGCGCGCACCCGCTCCGCGAACTCGGGATGGGTGTTGAGGCCGGTGCCCGTAGCGGTGCCGCCGAGCGGGATCTGCCCCACGCGCTCGAGCGTCGACTCGACGCGCGCGATCCCCTGGCGCACCTGGGCGGCGTAGCCGCCGAACTCCTGGCCGAGCGTCACCGGCACCGCGTCCATCAGGTGCGTGCGGCCCGACTTGACGAGGTCGGCGAACTCGCCGGCCTTCCGCTCGAGCGCCTCCGCGAGGGCGGTCAGGCTCGGCAGGAGGTCGTTCACCAGCCCGTCCAGCGCCGCCAGGTGAACGGCCGAAGGGAAGACGTCGTTCGAGGACTGGCCCATGTTGACGTCGTCGTTCGCATGGACGTCCTCGCCGGCAAGCGCCGCGATCACTTCGTTCGCATTCATGTTCGAGGACGTGCCCGAGCCGGTCTGGAAGACGTCGATCGGGAACTGGTCGTCGAACTCGCCCGCCGCGATCCTGTCGCCGGCAGCAGCGATGCGTTCCGCCTTCTCCGAGTCGAGGAGGGCGAGCTCCGCGTTCGCGCGCGCGGCGGCGGCCTTCAACCGTCCGAGCCAGCGTGCGACCGAGGCCGGGATCGGCTCCCCTGAGACCGGGAAGTTCTCGACTGCCTTGCGTGTCTCCATCCCCCAGAGCTCCCTCGGCGCGGTCTCGCTCACGCCGACGAGTCTAGTCGCGTCCGGGCGGCACCGGTCGCGCAGCCGGGAGCTTGCGGGAAACCACGCACGACCGATCGTGGCAGACGCCGATGCCGGCTCCAGCCGCCGGGGAAAGAGTGGGGCCAGAGCAACGAAAGGGGGTGCCACATGAAGGCACTCACGTACGGCGGCCCCGGCGTGCGGGCTTGGGAGACCGTGCCCGACCCGACCGTCCAGGAACCCACCGACCTCGTCGTCGAGATCGGCTCCTCCACGATCTGCGGGACCGACCTGCACATCCTCAAGGGCGACGTGCCGACGGTCGAGCCGGGGCGCATCCTCGGCCACGAGGCCGTGGGCACAGTCGTCGCGGCCGGGTCGGCCGTGACCACCGTCGCCGAGGGCGACCGTGTGCTCGTCTCCTGCATCACCGCGTGCGGGCGCTGCCGCTTCTGCCGCGAGGGCCACTACGGCCTGTGCTCGGGCGGCGGCGGCTGGATCCTGGGCCACCTGATCGACGGCCTCCAGGCCGAGTACGCACGCGTGCCTTTCGGGGACACGTCCGTGTACCCCGTCCCCGAGGCGCTGAGCGACGAGCAGGTGCTGTTCCTGGCGGACATCCTCCCGACCGCCTACGAGGTCGGGGTGCTGAACGGCGGGGTGCAGCCCGGCGACACGGTCGCGATCGTCGGCGCGGGCCCGATCGGGCTCGCCGCGATCATGACCGCGCGACTCCTCACTCCCGGCCGTGTGATCGCGATCGACCTCGCCGACGCGCGCCTCGAACAGGCGCTCGCCTTCGGCGCGGACGTGGCGATCAACAACGGCGCCGAGAGCCCCTTCGACCGGGTCCTCGAGCTGACCGACGGGCTCGGAGTGGACGTCGCAATCGAAGCAGTCGGGGTTCCGGAGACGTTCGAGCTCTGCACCGAGCTCATCCGCCCCGGAGGACGAGTCGCCAATGTCGGCGTCCACGGACACCCCGCCACGCTTCACCTGGAGAAGCTGTGGATCCGGGACGTGACCGTGACGACCGGGCTCGTGGACACGTTCACGACCCCGCAGCTCCTTCGGCTGATCGAGGGCGGCCGGCTGGATCCGACCGTCTTCGCAACGCATCGCTTCCCGCTGGGGGAGACGATGGAGGCGTACGACGTCTTCGCCGACGCCGCGGAGACGCACGCCTTGAAGGTCGTGCTCGAGGGCGAGCGCGCCGTCAGGGAAACCCCGGCGGCTCTCGCCGGCACGACCGCCTGAGCATCCGGAGCGGGCCGGGCCCACCCCCCGAGCCCGGCCCGCTCCAGGCTCAGCCTCGACCGGCGGCCCGCGGGCCTACGTCTGGGCGAACCTGCAGTCGTCGCCCGGATACGTTCCGAGCAACACCTACCAGTACAACTCGACCGGCGCGCTGAACACGGCCTTCCGTTCGGGCGTCGGCGTCTACCAGGTGCGGCTCCCGGGCCTCAACGGCGTCAGCGGCCACGCGCAGGTGACGGCGTACGGCGGCGGCTCCACCCGCTGCAAGGTGCAGAGCTGGACCTCGAGCGCCTCCGCGAAGCTCGTCAACGTCCTGTGCTTCGACACGGCGGGAGCACCGGCCGACTCGCGCTACGTGCTCGACTTCGTGCACTAGCCGAGCGGAAGCTCGCCAACCTGAGGGCCCGGTTCGCCGGGCCCTCAACCGTTAATCGGTCGAGTACTTCGGCTGCACCTTCTCGCCGCGGATCTTCGCGATCGCCTGGTTGGCGGCGATCGCCGCCTCGCCGAAGCCCACGGAGATGAGGGTGATCTTGCCCTCGTAGCCGGCCACGTCGCCGGCCGCGTACACGCTCGGCAGCGAGGTCTCCATCGTCATGGGCTCGACGAGGATCTGGCGCTTGCCGTGGAAGTCGAGGCCCCAGTCGGCGATCGAGCCGAGATGGGAGTGGAAGCCGAGGAGCGTGATGAGCGCGTCGCACTCGACCTCGAAGGTCTCGCCGGTGCTCGTGTTCTCGAGCGTCACGGCCTGGATGGAGCCGTCGCCGCGCACGCCGCGCACCTCGGCGGGGTTGCAGATGCGGACGTTGCCCTGCTCCTCGAGCTCGCGCGCCTCCTTGACCGAGCTCTCGAGCGCGCGGAAGCGGTCGCGGCGGTGGACGAGCGTGATCGGCTTGTTCGCCGTGTCCTGGAGGCCGAGCGTCCAGTCGAGCGCGGAGTCGCCGCCGCCGACGATGACGCAGGTCTTGTCGCGGAAGACCTCCTTGCGGCGGACGAAGTAGTGCAGCCCCTTGCCCTCCCAGGAGTCGATGTCCTCGATCTCGAGCTTGCGCGGCTCGAAGGCGCCGTGCCCTGCGGTGACGATGAGCGACCGGGTCGGGAACGACTCGCCCTCGTGCGTGGTGAGGACGAGGATCTCCTCGCCGTTGGCGCCGACCCGCTGGAGGTCCTTGACCTCCTGCCCGAGGTGGACGTCGGCTCCGAACTGGAGGCCCTGCTCGACGCAGAGGTCGACGAGCGCCTGGCCCTGGATCTTCGGGTGCCCGGCGACGTCGTAGACGTGCTTCTCGGGATAGACGGCGGCGACCTGGCCGCCCAGCTGTCCGAGGCTCTCGATGATCCGCACGGAGCCGTCGCGGTGCCCGCCGTAGTAGGCCGCAGCGAGACCCACCGGCCCGCCGCCGATGATCGTGATGTCGACGACCTGATGCTCGCTCACGCCGCCCCTAGGGTACCCGGGACGATCGCAGCGCTAGTGGCTGCAGCCGGCGCCACAAGCGCCGCCGGCGTGGGACTCCACGGGCTCGCCGCCCGCCTCGTCCTTGGCCTGGAAGGAAGAGCCGCATCCACAGGCCGCCTGCACGTTCGGGTTGTTGATGGCGAAGCCCGCCCCCATGAGCGCGTCGACGAAGTCGATCTCGGAGCCGGTCAGGTAGGGAGCGCTGTACGGGTCGACGACGACGCGGACGCCGTGCATCTCGATCTCGTTGTCCCCGTCCTGCGGGCCGCGGTCGAAGCCGAGCGCGTACTGGAAGCCCGAGCAGCCTCCGCCCTGGATGGCGATCCTGAGGACACTGACGTCGCCCTCGGGCTCCTGGGCCATGAGCTCCTTGATCTTCGAAGCGGCCTGCTCAGTGACGGTCACCATGCTCTCTCGGAGTGTAGCAACGGCCCTGACGGTCCCAAAGGCCCGACTTTGTAACAGTTGAATTATCGGGCTACGCCTGTTCTGGAGCCGCTTTTCGACCATCCGCGCAGACCGCTTGTGAGCGGTAGGATGCCAGTCGTGCAGGGCGTCCCGTTCGCCGCGCTCGACGACTGGTTTCCCTTCCTCGTCTACGCGCTCTTCGCCGCGGCGATTCCGGCGTCGATGCTGATGATGTCGTTCGTCTTCTCGACGCGCCGGAAGGACCGCGCGCCGAAGGCGCAGCTGATGCCGTTCGAGTCGGGCGTCTCGACCGGGCCGCCCAAGCAGCAGCGCTTCACGGTGAGCTTCTACCTGACCGCGATGCTCTTCATCGTCTTCGACATCGAGATCGTCTTTCTCTACCCGGTGGCGGTCGTCCTCGACCAGGTCGGGGCGTTCGCGCTCGCCGAGTTCGGCTTCTTCATCGGCATCCTCGTGATCGCCTACGTCTACGTCTGGAAGCGGGGTGCGCTCGAATGGCGGTGAGGAAGAAGCGCCTCGCCGACTACGGGCTCCAGTCGGAGCGCACCCTCATGCGCGCGAAGGGCCCGAGCGTCTTCGAGAAGGAGCTGGGCGCGGACGAGATCGAGGACCGGCTCATGCTCACGACCGTCCAGAAGGCCGTCGCCTGGGCGCAGGGCTACTCGATCTGGCCCGACACCTTCGGGCTGGCCTGCTGCGCGATCGAGATGATGTCGATCGTCTCCTCGCGCTACGACGTCGCCCGCTTCGGCGCCGAGGTCTTCCGCTCGTCGCCGCGCCAGGCCGACCTGCTCATCGTCTCCGGCCGCGTCGCGCACAAGATGGCCGCCCCGCTGCGCGAGGTCTACGACCAGATGCTCCAGCCGAAGTGGGTCATCGCCATGGGCGCGTGCTCCAGCTCCGGCGGGATGTTCAACAACTACGCGATCCTCCAGGGCGTCGACAAGATCGTCGCCGTCGACATCCACGTTCCCGGCTGCCCGCCGCGCCCGGAGGCGCTGCTCGAGGGCATCGTCCGGCTCCAGGAGATGATCCAGGCCGGCGTCCCGCCCGCCTACGAGATCCGGGGAGCCGGCCAGTGACGCGGCTTCGAGGGAGTTCCCGGGCTCGTAGAGGAGCGCGAGGAGCACGGCGAGACGACCCTGGTCGTCGAGCGCGAGCGACTGCGCGAGGCCGCGCTCTGGCTCCGCGACGAGGCCGGCTTCAACTTCCTCTCGGACGTGGCCGCCGCCGACTACCTCGGCTGGGACCGCCCCGCGTGGCGGGCTACTGGGGGAACACCGGCGGGCGCGACATCAACCAGCCCGGTTCCTGGGGGCTCCAGGCGCAGCCCGACGGCGAAGCCGCACCGCTTCACGGTCTCCTACCACCTGCTCCGCGTGGAGTCCGGCGCTTCCGAGGCGCCGCGGCTCCGCCTCCAGACCTGGTGCGAGGACGGCGAGCCCGTCCCGAGCCTCGTCCCGGTCTGGCCGACGGCCGACTGGCACGAGCGGGAGGCCTGGGACATGATGGGCATCCGCTTCGACGGCCACCCGAACCTCGTCCGCATCCTCATGGAGGACGACTGGGAGGGGCATCCGCTCCGCAAGGACTATCCGCTCGGCGGCGAGCCGGTGCGGTTCTCCGGCGAGGAATGAGCGAGCCGACCATGGCCGTCGCCGAGTCGAAGCCCGCCATCTACGAGGGCACCCGCATTCCCTCGCCCATACCAACCGTGCTCCAGGTCGACCCGGCGCTGCGCGAGGAGGACGACATCCTCGAGGTCAACTTCGGGCCGAACCACCCGTCCACGCACGGGGTGCTCCGCCTCGTCGTGGAGCTGAACGGCGAGCGCGTCGTCGGCCTCAAGGCGGTCGTCGGCTACCTCCACACGGGCTTCGAGAAGAACATGGAGCACAAGACGTGGTGGAAGGCGATCACGTACCCGGAGCGGATCGACTACGTCTCCTTCCAGAACAACGAGCTCGTCTTCGTCCTGGCGATCGAGAAGCTGCTCGGCATCGAGCCGCCGCCGAAGGCGCAGTGGATGCGGATGCTCCTCTGCGAGCTCAACCGGATCCACTCGCACCTCGTCTGGCTCGGCACGTCCGCGCTCGAGCTGGGGGCGATCTCGATGTTCTGGTACTGCTTCCGCGAGCGGGACGCGATCCTCGACCTCTTCGAGCTGGTCACCGGCGTCCGCATGCACACGCGCTACTTCCAGGCCGGCGGGCTGGCCGAGGACATCCCGGTGGGCTTCTACGACGAGTGCCGCGCCTTCGCCGACACGATGATGAAGCGCATCGACGAGTACGAGGCCCTCCTCTCGGGCCAGGCGATCTGGCTCGAGCGGACGAAGGGCATCGGGCTCCTCTCCGCCGCCGACGCCATCGCGCATGGGCCAGTCCGGCCCGGTGCTGCGCGCCTCGGGCGTCGACTGGGACCTGCGGAAGGTGCAGCCGTACCTCGCCTACGACCAGGTCGACTTCGACGTGCCGGTGTATCCGAACGGCGACGTCTTCGACCGGTACAAGGTGCACATGGACGAGATGCGCCAGTCGACGCGCATCGTCCAGCAGGCGCTCGACGGGATGCCCGACGGCGCCTGGATCGTCGACGACCGCAAGATCGTGCTGCCGCCCCGGCACGAGCTGCACACGTCGATGGAGAGCCTCATCCACCACTTCAAGCTCGTGACCGAGGGCTACCGGGTGCCCGAGGGCGAGGTCTACGTGACGGTCGAGTCGCCGCGCGGCGAGCTCGGCTGCTACCTCGTCTCCGACGGCGGGCTCGAAGCCCTGGCGCGTGAAGTTCCGCGCCCCGTCGTTCGTCGCGCTCGAGGCCACGGCGACGTGCATGAGCGACGCGCTCGATCGCCGACCTGATCGCCATCGTCGGCTCTCTCGACACGGTCATGGGCGAGGTCGACCGGTAGTGGCCGAGGCAACGCTCTACGACCGGATCCGTAAGGTCGCCTCCGAGTACCCGGAGAGCCGCTCGGCGGTGCTCCCGGCGCTGCGGCTCGCGCAGGCCGAGCACGGGGGATGGCTGCCCCCGGAGGCCTTCCGCGAGGTCGCCGAGGCGCTCGAGCTGACGCCGGCGTACTGCCACGCGGTCGCGAGCTTCTACGACATGTTCCACCTGGAGCCCGTCGGAAAGCACATGGTCGAGGTGTGCACGAACATCTCGTGCGCGCTGGTCGGCGCGCAGCAGGTGGTCGAAGCCTTCGAGCGCGAGCTCGGCGTCGAGGCGGGCGGGACGACGCCCGACGGCGAGGTGACGCTGCGGACGGTCGAGTGCTACGGCGGGTGCGGCTGGGGCACGGTCGTCTCGGTCGACCACCGCTACCGCGAGCCGGTCCGGCCCGAGGACGTGCCCGGCATCGTGAAGGAGCTGCGCGATGCCCATTAGGGAGCTGCTGCTCAAGGGCGCCGACACGCGCGACCTGACGAAGCGCGAGGAGTACGAGGCCGTCGGCGGCTACAAGTCGCTGCGCAAGGCGCTCGGCATGGAGCGCCAGGCCGTCCTCGACGAGCTCCTCGCCGCGAACGTGCGCGGCCGCGGCGGCGCGGGCTTCCCGATGGGCCGCAAGGCGAGCTTCCTGCCCAAGCCCGACGACACGCCGAAGCCGATCTACCTCGTCGTCAACGCGGACGAGTCGGAGCCCGGCACCTTCAAGGACCGCGAGATCATGCTCCGCGTCCCGCACCTCTTCATCGAGGGCGTCATCACCGCGGCGTACACCATCGGCGCCGCCCACGCGTTCATCTACGTGCGGGGCGAGTACCTGACCGAGTTCGAGGTCCTGAAGGCCGCGCTCGAGGAGGCGCGCGAGGCGGGGTACGTCGGCAAGGACGTCCTCGGCTCGGGCTTCAACCTGACCATCGTCGTGCACCGCGGCGCGGGCGCGTACATCTGCGGCGAGGAGACCGGGCTGCTCGAGTCGCTCGAGGGCAGCCGCGGCCAGCCGCGGACGAAGCCGCCGTTCCCGGCCATCTCCGGCCTCTACGCCTCGCCGACGCTGATCAACAACGTCGAGACGCTCGCCACCGTGCCCAAGATCATCGAGATGGGCGGCAAGAAGTACGCCCGGCTCGGCGTGGAGAACTCCGCCGGCACGCGCGTCTTCTCGCTCTCCGGCAACGTCGCCCGCGGAGGCAACTACGAGCTCGAGCTCGGGACGACGCTCCGCGAGCTCATCTACGACATCGGAGGCGGGATCCCGGACGGGCGCGAGCTGAAGGCGATCATCCCGGGCGGGTCGTCCGTGCCGGTTCTGAACGCCTCCGAGGTCGACACGCCGCTCGACTTCGACTCCATGGCCAAGGCCGGGTCGATGCTCGGCTCCGGCGCGGTGATCGTCATCGACGACCGCTGCTGCATGGTGCAGCTCGGCCTGCGGGTCGCGCAGTTCTACATGCACGAGTCGTGCGGGAAGTGCACGCCGTGCCGCGAGGGCACGCGCTGGATGGTGCAGCTCCTGCGCAAGATCGAGGACGGGGAGGCAACCCAGGGCGAGCTCGACGTGCTCCTGGACGTTTGCGACCGGATCCTCGGCAACTGCCTCTGCCCGCTCGGCGACGCGGCCGCCATGCCCGTCGCCAGCTACGTGGCCAAGTTCCGCGAGGAGTACCAGCGGCACATCGACGAGGGCGCCTGCCCGTTCGGCGGCGAGTCCTCGCTCGAAGCCGTGCTCGCGCCCGTCGACCAGCACCACGCGCACCTGCGCGGCCAGATCGAGGTCCCGACCCACGCATGAGCACGCCCGAGCTCGTCACCGTCACGATCGACGACCGTGAGATCCAGGCCCCCAAGGGCCAGGGCATGGTCGAGACCGCCGCGGCGGCCGGGATCGAGATCCCGGTCTTCTGCTACGAGCCGCGGCTCGGCGCGCCGGTCGGCGCCTGCCGCATGTGCCTCTGCGAGGTCGAGGGCATGCCGAAGCTGCAGGCCGCCTGCACGCTCACCGCGCAGGACGGCATGGTGCTCAAGACCGCGCAGACGAGCACGCAGGCTGCGGAGGGCCAGGACGCGGTCCTCGAGTTCATCCTCCTCAACCACCCGCTCGACTGCCCCGACTGCGACAAGGGCGGCGAGTGCCCGCTCCAGGACCTGACCTTCCGCTACGGGCCCGGCAAGACCCGCATGCAGTTCCCGAAGCGGACCTTCGACAAGCCGATCCCGATCTCGCCCCTGATCGCGCTCGACCGCGAGCGCTGCATCCTCTGCTACCGCTGCACGCGCTTCTCGGAGAACGTCGCCGAGGACGGGCAGCTCGTGGCCGTGAACCGCGGCGCGCAGTCGATCATCGCCACCTTCGAGGACGAGCCCTACCGCGCGCCGTTCTCGGGCAACGTGCTCGAGCTCTGCCCGGTGGGGGCGCTCACGTCGACGACATACCGCTTCCGCGCGCGCCCGTGGGAGATCCAGAACGTGCCGACGGTCTGCGGCATGTGCCCGTCCGGGTGCAACGTGTGGGCCACGACGCGCGAGGGCAAGGTCGCGCGGATCCTCTCCCGCAACCACCCCGATGTCCACGAGGGCTGGACGTGCGACAAGGGCCGCTTCACGTACGACCACCTCCGCGCCGACGACCGCATCACGGCGCCGCTCGTGCGCGTGCGCCGCAAGGGCTTCGAGGAGTCCTCGTACGAGGCCGCGGTCGAAGCCGCCGAGGCCGGGCTGCGCGAGGCAGGCTCGTCGGTCGTCGTCGTCTTCTCCGGCGGCGAGACCGTCGAGCAGGCGACCGCGCTGGCGAGCATCGTCCGCGAGGGCTGCGGCTCCGACATGGCGCTCCTGCCCGAGGAGTGGGATCCCGGGCTCGAGGCCTTCCGGGCACCGCTCTCGGCGATCCGCGACGCGGAGGTCTGCCTGGTGCTCGGCGACCAGCCGGTGGTCGAGCGCGCGCCGGTCGTCGACCTCTGGCTGCGCGCCGCGCGCCGCGCGGGCGGCGAGGTGATCGCCGTCAACGCGGCAGGGGACGTCCAGGCGGCACCCGGCTCGGCGGCGCAGGTCGCAGCGTCGCTCCGCGAGGGCGACGTCCCCAAAGAGCTGAAGGCGACGGCCAAGAAGCTGCGCGCCGCGAAGCGGATCGCGCTCGTCTGGTCGGAGGACGACCCGACCGGCGGCCGGCACATCGGCGCGCTCGCCAACGAGCTGCACGAGAACGGGAAGGCCGAGGTCGCCGTCTACGCCCTGCCGCGGACGCCGAACGGCCGCGGCGTGCCGACCGCCTGGTACGAAGCCGGCGAAGGCCGCTCCGACCCGCCCGAGGAGGGCGAGATCGGCGCGCTGATCGTCTCGGGCGACGAGGCAGCCTCCGACCCGCGGGTCGCAGAGCTCGCCGGGCGCGCCCGCTTCGTCCTCACGACCGCCATGTTCCAGAGCGACCTCACCGCCTGGTCGCACGTCGTCGTTCCAGGGACGAGCTACCTCGAGCGCGACGGCACGATGGTCAACCTCGAGGGCAGGAAGCAGCGTCTGCGCCGCGCGGTCATCCCCGCAGGCCTGGACGAGCTGGAGTTCCTCTCCCGCCTCGGCGAGCGCTTCGGGCTCGAGATCGAAGCCTGGGCGGCGCCGACCGCCGAAGAGCTGGCCGACCTGCCGCCCGGGGACGAGTTCGCCTGGTCGAGCCCCGACCCGCAGGCGCCGACCGGGAAGCCCGCCGGCCCCGGCCTCGACCTGGTGCGGATCCGATCGCTCTTCAGCGGCGCCGGCGTCGAGCGCATCCCGCAGCTCCAGTTCCAGCGGCCTGCGCCCGAGATCGAGCTCGCCTTCGACGACGCATCGACCCGCGGGATCGCCCCGGGTGAGACCGTCCGCGTGATCTCGAACGGGACCTCGCGCGACCTGCGGGCGCGGCTCAACCGCAAGCTTCGCGTCGGGGTCGCGCGCGTCGCCGACGAGCACGCCGCCGGCTTCGAGGACCGGGTGCAGGTGGAGAAGATCGGTGCCTGAGACGCTGAACGAGCCCTGGTGGATCGACCTCATCAAGGCGGCCGTGATCGTCAACCTCGTGCTCGGCTGCTTCGCCTACGCGACCTGGCTCGAGCGCAAGGTGCTCGGGCGCATGCAGCTGCGCTACGGGCCTAACCGGGCGGGGCCCTACGGCCTCCTCCAGCCGATCGCCGACCTCGTCAAGCTGATTCGCAAGGAGAGCTTCGCGCCGACCGGAGCGATCGGGCTTCTCTACTTCGCCGCGCCCGTCGTGGCCGCGTTCACCGCGCTCGCCTCGTTCAGCGTCATCCCCTTCGGCGACACCTGGGAGATCGGCGGCTACGACGTCAGCGGCCGCGTCGTCGACGTCTCCATCGGCCTGCTGCTCCTCTTCTCGCTCGGCGCGGTCGGCATCTACGCCTTCCTCGTGGGCGGCTGGGCGAGCGACTCGAAGTTCTCGCTCCTCGGCTCGATGCGCACGGCCGCGCAGCTCGTCTCGTACGAGGTCTCGCTGGCGCTCTCCGTGCTGGGCGTCGTGATCATGGCCGAGAGCCTCTCGCTCGTGGACATCGTCGAGCGCCAGCAGGACACGCTCTGGTACGCGGCGCCGCAGATCGTGGGCCTGCTCGTCTTCTTCGTCGCCGGCGTCGCCGAGACGAACCGTGCCGCCCTTCGACCTCCCCGAGGCGGAGACGGAGCTGGTCGCCGGCTACCAGACCGAGTACAGCGGCATGCGCTACGGCCTCTTCGCCATGGCCGAGTACGTCAACATGATCACCCTCTCCGGCCTGGCGGTCACGCTCTTCTTCGGCGGGTGGAGCGGCCCGGTCCTGCCCGGCCCGCTCTGGTTCGTCGTCAAGCTCGCGCTCGTCGTGTTCGTGTTCATGTGGCTCCGCGCGACCCTGCCCCGCCTGCGCTACGACCAGCTCATGCAGGTCGGCTGGAAGGTGCTCCTGCCGGTGGCCACCATCAACGCGGTCGTGACCGCCGTCATCGTGGTCTACGCCTAGGTGAGCGCATGAGCCCACAGCCGTTCGACAGCTTCAAGGGCTTCGCCGTCACGTTCCGGCAGATGTTCAAGAAGCCGATCACGCAGCAGTACCCGGACTACAAGCGGCCGGTCTACCCGCGCTTCCGCGGCCGCCACCGCCTCTGGAAGCACGAGAACGGGCTCGAGAAGTGCGTCGGCTGCTCGCTCTGCGCCGCCGCCTGCCCGGCCGACTGCATCCGCGTGGTCGCCGACGAGAACACGCCCGACAACCGGGTCTCGCCCGGCGAGCGCTACGCGCGCATCTACGAGATCAACCTCTCGCGCTGCATCTTCTGCGGCTACTGCGAGCTCGCCTGCCCGTTCGATGCGATCACGCTCGAGGCCGAGTACGAGCTCGCGGAGTACTCGCGCGACGACCTCATCTACACCAAGGACATGCTCCTCGCGGAGCCGGTGAAGCGGATGCCCGTCGCCGACCGCGACCTCTACGACACACCCGCAGCCGGTTTGGAAGACGGAGTCGTGACCGAGGTCGTGCTCGCCGCCTCGGCCGCGAACATCCTCGTCTGGCTCGTCTGGATCCTCGCGGCGCTCGCGCTCCTCGCCAGCGGCCTGGCCGTGGTGCTCTTCACGAACCCGTTCTACAGCGCGCTCGCCCTGATCGGGAACCTCGCCTCGCTCGCGATCCTCTATCTGCTGCTCGACGCCGAGTTCGTCGCCGCCGCGCAGGTGCTCGTCTACGCGGGCGCCGTCGTGGTCATGTTCCTCTTCGTCATCGCCTACCTGGGCGGGCGCGCCGACGCGCCCTGGGCCGGCGGCCCCACCCTGCAGGCGGTCGCGGCGATCGCAGCCGCGGGCGCGATCGCGCTCGAGGTCATCGTCGTCATCGCGCTCAAGGCCGAGGACTCGCTCAGCACGACCGCCGACGTCGACGGATCGTTCGGCTCGCCGGCGGAGATCGGCATGCTCTTCCTCTCCGACCACCTGCTCGCCTTCGAGGTGACGTCCATCGTCCTGCTCGTGGCGGCGGTCGGCGGCGTCATCCTCGGGAGCTCGATGCCCAAGGAGCAGGAGGAGTAGTGCTCGGGCCCGGGATCGCCTCCTACCTCATCCTCTCGGTCGTCCTCTTCGCGACCGGGGCGTTCGGCGTGCTCATCCGCCGCAGCCCCCTGATCATCCTGCTCGCGCTCGAGATCATGCTGAACGCCGGGAACCTGGCGCTGATCGCCTTCGCCCGCCAGCACGGCGACGGGGACGGCCAGATCTTCGCCCTGACGGTCATGGTCGTCGCCGCTGCGGAGGCGGTGCTGGGGCTGGGCCTGATCGTGGCGGTCTCCCGCAAGCGCGTCGAGCTGGACGTCGACACCCTCTCCACGCTGCGCGGCTAGGTCATGCGGATCTCCCTCGTCACGGCGCCGTACCACCTCGGGCACGAGGGCGTGAGCGTCGGCGCAGGCCCCGACCGGCTGCTGGACGAGGGCGCCGTCGAGGCCCTGGAGGAGGCCGGCCACGAGGTGGACGTCGTCAGGGTCGTGCCGCAGGCTGGCTCCACGAACGAGATCGGCGCGTCCTTCGAGATCGTCCGCCGGGTGAGCGAGGCGGTCTCGCGTGCGGTCGAGGACGGCGCGTTCCCGATCGTGCTATCCGGGAACTGCCTGAGCTCGATCGGGATCGTCGCCGGGCTCGGTCGCGACGTGGGCATCGTCTGGCTGGACGCGCACGCCGACTTCAACACGCCCGAGAGCTCGCTGAGCGGCTTCGCCGACGGGATGGGCCTCGCGGTGCTCACCGGGTCGGGCTGGAACGCGCTCCGCGAGACCGTGCCCGGGTACCGGATCGTGCCCGAGGAGAACGTCGTCCTCGTCGGCATCAGGGACATCGACGACGGCGAACACGGGCGGCTGGACGGCTCACCGCTCCAGGTCGTGGCGCCGGACGGAGCCGTCGAGGCGATCGGGCCGGCGCTCGACGCGCTGCGCGGCCGCGTCGAGGACGCGTATTTGCACATCGACCTCGACGTCCTCGACCCGTCGGAAGGCCACGCGAACGAGTACGCGGCGCCGGGCGGCCTCTCGGCCGACGCCGTCGAGCAGGTCGTCTCCGCGGTGACGAGCCGGCTGACCGTGCGCGCGGCGGCTCTCACTGCGTACGACCCGGCCGCCGATGCCGACGGGCGGATCCCGCCGATCGCGAACCGACTGCTGACCCGGATCGCCGCTGAGGCGCCCGTGGCGGCGAGGGCGTCCTGATGGACGTTCTCGCCTGGACGGTGCTCTTCGCACCCGCGGTCGCCGTCGTCGTGATCGCGCTCGTGGGCGACAGGATCACCAGCTTCGGGGCCGGGGTGATCGCGACCGCCGCGACCGGCCTCTCCTTCCTCTGCACCCTCGCGATCTTCTTCGAGCTGCTCGGGCGCGAGCCGGAGGAGCGCTCGGAGGTGTCGACGGCCTGGACGTGGCTGACTGCGGGCGACCTCCGCTTCGGCGCCGAGATCCTGATCGACCCGCTCTCGGTCTTCATGATGCTGGTCGTCTCCGGCGTCGGCTTCCTGATCCTCGCCTACGCGATCGGCTACATGCACGGCGACGAGGAGGAGCGGCGCTACCACGCCTACAAGGCGCTCTTCATCTTCTCCATGCTCCTGCTCGTCCAGGCGGGGAACTTCCTGCTGCTCCTCGCCGGCTGGGGCATGGTCGGCCTTTCGTCCTACCTGCTGATCAACTTCTGGCACCGACGGCGCGAAGCGGTGGCCGCGGGCAAGAAGGCGTTCATCATGAACGCGGTCGGCGACGCGACCTTCGCGCTCGCGCTCTTCATCCTCATCCAGCAGATCGGGTCTCTGGACTTCGCGACCGTCTTCGCCGCCGCGCCCGAGGCCCTGGGCGAGAACACGACGCTCGCGGTGCTCGTCGCGCTCGGGCTCCTCGGCGGGGCCGTGGCCAAGTCGGCGCAGATCCCGCTCCACACATGGCTCCCGGACGCGATGGAGGGCCCGACGCCGGTCAGTGCCCTCATCCACGCCGCGACGATGGTGACTGCCGGCGTCTACCTGATCGCGCGCACGAGCCCGCTCTTCGAGCTCGCCGTCGACGTGCGCGACCTCGCGGGCGTGCTGGGCGCCGTCACCCTGCTCGTCGCCGGACTCGTAGCCCTCGTGCAGACGGACATCAAGCGCGTGATCGCGTACTCGACCATGAGCCAGATCGGCTACATGTTCGTCGGCGTCGGGCTGGGGGCCTACGGGGCCGGGCTCTTCCACCTGATGACGCACGCCTTCTTCAAGGCGCTCCTCTTCATGGCGGCCGGCGTCGTCATCCACGCGCTCGCCGGCGAGCAGGACATCCGCCGCATGGGCGGCCTCGGCCGCGAGCTGCCCTGGACGTACCGCGCGTTCCTCATCGGCTCGCTCTCGCTCGCCGCCATCCCACCCTTCTCCGGGTTCTTCTCCAAGGACGCGATCCTCTCGAGCGCCGCCAACTCGGGCTCGCTCGGCTGGATCCTCTGGGGCATCGGGATCGTGGGCGCCTTCCTGACCGCGCTCTACACGTTCAGGCTCCTGTTCATCGTCTTCTTCGGCGAGGTCTCGGCCTTCGCGCGCGAGCACCTGCACAGGGAGCGGTTCGAGGGCCCGCTGTCGATGCTCTGGCCCGTCGGCACGCTCGCCGTGCTGTCCGTCATCGGCGGGCTGCTGCAGATCCCCGGGATCTGGCACGCCGTCGACACCTGGATCGAGCCCGTCACGCACTCGGTCGAGGAGGCCGGCGGCGCACTGGCCACGTTCTCCGTCCTCGCCTCGCTCGACCGCAGCCCTCGGAGGCATCGCCGTCGCGTGGGCCCTCTACAAGCGGCCGAGCGAGAAGCCCGCCGAGATCCGCCGCCGCTTCCCTTGGGCCGCGCGGACGCTCGAGCACAAGCTCTACTTCGACGAGGCCTACGACGCCGCGTTCTACGAGCCCGCGTCCCGCCTGGCGACCTGGCTCGGCCGCTGGTTCGAGGAGCCCATCATCCTGCGCTCGCTCGGCGGGCTCGGGACGGGCGTGCGCGACGTCTCGGATCGCGTCTCCGCCGCCCAGACCGGGCGGGTGCGCGCGTACGTCCTCGCCCTCGCGATGGGCCTCGCCGTCCTCGCGATCGTCTTCCTGGTGGCGAGCTAAGAGGCACTGATGGAGACCACGCTCCTCATCCTGTTCCCGATCGGCGCCGCGCTGGCGCTCTGGATCATCCCCTGGGCCTCGACCAAGGCCGCCGCCGGCTTCGCGCTCCTCGTCGCCCTCACCGAGCTCGCGCTCTGGGTCGGCATTGCGCTCAACTTCGACTTCGCCTTCCAGGGGCTCCAGGGCGAGGCGGACACGGTGTGGTTCGCCGACCTCGACGTCTCCTACCGCGTCGGGCTCTACGACTACTCGCTCTGGCTCGTCGGGCTGACGGTCGTCGTCACCGCAGCCGCCGTCGGCTACGGCTTCTGGGTGGGCAGGGAGCGGCCGGGCGTCTATCTGAGCCTGCTCCTCTTCCTCGAAGGAGCGACGATCGGCGTCTTCACGGCGCAGGACCTCGTCCTCTTCTACGTCTTCTGGGAGGCCATGCTCATCCCGCTCTACGTGCTCATCGGCGTGTGGGGCGGGCCGGGCAGGCTCGGGGCGACCTTCAAGTTCGTCGCCTACACGATCGCAGGCTCCCTCTTCATGCTCGTGGCGATCATCGCGGCGGGCCTCGGCGCGGGCACGTTCGACATGACGCAGCTCGCCGGCCAGGGAACGAGCACGTGGATCTTCCTCGGCTTCGCCATCGCGTTCGCCGTCAAGGCGCCGCTCTTCCCCTTCCACGGCTGGCTGCCCGACGCGTACCGCGAGTCGCCGCCGGAGGTGTCCGCCGTCCTCTCGGGCGTGATCTCGAAGGCCGGCGCGTACGGCTTCCTGGCCATTGCGATCCCGTTCTATCCGGGGCCGGCGGAGGACTGGCGGACACCTGGGCTCGTGCTCGCGTCGATCGGGCTCGTCTACGCCTCGCTCCTCGCCTTCCGCGCCCCCGACGTCCGGGGCGTGATCGCGTACTCGAGCCTCGCGCAGATGAACCTGATCCTGATCGGCATCTTCGCGGCGAACTCCTCCGGCTACACGGGCGCGCTGCTCCAGATGGTCAACCACGGGCTGATCTCGGCGGCGCTCTTCCTCCTCGCCGGAGCGATCGAGCGCCGCACGACGACCGGTGAGCTCGCCCGCCTCGGCGGCATGGCGCGCGGCCGGCCCGTCCTGGCGACGATCCTCATCGCCACGGGCGTGATCGCCCTCGCCGTGCCGGGCTCGACGGCGTTCGCTGCCGAGTTCCTCGTCCTCAACGGCGTCTTCGACGTCGGCTGGGGCTGGGCCGTCGTCGGCGCGGTCGCCATCGTGCTCGCCGCCATGTACATGCTGCGCCTGATCTCGGCGGTCCTGCACGAGAACGTCGGGCCGGCCGTCCCCGCCGAGGCCCTCGACCTCCGCCCGGCCGAGATCGGCGTCATCGCGCCGCTCCTCGTCGTCTTGCTCGCGCTCTCCTTCTGGCCGGCGGCGATCACCGAGCGCCTCTCGGGAGCTCTGTTCTAGTGGAGTTCACGGCGCCGACGATCGACTGGTCCGCCCTCTCGCCGATCCTGATCACGCTCGGCGGCGCGACCGTCGTCCTGCTCGTGAGCCTCTTCCTGCCCGTCGGAGCTCGCCGCGCGTTCGGGTCCGCCGTCGCGGCGATCTGCTTCGTGGCCGCGGGGGCAGCTGCGATCGCCCTCTTCGTGGCGGACGAGACCGGCCGCAGCATCGTCTCGGACGCGATGCGCCGCGATCGCCTGGCCGAGTACGCCCAGGTGCTGATCATGGGTGCCGGGCTCCTCACCGTCGGCGTCTCCTACCGTGAGGCCGCGCGGGACGACCGCGCGGGGGAGTACTACGCGCTTCTCCTCACCGCGGCGAGCGGCATGGCGTTCTTCGTCGCCGCCGACAACCTCATGACGCTCTTCCTGGGGCTCGAGTGGTTCTCGATCTGCCTCTACATCCTCACGGCCATCGCCGTCGAGCGGCTCCCGGGCCTCGAGGCGGGCCTCAAGTACCTGATCGTCGGAAGCTTCGGCTCGGCGATCCTGCTCTTCGGGAGCGCGTTCGTCTACGGGGCGACCGGGGAGATCGGCTTCGAGCAGATCGCGGCCGGGACGGCGGACGCCGAGCGCCTCTTCGTCGTCGCCGGGCTCGCGATGATCATCGTCGGGCTCGGCTTCAAGGCCTCCGCGGCCCCGTTCCACATGTGGACGCCCGACGTCTACGAGGGCGCGCCGAGCCCCGTCACCGCGTTCATGTCCGCCGCGACGAAGGTGGCGGCGGTCATCGTCACCATGCGGGTGCTCGTCACCGCCTTCCCCGGCGAGGAGGAGCTCTGGACGGTCGCGCTCGCGGTCATCGTCTGCATCTCGCTGGCCTGGGGGAACCTCGCCGCGATCGTGCAGACCGGCCTCAAGCGGATGCTCGCGTACTCGAGCATCTCCCACGCAGGCTTCCTGCTCATGCCGGTCGCCGCCGGGAACGCCCTCGGCGGGCGGGCGCTCCTCTACTACCTGGTCCCCTACGCGGCGATGAGCATCGGCGCGTTCGCCGTCGTCGCGGTGCGCGAGCGCGAGCTCAATGCCCCGGTGACGCTCGACGGCATGGCGGGCTTCGGCTGGGAGCGCCCGTTCCTCGGCGGCTCGATGGCGCTCTTCATGTTCGGGTTCATCGGGCTGCCGCCGACCGGCATCTTCCTGGGCAAGTTCTACGCCTTCTCCGCCGTCATCGACCGCGGGTGGACGTGGCTGGCCATCGTCGGCGTCGTCGCCACGGCGGTGTCCGTCTACTACTACGCGGGCGTCATCCGCGCGATGTTCATGCAGCCCCGTGAGCTGACCGTCGCCGCGGCGGGTGGCTCACCCCCGTCCGACCGGCTGCTCGTCACCGCCGTCGGCGCCTGTGTCCTCGTCGCAGTCGGAAGCTTCGTCGCGGCCGACCCGCTGCTCGACATCGCGAGCGACGCGGTCGCCTCCCTGTCCTTCCCGGTGCGCTAGTGCCCAGGCGCGTCGTCGTCCTGGGCGCGGGCTCGACGGGCGAGGCGTTCCTCGCGGCGCTGGCCAAGCTCGAGCCGGAGACCGAGATCACCGTCGTCGAGAACGAGCTCGTCGGCGGCGAGTGCTCCTACTGGGCCTGCATCCCGTCGAAGACGCTGCTGCGCCCGCTCGAGGTCGTGCACCGCGCGCGCCTCGCCCCGGGGGCGGACAAGGCCGTCACGGAGGTCGACCTCGCCGCCCTCTTCGGCTGGCGCGACTTCATGGCCGGGAAGGACGACACGAGCCAGGCCGAGTGGGTCGAGAAGCAGGGCGCAAGGCTCGTCCGCGGGCGCGGCGCGGTCAGAGAGCCTGGCCTGGTCGTCGTCGGAGAGGAGGAGCTGCCGTACGACGCGCTCCTCGTCGCCACGGGCTCGGTGCCGGTCATCCCGCCGATCGAGGGCCTCGACTCCGTCCCGCACTGGACGAGCCGCGACGCGACGAGCGCGAGCGCGGTCCCCGAGAGCCTCGTCGTCGTGGGCGGCGGCGCCGTCGGCTGCGAGCTGTCCCAGCTCTACACGCGACTCGGAGCGAAGGTGACCCTCGTGCAGGGCGGCCGCCGCCTGCTCCCACGGATCGACGCAGAGGTCACCGGCATCCTCGCGGACCGGCTGCAGGAGGAGGGCGTGGAGATCCGCTTCGAGGCGAAGGCGACCCGCGTCGAGGGAGGCGGCGACGCGCCCTTCCGCCTGGAGCTCGACGGAGGCGAGGCGGTGGAGGCGGAGCGCCTCCTCATCGCCACCGGCCGCAGGCCGAACGTCGACGGCTTCGGGCTCGAGAACCTCGACCTCACGTTCGAGCGGAAGGGCATCGCGGTGGACGACCGCCTCGCCGCCGGGGAGAACGTCTGGGCCGCGGGTGACGTCACAGGCGTCGCCCTCTTCACGCACGTGGGCAAGTACCAGGGCCGGATCGCGGCCGCGAACGTCGCGGGCAGGGAGAGGCGCGCGGACTACCGCGCGATTCCGGCCGCCGTGTTCACCGACCCCCAGGTCGCGGTCGCCGGCGACACGAGCGGCGAGGGCGCCGTGTCGTCCTCCTGGCCGCTCGAGTCCGTCTCGCGCACGGGGACCTTCCAGCGCCCGAAGCAGCCAGGGCTGCTGAAGCTCTTCGCCGACGCCGAGCGCGGCGTGCTCGTCGGCGCCGCAGCCGTCGGGCCCGAGTCCGGCGAGTGGATCGGCCAGCTCACACTCGCGATCCGCGCCGAGGTGCCGGTGGACGTGCTGCGGGATACGATCCAGCCCTTCCCGACCTTCTCCGAGGCGATCTTCTTCGCCGCACGAGACCTGGAGCTGTAGCCTCGAACCCATGAGTGAACGCGACGAGCTCGTCCGCAGCCTCTCGGGACTCGCACTCTTTTCCGACCTGCGCGACGCCGACCTGGAGGCAATCGCCGACCCCGATCTGGAGCGGCGCTTCGGCGAGGGCGAGCGCGTACTGCGCCGCGGCCTCTCCGGGAGCGGGTTCTACGTCATCCTGGACGGCGAGGCCGCCGTCGAGATCGCCGGCGACGACGAGCCGAGGCGCCTGCGGCGCGGAGACTTCTTCGGCGAGGTCTCGACACTGCTCGACTGCAAGCCGACCGCCGACGTGATCGCCCGCTCGGAGCTCCACGCGCTCGAGATCCCCGGCCCTCAGCTCGAGACGTTTCTCATGAAATACCCGCACGTCACCTACCGGATGCTCCAGACCGTGACGCGGCGGCTCCGAGACGTCCTCAACTAGTGGCGCAGACAGAGGACGAACGGCCCTTTCCGCCGGGGGACTACCCCGTCGTCGTGGTCGGAAGCGGCCCCGGGGGCCTGCAGGCGAGCTACTGCCTCTCACGGCTGGGAGTCGAGTGCGCGACGCTCTCCCGCGACGACGCGCCGGGCGGCATGTTCCGCGAGTTCCCGATCTTCCAACGCCTGCTCTCCTGGTCGAAGCCAGACGCCCCGGCCGAGCCGGGCACCCGCGCGTACGAGTGGTACGACCACAACAGCCTGGTCGCGGACGAGCCCGAGCACCAGGCGCTCGTGCCGCCGCTCATGGACCGCTCGTACATCGTCCCGTCCCAGCAAGAGATGGAGGCCGGGATCGCCGCCTTCGCGGAGCAGGTGCCCGTCACCGTGCGCTACGGCTGCACCTGGGAGTCGACCCGGCGCGCCGACGACGGACGCCTCGTCCTCACGACCTCGGACGGCGAGTACACGTGCCGTGCCGCGGTCTTCGCGCTCGGCGTGACGACGGCCTGGTTCTCGCCCATCCCCGGCATCGAGGACGTGCCTCACTACGTCGACACCCGCCGGCCCGAGGAGTATCGCGACCGCCGCGTGTTCGTGATCGGGAAGCGCAACTCCGCGTTCGAGATCGCCGACGGGATCCTGCCCTGGGCGCGGCAGGTCATCCTCGGCTCGCCCAGGCCCGTGCAGACGAGCGTGCTCGCGCAGGCGACCGTGCGCGTCCGCTACCTCCAGCCCTTCGAGGACCACGCGCTGGGCGGAGGCACGTTCGCTCTCGACCTCGCCGTCGACCGCATCGAGCGCTCCGGGGAGGGCTGGCGCGTCTTCGGCCAGGGCACGACCCGCCCCGGCCCGATCGAGCTCGAGGTCGACGACGTCATCGCAGCGACCGGGTTCTCGACGCCGCTGCTCGACCTGGAGGAGCTCGGCGTGCGCACCGTCTCCCAGGGCCGGATTCCCGCGATGACGCCGTTCTACGAGAGCTCGCCGGGATCGGGCATCTACTTCGCGGGCAACGCGACGCAGGGAGCGCCCGGCCTGCGCAAGCACGGCGTCGGGGCGGCATCCGCGGCCGTGCACGGCTTCCGCTACAACGCACGCGTGATGGCACGTCATCTGGTGGCCACGCACCTCGGGCCCAAGCCGGCCTGCCCGACGGTCGGAGGCGCCCGAGCTCGCGCCCTACCTGCTGGAGGAGGCGACGAAGGCGCCCGAGCTCTGGGCGCAGAAGGCCTATCTCGCCCGCGCCGTGTACCGCAACGGCGACACGGAGATCGTCCCGCTGGCGGCCTGGCTCGACGATCCCGGTGACGGGGCCGCCGCGGTCACGGTGGAGATGGACGCCGCAGGCGAGGTCTACCCGGCGGTCTACGTCTCCTCCGAGGGAAACGTGCGCGAGCTGCTCCTGCCGCCGCACCACCTGAACGACTTTCGCGGGCCCGAGCACGAGGCCGAGCTCCGCGCAGCGCTGTGAGACGCCTGCTTCCCTCCCTCGCGGTGCTCGCCGTCCCGCTCGCAGGGCTCTTCCTCCTCCTCGGCGTGCCCAGCCTCGACCTCACGTGGGAGCATCAGCCTGCGCACTTCTGGCTCGTCCTCGTCGCGGCCCTGCTCAGCTTCCTGCTCGGCCTCCTCATGGCCGAGGCGGCCGGCCGGCGCGGAGACGCCCGCGTCCTCCTGGTCTCGCTCGCGTTCCTCTCCAGCTCGGGCTTCCTCGCCCTGCACGCGCTCGCGACGCCGGGCCAGCTGCTCGAGGGCAAGAACGCCGGCTTCCAGATCGCCTCCGCGGTCGGCCTCTTCGTGGGCTCGATGTTCGCCGCCGCCGCAGCGCTTCCGCTCAAGCCCGAGGCCGGCGCGGCGATCGTCCGCCGTCGCGCGCTCCTGGTCGGCTCGGTGGTCGCCGCCCTGATCCTGTGGGCCGTCCTCTCCCTCGGCACGCTGCCGCCGCTCGAGGACCCGATCACGCCCGAGTCGGCGCGCGATCCTCTGCTCGCCCTCTGGGTCCTCGGCGTCGTCTTCTACGGCTACGCCGCCTACCGGTACGGGCGCCTGTGCACCGTCCAGCGCGCTCCCGTCGCGCTGGCGGTGGTCGCCGGCTGGATCCTGCTGGCGGAGGCGATGCTCGCCGTGGCCATCTCGCGCAACTGGCACGTCAGCTGGTGGGAATGGCACCTGCTCATGCTGCTCGCCTTCGCCCTCGTCGCGCGCAACGTCTGGGCCGAGTGGAAGCGAGAGGGCCCCGCCGAGATCTTCGCCGACCTCTACGAGGAGCGGACACTCGGCCACCGCGAGGACGTGAGCATCCTCTTCGCCGACCTCCAGGGATACACCGCGTTCGCGGAGCGCTCGACGCCCGACGTCGTGCGGGCGATGATGAACGACTACTTCGTCACGATCGCACCGGTCGTCGAGGCAGAGGCCGGCGAGCTCGTCCAGACCGTCGGCGACCAGGTCTTCGCGGTGTTCCGGAACCCGGGCCACGAGCAGCGGGCGGCACAGGCCGCGCTCCGCCTGCAGGAAGTGACGGCAGCGCTCGCCGACCGCCATCCCGACTGGCCGCGCTTCCGCGTCGGGATCAACTCAGGGAGAGGCGCACATCGGCCTCGTGAAGGCGCCCGGAGCGCGCTACTTCTCGCCGACGGGCGACGTCGTGAACACCGCGTCGCGCCTCGAGGGCCAGGCCCGCTCGGGCGAGGTGGTGATCTCGGGCCGAACGCGGAGCGCGCTCGACGAGGACATCGTGGTGGACGACCTCGGCGAGCTGCCCGTCAAGGGCAAGGAGCGGCCGGTGCAGGCCTTCGTGCTACGCGCGCTGACTGCGGACCGGGACGAGCGCGACCAGGGCCTGGAGGATGAGCACGCCGAACGCGACCGCTAGCGTCGCGCCGGCAGCCGTGGGAACCACGTCCTCGGACACGGCGGGCGCACGGATCGCCGCGCCGCCGACGATCGTGACCACGAGGACGCACGCCAGAACGGCCTGAAGGCGCCCGAGCGCGTCGCCGCTGCCGCCGTCCACGGCGTCCACGACCTCACCGAAGCAGACGAGGCCGGCGATCGCAGTGACCGGAACGGCCAGGACGAGCAGGTAGAACGAGACGCCGGCGTGGCCGAGCGCGTCGGAGACGGCGGTGGCGAGGAGGAGAGCTCCGGCGAGCTCGACGGCCATCGCCCCGGCGCCGCTGCGCATCTCCCTCATGGAGGCTCTCCTTCGACGCCCGCGCCCGCTCTCCTTCGTTACGCTGGCCGAAGCTATCGAGGGAGGCTCAGAACATGGCAGACACTGCGGTTACGTGGCTCGGACATTCGGCTTTCCGGGTCGACACACCCGGGGGCAAGCGCGTCTACATCGACCCCTGGCTGAGCGGCAACCCGAAGTGCCCCGAGAGCGAGAAATCGCCGGAGCGCATCGACCTGATCGCCCTCACGCACGGGCACGGCGACCATCTCGGCGACACCTTCGAGCTGGCACAGCGCTTCGAGTGCCCGGTGATCGCGCTCGTCGAGGTTCGCGACTGGCTCGCGATCCGAGGCCTCCCCGAGGACGACGCGCAGGCGGGCAACAAGGGCGGGACGCTCGAGGCCGCCGGCGTCAAGGTCACGCTCGTCGACGCCCGGCACTCGAGCAGCATCTTCCACGATGGGGGCATCGTGGCCCTCGGCGAGGCGGCGGGCCTCGTGATCGAGGTCGAGAACGGGACGAAGCTGTACTTCGCCGGCGACACGTGCGTCTTCGGCGACATGCAGCTGATCGCGCGCCTCTACGCGCCCGACGTCGCGATCCTGCCGATCGGCGGCCACTTCACGATGGATCCGCGCGAGGCGGCCGTCGCGCTCGAATTCCTCGGCGTCGACCGCTGCATCCCGTGCCACTACGGGACGTTCCCTCTCCTGGCCGGGACGCCCGAAGAGCTTCGCGAGCGCCTGACCACCGACTGCGAGATCCTCGCCCCGGAGCCCGGCGGGACCGTCACCGTCTGATGCGGGAGCGCTGGTTCGGGGCCACGGGCCGCCAGGTGCCCGAGATCGCGGTGGAGGGCGAGGACGAGATCCCGCTCGAGGAGGCGCTCGTCCTCGACGACGTGAGCGACGAGAAGCGCCTCCGCGAGGCGCACGCCAGCGGGACGCCCGTCGTCGTACGAGCCTCGGACGCCGAGTCGGTCACCCGTGCGCTTGCACGTCCCGAGGTGGCGTGCGTGCTCGTACCCGCGCAGCAACGCGGGCTCCGCGACCTCGACCTGCGCAAGATCACGTACGGCTAGAGGCGGTCGCCGGGAAGTCGTACGCCGCCGGCGCGCTCGCGAAACGCCGGCACGGGGTCGGCCTCGGGTCGCGCGACGAGGAGCACCGCGCCGTAGCCCTCGCCTGCCAGGGCGTCGACGAGCAGCTGGAGCCCGACGGCGAGCGCGAAAGCCTTGTGCGCCTGCTCGCCCCCGAAGGGCACGAGCTCCTCTGGAGCGGCCTTGCCTGCGATCACGTCGCCGTACGTGACCTTCCCCATGGAGAGGTCGGCGACGACGTGGGCGCCGTCCGAGCTCGGGATCGCGATCGTGAGCGCGTTCGTGCCGGTGAGCGGCGGGCCGCCGTCGGGATGGGGGAGGCGGGGCGGCGACGTGGCCGTGAGCGCTGCCACGAGCCCGCCGTCGGCGAGCTTCCGGGCCCAGTAGCCGAGCACGCCCGTGGGGAAACACTCCTGGGCGACGACGACGCGGGCGCGCTCCGGCGGCGCAGCCAGCTGGGAGTCGACGATCGCGGCCAGCGTCAGGTAGCCGAGCGCGCCCCGGCCCTCCCAGCGCTCGTAGCCCTCGTCGGCGACGACCCGCGCGGGCCGTGCCGCCGGGTCGAGGTCGGGCAGCGTCGCCAGCCAGTCGAGCCGCGTGAGGCCGTGTCCGGTCCGGCCGCGCTCCTCGGCGTCGAGAAAGTGGTCGGCGAGGACGCCTGCCTCGCGCTCATCGAAACCGAGCGCCCGCAGGCGGCCGTGGACGTCCTCGGTGCTCAGCTGTGGACGAGCGGGAGAGGCTTGACGATGCCGACGCCCTGCTCGCGCCTCGTGTCGGCAACGGCCTCGGCGAGGGCGAAGATCGCCCGCGAGACCTCCGCCTCGGGATCGGCGAGGACGATCGGCTCGCCCTGGTCGGCAAGTGCGCCGAGCCGCGGGTCGAAGGGAATGCGGCCGAGGAGCGGCGCCTCGACCTCGGCCGCCAGCGCGTCGCCGCCGCCCGAGCCGAAGAGCTCCTCGCGCGACCCGTCCTCGCGCGTCAGGTAGGACATGTTCTCGGCGACGCCCAGCAGCCGCATGTTCGTCTTGCGCGCCATCTGCGCCGCGCGGACGGCCACCTGCTGGGAGGCGCGGTGCGGCGTCGTCACGACGAGCGCTTCCGCGCGCGGGAGCAGCTGCCCGAGCGAGATGGCCACGTCGCCGGTGCCGGGCGGCATGTCGACCACGAGCGTGTCCAGCTCTCCCCAGTGCACGTCCGAGAGGAACTGCTCGAGGGCGCGGTGGAGCATCGGGCCGCGCCACATCACAGGCGTGTTCTCGTCGAGGAAGAAGCCGATCGACATCACCTTGAGGTCGCCGCGCACCGGCGGGACGATCATCGCCCGCTCGCCGTCGTCGACCGCCACGGGTCGCTGGTGGACGCCGAGCATGTGCGGGATCGAGTAGCCGTAGACGTCGGCGTCGAGGACGCCCGTCTTGTGGCCCATCGTCGAGTACGCCGCCGCGAGGTTCGCGGCCAGCGAGGACTTGCCCACGCCGCCCTTCCCGCTCGCCACCGCGAGCACGCGGGTGCGCGCGTCGACCGAGATCCCCGGCGTGCGCTCGGAGACTCCGCCGCGGAGGCGCGTCGTCAGCGCAGCCTTCTCGTCGGCGGTCATGACGTCGAAGGTGAGGGCGACCTCGTTCACGCCGTCGAGCGGCAGCAGCGCGCGGTCGACCTGCTCCTGGAAGCTCGCCCGCAGCGGGCAGCCGGCGACCGTGAGGGCGATCGTCAGCCCGACGCGACCGCCTTCGATCGCGACGTCGCGCACCATGTCGAGCTCGATGACCGACCGCCCGAGCTCGGGGTCGATCACCTGCTCGAGCGCGCCGAGGATCTCCTCTTGTGTCGCCGCCATGGGACCAAGGCTACCAACGTCCCGCCCCACGTCCAGCATCCTCTGCTGCCAGACTCACAGCCCTGATGGATGCACATCTCCTGCTCGTCGAGGACGACCCGTCGATCCGCGAGACGACCTCGCTCGGGCTCACCGGCGCAGGCTTCCGCGTGACGGCCGCGCCCGACGGGCGCGAGGCGCTGCTCCACTTCCGGCAGGAGCCGTTCGACCTCGTCGTCCTCGACCTCATGCTCCCGGAGGTGGACGGCTACGACGTCTGCCGGGAGATCCGGCGCACGAGCCGGGTCCCGATCGTCATGCTCTCCGCGCGGAGCGACACAGTCGACGTCGTCGTGGGCCTGGAGCTGGGCGCCGACGACTACGTGACCAAGCCGTTCGAGATGCCCGAGCTCGTCGCCCGCGTGCGCGCAGCCCTGCGCCGGGCCTCCTCCGGGGAGGCCGCCGAGCCGCGCATCGTCGTCGGCGACCTGGAGATCGATCCCGGCGCCTTCCGGGCGACCAAGGCGGGGGAGGACCTCGAGCTGACCGCCACCGAGTTCCGCCTCCTGCTCGAGCTTGCGCGACGGCCCGGGCAGGTCTTCACGCGCGAGCTCCTGCTCGAGCGCGTCTGGAACTACGAGTACCTCGGCGACTCGCGGCTCGTCGACGTGGCCGTCCAGCGCCTGCGCGGCAAGGTCGAGGACGACCCGCGGAACCCAACGCTCATCTCGACCGTGCGCGGGGTCGGCTACCGCTTCGAACGAACGTGACGGAGCTCCCGCGCGTCCACCATCCCGGACGCCTGCGGCGCCGACTCGCACTCGCCTTCGCCCTCACGGCCGGGATCGCCGCGGCGGCCCTGGCGGCCGGCTCCTTCTTCCTCGTCCGCGACGCGCGGCTCGACGAATCGGTCGAGGACGCCCTGGAGCAGACGCGCTTCAACCTCCTCCTCGCCGCCGAGACCCTCCCGGCCGGTGGGTCGGACGAGCTGCTCGAAGCCTACGAGCGTCGTGGTGGGTTCGACACCGTCCTGCTCGTGAATGATCGCAGCTTCCCGTCGAGCCTCTCGTTGGGCGAGGAGCAGGTCCCCGACGACCTCGAAGCGCTCGTCGCCGACGGCCAGCTCGCCTACGAGCGCACGGAGGTCGCCGACACGCGCTACCTCGTCACCGGAGGGCAGGTCCCCGGCACCGAGGACCAGGCGTACTTCTTCTTCTCCGAGGAGGAGCTCTGGGACGAGCTGGCCGAGCTGCGCACGATCCTGCTCGCCGGGCTCGGGGTGGTGATCGTCTTCGCCGCGCTCGCCGGGCTGCTGCTCGCCCGGCGCATGCTGGCCCCGGTCGCGCGGGCGAGCACCGCCGCGCGGTCGCTGGCGGAGGGCCTCCTCGACACGCGGCTCCCGGTCGAGCGCGAGGACGAGTTCGGCGCCTGGGCGACGTCGTTCAACGAGATGGCCGACGCGCTCGAGGCGAAGATCAACGAGCTCTCGGAGGCACAGGCCCGCGAGCGGCGCTTCACGGCCGACGTCGCGCACGAGCTGCGCACCCCGCTCACGGCGGTCGTCAACGAGGCGTCCCTCCTGGCCGAGCACATCGAGCGCATGCCGCCGGAGGCGCAGCGGCCGGCCGAGCTGCTCGTCGCCGACGTCAGCCGCCTGCGCGACCTCGTCGAGGACCTGATGGAGATCTCCCGGCTCGATGCGGGCACGCAGCCCGTGCGGCCGGAGCAGGTCGACCTCGCCTCGCTCGTCACCTCCGCGGTGAGCGCTCGCGGCTGGCGCGAGCGCCTGCGGCTCGAGACCGAGGAGGTCGTGATCACGAGCGATCCCCGACGCCTCGAGCGCATCGTCGCCAACCTGATCGGAAACGCCCTCGAGCACGGCGGCCGTGACGTTTCGGTCCGCGTGGCGCGGGACGGGATCGGCCCGTTCGTCGAGGTCTCCGACCGCGGCGCCGGAATCGCACGCGAGGACCTCCCGCACCTCTTCGACCGCTTCTTCAAGGCCGACCGCTCCCGCGCCGGCCGCGGCACCGGTCTCGGGCTCGCGATCGCGCTCGAGAACGCACGCCTCCTGGACGGCGAGATCGACGTCTGGAGCGAGCCCGGCGTCGGCACGCGCTTCACGCTCCGCTTCGCTGTTACGAAACCGTTACACGACGGTGAGGGCGGCGTTGCGGGCGACGAGCACGCTTGAGCTGAAGCGTTCCCTCGAAGGAGACAACGATGAAGGCTCTGCTGCTTCCCCCCGCCATCGTGCTCGCCGCCACCCTGGGCTTCGCGGTCGCGAGCTGCGGCTCGAACGACGACGCTACGTCAGCCGGCCCGATCCCGTCTCTCGAGGACACGACCGGCACGACCGAAGAGGTCGAGACCTCCACGACGACAACCGAGGAGGAGCCGACCGACACCGAGCCGAGCGGCGGCTCCGTCACGTACCAGGTGTGGTTCGCCGACGACGCCGAGGGCCTCTTCGTCAGCTACCGGACGCAGGAGCAGACGCCGCGCGTCGGCACGGCCGCGCTCGAGGCCCTGCTCGAAGGCCCGGACTCGTTCGAGCAGGATTACGGCCTCATCACCGCCGTTCCCGACGGGACGCAGCTCCTCGGCCTGAAGATCGCCGACGGGATCGCGCGCGTCGACCTGACGTCCGAGTTCGAGTCGGGCGGTGGAAGCGCGTCCATGCAGATGCGCCTGGCCCAGGTCGTCTACACGATCACGCAGTTCCCGACGGTCAAGGGCGTCGTCTTCAGCCTCGACGGCGAGCCGATCGACATCCTCGGCGGCGAGGGGATCATCATCGACCACCCGCTGACTCGGGGCGACTACGCCGACCTCCTTCCGACGATCCTGGTCACGAGCCCCGCGCTCGGCCAGGAGGTGGGCAGCCCCGTGCTCATCAGCGGGAGCGCCAACGTCTTCGAGGCGAACGTGTCCGTGAAGATCCTCGACGAGAACGACGAGGTCATCGCCGAGACGTTCACGACCGCGACCTGCGGGACCGGATGCCGCGGGACGTACAGGGTCTCCGTGCCCTACGAGGTCGATCACGCGCAGGACGGCACGATCGTCGTGCACGACGACGACGCGGCAGGGGTCGGCAGGCCCCCGCACGAGGTCCGGATCCCGGTCCGGCTCGTTCCCGGGGCGTGAAGAAACCTGCCCGCTCAAACGTCTGAATCCCTGATGGACATCGCGACCGCGCCCGAGCCGGCCGCGGACATCCGTCCCGCCGTTCTCGAACGGGCGCGGCGGGGAGATCAGGAGGCGTTCGCTGCCGTGATCAGACACTATGACCCAGGGCTGCGCGCCCTCGCCTACCGGCTCCTCGGGGACCGGGACCGGATGGACGACGCCCTCCAGGAGGCCTACGTGAAGGCCTTCCGCGCGCTCCCGCGCTTCCAGCGCCGCGCGAAGGTCGGGACCTGGCTCTACCGGATCGTCTACAACACCTGCCTCGACGAGCTGCGGAAGATGCGGCGCACGGCCGCCGAGCCGCTCGACGAGAACCTCGATCAGCCGGGCGGCTGGGCCGATCCGGCCGATGTCGCTGCAGGGCGCGGGGACCTCTCTCGCGCCCTCGCGGCGCTTCCCGAGCAGGAGCGCGCGGCCGTGCTGCTCGTCGACGCCCAGGGGTTCGACTACCGCGATGCCGCCCAGGTGCTCGGCGTCCCCGAGGGCACCGTCGCCTCCCGGCTGAACCGGGCCCGGGCTTCCCTCCGGGTCGCACTGGGAGGAACGGCGTGAAGACGGTGCGCGACGACCTCCTCGGCGCCGCCCTCCGCGAGCTCGAAGCTCCCGAGCACCGGCCCTCGTTCCACGCCGAGCTGGAGCGTCTCCTCGCCGCCGAGGTCGCCGAGCGGCCCCCGGTTCGCAAGCCCCATACGACCAGGCGCTGGGCGCTCCGGGCCGCCGCCGTCGCGGCGATGGCGGCCGTCGCCGTGGTGACGATCGACCTCGTGCGGTCGACCGAGGGCCCTGGGCCGAGCGTGCAAACGGCCAGCGCAGCCGAGATCCAGGCGCGGATGCGGACCGCGCTCGCCGACCTGGAGACGTTGAGCGGGGAGCTCTTCGCCCGGGGCCGCAGCTACGAGAACGCCTACGGCTGGGATTCCCGCCGGTGGAGCTTCCTCCTCACCGACCGCGGCGACTTCCGGCTGACCGGGCTGAGCCACGAAGAGAACCTCTCGTACAACGCGCGCCGCGGGGTCCAGCGGACGCTCAACACGAGCGAGAGCCTGGGGACCGACGACCTCTTCGCCATGGTGCGGCGCGGCATCGCACCGGGCCCGCCGGACTCGTACCCGGCCGAGTCGATCCTCATGAAGGACTTCGGCGCCCTCGTGCGCGCCTTCCTGGCGGCGGACGGCGCGACCGTCGTCGAGACGGAGTACGAAGGCCGGCCGGCGTGGCGACTGGACGTTCCGGTTCAGGTCAACAAGATCGTCCCGGAGTTCTCGGGTGACGAGCTCTCGCTCTGGGTCGACCAGGAGACGGGACTGCCCGTGAAGGTCGTCGAGCGGAAGGACGGGCGCACGCTCGACGAGCTCCGCGTCGAGGACTTGACCGTCGACGAGGGCCTCGAGCCAGGCGCGCTCGCGCTTCGCTTCCCACCCGGCGTCGAGGTCTCGCGGAGCAACGACGGCTTCCGCCGGACGAGCCTCGACGGCGTCCAGAGGGTCGTCGGCTACGCACCCATCGTCCCCGACTGGCTGCCCGAGGGCTACGAGCTCGCCGAGGTGGCGGCCGGCCCGGGTCAGGTCGGGGTCACGGGCGCCGAGGCCGGCAACCCGCCGTCCACCGACGTCGTCTCCCTCTCGTTCCGCCGCGGCTTCGACCAGATCGTCGTCACCACGCGGCTCAAGAACGTGCCCGGCTACTCGCAGGAATGGGCGGATCCGCTCGCGACCGGCGAAGGCATCGTCGACCGCCCCGAACAGGTCGTCCTGAGCAGGGGAGCGCTGTCCGGCGTCGAAGCGAATGTCCTGGTCGTCCCGCGGAACATCCCTCACCTCTGGGCGCTCACGGACGACCTCGTCGTCACGGTCGCCGGCGACCTCAGCCGTGAGGAGCTGATCCGCGTCGCCGAGTCCCTGGAGCGCCGCTCGTGACCTACCGCCGATATCGCACCTCACGCCGGGGCGCGCGCGTCCTGACCTTCGTCGCGTTCCTCGCCATGATCCTGATCGGCGTCGAGGCCGGCGCCCGGGCGCAGCAGGCCGCCGGCGAGCCGGAGCAGAAGGTCGTCGCGCAGGACGTGAGCATCGGCGGAGTCGACGTCTCGGGCCTCACCGCCGCACAGGCCGAGCGGGCCGTCAGCAGGATGACCTCCGAGCCGCTGACGCTCACGCACGAGACCCAGTCCTGGCGCTTCGCACCGGAGAGCCTGGGCGCCGACTTCCAGGTCGACGGCGCGGTGCGCGCCGCGCTGGCCGCGCCGGAAGGCACAGCGGTCGCGCTCGGCGTGACCGTGAACGAGCGCCGCCTCGACCGGTGGACGAAGCGGTTCGCCAAGCGCTTCGACCGCAAGGTTCGCAACGCGAAGATCGTGATTCGCGGCCTGCGGCCGCGCGTGACCCGCTCCCAGGTCGGGCGCGATCTCTCCCGCTGGGCGACCAGGACTGCGATCCTCAGCGACCTCCGCTCCCACGACCGCGGCCCGCTCGAGCTCCAGGTACGGGTCACCAGGCCCCGCGTCTCTCAGAACGAGGTCGGCCCGGCGATCGTCATCCGCCGCGCCTCGAACCGCCTGTTCCTCTACCGCGGGCCGGGCAAGGGCGGCATGAAGCTGCGGAAGCGGTTCGGCGTCGCCACCGGCCAGGCCGCCTACCCGACGCCCCTCGGCAGCTTCAAGATCGTCGACAAGCAGGAGAACCCCTGGTGGTATCCGCCGGACTCCGACTGGGCCGCAGGCGCAGAGCCCGTCCCGCCGGGGCCGGGCAACCCGCTCGGAACGCGCTGGATGGGCCTCTCCGAGCCGCTGATCGGGATCCACGGCACACCGGACTCCGCCTCCATCGGCTACTCGGCGTCGCACGGCTGCATCCGCATGCTCGTCTCGGAGGCGGAGTGGCTCTTCGAGCGTGTCCCCGAGGGCACGCCCGTCTTCATCCTCGACGCGTAGGCGAGAATGTCGGGCGTGTGGGAGGGTCTGGCCCAGCGCCTGGAGGGAAAGCTCGTCGTCCTCGAGCCGCTCGCACCCGAGCACGCCGACGGGCTTCGCGAGGCAGCCGCCGATCCGGCGATCTGGGCGCTCATGACCGTCCACGGCCATCAGGCCGACGTCTTCGACGAATGGTTCGAGTCGACGCTTGCGAACGCGGCGGCGGGGATCGAGGCGCCGTTCGCGATCATCCTGCGCGAGAGCGGCGAGCCGGTCGGCAGCTCGAGGTACATGACGCTCCGCCCGGAGCACCGCGGCCTCGAGATCGGCTGGACGTGGCATTCACCGCGCGTCTGGGGAACGGGCGTGAACGTGGACGCCAAGCGCCTGCTGCTCGCCCACGCCTTCGACGATCTGGGCTGCCTGCGCGTCGAGTTCAAGACGGACGCCGACAACGAGCGCTCGCGCGCGGCGCTCGAAGCCCTGCCGGCCCGCTTCGAGGGCGTCTTCCTGAAGCACATGCTCGTCCGCGATGGCGAGCGCCGCGACTCGGCGTACTACGCGATCACCGACGACGAGTGGCCCGCCGTGCGCGCGAACCTCGAGCGCCGGCTGACGTCGAAGTCAGTGTGACTTTCGGTCTACGCCGAAGGCACGCGCTCGTGCTGGCTGTAGTCCTGGCCGCGATGACCTTGGCCGTCGTCACCTTGATCCCGAGAGGCAGCTCGGATGCCGACGCCGACACTCCCGCCGACCCCACGGCCTGCGCAGCCGCGTTCAACTTCAGCGACGCCGTCGCCTGCGAGCCTCGCGTCGGCCGGCGGGCGGGAGCTGACAGGCACCGCGAAAGGCTCAAGTAACACTTTGTTACTTGAGCAGCCGGGCGTGGAGCTCGGCGCAGAGCTCCGTCGTCGAGGCCGCGACGACCCGTGAGCGGCCGGCGAGGTCGAGCGGCGCCGCGCCGAACGGCGGGTCGTCGGGAAGGTCGATCGCGAGGCCGCGCTCGCGCACGAGGAGCTGAGCCGCCGCGATATCGACGCTCCGCGCCGGCTTCAGGGAGACGACGGCGTCGACGCGGCCCGCGGCGAGGTGGCAGAGCGTCAGGGCGAGGGAGCCCATGATGCGCGTGCGATAGGCCAGGCCCACCATCTCGGCCACGTGCTCGGCGACGAGGTCGGTGCGCGTCGCCTCGAAGCTCAGGATCTCGATCCGCTCCTTCGGCCCCGGCCCGGTGAGCGGCTCGCCGTTCAGGAACGCGCCCTCGCCCTTGCGGGCGACCCATTCCTCGCCCGTGCCGAGGTCGTGGACGAAGCCCAGCTCGACGTCCTCCATCCGTGGGCCGGAGGCGACCGCAAGCGAAAGCGAGAAGAACGGGATGCCGCGCTTCGCGTTCATGCTCCCGTCGATCGGGTCGCACACGATCCGCAGGCCATCGCCGCTGTCGCCGAAGACGCGCTCGCCCAGCTCCTCGGACACGAGCGTGAACCCGGTCTCGACTTCCTCGAGCCGGCGCACGACGGCCTCCTCGGCGGCAGCGTCGATCGCCGTCGTCTCGTCCCCGCCCTCGCCGTCGCCGACGCGCGGCTCGCGCTCGAGCCGAGTGGGCATCTCCTCGAGCACGCCCGCGACGGCGACCGCGGCGTCGCGGCAGACTTGGAGCCAGTCGACGGTCACTGGGCGCTAGCCCTGTGACCGTGGGGAGGGTGTGTGAGGGAACCGGGAGGTTCCTTCACTGCATCAAAGAAGGGGGCACGTGGGGGAAACATGGTTTCCCCCACGGGAGCGAGCCGGAGGCGAGCGACCGTCATTCGTCGAAGGGCGAGAAGAGAAGCCCGCTGGTGAGCTTGGGATAGAAGTACGTGCTCTTCGGCGGCATGCGCGTTCCGGCGCGCGCGAACTCCTCGACCTGCTCGACCGTGGGCGCGCGAACGAGGAACGCTGCCGTTGCCTCGCCGCTCGTCACCGCCCGCTCGGCCTCGTCCGCGCTCGGGGTGTAGACGACCGCCTCGAGCCGGAGCTCGTCGACCAGCGCGGTGTCGAGCACATGACCTGGCGGGGCCTCCACGAGGGAAGTGCCGTCCGGCCGCACCAGCACGAAGGCGGCCCGATCGCGCGGGATCTCGGCGAGCGCGGAGGCCGCTTCGCCGGGGCCGACGAACGGCGTCTGCCGGAGCCCCCCGTCGAGCTTGGGGACTGGGCCTGCGGTCACCCGGTGGGTGGGGAAGATCTCGAGCCCCGCATCGTCCTTCCCGACGAGCACGGCGAGGACGTGGCCCGTCTCCTCGGTCCCCTGCTCCTCGTGGTAGCGGAGCGCGGTCTCGTAGCGGTGGTGGCCGTCGGCGATGAGGAGCGGCTCGTCGACGCCGGCGAAGACCGAGGCGATCGCGTCCGGATCGTCGATACGCCAAAGGCGGCTCACGACGCCCTCCAGCTCTGCGGTCAGGTCCGGCTCGCCCTCGGGCGCCGGGGCGACGCCGTGGTGGAGCAGGAAGACCGGCGAGGGCTTCATCTTCGTGGCGCGCAGCAGCTCGAGTCGCGTCCGCTTCGGCTCTGCGAACGTGCCCTCGTGGGGAAGCACGACGCCGTCGCCGTACGGGTCGAGGCGTGCGCGGGCGACGATTCCCCGCCGCGTGCGGCCGACCCCGTCCGGCCCCGTGTACTCCTCCTCCAGCAGCCAGACGGCGGGCCTCTCCTCCCGTACCAGCACGCCACGCTCCCGCCAGTCCACCAACGCGCGCGCCGCCTCT
This sequence comes from uncultured Actinomycetes bacterium, assembly GCA_963839745.1. Lineage (GTDB taxonomy): Bacteria > Actinomycetota > Thermoleophilia > Gaiellales > Gaiellaceae > JAIBJN01. The sequence goes on from CAWIWC010000005.1 coordinate 54,571, forward strand.
CCGGCATCGTCGGGGCGGACGAGCCGCACGGCATTCCACGGGCTCCGGGCCTCGAGGCGCGCCTGCGTTTCGGGCGTGATGACGTCGTAGGGAGGAGCGACCAGATCGTCCAGCGACCCTGCCGTCCCCACGTCGTAGCGCAGGGCGCGAAACGGCTTCAGCAGGGGCACCGCGGGCCAGCTTACCATCCGTCCTCGGACCTAGAATCGCAGGGTGTCGATCGCGGAGCTGGCCGAGGATCGAGTTGTCGAGGGCCTCTACGCAGTCGCCCGCAAGCAGCGTCTCCGCACACGCTCCGGCAGCCCGTACCTGGCGCTCGAGCTCGTCGACCCGACGGGCAAGATCGAGGCTCGGGTCTGGAACGACGTCGAGCTGCTCGACAAACGGTTCGGCGAAGGGGACGCCGTTCGCGTGCTCGGCCGCGTCGAGCGCTTCCGCGACCGGCTGCAGCTCGAGGTTCGCTCGCTCGAGCCGGCCGAGGACGATCCCGCAACCCTCGTCCCGGTAGGCCGGCGCGACCCCGAGGAGCTGGACGGGTTCTTCGAGTTCCTGGCCGCCGAGATCGCCCATCCCGGCCTCCGCGCGCTCGTCGGGCGCTTCGTCGGCGACACCGACTTCCGCGCGCGCCTTCGCGTCCTCCCGGCGACGCCCGACACCCACCACTCGTGGACCGGAGGGCTCCTGGAGCACACGGTTGCCGTCGCCTCGCTTTGCCGGGAGGCGGCGCAGCTCCATGCGCGCCTGCGAGCGGACATCGTGCTCGCGGCGGCACTCCTCCACGACGTGGGGCGGACGCTCGAGCTCGACCGGGGCCCGCTGTTCCTGCCGACCGCGGAGGGCCGTCTTCTCGGCCATGTGCACCTCGGCGTGCGCCTGATCGAGGAGCGGGCGGAAGGCCTGGAGCCCGAGGTGCTGGCCGAGGTCGTGCACGCGGTCGCCGCCCATCACGAGGCCCGCGGGGCGAGGACTGCCGAGGCCTCCGTGCTCTACCACGCGAACCAGCTCGACGCGGCCGCGGCCGTGCGCCCCGTGAAGACGGATGCCGCGTGATGCAGCCCGACCCGTGGGAGCGCTGCAGCATCGTCCTCATCCTCCGCACGGCCCGCGTCACAGGCTGGCGCAAGGGCCCTACCGCGGAGGGCTGAACCGGACGTTCAGGACGTCGCCGTCCTCGACGACGTAGGTCTTGCCCTCGAGCCGCTGCAGGCCCTGCCGGGCGGCCTCGGTGTGCGACCCGGCGGCGACGAGGTCGTCCCAGCGGATCACCTCGCAGCGGATGAAGCCGTGGGCGAGGTCCGAGTGGATCGTGCCCGCGGCCTCGAGCGCCGTCCCGCCGCGCCGCAGAGTCCAGGCTCGCGTCTCCTTGTCGCCGGCGGTGAAGAAGCTGACGAGGTCGAGCGCCGCGAAGAGGCGCCGTACGACCTCCTCCAGCGCCGAACCGCCCTCGCGGAAGGCAGCAGCTTCCTTCTCGGGCAGCTCGGCCAACTCCAGCTCCAGCGACAGATCGACGCCGCCGGGACCGTTGACGATCTCGACCATCGGTTTCGTCGTCAGCGGCTCCAGCTCGGGCGGAAGCTCGCGGTCGTAGTCCGAGAGCGGCCGCTCGGCGTCGAGGTGTTCCAGGAGCCGCTCCAGCTCGGCGACCTCGGCGCGCAGGCCGGTATCGCCGGACTTCGCCTGCTTGGCCACGCGCTCGAGCCGGCGCTCGACGTGCTCGCGGTCGGCGAGCAGGAGCTCCAGCGCGAGCGTGACCCGGTCGTCTTCGGGGTCGCGGGTGCCCGACCAGCCGTCGAGCACGACGAGCAGCGCGTCGAGCTGCCGCAGGTTCCCGAGCAGCTGGGCGCCCGTTCCCGGGACGTCGACCACACGCACCGCGGCGGGTGTCACCTTCTTCGGCCCGACGACGGCCGCCACCCGGTCGAGCCTCTCGTCGGCGATGGGCGCCATGCCCACGTTCTCCTTCGCGGAGACCGTCGCACCGGCCCCGGTGAGCGCGTTGAAGAGGGTCGTCTTCCCCGCGTTCGCGAGGCCGACGATGCCGACCCCTACCGACATCAGGCGGTTCCGGCCAGCTGGCGCTGGAGCGAGGCGAGCGCCCGGTGCTGGAGCGACTTCACTGCGCCCTCCGACTTGCCGAGGATGGTCGCCGCCTCGCCGTTCGAGAAGTTGAACACGAACTTGAGCGTGAGCACCTGCTGCTGGTCCTCGGAGAGGTCCTCGATCATCTCGAGCATGCTGCGGTGCCCGATCGCGTGCATGGCCTCGTCCTCGGCCGAGCGGTGGTCGGCATCGTGCGGCTCGGGCGGCTCCTCCTCCGGCTGCCAGCGCCGGCGCGAGCGGAAGTGGTCGATGGCCAGGTTGTGGGCGATGCGGAAGAGCCAGGCCGAGAACGGCGCCTTACGCCACTCGAAGCGCTCGATCGACTCGAGCATCTTCACGAAGGTTTGATTCGTCAGGTCCTCCGCGTCGTGGCGGTTGCCGACGGTCATCTGCAGGTAGCTGTAGATGCGGTCGAAGTGCATGAGGTAGAGGTCCTCGAGCGCCACGCGATCGCCGGCCTGCGCCTGCGCGACCAGCTCCCGCACGTCTACGTCCGGGGCGGCTGCCCCAGCTCCGCTGCCAGCCTCCGTCACGAAAGGCTACGCGGAGGCTGCGAAACCGATCTGCGTCTCTCGGTCAGAACGTCGTACATAGACGACCTTCGCGAGCGAGAGCACGTACGTGCCGTCGTCGGTCGCGAGCTCGAAGACCGGCTCCGAGGCCGCCAGGGCCGCCGAAAGCGCGTCGGCGACCTCCGACGGGACGTTCGCGCCGACCGACTGGCCGCCCTCGAAGGCGACCTGGATGCGCACGCTGGGTTCAGACACCGACTACCTCCGCGAGGACACCGTGCAGCGACTGGGGATGGACGAACGAAACCAGGTGCCCGCCGAGCCCGGGTCTCGGGTCGCGGTCGATCACCTCGACTCCGTTCGCAGCGAGCTCGTCCACGGCCGCCCGTACGTCGGCCACGGCAAAGCCGACGTGATGCATCCCCGGGCCGCGGCGCGCGATGAAGCGCCCCACGTGGGTGTCTTCGCCCAGAGGGGAAACAAGCTCGACACGCCCGCTGCCGACACGGAGGTACACCGCCTCGACGCCCTGCTCTTCGAGCCGCCCTCGCAGCTCCACCTCGGCGCCGAACAGCGATCGGTACGTCTCCACCGCCTCCTCGAGGTCCTCGACCGCGAAGGCGACATGGTGCACGGAGCGGACGTCCACGCGACCGATCCTAGCGGCTGGCCTTGCGTGTCAGTCGGAGAGCGAAAGCGCCTGCGGAGTGCCGACGCGGTCCGAGGCGTTCGACTCGGAGGCAACATCGCCAAGGAGCTCGGCGAGCTCGGCGCGAAGCAGCGTCTCCTTCTCCAGCAGCGCCGCGGCGACCTTGTCGAGCGAACGCCGATGCTTCTGCAGGAGCCTCACTGCCTCCACGTAGGCGTTGTCGGTGAGGCGGGCCTGCTCGTGGTCGCGGAGCTGCTTCGTCTGCTCGGACAGCGCGTAGTTGTCGGCCCGCATCGTGCGCGCGGTGACCTCCTCGCCCATGCCGAAGTCGAACACCATCGAGCGGGCGAGCTCGGTGACGCGCTCGAGGTCGTTGGCCGCGCCGTTCGTGACGGCGCCGAAGACGATCTGCTCGGCGGCCCGGCCGGCGAGGAGGACCTTCATCAGGTCGAGCAGCTCCTCCTTCGTGTGGAGGTAGCGGTCTTCCTGCGGAGTGTTGAGCGTGTAGCCGAGTGCACGGCCACGCGAGACGATGGTCACCTTCTGCACGGGCTGCGGCTCGCCGACGAGGTGGGACATGAGCGCGTGCCCGCCCTCGTGGTAGGCGAGGATGCGCTTCTCCTTCTCGGTCACGACCCGCCGCTGCTGGAGGCCGGCGACGACGCGCTCGAGGGCGGACTCGAAGTCGTCGTGAGAAATCTCTTCGTGATTGGCGCGCCCGGCGAAGATGGCGGCCTCGTTGCAGATGTTGGCCAGGTCGGCGCCGGTCAGGCCGGAGGTCTGCCGCGCAAGTTGGTTGACGTCGACGTCCTCCCCGAGCGGCTTGCCCCGCATGTGGACGTGGAGGATCGCCTCGCGGCCCTTGAGATCCGGGGGCGAGACGAGCACCTGGCGGTCGAAGCGCCCCGGCCGCAGCAACGCGGGGTCGAGGTCCTCGAGCCTGTTCGAGGCGGCGATGATGACGACCTGATCCTGGTGGCCGAAGCCGTCGAGCTCGACGAGGAGCTGGTTGAGCGTCTGGTCGTGCTCGCGGTTGAAGCCGGAGCCGGTGCGCCGTGTTCCGACGGCGTCGAGCTCGTCGATGAAGACGATCGCCGGCGCGTTCTTGCGCGCGCGGTCGAAGAGCTTGCGGATGCGGGCGGCGCCGAGGCCCGCGAACATCTCGATGAAGGCGGAGGCGCTCTGCGAGTAGAAGGTCGAGCCCGAGGCGTTCGCGACGGCCTTCGCGAGCAGCGTCTTGCCTGTCCCGGGCGGGCCGTAGAGGAGGATCCCCTTGGGAACGCGCGCGCCGAGCTTGGAGAAGTGGCGCGGGTTGCGCAGGAAGTCGACGACCTCCTGCAGCTCGGCGGCGGCCTCGTCCACGCCGGCGATGTCGGCCCAGGTCACCGAGGACTTCGAGGAGGGGTCGACCTCGGTCGGCCGCACGCGCGGCATGAGGGAGAGCGACTTCCAGATCAGGTAGACGATCAGCCCCAGGAAGACCAGGGGCAACCACGTCAGGGCAAGATCCGGCAGCCCGTTGATGAAGTCAGCGACAGCGTCCACCCGCGGGTTGCATCGGCAGACCCGGGCGAAGACCTTAGTGCGCTACCGGACGAGCTCGAGCCGGTCGTTCGGGCGGTACTTCCGGCCGACCTTCGCCGACTCGTGGCCGTCGGTCAGGACGATGTCGGCCGTGAAGTCGTTATCGCCGCGGATGAGGGACGAGCCGACGCCGTAGGAGTCCACCGGGACGCCCTTCGCCTCGAACTCCCGGATGCGCTCGACGTCGAAGCCGCCCGAGACGACGATCTTCACCCGTTCGAAGCCGTTCTCGTCCAGCGCGTCGCGCACCTGGCGGACGAGGCGCTCGTTGACGCCCCGTGGATCGAAGTCGCCCATCTCCTCCCAGAGGGAGCGATCGACCAGCGTTCGCGACGTGTCGAGGCGAACGCCCCAGAGCTTCGGGCCGAGTGCGCGGGCCACCTCGAGCGACGTGCGCACGGAGTCGTTGTCGAAGTCCACGAGCACGACGATGTTGATGTCCGGGTCGTTCTCGTCCGCCCAGTCGGCGAACTTCGCGGCGGCGAGCACCGTGTTGCGCCCGTAGGCCGCGATGAGCGCGTGCGGGACCGTGCCGATGCCGCGCCCGCCCCACCAGGACGCCTGGGCTTCGGTCGAGACGCCGATCGCCCCGGCGACGTGTGCGGCGTAGCCGTCGCCGGTCTGCACGCGGTGATGGTCGTGCCGGGCCGGGAAGAAGAGGATCGGCTTACCGCGGGCCGCCTCGACGACGCGCCGCGTGTTCGTGGAGATCAGCGTCCTTCGTGCGAGCACGCCGAGGTAGCACGTCTCCAGGTGGGCGAAGAGCGTGTAGTCGCCCTCGATCGTCATCACCGTCTCCCAAGGCTCGATCTCGTCGCCGTCGTAGAGCGCGTGGACGGTGAGCGCGTCCCAGTCGTGCGAGCAGAGCTTGAGGATCGCGATCGCCTCGTCCATGCCGCCCAGCACAGCCTGCTGCTTCTGGAAGACCTGCATGACGACGCGCGGGTGCCGCCCGTCCGCGAGCAGCGTCTCGCGGGCGAAGTTGAAGTAGACGTCGGTGTAGTAGCCCTCCCGCATCTTCTCGACCGGGAGGTCGAAGATCTCAGGTGGGAGGCGCTTCCTCCGCCGGTCCGTCTCCACCGCCATTCTGGGGCGATTCTAGGCGCAGGCACTCGGCCAGAGCGGCTTCGGCGACCTCGAGTTGCTCGGGCGAGGGCTCCGCGGTGACGAGCCGCTGCTGCAGTTCGTGTCCCGGGCGGGCGAGCGCGCGCGCAAGCGGATGCTCCTTGTTGGCGACCATCCAGGAGAAGACCTCGACCGCTGCTGCTACCGCGCCCACCGCCGCGCCCGCACGGGCGAGCGGCCGGATGCTCTTCGGCGCGCGGGAGGCGATCGCGCTGCCGGCGGCGGTCGTGACGAGGAGCGGGCCGATCATGTGCGAGCCGCAGCGCTCGTGCTCGCGCGTGCGCGGCTCGCCGTGCTCATAGCTCCCGATGGAGATGTGCTCGGCCCCGTGGTACTCCGCCAAGGCCGTGCCGCGAAGGGCGATGACCGCAGGCCCGAGCGCGAGGAGCGCTCCGAGCGACTCCTGCGTGATCGGTGAAAGCCGCGTCCGGCGGAGCGCCTGGACGGCAACCATGCTTCCCACCATCGTCGCGGCGACGCGCGGCCGCTGGAAGGGCAGGCTGGCCTCCGGAAGCTTCCGGCGCACCTCGGGGAAGAGCGCGAAGATCTCGGCCACCCGAAGCGGGGCACGCGTGAAGCGGCTCCCGGCGTCGACCGCCTTCAGCCGCTTTTCGCCGGAAGCGACCTTCAGCTCGCCTTCGTCGGTCCGAACGGCGCAGGCCCAGTGCCGCGGCCCGTGCACGAGCACGCCGTTGGCGAGCGCCATTCCTCCGAGTCGGACGGCCTTCTCACTCATTCTCCCAGTGTACGTAGCACGGGGGAAACCCTGTTTCCCCCGTGAGCCCCCTTCTCTACCCTCGTGAACCGAGCGCTCGCGCTACGTGCAGGAGGAATTCGGTTCCCAGCTCCAGGTCGTCCACCTCGATGCGCTCGTCGGCCGAGTGGATCAGGCGCGCGGCCAGGTCGGGGCTCATCGTCCGCATGGGGAAGAAGCCGTACGACACGGTGCCGAAGGCCTCGCGCAGGAAGTGACTGTCCGTGAACCCGGGTGAGACCACCGGGACCACGCGCGCGCCGGGCTCGGAAGCGGCGACGAACGACTCGATCACGTCCCAGAGCGGCGTGTCGAGCGGTGACCTCGTCCCTCCGACGGCCTCGATCCACTCGAGGTCGTACGAATCCTCGCCCAGCCCCGCCCGGATGATCGGCTCGGCGTCCTCGGGCGTCTCGCCGGGCAGCAGGCGACAGTCGCACACGACCTCGACGAGCCCCGGGATGACGTTCGTGCGCCGGGACCCGGTGATCATCGTCGGCGAGATCGCGATGCCGAGGATCGGCTCGACGGTGGCGCGGAGCTCGGGCGGCAGGCTGCGGACGGTGCGCTCGAGCTCGCTCGGGTCCGGGACGCGGCCGAGGGCCGAGAAGAGCGCCTCGGTCTCGGGGATCAGGCGAGGGGGCTGGCGGATCTCCGCCACTCGCTGGATGAGCCGGGCGGCGCGCACCAGCGCGTTGTCGGCGATCCCGGGCGTGGAGGCATGGCCGCTCCTGCCGTGTACGCGGAGCTTGAAGGGCGCGCTCATCTTCTCCGCCGTCGAGCACAGGTAGACGGGGCGTCCGTCGACGACCACGCGGTCGCCGCCGCCCTCGTTGACGCAGTAGTCGGCGCGGACGGCGTCGGGGTGCGCGCGCACGAGCCAGGAGAGCCCCACGTCGACGCCGACCTCCTCGTCGGCCGTTGCCGCGATGAGGAGATCGCCGGCCGGCTCGAATCCCTCGCGGGCCAGCGTGGCGATCGCCACGGTGGCCGCTGCCACGTGTCCCTTCATGTCGAGGGCGCCGCGACCCCACACGCACCCGTCGCGCAGCTCTCCCGACCAGGGGTCGACCGACCATTCCTCCGGGTCGGCGACGACGGTGTCCGTGTGGCAGAGGAGCAGCACGCTCGGCCCTTCGCCCCGCCCGGGAAGACGCGCGACGAGATTCGCGCGCTGCGGCTCGCGGGCGTAGAGCTCGCAGGTCAGGCCCGCGCCCTCCAGGTATCCGCGGAGCAGCTCTGCCGCCTGGGTTTCGTTCCCGGGCGGGTTGGCCGTGTCCAGGCGCACGAGCTCCTGGAGGAGGCGCGTGACTTCGTCCCGCAGCATCGGGCGAGCATACTGACCGCGTGAGCGACCTCTTCTCGGACGCGGCCGCCGGGCGAGCGGCGGAGATCGCACCGCTGGCTGCACGCCTGCGACCGGAACGCCTGGAGGATTTCGTGGGGCAGAACCGCGTCGTCGGCGAGGGCTCGGCGCTGGCACGGGCGATCGCGGAGGACCGGATGGGCTCGGCCGTCTTCTACGGCCCGCCCGGGAGCGGCAAGACGACGCTGGCGCGCATCGTCGCGGGCGCGACGGGGGCCGCGTTCGAAGAGCTTTCCGCCGTCTCCGCCTCGGTGGCCGACGTGCGCGCCGTGCTCGCGCGGGCAACCGAGCGCCTCGGCGCCGAGGGCCGGCGGACGATCCTCTTCCTCGACGAGATCCACCGCTTCAACAAGGCACAGCAGGACGCGCTCCTGCCCGCGGTCGAGTCCGGCCTCCTGACCCTGATCGGAGCGACGACGGAGAACCCGTACTTCGAGGTCAACTCGGCGCTCCTCTCGCGCACGCAGGTCTACGAGCTCGAGCCGCTCACCCTCGACGACCTGGAGGAGATCGTCAGGCGAGGCGCGACACAGCTCGGCGCCGAGGTTCCCGACGAGCTCGTGACCTCGATCGCCGGTCGCGCCGGAGGCGACGCGCGCAACGCGCTCAACATCCTCGAGCTCGCCTGGTCGACCGCGCAGTCCGAGGGCTCGGCGCTCGAGGAGCGGCACGTGGAGGACGCCGCGCGCAGGCGGCCTGTCGTCTACGACAAGGGCGGCGACGCGCACTACGACTTCACCTCGGCGTTCATCAAGGCGATACGCGGGTCCGACCCGAACGCGGCGCTCTACTACCTGGCGGCGATGCTGGAGGGAGGCGAGGATCCCCGCTACATCGCGCGGCGCCTGATCGTCCACGCCTCCGAGGACATCGGGATGGCCGACTCGCAGGCGCTGCTCGTAGCTGCGGCGGCCGCACACGCGGTGCAGCATGTCGGGCTTCCCGAGGCGCAGCTCAACCTCGCGCACGCGACGATCTACCTGGCGAGCGCCCCGAAGTCGAACGCCGTCATCAAGGCGATCGGGGCCGCGCGGGCCGACGTTCGCGAGCATGGCGCGATCCGGCCTCCGAAGGCGCTGCGCGACACGCATTACCGGGGCTCGAAGAAGCTCGGCCACGGCGAGGGCTACGTCTACCCGCCGGACGATCCCGCGGGCTACGACGTCGACCATCTCCCGGAGGAACTGCGGGGTCGGAAGTACTACGACCCGGAGTAGGCTCCCGGCGTGAAGATCGTCGTCCTCGTCAAGCAGGTCCCGAACCCGAGCCACGTCCGGCTCGACCCCGAGACGAAGCGGATGGTTCGGGAGGGTGTGCCGCTCGAGTTGAACGAGTTCGACGTGTACGCGGTCACCGAGGCGATCCGGCTCCGTGACGAGCATGGAGGCGAGGTCGTCACGATGACGATGGGCCCGCCGCAGGCCGAGGACGCCCTGCGCACGACTCTCGCGATGGGCGCCGACCGGGCGATCCACCTGAACGACAAGGTCTTCGCGGTCGCCGACACGCTCGGCACCTCGCGGACGCTCGCGCTGGCAGTCGCCAAGGAGGGCGCCGACCTGGTGATCTGCGGCCGCAAGACGGTGGACTCAGAGACCTGGCAGGTGCCGCCCGAGACCGCCGCCTTCCTCGGCTGGCCCCAGCTGACCAGCGTCGACCGGCTCGCGCTCGAGGACGGGAAGCTCCGCGGACGGCGGGAGACCGACGAGGGGTACGACACGTACGAGCTCGCGACTCCCGCTCTCGTCTCGGTCGCCGAGGGGATCAACGAAGGGATCTGGCCCGCTCGCAGGGACGTCGAGGCGACGTCGACCGAGGGCCGCGTCGCGACCTGGACGGCCGCCGACCTCGTGGGCGAGGTCGAGGAGTACGACAAGCGCTTCGGCCAGACCGGCTCGCCCACCCGGGTCCTCGCCGTGAAGGACGCGACGCCCGAGCGCCGAGGCGAGATCGCAGACTCGCCCGAGGCGGCCGCCGAGCGCGTCGTCGAGCTGCTCCGCGAGGTCGAGTCCCCGCCGGCCTCGTCCTGGGAGAAGCCCGAGCGCCTCGGGACGAAACCCGGCGAGAGCTACGACTGCTGGACGGTCGTCGAGGTGGTCGACGGCGCCCCGCGCCGCGCCTCGCTCGAGCTGCTCGGCAAGGGCCGCGAGCTGGCGGGCAAGCTCGGCGGGCTGAACGTCGCGCTCGTCATCGGCCACGACCTGGACGGCGTCGCGCGCGAGGCAGCACGGTACGGAGCCGAGCGGGTCGTCGTGGTGGACGACGAGCGCCTGGCCGAGTACCACCCCGATCCCTACTTCTCGGCGTTGCGCCGGGTCGTCGAGTCGGAGCGCCCGCATGCGCTCCTCATCCCCTCGACGATCATGGGCCGCGACTACGGGCCCCGCGTGGCCGGCGAGCTCGAGCTCGGCATGACCGGCGACTGCGTCGACCTCGGCATCGACAAGGGCGGGCGCCTGATCCAGTACAAGCCCGCCTACGGCGGCAACATCGTCTCCGTGATCATGGGCGCGACGACGCCGCAGCTCGCGACCGTGCGACCCGGGATGTTCGCGCCGGTGGAGCCGCGCGACGACGCGGAGGCGGAGATCGTCCAGCTGCCCGCCGGGGACCTGGCCGCGCCGCGCACCCGGCTTGTCACGAGCGAGCACCGGCCGGACACCGCCGGCTACGAGCTCGACTCCGCGGCGATCTGCCTCTGCGTCGGGAAGGGCGTTGGGAGCCCCGAGGCCGTCCCCGAGATCGAGGCGCTCGCCCGGCGGCTCGGAGCAGCGGTCGGCGGGAGCCGCGACGTGACCGACGCGGGCTGGCTGCCGAAGAACCGCCAGATCGGGCTCACCGGGCGGGCGATCGCGCCACGCCTCATGATCGAGATCGGCGTCCGCGGGGCGTTCGAGCACATGATGGGGTCTGTGCGGGCCGGCGTCATCGTCGGCCTGAACGCGAACGAACGGGCGCCGATCTTCGAGCACGCCGACGTCGGCGTCGTCGGCGAGTGGCGCGAGACGCTACCGCCGCTCGTCGACGCGCTCGAGGGGAAGCTGCCCTGATCCTCAACGTCCACGAGTGGGGCTCTCCGGACGCCCCGGAGCTCGTCTGCCTCCACGGCGTGTGCGCGCACGGGCTCCGCTTCCGGCGGCTGGTGGAAGAGCACCTCGCGGACCGCTTCCACGTGCGCGCGCTCGACCTCCGCGGCCACGGACGCTCCGGCTGGGACGAGCCCTGGACCATCGACCGTCACGTCGAGGACGTGCTCGAGACCGTGACGGAGCCGGCGACCTGGATCGGGCACAGCTTCGGCGGGCGATTGACCGTCGAGATCACGGCGCGGCGACCCGAGCTGGTCGAGCGCGCCGTGCTGTTGGACCCGGCGCTGTGGGTCCCGCCCGGCGAGGCGGAGAGCGCCGCGCAGCTCGAGCTGGCGAAGGGCCCGTGGGCCTCCGTCGAGGAGGCGCTCGTCGCACGGGAGGCGACCGTCGAGCACACGCCGCGCGAGCTCCTCGAGGAGGAGATGGAACAGCACCTCGTCGAGCAGCCGGACGGCTCCTGGTTCTACCGCTACTCGAGGGATGCCGTCGCCGTCGCCTACCGCGAGATGGCGAAGTTCCCGCCGTCCTGGGAGTCCCTGCGCGCGCCGACGCTCCTCGTCGTCGCCGACCGCGCCAAGCTCGTGAGCGCGGCCGAGCTCGCCCACTACCAGGCGGCGCTGGGCGACCTCCTGGAGGTCGTGGCCGTCCCCGGCGGGCACATCGTCCTCTGGGATGCCTACCCGGAGACGTCCGCGGCGATCGCGGACTTCCTCGACTAGAGGATCCGCGCGCCGAAGGCGCTGGCGACCAGCTCGACGGCGAGCGCGGCCGTCTCGTTTCCGCGGTCGAGGATCGGGTTGACCTCGACGACTTCGAGCGAGCTGAGCAGGCCCGACTCCGCGACGAGCTCCATCGCGAGGTGGGCCTCGCGGTAGGAGAGGCCGCCGCGGACCGGCGTTCCCACGCCGGGGGCGACGTCGGGGTCGACGACGTCCATGTCGAGCGAGATGTGCACGAACGAGGCGGCGCCGACCCGCTCCAGCGCCTCGCGGACGACAGGCTCGATGCCACGCCGGTCGATCTCGCTCATCGTGTAGGCGCCGATACCGCTCTCCCGGACGTAGGCGCGCTCGCCCTCGTCCAGAGACCGCACGCCCACGAGGACGACGTGCGCGGGATCGAGGGCCGGCAGCGGCCAGACCTCACTGGCGAAGGACTCCGTGTCGCGGCCGAGCGCTGCACCCAGCGGCATCCCGTGGACGTTCCCGCTCGGTGTGGTCGCCGGCGTGTTCAGGTCGCCGTGCGCGTCGAACCAGATCGCACCGCCCGTCCCGTGCACCGACGCCATTCCGCCGAGGGTCCCGATCGCGATCGAGTGGTCGCCGCCGAGGACGATCGGCGTGCGGTCCTCCCCGACTGCACGTGCGACGGCGCGGGCGATGCGCTCGCAGGTCTCCTTGATCTGGGAAAGGAAGCGGGCCGTCGGATCGCCGCTGGCGGTCGCCTCGGCGACGGCAGTCGGCACGTTGCCCCAGTCGGCGCAGCCGATCCCCAGCTCACCGAGTCGGTCGTCGAGATCCGCGTACCGAATCGCCGACGGCCCCATGTCGACACCTCGCCTGCCCGCCCCGAGATCGAGCGCAGCGCCGATGACGGCGACGTTCCTGCCATTCCGGTCGGCCACGGCTCGTGAGGCTACACTTCGGTGCCGCGGCGAGGTAGCTCAGTTGGTAGAGCACACGGCTGAAAACCGTGGTGTCGCCGGTTCGATTCCGGCCCTCGCCACTCGGAGTTTCCGATGGGAGCCCGGCTAACGTTGCGGCCATGATCACCGGAGTCCACGCAATCGTGTTCAACGGCGACGCCGAGGCGACGCGCGCGTTCTTCCGAGACACGCTCGGCCTCCGCTACGTCGATGCCGGAGGCGGTTGGCTGATCTTCGCGCTTCCTCCCGCCGAGATCGCCGCCCACCCGGCGGACGAGGCGGACCACGTCGAGCTCTACCTCATGTGCGACGACGTCCACGAGGAGGCTCGGAAGCTGAAGGCCAAGGGCGTCGAGCTCACGCGTCCGATCAGCGAGGAGGCGTTCGGGCTGGTAACGGCGATCGCCCTCCCCGGAGGATCGGAGCTCGGCCTCTACCAGCCGACTCACCCGAGCCCGCTGCTCCCCGAGGGCTAGCCGAGCCAGTCGTCGAGCCGGGGGCGAACTCGAGCAAAGGTTTTCCGCTTCTTCTCCCGAACTCTCGCGTTGAACGTAGCCCTTGCGCCGCGGTCGGCCAGGTCCCAGCGAACGAGGAGGAGTGAGAGATGACGGTCACATCACCGAGACGGTCCGGACGAGGATGGAACGCCTTCGCGGCGATCCTGCTCATCTTCGCGGGCACGATGCAGTTCATGAACGGGCTCTGGGCGCTCGACAGGCAGGACACCCCGGTCGACAGCCTCTTCTGGGGTGACAACCTCGAAGCCTGGGGCTGGCTCTACCTCATCGTCGGCGTCGTGCTCGTCGTCATCGGAGTCTTCATCTTCCGCCGGGCAGCCTGGGCGGTGCTGGCAGGCGTCGGAGCGGCGTTCCTCGGCGCGATGGTGAACCTCTTCTGGATCTTCAGCTATCCGCTCGTCAGCATCCTCGCCATCACGCTCTATCTGCTGGCCGTCTACGGGCTGACGACGTACTCGCTGGAGGACGCGGACTACTAGCCGGCGCGGCGACAACTCACCGTCTGGCCTCGGGATGGGCTCGAGCCCTCCTGTCGTACCGAACGACGGCATTCGCGCCCAGGCCGAACGGATCCTGGCCGGACCGCCGAGCCGCGGCGCGCTCGTGCTCGCGTTCGACGAGAGCGCGGCCTCGACCGTCGATGTCCTGGTCGAGGGCGCGTCGTTCTACCCGCGGATGCTCGACGACATCGCGGCCGCCTCGTCATCGGTGCACATCAACCAGTTCGGCTTCCGGCCCGGCCTCGTCGGGGACCGGTTCGCGGATGCGCTGATCGCCAAGGTCGCGGAGGGCGTCCCCGTCAGACTCGTCGTCGACCGGCAGGGCTCCGACCCGGAGGGGAGCTCGAAGGCCTTCTACGACCGGCTCACCGCTGCGGGGATCGAGGTTTGCGTGGTGCGCGCGACGAAACCTCGCGTCCCCACCGGGCCGCTGGCGACCGGCGGCACCACGCAGTGGAACCTCCGCGGGCTCGGGCACATCGACCATCGCAAGCTCATGGTCGTGGACGGTCGAGTCGGCTGGATCGGGGGAGCGGGCATCGAGGACCATTTCCAGGACGGCCGCTTCCACGATGTCTTTCTCCGCGTCGAAGGCCCGGTGGTGGCGCAGCTCCAGCTCGTCTTCATCGCGAGCTTCCGCTGGCTCCGCGGCGAGGTCGACCCGTCGGAGCTCGACGCGCTGTTTCCCGCCCTGGAGAGCGGGGCCGAGCCGGTGCCCGCGCGCGTCCTGCACAACGCCCCAGGCCGCTACCGGCCGATCACGGACGCGATCGCGCACGTCCTGGAGAACGCGTCCGAGACGCTCGACGTCGTCAACCCGTACGTCACCGACCGCGGGATGATCCGGCCGGATCGAGCGGGCAGCGCGGCGCGGCGTCCGTGTCCGCCTCTTCGTTCCGGCGAACGCGAACAACTGGGCGTGCGCCGGGGCGCAGCAGTTCCACCATGCAAAGCTCCTGGACGCCGGCGTGCGGATCCTCGACTACCCGACGATGCTGCACGCCAAGGTCTTCGTGCGCGACGGCCACGAGCTCCTGGCGGGGACGTGCAACCTCGAGGCCTGGAGCCTCAAGCGCTTCTTCGAGATCGACATCCAGCTCCGCTCGACGGCCGTCGCGGCTCAGTTCGAGGAACGATTCAGCAAGCCGGCCGAGGCAGTGTCGACTCCCGGTCGACCGCTGACCGGAACGAAGCAACGGGCGAGGGCCGCCGCCCTAGCGGCGATCTCGCCGCTTCTCTGACGCAAGCGCCATCGGCCATGACGGCCGCAACTCCTCGATCCAGCCCGGGGTGTATCTTCCCGGACGCTTCGGCGTCCACATCGAGGAGATCGTCACCGTGACCGCGGAGGGTGGACAGCGCTTCAACAACACGCCTCGCGAGCTCCGGATCGTGGCCTGACGTGAGCGTTCGCGGCGCCGCCTTCCTCGGCATCGGCGCGATGGTCGGTGCCGGCATCTTCGCGCTGCTCGGCGAGGCCGCCACGGTCGCCGGGTCCGCGGTCTGGCTGTCCTTCCTCATCGCCGGCATCGTCGCGAGCCTGCTGGGCTACACGACGGTCAAGCTCGGCGTCCGCTACCCGTCCTCCGGCGGACTGATTGCCTACCTCGTCCAGGGGTTCGGCAACGGGCGCCTCGTCGGCATCGCGTCGTGGCTCGGCTACTTCGCCGCCATCGTGATCGTCTGCTCGATGGTGGCCGTCGCCTTCGGGAGCTACGCCACGTCGCTGTTCATCGGAGACGACGCGGGCGCCGCCTGGGACAACGTCTTCACCTCCGTGATCGTGGTCGGCATGGCGGCGATCAACATGATCGGCGCCAGCTTCGTCGACAGGGCCCAGTCGTTGATCGTCTTCGCCCTTCTGGCCGTCTTCGCGGTCTTCATCGCCGTCACGATCGTCGACATCGACATCGACCTCCTCGCCTTCGACGGCTATCCGCCCGTCAGCGACATCGTCGCGAGCGTGGCGCTGACGTTCTTCGCCTACCTCGGCTTCAGCGTGATCACGTTCGCGGTCGGCGACCTGCGCGACCCGGCCCGAGAGCTTCCGAAGGCCATGTACATGGCGCTCGGCATCACGACGCTCCTCTACGTCCTCATCTCGCTGGGCGTCTTCGGAACCCTGACCGTCGACGAGGTGATCGGCTACGGCGAGACAGCGATCGCCGAAGCGGCCCGGCCGGCGCTCGGGGATGCCGGGTTCGTGATCATGGCGATCGCCGCCCTGCTGGCCACGTCCTCCTCGGTGAACGCGGTGCTCTACGCCTCGGGAGGCCTGACGCGGTCGCTGGCCGAGATAGGTCAGTTCCCGCCCTTCTTCGGGCGCAGCTCGCGGCTGGGCTCGCACAGCGGGATGCTGATCACGGCGGCGATCGTGCTCGTGATCGCCAACCTCGTCGACCTCTCAGCGATCGCCTCCGTCGGCAGCGCCTGCTCGCTCCTCATCTTCCTGCTCGTCGGCGCCTCCGGCTACCGGCTCCGAAGGGAGACGGGATCGATCGGTGCGATCGTGCTCGCGGGGATGGCGGCGACCGCGATCGTCCTCGTCTTCTTCGGGATCGACACGCTCCGCAACGACCCGGAGACGTTCGTCGCCATCGTCGGCGTCGCCGCGCTCGCGGTGGTGCTCGATCTCGTCTGGAAGCGCATCCGCGGGCCGCGGCAGGAGCCCGCGACGGTTAGCGGCTCGCCGCAATGACGACTGCCGAGACCGCCTCCAAGGCCGGTGCGAGCGGCGCAATGGTCGTGCTCCTGACACTCGCGTCCGGTCAGTTCCTGATGACGCTGGACAGCTCGGTGATGAACGTCTCGATCGCAACCGTCGCGAAGGACGTCGGCACGACCGTGACCGGGATCCAGGGAGCGATCACCGCCTACACGCTCGTGATGGCGGCGCTGATGATCACCGGAGCGAAGGTCGGCGCCATGATCGGACGCAAGAGAGCCTTCGCGATCGGCTGCGTCATCTACGGCTGCGGCTCGCTGACGACCGCGCTCGCGCCGAACCTGTACGTGCTGCTGCTCGGCTGGTCGCTGCTCGAGGGCATCGGCGCGGCGCTCATCCTGCCGGCGATCGTCGCTCTCGTGGCCGGGAACTTCGGGCCCGAGCGGAGACCCGCCGCCTACGGGCTCGTGGCCGCGGCAGGCGCCGTCGCGGTCGCCGTCGGCCCGCTGATCGGCGGCTTCTGCACGACGTACTTCTCCTGGCGGTGGGTCTTCGCCGGCGAGGTCGTGCTGGTGCTCGTCATCCTGCTCATGACGCGGCGGATCGCCGACGCGCCGGTCGAGGAGCGGCCGCAGCTCGACGTCGTCGGGGCGGTGCTCTCGGCCCTCGGTCTCGGCGCCCTCGTCTTCGGCGTCCTCCGCTCCGCGGAGTGGGGCTGGATCCAGCCGACCGTGGACGGCCCCTCGTGGGCGGGCCTTTCGCCGACCATCTGGCTGATTCTGAGCGGGCTGTTCGTCATCTGGGTCTTCTTCCGCTGGGAGGCTCACCGAGAGTCTCGAAGGGCAAGGAACCGCTCGTGCGCCCCGCCATGTTTCGCAACCGGCAGCTGACCAGCGGGCTGACGATGTTCTTCTTCCAGTACCTCGTGCAAGCCGGGTTCTTCTTCGTCGTGCCGCTGTTCCTCTCGGTCGCGCTCGGCCTCTCCGCCATCGACACCGGCGTCCGGCTCCTGCCGCTGTCGGTCACGCTGCTCGCTGCCGCGATCGGGATCCCGCGGTTCCTCCCGCACATCTCGCCGCGGCTGGTCGTCCGCATCGGCCTACTCTCCCTCCTGGTCGGCGCCGTCGTGCTGCTCGCAGCGCTGGACACCGACGCCGGGGCGGAGATCGTCTTCGTGCCGATGCTCCTCGTCGGGCTCGGCATCGGCGCGCTCGCCTCCCAGCTCGGCGCCGTCACGGTGTCCGCGGTGCCGGACGACGAGAGCCCCGAGGTCGGGGGCGTTCAGAACACGATGACCAACCTCGGAGCCTCCCTCGGCACCGCACTGGCCGGCTCGCTGCTGATCGCGACGTTGACGTCGGCCTTCCTGACGAACGTCCAGCTGAGCGAGGCGATACCGGCCACCGCCAAGGAGCAGGCGGCCGTGGAGCTCGCGGGCGGCGTCCCGTTCGTCTCGGACGCCGACCTCGAGGCCGCACTCGACGAGGCGGCGGTGGATCCCGCTACCACCGAGGCCGCGCTCGACGCCTACAGCGAGGCGCGCCTCGCCGGGCTCCGCTCGGCCCTGGCCATCCTCGCCGTCCTTGCGATCGTCGCCCTGTTCCTGGCCCAGGGCATCCCAACCAGGCAACCTGGCAAGACCGAAAGGAAGGAGTAGCCATGTGCCGCTGGCTTGCGTACTCGGGATCGCCCATCCACCTCGAGGAGCTCCTGCTCAAGCGAGACCGCTCGCTCGTCGACCAGAGCCTGCACTCACGCGAAGGCGCCACGACGACGAACGGCGACGGCTTCGGCGTGGGCTGGTACGACGAGGGCGAGACGCCGAGGCTCTATCGCACCACGCATCCCGCCTGGAACGATCGCAACCTCCGCGAGCTCGCGGCCGGGATCCGCTCTCCGCTCTTCCTTGCGCATATCCGCGCCTCGACCGGCACGGCGATCCAGGAGACGAACACGCATCCCTTCCGGCACGGGCGCTGGCTCTGGATGCACAACGGGCTTATCCGCGAGTTTCCGCGCCTGCGTCGAGAGCTGGCGCTCGCCGTCGACGACTCGCTGTTCACCTCGATCGAGGGCACGACGGACTCGGAGCACATGTTCTACCTCGCGCTCACGTTCGGGCTCGAAAACGATCCTGTCGCCGCGGTGGAGCAGATGGTCCGCTTCGTGGAGGAGACCGGGCGCAAGCACGGCGTCCAGGATCCGATCCAGATGACGATCGGGACGACGGACGGGCGCACGATCTGGGCGTTCCGGTACTCGAGCGAGGGAGCGTCTCGCTCGCTCTACTTCAGCACCCGCATGGACGCCCTGAAGGCCCTCCACCCGGAGAGCACCGAGCTCGCGGCCCTTTCGGACGAGACGCGCGTCGTCGTCTCCGAGCCGCTCGGCGACCTGGCCGGCGCCTGGAACGAAGTCCCCGAAGCCCACGTCGGCATCGTCCAGGCCGGCGCCGACGAGCTCCGACCCTTCATGTCGTCCCGCTAGGCACGCAGGGCTGGGGCCATCGTCGATCGCGGCCGCACACGGCGCCGTGCTACGGTGGTCGGAGATAAGAGCGAGTTCGGTTTGCGTTTTCGACGCCTTCCTCAACCCGTTCGTGACGTACTGAGGGAGGTGTTTTTTCATGGCAGACGGAACCGTCAAGTGGTTCAACGACAGCAAGGGCTACGGCTTCATCACTCCTGATGAGGGCTCGAAGGACCTGTTCGTGCACCACAGCAACATCGCCGGCGAGGGCTTCAAGTCGCTCACCGAGGGCGCACGGGTCTCGTTCGACGCGCAGGAGGGTGCCAAGGGCCCCGAGGCGACCAACGTGACTCCGGTCGCGTAGGTCGCGAAGGAGTGGCAGGCCGGCGGCCTCCGGGCCGCCGCCCTCGCCCGCTAGGGACGGAGCAACGATGATCGAGAAGGTCGGGAGAGTCGAGCTCGACCGGGCGCCGACCCGCTCGCTCGGGACGATGTTGTGGTTCAACGCGGCGAAAGACCGCGGTGTGTTGCAGATGGCCCTCGGCGAGCGGGTTGACGTCCCGGGTGCGGCGTTCCTGCCGGGCGAGAAGCCGGTCGGCCGTTGCAACGGGAAGGCGATCGAGTTCGAAACGGTCGAGGGCGCCGTTACGCACGCCGCGTTCGTACCGGAGCCGAACCCGCGCCGCGCCCGGCTGCGCCACCGCCACTAGATCCCGAGGTTGGAGGCCCGGCACGGTCTCCCCGCGCCGGGCCCTCCTCGAGCAACGCGTCGCGGCGACGGGATAAAAACGACGTCCGGGCCGGTGCAACCGTGCCGCGAACGCCGTTTGACCGGATCCTAACCGGGCTTTGCCCGTCGCGCCAGGAACGCGGTGCCCACTCCGACCTCGAGCTCGTCGAAGCGCTCGAAGCCGTGCGGCTCGAGACGGGCACGGAGGGTCTCCGGCGGCGTCCAGATCGGCGTGTCCGGCCCTGAATACCAGGCGAACGCGAGAGCACCGTGCTCCGCTGTCACGCGGGCGAGCTCGTCGAAGAACGGGATCATGTTCAGGAGGACGACCAGGTCGAACTCGCCGTCCGCGAACTGCAGCGCGGAGGCATCTGCGACCTCGAAGCGGAGCCGGTCGGAGAGCTCGGGCGGAACAAGCTCTCTCGCCCGCTCGACCATCGCCGGCGACAGGTCGGCGCCCACCACCTCGGCGTGCGGAAAGCGCTCGGCCGCCAGGCGTGCCGCCTTGCCGGTGCCCGTGCCCAGGTCGAGGATGCTCGCCGGGGTGTCTTCGAGACGGTCGAAGGCCGCCGCGAGCGGCGCCAGCCTCTCCGGCTCGACGATGCCGTCCCACACAGGCGCCAGCCGCTCGAACTCTCCTCGCAGTGGGCGGCGGAAGACTCGCCACAGGGCGGGCCTGGCGACGACGATGCGGGTCACGAGGCGTGCGAAGCGACGCCCGAGCTCCTCGCGGCGGCCGTTCACCAGTCGGCCGCGGAGATCTTCAGGTCATCCCCCGGGCTGACGCCGAACATCTCGGCGGCATTCCCGCGGTTGATCGCGAGCGAGATGTTCCAGTAGGCGTCCTCGTAGAGGACGATGTCGCCGCCCCGCACCTCGGCGAACGTGCGCGCGGCCACGGCGTAGTACCGCTCGAACCCGACCCCGATCTCCAGCTTGGAGCCCGACTCGATCCCGACCTGAGCGAGGTCGTCGCGCGTGAGGTTGAGCTGGACGTTCCCGAAGCGGTCGACGTAGACGACGGTCGCGCGGATCCGGCGCGTCCCGATGCTCGGCGCCGGCAGGTCGATGCGGACGAGCTCCCTGGCGGCGATCCCGGGGCCTAGCTCTGCGAGCTCCACGCCGGCGGCCAGATGGGCCGCGGCCGGGGCGAAGACGTCGCGACCGTGGAAGGTGCGCGCGACGGGCTCGAGCCGGTAGGCGGGATTCGCGAGCTCGACCGCCTCCTCGACACCGCCGAGCCGATCGGCAGCAAGGACGAGGAGCCCGTTGTCCGGCCCGACGTAGAGCCGCCCGTCCGTCCCGCGCAGGGCGATGGCCCTGCGATCGCTCCCGACACCAGGGTCGACCACTGCGAGATGGATGTCCGCCGGCATGAAGGGAACCGTGCTCGCGAGCACGAACGCCCCCTGGACGACGCTGTGCGGCGCGATCCCGTGCGTGATGTCGATCACCTCGGCGTCCGGGGCGATGCGCTTGATGACTCCGCGGCAGACTCCCACGAAGTCGTCCTCGAGGCCGAAGTCCGTCAGGAAGGTGATGAACCGGCGTTCGATGCCGCGAGCTTAACGGCTGCGACCAGCCCTACTCGGTCGTGACTGTCAGCCTCCGCGACCACGCGCAGGCCCAGGCCTCGAGCTTCGGCCGAGGTCACCGGGCCGATGGAGACGCACGGAGCGTCGACACCGAGTGCGGCGAACGCCCGCGCGGCAGAGGCCGACGCGAGGACGACGAGATCGGCGTCCGGAAAGGACTCGGGCACGAGCTCGACCGTGCGGTACACCGGGACGAAGTCGGCGCCGAGCTCCCGCACGAGCACGCCGCGGGCGCCTTCAGCCGCCGGGAAGAGCACGCGGCCGGCCGGCCTGGGAAGCTCGGCGGCCAGGCCCTCCTGGGTCGAGACACGGGCGACGAGATCGGGCTCGACGCCCCGCTCTCGCAGAGCCTCGGCCGTTCCCTGGCCGACGGCGGCCACCTTCGGCAGCGCGCCCTCGAGGCGCGCGAAGAGCGCGTCGACCGCGTTGCGGCTGGTGAGCAGCACCCAGTCGTAGCCGTCGGTGCGAAGCGGCGGCCCCGGGAGCTCCTCGATCGCCACCAGCGGGCAGGACTCGACCTCGAGGCCTTCAGCTTCGAGCGCCGCGGCGAGCGGACCCGTCAACCCCTCCGTCCCCGTGAGGACGACCTTCATCCGCGCAGCGAGGCCGTCGCGGCCAGGAGCTCGTCCGCGAGCGCCAGCGGGTCGTCGCCCGTTCGCCGCTCCACCCACGCCCCGTCCTCGTCGGCGACGAGCGCCGTCAGCGAGCTGCCGTCGTGGTGCGCCGCTATAGGAGCGAGGCAGCCGCCGCCGATCCTGGCCACGCACACGCGCTCGGCCTCCACCCGCCGGCGCGTCTCCGCATCATCGGAGGACGCGACGAGCTCCTCCTCGCCCGCGCGCACCTGGAGGGCGACGGCGCCCTGGCCTGCCTCCGGAAGGAGCTCCTCGGGCGAGAAGCGGTAGCCGATCTCGCCGCCCAGCCCGAGCCGGTCGAGACCGGCGGACGAAAGCACGATGGCGTCGAGCCCGCGCTCTCCCATCTTTCGCAGGCGCGTGTCGACGTTCCCGCGCAGCGGCTCGACCGAGAGCGACGGCTCCAGGGCCAGCAGCTCGGCGCGGCGCCGCACGGAGGCGGTGCCGATGCGCATCCCCGGGCGCAGGCCTTCCGCGCCGCAGAGTGCATCCCGCGGATCCTCGCGCGGCAGGTACGCGCCCACGGCCAGCCCGGAAGTGTTCGTCGAGGTCATGTCCTTGGCGGAGTGGACGGCGGCGTCGATGCGGCCGGCGAGCAAGGCCTCCTCGATCTCCTTGACGAAGACGCCGCGCTCGCCGATCTCCCCGAACGGCTTCGAACGGTCCCTGTCCCCCGCGGTCGTCATCGGGACGATGGCGACGTCGACGTCCGGGTACGCGGCCCGGAGCGCGTCCGCCGCGAGCTCGGCCTGGATGAGCGCGAGCCTACTGCCGCGGCTGCCGAGCCGGACCATCGCGCTCCTCGAGCCCGAAGAGGTGGCGCACCGCGTCCGCGTAGAGCACGCCCTCGGCCGCCGCAGCGGCTTCCTTCATGCGCACCGTCGGCTGATGCAGGAGCTTCGCCACGATCTGGCTCGTCAGGGCCTCGACCGCGCGGCGCTGGCTCGGCGAGAGCGACGCCAGCCGCCCCTCGACGCGGTCGAGCTCCTCCTGCCGGATCGACTCCGCCCGCGCGCGGAGCGACGCGATCGCCGGCACGACGTCGAGCGAGAGCTGCCATGCCCGAAACGCGTCCGCCTCCTCGCACACGATGGCCTCGGCCCGCACGGCTTCCTCACGGCGGCCGGCGACGCTTTCGGCCACGACCCGCTCGAGGTCGTCGATGTCGTAGAGGTAGCAGCCCTCGAGATCGTTGATCGCCGGGTCGAGGTCACGCGGGACGGCGATGTCGATGAAGAAGACCGGCCGGCCGCGGCGCTCCCGCATCGCGCGCCCGACCTGCTCGCCGGAGAGCACGAGCCCCTGTGAGCCGGTGGATGCGACCACGACGTCCGCGTGCTCGAGCTCACGCTCTACGGCGTCGAGACCGACGGCACGACCTCCGAAACGGCGCGCCAGCGCCTCGGCGCGGTCGAGCGATCGGTTGGCGACCACGATCTCGCCGACGCCTCTGGAGATGAGGTTGGCGGCGGTCAGATCAGCCGTCTTACCGGCGCCGATGAGGAGGATCTTCCGCCCCTCGAGGTCCTCGAAGACGCGCTCGGCGAGCTCGGCGGCCGCCGACGAGACGGAGGCCGGGTTCTCGCCGATCGCCGTCTCCGTCCGCACGCGCTTGCCTACGCGCAGAGCCTGTCGGAAGAGCCGGTGGAGCGTCGACCCGGTCGTCCCGGCCTCGCGGGCGGCCTCGTAGGCCTCACGCACCTGGCCGAGGATCTGCGCCTCTCCGGGCACCATCGAGTCGAGGCCGGCGGCGACCCGGAAGAGGTGGACCGCGGCTGCCTCGTCCGTGACCGAGTAGAGCGCGGGGGCAAGCTCCGACTGCGAGAGGCCGGAGAGGGAGGCGAGCTCGCCGTAGATGCGCTCCTCCATATCCGCGGGCTCGGCGTCGACCGCGTAGACCTCGGTGCGGTTGCACGTCGAGAGCACGGCCGCCTCCGAGCCCGGAGCGGACAGCCGATCGAGCGCCCCGCGCCGGAGGTCGGCGTCGTACGCGAGCAGCTCGCGCAGCTCCACCGGAGCGCGCTGGTACGAGGTGCCGACGAGGACGAGTCTCATCAGAAGTGTGCGAAGGGAGTGAGGACGAGGCGGACGAGGACGACCAGCAGGAAGCCGGCGAGTGCGAGATACGCCGCCCGCCGCCCGCGCCACCCGGCTTCCCAGCGCAGGACGAGGAAGCCGGCGTAGACGCTCCACGTGAGCAGCGTCACCGCCATGGTCGCGTCGAAGGCGGCGGCCTCGGGCTCGAGGCGGGCGAGGCCGATCCCGACGCCGAGCGTGAGTGCGGGGAGCGCCACCATGATCGTGCGAACGGTGAGCGAGTCGAGCGTCTCGAGCGAGGGCGAGCGGAGCCGCAGGACGCCGGGGCTGTGGCGCTTGAGCCTGCGCTCCTGCCAGAGGTAGAGGGCCGCCAGCGCCGCCGCCAGCGTGAAGCCTGCGAAGGCGGCCAGGATCAGGCCGACATGGAAGGTGAGGAAGACGGCACCGAACTCGGCTCGCTCGGGCTTCCCGACGCCTCCCGCCACCCAGGCGAGCGCGAGCAGCAGCGCCGCCAGCGGCATGACCACGAGCCCGAGCAGGCGGAAGGGCGCCCGGCAGCCCCAGATCAGGTAGGCACCGACGCACATCCAGACGAAGAGGTTGAGCGAGCCCGCCCACGTCCCCCACGGGAAGCCGTCCGCGTGCGCGGCCTGCGCGACGAGCAACACGGTCTGCGCGAGCCAGCCCAGGCGCACGCCCCAGATCGCGTAGCGCACGAGCCGCCCGGGACGCACCGTGTCGCCCGCGTAGGCAACGGCCGCCTCGGTGTAGCCGGCGAGCGCCGGCCAGAAGAGCAGCAGCGCGACCTCGGTCACGGAGCGACCTCCTCGCGGTCCGGCTCGGGGGTGGGCTCGGCCTCACGGCGGCGACGAGCAAGCTCGGTCAGCTCCCCGACCTCGCGCTCGAGCCTGGAGAGCTTGAACGCGTAGATGACGAGGTAGGCGAGCAGGACCCCGAGCACGACGAGGTAGGCGGCCGTGACGTACTTCTCGGCGGAGCTCACGAGAGCGCCTCCCGCAGCTCGCGCAGGCGCTCGTCGACCCGCTTGCCCGTCAGCTCGTTGACGTAGAGCGACGCCGCGAGCGCGAGCGTCGCGGCGAAGCAGACGACGAAGGTCGTGAGCTGGCTTGCCGCGAGGTTGTCGCTCGGGTCGCGGTCGAAGACGACCGGATGGATCAGGCCCTCGGCGAGCCTGATGGCCATGAAGCTGACGGGGATGAGAACGACGCCGAAGAGCGCGTAGACCGCCGACATCCGCTCGCGCCGCGGGCCCGGCTCGACCGAGTAGCGCAGCATGAAGTACGCCGAGTAGAAGAGGAAGAGGACGAGGAAGAGGACGAGCTGCCGCTCGCCCCAGCTCCACCAGACGCCCCAGGACGTCCGCGCCCAGATCGAGCCGGTGACGAGCGTGAGGATCCCGAAGATGACGCCCATGTGCACGGCCGTGTAGCTCTCGAGGTCGTACCGCCGCTCGCGCGTCCAGAGCAGCCGCAGCGCCTTCCAGGCCGCCCAGCCGAAACAGGCGTAGGACGTGAGCGCGACCGGGACATGGATGTAGAAGATCCGCTGGCGGAAGCCCTCGACCGGCGCGTTGGGCACCCAGTAGAACGCGAGCGCCACCCCGCCGAGCAGCAGGACGAAGGCGGCGACCGCGAGAACGACCGCGCTGCTATTCCGTAACGACGTACTCAAAGCTCGCCCAGGACAGGATCGCAAAGATCAGGTCGTAGAGAGCGAGGAAGCCGAGAAAGCGCCCGGGATCGTCCGAGATCGAGGCGCCCACACCGCCGACGACGATCGGAATGGCGAGCGGGAGCAGGAGCAGCGGCAGCAGGAGCTCGCGCGCACGGCTGGCGGCGGCCATGGCGGCGAGGAGCGTCCCGACCGCGGCGAGCCCCAGGTTTGCGAGGACTACGGCGGCGACCACCTCCCAGGTGACCGGCTCGAAGAAGAGCGCGAAGGCGGGCAGCGCGACGACCTCGGCGAGCGCGAGGAACGCGAGCACCGCGATCGCCTTCCCGAGCCAGATCGCGCTGCGGTCACACGGGGCGAGGACGAGCCCGTCGAGCACGCGCTGCTCGCGCTCGGCGGCGAACGCGCGTGTGAGCCCGAGGACCGAGGTGAAGAGGATCGCGACCCAGAGCAGCCCGTACGCCGCCTCCTCGCCCGAGCCGGCCGGCAGCGAGAAGCTGAAGACGACGAGCGTGGCCACGACGAAGAGCGTCATGGAGAGGATCGTGTCTCGCGAGCGGAGCTCGAGCCGGAGGTCCTTCCGCGCGAGCGCGCCGACGTCGGCGAGGTAGTTCATGTCAGTGCCAGACGCCCGGTCGCGAGTGGCGCGAGGCGCTCGGGCTCGTGCGTGGCGACGACGAGCGTCCGTTCGCCGGCGAGCGCGGCGAGCTCGGCGTCGAGGAGCGCAGCGCCGGCCTCGTCCAGGCCCGCGTAGGGCTCGTCGAGGAGCAGCAGGTCCGGGTCGTGGAGAAGCGTCCTGCAGAGCGCCAGCCGTTGTTGCATGCCACGCGAGAAGGCGGACACGCGCTCGTGCCTTGCCTCCCAGAGGTCGAAGCGCTCCAGCAGCATCCCGATCCGCTCGCGCCGTTCGGGCACGCGGTAGAGGCGGCCGTAGAGGTCGAGGTTCTCGAGCGCGGTCAGCTCCCGGTAGACGAGCGGCTCGTGCGCCAGGTAGCCGAGGCGGCCGCGCTCGACGTCGACCTCGAGCTCTCCGGCTGTCGGGGCGAGGAGGCCGGCGCAGACGGCGAGCAGCGTCGACTTCCCCGAGCCGTTGGGGCCGGTGACGACGAGCGCGTCCCGGTCGGCCACGTCGAGGTCGAGGTCGCGCAGGACGCGCTTCGTCCCGAAGCTCCGGCCGAGGCCTCGCGCCCGGATCACGCGAGCACGTCCAGGAGAACGAAGCCGAAGAAGGTGACGCTGATGACGCCGTTCATCGTGAAGAACGCCGCATCCAGGCGCCGCGTGTCCCGCGGGGAAATGAGCGAGTGCTCGTAGACGAGCAGCCCGGCGACCGCGGCGACACCAAGCCAGTAGAAGAGCCCGGCGTTTAGGCCGAAACCTGCGAAGGCGAGGAACGCGACGGTGGCGATGTGGCACGCGCGTGCGACGGCGAACGCCGCCGTGACGCCGAACCTCGCCGGCAGCGAGTGCAGGCCTTGAGCACGGTCGTGCTCGAGGTCGAAGAGCGCGTAGAGCACGTCGAAGCCCGCGACCCAGACGGCGACGGCTGCGCCGAGCAGCCACGCCTCCAGCGGCATGTCGTTCGTGATCGCCGCCCAGGCGCCGACCGGAGCCAGTCCGTCCACCGCGCCGAGCCAGAAGTGCGAGAGCCAGGTGGCGCGCTTCAGGTACGGGTAGATGACGAACGCGACGACCGGGATCGGCCAGAGCCACCGAACGATCGGCGCCAGCTGGTACACGGCGATGAGGAAGACCACGAGCGAGGCGAGTGAGAAGAACGCCACGTGCCACGGCCGCAGGGCACCGCTCGGAAGCTCACGGCCGGCCGTGCGCGGGTTGCGCGCGTCGATGCCGGCGTCGATCAGCCGGTTCAGCGCCATCGCGAGGCTGCGCGCCCCGACCATGGCCACGGTGATCCAGAGCAGATCTCCGCCCCCGGGAACGCCGTCGACGGCGAGAAAGGCACCGATGTACGCGAACGGGAGGGCGAAGATCGTGTGCTCGAACTTGACGAGCGACAGGAAGAGCCGCGGGTAGCGGAGCACGGCCGCCGTCATGTCTGGCGGTGGGCGGTCTGCTCCCCGGCGAGGAGGCCAAGGGCATGGGACAGGGCGGGCCGCAGCACCTCGAAGCCGTCGCGCGCCCCGCCGGGCGAGCCGGGGAAGTTGACGACCAGGGTCGAGCCCACGACGCCGGCCACTCCGCGGGAGAGCAGGCCGTGCGGCGTCTTCGCGATCGAGTCCGCGCGCACCGCTTCGGCGATTCCGGGCGCGACGCGGTCGAGCACGTCCGTCGTCGCCTCGGGCGTCACGTCGCGCGGGCCGAACCCCGTGCCGCCGGTCGTGAGCACGACCTGCGCCGACGCCGCCAGCTCACGAACCGCCTCGGCTATCGCGGGGCGCTCGTCGGGAACGACGCGCCGCTCGACGTCGTAGCCCTCCTCGGCGAGCAGCTCCGCGAGAACGTCGCCGCTCCGGTCCTCGCGCTCGCCGGCAGAGACGCCGTCCGAGACGGTCAGGACAGCGGCCTTCAGGAGACGGCCTCCTTCGTCTTCTCCAGCAGGCGGACGTCCTCGACCACCATCTCCTTGTCGATCGCCTTCGCCATGTCGTAGACCGTGAGCGCGGCGACGGTCGCGGCGGTCAGCGCCTCCATCTCGACGCCCGTCTGGGCAGTCGTCTCGGCGCTCGCCTCGATCCCGACACCTCCATCGCCCACCTCGAGCCGCACGTCCACGTGGCTGAGGGGCAGCGGATGGCAGAGCGGGATCAGCTCGGACGTGCGCTTCGCGGCCATGATCCCGGCGACCTGTGCCGTGGCGAGCGCGTCGCCCTTCGGGAGCGCCCGCAGGCGCTCGGCCGTCTCCGGGCGCATGCGTACGAAGGCGCGCGCGACGGCACGGCGGCGCGCGGGCGGCTTGGCGCCGACGTCCACCATGTGGATCGCGCCGCTCTCGTCGACGTGGCTGAGCTCGTCGGTCACGCCGGTAAGAGTACGGTGAACGCTACGCGGGAAGCGGGGAGGCTAGCGACTCCTGAGCCTCGTCGAGGTCCGCGAGCTGGCCTGCGATCCAGGCGAGGATGTCGTTCTCGCGCACGTGCGCGGCGATCGCCTCGCGGCGGCGGCGGCGCTCGTCGGCGGCCATGGTGAGCGCCTCGTGCAGCGCCTCGGCCTGCCCGGCGACGTCGAACGGGTTCACCGTCAGCGCCCACTCCCCGAGCTCGTCGTGCGCGCCGGTGTTCTCCGAAAGGATCAGCACGCCGTCGCGCGTGTTCACGAGCGGGGCCTCCTTGGCCACGAGGTTCATCCCGTCGAAGATCGCGTTCACCAGGAGAACATCGAACTGCTTGTAGGCGGCGACCGCCTGCGGGAAGTTGTCCTGGATCTGGACGTCGAGGGGAACCCAGCCCTCCTGCTGGAACCGATCGTTGACCACACGCGCCGCGCGCTGGATGGCGCCGAGATACTCGGCGTATTCCGGGATGTCCTGTCGCGACGGGTCGAGCAGCGCCAGCATCTGGACGCGCCCGTGCATCTCCGGATGGGCGTCCAGGTAGAGCTCATAGGCGCGGAAGCCCCGCACGACGTTCTTGGACGGGTCGGTGCGGTCGACGCGGAGGATGAGGAACTCGGGGCGCGCCGCCTCGATCAGGGACTCTTGCCCACGCACGGTGTCGGTCTCCGCCATCTCGTCGAACTCGTGGGGGTCGACCGAGATCGGGCGGGCGCGGACGTGCGTCACGTGATCGCCGATGCGGATCTCGGATGCGACCTGATCGGGCTCGACGCCGAGGATGTCTGCGCAGGAGCGCAGGAAGCTCTGGCTCCACCGGCGGGTGTGGAAACTGACGACGTTGCTGGCGAGGAGCCCCTCGTGGATCGCCCGTCGGATCGGCTCCGGCAGCACCCGCCAGTAATCGGGCATCGGCCACGGAATGTGGACGAAGTGGGAGATGAGCGCGGCCGGCGCGCGCTGTCGTACGAGGCCTGGCGCGATGTAGAGGTGGTAGTCGTGAAAAGACACCGCCGCGTCCGGCTCGCGCTCGAGCTCGTTCACGACCGCGTCCGCGAAGCCGCGGTTGACAGCCACGTAGCCCTCGTTCCACGCGTGGTGCAGCCCGTGGTCGACGTCCGGCGCGCTCGCGAGGCCCCAGAGGTAATGCTGGATGAACCACAGCATCGGGTTCGCGATCACGTTGTAGTACCAGTCGTAGGCCGAGGGGTCGTGCGCGACGAGCCGCAGCCGGTACGGAGCGCCGCCGCGCGCCGTCTCCTCGATCGCCTCGCCGCCGGCCTCCTCTGCCACGACCCTGTCCTCGTCCGACATCGCGCTGGCGACCCACGTCACGTCGTGGTGCTCGACGAGGCTCCGGAGCGCCGTGACGAGGCCGCCCCCGCCCCGTTTCGCGATGCGCTCCCCGTCCGTGCCGCGGTCGAACACGACCGGCCCGCGGTTCGAGACGACGATGAGCTTGCGCCGGGTCGCCATCCCGGACACCCTAACGACCGGGCTACGAAGCTAGCTCAGCCCGAGCGCAGCGCCGTCACGAGCTCCGACACGGCCTCGCCGTTGCCGGAGAGCTCGTTGAAGAGCGCCAGCCAGTCGCGCAGGAGCCGCGGGGTGAGGAAGTTGCGGCGCACGAACTCCTTGCCGCGGAGGGCCATCGCCCGCGCCTCGACCGGGTCTTCGAGGATGGCGAGCGTCGCCTCCGCGCACTCCTCGACCGAGTCGACGAGGTAGCCGGTCTCCCGGTCCTGGATCTGGGCGACGATGCCGCCGACGCGGCCGGCGACCGTCGGCCGGCCCTTCCAGAGCGACTCCGTCACGGTGAGGCCGAAGCCCTCCCGGATCGACTTCTGGAGGACGGCGGCCGAGTGCACCTGGAAGGCGTTCACCTCCACCGACCCGACGTTGTTCAGGTTCGAGAGGATGAAGATGTCCGGGTCGCCCGCGGCAGCCTCGACGGTGCGGTTGTAGTACTCCCAGCCCTCGGGGTCGTCGTGCGCCATCGACCCGACGAGCGCGAGCTGGACTTCGGGGTGCGACTCGCGCACGATGCGCCACGCCTCGATCACCCCGAGCGGGTCCTTCCACGGGTCGAAGCGGGAAACCTGGGTGATCAGCGGGCGCGAGACGTCGATCCCGAACTGGTCGACGATGTACGCGGCGTCCTCGGCCGAGAGGGCCATGTTCTTGGGGGCGAGCGGATCGATGGCAGGCGGCCAGATCCACGCAGGCGGCAGCGCCTCGGCGGCGGGAACGTATTCCTGCCGGTGGAAGATGGCGGCGTCGTGGAGGCAGAGCGAGGGCAGCAGGAAGTCGAGCACCTGCGGGTTCGGGGTCGAGAGATCGATGTGGCAGCGCCAGATCCAGTGGTCGGCGTGATCGCGCGCGTGCTCGATCATCCCGGCCGGCTGCGGGTCGTGGACGATCACGAAGTCGTACTCGCCCTCGAGCGCCTCGGCGTTCATCGCGTTGTAGCGCCGGAAGATCTCCTGCTGCTCCTCGGTCAGCTCGGTCGGGTCGCCCTGGAGCGCGTTGTGAATCGTCTTCGTGACGTCGAAGAACTCGTCCTGGCCGTAGATGACCTGCCACTCCGCCTCGAGCCCGGCATCGCGCATGAGCGGCACGAGCGTGTAGAGGATCTCCGCCACGCCGCCGCCGAACGCGGTGGCCGAGAGGTGCAGGACGCGCTTGCCGGCGAGGGGCTCCGCCAGAGCGCGGATCTCGTCCATGAGCCCGCGCGCAGCGATCGACGCGTAGTCCCCGAGATGCTTGGTCCCGACGTTGACGGCCAGTAGGTTCACGGCGGCGGAGGATACCGCGCGCCGCGGCCCTTACCCGAGGGTCTTGGTGAAGCGAACGCAGGACCCGGCCCCGCCGGAGCGCGGGCCGATGCTGAAGTCGTCCGTGAGCGCCCTGATGATCGCGATGCCGAGGCCGCCCTCGTCGAGCTCCCCACTTTCGATCTCGAGGACCTGGGGATCGAACCCACCGCCGTCGTCGGAGACCTCGACGGCGAGGCGGTCGGAGGCCAGCTCGTAGCGGATCTCGACCGCGCGGTCCCCCCCGTCGTCGTATGCGTGGCGGATCGAGTTCGAGCACGCTTCCGTGAGCGCGAGCTTCATGTCGGCGATCACCTCGGGCTCGACCGCGAGCGGGCGGAGGAGCCCGCTGAGGGCGAGCCGTCCCAGCGCGATGTACTCGGCTCTCGCCGGGATCACGAGCGAGACGATGCTCGCCGAGGTTCCGTTTCTCTTCATCACGCGTTGATCCGCCGCAGGCGCGGTCTGATGGGGGCGAAATCTAGCGGTCGCAGCACGGTCAGCGCCTCGAGGCTACCCGTGCGTCGGGTCGCAGAAACCGGGCAACGCGCGCCCGCGCGACCTCGACGGCCTCCGGGCTCGAGTCGACGAGGACGAAACGGCGGCCGAGCTCTCCGCACACCGCTCCCAGCGTCCCCGATCCTGCGAACGGGTCGAGACACCAGTCTCCGGCCCGCGTGGAGGCCTGCACCATCCGCCGCACGATGCCCTCGGGCTTCTGCGTCGGGTAGCCGGTCTTCTCCTTCCCCGTCGGAGAGACGATCGTGTGCCACCAGACGTCGGTCGGCAGCTTTCCCCGCGCGGCCTTCTCCGCTGTCACGAGGCCCGGCGCCATGTACGGCTCGCGCTCGACCTCCTCGGCGTCGAACCAGTAGCGCTCCGGATCCTTGACGTAGACGAGGATCGTGTCGTGCTTCGCCGGCCACCGTCGGCGTGGTCGCGCGCCGTAGTCGTACGCCCAGACGATCTCGTTGAGGAAGCACTCCCGCCCGAACAGCTCGTCGAGCAGCACCTTGGCGTAGTGCGCCTCGCGGTAGTCGAGGTGGAGGTAGAGCGTCCCGGTCGGGGACAGGACCCGGCGAAGCTCCCGCAGTCGCGGCTCCAGAAAGCCGAGGTAGTCGTCGTACCTGTCGGCGTAGGACGACTCGCCGAGCACGCGCGTGGCATAGCGACGCCCGCCGAACCCGACACGGTCTCCGTCGGGATCGGCAGTGGCCGAGACCGTCCGCCGGCGCTGCGTGCGCCCGGTGTTGAACGGCGGGTCGGCGTAGACGAGCTGGAAGAGGCCGTCGTCGAAGCCGGGCAGGAGCTCGAGGTTGTCCCCGAGCAGAACGAGGTCCTCGCCGGGCGGCGCCACGCGCCCGAGTGTAGAGGCGCTACCGGTTGAGCCTGGGCGGCGAGGCCGGGCGCTCGCCGAGGATGACGGTGACCGAGCGGCGCTCGCCTCCGCGCAGGATCGTCAGCTCGACCTCCTGGTCGGGCAGGAGGCGCTGGGTCACTGCGCGGACGACGTCCTCCGCGGAGTCGACGGGCTCGCCGTCGATGGCGACGATCAGGTCGCCGCCGACGAGGACCGACACGCCCTGGTACTCGCGCTCCTCGCCGCCGCCGCGCAGCCCCGCACGCTCGGCCGGGCTGCCGTCGACGACCTCCTGGACGGCCGCGCCCTTCTCGGCGCCGTACTTCAGCTGGCGGGCCATGCGCGGAGTGACAGTCTGCGTCGTGATCCCGAGCCACGCGTAGCGCACCTTCCCGGTCTGGATCAGCTGCTCCATCGAGCGCTTCGCCGCGTTGATGGGGACCGCGAAGCCGACGCCCTCCGCGGTGCCGCTCTCGCTGCGGATCTGCGCGTTGATCCCGATGACCTCGCCGCGGGCGTTGAACATGGGACCGCCCGAGTTACCCCGGTTGATCGGCGCGTCCGTCTGGATCGCGTCGATGAGGTCGTAGCTCGACGTCAGCGACTCGATGGAGCGCTCCGTCGCCGACACGACGCCGACGCTGAGGGAGCTCTCCTGCCCGAACGGGCTCCCGATCGCGGCGACCGGCTCGCCGACGACAACCACCGCCGAGTCGCCGAGCGGCACCGGGCTCACCTCGTGATTGGCAGGGTCGACCTTCAGGAGCCCGACGTCGTCGTACAGATCCCAGCCGATGATCTTCGCGGGCACGCGCTCGCCGTCCCGATACTGCACATACACCTGCGAGGCCGCCTCGGGCGTCTGCGTCTCGTCCGCCTCGCCGGCGGTGGTGATGACGTGCGAGTTCGTGAGGACATACCCGTCATCGGAGACCACGAAGCCCGAGCCCTGGGCCTCGGATGTGAGCTGCTGTCCGCCCTGGGTGCCGAAGACGGCGTAGATGGTCACCACGCCGCCGGCACGCTTCTCGTAGATCTCGCTGGCGTCGAACCCGTTGCCGACGAGCGGCTTGGCGGCGTCGCCCTCGACCGGGTTGGCCGCGGGCGTCGCGCCGTCCGGCGTCGATACGAGGACGGTCTCGACCTGGGGCGAGTCGTCGTCGAGCCAACCGACGGCCTTCCCGAGCACGAGCGCGCTCGTGCCGCCGAGCATGGCGGCGACGATTGCGATGACGGCGACTACCCCCGGGCGAATCACGTTCGACTCATCGTAGTGACGGTTCCCCAGGTCGGGGCGCCTCATGAATTCGTGGCAAGTGCCACGAATTCTTACGAGGAGACGGGCTCCGCAACCTCGACTTCACGTGAAAACGGCCGCTCGGGATCGAGCGGGAGTTTCAACGTGAAAACGGTCCGCCCGGGCACCGACATGACCTCGATCGTCGCATCCATGCGGGTTGCGAGCTCGGACGCGATGGCGAGCCCGAGGCCGCTGCCGGAGGCCTTGCCGCCCGCGGCGCGGTAGAAGCGCTGGAAGAGATGCTCCTGGTCCTCCTCGGGAATCCCCGGGCCGCCGTCCACGACCTCGAGCACTGCGCGATCGTCCCGTTCCTCGACCGAGACCGCGATCGGCGTCCCCGGCGGCGTGTGCCGGATCGCGTTCTCCACGAAGACCCGTGCGATCTGCTGCACACGGACGTCGTCGCCCAGCGCGTAGAGATCCGCGTCGCCGTCCAGCGTGAGCTCGCGGCCGCTCGACTCCGCCACGGCGCGAAACTCGTCCACGACGAGCCGTGCGGCCGTACAAAGGTCGAAGGACCCTGTCTCGACCTCGAGCTGACCGGCGTCCAGGCGCGAGAGGTCGAGGAGATCGGTGGCGAGCCTCGTAAGCCGGTCGATCTGGTCGCGCATCTCGGCGAGGAAGTCGCGGCGCACGGCCGGGTCCATGCCCTCGTCGTCCAGGAGCTCGACGAAGCCGCCGAGCGAGAAGAGCGGCGTGCGCAGCTCGTGGGAGGCGTTGGCGATGAACTCGCCGCGCGCGCGGTCGAGCACGGCCAGCCGCGAGCGCATCGAGTCGAACGCGTCCGCCAGCTGACCGACCTCGTCGCGCCCGGAATCGCGAATCGGCGTCTCGAAGTCGCCTTCCGCCAGCCGTTCCGCCGCCGACTCCAGCCGGCGGATTCGGCGCGTGAACAGCCAGGCGATCAGGTAGCCCACGAGCCAGGAGATCGCAAGCGCGACGCCGCCGGCGACGAGCAATGTCCGCTTGATCACCCGCGCGTTGGCAAGCACGTCGCCGAGGGGGACCGAGACCAGCACGACCTCGTTCTGCGTTCAGCGGGAACGCCGCCTCGGTGTACGACGCACCGCCGCGCTCGACCCGGCCCGAGGCCGCGGTGCCGGTCGTGACCGCCTCGAGCGCCACCGGATCCTCCGACAGATCCCCCGGCCGGTTTTCCTGCAGCGAGTCAACCTGGTTGAGGAGCTGCTCGTCCGTCAGCTTCTGAAAGACGATGATCCGCATGCCGAGGCTCTCGGCGCGCCCGACGACCGCCGACGCCCTGAGCGAGAGGCTCGAGCCCTCCCAGCTCCTGTGCCACGAGCGGCACAGCGGCCTCGAGCTCCCCGGTTTTCTGCTCCACCAGCCTGTCCTCCAACTGCGGAACGACCGCGGCGTAGACGATCGCGAGCGCGCCGGCCACGACCAGGAAGAGCACCAGCCCGGCCTTGACGCTCAGGCTGAGGAGAGGCGGCTTCCTCATGGCGTGTCGCGGAAGCGGTAGCCCGCGCCGCGGACGGTGAAGATGAGCTCGGGCTCGGCCGGATCGCGCTCGACCTTCTCGCGCAGGTGGCGCACGTGGACGTCGATCGTGCGCGGGTCGCGGAACTCCGACCCGCCCCAGAGCTCGTCCAGCAGCTGTTTTCGCGTGAAAACGCGGCCCGGGTTGGACGCAAGCGTGCGCAACAGCTCGAACTCGAGGTAGGTGAGCTGGACCGCCTCGCCGCGCGCCTGGACGCTCCGGCGGGTCGTGTCGATGCGCAGATCGTCGACCTCGATCAACTCCGCCGGCGCGCCGGCCGGCGAGAGCTGCGCCCGGCGCAGCAGCGCCCGCACGCGGCTCATGAACTCGCGGATCGAGAACGGCTTGGTGATGTAGTCATCGGCCCCGAGCTCGAGGCCGAGGACCTTGTCGCCCTCGTCGCCACGCGCGGTCAGCATGATGATCGGGACGGCGCTCCGCTCCTCGCGCAGGCGACGGCAGACGGCGAGCCCGTCCAGCCGGGGGAGCATGAGGTCGAGGATGACGAGGTCGACGGGCGTCTCCCGGTAGCGCTCGAGCGCCTCCTCGCCGTCGCGCGCCTGCACGACGGTGTAGCCCTCGCGTTCGAGCGGGTACGTGAGGAGCTTCTGCACCGACTCCTCGTCATCGACCAGGAGCACCGTCGAGCGCCGTTCCATCGCTGGCCTAAGGATAGGGACGCCGGAGGCCTCGACTACACTCAAGTGGCGAATGGCCGCTGAAGCGCCACGCCGCCGGCCGCGGCGCGGGTCCCTGGAGCGGCCCGTCTCGACGCGGATCTACCGGGCCGCCTGGCTGGTGGTCGCAGTGCCCCTCCTCGTGGCCGCGTTCAGCGTGGGCGAGCCCGATCCGCTTCCCGACCCCCGCCTGCGCCCCTTCTTCGACCAGTCGACGGCGGTCCAGTTCTCGCGGGAGTTCGCGAGCACCTTCCCGGACCGCTCCCCGGGCTCGCTGGGCGCGGCCGGCGCGGCCGACTGGGTAGAGGAGCAGCTCCGGCAGTACGACTTCACCGTCGAGCGGCAGACCTTCACGGCGGACATCCCCGGTCAGGGCACGGAGGAGCTCGTCAACATCGTCGCCGTCGCCCAGCGCACCGGCGACCAGGGTGTCCAGTCGCAGAAGGCGATCGCGGTCATTGCGCACCGAGACAACCTGGGCGCTTCGCCCGGGGCCGTCGACAACGGCTCGGGAACGGGCGCGCTGCTCGAGCTGGCACGCGACCTGGGAGATGCGTCGCTCTCGCACCCGTTCATCCTCGTCTCCACGGACGGAGGCTCCCTCGGAGGGTTGGGCGCCGCACACTTCGCTGAGGCCGCTCCGTACGCCGACAGCCTCGCGGCCGTCGTCAACCTTGTCGGCGTCGGTGGGCGGCCGAGCCCCAGGGTCGAGTTCGGCGGCGACACGCCGCGAGTCTCGAGCTCGACGCTCGTCGCCACCGCCGACGCCGCAATTCGCGCCCAGTCCGGGCTCGAGCCGACGCGCCCCAGCCCGTTCGCGCAGCTCGTCGACCTCGCCTTCCCCTTCAGCTTCTACGAGCAGGCCCCGTTCGTCTCGCGCGGCGTTCCCGCCATCACGATCACGACGGGCACGAGCCGCCCGCGACCACCGGAGGGAGACACGCTTGCGGCGCTGAACGCCCAGCGTCTCGGCGAGCTCGGACTCGCCTCGCAGTCTCTCCTCGGCTCACTCGACGAGGCCGCCGAGGTCACGAGCGGCACGCAGTCCTACATCTACTTCGGGACCCGGCTCCTGTACGGCTGGACGCTCCAGTTCGTACTCGTCGCCGCACTTCTGCCCTTCCTGGCGGCGACCGTCGATCTCTTCGCACGCTGCCGGCGGCGGCACATTCCGCTCCTCCCCGCCCTGCGGAGCTACCTCAGCCGGCTCGGAGTCTGGCTCTGGCTGGGCGCGGCGTTCGCGGTCTTCGTCTGGGCCGGGCTCTTACCCAGCGGCGCCGACAGGCCGCTCGGGCCCGACACCGACGCGGCGGTCAACTGGCCCGTGACGGCCCTCGCCGCTCTGGCGGCCGTCTCGGCGGTCGGCTGGCTGGTCGTCAGGCCCCGGCTCGCGCCGACGCGCTCCATCGGCCGCCCGGAGGAGCTCGGCGGCCACCTCGCTGCCATGCTCGTCCTCGGGGTCGTCTCGCTCGTCGTGGCCGCGATCAACCCCTACTCGCTGATCTTCCTGCTCCCGTCGCTTCACGCGTGGCTCTGGCTGCCACAGCTGAGCGATCGGGGCCGCATCGTGCAGGCGGGCGTCTACGCGCTCGGCTTCCTGGGGCCCGCGGTCCTGCTCGCCTCGTTCGCCTTCCGTTTCGACATGGGCCTCGACGCGATCTGGTACGTGATCGCGCTGACCTCGGTCGGGTACGTTCCTGTGCCTCTCGTCGTCGCGTTCCTCGCCTGGGGCGCCGCGGCCGGCCAGGTCGGGGCCGTCGCTCTCGGCCGCTACGCGCCGTATCCGGATGCGAACGAGCGCACGCGGGGGCCGCTCAGGGACGCCGGTCGCCAGGCTATCCTCGTCTGGCGAAGATCTCGTCGGCGGCACCTCGCTTCGGTTGACGTTGACTCGGAGGCCAAACGGGCCGAAGCTGAGTAGTGGAGGGTTCATGAAGACGCGGCGCCTCGGAACGGTCCTGATCGTGGGCGGATTGCTCGTGCTCGCCTATGCCGCCGCGGTCCTGTTCTGGCGCGACCCGGTCACGGATCTCTACAACCGCTACCAGCAGAACAAGCTGGAGTCAGCCCTGGAGCACGAGTTCGAGGCCTGGGACGCCGGGCCCCCGCCCGCTGTCGCGGACGCCGGGGACGACGAGGTGGACGCAGCGCCTCGGCCGGGAGTCATGACGGCAAGAGACGCCCGCCGCTTCCTGCGCGGGCTGGAGCAGGGCCAGGCCTTCGGGCGCATCCACATCCCGCGGATCGGTGTCGAGTCGATCGTCGTCCACGGCACGCGCTGGGGCGCGGACCTCTCGCGCGGACCTGGGCACTACGAGCGGACGACGGTTCCGGGCTTGGGCAAGACCGTGGGGATCGCCGGCCACCGCACCACCTTCGGGGCGCCGTTTCGAAAGATCGACAAGATCAAGGCCGGGGACGAGATCACGCTCGAGATGCCGTACGCAACCTTCCGCTACCGCGTCTTCCAGCACGAGATCGTCGACGAGAAGGACTGGAGCGTGATCCGTAACCGCGGCTTCGACACGCTCATGCTCTCCGCGTGCCATCCGCTCTACGGCTCGTCGGAGCGCTGGATCGTCTACGCCAAGCTGGTTGCCGTGCAGCCTCGCGAGGGCGAGGCGTACACACTCGCCGCGGCAGGCTAAGGCTAGAGCGGCAGGTAGCGCACGGGCGAGCCGGCGGCGAGCTCTCCCTCGCCCGCCTCGACCCACACGAGCGCGTTTGCCCGCCCGGCCCGGACGATCATGTGCGACTCCTGCCCGGAGAGCGGCTCGAGGACCTCGGCGCCGTCGTCCCGTCGTCGCGTCGCGCGGACGAGCTCGTCGCGGTCGGCATTCCTCCGCACCGCCGCCGCGAGCGTTCCGTTGCGGAAGGCCGGCAGGGGGTCGGGAAGTCCCAGCAGCGCGTTGATCGCGGGCCGCACGAGCAGCTCGAAGGTCGCCAGCACGGAGACGGGATTCCCGGGCAGGTTGAAGACCAGATGGTCGCGGCGGACGCCGAAGGCCACGGGCTTTCCCGGCTTCATGGCCACGCCCCAGAAGAGCTCCTCGACACGGAGCTCGGCCTGGACCTTGCGAACGAGATCGTGCGGGCCGACGGACGCACCGCCGGTGGTGATGAGCATGTCGAAGCCGAGCAGGGCACGCTCCATCGTCCGCCGGTGCTCCGCCTCGTCGTCGGCCACTACGCCCAGCTGCGCGGGGACGGCGCCGGCCAGCCCGAGGGCCGTCGCGAGCAGCAGGCCGTTCGACTCGTAGATCTGGCCGGGCTCGAGTGCCTCGCCGGGCTGTCGCAGCTCGGAGCCCGTCACGAGGATGCCCACGCGCGGTCGCTTCGTGCACTGCACCTCGGAGACGCCGGCCGCCGCGAGCGCGCCGACCTGTCCCGGCCCGAGCGCCACGCCGGGCTCGAGCACCGTCTCGCCCGCCCGGACGTCGCCTCCCGGATCGCGGACATTCGCGCCGGCCGTCACTGGGGACGCCACGGAAAGGCCCTCCTCGTTCTCCTCCACGACCTCGATCGGCACGACGGCGTCGGCGCCCTCGGGGACCACGCCTCCCGTGGCGATACCCATCGCCTCCCCCGCAGCCAGGGAGCGCGAAGCCGGGCTCCCGGCGGCGATCCGCTCGACGACGGGAAGAACGACGGGCGCCGAGGCCGTGTCCGCCGAGCGAAGCGCATATCCGTCCATTGCCGAGCTGGCGAAGGGCGGCAGGTTGACCACGGCCGCCGCGCTCTGCGCGAGCACCCGCCCGGTCGCCCGCTCGATCGGCACGCGCTCGGCCTCCAGGGGCTTCGCCCGCTCGAGAACGAGGCGCTGAGCCTCGGCGACGGAGATCAGCTCGGCCACGACGCCCTACGGTAATGGACTAGATCGGGACGGCGTCTCTCAGGAGGTAGGCGGACAGAGCGAGGGCGAGCACCCGTGCCGTGCGGTCCTCCTCGACCGCGGCCAGCGGGACCGCCCAGACCGCGTACCACGGCACGAGCCACGCGGTGCAGACGAGCAGAAGGCCGGCCGTCAGCGCCAGCCGCGCGCGGCCGCGCCAGGCCTCCCGCAGAAGCCAGAGGTACGCGACCGCGAAGGCCCCTGCGAACACCGCGGCCACCGCGCCCTCGGGGAGGCCGAGGCTGGCGAGCCGGACCGGGATCGCGTACCACGCGCGGTCCTCCGCCAGGTTGGTGGCGAGCGGGCCCGTCGCGCCCGCCCACTCGAGCCCGTAGCGCCACGTGGCAATCGTCACGATCACGACCGCCGCGACGGCCAGGCCGCGATGGTCGATCCGGCGCCCGACGCGGCGGGCTTCCAGGAGCCTGAGCGGCAGAAAGAGGACGGGGACCCACTTGATCGCGATCGCCGCTGCCCAGGCGGCTCCGGCAAGCGCCCTCCGTCCCGAAGCGGCCAGCGCGAGCGCCCCGAGGACGAAGGCCATCATCCACGCATCGTTGTGACCTCCGCCCGCGAAGTGGATCGCGAGCAGCGGGTTCCAGCCGACGAAGGCCGCGGCGAACGAGGGGCGAGACGAGAGCCTCGCGGCGAGCAGGACGAGCACGACCATCGCAAGGGCGGCGAGCGTCCTGTACGTCCAGGCGGCAGCATCCGGCGACTCGCCGACGGCCTCTGCATGGACCTCGGACACGAGCGTGAACCCCGGGCCGTAGACGGACGTCGTGTCGTACCAGTACGAGCCCATGAGCGGGTAGGCCGGGTCGTCCGGGTAATCGCTCGGCACGTCCACGTACGGGTTGCCGTCATGCACCGCGGCGATGCGCCCGTAGTCCCAGTAGGTGTAGACGTCCGTGGAGAGGAGCACCGGCCCTGCGAGCGGCAGGAGCTGGATCGCACACGCGAGGGCGATGACGACGCGCAGCCGGATGCGCGCACCAGCGCCGCTGAGCAGGAAGAGGCCCGCGAGGTAGGCCGCGAACGCCGCGGCCATCGCTCCGAGGTAGAGCCAGGCCCAGGTCGTGTCCTCGCCGTCGTGCTCGGGGACGAGCGGAGAGCTCTCCGGGTACGCGAACGCCACAGCCGTCGCGACGAGCGCGAGGACGAGCGCTCCCGCGACGAGCGCCCAGCCTGCGCTAGCCGGGACTGGTGGTGGTCGGAGGCGGCTCAGTCGTCGTCGGCGGAGGCTCAGTG
Source organism: uncultured Actinomycetes bacterium (assembly GCA_963839745.1). Lineage (GTDB taxonomy): Bacteria > Actinomycetota > Thermoleophilia > Gaiellales > Gaiellaceae > JAIBJN01. The sequence goes on from CAWIWC010000005.1 coordinate 96,043, forward strand.
GTGGCCGGCGGACCGGTCGTGGTCCCCGGCTTCTTGTCCTTGTCCTTCTTCGGCTTCTTCGGTGGCGGCGGCGCGCCGAAGTTCGCGTACTCGAGATCCTGGCTCGACCAGACCGCCGGGTGCTTGGGCTCCGGCCAGGGGAGGTAGGGCATGCCGCCGAAGGCGGCCTGCATGAAGAGGTGCCAGATATCGGCAGGGAACGTCCCGCCTGCGACCGAGATCCCGTGGACGCTGTTCATCTCGATCTGCGCGTTCGGGTAGCCGACCCAGACGACGGTCGACGCACGCGGCGTGTAGCCGGCAAACCAGGCGTCGACGTGCTCGTCGGTCGTGCCCGTCTTGCCGGCGGAGTAGGGGTCGCCGTAATACGCGCCGGTACCCGTTCCGCCCGTCATGTTGTCCTGGAGGATCTGCGTCACGGCCATGGCCTGGCCGTCGGTCAGGACACGGCGCCGCTTGGGCTTGCCCCAGCGGGCGGTCCCGTCGACCTCGCCGCTCGCGAGCACGACCTTCTTGATCGCCATCGGCTCCGAGAAGACGCCGCCCGCGGCGAGCGTCGCGTACGCCGAGGCCATCTCGAGCACCGAGACGGAGTTCGATCCAAGCCCGATGGAGGCGACCGGGAGAAGCTTGGTCTTGATCCCCATCAGCCGCGCCGTCCTGACGACGTTCTCCGGGCCGACGTCGAGCGTCAGGCGCGCGTACACGGTGTTGTCCGAGCTGAGCGTCGCGGACGAGATCGGCACAGAGCCGAGGTACGAGTGGCTGTACGTGGCCACGTCCCAGGCCTCCGAATTCGGGTCGGGCTGCCAGTGCAACGGCGCCGAGAGGTAGCTGGTCGAGAACGGGTTGATGCCCTGGCGCACGGCCTCGACGAGCACGAAGGTCTTGAACGACGACCCAGACTGTCGCTTGCCCTGCACCGGAAGGTTGAACTCACCGGTCTTGCGACCGGGGTTAGCCGACGTCATCGCGCGGATGGCGCCGTTCTTCGGATTGATCGACACAATCGCGGATGCGGGATCGCCCGGCTGGCCCAGCGCGTCGCGCATCGACTGCACGGCGAGCTTCTGAAAACGCGGGTTGATCGTCGTGTAGACCTTGAGCCCGCCGCCGCGCACGGTCGAGGCGCCGTACTTCTCGATCAGGAGCTCGCGCACGTAGGAGAAGAAGAACGGCTCGCGGATCTTCGTGTAGAGCTGCCCGGCCTTGAGCTCGAGCGGCGTGTTGACGGCGTCGACGTAAGTCGCCAGGTCGATGTAGCCGGCGTCCTTCATGGCGGCGAGCACCTCGTTGCGGCGCCGCAGGGCTTCGTCGGGCTTCTTGAACGGGTCGTAGACCGAGGGCGCCTGCGGGAGGCCGGCGATCGTCGCGGCCTGGACGAGATCGAGGTTCTTTGCGGGCTTGGAGAAGTACGTCTGCGCGGCCGCCTCCGCGCCGTAGGCGTGGCTGCCGAAGTAGACCTGGTTCAGGTAGGTCTCGAGGATCTTCTCCTTGCGCCAGCGCTTGAGCTCGGCGCCGGCGAGCTTGGGCTGCGCGCCCCAGAGCAGCGGCAGGCCTTCCTCCTCGAGCTTGATCGCCAGGCACGCCTCCTTGGTCTTGCGCTCCCAGGAGACCTCGCTGCCGATGTAGAGGTTGCGGACAAGCTGCTGGGTGAGTGTCGAGCCGCCCTGGACGATCTCGCCGCTCTCGAGGTTCTTGACCGCGGCGCGCACGATCCCCTCGTAGTCGATGCCCGAGTGCGAGTAGAAACGCCTGTCCTCGATCGCCACTGTCGCCTGCGCGAGGAGCGGGGATATCTGGTCGAGAGCGATCGGCTGGCGGTTCTTCTCGGCGGGGATGGCGCCCAGGATCGAGTTGTCCGCCGCGTAGACGAACGAGTTTTGGCCGATCGAGACCGGCCGCAGGGATTCGAGCGAGCAGCTGTTCCTGAAGGCCTGCGCGCCGGTGAACGCCGCGGCGACGAGAACTGCCGCTCCGGCCAGGAAGATCGCCAGCAGCGAGACGAGGATGAAGCGGCGCGACTGCGCGCGGTCCCGGCGGCGGCGGTTGCGGCGGCGGCGGCGCTGGCGGTTGTCGACCGCCAGCTGGCCGTTTCCGTTGCCGTTGCCGTTCTTGCCGTTGCGGCCGTTTTTCCCGTTCTTGCCGTTGCGTCCGTTTGCGGTCATGCGTACACACCCTCCGAGCGAAGGCGTTCAACTGCTTTACGCCGCAAGGCGGACGAAAGGTCCGCCGCAGCTTCGGCGTTGCGCGCCCATGCCTCCACGGTCACGACGGCTCCGCTCGGGTCGAGCTGGCTCACGTGAACAGTGGGCTCCTTCTCAGTCATCTTCTCGGCAAGACCTTGGGCTTCCTCAAGGAGGAACGTGATCGCTCGATCGAGATCGGCGGTGAGGGGCACCGCGACCCGGACCGCGACCAGGTGCTCGGTGCCTGCAATCGTCGCGTTTCTGATGGTATCGGAGGCTAGCTTGGCGTTCGGAACGTAGTAGCGCGCGCCGTCTCCCGCGCGGATGACCGTGTACGTGAGGCCGATCTGCACGACGGTGCCGGACGCGCCCGCAACGGCGACGCTGTCGCCGAGCCTGAGGGGCTGCGCGAACGCGATCAGGATGCCTGCGATGAAGTTCGAGAGCGTCGACTGCGCGGCGAGGCCGAGGACGAGCGCGATCACGGCCGAGGACGCCAGAATGCTGCCGGCCACGGCGCGCACCTGGGGGAAGACGAGCAGCGCGCTCAAGACGCCCACGCCGACGACGACGGCGAGGGCGCTGCGGCGAACGACGTGGTAGATCGTCAGCGTCTCCGGCCGCAGCGTGTAGCGGCGGGAGATCATGCGGTCGACGGACCAAGCGGCGATGAACGTCGCGATCAGGACGACCCCGGCGATGATGGCACGCTGAATCCACTCGTCCATCGCTACGGAGTTCTCTAGAAGGGGAGCGGCTTCCTGCCCGCGAAGCCGTCCTCGAGCCCGTGCCAGTAGCCCACGTCGGGCTCGCCGAGCTCCCAGCAGAGGAGCACGGTGTCGCCGTTCTCCGGGTGTCGGGCCGGGAAGTCGACCAGGCCGCGGTCGAGGTCCTTCACCTGCACGCCGAGCTCGTTGATCTGGCCGACGATCGCCGCGAGGCCGGCCGCAGCCCGCGCCACGGCCTCCTGGAGCTCGCCGACGCGGCCCGGATCGAGGCTGCCGCCGTTCCCGGCCACGAGCGACTGCACCTCTTCCAGCTCGGCTCCGAGCGCCACGTAGGAGCGGCGTTCCTCGACGAGCCGCTCCACCAACGGGCGGACGACGGCCAGCGTGCCGTTCGCCTCGTCTGGCGTGAAGAACTGCATGTTCGACATAGTGCCGACCGTAGTGATCAACCGCGTCACAGGCTGCGTCGTCCTGGCGCTCCTCGCCCTCGGCGCCGCGGCCTGCGGAGAGCGCGCCGAGCCGACGGGCGAGATCGAGCAGCGCTATCCGGTCACCGTGCAGGGCGCAGGCGAGCGGCCCACGATCGCTCCCGCGCTCCCCGAGCGGATCGTCGCGCTCGACCCGGGCGCCGCGGAGCTCGTGATCGCACTCGGCGCCCGCGACCGGCTCGTGGGCATTCCCGCCGGGATCCGCAGGGGCAACGGCCCGCGGCAGGCGCCGGGCGCGGCCGCCCAGGTGGTGTCGGCGAACGGCCAGGTCCAGGTGGACGAAGTCGCCGGCCTCGAGCCCGACCTCATCGTCGCCACGCCGGGCATGGACCTGCTCGACCTCGCGCGTGCTCAGAGGGAGTCGGGCGCCGCGCTCTACGTGCAGCCGAGCTCGTCCGTCGACGACGTCCTGCGCGCCACCCTCGAGCTCGGCTTCCTCGTCGGCGAGCCCGTCGCAGCCAGGCAGGTGGCCGAGCAGATCCGCACCGAGGTCGCGGCCGTCGAGGACCGCATCGCCGGGCTGCCGCCCCGAACGACCTTCGTCGATACCGGCTTCTTCATCCCGGTCCCCGAGCGCTCGCTCCTCGGCGACCTCGTCCGCCGGGCCGGCGGGCGGAGCATCGCGGGCGCCACGCCATCCCCCGAGCCGTTTCCCCTCAACCGCCTCAGGCGGCGCAATCCGCAGGTCTACCTCGCCACCTCCGAAAGCCAGGTCATGCTCGAAGATCTGCGCGCCAACCCGGAGACCGCCTCGCTTCGCGCCGTCCGCCGCGGGCGGTTCGCCATCATCCAGTCCGAGCTCGCCAACCGCCCCGGCCCGCGGGTCGGGCGAGCGCTCGAGCAAATCGCCGCCGCCCTCTACCCCGATGCATTCGCCGAAGGCCGCTAGCGACCTCGACGCGGTCACGGTGGACGCGAACGGCACCGCGGTCGACCTGGACGATCCCACCGACCGCCTCCAGGCCGCGCTTGCCGAGCGAGGAGTCGAGCGCGACCGCAACGTCGTCGCGGCTGCCTTCAAGGCCGAGGTCGCCTACTACATGCCGCGCACGCTCGAGGGAGCGGACGAGGCGGGCCTCGCCGACCTCCTGCGGCGCTGCACCGGGGTCTTCCTCGAGCACGCCGAAGCCGGCCTCGAGCCGGAATCCTTCGCCCAGGCGTTCGCGGACAGCATCCGCTTTCGCCCGATTCCGGGCGCCGTCGAGGCGCTGAAGCGGCTGCGAGGGGCGGGACTGGCGCTCGCCTGCGTGTCCAACTGGGACGCGTCGCTCGAGGCCCAGCTCGACCGCGCGGGCATCGGTTCCTACTTCACCGCGGTCGTCAGCTCTGCGGAGGCCGGCGCCGCCAAGCCCGATCCCGGCGTGTTCACCGTCGCGCTCGAACGTCTCGGCGTCGAGCCGGGGCGAGCGCTCCACATCGGGGACACCGAGGCCGACAGCGAGGGCGCGGCGGCGGCAGGCCTCGCGTTCGAGCCCGTGCCGCTCGCTACGCTCCCCGAACGGCTGGGGCTCGGCCGGCGACCATGAGCGAACGCAAGCGAGGCCTCTCGACGAGGGCCATCCACACTCCCCCGCTCCAGTCCGGGCCGGGGGACCCTGTCGTCGGACCGATCGTCGCGTCGACGACCTTCGCGTTCGAGCGCGTCGCCGACCTCGGCCGCGTGATCGCCGAGGAGGAGTACGGGTTCACGTACGCGCGCCTGCGCAACCCGACGGTCGAGGAGCTGAACGCGGTGGTCGCCGAGCTGGAGGGCGCCGAGGCGGCGCAGTGCTTCGGCTCGGGGATGGCGGCCATCAGCGCCGCCTTGCATTCGACGCTCGCGCCGGGCGACACGCTTCTCCTTCCGCAGCAGCTCTACGGCACGACCTACCACCTCGCCGAGGCGCAGCTGCGCCCGCGCGGCGTCGAGGTCGAGTACCTGGACGCGACCGACACGGCCGCCTGGGAGCGTCCAGCACGAGTGCGCTTCGTCGAGACGATGGCGAACCCGGGCTTCCCGCTCGCCGACCTGGCCGCGATCGCGGCCACCAAGGGCGACGGCCTCATGATCGTCGACAACACCTTCGCCTCGCCGGCGCTCTGCCGACCGCTCGAGCACGGCGTCGACATCGTCTGCGAGTCCGCCACCAAGTACATGAACGGCCACCACGACGTCACCGCCGGCGTCCTCGCCGGCAGCGCGGAGCTGGTCGCGGCCGCGCGCGCCCACCAGATCTCGGTCGGCTCGATCCTCGATCCCTTCCCGGCGTTCCTCGTCCGGCGCGGCCTGAAGACGCTCACGTTGCGGATGGAGCGCGCGAGCGCCAACGCTCTCACGGTCGGGCGCTTCCTCGAAGGGCACGAAAAGGTGTCGCAGGTCCTCTACGCCGGGCTCGAGAGCTATCCCCAGTACGAGCTCGCCCTGCGCCAGCTCGACGACTCGGGCGGGATGCTCGCCTTCGAGCTCGACGGCGGGCGCGAGGCGGGAGAGCGCTTCATGGACGCGCTCCAGCTGTGCGGCCGGGCGACGAGCCTCGGCGGCGTGGACACGGTGCTCCACCATCCCGCCTCGACGAGCCACCGCCAGTACACGCCGGAGCAGCTCGCGGCGGCGGGGGTCTCGCCGGGCCTCCTGCGCCTCTCCGTAGGGTGTGAGGATGCCGACGACATCGTCGCCGACATCGAGCAGGCGCTCGCGCACGCATAACGGCAAGGCCGCGGCCATCTGGCTCGGCGTCTGCGGCTTCCTGATCGCAAGTGCGTTCTACCTCGCCAGCCTCGAGACCGAGGACGACAGCGAGGCGCTCTACGACGGCGGCCTCGCAGTTGCCGGCGCCATCCAGTACGCGATCATCGTGCTGATCGCGGTCGGGATCGCGCGACTGTTCCCGAACCCGATGAACGCACTCGGCCTACGCCGCTTCCACGCCCGCTGGGTCTGGATCTCGTTCGTCGTCGTCTTGGCGACCCTGGCTGTCGGCATCGCCCTCGAGCCGGTTCTGCACGGCGGTGAAGAACAGGGCCTCGCGCCCGACGAGTGGCAACCCGACCACGCTACCGCCTTCGTCGTCAACTCGGCCATGATCGTGCTCGTGGCGCCGTTCGTGGAGGAGCTCTTCTTCCGCGGCATCGGCGTCCGCGCGCTCACCGTCTTCGGCACGATGGCCGCCATCGTGCTCTCCGGAATCGTCTTCGGCGCCGTGCACGGGGTCCTCGGAGCGCTGCCGCCGCTGGCGCTCTTCGGCATCGGCCTCGCCTGGATCCGGGTGCGCTCCGCCAGCATCTGGCCCGGGTTCATCGCCCATGCGGCGTACAACGGCATCGGCATCGCCTTCCTCGTCCTTAGCTGGGCCATCTAGGGCGGCGGCGTGGATATTCTGGGCGCCTGATGCGGCCGAGCGACCCCGAGCAGGACCCCGTCGTCCGCGACCTGCGCGAGCGCATCACCGAGGTCGACCGCACGATCCTCGAGGCCGCCAATACACGGCTCAGGCTCGTCCGCGAGTTGCGCGAGCACAAGATCGCGCAGGGCTGGGACTTCGTCGATCCCGGCCGCGAGGAGCGGCTGCTCGACGCGCTTGCACGCGAGAACCCGGGCCCGCTCAGCGACGAGGCCGTACGACAGCTCTTCCTCGACCTCCTCGCGCTCACGAAGCGCGAGGTCGCCGGCAACTAGCGATCAGCCCTCGGTCGAGAAGTCGTCGGGCTTGACCTCGTCGAGGAACTTCTTGAACTCCTCGACGACCTCTTCCTCGTTCACGTCCTCGTGCTCGAACTCGATCGCGCTCTCCTCGATCACGGCCTCGGCGGCGAAGATCGGGGCGCCGGCGCGGACGGCAAGGGCGATCGCGTCGCTCGGCCGGGAGTCGATCTCGAGCTCGGTCCCGTCCACCGCGACCGTGATGAGCGCGTAGAAGGTGTTCTCGCGCAGCTCCGTGACGGCGATGCGGACGACGCGCGCCTCGAGCTGCCCGAGGATCTCGGTGAAGAGGTCGTGGGTCATCGGTCGCGGCGTCGCAGCGCCCTGGAGCTTCATGAGGATCGCCGCTGCCTCGGGGTGCCCGATCCAGATCGGGAGGAACTTGTTGCCGTCGGCGGTCTTCAGGAGCACGATCGGCTGCTTGCCGACCATGTCGAAGCTCACGCCGTAGATGACCATCTCGTGCATGGACAGGAACCCTCGTCTGATGATAGCCGTGCCCCTCCGAAGGGGAACCACACCAGGAGGCACCGCTCTCCGGGCGGGTCGCGGGTTCGGTGAGGTGGGCGATCCTGGATTCGAACCAGGGACCTCCGCCTTATCAGAGCGGCGCTCTAACCGACTGAGCTAATCGCCCGCGCCGGGAGATTGTAGCGAGGCCCGCTCCAACGCCTCGACGATCTCCTCGAGCTCGACCTCGGACTCGAAATAGAGCTCGATGCGGCCGCTCGCGACCTTGGCATCGGCGCCGGTGATGCGGCGCAGGGCATCGCGGGCGCGGGCGGCAACTGCCGGGTCGACCGGCTGGCGGCGGCGGGGCTTCGTGCGCGCGCCGGCCCACCGCGCGGCGCGCTCGGCGGCGCGCACCGACATGCCTCCGCGGACGATGCGCCGGGCAAGGCGGCGCCGTTCCTCGTCGTCCGGCACCGCGAGCACTGCCCGGGCGTGGCCCTCGGAGAGCTGGCCGCGCTCGACGAGCCCCAGCACGTCGTCGGGGAGCTCCAGAAGCCGGACTCGGTTCGAGACGGTCGGCTTGGAGCGGCCGACCTGCTCGGCGACCTCGCCGAGGCCGAGCCCGAACTCGTCCATCAGCACGGCGTAGGCGCGCGCCTCGTCGATGGGCGAGAGATCCTCTCGCGCGACGTTCTCGACGAGAGCGAGGAGCAGCGAGTTGCGATCGTCGGCCTCGCGGACGAGCGCCGGCACGGTCGCCAGGCCGGCGACGCGCGCGGCCCGCCAGCGCCGCTCTCCCGCGATCAGCTCGTAGCCGCCCTCCGGCGAGGAGCGCACGACGACCGGCTGGACGACGCCCTGGGCGCGGATGGAGTCCGCGAGCTCCTCGATGCGCTCACCGTCCAGGCGCCTGCGCGGCTGGCGCGTGTTGGCACGGATCGAACCGACCGGAAGCTGCACGAGCTCGGTCGCGGTGCTCGCGCCGCCCATGAGCACCTCGAGGCCCCGGCCGAGGCCGCGGCGCGGGCTGGGGCTAGCCGCGGTCGACAAGCTCGCTCGCCACCCGGTAGTAGGCGTCGGCTCCAGGGGAACCGCGGTCGTAGGCGGTGATGGGCAGTCCATGGCTGGGCGCCTCGGCCAGTCGCACGCTGCGCGGCACGACCGCGTCGAACACGAGCTCGCCGAAGTGGCGCCGGACCTCCGCGGCTACGTCGGCGGCGAGGCGCGTCCGGCCGTCGACCATCGTGAGGATCATCCCGGCCAGCGCCAGCTTGGGGTTCAGCCGTGCCCGCACGAGCTCGATCGAGTGCAGAAGCTGGGTCAGGCCCTCGAGCGCGTAGTACTCGCACTGCACCGGCACGATCACGCGGTCGGTGGCAGCCAGTGCGTTGACGGTCAGCGGCCCGAGCGACGGCGGGCAGTCGATGAAGACGAAGTCGTAGCGCTCCCGGGCCGGCTCGAGCGCTCCGGGCAGGAACGTCTCGCCGTCGTCGCGCCGCGCCAGCTCGACGGCCGCGCCGGCGAGCTCCGGCCGTGAGGGCACGAGGTCGAGGTTCTCGAACTGCGTCGCGTGGGCGACGTCGTCGAGCGGGGCGCCGTCGAGGAGGTCGTACGTCGAGGTGCCGTTGGCCGCCTGGCCGAGCCCGGATGTCGCGTTCGCCTGCGGGTCGAGGTCGACGACGAGCGTCGATGCGCCCGCCTCGGCGAGGCAGGCGGCGATGTTCACAGCGGTCGTCGTCTTGCCGACGCCGCCCTTCTGGTTCGCCAGGGCGAAGACCTTTCCCACAAAGGCGATGCTAGTCAGGCGAGAGGACGTTTCCGGGCTGTGCCCGGGCGGCGCGGGAAGCGTTCCGGCGTCGCGCCGACCTTCGGCACGACGAGGAGCCCGCGGCGCTCGGATCCCGGCAGCGGGACCAGGTCCGGCGCTCCTCCGCCCACCGCCGCGGAGGCGGCCGCCGCGGCAGCGAGGTCGACCTCGCCGGCGAGCAGGATCACGCGCCCGCCCGTGCGCACGAGCGGCAGGCACCACTCGAGCGCCACCGGCGCCGTGGCCAGGGCCTGGGCGAGCGCCGTGCCGTACGCGTCGCGGCCGGCACCCCGGCCGTGCTCCTCCGCTCGGGCGCAGACAACCGAGACGTTCGCCAGCCCCTTCGCCGCCGACTCCAGGAAGTCGCACTTGCGGCGCTGAGCCTCGAGCAGGTCGACCCGAAGGTCCGGCCGGGCGAGGGCGACGGGGATCCCGGGCGAACCGCCGCCCGAGCCCACGTCGACGACCGGGCCCTCCTCCACGAGCTCGGCCGCGGCGAGGGAGTCATCGACGAGCACGCGCCGTGCTTCGGCCGGGTCACGGACGGCGGTCAGGCCGGGCGTGCCCAGGACCGACTCGAGCCAATGCTCAAGCCGCGGGTCGGAGGCGGTCATTCCGGAGGCGCGGGAGCGACGACGACCCGGCGGTTCGGCTCGGTCCCGTCGCTCGAGGTGACCACGTCCTGGCGCTCGGCCAGATAGACGTGCACGATCTTCCGTTCCACCGCGGTCATCGGCTCGAGCGGCACCGGCCGCTGGGTCTCCACCGCCTCCGACGCCGCCCGGTCGGCGGCGCCTTCGAGCGACGCACGGCGCCGATCGCGGTAACCGGCCGCGTCGATCACGACATCCTTGCGATCCTCCTCGCGGCCGCGCCAGAGGACGGCGTTCGCGAGGTACTGGATCGCGTCGATCGTGTGGCCGCGTTTGCCGATCACGAGGCCGAGCTCGGCGCCCTCCAGCGTTGCGTACAGACTCGACTCGTCCTCGGCGATCTCGATCCGGCAGGGAGCGCCGAGAGCCGAGCAGACCTGCTCGAGGAACTCGCGGAGCTTTGCGGCCGGCGTGCCCGGCTCTTCGCTCGCAGTCGGCGGGGGCGCCGGTGGCTCGACGGCCTGCGCGATGACCCTCGCGGGCACCCGGCCGACGCCGAGCAGCCCGCGCTCGCCCTCCGAGAGAACGGTGAAGCGGACCGCGGACTTGTCGAGCCCCGGAAAACGGCGCTCGAGCTCGCGCAGCGCCGTCCACTTCGCCTCGCCGACGGTCTCGCCCTCGGCCTCGACGACGTCGCGGCTGCCGTTCTCGTTCTCGAGCTCGGTCACCGGCGCGCCCTGGGGCCCTTCTTCTTGCGCCGCCGCACACGCTGCTGGCCGGGCTGAGCCGGCTTCGCGGCTGCCTCGGTGCCCGGGGCGGCCTCGGTCTCGGCCGGCTCCTGCACCGCCTTCGGCGGCGTGCGCGACGAGCGCTTCTGCGGCGGCGGCGGCTTCGGCGCGAGACGTCTCGTCACGAGCCCCTGGCCGACCGACCACAGGTTGGTGGTCGACCAGTAGAGCATCAGCCCCATGGGGAACGTGATGATGAACGGAATGATCACGAAGGGCATGCCGAGGAAGATGTAGCGCTGGCGCGGATCGGTCATCGGCATCGAGATGACCGAGGCGAGCTGGCTGCCGACGTAGATGACGAGCAAGAGCCAGCCCGACCAGTGCGAGTTGATCGGGTCGGTGATGCTCGGGACGATGCCGAGCCACCCGACGTCGGAGTCCGGGTACTCAGGGAGGACCTCGTCGTCGAAGTCCCTCAGCACGAAGAAGAGCGAGATGAAGATCGGGATCTGGAGGAGGATCGGGAGGCACGAGGCCATCGGGTTGACCTTGTTCTCCTTGTAGAACTTCATGACTTCCTCGTTCATCTTCTGGCGGTCGTGCTTGTACTTCTGCTGGATCGCCTTCAGCTCCGGCGCATGCTGCTGGAGCCGCTTCATCGACCGGAACTGCTTGATGGTCAGCGGCAGGATCACCATGCGTACGAGGACGGTGAGAACGACGATCGCCCAGGCCCACGGCAGGCCGATGCTCGAGTGGAGGCCCTCGAGCGCCCAGGTGAGGAAGTCTTCGATCGGGCGGAGCGGGCTCACGCTTTGAAGATCCTCCGGGCGTGGACGTGGTCGACCCCGCCGTGGCTCCACGGGTTGCAGCGCAGGAGCCGCCAGGCTGCGAGGATGAGCCCACGCACGACTCCGACCTCCTGGATCGCGTCGAGGGCGTAGCGCGAGCACGTCGGGTGGTACTTGCAGCGCGGCCCGATGAGCGGGCTCACGACAGCGCGGTACGCGTGCACCGGCAGCGCGGCGATCTGCCTCATGCGGCCGTGCCCTCGGCCAGCGTGAAGACCTCGCCCACGCGCTCGGTCAGCCACGGGAATCCGCGGCTCTCCACGGCCTCGGTGAGACCGGGCCGGGCGATGAGAACGTAGTCGTGCCCGGACGGGACGGACTCGGAGACCTCCTCGAACGCGGCCCGCAGCCGGCGCTTCAGCCGGTTGCGGTCGACGGCGCCGCCGAGCTGTCGCGAGACGGCGAGCCCGAGCCGCGAGTCGCCGAGCGGATCCTCCTCGCGCGGAAACGAGTAGAGGACGAGGAACCGGGTCGAGACCGACTTGCCCTTGCGGTAGACCGCGTCGAAGTCGCGGGAGCGGGAAAGGCGGTGGCGTCGGCTCAACTGTTGCCGCTCACGCGGAGAGGCGCTTGCGCCCCTTGGCGCGGCGGCGCTTGAGGATCGCGCGGCCCGCGCGAGTCGACATTCGCGCCCGGAATCCGTGCCGGCGCTTCCGCCGGCGCACGTTCGGCTGATACGTTCGCTTCACGAGAGAAAGAGTGTCGGAAGGCCGCGGGGACGGCCGGTGGCCCAGTATAGAGAAGTGCTCCAGGGCTCCGGTGCACCGACTTCGCCCCCGAACGTAATCCACAGCCCCGAAGGCGCATGAGAGGGCGCGGGAGGCGACCTTTCCACACCTGTGGAAAAGCGTGTGGAGAGGGGTGAAAGCCCTGCAAATACGACCTTATGGCGCTCGGCGATTTCCCCAGGCCGAGCCATTGTAGGAAGCCGAGAAGCGCTGCTATAGTCGCCGCTTCCCAGGCGACGGCGGAGGAGCAGAACAAGGGCGTGCAGCGGGCGTCAGAGCTAAGTGCGGACGCACTTTGGGGCGAGATTTCGTCCCGTTTGCGCGACGCTCTGAACGACGCGACCTACACCACGTGGTTCGCCGAGGCGGGCATGGGCCCGGTCGACGACGACGCGTTCGTCGTGCTCGTCCCCAACGACTTCACGCGCGAGTGGATCGAGGGTCACTTCCGGGGACTCCTGGAGGAGATCGTCCGCGACACGCTCGGCGCGGAGCGGCCGGTGAGGATCACCGTGCGCGAGATCCAGCCGACGCGTGACGTCCGCATTCCGCCTCGGCCGGCGCGGTCGCTGGAGGGCCTCAACCCGAAGTACACGTTCGACTCGTTCGTGATCGGCTCGTCGAACCGCTTCGCCCACGCCGCCGCGCTCGCGGTTGCCGAGGCGCCGGCGCAGGCCTACAACCCGCTCTTCATCTACGGCGGGACCGGGCTCGGCAAGACGCACCTCCTCCAGGCCGTGGCTGCCTACGTCACCGAGCATACGGGCGACCTCTCGGCGCGCTACGTGACGAGCGAGACCTTCATGAACGACTTCATCAACTCGCTCCGCGACAAGCGCATCGAAGGCTTCAAGCAGCGCTACCGCCACTATGACGTCCTCTTGATCGACGACATCCAGTTCTTCGAGCACAAGGAGCGGATCCAGGAGGAGTTCTTCCACACCTTCAACAGCCTGTACGAGGCCGGCCGGCAGATCGTGATCTCGTCCGACCGGCCGCCGCGGGCGATCGCCACGCTCGAGTCGCGGCTGCGATCGCGCTTCGAGTGGGGGCTGATCACGGACATCCAGCCGCCCGACCTCGAGACCCGCATCGCGATTCTGCGCAAGAAGGTGAAGACCGACGCGATCCACGTGCCCGACTCGCAGGTGCTCACCTTCATCGCGAGCCGCATCTCGACGAACATCCGTGAGCTCGAGGGCGCGCTCACGCGCGTCGTCGCGTTCTCATCGCTGACGGGCCGGCCCATGACGGTCGAACTCGCCCAGGAGGTGCTCAAAGACGTCTTTCCGCAAGGCGAGATGCCCGAGATCTCCGTCGAGCAGATTCAGCAGACCGTCGTCGAGCGTTTCGGCATGTCGCTCCAGGAACTGACCGGCGACCGGCGCTCGCAGGCGATCGTCTACCCGCGGCAGGTAGCCATGTACCTCTGCCGAGAGCTCACCGACAGCTCGCTTCCGAAGATCGGCAAGAAGTTCGGCGGGCGCGACCATACGACGGTCATCCACGCGACGTCCAAGATCACGAGGCTCATCCAGGAGGACAGGAGTGTCTACAACCTGGTCCAAGAGCTGACGGCGCGCATCAAGCAGGCCCGTTGACAACGCCTGTGGAGAACGATCCCGAGCTGGGGATCCTTCAGGCACCCACCGCGCACCTGTGGGTCCGGCCGAGTTCTCCCCAAGACCCGTCCACCACGGACAGCCTGTATCCAAGCCGAAACGCGACGTCTTCCCCGTCATTCACACTGCTTACTACTACGACAAGGTTTTTCTTTAAATGACTTCCATGGATACCGTAGCTCTCACATCGATGAGAGTCGTTTGCGGAAAAGACGAGCTCGCAGAGAAGCTCGGTGTTGTCGGTCGAGGGGTCTCGACGCGGACGAGCGTCCAGATCCTCGCCGGGATCATGGTGCGCGCCGCCGGAGGAAGGCTTCACCTCAGCGCGACGGACATGGAAATCTCGGTGCGCGACTCCCTCGAGGCGCAGGTCGAGGAGGAAGGCGCGGTCGTGGTGCCGGGTCGTCTCCTGGTCGACATCGTGCGCCTGCTCCCGGCCGGCGAGGTCACGCTCGAGCATCGCGCGGACGAAGGCGTCGCGCGCCTGGCCTGCGGATCGGCCTCATACCAGCTCAACACCTACGCGGCAGAGGACTTTCCGCGTCTCCCGGAGATCGAGCCGGAGAGCGCGTTCACGGTCGACCGCGAGGTCTTCCTCGACACGATCTCGCGTGTGGGCAGGTCGGCCTCACGGGACGAGTCGCGCCCGGTGCTCACGGGCATCCTCGTCCGCTTCGAGGGCGATAAGCTCGTGATGGCGGCGACCGACTCGTACCGGTTGAGCGTCAAGGAGACGACGCTGCCGACCGGACCCGGCCTCGAGCTTGAGGCGATCGTCCCTGCCCGTGCGCTCCAGGAGCTCGCCCGTGTGGGGCAGAGCGCCGAGAGCGAGACCATCGACGTCGGTGTCCAGGAGAACCAGATCGTCTTCGGCGTCGACGGCGTCTGGCTGACCGCACGCCGGATCGACGGGCAGTTCCCGAACTACAAGCAGCTGCTGCCCGAGCAGTTCGACGCCGAGGTCCAGCTCCCCCGCGAGGAGCTGCTCGACGTCGTGCGCCGCACGGGCCTGCTCGCACAGCGGAAGTCGCCGCTGCGGCTGCGCTTCGCGGAGGGTGAGCTCACCGTCTCGGCGCAGACCCAGGACGTCGGCGAAGCGAGGGAGTCGCTGCCGGTCGGCTACGACGGCGAAGCGTTGGAGATCGGCTTCAACGCGGAGTTCCTCCGAGACGGCCTCGAGTCGGTCACCGACGACACCGTCCGCATCAAGCTCATCAGCCCGTTGCGACCCGGGCTGCTCCACGGCGAGAACGACGACTTTCTCTACCTGATCATGCCGATCAGGTTGGCCGGCTGATCGTCGCGCGGGTCTCGCTCCGGAGCTTCCGCTCGTACGCCTCCCTCGAGCTCGAGCTTCGCGAAGGGCTTGTCGTCGTGGTCGGCCCCAACGGGGTCGGGAAGACCAACCTGCTCGAAGCGCTGCACGTCGGTGCGCAGGGTTTCTCCCCGCGGACGCGCTCGGAGCCGCGGTTGGTTCGGTTCGGCGACCAGGCGGCCCGCGTCCGTCTCGAGGGCGCCGAGGCCGGCGCCCCGATCGACGCCGAGGTCACGATCTCGCAGGGCGAGGGCAAGCGCATCAAGCTGAACGGCGCGGCGCTCGACTCGGCAGAGGACCTTCGCCTGCGGCTGACCGCGCTGGTCTTCGTGCCCGACCGCCTGGCCGTGGTCAAGGGCGGCCCCGCCGTGCGGCGGGCCTATGTCGACCGGATGCTCGGCCGGGTCTTTCCGGCGCGGGCCGCGCTTCCCGGCGAGTACGGCCGCGCCCTCGCGCAGCGGAACGAGGCCCTACGCCGGGTTCGCGCGGGAATCTCAACGCGAGACGCCGTCGAGCCGTGGACGGAGCAGGTCGCTTCGCTCGGCGCCCACCTCGACATCGCCCGGAAGGAGCTCGTCGACCTGCTCGAGCCCGGATTCGCCGAGCACGCCGGCCTGCTCGGCCTCGCCGGCGGGCGGCTCGCGTACGAGGAGCAGCCCCTGGCGCTCGCCGACCTGGAGGCACGACTCGACCGCGATCTCGACCGCGGCACGACGGGCGCCGGCCCTCACCTTCGTGACGTGTCGATCCGGGCAGGCGACCGGGACCTGCGCAACTACGGCTCGCAGGGAGAGCAGCGGACGGCCGTTCTCGGCCTGCTGCTCGCAGAGGCGGCCGCGCTCGCGGAGCTGCGCGGTGCGCCTCCACTCCTTCTTCTCGACGACGTTCTCAGCGAGCTCGATGCCGACCGCCGGCGCGCGCTGCTCGCGGCGCTGCCCCCCGGCGGTCAGACCCTGGTCAGCGCCACGAGCGTCGCGGCTCTGCCCGAGGTCGCGCCCGAGCCGGCTCTCGTCGTCGAGGTCAGGCGTGAGGGCGGTGCCAGCGTGGCGGAGGCGGCGTGAGAGGGCTCGAACCGCTCGGCGAGGGCGTCCGTCGCGAGCTGGGACGACTGGGCCCCGCCGGCGCCATCGCCGACGTCGTGGCGGTGTGGCCCGACGCGGTGGGGCCGGGGATCGCCGCCAACGCCTGGCCGGCGCGCATCTCCCGGGACGGGACGCTGCACGTGGCGACGAAGTCGAGCACGTGGGCGTTCGAGCTGACGCAGATGAGCGCGACGATCCGGGAGCGCCTCGAGGCCGCTCTCGAGTCCTCCGCGCCGGCCTCGCTTCGCTTTGCGACGGGACGTCTTCCCGAACCCGGCGGGGACGATGTGGAGGGTTCGAAACGGACCGTGCCGACTCCGTCTCCCCAGGCCCTCGCCGCGGGCGAGGAGATCGCCGCGAGCATCGCCGATCCGGCGCTTCGGGAGGCGGTCGCGAAGGCCGCAGCAGCTAGTCTGGAGGCAGCAGCAGCCGGGCCGTCCGACCGTCCGTTCTGGTAGACTGCATCTGAGACAAAAATCCCCTAAGAGCAGGGATTTTTTTATGGCCAAGACCACATACGACGCCAAAGACATCACCGTTCTCGAGGGCCTCGACCCGGTTCGCAAGCGACCCGGGATGTACATCGGCTCGACGGGCGCCCGCGGGCTCCATCACCTCGTCTACGAGGTGGTCGACAACTCGGTCGACGAGGCCCTCGCGGGGCGCAACGAGCGCATCGAGGTGACCCTCCATCCGGACAATTCCGTCACCGTCAGGGACTGGGGGTCGGGCATCCCCGTGGCCGTCATGGCCGACCAGGGGCTCCCCGCTCTCACGGTCGTCCTCACGAAGCTGCACGCCGGCGGCAAGTTCGGCGGCGACGGCTACAAGGTCTCCGGAGGGCTGCACGGTGTCGGCGTCTCGGTCGTGAACGCGCTTTCGGAGTGGCTCGTCGCCGAGGTGCGGCGCGACGGCAAGGTCTACCGGCAGGAGTTCGCCCGCGGGGTCCCCACCGGCGACCTCGCTGAAGTCGGCAAGGCCGAGCCGGGCGACACCGGGACGACCATCGGCTTCCTGCCCGACGCCGACGTGTTCGAGGAGCTCGATCTCTCGGTCGAGACGCTCGTGCAGCGCCTGCGTGAGACCGCCTTCCTCACCCGCGGCCTCCGCATCGTGCTCGTGGACGAGCGCGAGGGCGAGGAGACGCACGAGTTCCACTACGAAGGCGGGATCCGCGATTTCGTCGCCTTCGTGAACGACGCCAAGGATCCGGTGCACAAGCATGTCGTCTACTTCGAGGGCGAGAGCGACCAGGGCGACGTCGAGGTTGCGATGCAGTGGAACACCTCGTACGTGGACTCGGTCTTCTCGTTTGCGAACAACATCAACACGCACGAGGGCGGCACGCACCTATCCGGGTTCAAGGCGGCGCTCACGGGCACCCTGAACCGGTACGCGCGCGACAAGGGCTTCCTGAAGGAGAAGGAGGAGAATCTCGAGGGCGAGGACGTGCGCGAGGGCCTCGCCGCGGTCCTCTCCGTCAAGCTCCGCGAGCCCCAGTTCGAGGGGCAGACGAAGACCAAGCTCGGGAACCCCGGCGTCAAGGGCCTCGTCGAGCAGTCGGTCAACCAGCGGCTGGCCGAGTTCCTCGAGGAGAACCCGACAGACGCGAAGCAGATCATCCAGAAGGCGATCTCGGCCGCCAGGGCGCGCCTCGCTGCGCGGAAGGCCCGTGACCTGACCCGGCGCAAGGGCGCGCTCGACGCCGGCTCGCTGCCCGGCAAGCTGGCCGATTGCCAGACGCGCGACCCGGCCGAGGCCGAGCTCTACCTCGTCGAGGGCAACTCGGCAGGTGGGTCAGCCGTCGACGCCCGCGACCGCCACTTCCAGGCGATTCTGCCGCTCCGCGGCAAGGTCATCAACTCGGAGAAGAACCGCATCAACAAGGTGCTCTCGAACACGGAGATCCAGTCGATCATCACGGCGGCCGGCACCGGGTTCGGCGAGGAGTTCGACCTCGAGAAGCTTCGCTACCACCGCATCATCGTCATGACCGACGCCGACGTGGACGGCTCGCACATCCGCACGCTGATCCTCACGTTCCTCTACCGGCAGATGCCCGAGCTCGTCGAGAACGGCCACGTCTACATCGCTGTCCCGCCGCTCTACCGCGTCAAGCTCGGGAGCCAGGAGCTTTACATCGAGAAGGAGTCGCTCTTCGAGGAGCTGCTCGTTCGCGAGCGCATCAAGGACATGGACGTCACCGATCGCGAGGGCGAGCCGTACAAGCTCACGGAGGCGCGCTGGGGACGGTTCACGCAGGGCGCTCTACGAGTTCGACGGCTGGTCGGCGAAGCTCAACGCCGAGTATCCGCAGGCGGCCAACTTCGTCGTCAAGCACCGCTTTGTCGAGCTGCCGATCGAGGTGCCCGCCGACGCCGTGCAGGCGCTGGGCGACCTCTCCAAGAACGGCTACGAGCTCGAGAGCGTCGAGCCGACGAAGGACGAGACACTGCGGATCCGCGTGATCGAGCGCGCGACGAGCGCCGCCCATCACGTCGACCTGCCCGAGAGCCTGTTCGCCTCGGGGTCGTTCGGCAGCCTGCAGCGCGCCTACTCGAAGGTCACCGGGGTCGTCGGCTTCCCGCCCTTCCGCATCGTCTCGGGCAAGAAGGAGCGGCGGGCGGAGACGTTCGACGAGTTGCGCCACGGCGCGATCGACCTGGCCAAAGAAGGCATTCAGGTGAGCCGCTTCAAGGGTCTCGGCGAGATGAACCCGTCCGAGCTCTGGGACACGACGATGGATCCCGCCCGGCGGATGCTCGTCCGCGTCGAGGTCGAGGACGCATCGAACGCCGACCGGATCTTCTCCATGCTCATGGGCGACCAGGTCGAGCCGCGCCGTGAGTTCATCGAGCAGAACGCCAAGGACGTGAGGTTCCTGGATGTGTAGGTCGGTCGCGGTGATCGTAAAGGAGGGGGCCCACGGGGGAACCATGGGTTCCCCCGTGTATGACGTGAGGTTCCTGGATGTCTAGCGTCGAGCCGCTCGGCGCGGGTCGCATCGAGGCACGCGAGCTCGAGCAAGAGATGCGCTCGAGCTTCCTCGACTACGCCATGAGCGTGATCGTGGCGAGGGCGCTGCCGGACGTGCGCGACGGCCTCAAGCCCGTGCACCGCCGGGTGCTGTTCGGGATGAACGAGGCCGGAATGCAGCCGAACCGGCCGTACAAGAAGTGCGCGCGCATCGTCGGCGACGTGATGGGCTCGTACCACCCCCACGGCGACACGGCGATCTACGACACGCTCGTGCGCCTCGCGCAGCCGTTCTCCCTGCGCTACCCGCTCGTGGACGGCCAGGGCAACTTCGGGAACATCGACGACTACCCGGCGGCAGCCATGCGGTACACGGAGTGCCGGCTCACGCGCCTCGCGACCGAGATGCTGCGGGACATCGAAGCCGACACCGTCGACTTCGTCCCCAACTACGACGAATCGCGGAAGGAGCCGTCCGTCCTGCCGGCGCGCTTCCCGAACCTCCTGGTGAACGGCTCCTCGGGCATCGCCGTCGGGATGGCGACCAACATCCCGCCGCACAATCTCACCGAGGTCATCGACGGGGTCATCGCGATGATCGACGACCCGGACATCGACGTCGAGGGGCTGAGTCGCCACATCAAGGGCCCCGACTTCCCGACGAGCGCGATCATCGTCGGCCGCAGCGGGATCAAGGACGCGTACCGATCGGGCCGCGGCCGCGTCGTCATGCGCGCGCGCGCCCACGTCGAGGAGCTGCGCGGAGGCCGCACGGCGGTCGTCGTCAACGAGCTCCCGTACGGCGTCAAGAAGGGCGGCGACACCGGTGTCATCAAGAAGATCGCCGACCTGGTCAACGACAAGGTCCTCACCGAGGTCGCCGACATCCGCGACCTCTCGGACAAGAGCGGGATGCGCATCGAGGTGCACCTCAAGCGCGACTGCGTCCCGCAGGTCGTCCTCAACAAGCTCTACAAGCACACGCCTCTCCAGACGACGTTCGGCTACAACGCCGTCGCCCTGGTCGAGGGCGTGCCGCGGACGCTCTCGCTGCTCGAGATGGTGCGCCATTACCTCGACTTCCAGCGCGAGGTCGTAACCCGGCGCTCAAAGTATGAGCTGCGCAAGGCCGAGGAGCGCGCCCACGTCCTCGAGGGCTACCTCATCGCGCTCGAGAACCTCGATGCGGTCATTGCGCTCATCCGTGCCTCCGCCGACCCCGACGAGGCGCGCCAGGGCCTGCAGGAGACGTTCGGCCTCTCGGAGATCCAGGCGCAGGCGATCCTCGACCTCCGCCTCCAGCGCCTCACTGGCCTGGAGCGGAAGCGCATCGAGGACGAATACGCCGACCTGCAGGAGCGCATCGCGGAGCTGCGCTCGATCCTCTCGGACGAGGCCAAGATCGACGGCCTCATCCGCGACGAGCTGCTCGAGATCAAGCAGATCTACGGGCGCCAGGACGAGCGACGGACGGAGATCGTGGCGGCGGAGGAGGAGCTCGAGCTCGAGGACCTCATCGCCGAGGAGGACATGGTCGTCGCGGTCACGCGCTCGGGCTACATCAAGCGCCTGCCCGTGGACACCTACCGCGAGCAGCGCCGCGGCGGGATCGGCGTCATGGGCATGGACCTGAAGGAGGACGACTACATCCAGCACCTCGTCGTCGCCTCCACGCACGACTACCTGCTCTTCTTCACCTCGGTCGGGAAGATCTACCGCCTGAAGGTGCACGAGCTCCCGCTGGGGAGCCGGCAGTCGAAGGGACGCGCGATCGTGAACCTGCTGCCGCTCGCACAGGGCGAGTCGGTGCGGACGCTCATCGCCACGCGTGAGTTCAAGGAGGCCGAGTACCTCGTCCTCGCGACGAAGAAGGGCACCGTCAAGAAGACGCGCTTCGCCGAGTACAACACGCCGCTCAAGGCCGACGGGATCATCGCGATCAAGCTCCGCGAAGACGACGAGCTGGTCGCCGTGCTCCACTCGTCGGGCGAGGACGACATCCTCATGGTCTCCCGCAAGGGCCAGGCGATCCGCTTCCACGAGAAGGAGGCGCGGCCGATGGGCCGGGCGACGGAGGGCGTGCGAGGCATGAAGCTGCGCTCGGGCGACGAGGTCATCGCCGCGACCATCGCCCGCAACGATGCCGATCTGCTCGTCGTCACCGAGAACGGCTTCGGCAAGCGCACGCGGATCGACCAGTACCCGACGAAGGGCCGCGGCGGCCTCGGTGTCAAGACGGTGCAGCTCACGGAGGCCCGTGGACAGCTCGCGGGGTCGCTGGTCGTCCTCGAGGGCGACCAGGTCATGCTGATCTCCACGGGCGGGACGGTGATCCGAGTGCCGAGCGGAGGCATCAAGCGCAGCGGCCGCTCCACGCAGGGCGTGATCGTCATGCGCCTGCGCGAGGGCGAGCAGGTCTCGACGCTGACCGGCGTCGTCGAGCAGGAGAACGGCGACGTCACGGAGATCGGCGAAGGCGAAGAGCCGGTCGCGGTGGGTGCCGCGGTCGAAGAGCCGGCCGAGGAAGGGCCGGCGGACAGCGACGACGAGACCGAGCCGGCCGCGTAGGCGGGCATGCCTCCAGCGCGTCGCCCGGAGGAGCTGCTGGAGCCGGTCGACGTCGTTCGCCGGCTGCGCAAGCTGGACCTCTCGCTCGGGCAGGTCTGCAAGGTCGCGGGCGTGACGAAGATGCAGCTCGACTACTGGACGGCGAAGGCGCGGATCCCCACGAAGGGCAAGAAACAGCGGCTCTACGACCTCGACGCGGTCGAGACCGTGATGCTCATCAAGCAGGGCAAGGACAAGGGGCTGTCGCTCCAGGCGGCGATCGAGGCCGCGCAGCGCTTCAAGGCAGGACGCTCGACGCGGATCCCGCGCCGAAACTGAAGCCCTCCTAGGACTCGCGCAGGACGCCGGCGGCGGACTCGGGGGCCATGGTGTTCACGAAGTAGCCGGCGCCGAGCTCGACGCCTGCGAGGACGCCGAGGCGTGGGAGGATCTCCAGATGCCAGTGCCCGCCGGCGTGGAGCCAGATGTTCAGCGAGACCGGGCCCTCGTTCACCCGTAGCCGGCGGACTCCCTCGGCGACCAGCGTAAGCGCCGAGGCGAGCTGACGGCTCGTGAACGGGTCATCCTCGCAGTCGAGGGGCGCGGCCAGCATCTCGTACGGCTGCCGACCGGCGAAGGGGCAGAGCAGGATGATCCCGTCGCGCTCCTCGACGACCCGCATCCTCTGCGAGCGCTCCTCCTCGAGGACGTCGCAGAGCACGCAGCTGCCGGCGGCTTTCAGGAGCTCGTGCTCCTGCGCGACCAGCGGGGGCACCTCCTCGAGCCAGACGAGCTGCGAATGGGTGTGGGGCAGGCTCGCGCCGGCGCCGGCGCCCTCGTTCACGAGGGCGTGGACGTACTGGAACCCGGCCTCGCGCGCCGCTTCCGCACGGGCCTGCCACGCCTCGGCGACGAGCTCGAGCTCGCGCACGCCGAGCTCTGCGATCGTCCGGACGTGCCGGGGCGAGTGGACGACGACCTCCTGCCGTCCCACGGCCGCTCGGCGCGCGAGCAGGCCGTCGGGGCGATCGCCGTCGCGCGGCCAGGGCCCGAAGGCCGGGAACTTGTTCGGCACGACGCGAACGCGCCAACCCGGGGTGTCCGGCGGGCGCCCCGGTGGCCCGATGGCGAATGTCTCCGGCGGTGTGGCCGTCTCCCGCCCTTCGTCGAACGGGCAGCCGACCGGATCGTCGGCAGCGTCCTGGGCTGCGGCTCGGGGTGCGCCCGGCCGGCGCGCCCGCGCGGGTGCCACCACGACCCAACGGCCCGAGATCGGGTCGCGTCGCAGCTCGGGAGGCGAGTGGTGCTCCGTCAGCCCGTGCTCTCGCCCTTGTTGAGGAACGGGCGAAGGAGCTCGAGCGGCAGCGGGAGGATCATCGTCGTCGACCGCTCGCTCGAGATCTCGAGCATCGTCTGGAGGAACCGGAGCTGCAGGGCGATCGGGTTCTCCGCCATGACGTTGGCGGCGTCCTTGAGGCGCTCGGAGGCCTGGAACTCGCCCTCGGCCGCGATCACCTTTGCCCGCCGTTCGCGCTCGGCCTCGGCCTGCCTGGCCATGGCGCGCTGCATGCCGCTGGGGATCTCGACGTCCTTGACCTCGACGATGGAGACCTTGATGCCCCAGGGCGACGTGGCCTCGTCGATGATCTCCTGCAGGATCGCGTTGATCTTGTCGCGCTCCGAGAGAAGCTCGTCGAGCACGTGTTGACCGAGCACGCTCCTCAGCGTCGTCTGCGCGATCTGCGACGTGGCCACCATGTAGTTCTCGACCTGCACAATTGCCCGCTCCGGATCGATGATCCGGAAGTACGCGACGGCGTTCACCCGCACGGGGACGTTGTCCTTGGTGATGACCTCCTGCGGCGGGATGTTCAGGGTCACCGTCCGGAGGTCGACCCGCACCATCTTGTCGACGATCGGGATGAGGAAGAAGATGCCCGGCCCGCGCGGCGGCGAGTTGAGGCGGCCCAGCCGGAAGATGACGCCGCGCTCGTACTCCCTCGTGATCCGGACCGACGCCGAGATCAGGAAGATCAGCAGTAAGGCGACTACGGCGGCGGCGATCAAAGCGGCGGTCATCGAGCTCCTTTCGGGCGGGCCCCGGGCATCCTACGGCACGCCCGAGGCTAGGCGGGAACGGCCGCGGGCTCCTCGGCGCGCGAGACCTCGAGGACGAAGTCCTCGCCGATCGAGTCGACGCGGACACGCTCGCCGGCTTCCAGCGGGCCGCTCTCGGTGTGGGCGCGCCAGAGCTCGCCGTGGACGAAGATTGCGCCGTCCGGATCGAGGCGCTTTCGGACGATTCCGGTCTCGTCGAGCAGCTCCTCGCGGCCGGTCTTCGTCGGGGCCCTGCGCGCCTGGACGATCTTCGCCACCGCGACTCCGGTGATCAGGGCCATCGTGCCCGCCACGGCCAGGGCCACCCAGATGGAGACCTGGTACTCCTCGCCGGCTGGATCGAAGAGCAGGAGGGAACCGACGACGAAGCTGACGGCTCCCGCGAGCGCGAGCGCGCCGTGGCTGACGACGAACGCCTCCGCGACGAAGAACGCGAG
The DNA here is from genome assembly GCA_963839745.1 of uncultured Actinomycetes bacterium. GTDB lineage: Bacteria > Actinomycetota > Thermoleophilia > Gaiellales > Gaiellaceae > JAIBJN01. The sequence goes on from CAWIWC010000005.1 coordinate 120,387, forward strand.
CGCGAGAATCATGAGCAGGAGGCCGGCCCAGCTGACCGGGAGCACCTGGAGGCCGAAGAGGCCGATGATGAGCGAGATGGCACCGACCGTCCCCGGAAAGATCAGGCCCGGGTTGAGGATCTCGATCGTGATCCCGAGCACCCCGAGCGACATCAGGAGGACGATGATGTTCGGGTCGATGAGCGTGTCGAGGATCCGCTTCCAGAGCGACATCTCGACGCGCTCCACGTCCGCGCCGGCGGTGTTCATGACGAGGCCCTTCGGCTGCGTCTCCATGCCGTCGATCTCGTCGAGCAGCGTGGTGAGGTCGGGCGCCACGACGTCCACGACGTTCTCTTCGAGCGCCTCCTGCGCGCCGAGGTTGGAGGCCTCCCGCACCGCGTCCTCCGCCCAGTCGCCGTTTCTCCCGTGGGTCTCGGCGAGCTCGCGCGCGTACGCGGCGGCGTCGTTGATCACCTTGCGGCGGAGATCCGAGGGAATCTCTCCGCCGCCGACGGCGACCGGCGTGGACGAGCCGATGTTCGTGTTCGGTGCCATCGCGGCGACGTCGGCGGCAAGCGTGATGAATGCGCCGGCGGAGGCCGCGCGGGAGCCCTGCGGCGCCACGTAGACGACGACCGGGACCTCGGACTCGAGCTCCTTCTTGATGATGTCGCGCATGGCGGTGTCGAGCCCGCCGGGCGTGTCCAGCTCGAGGACGACGGCATCGTAGCCCTCGTCCTCCGCGCGCTCGATACCGTCGATGACGTAGTCGGCCGTGACCGGGTTGATGTCGTTCGCGAGCTCGATGACGAGCACGCGTGGCGCGGTGTCCTGAGCAGTCGCTCCGCCCGCGAGTAGAAGCACCGCGGCGAGCGCGCAGATAGTGCAAAAAAGTCCCCGCAAGCGCGGCACTTTGGTGTAAAGATTCTATCAGGGACCTGCCGATGCCCTTGAGGACGCAGGACTCCTCTGCTTCGGTAGCGAAGGAGCCGATCGCCCTGGCATCACCCTCATGAGCTTTCGTCATACGCTCGCGTTCGTTCTCGCCACGGCCGCGCTCGCTCCGGGCACGGCAGGCGCCGCCGACGTCCAGGTCGTCGCCCGCGACGTTCCGCTGGCCGCCGTCCGAGAGTCGGTTGCGCGGGCCGCGCCGATCGAGTTCACGATGGTCGGTACCCACTGGCAGGGCGGCGGCGAGGTCTGGTTCAGGACGGCGAGCGAGTCCGGCACCTGGAGCGCCTGGCGCCTCGCCCGCCCCGAGGAGGACGACCTCCCCGACGCCACGAGCGACGAGGGGAAGGCCTCGCAGGGCTGGAACGTGGGCAACCCATGGTGGACGGGCGGCTCGACGGCGATCCAGTACCGCGTCTCGGGCCCCGTCACGCGCCTGCGGACGTTCTACGTCTCGAGCGAGCCGACATCGGCCGACGCGACGCTGTCCGCGCCGGCCACACAGGCGACGCTGCGGCCCGACCAGCCGCCGATCACCCGGCGTCCCGGGTGGGGCGCCGACGAGTCCATCGTGCGGGCGCAGCCGTCGTTCGCGGACAGCCTCGAGCTCTCGGTCGTGCACCACACGGCGGGGACGAACGCGTATTCCGCGGCACAGTCGGCGGCCATCGTGCGCGGCATCCAGCGGTACCACGTGCTCTCGAACGGCTGGAACGACATCGGTTACAACTACCTCGTCGACAAGTACGGCCGGATCTTCGAGGGCCGCGGCGGGGGCCTGATCCAGAACGTCATCGGCGCCCACGCGCAGGGGTTCAACACGGGCAGCGTCGGGGTCGCGGTGCTCGGGACCTACGGGTCGAGCCGCATCTCCACCGCAGCGCGGACCGCACTGCAGCGCCTGCTCGCCTGGCGACTCGACGCCGGCCACGTCGACCCGGTATCGCTTCTCAACTTCACCTCGTACGGCAACGATCGCTTCCCCGCGGGCCGAGTGGTGCGCCTGCGGGCGGTCTCGGGACACCGGGACACCGGCTACACGAGCTGCCCGGGCACGGCGCTCTACGGGCAGCTCGGCGCGATCGCCTCGAACGTCTCGCGCATCGGCCTCCCGAAGCTCTACGACCCCGAGGTGGCAGGCGCCGTCGGCGGCCCCGTTCGCTTCACCGCGCGCCTCTCCTCGGCGAGGGCCTGGCTCGTGCGGGTCAAGGACGCCGGCGGCGCGGTCGTCGCCCAGGGCACGGGCAGCGGTGCCTCCGTCGACTGGACCTGGAACGCGAGCGCTGCACCATTCGCCTCCTACACGTGGGAGATCAGTGCGGGGCCCGACACTCGCCCTGCGTCCGGCCGGGTCCCCGGCCCGCCTCCGCTGGCGATCACCGGGCTGACGGTGTCGCCGCGCGTCCTGACGCCGAACGGCGACTGGAGCGCCGAGCGCTCGACCGTCGCCTTCCGGCTCTCGCGCCGAGCCGTGGTCGCGGTCCGGGTCGTGAACGCGTCGTCCGGCGCGCTGGCGCGCACGCTCCTGGCGAGCGCCGAGCGGCCCGCCGGGCCCGCAGCGTCACGTGGAACGGGACGACGGGCTCCGGCGCGGCGGTCGCCGACGGGACGTACCGCATCGAGGTCTCGGCCGAGTCGGGGCCTGAGCAGGTGACCCGCTCCGCCAACGTCGTCGTCGACCGGACGCTGGGCGGAGTCGTCGTGGAGCCGGCGGCGATCTCGCCCAACGGGGACGGCCAGAACGAGCGCCTGCGCATCGGCTTCGAGCTCACGCGCTCAGCCAACGTCCGCGTCGAGATCCGCCGGGCCGGAAAGGTGATCAGGACGGTGCTCACGGGGTCCCTCGCCACGGGCGCCTACGCAGCGTCCTGGGACGGGCGCCTGCAGAACGGCACGCGGGCCGCCGACGGGCCCGTGACGGCGGCCGTGCTGGCGACGACCTCGTTCGGCACGCGCTCGCTCGCCCGCGTCGCCCGCGTCGACGTCACCCGGCCGGTCGTGCGGTTCATCTCGATGCGGAACGTGAACGGCGTGAACCGGCTGAACTTCAGCTCGAGCGAGGCCGTGCACCTGAAGATCTGGTACGGCACGAACCGCTGGGACGACGGCGACATGGTCGAGGTCGACAAGCCGGCCGGCGTGAAGGCGCACTGGCGGCGGATCCGGGCTCTCGTCGTGCGCATCCTGGCGACCGACGCCGCCGGGAACCGCAGCAGGCTTGTCTTCGGCCGCGCCGGTTAGCGCTTTTCAGGAGGGCTCGACGAAACGAGCGCGGTGCCTCCGGGCCGCGCTGCTCGCCCCGATGCCGCGTCCTCAGTCGCGCCCGTAGCCTCCGGCTACGAACGCTCCCTGTGTCCTTGCCTCGGAACGACCATCACACCCCGGAGGCGAGCGACGTTCCGCCGAGCCCTCCTAGCGCTCGAAGAGCACTTCGCCGCTCTCGACGATCCGGCGCTCGTGGCCGATCTCGACCTCGAGCCTGCCGCTGCGGTCGATCGCGACTCCCACGCCGCTCTCGCCGTCGACCAGCAGGCGCCGGCCGCGCAGGAAGTCACGCGCGCCGAGGCCGTCGTAGATCGCATCGAGGCCGCCCTCGCGCCAGCGGTCGTAGGCCCGCTCGAGGCGCAGGAGCAGGTCCGCGAGGATCGGCGCCCGCTCCCGCCGCACGCCGTCGATCGTGAGCAGCGAGCCGGCCGCCACCGTCGCGTCCGGCGGGAGCTCGTCGCGGCTCTGGTTCACGTTCAGCCCCATGCCGAGGACGACGCGGCCCTCGGAGGCCTCGGCGAGCACGCCCGCGACCTTCCGCCGGTTGATGAGAACGTCGTTCGGCCACTTGATCTGGGCGGCGAGGGCCGTTGCCGCCTCGACGGTCTCCGCCACGGCAACCCCGCCCACGAGGGAGAGCTCCGGGACGCTTCGATCGGCCGGCGGCTCGAGCACGACCGAGCAGAGCACGGCCGTCCCCGGCGGCGCGATCCAGCTTCGGCCCAGCCGCCCCCGCCCTCCGGTCTGGACGTCGCAAACGGCCGCGGCGCCTTCGGCGTGGTCGGAGCCGAGGAGCCGCTGCGTCGACTCGCAGGAGGCCTCGTAGAGGTAGGGGCGGCCGAAACGGCCGGAGAGCAAGGGCTCGACGGTCTCCGGTGTCAGCGCGTCGGCCATCCGCGGAACTACACTAACCGGGCCGTGCAACCAGCCGCCACGCCTGCGCGTCAGATCGATCGTGAGCCGTCGTACGGACGGTTTCACGCATACCGGAAGCTCAGCGACGTGGACCTCGTCAGCAAGGCAAAGAACGGCGACGGATGGGCGCTCGACGCCCTCGTCGAGCGGCATGCCCCGCGCGTGAACCGGCTCGCCGCGCAGATCATGGGCGACCTCGAGGAGGCGCGGGATGCCGCGCAGGAGTCGCTCGTGAAGCTCTGCACCCGGCTCCGCCAGTTCCGCGGCGAGGCGCAGTTCGCCACCTGGCTTCACCGCCTGGTCGTGAACACCTGCCGCGATCGCCTTGCGCGCCAGCGCATCCGTCAGACCGAGCCGCTCTCGCTCGACGACGAGCCCGCGGGCGAGGAGAGCGACCCGTCGCGGGCTGCGCTCCTCGCCGAGAAGCGCCGGGAGCTGACCGCAGCGCTGGCCCGCCTCTCCCCGAATCAGCGCCTCGCCGTCGTACTCCGCGACGTCTCCGGCCTGACCTACGAGGAGATCTCGCGCGTCGCGCGCATGCCGGTCGGGACCGCGAAGTGCTACGTGCACCGGGCCCGCGCCCGCCTGCGCGTACGGCTGGAAGAGACGGCAAACGGGTGAACAGGACTCGGTGAGCTACACACCACCGCTCGGGCGGCGGGAGATCGAAGAGATCCTCCCGCACCGCGACCCCTTTCTGCTGCTCGATGAAGTGATCGAGCTCGAGCCCGGCGTGCGCGTCGTGGCGCGCAAGCTCGTGCGCGAGGACGAGTGGTACCTCGCCGGGCACTTCCCGGGCCGCCCGATCATGCCCGGTGTCCTCATGGTCGAGGCCATGGCCCAGACGGGCGCGGTCGCCGTTCTCTCCGACGAGGAGAACCGCGGCAAGCTCGCCCTCTTCGCGGGCATCGACGACGTGCGCTTCAAGCGCATCGTCGTTCCCGGGGACGAGTTGGAGCTGACGTGCGAGCTGGAGCGCGTCCGCGGCCCCGTCGGCCGCGGGAAGGCGACGGCCACGGTGGGCGGCAAGCTCGCCGTGCGCGGGACACTGACCTTTGCGGTCACCGAGGGCGACGAGTGATCGGCAACGTTTCCGGCAACGGCATCACTGTCGGCATCACCGGCGTCGGCTCCTATGTCCCGGACAAGGTGCTGACGAACGCCGACCTCGAGGCCATGGTGGACACGTCCGACGAGTGGATCACGTCGCGGACAGGGATCAAGGAGCGTCGCATCGCCGCGCCGACCCAGGCCGCGAGCGACCTGGCCCTTCCCGCCGCGCGGGAGGCGCTCGAGGCCGCAGGCGTCGACCCGCAGGATCTCGACCTCGTCGTCGTTGCCACGGCCACGCCCGACATGCTCTTCCCGGCGACGGCGGCCCTGGTTGCGGACGAGCTCGGGGCCAAGAAGGCTGCGGCCTACGACCTGCTCGCCGGCTGCACGGGCTTCGTCTACGCGCTCTCCCAGGCGTACGGCATGGTCGCGACGGGCCTCTCGAAGCGGGCGCTGATCGTGGGCACGGAGGTTCTCTCCAAGATCACGAACTGGCAGGACCGCTCGACCTGCATCCTCTTTGGCGACGGCTCCGGAGCGGCGGTGCTCGAGCCGGTCGGGTCGGGAGGGATCGCCGGGTTCGAGCTGGGCGCGGACGGCGCCGGCGGCCCCGACCTTTGCGTTCCTGCGGGCGGCTCCCGCCGGCCGGTTTCAGCGGAGGTGCTCGAGGAAGAGGCCCAGTTCATCAAGATGAACGGCGCCGAGGTTTTCCGCTTCGCGACCCGGGTCATGGTCACCTCGGCGGAAGAGCTCCTGGCCGCGTGCGGGGCGACGGTCGACGACATCGACCTCTACGTGCCCCACCAGGCGAACAAGCGGATCGTCGACCACGCGGTCAAGAACCTCGGGCTCGACCCGCAGAAGGTGCTGATGAACATCGACCGGTACGGCAACACCTCCTCTGCCTCCATTCCGATCTGCCTCACCGAGGCTCGGGACAAGGGGCTGCTCGAAGAGGGGACGCGCGTGCTCGTGAGCGCGGTCGGCGCGGGCCTCACGTGGGGCTCGGCCTACATGACCTGGACGTCGAGGAACTGAGTAGGAGAGGAGAAATGAAGATCGCATTCTGCTTCCCGGGCCAGGGCTCGCAGATGGTGGGGATGGGCAGCGCAATCGCCGGCGAGTTTCCGGCGGCGCGCGCGGTGTACGACGAGGCCTCCGAGGCCGTGGGCTTCGACGTGGCCAAGCTCTGCTTCGAGGGGTCGATCGAGGACCTCACCCGAACGGAGCTCCAGCAGCCGGCGCTGGTGGCGACCTCGATCGCCTGCCTCCGCGCGGTCGAGACGCTCGGCATTCGCCCGGACTACGTCATCGGTCACTCGGTCGGCGAGTATTCGGCGCTCGCTGCGGCCAACTCGATCCAGGCAGGGGACGCGGTCGCCCTTGTCCGGGAGCGTGGCGAGGCGATGGCCGAGGCTGCCCGGGACAAGCCCGGTGCCATGGCTGCAGTCCTCGGGCTCGAAGACTCGGTCGTCGAGGAGCTGTGCGGCGAGATCGAGGGGGTCTGGCCGGCGAACTACAACTGCCCCGGCCAGGTCGTCGTCTCGGGCGAGAACGAGGCCGTCGACAAGCTCATCGCCGAGGCCGCGGCCAGAGGCGCCCGCAAGACGATCAAGCTCCGGGTGAGCGGCGGCTTTCACAGCCCGCTCGTCGCGAGGGCGGCCGAGCGGTTGAAGCCCGCTCTCGCCAAGGTCTCGTGGCTCGACCCGGCCACGCCGTACATGTCCACGGTGTCGGCGCGGGTGGAAGACGCACAGCGGATCGCCGGCCTGCTCGCCGAGCAGCTGACGGCGCCCGTGCGCTTCACCCAGGCCGTCCGCGGGTTGGTGAAGAACGGCGTCGAGACGTTCGTCGAGATCGGGCCCGGCCAGGTGCTCGGCGGGCTTCTGCGACGCTGCGACCGCTCGCTCCGGACGATCTCCGTCGGCGACCCCGAGTCGCTGCGCAAGCTCGAGGAGACCGTGTCGGCCGCATGAGCGTCGCTTGCCTACGCCTCGTTCCCTTCCTTGATGCAGTGAAGGAACCTCCCGGTTCCCTCACACACCCTCCACCAGCTCATAGACCAATGTTTGGCCTATGAGCGGCTACGCGTCGCTCGAGGGCAAGGTCGCGCTCGTCACCGGGGGATCGCGCGGCATCGGCGCGGCGATCTCGCGCGAGCTCGGCAGCGCGGGCGCCCGCGTGGCCGTCAACTACCGGTCGGGCAAGGAACCGGCCGAGGAGATCGCTTCCGAGATCGGCGGCATCGCCCTGGCGGCGAACGTCGGCGACCCGGCCGAGGCCAAGGAGCTGATCGAGCGCGTCGAGTCCGAGCTCGGTGACATCGACGTCCTCGTCAACAACGCGGGCATCACCCGCGACACGCTCATCGCCCGCATGAGCGACCAGGAGTGGGAGGAGGTCATCGAGACCAACCTTCGCGGCACGTTCAACACCTGCCGCGCCGTGGCGAGGAAGATGCTGAAGCGCCGTTCCGGAGCGATCGTCAACCTGACGAGCGTCGTCGGCATCCACGGCAATCCGGGCCAGGCGAACTACGCCGCTTCGAAGGCGGGCATCATCGGCCTCACGAAGGCGCTGGCGCGCGAGCTCGGCTCCCGAGGAGTGCGCGCGAACGCCGTGGCGCCCGGCTACATCTCCACCGAGCTGACCGACGTGCTCTCGGAGGAGATCCGCGGGGCGATCCTGGCGAACACGCCGATGGGCCGGCTCGGGAGCCCGGAGGATGTGGCCGCTGCGGTACGCTTTCTCTGCTCGGACGAGGCCGCGTTCATCACGGGCGATGTGCTGCTCGTCGACGGCGGACTGGGGATGTAGCGATGGCTTCGGAGAACGGACGCAGAGTCGTCATCACAGGCATGGGGGCCGTGACGCCCCTCGGCAACGATGCCGAGACGTTCTGGGAGAACCTGACCGCCGGCAAGGGCGGTGCCGCCCCGATCACGGCGTTCGACCCCTCCGAGTACGCCGTTCACTTCGCGTGCGAGCTGAAGGACTTCGAGCCGACGAAGTGGATCGAGCACCGCAAGGCGCGGCGGATGGATCGCTTCGCGCAGATGATCATCGCCGCGGCCCGGATGGCCGAGGAGGACTCGGGCATCGACATCGAGGGGGAGACTGAGCGCACCGGCGTCTCCGTCGCCACCGGCATCGGCGGCCTGCAGAGCTTCCAGAACTGCTACGACCAGCTCCTCGACCGCGGGCCCGACCGCATCAACCCGCTCGCGATCACCGCGATCATCCCGAACATGGGCGCCGCCTGGGTCTCGATGGAGCTCGGGGCGCGCGGCCCGCTCGCGTCCGAGTGCACGGCGTGCGCCGCCTCCAACATGGCCATCGGGGATGCGATGGACGCGATCCGACTCAACCGCGCCGACGTGATGCTCGCCGGCGGCACCGAGGCGGGGATCACGAAGGTCGGCATCGGTGGGTTCTCGGCCATGCGCGCGCTCTCGCGCCGCAACGACGACCCGGCGGCCGCCAGCCGCCCGTTCGACGCCGAGCGCGACGGGTTCGTGATGGGCGAGGCGGGCGCGATCGTCGTCCTCGAGGAGCTCGAGCACGCGAAGAAGCGCGACGCAAAGATCTACGCCGAGCTCGTCGGCTACGGCCTCTCCGCGGATGCGCAGCACATCACGGAGCCAGACCCGACAGGCAGGCACCCGGCGCGGGCGATGCAGATGGCGATGGACGACGCGGGCATCACCTCCGACCAGATCGACTACATCAACGCGCACGGCACCTCGACGCCGCTCGGGGACTCGGCCGAGACTCGCGTGATCAAGGTTGCCCTCGGCGAGGAGAAGGCGCGCAAGACGCCGATCTCCTCCACGAAGGGCGCGACCGGGCACTGCCTGGGGGCCTCCGGCGCGATCGAGGCCATCATCACCACGCTGGCCGTCCAGCGCGACGTCGTCCCGCCGACGATCAACCAGGAGGTCGCCGACCCGGAGTGCGATCTCGACTACATCCCGAATGAGTCCCGGGAGTGGAAGACCGACTTCGCGCTTTCGAACAACTTCGGGTTCGGCGGGCACAACGCCTGCCTCGTTGATCACGAAGTTCGACGGCTAGGACACGAGTGTCTGAACGCTGGGCCACGTTCGACTGCTACGGCACGCTCGTCGACTGGGAGGGCGGGATCGGCGGTGAGCTCGCCCGCATCTGGCCCGGTGAGGACGCCGACAGGCTCCGCGAGCGCTACCACGAGATCGAGCCGCGCGTGCAGCTCGAGGGCTCGCTCCCGTATCGCGAGGTGCTGCGCCAGGCGCTCGTCCTGCTCGCCGAGAGCGAAGGGCTGGAGCTTCCGGAGGGCGAGGAGTCAGCGCTCGGCGACTCGCTCCCGCGCTGGCCGGTCTTTCCCGAGGTGCCGGGCGCGCTGGCCGAGCTCCGCGAGCGCGGCTGGCGGCTCGTGCCGCTCTCGAACACCGACCCGGACCTCCTCGATGCCTCGATGCAGGCGATCGGCGTGCCGTTCGACGGGACGGTCGTCGCCGGTGAGATCGGCTCGTACAAGCCGGCGCATGGTCACTGGAAGACGTTCTACGAGCGCTTCGGCGCGGATCCTGAGCACCACGTCCACGTGGCGGCGAGCCTCTTCCACGACATCGCGCCCGCCGACGAGCTCGGCATCACCGCGGTCTGGATCAACCGGCTGGACGAGACCAGCGATCTGCCCCGGGCGGCGGAGCTCCCCGACCTCGAGCGACTGCCCGAGACGCTCGAGTCGCTGCTGCCGGACGCGGACGGCTCGGGTGTAGCCTGAGCCCGATGTCGCGCCTCCGCGCCCGCTGCCCGGACTGCAGGACGCTCACGGCCGTCGCCCTCGAGGCCGGCGAGTACGAGTGCCACTCCTGCGGCCGGCGGTTCGCCGCCGGGCTCGTGCGCGTCCCGCGTGCCTGGGGCGCGGACGGAGAGTCGATGGCCGAGGCTGCGTTCCTCCCGCTCCCGTACCCCGAGGCGGCCGTCGTCGACGAGGACTCCCTCACGGAGCAGAACCTGGCGCTCGCCGCAGGCCTTCCCGATCTCCCGCTCGTGCTCGGTGGCTGCTGCTGCTCGCACGTCGGCGCCGTCGAAGGGCTGGCGACGAGGCACGCGCGGCTCGCAGTCGTCTGGTTCGACGCGCACGGCGACCTGAACACGCCGGAGACCTCGCCGAGCGGGAACACCTGGGGGATGCCGCTGCGGATGCTCATCGACTCCGGCACGGTCGCTCCGGCCGACGTCGCGCTCGTGGGCGCGCGGAACCTCGACCAGCCGGAGGTCGAGTTCATCGCCGCCTGTGGCCTGCGCACGGACGAAGCCGGTGTCGACGGCGCGCTCGAGGGCGCGGACGCCGTCTACGTCGCCTTCGACGTCGACGTGCTCGACCCCGACGACGACGTCGTCCCGTTCATGCCCGAGCCGGGCGGGCTCACGCTCGTGGAGGCGGCCGCCATGCTCCGCCGCATCGTCGCCGAGCGCCCGCTGGCGGGCGCGGGCCTCACCGGCGTCGCGAACGCTCCGGCGAACACCGAGCCGCTCGTCCGCGTGACCCAGGCGCTCGGCCTCTAGCCCGTAAGATAGGCCGGTCATGGAGAGCCGCATCGACGTGACCGTCGAGAACCGTGGGGCGGAGCGGGACCGGGACGGAAAGCGGCACCCCAACACCTGTCCGCGCTGCCACTCGCACTACCGGGAGGACGAGCTCGAGGCCACCCTCAGGGTGTGCCCGCAGTGCAGTCACCACTTCCCGGTGCGCGCGCGGGATCGGGTTGCCCAGCTCGCCGACCGAGGCACCTTCGCCGAGGAGGACGCCGACCTGCGTTCGCACGACCCGCTCAATTTCTTCGACCTTCGCGCGTACAAGGACCGTCTCGCCGAGGCCGAGGTGGCGACGGGCCTGGGCGACGCCATCATCGCCGGCGCGGCCGCGATCGAGCGGAGACCCTGCGAGCTCGCGGTTATGGACTTCGCGTTCATGGGCGGCTCGATGGGGAGCACCGTCGGGGAGAAGTTCGCGCGCGCCTGCGAGCGCGCTGCGTCGCGGAAGGTTCCGCTCGTCTGCGTGACCGCGTCGGGCGGCGCCCGCATGCAGGAGGGGATCCTCTCCCTCATGCAGCTCCCCAAGACCGTCTGCGCCGTCGACGAGCTCAACGAGGCTCGGAGTGCGTTCGTCTGTGTCATGACCCACCCAACGACGGCCGGCGTCCTGGCGAGCTTCGCCAGTCTGGGCGACGTGATCGTCTCCGAGCCGGGAGCGCTCCTCGCGTTCACCGGCCCGCGGGTCGTCCAGCAGACCACGCGCGAGAAGCTTCCGGACGATTTCGGCCTCGCCGAGTCGAACGCGCGCTTCGGCCACGTCGACGCCATCATCCCGAGAGCGGAGCTGCGCCCGTTCGTGGGCCGCTTGCTTGCGATGTTCTCGCGGGAATCGTGAGCGAGAGCCCGTCGAGCCAGGCGGAAGAGCTGAGGCTCAGGGAGCGCCTGGCGAAGCTCCGCGACCTGCCGCTCCTGCGCGGGGTCGGGGTCTCCGGCGAGATGGCGAGGCTCAAGCGCCAGCTCGACCGCATCGCCGCCGAGCCGAGCGAGGACGAGGTCTGGCGCTCGGTCGAGCTCGCGCGCCACCAGGACCGGCCCTACACGCTCGACTACATCGAGCGCATGTGCGACGACTTCGTCGAGCTGCACGGCGACCGCGCCTTCGCGGACGACCCGGCGATCGTCGCCGGGCTCGCCCGCTTCGACGGGCGAACGGTCGTCCTGGTCGGCCATCAGAAGGGCCGGGACATCCGCGAGCGCACGCACCGCAACTTCGGCATGACCTACCCGGAGGGCTACCGCAAGGCCATGCGCGCGATGGAGCTGGCCGACCGGCACCGCTTTCCCGTGGTCACGCTGGTGGACACTCCGGGCGCCTATCCGGGCGTCACGGCCGAGCAGCACGGGCAGGGAGGGTGGATCGCCCGCTGCCAGCTGCTCATGGCGCGCCTCGGGGTCCCGACCGTCGCCTGCGTGATCGGCGAGGGCGGCTCGGGCGGCGCGGTCGCGATCGCGCTCACCGACCGCGTGCTCATGCAGCAGAACGCGATCTACTCGGTCATCTCGCCCGAGGGGTGCGCGGCCATCCTCTGGCGCGACGCCGGCGAGGCCAAGAAGGCCGCCGCCGCGTTCAAGCCGGATGCCGTCCACTGCCAGGAGCTGGGCGTCGTGGACGGCATCGTCCCCGAGCCCCCCGGCGGCGCCCACACGGACCCCGACGAGGCCGCCCGGCTGCTCGCGGAGTCCCTGAAGGGCTCGCTGGCCGAGACCGAGGGGCTCGATTCCGACGAGCGGCGACGCCTGAGACGGCGCCGTTTCCGGATGATGGGCCTCTACCTCGAGTAGAGGGTCGGACCTCCGCAATCCACAGCGTCCACAGGGTTATCCCCGTGTCCCTGTGATGCCTTGTCCAAAGGCAAGGGGCCGGTACCAAGACCGGCCCCCGTTAGCCAACCCCCCGGTCGGCGATCGAAGAGGATGCCTCTTGATACCCCGCCGCGGACGGCCCAAACCTTCCGCGTGAAAATTCGCTCCACAGGCATGCTGTAGACCGTGGCGCGCCTACGCGAGTACGAGCGCAAGCGGTCGAAGGGAGCGACGCCGGAGCCGTTCGGCGACGGCGACGGTTCGTCGGGCAAGCCGATCTTCGTCGTCCAGCGCCACGACGCGCGCCGGCTTCATTACGACTTCCGCCTCGAGCGCGACGGCGCGCTCGCGAGCTGGGCCGTCCCCAAGGGCGTGCCGCTCGAGCCGGGGCAGCGCCACCTCGCCGTCCACGTCGAGGACCACCCGCTCGAGTACGCGACGTTCGCCGGGGAGATCCCTGCCGGGCAGTACGGAGCGGGCACCGTCGAGATCTGGGACACGGGCACCTACGAGCTTCTGGAGGAGAAGCGCGACGGTGGCTTGACGGTCCGGCTCGACGGCGAGCGTCTCAAGGGCGTCTGGACGCTCGTGCCGGCGAAGCTCGACGGGAACGAGAAGAACTGGCTCCTGCTCCGCAAGCAGGACGAGTCCGCGCCCGCGCCGCGCAGGCGTGGGACCGAGTACGTGCCGATGCTGGCGACTCTGGCGGAGGACGTGCCGAGCGGCGCCCCCTGGTCCCATGAAGTGAAGTGGGACGGCTACCGGGCGATCGCGCGGGTCGCGGGCGGCGACGCGACCCTCACGAGCCGGAGAGGGCTCGACATGACCGAGCGCTTCGAGGTCGTGGCCCGGGCCCTCGAGCGCGCGGTCCGCACGCCGGACGTCGTCCTCGACGGCGAGGTCTGCGCGCTCGACGACGAGGGGCGCGCGAGCTTCTCGGTCATGCAGCAGGGCAAGGGCCCACTCGTCCTCTACATCTTCGACGTGCTCGAGATCGACGGCGAGCCCGTCGTCGACCTCCCGCTGCGCGAGCGGCGCGAGCGCCTCGAGGAAGTCGTCGACTTCAAGGGGGCGATCAGGCTCTCGCAGGCCTTCGACGACGGCGAGGCGCTCTTCGAGGCCGCCAAGGAGCAGGGCCTGGAGGGGATCGTCTCCAAGAAGGTCGAGTCGAGATACCAGCCGGGAAAGCGAACCCGCGAGTGGCTGAAGGTGAAGACGACAGGCCGCCAGGAGTTTCTCGTCGCCGGGTACACGCAGGGGCAGGGCCGGCGGGCGGGGCGCTTCGGCTCACTGGTGCTCGCCGTCCGCAAGGGCAAGGAGCTCGAGTACGTCGGCAACGTCGGCAGCGGGTTCACCGAGGACGAGATCGACCGGCTGCTGGCCAAGCTCCGACCGCTCGAGCGCGACACGCCGCCCTTCCGCGAGGTGCCGAAGATCCCGAGGGTGCGCAAGGGCGACATCGTGTGGGTCGAGCCCAGGCTGGTGGCCGAGGTGAAGTTCGCCGAGTGGACACACGACGGGCGCCTGCGAGCGCCCGTGTACGAAGGGCTCCGAGAGGACAAAGAGGCGGCCGACGTGCATCGCGAGGAACCGCTACCCGACGAGATCCGCAAGGGCAAGCGGACGCTGAAGCTCTCGAACCTCGACAAGGTCTTCTGGCCGGATGAGGGGATCACGAAGGGCGACCTGATCGCGTACTACCGAGAGGTGGCGCCGGTGCTCGTCCCCCACCTCCGCGACCGGCCGTTCACGATGAAGCGTTATCCCGACGGCTGGCAGGGCAAGCACTTCTTCCAGAAGGACGCGCCCTCGCACATGCCGGAGTGGATCCCGACGTTCTCGTACCGGTCGACCTCACGCCAGACGCGCGAGAAGCGGACGCTCCGCTACCCGCTCGTGAACGACGAGCTCGCGCTCGTCTGGATGGCGAACATGGGTTGCATCGACATGAACACCTGGTACTCGCGGGCCGACAAGCCCGAACGGCCGGACTGGGTGCTCTTCGACCTCGACCCCTCGGACGACGTCGGCTTCCCAGAGGTCGTGCGTGTGGCCCTCCTCGTCAAGGACGTGCTCGACGCGCTCGGGCTCGTGGGCCTTCCCAAGACGAGCGGCTCGGACGGCTTCCACGTGCTCGTGCCGATCCAGCGGCGCCACACCTACGGGCAGACGCGCGAGTTCGCCGAGATCGTCGCCGGGACGCTCGCCCGCCTGCACCCCGGGCTCGTGACGACCGAGTGGGCGAAGGCGAAGCGCCGCGGCGTGCTCATCGACTCGAACCAGAACGGCGAGGGGAAGACGATCGCGTCGGTCTACTCGGTGCGCCCGAACGCCGGCGCTCCCGTGTCGACCCCGCTCCGCTGGGAGGAGGTCACCGAAGACCTCGACCCGACGTCCTTCACGATGGAGGTCGTCCTCGGCCGGGTCGAGCGCGACGGCGATCTGTTCGCGGACGTGCTGGAGCTGAAGCAGGCGCTCGGCCCGGCGCTGCGCGAGCTCACGTAGGGGCGACGAGGACGGGCTTCCTGAGGAAGCTCCAGGTGTGGCCGATCGTCTCGAAGCCGAGCCGCCCGTAGAGCTCCTTCGGCCCGTTTTCGTCGTTGGCGATCAGGAAGACGAAGGTGTGGCCCGAGGCCAGTGCCTCCTCGACGGCCCGCAGGACGACGGCGCTGGCCAGGCCCTTGCCGCGGTGGTCAGGGCAGGTGGCAACGTCCTCGATCTGGGCGGTTCTCCCGTCCGAGTAGAGGTCGGTGGCGCTCACGACCGTGCCGCCCTCGCGCACGGCGAAGTGGCGCGCGGAGCCGGCCTCGCTCCAGAGGACGTTCGCGTCGAGGAGCATGCTCACGGTCTCCTCGTCCTCCGCCCAGGGCTCGCTGCGCGCGATCTCCGCGCGGAAGGCCCTGAGGTCCTCGACTTTGACCTCGTCGACCCGGGCCGAGGCAGTGGTGCGATCGCCGCCGCCCCGGTAGGCCATGTGGACGAGCCGATCGGATTCCCAGCCCAGGCGCGTGAGGAAGGGCTTGCACGTGGCGCCTACCCCGTCGTCGAGCGCGTCGACGCGGCGGTGCGCGTGGCCGGCGTCCGTGTGCAGGAGCTCTGCGTCCGAGGCGATCTCACCGGGGTCGACCTCGCCGCGGGCTTCGACGCACACCGCGTTGAGGTCCCAGACCCGCGGGTACTTCGGGTTGAAGTAGGCGTGGCCGAAGCGGAAGGGGATCACCCGCTGGGCGGAACGCTTCCGCATCGCGCTCTCGAACGCGACGGCTCGCACGAAGTCGGAGGACAAGCCTCCTAGACTGCCACGCCGAGGACGAGTGCGTCTCGTGCGAGCACGCGCTCGAGGGCTGCGACGCAGCCGGGGTCGAAGGCCGAGCCGGTCTGCTCGCGGAGCAGGCCGATCGCCTTGTCGTGCGTCCACGCATCGCGGTAGACGCGGACGGAGAGGAGCGCGTCGTACACGTCGCAGACGGTGAGGATGCGCGTCTCCAGGTCGAGGTCGAGTGCCGTGCGGCCGTGCGGGTAACCGGCGCCGTCGAGCCGCTCGTGGTGGTCGAGCACGAGCCTGCGGACCAGGTCGGAGAAGCCGCCGAGCTCGCCGAGGAGCTTGTGGCCCCACTCGGGATGCCGCTTGATGACTGCGAACTCGTCCTCGTCGAGGGCCCCCGGCTTCTTGAGGATCTCGTCGGGGACGGAGAGCTTGCCGATGTCGTGCAGCAGCCCGCCGGTGGCGAGCGAGCGGAGGCGGTTCGGCGGAAGCCCGAGCTCCTCGCCGACGAGCACGGCCCGCAGGGCGACGCGGCGCGTGTGGCCCTCGGTGTACTCGTCCTTCTCGGCGAGCCTGAGCGTGAGGGCGCGGACGCGTGCGCCGAGGAATGCCTGCTCGGCCTGGACCAGCTCGCCGGCGCGAGGCCCGCCCGTGAGCGAGCGCGAGGGCTGCGCCCGGCTCAGGTCGATTGCGACCGGGATCCCGACGAGGGCGATGCCCAGAAGCTCGAAGCCGTGGCCGAGCCACCAGCCGAGCTGCATGTAGTCGAGGACGAGCGCCGCGACGAGCGCGGTGGCGAGGAACGAGAGACCGAGCACGACCAGGAGGTCGGAGAGGCGGCGGGTGAGAAGGTAGGTGTTGATCGCCCGCACGCCGAGGAAGGCGTAGAGGAGCAGGCCGACCGCGAGGAGGCTGAGGGCGAGCGGGCCGCCGGCCTCGGGGACGTCCGGGACGACGCTCGGGACGAGCATCCCGACGGCGCCCAGGATCGCGATCGCGACGATCAGGATGACCTGGAGCACGACGAGCCGGTTCACGCTCTGAGGCTCGGTCACGGTCGGCAGCGCGGCGAGCGCGAGAACGGCAGCGCCGAGGAGCAGCGTCGCGCCGCCGGTGAACGCGCCGAGGCCTCCCTCGTAGCCCATGATCATCCCGGGTGTCGCGAGCCCGTGGAGCGCGAGCAGCGCGGCCATGACCGAGAAGGCCGTGCCGACGAGGACCGTGCGCGCGTCGTTGCGCCGCCAGCCCACGATCGTGAGCGCGAGCGCGGCGACCGTCGCGAGGATGGCGCCGAAGCCGACGCCCCAGAAGTGGACGCCGCTCCCGGGCATGTACTCGTGCCTGCCGACGAGGAGCAAGACGGTGGCGGGAAGGGCCACGCCGGCCGCGCAAACTCCCACTGCGGACGCCGTCTGCCGCCTCAACATCGTTCGCATAGGACGCTGTATCGGCCGAAGTCCGCGTCGAGTTAACGGTCAAGCATGAGCTTGACGGAAAACGAGTTGTCTCATTGACACCCGGTCGGCGTTGGTTAAGACTTGCGCCGTCAATTCGACGCCCCAGGGCAGGAGGAGAACGACGGATGCCGTCTCGATCCTCTTGGGTGGTCCTCGCCGTGGCCGTTCGTACGGCGACCAGCTTGGCGTGGACCGGGGGGTGCGACTAGCCACTCTCCGCAGTCAGGGACGAGAGGGGAAAGGAGAAGCGACAGGCCAAGACTCGCTCAGTCCGTGCAGGCGACATCAACTTCGAGTCATGCCCAACCTCGGGCAGGAGGGGGAGAATGCGTTCGAAGTCTTTCTGGGCGCTCATGACGGTGATCGTGGTCACAGCGCTCGCGCTGGTGCCGAGTTCGCTGTCGGCGTCCGACTCAGTCACAGCGGCCGACGCGGCCGCCGGCGATGCGCTCGATTCCGCGCTCGCCTACGTCAACTCGCATCCGGCCGACCTCGGCGTCACGAGCGCCGACGTGGCCGACCTCTACGCAACGAGCATCGTGAAGAGCCGCCACAGCGGTGTTACCCACGTGAATCTGAACCAGCGGTTCCAGGGCCTCGAGGTCTTCGATGCCCACGCGACCGTCAACGTCGCGGCCGACGGGCGGGTCGTCTTCGCGGCCGGCGCATTCGTGCGCGGTCTGCGCGCGGCCGGACCGGCCGAAGCCGTTCTCGACGCCGCAGACGCCGTTGAGGCCGCCGCCGCCGGTCTCGAGCTCGCAGAGCCCGTCAACCTCCGGATCCTCGAGGAGGACGACGGAGAGGCGCTCGTCTCGAGCGGCGGCATCTCGCATGCGGCCATCCCGGCACGGCTCGGCTGGCAGCCGACCAGCAACGGGCTGCGTCTTGCCTGGCAGGTGACCATCGACGATTCCTCCGCCGCGCACCTGTGGAATGCGGCGGTGGACGCCCGGACGGGCAAGCTCCTGGATTCGGCGGACTGGACGAGCCACGACTCGCTCGAGAACCTGAGCACGCTCTCCCGCGTCGGGAGCACGTCGATCGTCTCGACGTCGAGCGTGCCGTTCCCGCCGAACCCCGTGGTCGACGGGTCGAGCTACCGCGTCCTCCAGCTGCCGACGGAGAGCCCGAACGACGCGGCTCGCCAGCTTGTGCAGAACCCGGCCGACGGGCTCGCTTCGCCGTTCGGCTGGCACGACACGAACGGCGTCCCCGGGGCGGAGTTCACGATCACCCGCGGGAACAACAACCACGCCTATCTAGACCAGGACGACGACGAGGCGCAGGACTTCGGTGGCAGCCCGAGCGGCGGTGCGGGGCTCGACTTCGACTTCCCCGCCGACCTGACGGAGCACGCGCAGTTCTACCGCGACGCCGTTGTCACGAACCTGTTCTACGGCTGCAACACGTTCCACGACATCTTCTACCGCTTCGGCTTCGACGAGGCAGCAGGGAACTTCCAGGCGAACAACTACGGCCGCGGCGGCCTCGGCGGCGACTACGTCCGCTGCGAGGCTCAGGACGGCTCGGGGACGAACAACGCCAACTTCTCGACGCCGACCGAGCCGACGCCCGGCACCGGCGTGCCGCGGATGCAGATGTTCCTCTGGCCGGGGAGCATCACGACGTTCGGGCTCCAGAACCAGGTCGTCGTCAACGGCGTCGGCGACTTCGGCGCCGGCTGGGCGCGGTACGGGCCTCCGGCCACGAACGCCGGCGTCAGCGGGCCAGATCGTCCTCGTGAACGACGGGCAGCGCGCTCGCCGACCGAGGGCTGCGACTGCGCTCGTGGGCTTCCCGGCCGGCGCGATCGCGCCGTGGTCGACCGGCGGCACGCTGCCACGTTCCAGCGTGAAGACGCAGAACGCCCAGGCGGCCGGCGCGAGCGCGGTCATCCTGGCCGACAACACCACCCCCCGCCGGCGACGCCGACGCCGCCGACGCATGAGCGGCAGCTTCGTCGCCGCGCCGGAGACGATCCCGACGGTCAGCGTCACCCAGGCCGACGGGGCCGCGATCAAGGCGGCGCTGCCCGCGACGGGCACCGTCCGCAAGACCCCGGGCCGCCCGGGGATCCGGGACGGCGACTTCGAGAACGGGATCATCTTCCACGAGTACGGTCACGGGCTCTCGAACCGCCTCACCGGCGGTCCCGCGGTCAACTGCCTCAGCGGCAACGAGCAGGCGGGCGAGGGCTGGAGCGACTACGTCGCCATCTCGACCATGCTCAACCCGGCGCTCGACGACCCGGAGGGCCCGCGCGGGATGGGGCCGTACGCCCTCTTCCAGCCGAACCGTCAGGGCAACGGCATCCGTCCGCGGCCGTACTCGCGGAACATGGAGATCCAGCCGTTCACCTACGACAGCATCAAGACGAACGGCTGGCTGAACGGGACCTCGCTGGCCCTCCCGCACGGCCTCGGGCCACGGCTGGGCCGCCACGCTCTGGGACGTCACGTGGGATCTCGTGGACAAGCACGGGTTCAACCCGAACGTGTACGAGGACTGGGACACCGGCGGAAACAACCGGGCCATCCAGTACGTCGTCGACGGGCTCAAGATCCAGGGCTGCGGCCCGGGCCTGGTCGTCGCCCGCGCGGCGATCATCGCGGCGGCGGACGTGCTCGACAGCGACGATGAGTGCACGCTCTGGGCGGCGTTCTCCCGCCGCGGGCTGGGCTTCAGCGCCGTGCAGGGGACGACGAACCGCGACGACAACACCGAGGCGTTCGACACGCAACCCGCGTGCCGCCGCGGCTTCCTGAGCCCGGTGGTGCAGCCGTACGGCTCGTTGAACGAGGTGGATGCCGGCGAGGCGGTGCCGCTCAGGTTCACCGCGGACGGCTACAGGCAGCTGGACGTCTTGAAGGACAGCGGCTCGCCGTTCTCGCGCAAGGTGGACTGCGCGACGTTGCGGGTCCCGAGCCAGGGCGCGGCGATCACGCCGCGGGAGTTCCCGCAGGACACCGTGACCCCGGGGGCCTCGAAGCTGACGGTGACCCCGCAGGGTGTCTTCCTCTACCCCTGGGCGACGCTCGAGGAGTGGGCGGGGACGTGCCGTGAGCTCGTGCTGACGCGGGACGACGGCAGGCAGCACCGCGCCTTCTTCCGCTTCCTCTAGGGAGGTCGAATCCGACGCGAGGGGCGCCCGGAAACGGGCGCCCCTCTATTTCTCGTGCGGATCCGCGAGCGGTGCCGGGTGGCCGAGCATGGAGAGCTCGGCGATGTCGCGCCGGAAAAGCAGCGCCACCGTCCAGTCGACGACCACCCGGAGCTTCCGGGAGACGAGCGGGAGCTGGAACAGGTGGTACGTCCGCGTGATGAACCAGCCGATGAAGCCGCGGAAGCGCAGGCCCAGCACGTCGGCGATCCCCTTGTGGCGGCCGAGCGTCGCCACCTGGCCGAGCATGCGGTAGCGGTAGGGCTTCGACTCGCCTTTGAGGTTCTTCGCCAGCCGGCGGGCCTGGCGGAGCGCGTGCTGGCAGGTCGGCGGGTCGGGCTGGCCCGGGGTCGCCTCGTTGGGGACGCGGGCGCAGTCGCCGAGCGACCAGACGTTCTCGCGCCCCTCGACCTTCAGTGTCGGGCCCACGACGACGCGGCCCTTGTCGTCCAGCGGGAGGCCGAACTCGGCGAGGAGCGGGCTCGAGCGCACGCCGGCCGTCCAGACGAGCGTGTGGGTCTCGAAGCGCGTCCCGTCGGAGAGCACGGCACCGTCGGCGTCCACTGACTCGAGCGTCGTCGAGACGCGGATGTCGACCCCGCGCTTGGCCAGCTCGCGCGCGGCGTACTCGCCGAGGCGCTTCGGGATCTCCGGGAGGATCTTCGGCGCGGCGTCCACGAGCACCCAGCGCTGCGGCGCCTCCTTCAGGTCGGGGTAGTAGCGCATCGCGTCGCGGACGAGGTCGGACAGCTCCGCGAGCGCCTCGACGCCCGCATAGCCCGCGCCGATGAAGACGAACGTCAAGTGCCGCTCAGGTCCGTCCGGGTTGGCCGCGGCCGCCTCCAGCTCGCGCAAGACGTGGTTGCGGAGGTGGATCGCGTCGGCAAGCGACCTGAAGCCGATCCCGTGCTCGGCCAGGCCTGGGACGGGAAGCGTGCGCGAGATCGAGCCGAGGGCGACGACGAGGTTCTCGTAGGCGAGGTCGAGCTCGGCCCCCTCGGCGACGACGCGGACGGTCTTCGCAGCCTCGTCGAGTTGCGTGATCTCGCCGAGGATGAGCTCGGCGTGCGGGCACATCGCGCGTAGCGGGACGACGACGTGGCGCGGCTCCAGCGTGCCCGAGGCCGCCTCCGGGAGCATCGGCGTGTACAGCATGAAGTTCTCGCGGCTCACGATCGTCGCGCCCGCCTTGCCCAGCAGTCGCGCGACGTAGCTCCCCGCGAAGCCGCCGCCGAGCACGAGCGTGCCGCCGCGTGCGCTGCGGGTCTTCATGGCGGCAGTCATATCATCGCTCCGTTACCCAGATCGCAGTCATCGGGAGCGGCGCCCAGTGGGCGCCCCAGGCGGAGGAGGTCGGCCGGTTGCTGGCCGAGCGCGGCTGTGTCGTGGTGTGCGGCGGGCTCGGCGAGGTGATGGAAGCCGCCGCGCGCGGCGCCAAGGACGCGGGCGGCACGACGGTCGGCGTCCTCCCGGGCGAGAGCACGCGGGACGCGAACCCCTGGATCGACTACGCGGTGGCGACCGGGACGGGCCACGCCCGGAACCTTGCCGTCGTCGCCTCGTGCGAGGCGGCGATTGCGGTCGGCGGCCGCTGGGGGACGCTGGCCGAGATCGCCTACGCGCGGCTTCTCGGCCGGCCGGTGGTCGTGCTCGAGGGCGGCCCCGAGGTCGAGGACGAGGGCGTTGAGCGCGCCGACTCACCCGCCGAGGCGGTCGAGGCCGCCCTCCGCGCCGCGGAGGCCGGCTAGTGGCCCTCGAGATGCGGGAGTCCTGCGAGCGCTGCGGCGCCCCGCTCGCCGCGGACGCCGACGCCCGGATCTGCTCCTTCGAGTGCACCTTCTGCCCGGTCTGCACGGAGGCCATGAGCGCCGTCTGCCCGAACTGCGGGGGCGAGCTCGTCCCCCGCCCGCGCAGACTGGGCTAAGGGTTTCGTCCGCAGCATCGCCGTCTTTCTCCGCTAGGTAGCTCCGAGCATCCGGCGGAGGAGGCTGAGCGCGGCTTCCTTGTCCAGGAACTCGTTGAGGTTCCCGCACTTCGGGGACTGGACGCAGGAGGGACAGCCGTCGGCGCATGGACAGCCTGCGAGCAGGCGCTCCGTGTCGGCGACCCAGCCCTCGAGCTCGTCGTAGCCCCGCCGGGCGATGCCGACACCGCCGGCGTGCCCGTCGTAGACGAAGACGGTCGGGCGACCGGTCTGCGGATGGAGGTTCGTCGAGAGGCCGCCGATGTCCCAGCGGTCGCACATGGCCCAGAGCGGCAGGATCGCGATCATCGAGTGCTCGGCCGCGTGAAGGGCGCCGAGAAGCTTCGGGAGCGGCTCGAGGCCCTCCAGCTGCTCCGGGTCGGGGACGTACCAGATCGCCTCCGTCTCGAACGTCGAGGGCGGGAGGTCGAGCGTCACGAGGTCGAGCGTGGCCTGGTCGCGCACGGACTTCTTCTGGTAGGCGACGACCTGCTCGGTGACGCTGACGCGCCCGAAGAAGACGTCCATGCCGAGCCGCCGCGCCTCCAGCTCGGCCTCCTCGATCGCGGTCATCGTCTCGCGCTTCGCCTGCGTGTAGTAGTCGCTCGCGAACGGCTCCACGACCGCGGCCCGTCCCTCGAGGTCGAGCTCGAGCACGCGGAAGGACTCGCCCATGTGGAGGTAGATCGCCCCCTCGTGCACGGTGGAAGGGGCGCGCTCGCGCTCGACGATCCCCAGAACCGAGCCCGTGGCGGCGTCGACGACCGTGATGGACTCGGGGCTCGCCGAGCGCAGCCCGACGCGGCCGGCCGGGTAGTCGCGGCCGGCCCAGACGATGCCCGCCTTCGTCTTGCGCAGCTCTCCACCCTCGACGAGCGCCTCGGCGCGCTCGAGCGCGGCGTCCCCGAGAGTCTCCCGGTCGCGATCGTCGATCGGCGCCTCGAAGGCCGCGGCCAGCACGTGGCCGTCCAGGATCCGCGGGTTGGAGTGGTCGAGGATCGCCGACTCGACCCGGCGTCCGAGCAGCGCCTCGGGCTCGCGCATGAAGAACTGGTCGAGCGCGTCCTCGCTGGCGACGAGCACGGCCAGCCCGTGGCTGCGGCGCCCGGCGCGGCCCCACTGCTGGCGCAGGCTGGCCACCGTGCCGGGAAACCCGACCGAGATGGCGCAGTCGAGGAGCCCGATGTCGATTCCGAGCTCGAGGGCGTCCGTGGCCGTGACGCCGAGCAGCTCCCCCTCGACCAGCCGGCGCTCGATCTCCCGCCGCTGGGCAGGCGTGTATCCCGCGCGATAGGGCGAGAGGCGGGCCGCGGTCTCGGCGTCGAGGCGGTCGACGGCGAAGCGGTGGATGAGCTCGGCCGCCTTGCGGCTCTTGGCGAAGCAGATCGTCCGCAGGCCGCGCGAGACGAGCTCGGCGAGCAGCCTCGACCCGTCCCCGAGCGCGCTTGCGCGGAGCTGCAGCGCCTCGTCGAGCACGGGTGGGTTCCAGAAGGCGATCGTCCGGGTGGCGCGCGGCGCCGCGTCGTCCTCGATCACGGTGGCGTCGACGCCGAGCAGCGAGCGGGCCAGCTCGCCGGGGTTGGCGATCGTGGCGGAGGCCAGCAGGAACTGCGGCTCCGCGCCGTAGATCTGCGCGGCCCGCCGCAGGCGGCGCAGGACGTTGCCGACGTGCGAGCCGAAGACGCCCCGGTAGACATGCGCCTCGTCGACGACGACGTAGCGGAGGTTCGCGAGCACGTCTCCCCAGCGGTCGTGATGGGGAAGCACGCCGATGTGGAGCATGTCGGGGTTGGTGAGGATGACGTTCGCCCACTTGCGGATCTGCCAGCGGCGCTCGTGCTCGGTGTCCCCGTCGTAGATCGCCGGCTTCACGCGCGGGACGCGCAGCTCGGTCAGGGAGCGGGCCTGGTCCTGCGCCAGCGCCTTCGTCGGGTAGAGGTAGAGGGCCCGGAGCTTCGGCTCGGCCGCGAGCTCGTCGAGGACGGGGAGGTTGAAGGCGAGCGTCTTCCCGCTCGCCGTGCCGGTCGAGACGACCAGGTGCTCGCCCCGGCGCGCGGCCGCGAACGACTCGGCCTGATGCGCGAAGAGCTCCGTGACGCCGGCTGCGCGCAGGGCGCCCTCGAGCTTGGGATGGAGCTCGGGAAGCGGCACGACGCGCGCCTCTCGCCCCGGCACCTCGGTCAGGTAGGCGAGCTCCTCGCCCTCGAGCACCTCCGACCACGTCACGGTCGCCACCCTCACGATGCTAACTTCCCCTCGCGGTGGTACCCCGGTGCCTCACCATCGCGACCTCGGATTCCGGCGGGGGCGCGGGTATCCAGGCCGACCTGAAGGCCTTCGCGCGCCTGGGCTGCCACGGCATGAGCGCGATCGTCGCCCTCACGGCCCAGAACACCACCGCCGTCACCGCGGTGCACGAGGCGCCGCCGGCCTTCGCCCGCGCACAGCTCGACGCCGTCTTCGACGACATCGGGGTGGACGCGGCCAAGACGGGGATGCTCTTCAGCGCCCGCATCATCGAGGCCGTCGCCGACTTCATGACCGAGAACCGGGTGCCGCTTGTCGTCGACCCGGTCATGGTCGCCGCTTCGGGGGCGAAGCTTCTCGAGGACGATGCCGTCGACGTCCTCGTGCGCGAGCTGTTCCCGCTCGCCACGGTGGTCACGCCGAACCTCCACGAGGCCTGTGCTCTCGCCCACGTCCCCTACGACGATTCCGCCGACCGGCGCGACCTCGCCGAGCGGATCGTCGCTCTCGGCTCCCGGGCGGTCGTCGTCACCGGCGGGCACGGCGCCGAGGCGGTCGACTGGCTCTTCGACGGAGAGCGCCACGTGGCCATCCCCGTCGAGCGGTACGGCGAGGAGGCGACCCACGGCGCCGGCTGCACCCACTCCGCGAGCCTGACCGCGCTCCTCGCACGGGGCGAGAGCCTCGAGGACGCCGCGCGCGGAGCGGCGGAGATCGCCACCGAGGCCGTGCGGAACGGGCTGGCCGACCTCGGCGCAGGATCGGGCCCAGTCGACGTCTTCCATCTTGAGGCTGTCGGAGCTCGGGGAGTTCGGGCTCCTCGCTGAGCTCGAGCGGCGCGGCCTCGTCCGCGGGCAGGACGCCGAAGGCGCCGTCCTTGCCGACGGCGTGGTCGTCACGCAGGACACGCTGGTCGAGGGCGTGCATTTCCGGCCCGAGTGGATCCCCTGGCGCGACCTCGGCTACAAGGCAGCGGCGGTCAACCTGAGCGATCTCGCCGCGCTCGGCGCCGACCCCGAGGCGCTGCTCGTGAGCCTGGCGTTGCCGCCCGAGACCGCCTCGGAGGCAATCGTCGAGCTCTACGAGGGCCTGGCGGAGCCGGGCTTTCCCCTGGCCGGAGGAGACACCACCCGAGCCGACACGCTCACGCTCACGGTGACCGCGGTCGGCCGCAGCGAGCGGGTGCCCGGACGGGCGGGCGCCGTTCCCGGAGACGTGCTCGTGGTCACGGGGCCGCTCGGCGGATCGGCCGCCGGCCTCCACGTCCTCCGCGAAGGGCTGGAGGGCTTCCCGGAGCTGATCGAGCGCCACCGGCGCCCGCCGCTTCGGCTGGACGAGGGCCGCCGCCTCGGTCGCGTCGCGCACGCCGTCGTGGACCTCTCGGACGGGATCGCGGGCGACGCGGCGCGGATCGCCGAGCGCTCCGGCTGCTGTCTCGTGCTCGAGCCGGAGCGGATCCCGCGGGCACCGAGGATCGAGGAGGTCGCCGACGAGCCCTTCTGGGCGATGGGCGAGGATTACGAGCTCCTGGCTGCGGTGGCGTCCGCGGACGCCGAAGGGCTCGGTTTCGCGGTCGTCGGTTACTGCGCGGAGGGCGAGGGGGTCGAGCCCGCCGGCCTCGCCGGCTGGGACTCGTTCAGGCCGCCGGCATGAGCCAGCGTTCCCACGCGCTCTCGTAGTGGCTGCGGGAGCGGGCGCCCACGACGCTGTCCTGGGCCTCGCCGGACTCGAAGAGCATCACCGTCGGGATCGAGAGGACGCTGTAGCGAGCCTGGGTCTGCGGGCTCTCGTCGACGTTCATCTTGACGAACTTCACGCGTTCGCCGTGCTCGTCGGCCATGTCCGAGAGGATCGGGTTCACGACCCGGCACGGGCCGCACCACGGTGCCCAGAAATCGACGATCACGGGCACGTCGGCCTGGAGCACCTCGCGTTCGAAGTCGTCGTCTCTGACCTCTGCCAGCTCAGCCATGGCGCGCCACTATAGCCAGCACGCCTACAGACGGCCGCGGGCAGCGGCGAAGCGCAGCGCGGGCACCCGGACCATCGCCTCGAGGACGATTCCGGGGCCCATCTTGGAGCCGCCCTCCTCGCGGTCGGCGAAGAGAATCGGCACCTCCTCGACACCGAAGCCGGCGCGGATCGCCCGGTACACGGTCTCGATCTGGAACGCGTAGCCCTTCGCCTCGATGCGCCCGGGGCCGATCGCCTCGAGCACGTCGCGCCGGTAGACCTTGAAGCCCGCCGTCGAGTCCCGTACAGGGATCCCCAGGATCGCCCGGGCGTAGACCGAGCCCCCGCGGCTCACGGCCCGGCGCACGAGGCCCCAGTTGCGCGTGCTGCCGCCCCGGACGTAGCGCGAGCCGAGCCCGATCCCCGCGCGATCCGCGGCCTCGAGCAGGCGGGGGAGGTCGGCCGGGTCATGGGAGAAGTCGCAGTCCATCGTGGCCACATGGTCGGCGCCGGACTCGAGCGCCCGCTGGAACCCCGCGATGTAGGCGGGCCCCAGCCCTTCCTTCTGCTCGCGGTGGAGCACGTCGAGCTTGCCCAGCTCCGCGGCGAGGCGGTCGGCGAGCTGCCCGGTCCCGTCGGGCGAAGCGTCGTCGATCACGAGCACCTGCCCGTCGAGGCCGTGCTCGGAGAGCACGTCGAGGATCGCCCGCGCCATCGGCTCGAGGTTCTCGCGCTCGTCGTAGGTGGGCAGGCAGACCACCAGCACGCGCGTATCATCGCCGCCGTGCCCGCAAAGCTGCCGACCAACGCAGAGCTGGCCGAGTGCTTCGAGCTCCTCGCCGACATGCTCGAGCTCGACGGAGCCGACGCGTTCCGGCTCGCCGCCTACCGCCGCGCGGCCTCCCGGATCCAGGAGTCGGCCGTGCCGGTGGCCCAGCTCGCGATCGACGGCAAGGCGACCAAGCTCTCGGGGATCGGCGGCACGATCGAGGCCAAGATCGTCGAGTACACCGAGACGGGCGACCTGGCCGCGCTGGCCAAGCTGCGGGACAAGCTTCCCTCCGGCCTCGTCGACGTCATGCACGTCCCGGGGCTGGGGCCCAAGACCGCGCGCAAGCTCTGGGGCGAGCTGGGCATCGAGTCGCTCGACGACCTGAAGGCCGCCGCCGAGCAGGAGCGCCTCCGGGGCCTGCCGGGCCTCGGCCCCAAGAGCGAGGAGAAGGTGCTCAAAGCGCTCGCCAAGCCCGCACGCGCGTCCGCGAGCACCGGCCGGACGCTGCTGGGCAAGGTGCTGCCCGCCGTCCGGCGCGCCGTCGAGGAGATCGAGGAGAGCGGCCTCGCCGACCGGGTCTCGGAGGCCGGGAGCGTCCGCCGCCGCGCCGAGACGTCGCGCGACCTCGACCTGATCGCGACCGCGGAGGACCCTGCCGCGCTGACCGCCTTCTTCGCCGAGCGGCCCTGGGTCGCCGAGGTCGTCGCGAAAGGGTCGACGAAGGCGACAGTCGTTTCCCACGACGGCCATCGCTTCGACCTGCGCGTCGTGCCGCCGGAGAGCTACGGCAACCTGCTCCAGCACTTCACGGGCTCGAAGGACCACAACGTCGCTCTGCGCGAGGACGCCGTCCGCAGGGGGATGTCGATCTCCGAGTACGGCGTCAAGAACGTCGAGACCGACGAGACCTTCCACGCCGCCGGCGAGGAGGAGCTCTACGAGCACCTCGGCTATGCGTGGATTCCGCCCGAGCTGCGCGAGAACAGGGGCGAGCTCGAGGCGGCCCGGGAGCGGCGGCTGCCCGAGCTCGTCACGCTCGCCGACCTCAAGGGCGACCTCCACATGCACACGGACTGGTCGGACGGCCGCGGGACGCTCGAGGAGATGGTGCTCGCGGCGAAGGAGCGCGGCCGGAAGTACATCGCCATCTGCGACCACGCCAGGCGGCTGCGCGACGGTCGGCTCGAGCGCCAGACCGAGGAGATCGCAGCCATGAACGAGCGCGTCTCCGGGATCACCGTCCTGGCCGGCATCGAGGTCGACATCCGCGGCGAAGGCAGCCTCGACTACGACGACGAGGCCCTCGCGCAGCGGGACTGGGTCATGGCCTCGATCCACTCGGGTTTCGACCAGCCCCGCGAGCGCCTCACCGACCGCCTTGTCGCGGCGATGGAGAACCCCCACGTGGACTGCATCGGGCATCCGACCGGCCGCAAGATCAACCGGCGACCCCCGTACGAGCTCGACCTCGAGCGCGTCTTCGAGAAGGCGGTCGAGACGGGGACGTTCCTCGAGATCAACGCGCAGCCCGACCGGCTCGACCTGACCGACAACCACGCGCGCGCGGCCGCGGAGGCCGGCGTCCGCATCGTCGTCTCGACCGACGCGCACCGCGTCCACGAGCTCGACAACCTCGAGCTGGGCGTGGCGCAGGCGAGGCGCGGCTGGGTGACCGCAGATCAGATCGTCAACACACGGACGTGGGCGCAGGTCAAGAAGCTCATGAAGAAGTCGTGAGCGACTTTCGCCAGGACGCGGCCGTCGCGGCCGACTGGATCGCGGCCTACCTCGAGGGCGTGCGCGAGCTGCCGGTGCTCGCCCAGGTCGAGCCCGGCCAGATCAGGGGCGCGCTCCCTGCCTCGCCGCCCGAGACCGCCGAGACGTTCGCCGATGTGCTCCGTGACCTCGACCAGGTGCTACTCCCCGGCATCACCCACTGGAATCATCCGCGCTTCTTCGCCTACTACGCCATCTCCGGGACGGAGCCGGGGATCCTCGCCGAGTTCCTCATCGCGGCCCTGAACGTCAACGGCATGCTCTGGCGCACGTCGCCCGCGGCCACGGAGCTCGAGGAGCTCGTGCTCGACTGGGTGCGGCAGCTCATCGGTCTCCCGGATGGCCTGCACGGCCACATCGAGGACACGGCGTCCACCTCGACCCTGGCGGCGCTCACGGCGGCGCGCCATTTGCGGCCGGCGGGAACGGTCCTCTGCTCGGAGCACGCGCACTCCTCCATGGACAAGGCTGCGCGGCTCCTGGGCGTTCCGATCCGCAAGGTGCCCTCGGACGACGAGTTCCGGATGCGGCCCGATGCGCTCGCCGAGGCGCTGGGCGAGGTGGAAGCGTCCGCCGTCGTCGCAACGGTCGGGACGACGTCGACGAGCTCGGTCGACCCGGTGCCCGAGATCGCGGCGCTCTGCGCCGAGGCGGGGGCCTGGCTGCACGTCGACGCGGCCTATGCCGGCCCGGCGATGGTCTGCGAAGAGAACCGGTGGGCCTTTGCGGGCGTCGACCTGGCCGACTCGGTCGTCGTCAACCCGCACAAGTGGATGCTGACGCCGATCGACTGCTCGCTTCTCTACACGCGTCGGCCCGAGGTGCTGCGCGAGGCGTTCAGCATCGCGCCCGTCTACCTGCGTGCGAGCGAGGAAGGGGTGACGAACCTGACCGACTACAGCCCGGTGCTCGGCCGCCGCTTTCGCTCGCTCAAGCTCTGGGCGGTGATCCGCTGCTACGGCCGCGAGGGGCTGCAGGCCGTGATCCGAGAGCATCAGCGGCTCGCGAGGCTCTTTGCCTCCTGGGTCGAGGAGACCCCGGGCTGGGAGGTCGTCGCGCCCGTTCCCTTCTCGCTGGTGTGCTTCCGCAAGGACGCGTCAGACGAGGAGAACGAGGCGATCCTCGAGCGGGTCAACGCCACGGGCGAGGCGTACCTCTCGAACACGACCCTGAACGGCGGGTACGTCCTGCGCCTGGCCATCGGCCATCACCGGACGACGGAGGACGACGTCCGCCGCGCCTGGGAGCTCCTACAGGAGGCGTAGAAGCCCGGCCAGCTCGGCCGGGCCCGCGACGACGAGGTCGGCTGCATCGGCCAGCTCGGCCGGGCCCTCCTCCGACGTGACGGCGACGCGGACCGTGTGCTCGAGTCCCGCCGAGGCGAGGCCCACGAAGGCGTCGAGGTCGGTCGTGTCGTCGCCCGCGTACAGCCCGAGCCGGGCGCCCGAGCGCTGCAGGAGCGTTCTGACGGCCGTCCCCTTGTCGGCGGGCACGGCCGGCCTGATCTCGAGCACCTTGCGGCCCCAGCGTGCGTCGAGCCCCTCCGCCTGGGCCCTGGCGGCGACCGCCTCGAGCTCAGCCCGCGCGCGCTCCTCGTCCTCTGCCTCGCGGTAGTGGTACGAGAGCGACAGGGTCTTGTCCTCGACCGGGAGGCCCGTGGCGTCCCGGAAGCGGGCGATGTCTCCGGCGAGAACCGCCGCGCGCGGGTCCAGTTCGAGGCCGTGGTTGCCCACGTACTCGATCCCCTCGACTCCGACGAGGCGGCGGGCGTCCGTCCCGGCGCGGCCACTCACGCAGGCGACGAGGAGGTAGCTGTCAACGAGCCGCTCCAGCTCTGCACGGGTCGCGCCGGGGACTGCGGCGAGCTCCGGCCGCGCAACGATCGGGGCGAGGGTGCCGTCGACGTCGAGTACGACCGCGCTTCGCCCGGGAGCGTGCGAGAGCGGGGCGAGGAGCGCGGCGGCCTCCATCGGCCCGCTTAGGATAGGGCCGTGCGGTCGGCCAAGCGCTCCCTCCTCGTTCTCACGGGGATCGGGGTCGCCTCGGGGTTCCTGAGCGCGCTGTTCGGCGTCGGCGGCGGGCTGCTCATCGTGCCGATGCTGGTGATCCTCATGGGGTTCACGACGCGCGAGGCGACGGCGACCTCGCTCGCCGCCATCGGCCTCACCGCCCTCGCCGGGGTGATCTCGTACGCCGTGCTCGAGGACGTGGACTGGGGCGCCGCCGCGCTCGTCGGTTTCCCTGCGCTCTTCGGGTCGTTGGCGGGCGTCCAGCTCCAGCACCGCGTCACGTCTCGCATGCTCACGCGCCTGTTCGCATTCTTCGTAGCCGTGGTCGCCGTGCTTCTCTTCTTCGAATGAGCACCGGGACGATCATCCTCGCGCTCGTGCTCGGCTTCGGCGCCGGGGTCCTTTCGGGGATGTTCGGCGTCGGCGGGGGGATTCTCTTCGTGCCGACGCTCGTGTTCGTCGTCGGCCTCGGCCAGCTCGAGGCCCAGTCCACCTCGCTCGCCGCGATCATCCCCGTGGTCGTGTTCGGGGCCTGGCAGCAGCATCACGCGGGAAACGTCCGCTGGCGCGCGGCCCTCATCGTCGGCGTCGTCTCCGTCCTCGGCGTCTACGGAGGCGCGTCGCTGGCGATCTCCCTCGACGAGGACCTGCTGCGCAAGCTCTTCGCCGGGTTCCTGATCGTCGTCGCCGCCCAGCTCGTCTGGTCGACCCGGCGGCCGTAGACTTGAAAGGCGCGCATGGGTGACGACTTTCTCTTCCCGCTCGTGGACGAGCCGATCGGCGCGATCGTCGACCGGATCCAGTCCGAGGAAGCCGCCCTTGCGGCCCTGGCCGCGTCACCGCGCCGCCAGCTCGCCTTCCGCACGTTCGCCTACGTTCGGGTGGGCATCCTCCTCGGGCGGCTCCTCGTCGAGCACGATCTCGAGCCCGTCGCCGGAGAGGAGGGCACCTGGGTCGACCAGCTCCTTGCCGACCCGGAGGTGATCGAGGCAGTCCGCGCCGAGGTGAGGGCCGTGGCCGAGGAGGTCGCGAGCGACCCCAGCCTGGCAGAGCCCGTCGGGCCCGACGAGGCGACCCGCGAGCGTTTTCGCGCTTTTGCGCGCCGCTTGGGCCGCTAGAGGACCCTTCTTTCTCGCGCGGCCGTCCCTGCCGATAATCTCCCGATGGTGGCCCACCGCGTCGTCTACGTGACGAT
Source organism: uncultured Actinomycetes bacterium (assembly GCA_963839745.1). Lineage (GTDB taxonomy): Bacteria > Actinomycetota > Thermoleophilia > Gaiellales > Gaiellaceae > JAIBJN01. Next base: position 152,736 of record CAWIWC010000005.1, read on the forward strand.
CCTTGCCCTGGGCGTCCTCGTGCTGGGGGGATCGGCAGCCGCGCAAAGTGCGCCGGCTTCCTCGTCGAGTGCGTTCGGAGTGCGCGTCGTCGTGCCGGGCGGCGCCGGAGCGACCGCGGGCGCCGTCTCCGCGCCTCCGCGCGGGGGCGCAACGCTCGACGGCTGGAGCTACGGCGACGGCGCCGTCTCCGCCGGCGGGCTGAGCACCGCCGCGAGGACGAGCGCGTCCAGCACAGCCACGGGAGAAGGCAGCGCCACCGTCCAGTCCGTCTCGCTCTTCGGCGGTGAGATCACGGCCGACGCCGTCTTCGTCCGCGCGACCGCCCGCGCGTCGGGGAGAGGTGCTGCCGGGTCGCTCGATGCGTCCTCGGTCTCCAACCTCGTCGCCCTCGGCTCGCCCGTGCAGACCGCGCCGAACACCCGCGTGGCCCTCGGCGACTGGGGCTACATGGTCGTCCTCGAGAAGGCGGTCGTCCGCCAGAACCAGGCCCGGCTCGGCTTCCGCGGCTTCGCGACCGGCCTCCACGTCGTCCTCACGGCGGCGCACGGCGGCCTGCCGGCCGGCACGGAGATCATGGTCGGCTACGCGGAGGCGGCCGCGAGCGCCCGCAAGGCCGCGCCGCCGCCCCAGCCGCCTCCGACGCCGCCGCCCACGACGAAGCCGCCGGCGCAGGGGCCGCCGCGCGAGCCCGTACCTTCGACGCCGGGCACAGTGCCGCCCCCGACGGTGCAGAACCCGCCGAACGTGGACCCGAAGCTCACGGCCGCCGGCTACGTCTTCCCGGTCTACGGGCAGGCATCGTTCGGCGACGACTTCGCGGCCGCCCGGGCGACAACCGGCTGGCACCACGGCAACGACATCTTCGCCCCGCTCGGCGCGCCGATCCTCGCGGTTGCCGACGGGACGCTCTTCCTCGTCGGCTGGAACGACGTCGGCGGCAACCGACTCTGGCTCCGCGACGGCGCCGGCAACGAGTTCTACTACGCGCACCTCTCCGCGTACTCCCCCATCGCGCGCGAGGGCGCCCAGGTGAAGGCAGGGGACGTCATCGGCTTCGTCGGCGCGACCGGCGACGCGGTCGGCACGCCGCCCCACCTCCACTTCGAGATCCACCCGCTCGAGCTCCTCTGGATGGGCTACGACGGGGTGATCAACCCCTACCCGTACCTGACCGCGTGGCTCCGCCTGGACGACATCGCCTTCGGTGGGTGGACCCCTCAGGCGGGCAGGGCGCCCGAGGCCGGCGCCGTGCTCCTCCAGGCCGACGACATCTCCTCGCTCTCCGGCCTGGGCGACGACTCGCTCTCGTCGTACCTCGTGATGCCCGACCTGTTCGGGGAAGGGCAACCCGGCCCGACGATCGTCGGGGCCGAAACGGGCTTCAGCGGCTAGCTCCGCCGCCCGCCCTGTGCTGCCCTCCGGCTAGTTCTCGTTCGACTGGGTCTCGAACGGCTGCTCGGGGCCGAGGACCTTGTCCTTCAGCCACCGGCGCGTGTCGGGGCCCGTTGCCGGGTTGAAGAGAACGCCCAGCGTGATGCCTACGAGGAGAAGCGTGAAGTTGCGCCCGGCGTGGGACTCCTTGCCCTGGGCGCGCTCTCCGGCCTTGCGCAGCTCCTCGACGGCCTTCCTGAGCTCGTCCTGGATGTCCTTGTCCTTGGCGACGCGCATGGCGACGGCCTGAGCTCCCTGGTTGCCGAGGAGCTCGTCGTAGATGCTCTTCGCCGAGACGTACGCCTTCTTCACGTGGTCATGCAGCTCTTCGTCCTGCGCGATTCGCTCGACGTAGGGCCGAGCGGTATCGACGGCGCCGCTCACTCTGTCCTTCATGCCTGTCCTTTCGTTTCGTTCGCCGGGATTATCTACCCGACGACTGCCTCTGGAAACTCTCGTGCCACGGCCTGCGGGAAAGCGGCTTCGAGCACCTCTTCGATCCTATCCGCGAGCACGAAGTTCATCGACTTGCGCACGTCCTTCGGGAGCTCTTCGAGGTCGGGCTCGTTCTGGCGCGGCAGGATGACGGTCGAGATCTCGGCCCGCTCTGCGGCCAGCACCTTCTCCTTCACGCCCCCGATCGGCAGCACCAGGCCGGTGAGCGTGATCTCCCCCGTCATTGCGACGTCCTCGGAGACCGGGACGTCCATGGCCAGCGAGGAGAGCGCGGTCGCCATCGCGACGCCGGCCGACGGGCCGTCCTTCGGGACGGCGCCCGCGGGCACGTGGATGTGGACGTCGCGCTCCTCGAACCAGTCCGACGCGAGGCCGAGCTGTGCCGAGTGGACGCGGACCCACGAGAGCGCTGCCTGCGCCGACTCCCGCATCACGTCGCCGATCTGGCCTGTGATCGTGAGCCGGCCCGAGCCGGGCATGGCGGTGGCCTCCACGAAGAGGACGTCGCCGCCCACCGGCGTGACCGCAAGCCCAGTCGCGACCCCCGGGTCCGACGTGCGCCTGCGCACCTCGGCGCGGAAGCGGGGCGCGCCGAGCCAGGCGCGAACGCGCCGCTCGTCCACCCGGGCCGTCTTCCGCTTGCCCTCGGCGATCTCGCGGGCGACCTTGCGGCAGATCGCGGCCAGCTCCCGGTCGAGGTTGCGGACGCCCGCCTCGCGGGTGTACTCCCGGACGATGTGGTGCAGCGCGTTCTCCGAGATGGTGACCTGCTTCGGGTCGAGCCCGTGTGCCTCGAGCTGCTTCGGGACGAGATAGGTGCGCGCGATCCCGACCTTCTCGTCCTCGGTGTAGCCCGCCAGCGGGATGATCTCCATGCGGTCGCGCAGAGGCCCCGGAATCGGCTCGAGCTGGTTCGCGGTGCAGATGAAGAGCACCTGCGAGAGGTCGAACGGAAGGTCGAGGTAGTGGTCGCGGAAGCTCGAGTTCTGGGCCGGGTCGAGCACCTCGAGCATCGCGCTCGAGGGGTCGCCGCGCCAGTCGGCGCCCATCTTGTCGATCTCGTCGATCATGAAGACCGGGTTCTTCGTGCCCGCGTCGCGCAGGGCGCGGATGATCGTGCCCGGCATCGCCCCGACGTAGGTGCGGCGGTGGCCGCGGATCTCGGACTCGTCGCGGACGCCGCCCACCGAGATGCGGACGAACTTGCGTCCCAGTGCCCGCGCGATCGACTGGCCCAGGGACGTCTTGCCGACGCCGGGTGGGCCGACGAAGCACAGGATCGGGCCGGAAAGCTTGTTGGTGAGCTTCTGCACGGCGAGGTGCTCGAGGATCCGCTCCTTGACCTTGTCCAGGTCGTAGTGGTCCTCGTCGAGGATGGCCCGCGCGGTCCCGAGGTCGAGGTCGTCCTCGGTCGCCTCCGTCCAGGGCACGGAGATCAGCCACTCCAGGTACGTCCGGATGACGCCGTACTCGGCCGCGGCGGGCGGGAGCTTCGCGAGCCGGTCGAGCTCGCGGCGGGCGGCCGCGGCGGGCTCCTCTGGAAGGTTTGCCTCCTCCAGGCGCGTGCGGAGCTCGGCGATCTCCGCTTGCTGCTCGTCCCCCTCGCCCAGCTCGTCCTGGATCGCCTTCAGCTGCTGGCGGAGGAAGTACTCCCGCTGCGACTTGTCCATCTCCTCGTGGACCTGGGACTGGATCTTCGTCCCGAGCTCGACGACCTCGAGCTCGCGCGAGAGCATCGCGGTGAGCTTGCGGAGCCGTTCCTCGACGTCGACGGCCTCGAGGAGCTCCTGCTTCTGCTCGGTCGAGAGGCGTAGCGTCGAGCCGATGAGGTTGGCGAGGCCGCTGGGCGACTCCGCATTCGCGGCCGCGAGCAGCAGCTCCTCCGGCAGGTACGGCGCCATCGAGATGATGCGGCCGAAGAGCGACTCGACCGTGTGCGCGAGCGCCTCCACCTCCATTTCGCGTCCCGGGACGTCCGGCAGCTTCGTGAAGCGGCCGGCGAGGTACGGCTCCTTCTGCTCGATCTGCTCGAGCTTCACGCGCTCGAGCCCCTGCACGAGCACCCTGAGCGTTCCGTCGGGGACCCGCACCATCTTGTGGACGACGGCCGACGTCCCGACCTCGTAGAGGTCCTCGGCGCTCTCGGCCTCCTCCTCGCTCGAGCGTGAGGTGACGAGCGCGATCGTCTTGTTGGCGTCGACTGCCTCGTCGATGAGGCGGATCGAGCGCTCCTGCCCGATGGCGAGCGGCGTCACCGAGGTCGGGAAGACGACCGTCTCGCGGAGCGGCAGGATGGGAAGGAGCGAGGTCCCCTCGTCCAGGGTCTCGGGCGTCTGCTCCTCGACCGCGCTCATCGCTCGCCTCCCTTCTTGACCTTGAGGTGGATCGGCCCCGTGGTCCGCTGGCGCAGGGGGAGGACGATCGTCAGCAGCCCGTGCTCGTAGCTCGCCTCGGCGGCGGTCGTGTCGATTCCGTCCCCTAGCGCGAGGCGGCGCTGGAAGGGCCCGTAGTCGATCTCGATGTGCTCGTAGCGCCGCTCCCCGCCGGCGGGCCGCTGTCGCTGGCCCGAGATGACGAGCGCGCCGTCGACGACGGAGATGTCGACCTTGTCGGGATCGACGCCGGCGATCTCCACGACGACGTGGACGGCCGGCGGATCCTGTGTCCGGTAGACGTCGACACGCGGCCGGAAGCCGGTGCGTTGCGGCGAGAGACGGTGGAACCAGAGGTCGCTGAAGAGCTCCTCCATCTCGCCGCGAAGTCGTTCGATGTCCCTGCGCGGAGGCATGCGAGAATCGTAGCCATGCCGCGCATCTTCAAAGTCGCGGGAGCCGGGATCGCCCTTGCCGCCTACGTCTGGGTCGCTGCCGTGCGGCTCGCCCCGGGCGTGCGAGCGCGGAAGGCGGCCAGACGCTCGCTTCGCCGTACTTGACCCTGGCCGTCGGCTAGCCTCGCGTCATGGAGCGCTGGACGCGGGCGATGATCCGCTACCGCTGGGCCGTTCTCGCGGTCTGGGCGGTGGTCTTCCTCGCCTCGGCGGCCGCGACGGCGGGGCTGTCGGACCTGCTCACGAACCGCTTCACGCTCCCGGGGACGGACACCGCGCGCGCCGAGCAGATCCTCGAGGAGGAGTTCGGCCAGAAGACGACCGGGTCGTTCACGATCGTCGCGCGAGGGGAGCCCGGCTCGGCCCAGGAGCTCGTTGGTCCCTTGGAGGAGGCGGCCGCAAGGGCCTCGGCCGAGCTCCCGACCTCGGAGGTCGCCGCGGTCCAGCCGGTCTCGGAATCCGTCGTCACCGCGCTGATCGTCTCCAACCTCGAGCCGGCGGACGCGAAGGGCCACACCGACGACATGCGCGAGGCGGTCGGCGAGATCCCCGGCGCGGAGGTCTTCGTTTCCGGCCAGGCGGCGATCGAGCACGACCTCGACCCGGTCTTCGCCGAAGACCTCTTCGTCGGCGAGGTGCTCATTGCGATCCCGATCGCGCTCCTCATCCTCATCTTCGTCTTCGGGACGCTCGCGTTCCTGCTGCCGTTCATGTTCGCGGCCGCGGCCATCCCGACCACGCTCGGGATCATCTGGATCTTCGCCAACTTCATGGAGCTGACGACCTACCTCCAGAACCTCGTCATGCTCATCGGCTTCGGGATCGCGATCGACTACTCGCTCCTGATCGTCTACCGCTATCGCGAGGAGCTCCAGAAGGCCGGGTCGAAGGTGGACGCGATCGTGCGGACGATGGAGACCGCCGGGCGGGCGGTCGTCTTCTCCGGGTCTGCGGTCGGGATCGGGCTGGCGCTGATGCTTTTCATGCCGCTGCCCTTCATGCGCGGCTTCGGCATTGGTGGTCTCGTCATCCCGCTCGTCTCCGTCGTGTGCGCGCTGACGCTCCTGCCGGTGCTCCTCTACTTCCTCGCTGCGCGGCTCGACAGCGTGCGGCTGATCCCGAGGCGCATCGCCGAGCGCCGCTCCGACGCGGAGTCGAACATGTGGGTGCGCCTCTCGCGGGCGATCATGCAGCGCCCCGCGCTCGTCGCGGCGACCACGACGGCGTTCCTCGTCCTCCTTGCGCTGCCGGTCTTCACCCTCGAGGTCGGGCCGGGGTCGAACGAGGGCATCCCGCAGGACCTCGACGGGATCCGCGGGCTGAACATCGTCTCGGAGGAGCTCGGCGCCGGAGCGCTCGCGCCGACGGCCATCGTGATCGACACCGCCCGGCCCGGCGGGCTCGAGGACGAGGACGTGCAGGTCGCGCTGGACCGGCTCGAGGAGCAGCTCGTAGCCGATCCCGAGGTCGCGCGCGTGGCGTTCGACCCGGCTAGCCCACAGAGCGTCGACCCGACGGGGCAGTACCTCCACCTCGAGGTGACGGGCCGGAGCGAGTACGGCGTGCCTGCCGCGCTCGACTTCGTCGACCGGTTGCGCGACGACATCGTCCCCGCCTCGGGCTTCCCGGACAACGTCGACGTCTACGCCGGCGGCGGCCCGCCGAGCGGCGTCGACTTCCTCGACCTCACCTACGGCGCCTTCCCCTGGCTCGTCCTCGCCGTCCTGCTCCTGACCTACGTCCTGCTCCTGCGCGCCTTCAGGTCGGTGCTCATCCCGCTCAAGGCGATCATCCTCAACCTGCTCTCCATCGGCGCCGCCTACGGACTCCTCGTCGTCTTCTTCAAGTGGGGAGCGGCCGACTGGTTCGGGCTCATCTCCTTCGACCAGATCGAGGGCTGGATCCCGGTCTTCGTCTTCGCGATGGTCTTCGGGCTCTCGATGGACTACGAGGTCTTCCTCGTCAGCCGCATGCGGGAGGAGTGGGACGAGACGCAGGACAACGTGCGCGCGGTCTCGCTCGGCCTGGCCAAGACCGGTCGGATCGTGACGGCCGCGGGCCTGATCATGTTCGCCGCGTTCATGGGCTTCGTGGCGGGCTCGATCGTCGGGCTCCAGCAGTTCGGCTTCGGCCTCGCGATGGCGATCCTCATCGACGTGACCATCGTCCGGGCCCTGCTCGTGCCGAGCGCGATGGCGCTCTTCGGCCGCTGGAACTGGTGGCTGCCGCCGAGCGTGGCCAAGGTCTTCTTCGTGAAGCCTTCGCCGCTCCAGCCCAAGGCGCCGGGCCAGCCCGCGCCGAGCGCGTCCGGCCGCTAGCAGGGCGCGCCGAGCGGGATCAGTTCCCATAGTCTGTCGCGCCATGGAGCTGGAGGTCGTCGAGGGCAACATCGCCGAGCTGGAGGTCGACGCGATCGCCAACGCGGCCAACAACCGCCTCTGGATGGGAGCAGGCGTGGCAGGCGCGATCAAGGGCGCCGGCGGCGACGAGATCGAGCGCGAGGCGGTGGCGAAGGGCCCGATCGAGGTCGGCGACGCGGTCGCGACCGGAGCGGGGAACCTGCCCGCGAAGCACGTGATCCACGGCGCCGTCATGGGCCAGGACCTGCGAACCGACGCCGACCTCGTCCGCAAGACAACCAGGCGGACGCTCGAGGTGGCGGACGAGCTGGGCGCTCGCTCGCTCGCGCTCCCGGCCTTCGGGACGGGCGTCGGAGGGTTTCCCCTGGAGGAGTGCGCGGCGATCATGGTCGACGTGGCGCGCGCTCACGAGCCGGGGTCGCTCGAGCGCGTCGTCTTCGCGGTCTACGGCGACGAGGCCGAAGAGGCCTTCCGCGCAGCGCTGGCCGAGTAGCATCAGGCCGGCATGGAGGGCGGAGCGATTCGGGCGCGCGGGCTGATCTGCGCCGGCGGGGAGGCGACCCGCCTCCAGGAGCTGACCCGCATCACCAACAAGCACCTGCTCCCGGTGGGCCGGTGGCCGATGGTCTACTACCCGCTGCAGCTCATGCAGCTGCTGGGGATCCGCGACGTGCTCCTCGTCACCGGGCAGGCGCACGCCGGCGACTTCATCGACCTGCTCGGCGACGGCCGCGTACGGGAGCGCGACGGTGACGGGCTCCTCTTCGACCTCGATCTCACCTACAAGGTGCAGACCGAGCCGGGCGGGATCGCCCAGGTCGTCGGGATGGCGGAGTCCTTCGCCGCCGGCGAGAGCCTCGTGGTCTGCCTCGGCGACAACATCTTCGAGCACGCCGAGGCCGGTGCCGTCGGCGCGTGGGCCTCGAATCCCGACGGGGCGCTGATCTTCGTCAAGGACGTGCCCGACCCGGAGCGCTTCGGCGTGGTCGTCTACGGCGAGGACGGGGGCGTGAGCGACGTCGTCGAGAAGGCGGGGGTCGTGGACACGCGCTACGAGTCGCCGCCCTCGAGCGACGCCGTAGTCGGCCTCTACTGCTTCCCGCCGGACGTCTTCGAGATCATCCGAGGCCTCGCGCCCTCGTCGCGTGGCGAGCTCGAGATCACGGACGTCAACCGGACGTACGCCGAGCAGGGACGGCTCCGCTCCGCGCGCGTGAGCGGCTGGTGGCACGACGCCGGGACGCACGAGGCACTCGGGCAGATCGGGAACCTCATCGACGACACGGGCGTGAACAAGCCGGCGTGATCGACGGGATCCAGATCATGCCGCTCCGCTATTTCCGCGACGAGCGCGGCTGGTTCGTCGAGGTGCGGCGCGAGAGCCTCCTGCCGCACCGCACCGTCCAGACGAACGTCTCCTTCTCGCGCAAGGGCGTGATCAGGGGTCTCCACTACCACGAGCGCGGTCAGGACGACCTCTTCGCCTGCCTGACGGGAACGGCCCGCGTCGTCGTCCTCGACCGCGAGACCGACGAGACGTTCACCGTCGACATCGGCGACGAGAACCCGGTCGCGGTCTACGTTCCCGGCCGGCACGCGCACGGCTTCGAGGCGCTCACGGATCTCCTCTTCTGCTACCACGTCACGCGCGAGTACGACCCCGCCGACCCCGACGAGCACGGGATCCCCTGGGACGACCCGCGTGTCAGGCACCTGTGGAGCACGGACAGCCCGATCCTCTCGGAGCGCGACACCGCGTCCTGATCACGGGCGCCGGCGGGCAGCTCGGCGTCGCCCTGCGGGAGGTGTTCCCGGAGGCTGACGCGCGGCCGCGGGCCGACCTGGACGTGACCCGGCCGCTGGACCTCGACCCTGTGCCGGACCTCGTGCTCCACGCGGGCGCCTGGACGGACGTCGACGGCGCCGAGTCCGACGAGGCGGGCGCCCTTCACGCCAACGTCGAGGGCACGCGCAACGTGGTCGCCCTCGGTGCGCCGGTCGTCTACTTCTCCTCCGACTACGTCTTCGACGGCTCCAAGCGGGAGCCGTACGTCGAGTCGGACGAACCGGGGCCTCGCTCGGCGTACGGCCGGTCGAAGCTCCTCGGCGAGCAGGAGGTGCGGGAGGGATGGATCGTGCGCAGCTCCTGGCTCTTCGGCTGGACGGGGCACAACTTCGTCCGCACGATGCTCCGCCTGGGGAGCGAGCGCGACGAGGTCAGCGTGGTCGCCGATCAGCGCGGGAGCCCAACCTATGTCGGGCACCTCGCCGAGGCGACCCGGGAGGTCATCGGGCTTCCCGGGGGCGTCTGGCACGTCGCCGCCGACGGCGAGGCCACCTGGGCCGAGTTCGCCGAGGCGATCTTCGAGGAGGCAGGGATCGACTGTCGCGTCGTCCCCATCACGACCGAGGAGCTGGGACGCCCCGCGCCGCGGCCCGCGTACTCCGTCCTGCGGAGCGAGCGCGAGGGTGCGCCGCGGCTCCCGCACTGGCGCGAGGGGCTGCGCGAGTGCCTCGAGCGCCTCGGCGCGTGAGCGTCCCTCCCGGGCTCGAGTGGTGGCGCGAGGAGCCGGACGGCTCGATCTGGCTCCAGCATCTGCCCGACATCGTCGGCGAGTGCGCACATCTCTGGTCGCTCGAGCTCGGCGAGCCGTTCCACCTCGCGCACGTTTCCTACGTCGCCCCGGTGGAGCTGAGCGACGGCACATCGGCCGTGCTGAAGATCAACTTTCCGGAAGAGGAGAGCGAGCACGAGGCGGATGCGCTCGCGCACTGGGACGGTGAGGGCGCGGTCCGCCTGCTCGGTCGCTACGACGAGCGCCGGGCGCTGCTCGTCGAGCGGTGCAAGCCGGGCACGCGGCTCTGGGAGACCCGGGACGGCGACGACGTCACGCGCATCGTCGCCGGAGTCCTGAGGCGGCTCTGGAAGTCGCCGCGCGACGGTCATCGGTTCCGGCTGCTCGCGGATGCGGCGGCCGAATGGGCGGAGGAGCTCCCTCGCGGGTGGGAAGAGCTCGGCCGCCCGTACGAGGAGTCGTTGCTCGGGGAGGCGGTCGCGTTCCTCCGGGAGGCGGGCCCGGCGCAGGGCGAGCAGGTCGTCCTCCACCAGGACCTGCACGGCGGCAACGTCCTCCAGGCCCAGCGGGAGCCGTGGCTGGCCATCGACCCGAAACCGCTCGTCGGCGAGCGGGAATTCGACACGGCCTCGTTCCTGCGCGACCGCCGCTGGGAGCTCCGGAACACGCCCCTGGCCGGCATGAGGGTGCGCCGCCGGCTCGACCTCCTCGCCAGCGAGCTCGACCTCGACCGCGACCGCATGCGCGGCTGGGGCCTCGCGCACGCGCTCGCCTGGGGCATGTCCGGCAAGCCCGAGCAGGACCGGGACATGGCCGCCTGCGCCCGTTGGCTCGCCGCGGCCTAGCGGAGCGGGTTCGGTGGACGTCGGCCCGGGCGCGACTACGATCAGTGACGTGCGCGTTCTCGTCACCGGCGGCTGCGGCTTCATCGGCAGCCACTTCGTCAAGCGCCTCGACTCCGGCGGGGACGAAGTCGTCGTGCTCGACAAGCTGACGTACTCCGGCCGGAAGGAGAACCTCGACGGCGTCGACTGCGACATCCAGGTCGGCGACATCGCGGACCCTGACGCCGTCGCGCGTGCCGCCGAAGGCTGCGACGCGATCGTCAACTTCGCCGCCGAGACGCACGTCGACCGCTCCATCCTGGGCGCGACGGACTTTGGCCGCACGGAGTTCTTCGGAACGCAGGTGCTGCTCGAGGAGGTGCGCCGCACGGGGGCGCGCTACGTCCAGGTCTCGACCGACGAGGTCTACGGCGATCTCGCCGACGGCGGCTCGGCGTCCGAGACCGACCCGGTGGAGCCGTCGAGCCCCTACAGCGTCGCCAAGGCGGCCGGCGACCTCCACATCCCCGCGTACGTGCGCACCTTCGACGTCAACGCGTCGATCACGCGGGGCTCGAACACGTACGGCCCGAATCAGTACCCGGAGAAGCTCGTGCCGCTCTTCGTCACCAACGCGCTGGACGGCGAGCCGCTCCCCGTCTACGGAGACGGGAAGCAGATCCGCGACTGGCTGCACGTGGAGGACCACTGCGCCGGCGTCGAGTTCGTCCTGCGCGAGGGAGCGCCCGGCGAGGTCTACAACGTCGGCGGCGGCAACGAGCGCGAGAACATCGAGATCACTCAGCGGATCGTGGAGCTGACCGGCGCCGACCCGTCGCTCGTTCGCCACGTGACGGACCGGCCGGGCCACGACCGCCGCTACTCCCTCGACTCGTCCAAGCTCGAAGGGCTCGGCTGGAAGCCCGAGCGCGCCTTCGAGGAAGGCCTCGCCGAGACGGTCGAGTGGTACCGGGCGAACCGCGCCTGGTGGGAGCCGATCAGGTCCGGCGAGTACCTCGAGTACTACCGCCGGCAGTACGCCGAGCGCCTCGGCTAGTCGTCCTCGTCGTCCTTCGACTTCCCTTTCTTGCCGCCCTGGGCGCCGCACGCGCGCAGCGCGTCTCTGATGTCCGGGTGGTTCCCCTGCAGCTCCCGTGAGCGTTCGAGGTGCGGCACGGCCTCGTCGCACCGGTCGAGCTCGACGAGCGTCCGGCCGAGGTTGTACTCGGCATAGGCCTCGTAAGGGAAGTTGGCCGAGTATGTGCCGCGCAGCGCGGGGACGGCGCGCTCCAGGAGCGGGAGCGCCTCCTCCCAGCGCCCGTCCTGCATGAGCGCGAAGGCCTCGTCGTTCAGGTCCGCCGCCTGCTCGACACCGACGGCGTTCGCAGGGGCCGGAGAAGGCTGTGCCGGCGCGGTGGTCTGACCCACGGTCGTCGTCGGAGGCGGGGCCGTGGTGGTCGGTTGGGTCGGCGCCGTGGTCTCGGGCGCGGCAGCCGAGGGTGGGTCGTCCCGGAAGACGAGGAGGGCGGCGCCGATCCCGACGATCGTCAGGAGTATGGCTCCGGCGACCAGCGCAGCCACGGGCGCCGCGCTCGGGCGCCGCGCGGGTGGCGGTGCGACAGGAGGCGGCGGATTCGTGCCGAGCAGCGCCTCCGAGAGCGCGTCGACGAAGGCGGCCGCGGTCGGGAACCTGTGCACCGGCTTCTTGGCGAGCGCCCGCGCGAACACGGCGTCCACGGCCTCGGGCAGGTCGGCCTGCTCCGAGGCGGGCGGGACGATCTCGTGGATGTGGGCGGCTGCCTCGGCGGTCGGCGACTCGCGCTCGAAGGGGCGCCTGCCGGTGAGGAGCTCGTAGGCGACGACGGCCAGCGCGTAGCGGTCGCTTGCGGCCGTCGTCTCGTGGCCCTGCGCCTGCTCGGGGGCGAGGTAGCCGGCCGTTCCGAGCACTGTCCCCGGTGCAGTCATGCCGGCCGTCTCGTCGACGACGCGCGCGATCCCGAAGTCGACGACCTGGAGCCTGTCGGAGCTGTCGAAGAGGAGGTTCGCCGGCTTGACGTCTCGATGGACGATGCCGTGGCCGTGCGCGGCGTCGAGGGCTTCTGCCGCCTGCGCCAGCCAGGCGAGCGCCTGCTCGGGGTCGACGCGGCCGCCCCCGGCGCGGACGGCCAGTGTCCCGCCCGGGAGATGCTCCATGACCGTGAACGGCCGGCCCTCGTGCTCGCCGACGTCGAAGATCGTGACCACGTGCGGCTCGCCGGAGAGCCGGGCGGCGGTCAGCGCCTCGCGGCGGAAGCGGACGCGGAGATCGGGGTCCTCCGACAATCGCTCCGCAAGGAGCTTGACGGCCACGATGCGGTCGAGCTTGCGGTCGTGGGCGACGTAGATCTCGCCCATGCCGCCGCTGCCCACGAGGCGTGGAGCGTCATAGCGATCCGGGAGGATGCCGGTGGTGCCCGCCACCGTCCTAGGCTCTTACCGGAACCACCGTGCGTCCAAACGTGGCACTCTTCAAGGAATCCTTACTGCACCAACGTACGCTGACTGTCGATAGGGGTCTCATGCGGCTTGCTTTCCGTCTCACCATTCCCGGCCTTGCCGTTCTCGTGGCGCTCGCCTTCGCCGCGACCGCGCAGCCTGCCGTGACGTTCGTGTTCAAGGGCAACGGCTGGGGCCACGGAATCGGGCTCTCGCAGTACGGCGCCCAGGGCCTCGCGCAGAACGGGCGCACCTACTCCCAGATCCTCGCCCACTACTACAACGGCACGACCCAGGTGAACCGTTCGGCCACGATCAGGGTCCTGCTCATCGCGGGCAACGGCTCACTGCAGCTCGGCTCCGATGCGAACTTCAACGGCGGTGGCGGCGCGTTCTCGGCCGGGACCTGGGTTGTCAGCGCAGGCGCGGCCGGCAAGATCAAGCTCGTCAAGGGCCCGACGACGCGCACCGTCGCCGACCCCACGACCTTCACCCGCGGGACGGCCTCGCTCGAGATCGGCGGCGTCAAGTACCGGGGGTCGATCACGATCCGGCGCTCCGGCTCGACCGTCTGGGCGCTGAACACGCTCGGGCTGAACGACTACGTGAAGGGCGTTGTCCCACGTGAGATGCCGAGCTCCTGGAACGCCGAGGCGCTGAAGGCGCAGGCGGTCGCCGCCCGCTCCTACGCGCTCGCCGCGGGCGGGCACTGCTCCTGGTTCGGGACGAGCGTCATGTGCCGCGACACGCGCGACCAGGTCTACGGCGGCCAGGGCGGCGAGGCGGCCTCGACGAACGCCGCTGTCGACGCGACCGCCGGGAAGGTGCTCGCCTCGGGCGGCGCGGTCGCTACGACGTTCTTCTTCTCGACGTCCGGTGGCCGGACGGCGGCCAAGCACCACGAGTGGGGCCCGCCGGCCATTTCGTACCTGACCAGCGTCAACGATCCGTTCGACAACATCTCGCCGCACCACACCTGGGGCCCGCTGGACTCCGAGGTCGACTGCCCGCCGACTCCGGGCCGCGACTGCGTCTGGTCGGGCTCCGGCATGAAGTCGACGCTCGGAACGCGTGCGCCGAACGGGCTGACCGACATGACGGTCACACGCAACCCCTCGCTCCGCGTCGCCAACGTCACGGCGACCGGGGCGTCGGGAACGACCTCGATCTCAGGCGCGACCATGCGCTCGGTACTCGGGCTGCGTTCGACGTGGTTCACGATCGGCGTCATGCGCATCACGGGCGGTGGCACGATCAACAAGGGCCAGACGAAGGTGCTCCCCGCGCTTGCCCGGAACCTCTCCGCCGTCCACCTCCAGCGCAGGCGGCTGAACGAGAGCACGTGGACCAACCTGCGCGAGATCTCCGGGAACGTGAACATCCAGGCGCATCCCGCGGTGACCACGCTCTATCGCCTGAGCTCCGCGTCGGGCGCGACCGCGGCGGTGCGCGTCAACGTCCGCCCGACCGTGCAGTTCACCGCCGAGTACACGAGCCGGTCGCTGAGCGGCTCCGCGGGCGAGGAGCTCGCCGGCGAGGTCGTCCAGGTTCAGCGCCAGACCCCGGGTGGGGCGTGGCAGACCGTCGCCACCGCGATCGTCCGCGAGGACGGGACCTGGAACGCCGAGCTCGCGCTCGTGCCGGGCCTCTACCGGGCTTACGCGGCGCCGGTCGGCGGCATCGCCGGGATGAGCTCGACGCTCACCGTCGTCTCCGGCTAGTCCTCCAGCAGCTCGCCGGCCGGGACCTCGCGGATCTGCCGCGCGGGGTTGCCGACGACCACGGCGCGCGGAGGCACGTCCTCGAGGACGACGGCGCCGGCGCCCACGAAGGCCTCCTCGCCGATCTCGACGCCCGGGAGGAGCACGGCGCCGCCGCCGACGCGTGCGCCGCGGCGCACGGTGGGGCCCTTCATGCTCGTGAGGCGCTCCTCGGTGCGCCCCATGAAGTTGTCGTTCGTCGTGACGACGCCGGGGGCGATGAAGACGTCCTCCTCGAGCGTCGTGTAGGCGGTGACGTAGGCGTTCGCCTGGATGCGCGTGCGTGCGCCGATCGTCGTGTCGTTCTCGACCAGCGAGCCGCGCCCGACGACAACGCCGTCGCCGAGCTCGCAGCGCTCCCGGACACAGGCCTGGTCGCCGACGATGACGCCGCTTCCCAGCCGGCTGCCTGCGAAGACGACCGCGCAGGCCAGGATGCGCGCACCGTCCCCGACGACGAGCGGCGGCAGCTCCTCGAGCTTGGCGGTCGAGCGCGCGCCGAGCGACGGGTGCTTCCCGACGACGGCGTTGTCTCCGATGACCACGTCCTCGCCCAGCACGGTCCCCGGGTAGACGACCGCGCTCTCGGCGACGCGCGCCTTCATACGCGCTCGTGCTCGAGCGAGGCCTGGAGCTGCTCCAGGGTGCGCACCACGGAGAGGCCGGCGCGCGCCGCGGCCAGCGGGTCGCCCTCGCCGCGGAGCAGGGCGAGGAAGTGCTCGCACTCGAGGCGTAGCGGCTCGGCGTTGGGGACGCGCGGGCTGTAGACGTCGCCGATCCGCGTGCTCCACTCGCCGAAGGTGCGCAGCGAGGGCTCGGCGGCGCTGTCGTAGACCGTCACCTTGCGGTCGAGCTCCATGTCGTCGAACACGGCCATCTTGTCCTTGCCCACAACGGTCATCCGCCGCATCTTGTGCGGGTCGAGCCAGGAAAGATGCATGTGCGCCGTCTTGCCCGACGGGAAGCGCAGGTAGCAGAAGACGACGTCCTCGACCTCGGGCTTGAGGAACGACTCGCCGTGGGCGGAGAGCTCGGTCGGCTCCTCGTCCAGGAGGTGGAGGATGACCGAGAGGTCGTGGACGCCGAGGCTCCAGAGCGCGTTCTCGTCGCGGCGGATCGTGCCGAGGTTCACGCGGTTGCCGTAGACGTAGAGGATCTCGCCGAGCTCGCCCGAGTCGACGAGCTCCTTCAGCTTCGCCACGCCGGGGTGGTAGAGAAGGAGGTGCCCGGGCATGAGCACGAGGCCGCGCTCCTCCGCGAGCGCGACGAGCTCCTCGGCGTCGTCCGCGCCGAGGGCCATCGGCTTCTCGACGAAGACGTGCTTGCCGGCGGCGAGGGCCTTGCGGGCCAGGTCGGCGTGCGTCGGCACCGGCGTGGCCACGACGACCGCGTCCACGCTCTCGTCCTCCAGGAGATCCTCGAAGCGCGTCGTCGCCCTCGCGGCCGGGTAGCGGGCTGCGGCGCCCGCGAGCTTCGTCTCGTCCGCGTCGCAGGCCCAGGCGAGCCGGGCCAGCTCGTTGAAGTTGCGGGCGAGGTTCGAGCCCCAGGGGCCGAGGCCTGCGATCCCGAGGGTCGCGGGCGCTAGAGCTTCCACACGCGTCCGCTCTGCGTCCCGTTCGCGCCGGTGGCGTTGCGGAAGTCGACGACGAGCGGCGCGCGCTCGGCGAGGGCGTCGTAGTCGATTCCCGAGTGGGCGGTCACGATGGCAACGCAGTGGGCCGCGTCGACGGCGCCGTCGAGCGACTGCGAGACGAGCCCGTGCTCCGGGAGCTCGGGCACGTGTGGGTCGTGGTAGGAGACGATCGCGCCCTCGTCGCGGAGAAGCTCGATCAGCTTGAGCGCCGGCGACTCGCGCAGGTCGCCGACGTCTGCCTTGTAGGCCACGCCGACGACGTGCACAGTGCTGCCCTTCACGGAGCGCTCCTGGGAGTTCAGGGCGCGCGTGACCTTCTCCAGGCAGAAGTACGGCATGTTCTCGTTGACCTTCCCGGCCAGCTCGATGAACTCGGTGTAGAAGTCGTACTCCCGCGCCTTCCAGGAGAGGTAGAACGGGTCGACGGGGAGGCAGTGGCCGCCCAGTCCGGGGCCGGGCTTGAAGCTCATGAACCCGAAGGGCTTCGTCGCGGCCGCCTCGACGACCTCCCAGACGTCCACGCGCATGCGGTCGCAGAGCTGCGCGAGCTCGTTGACGAGCGCGATGTTGACCGAGCGGAAGATGTTCTCCAGCAGCTTCGTGAGCTCCGCGGTCTCCGGGGACGAGACCGGCAGCACCGTGTCCAGCGCGCGCTCGTAGAGGGCGCGTGCGCGGTCGGTACAGGCGTCCGTGATCCCGCCGACGATCTTCGGCGTCGTCTTCGTCGTCCAGTCGGTGCGGCCGGGGTCGACCCGCTCGGGCGAGAACGCCAGGTGGAAGTCCTTGCCGACCTCGAGGCCCGGCGCCTCGAGCAGCGGCAGGAGATCCTCGCGGGTCGTGCCCGGGTAGGAGGTCGACTCCAGGACGACGAGGTGCCCTTCCCGCAGCCGCTGGGCGATCATGTCCGTTGCGCTGAGGACGATGGAGAGGTCGGGCTCGCGGTTGGCGGAGAGCGGCGTCGGGAGCGCGATGAGGATCGCGTCGGTCTCGCGGAGGGCGTCGTAGTCCGTGGTCGCGGCGATCGTTCCTGCCTCGACCAGCGGCGCCAGCTGCTCGGACGGGACATCCTCGATGTAGCTCTCTCCGCGCTGCAGCGTCGCGATCCGGTCGGCGTCGACGTCCACGAGGACCACACTGACGCCGGCCTCCGCGAAGACCTGCGCGAGCGGGACGCCGACGTAGCCGGCGCCGACGATGGCGACTTCAGCGCTCAATCGCGACTCATCGTACAAAGCAGGTCAGCGATTCTCTCAGAGGCCCGTCCGTCACCGTAGAGCAGCGGGTGCTCGGGGCCGGGAGCCGCATTGCGGGTGGCCGTGACGATCGAGGCCGGGTCGCTGCCCACCAGGCGGTTCCAGCCGGTCTCGAGCGTCTCCACCCACTCGGTCGTCGTCCGGAGCGTCACGCACGGGACGCGGTACCAGTACGCCTCCTTCTGCACGCCCCCCGAGTCGGTGAGGATCACCCGGGCCTGGGACGCGAGCGCCGCGAAGTCGAGGTAGCCGACGGGCGGGAGAACGCACACGGTCTCGGGGAGGGCGATGCCTGCCGCTTCGAGCGCCGCGGTCGTTCGGGGGTGCGCCGGGAAGACGACCGGCTCGCCGATCTCTTCGAGCGCCGAGGCGATGCGCCGGAGCGGCTCGGGCTGGACGTTGGCCTCGCGATGGAGCGTGAGGATGAGGTAGCCGCCCGGCTCCACCCCCGCTCGTTCGAGTGATTTCGAGCGCTCGCGCGCGAGCGGCGCCAGGCGGAGGTTGGCGTCGTACATGACGTCACCGACCTGGTGGATCCCCTCGGTGATCCCCTCGGCGGCCAGGTTGGCCACGGCCACGTCGGTCGGACAGAAGAGCAGGTTCGACAGACGGTCGACGAGCATGCGGTTCAGCTCCTCCGGCATGGAGCGGTCGAAGGAGCGCAGACCGGCCTCGACGTGGGCGACGGGCACGAGCAGCTTTCCCGCTGCCAGAGCGCCGGCGAGCGTCGAGTTCGTGTCCCCGTAGACGAGCACGGCGTCGGGCTGCTCCTCGACGACCGCCGCCTCGATGCCCGGGAGCATCTTGCCCGTCTGCTCGCCGTGGGTTCCCGAGCCTGTCTCGAGCCTGTAGGCGGGCGGCGGGAGCTCGAGCTCGTCGAAGAAGACGGCCGAGAGCTCGGGGTCGTAGTGCTGCCCCGTGTGGAGCACGATCTCGTTTACCCCGCGCTCGCGCAGGGCAAGTGAGAGCGGTGCGGACTTCACGAACTGCGGCCGGTTGCCGACAACGGAAAGGATTCGCACGACGACGGCGAATCTAGCCGAACGCCATGACCTCGAAGATCCTCCTCGGTAGCCTCAGCCTCATCGCCCGCCCCCTCGGCAGCAGCCGCACGCTGGCCTGGTACGCGCAGCGCCGCCTCGGCCGCGCGTAGCCCTTCGGGCCATGCCCGGTGCAGGCACGGGCCATGTCCGGGGTCTGACCCCGGCCACGTCCCGCCGGGACGGGGAATCGACCGTGTCCTGTGGATGGGTCACGTTCCGCGCTGCGGGCCGTCTCACGACCATTCGACCCGGCCTCGCGGAACGGTGTTCGTCCCCAAAATGCGGCCCGTAGGGCCATGTCCGGGGTCAGACCCTGGGCGTGCCCGGCGGGGACACGGCCGAGTGCCTGGCAACGGGCCATGGCTCGGGGCGACGGGCTCTGCGCCGGCGCTAGACTGAGCCGCCGCGGGCCGTTAGCTCAGCTGGTAGAGCAGGGGACTCTTAATCCCAAGGTCGAAGGTTCGAATCCTTCACGGCCCACCTAGAAAGCCCGCGTGCGGCGCGCGTCGCGTTACGCGTTCTGCCTGTCCTCGATGCGCTCGGCGAGCAGATGAAACGAACGCTGCGTGGCGACGACGAGGCCCATGAGCAGCTGATTCATCTCGTCCACCGGCGGTGCGATTCCGGAACCGCTCGCAGCCTGCGCCTTCTCATACGCGGGCAGAGACTTGACCTCGCGCCGGAAGACCTTGTCGATCTCGTCCCCTAGTGCCATTACCGTCTCCTCTTCGATTGCGGCAACTCTAGGCGGGTCGCCTGAACCGGGCTCAGGCCCTCCGCAAGGGCCGGCGGATCAGGCAGTAGGCCCAGGCGCGGAAGCGTGCCCCCTCGAGTCGCCTCCAGCAGTGCGTGAGCGAGCACTGGTGTTCCAAATTCACGGCGCGCGCGGAACGTGAGGAGAAGCGATCCAGCCAGTCCGAGCGCGGCCGCGACGAGCGCCGCGGCGGTCAGCAGGAGGCCGGACGCAAGGGCGAAGTTGACCGCAACGCCCTTCGAGACGTCGAGCGCGTACAGCACGCCGGCCGTGGTCCCCATGCCGGCGACCGCTCCACCGGCCGTGATGGGCAGGATCGCCGTCGCAGCGCTCAGACACATGACGGCCAGCGCGAGTGTCGGCGAGAACGGGACACCGAGGGCGCTGAGCAGGAAGGTGCTGCCGAGGGCCCGCGACGTCCAGCAACCCAGGAGCAGCACGCCCGCGATGAGCGTCGGCCGCGAAAACTCCGTGCTGTCTGCGACCCGCCGGTAGACGTTGTGGAGACGGTCCCAGCGTCCGACGAGCGGGAGGCGTGCCACCCGCTGTCCGAGCACAATGATCCCGAGGCAGCCGACGCAGAACAGGACGACGACTATGAGCGGTCCGCGGAGCAACGGGCCGGACGTCACGAGGGCGGAGATCGCCAGCGGGAGCATCGCCACTGCGTCGATCATGCCGAGGGTGACGATCGACACGGCAATCGTCTCGAGCCCAAGCGTCACCCCGCCGAGCCGGCGCAGGGTGAAGATCTTCACGACGTAATCGAGCCGGAAGGGCAGAACCACTCCGCTCGCAGCCGCCGCTCCGCAGGATGCAAGACACCGCGCGCGGTCGGGGCGCTCGTCGATGGGGAAAAGCTCGTGCCAGCCGAAGGCGCGGAACCCGAAGCTGGCGAGGTACAGGCCTCCCGCGAGGAAGACCAGGGGGACGTGTCCGCCCTCCAAGGGCCAGCTCGCGCCGCTCAGGTGCCGAGCGACGAGGACGCATGCGCCCAGCGAGAAGACAGAGAACGCGAGCCCACCGAGAAACCTCCAGCGATGCCTGAGGCGACGCAGCAGACAGCGCGCGACCGTGATGTCTGCGACTCCAACGCGAATCTCCACCAGCAGGCCCTCGCGGCTCGAAGCTTTGTCGCCGACCGAGACGTCTTGGTCGGCCAGGTAGTGCTCCAACCCGCTTTGCTGAGGGCGGACCTGTTGCGGCGCCGATTGTTAAGGCCCGCGCGGTGAATCGCCGCGCCGCTGATTGAGGCGCGTTGAAGACAAGCGTACCGCACTCGAGCGGCCCACGCTGTTGAGCTAGGCCGGCCGCTCGGACTGCGCTTCTGACTGCTTGAGGGACGGCTGCAACAGGAGATGACTGTCGACGACCGCCTGCGCGATCTCGACCAGCTTGTGGCCGTTGTGTTGAGAGTGGTCGCGGAGCATGTCGAATGCTCGGCCCGCGTCGATTGCGTGCCGCTCCATCAGAATCCCCTTCGCCTGCTCGATCGTGGCCCGGCGCCCGAACGCGCCCTGGAGACTGTGGTACTCGCCGAAGCGTTGCAGCGTAATGTCGATCGCGCTCTGGAGCTCGTCGGGCTCACTGTCCACGATGTACGCGAAGACGCCGCGCTTGGCGGCCTCGTGGACGTAAGAGGGGTCCTTGGCCGAAAGCAGCGCGATCACGGGGCAGGAAGCCTCGCGGACGATCTCGGAGATCAGCTCGAGCGCGTGCTCCGAGTGCAGGCCGAGCCCCACGAGTGCGACGTCGGGCCGCTCCCGCGCGGTGACCGCGCCGACCTCTTTGACGTCGATCTCTCGAGCGATCACCTCATGTCCGAGCCCGGCCACGACCTGGGCGAGCAGCTCGAGCCGCTCACGCCTCTCGTTCGCAATTAGAACTCGCAGGTGCCGGATCTCGTCCCCAGCCATATCGCAAGAACCAATCTAGCGCGGTCCGGGGGCCGCCACGGAACGGTCGTGAAAGCGTTCCTACGAGCGTCTGGCGAGGACCCGGTTCGTCGTTGATCCGGGCCTCGGGAATGCAACGGCCCAAGAGACGATTTCCCCGGACGCGAGCGCGACCGGATTGAGCGCTGCGTCAAGAGCTGGGTCCGCTTTCCGAACGGGTGCGGTCGTCGTGATCGTCTTCATCAGATGCCTTCCGTGCAAAAGGAAGGCCCGCAAGACGCGGGCCTTCCCTGCATCGAGCCGGGGGCAGTTACGCCTTGACGGCTCCGTTCGACTTGTGGGCGATGACCTCGCCGTCCGTCACCTTCGGCGGATTCTTGAGGATCTCGTCGAGCTTCTCGTCGCGCACCCAGCTGGATGCGACACGAGTCGACTCGTCGGCCTGGGCCGAAGTGTCGAAGAAGCCGATGGAACTCACGACGCCGTTGCCGGCCTCGATGAGGTAGTAGCCGTTGAACCCGGGCAAGTTGCTCAGGCGGGGAAGGAGGGTCTCGCCGACCTTCTTGGTGAGCTCGTCGGTGCGATTCTGGTCGACACCTTCGTAGCGCCTCATGGTGACATGCATTCGATGCTCCTAACTCTCGTACTGAGGGGAGAGCTCGTGTGCGAGCTGTCCTTGGACTGCATTCAGGCCCATGTGACAGGCGAAGAGGAAGAGAGTAGGAGCCTCGACGGCTTCTATGTGCGGACCTTACGTGCCAACTACTGTAGCACACTTCTTGACAACGTGAATTTACAGTACTACGTTATTTTACGTAATCTATCTCATAGGAGGGAAGGTGAGTCCATTCTCGGTCACCCTGCAACGCGTTCCTGATCGGGAGCTCGGCCCACTCCTGACCCAGCTCGCGCAGGCGGGGTTCCGCAATCCGATCATCAAGCCCGTCGATGCCGACCGAGCACCTGGCGACGGGGCCGTTCCCGCGCGTGGGCAGGGGGCGGATCTCGCAGAAGGTTGGCGGCTCGTGCGGAAGCGGGAGGGCGAGTCGTATCAGTGGCCGGAAGAGCGCGATCTCTACGCCCGCTACCGCGTGTTCATGGGCACGACGCGTTCCGAGGGCGCCGTTCACATCGGACTTGGCGAGACGATTCGCAAGAACAAGTGGGGACGCGACCGGAAGTACGTCGTCGCCTTCCTGAGCAGCGGAGCCCCGCAGCAGCCGCTGGCCGAGTTCGTTGCAACCGACGACTACGAGGAGACGCACGAGCTCGTCGCAGTCGTTCGTGGGAGCGACGGGGGGCGGCGCATGTACGGCCCCGCAGATGCCCTTCCCGGCGTCTACCAGGAGGGCTTCCGAACCCAGATGTACAGCGAGCGGATCATCTATCGAGGCGTCTGGAACAAGGTCGTAGTGGTCGCGCACGAGGACGACGACGAAACGATGCTCAACCACGCTCTGCTTCAGAGCCGGCGGCGCTACCCGACGTAGGGCGACTAGATCGACTCTCGGAGCGCGTTTGCCGCCGCTTGCAGACGCTCGCTGACATCGGCCAGCTCGCGCGCCGCGAGGTCGATGCGCTCTTGCTGGGTTTCCGAGCGCTCGCGGTCGCTTTCAGCCCGCTCACGAACCTCTTTGAGCTCGCCCGCCATCTCCTCCACGGTGTGGGTGAGCGAGGCCAGCTGGTTCGCGACGCTGGCGATGTCCTCCTCGGCGGTCATGTCCCCGAATTCTACGTCCGTAAAGGTCGGCGGGAGCGAGCGTTGTTGGGCGCGCTCGGGAGGAATTCCGTCACGTCGCACGGCCGGGCGGTTGCTTCGCGTGGGCAGGGGATGTGGACTTCATCGCGCTTATTCCACCGGTCGACGATGGCCACCGCCTTGCCAATGACCTGCGCCGCGTCCGAGAGCGGCGCGAGCCGATGATGGCGGTGTGGCCAGCGAAAGCCCACGGCAACGCAGTCGCATGTGGTTCCTTGGGGCAACGAGTGGTGCCGAACCGAACCGACGAGATGCCCCTGGCGCGCAAATCTTTCGTTCTTGAGCCGAATTGTCAGCTCGACCGAGGTCGGCCGAGCGGCGCCGACCTTCGCTTAATCCCAAGGTCGAAGGTTCGAATCCTTCACGGCCCAATCCGAGCGCGGGGCTCTCGCGGCTGTTCTCGACCGGTCGTGGGGAATGTGTTAGACCAGCACGAACCACGACCCTAGGGGGAGCGATGAGAAGACGCTCGATCGTTGCCTGTGCGGCCCTCGCTCTGGTGATCGCGGCCTCGGGAACGGCCGCCGCGCCCGCGGGCGACAAGACCCAGGCTTCAAGACCAAGAAGCCGTCGATGCTGACGCCGGTCATGGAGGGCGTGACGGTCACGCCGCTTCTGACCGTCGGGGATGTGCTTGCGAGCGGCTACCGCTTCGAAGCCATCCCGGACGGGATCTCCCTGCGCACGCGGGGCAACGGGCGAGTCGACGTCTTCGTCAACCACGAGACGAGCAAGGTGCCGTTCCCCTACAGCGCGGCCAGCCCGACCGCCGCCAACGGGGAGAACGACTTCGACAACGCCCAGGTGAGCCGGCTGATCCTCAAGCAGCGCTCCGCCGGCGTCCTGAACGGCTCGTTCGTGATCCCGAGCAGCCTGGGCTACCAGCGGTTCTGCTCCAACTACCTGGCGACGGCGACGGAGGGGTTCGACCGCAAGATCCTCTTTACGAACGAGGAGTCGCCCGACTACGTGTACCGCCGGGAGGACTCCTGGCCGCCCGTCGATGGGGAGCCCCGAGGAAGAGGAGGCCGGCCTCGTCGTGGCGCTCGAAGTTGCGACGGGGAAGCAGCGGCCGATCTACGGCATGGGGAGGCACAACCACGAGAACAGCGTGCCCGATCCCCGGGTACGGAAAGCCGGTGGTGCTCTCCGGTGACGACACGTTCACGAGCGGCCCGCTCACGGGAGTCTTCCCTGCCGGGGCCGTCCCGGCCCAGTCCCAGCTGTACTCCTACATCGCACCGAGCACGGACGCCCTGCTCGCCGACACGGGCGACCTGTGGGCCTTCGTCTCGGACACGCCCGGCGTGAAGAACTACTACGACGTGCTCCCGAACTCCGGGACAGTGGTCACGGGTCACTTCATCAAGGTGCCGAAGGACATTGCCACCGGGAAGAATCCCGACGGCTCGGAGCTGAAGGCGGCCGACAAGGGCTTCCCGCTGCCGCCCACGAACGGCAGCTGGCAGACGGACCTCCGCTCCGCCACGCCGGTGGGCATCGACGGCCCGCAGTGGGTGCTCGAGTACTGGAGCGACATCAACAACGTGTTCCAGTTCGTCCGCGTCGAGGACATCGCCTACGACAAGCGGCCCGGCATGGAGAACGTCGTCTACGTCGTCGACTCGGGTCGCGGCCGCACGGCCGCCCAGAGCCTGGACACGCCCAACTTCAGGTCGACCAACGGCCGTGTCTGGAAGATGGTGCTCGATCCCGACGACCCGACCAAGGTGACGTCCCTGACCGTGCACGTCGAGGGTGACGACAACCCCGTCAAGACGCCGACCGAGATCCACCAGCCGGACAACCTCGAGTCGACCCGAACCGGCATCGTCGTGACCGAGGATCCGGGGTCGAGCCAGCAATATCCGTTCGGCTCCACGGATCCCACGGCGACGACGGCGCGGCTCTGGTACGTCCCGTTCACGGGCGCTCCCCAGATCGTCGCCAAGGTCGACCAGTCGGCCGACGGCGGCCCCACCGACGTCGACGGCCGTGCGCCCGGCAACCTGGGTGCCTGGGAGACGAGCGGCATCGTGGATGCCTCGGCGGTCTTTGGTCGCGGCGCGTTCCTGATCGACGTGCAGGCCCACACGCTCTGGATCGAGAAGGCGCCCGGTGACGACAACAACGGCGACGGTCAGCCCGACTTCACGTACAAGCGCGAAGGTGGGCAGCTCGCGCTGATCCGCATTCCCGGCGCGTAGGCGCGGAGAGTCGAGAGGGGGCGCCCACAGGCGGCGCTCCCTCTCCGCCGGCTGTTGGGCGGCTGAGGCCGCTAGAGCTCGGCCCGGTAGGCCTCCAGGCGCTCCGCCAGTTCCCGCGGGCGGCTGATGGAGACGTAGTGGCCGCCGTCCATCTCGTCCGGCTCGATGCCGAGCCGCGCGCGGGTGACGCGACGCTGGAAGTCGGCCGGGAACATGCGGTCCCCGCGGCAGAGCAGGACCTTCGTCGGCACGTCGGGCCAGGCCTCGAGCGGCCACGGCTCGACCATCGAACGCTCCGACTGGCCCCGCTCCCTGCGCCTCGCCTCCTCCTCCAGGTGCGCCGGGACGTCGTGGTAGAAGACGTCCTCCTCGCCGGAGTCCTCGTAGCCGGTGTTCCTCCACCACTCGATCCCCGTCTCCCCCGGCGCGGGGATCATCGGCGCGAGGAGGACGAGCAGCTCGGCGGGCACGCGGGCGCACACGAGCGGGGCCGTGAAGCCGCCGAGGGAATGGCCCACGACGACGAGGTCGCGCCGGTCGCCCACGGCCTCCACGACGGCGTCCGCGTGGTCCCAGAGCCCGAGCGCCTCGTCCTCGCTCGGCAGATCCGGCGCGATCACCTCGTGGCCGCGCTCGCGCAACTCCGGCTCGACGAGATGCCAGTCCCAGCCGCTACCGCCGCCGCCGTGGATCAGGACGAACGTGGCCACGCGGCCAGTGTCACGGATCCGCGGCCCAGTCTGCGACGGCGTCGTGCGTGGTCGCCGTAGTCAGCCGCCGCTTGTCCAGCCCGTTCGGGGCCATCGACCAGACGTCGTTGCTCGTCGTCGTGAAGCGCGTGAAGGCGATCCGCCCGCTGCCGGGGCCCCAGACCGGGCCGAAGTCGCCGACGTCGTTATTCGTCAGCCGGCGCACGCCCGTGCCGTCGAACCCGATCACGTAGAGCTCGGTGTCCTCGCCGTCCCAGAGCTCGAACGCCAGGCGCGCGCCGTTGGGCGACCACGTGGGCTTGGTGACCGCCCTGGGGGTGGAGAACAGCAGTCGCCTGCCGCTTCCGTTCGCCCGCACGAGCCTGATCTGGCTTCCGCTGGCATGAGAGCGGACCCACGCGATCCACCCGGTCGAGGACCAGTCGGGGCTGTGGTCGGCAGCGCGGTGGTCGGTGAGCCGGCGGAGGCTGCCTCCCGCGGCGGCGATGGTGTAGATCTCGGCGTTGGTGCGCGTGACGTAGCGCGTGAACGCGATGCGGTTCGAGTCCGCAGACCACGTGGGGTCGGAGTCGTCGATCGTGTTGTTCGTGAGCCTGCGCCTGCCTGTCCCGTCGGGCTCCATGACGGCGAGCTCCGACCGGCGCCCTGCGACCTGGAACTCGAACGCGATCAGCTCACCGTCGCGCGCCCACGCGGGATTCGCCTCGGTCGCGTCGGTGTTCGAAAGCCGCCGGAGGCTGGTGCCGTCGATGTCGAGGCGCCAGAGGTCGTCGTGCCGCCCGCTGCGCCGACGGACGAAGACCAGCCGGGCGCCGCTCGGCGAGATGACCGGGCCGAAGTCGTTGACCGAGCCGGACGTGAGGCGGTCCTTGCCGGAGCCGTCGCCCTCCATGACCCACACGTGCGAGGTGGACGTGCCGAGGCTCGTGTACGCGACGTTCGATGCCGCCGCGATCCCGGCCGCGGCGAGCCCTGCCGCGAGAGCGGCCGCCGCCAGGATTCGGTGCGAGGGCGCCATGCCCTGTCCTCCACCCGTGATCATGACACCTGGCCATGCCCGCGGACAAGGCCGGGTCCGAGCCGCAGCGGGCCACCGGATCTGACACGATGCGCGCCGTGCTCCCGAGGCTGATCTTCGCCTGGCTCGCCAACGTCGTCGCGCTCTTCGTCGCCACGTGGATCATCTCGTCTGCCGACTACGGCGACGACTTCTGGGTGCTCTTGCTCGCGGCGCTCGTGTTCACGATCGTGAACATCTTTGTCCGCCCGCTCGTCATCCTCCTGGCGCTTCCGGTCGTGGTCCTGACGCTCGGGCTGGCGTTGATCCTCATCAACGTGCTCATGCTCTACCTGACCGACTGGATCGTTCCCAGCTTCGAGTCGGGGAGCTTCTGGGCGACGCTCGGCGCCGCGGTGATCGTCTCGATCGTCAACCTGATCCTGGACCTCGTCCTGAAGCCGGACGAGCGCCTGCGCGACTAGCCCTTCTCAGCCTCAAGCGCCGGGACGCCGCGGCCGATCTTCTAGCCGATGCCCCAAGCTGCCCGCCTTCAGGCGCTCCTCGACCTGTCCAGGAGCCTTTCGTCGAGCCTCGAGCTCCGCGACGTCCTGCGCGAGTTCGCGACGCGCGCGGCCGAGCTGACCGGCGCGACCGCCGCCGAGCTCTCGCACTACGACCCGGCGAAGGGCGCGCTCGTGATGCTCGTCGAGTACCGCGACGGAGGCGACGAGATCACGACCACGGGCGGGCAGGTGTACCACCTGGTCGACTACCCGGCCACGCGCCACGTGCTCGAGACGCAGGAGGCCGTGCAGATCCGCGTCTCGGACCCGTCCCACGATCCCGCCGAGCGCGCGCTGCTCGAGCACCAGGGGCAGAAGTCGCTCCTGATGCTCCCCCTCGTCGCCCGGGGCGACACGATCGGCCTCCTCGAGATCGTCGACGTGAACGACCGTGTCTGGGACGACGCTGACGTCGAGTTCTGCCGGGCGCTCTGCGACATCGTTGCCATCGCCGTCCGCAACGCGGTGCTCTTCGCCGAGCTCCAGGAGACGGCGGCGCGCGACAAGCTCACGGGTCTCTACAACCGGCGCCTCTTCGAGGAACAGTTCGAGGCGGCGGTCGCGCGCAGCCTCCGCAACAAGGAGGACCTGACGCTCCTCGTCGTCGACCTGGACGGCCTCAAGCGCATCAACGACGTCAGCGGCCACGTCGCGGGCGACAACGCGCTCCGCACGCTCTCGGATGCCCTCCGGGCGACGATCCGCTCGACCGACGTGGCCTGCCGGATCGGGGGCGACGAGTTCGCGGTCGTCCTTCCGGGCTCCACGGCCGAGGACGCGGTCGGCGTGGCCGAGCGGGCGCAGGAGATGCTCGCGGAGATCGGGCGCGGCCAGTACAGCTTCTCGGGCGGCATCGCGCGCGTGACGCCCGCCCAGTCCTCCGCGGAGGACGTCTTCCGTGCGGCAGATCTGGCCGCCTATCGCGCGAAGGCCGCCGGAGGAGCCCGCACGCTCCTCGGCGTCGAGACCAAGCTCGTCGCCGAGGCCTAGCTAGGAGGGATTCCTAGGCGCTCGCCGAGGCCCTGGAGGCCGTGCGGCGCCGTGCGCCGAGGTCGAGCCGCTCGTCTGCGTGCTCGATCAGGAGCGGGTCGTGCGTGCCGCACACAACTGCGGCGCCGGTGTCCCGCGCGAGGTCGAGCAGGAGCCGGGCGACCGCCAGCGCGTTCGCCTGGTCGAGGCGCGCCGTCGGCTCGTCGGCGAGGAGGAGGGTCGGCCGGGCCGCGACCGCCCGTGCGACGGCGACCCGTTCGCGCTGGCCGCTCGAGAGGTCCTCGACGCGCCGTGAGGCCTCGGCCGCCAGCCCGACCGCGGCGAGCGCCTCGGCTGCACGCGCGCGGGCCTCGTCCGCCTCGATGCGGCGCAGCGAGAGGCCGAGCTCGATGTTCTCAGCGGCAGTCAGAAAGGGCACGAGGCCGGTCTCCTGGCTCACGAGGGCGATGCGCTCGGCGCGGAAGCGGGCGCGCCCGTCGCGGTCGAGATCCGACAGCGTCTCGCCCAGCACCCGGACGTCGCCCGCCGTGGGCACATCCGTTCCCGCCAGGAGTCTCAGAAGCGTCGTCTTCCCCGAGCCGGACGGGCCGGTGACGGCGGTCAGGCGCCCCCCGACGAACGCCGCGTCGAGCTCCAGAAGCGCGGAGGCCGCCGCCGCTCCCTCGCCGTACGTGCGCGAAAGGCCGCTCACCTCGGCGACGCTCTCGCCGTCGCCGGCCGGCCGCCGGAGCGCCGGCTCCTCCTCTGGGAGGGCGACCTCGCCGTCGCCCGGAATCGCCTCGAGGACGATCCCCTCCTCGTGGAGCCGTGCGGTCGCGTGCGAGCGGATGCCGGTGCGCCGCAGCAGCTCCTCGGAGAGGCGGAGCCAGCCGCCGCGGCCCACCACGATCGCCTCGTCGCGGCCGTCCGCGAGCGCCGCCTCCTCGCTCACCCGACCGTCGCGCACGCGCACGATCCGGTCGGCGATTGCCGCGGACTCGGGGTCGTGGCTCACGAGCACGGTGGTCGTCTCGCCGCCGCGGGCGAGCTCGGCGATCGCCTCGTAGACGAGCCGGGCGCTGGCCGCGTCCAGCTCGCCCGTCGGCTCGTCCGCGAGGAAGAGCCGCGGCTTGTGCGCGAGCGCGGCGCACACGGCGACCCGCTGCTGCTCGCCGCCGGAGAGCTCGCGGGGATGAGCGTGGCGGCGGTCGAGCAGCTCGACCCGCTCCAGGAGCTCGTCTGCGCGCACATGGCGCTCCCGTGCGGTCACGCCGGCGAGGCCGAGCTGGATGGTCACGAGCTCGCGGATCTCGAGCTCGGCCGCCAGCGCGCGCCAGTAATGCTGGTCCGCATAGCCGAGCAGCTCGGCGCGGTAGCCGGCGCGGCCTCGCCGCCCGAGCCTGGCCAGGTCGCGGCCGTGCACCCGCACGCTCCCCGCCGTCGGCTGGTCGAGCGCGGCAAGCATCCGGAGGAGGGTCGACTTGCCCGAGCCGCTCGGCCCGAGCACGACGCAGATCTCGCCCTCCTGCACCTCGAGCGTCAGCCCTTGGAGCGCCACGACGCCTCCCTCCGGCGCCGCGTAGACGCGGAAGAGGTCGCGGATGTCGACGGCGGCGCTCATATCCGGCGGGAGGCTGCGGTGACGAGGGCCGCGGCGGCAAGTGCGCCGCCGCCCAGGGCGATTGCGAGGACGGGCCAGGTGACGGTCGCGTGCAGGGGAAGCTCGGTCGCGCGGGCGTCGGCAGTCACCGAGACAAGGTCGACGACGAGCACGCCAAGGAGCGCGGCTGTGACGAGACCACCAGCGAGGCCCACGCCGACGACGACCAGGCTGCGCAGCCTGACGACTCGGCGCAGGAGAGCGGGTCGAGCGCCCTGCTCCTCGAGGTCGTCGAGGTCGCCGCGCTCGTCCCGGACGTCCGAGGCCACGCCGAGCAGCACACCGACGAGCGCGAGCCCGAGCGCCACGAGCGCGGCAGCGAGGAGAGTCAGGAGCGTCCCCCGGGCGAGCGGGTCGTCGCGGAGGGAGTGCTCGATCTCCGTGCGCGAGTCCACGGCGAGCACGTTGAAGGGAGGGCGCGCGAGCTCGGCTGCCAGCGCCTCGCGCTCCTGCTCGCCGGGCGCGCCCAGCCAGACCTCGTTCGTCACGGCGGCCCCCGGGTGGGTGGCGTTGAGCGCCGTCGAGAGGAGCGTGCGGTCGGCGACTACGAAGTCGTCGCGCGTCCCGGGGAACCGCTCGGCCACGGCGGCGACCTGGACGGTCACCTGCTCGCCGGCGATCCGCAGCGCGAGCTCTCCGCCTGGGGCTGCCGCGGCCGCCACGTCGGGCGAGGCGATCGCGAGCACCGGCTGCTCGTCGGTCGGCTGGGTCGGTCGGAACCGTGTCGCCGCCTGCTCGGTGAGCGTCCCGGTGAGCCTCACGCCGAAGTCGTCGGGAACCGCTTCGATGCCGTTGACGCCAATCCAGTCGGCGTAGCGGTCGAGCACGACCGGGCCCGCCGCCGTCTGCGCCATCAGCGGGCCGAGCTCGAGCGCCAGCTTCCGCGGTCTGCCCTCGCCTCCCCGCTCCTGCACCTTGACCGGCGGGTTCAGCGTGACTGCGACGACGCGCCCGCCCTGCGCCTCGGGCGGCACGGCGACACGCAGCGTCGAGCCGTCTCGCTGGGGCTTGCCGAGATCGAGATGCTCGTAGCCGCCGGACGGAGTCTCAACGCTTGCTGTGAGGGTGACGAGTTCGCCGCGCGCCGCCACCTCGAGCTGCGTTGCGTCGTCGGGGAGCACCGGCCCCCGGATTCCCGTCTCGCCCACAGGCTCGACGCGGCGCGCCAGGCTCGCCGGCGAGAGGGCGCTGAAGTCGTCCCGCCAGCCCCGGAGGGCGGGGATCGCCTCGGCGTCGAGCCCGACGATGCCGATGCCGGTGCGGCCGCCGGCGCGGTTGACGTTGCCGGAGAGCCGCACGACCGGCTCGACGCGCACGTCGTTCTCCAGCTCGGCAAGGCGCGCGGGAGGGGCGGCGTCGTTGACGCGTATGAGCCGGGTCAGGTCCTCGCGCAGGGTGAAGTCCAGCGGGACGGCGTAGGCCGCCTGCTCCTCCTGCCCCCGGGCGAGCGTGGAGCGGTAGCTCTCGGCGAAGACGGCGAGGCCGACGCTGAC
The DNA here is from genome assembly GCA_963839745.1 of uncultured Actinomycetes bacterium. GTDB lineage: Bacteria > Actinomycetota > Thermoleophilia > Gaiellales > Gaiellaceae > JAIBJN01. Next base: position 184,385 of record CAWIWC010000005.1, read on the forward strand.
GACGAGGAAGGCCGCCGCGACGGCGGCGTGGCCCGGGTGCCTGGCCAGCGAGAGTGCCGCCATGCGGAGGCCGACCGACCGACCGCGGGAGACGCGCTCCAGCAGGAGCAGGCCCGGGCGCAACAGGCGCGCGCAGACGACCGCGGCCACGAAGGTGACAAGCCCTGGGAGCAGGACGAGCGCGGCTGCTGTGCCGGATTCCTGGGCGAGCGCCTCCTGGTCGAGGTCGCCGCGGAGGAGCGTGACCGCGATGACGGCGACCGCGCCCAGCGCCGCGGCATCCAGGGCAGAGAACGAGCGCCGGCCGAAGCCGATCGGCTTCGCTCTCAGCGCGGCGACGAGGACGAGGGCGAGCGCGAGAGCGACGACGGCGGCCGCGAGCAGGCCCGTGCGCGAGAGGGTCGAGTGCGCGAGTACCTCGCCGACCGGGGCGTCCGCGCGCGAGGCCACGACCGCGCCGGCCAGCGTGCCTAGCGCCCATCCGGCCGCCGTGCCCACCACGGCGACGGCCGTGGCCTCTGTTCCTGTGAAGAGCGAGAGCTGCCACCGCCTGGCGCCGAACCACGTCAACCGCCGCCGGGCCGACTCGGTGTCGCGTCGCATGCTCACCGCGGCGAGGATCGCGAAGGCGAAGAGCAGCGCTGCGGACTCGCCGCCCACGAGCAGCAGCCGGCGCCCCGCCACCTCGCTCGCCTCGGAGGCGGCCCCGAGGTCCACGAGGGGCGCGCTCAGATCGGCCGCGAACGACGTGTTCTGGAAGGACGTGCGGGCCCGCGCCACGTCGTTGGCGAACGCGTCGATGTTCCAGGCGCGCACGCTCCCCGGCGCCAGCGGAACGACCCACGCGTAGCTGCGGTAGACGGTCTCGAGCTCCCGTGATCCGACGAGGCCCTCGACGCCCTCGGCGAGGACGAGCGGCGCCGGGGGCGGCCGGTGGTAATCGATCGCGTCGCGGTAGACGGGGCTGAGCGCGGCCCTCGAACGTTCGTTCTCGGCGGGCGCGACGAAGTCGCCGAACAGCACGGGCGAGCGGATCGCCGCCGTCCCGACCTCGACCAGCCGCAGGCCCTCCACGTTCGGCAGCGACCCGGCCCCCCGGAGCCGCACGACTTCGCAGTGCTCCGGCTCGCACGTTCGCGGCATGCGGCCCGAGCGCAGCGTCACCCACCTCTCGAGGTCGTCGACCGCTCCCAGGCCGATGAAGCGGCCGGCGATCGTGCTCTCCCGGTAGAGGACGAGCGCGGCCGGGTCCGCCTCGCTGACGCCGGCGAGGGACTTGCGCGCGCTCTCGTCGAGCGTCGAATAACCCTCGGTCAGTGAGGGGATGCCGAACCAGGCGGCGCGCAGGGACCGCTGGGCCGCGGGGATCTCCTCGATCGCCCGGCCGACGCTCTCGTCCTTGGCCACGACCGTGCCGGCGAGCACGGTGGCGATCATCGCCGCGCCCGCCGCGACGCCCGCGGCAGCGAGCAGCGCGGTCGGCGCCCGCCGGGCGATGCGAACAGACGCCAGCTTGAGCGGATAGGCGATCGTGCGGAGCGCTCTCACCCCCTGAACGCTGCCAGCCGCAGCGCACCTCGACCAGTCATGTTGCTACGCCTTTGGTTAAGCTGTGCTTATGCTCGATGTCAGACGTCTGCGCGTGCTCCGCGAGGTCGCGCTCCGCGGGTCGATCGCGGGGGCGGCGGAGTCGCTTCGCTTCACGCCTTCCGCCGTCTCCCAGCAGGTGGCGAAGCTCGAGCGTGAGGCGGGCGTAGCGCTCGTCGAGCGCGGCCCGAAGAGTGTCACCCTGACGACCGCCGGCTGGCGGCTGGTCGAGCACGCCGAGGCGATCCTCGAGCGGCTTGCCGCGGCGGAGTCGGAGCTGCGGGAGCTGGCCGGCTCGCCCCCGGAGCTGCGCGTGGGCGCGAACACGACGGCGGCCGTCAGCATCGTCCCGGACGCGCTCTCTCGCTTTGCCGTCGTCCGGCCGGACGTCGAGATCACCGTGTTCGAGTCGGATCCGCTCATCTCCCTGGCGCGCCTGTGCGGGCGGGAGCTCGACCTGGCGATCGTGTTCGAGTACGACCACGTGCCGCTGCCCGACGACCCGCGGATCGCGCTCGAGCTGCTGCTCGAGGAGCAGATGCGCATTGTCCTCCCGGCCGGCCACCCCGTGGCCCGCCAGCGCGCCGTGCGCCTGCTGGACCTCGCCGACGAGACCTGGATCCAAAGCACGCCCCGTTCGTCCTGCCACCCGTTCACGGAGCGTGCCTGCCGGGCGGCGGGCTTCGACCCTCGGATCCGCTTCGAGTTCGACGACTATGCAGCGATGCAGAGCCTCGTCGCCTCCGGTGCGGGCGTGGCTTTCGCGCCGGACATGGGGCTCACGACCGTGAACCCCGGCGTGGCTGTCCGGCCCATCGCCTTCGGGCCCAAGCGCCGCGTGCACGCCGCCCTACGCGCGGGCGAGGGCGACTCTGCAGGCGTCTCCGAGATGCTCGCCGCCCTGCGGGAAAGCGTCGCGGCCCGCGAGCCGCTCTTCCCCGCGGTCGCCGGCGCGTCGTAGCCCGCGTGGCGGTGGCGGTTGCTTCCTCACGCGTCGGGGCCTATCCGTAACCTGACGGCATGGTGGGGGGTCGCCTTGTCGTCGTGCTCGCCTTCCTGCTCCTGAGCGCCTGCAGCGGCGACTCGGACGGGCCCGAAGGCACGCCGCAGCCGACGTCGTCAGGCGCGGAGGAGACGACCGCGCCCAGCACGGACGCCGGCGAGACGGACGACGCCGGCCCGCCCGGCCGTGGCGGCCCGCTGGAGATCCGGGAGTTCGTCTCGGGCCTGGAGGCTCCCGTGCATGCGACCGCCGCGCCCGGGGAGCCCGACCGCCTGTACGTCGTCGAGCAGATCGGCCGCATCCGCATCGTCGAGAACGGCCGGCTGCTGCCGGAGCCGTTCCTCGACCTCGTCGGGGAGATCGCCTACGGGGGCGAGCAGGGGCTGCTCTCCATGGCTTTCCACCCCGAGTACGAGACCAACCGGCTCTTCTACGTCAACTTCACCGGCCCCCAGGGCGACACGCGGGTGAGGGAGTACCGCGCCGACGGGCCGCAGCCCGTCGCGACGCGCGTGGTGCTCATCGTTCCCCAGCCGTACGAGAACCACAACGGCGGCCAGCTTGTGTTCGGGCCGGACGGGCTCCTCTACGTCGGGATGGGCGACGGCGGCTCCGGCGGCGATCCCGAGAACCGCGCCCAGGAACTCTCCAGCAGGCTCGGCAAGCTCCTGCGCCTGGACGTCGACACGCCCGGCGCCGACTGGGAGATGGTCGGCCTCGGCCTCCGGAACCCCTGGCGGTTTTCGTTCGACCGGGTCACCGGCGATCTGTGGATCGGCGACGTCGGCCAGAACGCGATCGAGGAGGTCGACTTCGTCGCGGCCGACCAGGTCGGTGAGGTTCACAACTTCGGCTGGGACGTGTTCGAGGGCTCGGCGCCGTTCGAGGACAAGCCGCTGACGCCGACCGGTGCCGTCGTCGATCCGATCACGGAATACACGCACGACGACGGATGCTCGATCACGGGCGGCTTCGTCTACCGGGGCGCCGCTGTGCGTCGCCAGGCCTGGGGCCGCTACTTCTTCGGCGACTACTGCTCGGGCAAGATCTGGAGCATCGCGCGCGAGGGTCGGAGGGTGTCCCGCCGGGGCCACCCGTTCGAGGTCGCCAACCTGACGTCGTTCGCCGAGGACTCCCAGGGGGAGCTCTACATCCTCTCCGCCGGGGGCACCATCTTCCGGCTCGTTCCGCGGCCCTGATCCGGAACTCCAGGCAACCGTTCGGTGTAGAACGGGTGCAGTGGGGGACCGGCCACTGGCAGAGGACGACCGAGTCGCGCAGGCGAAGCAAGGAGACACGCGTGCGTACGGCACGCTGGTGGAAGAGCATCAGACGATCGCGTTCCGCACCGCGTACCTCATCACCGGCTCCGCAGCCGATGCCGAGGACGCCGTGCAGGAGGCCTTCGTCAAGGCCTATCGCGCTCTCGGCCGTTTTCGTCAGGGAGCGCCGTTCCGGCCCTGGCTGCTCTCCATCGTCGCCAACGAGGCGCGCAATCGCCGCAGATCGGCCGGTCGGCGCGAACGGCTTGCGCTGCGCGCGGCCGAGGATCCGCTCTCGGGGGGCGCGGTCCCGTCCCCCGAGGCGGCCCTCCTCGACGCGGAGGTGCGCGAGGAGCTGTTGGCTGCGGTGAACGACCTGCGTGAAGACGATCGCCTCGCGATCGCATGCCGCTACTTCCTGGGGCTCTCCGAAGAGGAGACGGCGACCACCCTCGGCTGGCGCCGCGGCACGGTGAAGTCCCGGACGTCGCGGGCTCTCGACCGGCTGCGCGAGCGCATGGAGGTGGAGCGATGACCGAGCTCGAGCGCTCGCTCCGGCTCCTCGGCGAAGCCCTGGCCTTCCCGGAGGCGCCCGATGTCTCCGAGGCCGTGCAGCGGCGTCTGGTGGACATCCGGCCGCAGCGCCGGCGTCCGAGCAGGCGCACGCTCGTGCTGGCCTTCGCGACCCTTGCCGTGGCCATCGGCGCCGTCATGGCCGTCCCGCCGGCGCGCACGGCCGTCCTCGAGCTCTTCGGGCTCCGTGGCGCGACCGTGCAGCGGGTGGAGTCACTGCCGCCCGCGCCGGATCCCGCGCCGTCCGGGCTCCTCCTCGGCGACCCGCTTCCCGTCGGGGAAGGTCGGCCGTGGGTCAAGTCGCCGAACGTGCTCGTGCCTACGGCGCTCGGGCAGCCGGACGGGGCGTACGCCGCCAGGGAGCCCTACGGCCTGCGCCTCACCCTCGTCTACGGGCCCGGGGACGGCGTGCCGCGCTCGCAGTACACCGGAGTAGGAATCCTCGTGACGGAGTTCGACGGCGCGATCGACACGCGGTACCTCGACAAGATGGTCGACGCCGGGTCGTCCGTCGAGGAGCTGACCGTCGGCGGAAATCGGGCGCTCTGGCTCGAGGGCGGCCCGCACTTCGTCGTCTTCAGGACGGCCGACGGCAGGATCGGGGAGGACGTCGGGCGGCTCGCGGGCAACACGCTCCTCGTCGAGAACGGGGAGCTGCTCGTTCGCATCGAGGGCGAGATCGACCGCGAGCGGGCGATCGAGATCGCGGAGTCGCTCGAGCCCTAGGCCGCGGCCGCCGTCTCGCCCATGAGGTCGGACTCGACCCGGGCGCAGACCTCGGCGGCGAGGTCGACGAAGGCGCGGGCGGCCGGCGAGCGGTAGCGGTCGCGGTGCCAGGCGAGCCCGATGCGGCGCGGCGGTACGCTCTCGAGCCCGATGACCACGGTGCCGTCGTGGTTCGGGTCGACCGTGAGCAGTGGGACGAGCGCCGCACCGACGCCCGCGGCGACCAGCTCCTGAATCGTGCCGTTGTCGTCGGAGCGGAAGACGATGCGCGGCTCGAGGCCGGCGTCGCGGAAGCGGTTCTCGATCTGGTGGACGCTGCGGCACTGGCGGTTGCCGATCAGCGGCATCGCCGCCACCTCGCGCAGCGAGGGCGGCTTCGGGCGCCCGGCGAGCGGCGAGTCGGAGGGGAGGACGACGACGTAGGGGTCGCGCATGAGCTCGAGGCTCTCGAACGGCCCTTCCTCGGCCGGGAGCATCACGAAGGTGAAGTCGAGCTCGCCGCGCTCGACGGCGTCGAGCAGCGCCCCGTCGTCGGCGGCTTCGGTCAGCTGCACGGCCACGTCGGGCCACGCCTCCGTGAACGTGCGTAGGAGCCGAGGGAGGACGCGGGCGCCGACGCTTTGGAACGTCCCGACGCGCAGCGTTCCCGCGGAGCCCTCGGCGAACGCCGCCAGGTCGGCCTGCGCCGCCTGGAGGCGCGCGACGATGCCCGCGGCGTGGCGGAGAAGGAGCTCGCCCGCCTCCGTGAGCGAGACGCGCCTCGGTCCGCCCGGGCGCTCGACGAGCCGCTGGCCGACCACGCGCTCGAGCGCCTGGATCTGCTGGCTGACCGCCGACTGCGTGTAGCCGAGGCGCTCGGCGGCGCGGCCGAAGGAGCCTTCCTCGGCCACCGCCTGCAGGGCGGCCAGATGCCGCAATTCCACCCCGAACCATCCATCAGGTCGCATAATCGAAATGAATCATAACTTGACTTGTGCTAATCGACCAGCGGGTCGATGCTGAGGGTATGGAAATCGCCTTCCTCCTCTTTCTCCTGCTAGTCGGGCCTCTTGCGGTCCTCTTCGGTGCGGATTCCCGCGTCGACGAGCGCAAGCGTCTCGAGTGGCGGCGCTCGTAGCCCCGCCCGGGCCGCGCTACGGCTCGACCCACGGTGTCTCGCCCGATTCCCGTGGGCCGAGCCGCGGCGCGGTTCCTCTCTGAGACGCTTCTAGCCCCCCGACGACAGCTGCCGGTCGAGTTTTCTCGCCCGAGGTGAAAACATTTCCCCTCGGTGGAGACAGGGCTGGCAGGCAAGCGCGTGCTCGTGACCGGGGCGTCCGGCGGGATCGGCGCTGCCTGCGCGCGCGCGTTCGCAGCCGAGGGCTGCCGCGTCGGGATCCACTACCACCAGGGGCTCGAGCGGGCCCAGGCGGTCGCGGCCGACTGCGAGGGCTCGGTGCTCCTCCAGGCCGACCTGCGACGCGAGGACGAGGCCGACCGGCTCTTCGCCGAGGCCCGCGAGGCGCTCGGCGGGCTCGACGTCTGCGCGGCGGTCGCCGGCGTCTGGCCCGAGGAGGACGTCCCGCTGTGGGAGCTCTCGCTCGACCGGTGGCAGGAGACGCTCGCTGCCAACCTCACCGCCACGTTCCTGACGGCCCGCGGCTTCCTGCGCGAGGTCGAGGCCTCCGGCCACGGGAGCCTCGTGCTCGTCGGCTCCACTGCGGGGATCTACGGCGAGGCCGGCCATGCCGACTACGCCTCGGCCAAGTCGGCGGTCGTCCGCGGCCTTCTCCTCAGCCTGAAGAACGAGGTCGTGCGGGTCTCGCCTCTGGGGCGGGTGAACGCCGTCTGCCCCGGGTGGACGATCTCGCCCATGACGCGCTCGACCCTGGACGACCCGAGCGTGATCGACCGGGCTACGCGGACGATGGCCCTGCGCAAGGTGGCGCAGGTGGAGGACGTCGCCCGCCAGATCGTCGTCCTGGCCTCCGACGAGCTCTCGGGGCATGTGACCGGCCAGGTCGTGGTCGTCGCAGGCGGCATGGAAGGCCGGGTCCTGCACGGCTAGTGCCGTTCGGCGCGAGCCCGAAACTCTTTCCGCGCTTCCTCCGTTAAGACCGCGAACCAACTAGGAGGAGAGCATGTACATCGGCGGCGGCGTTCTCGCCATCATTCTGATCATCATCATCCTGATCCTGATTTTCTAGGAACGGGAGCCGGGCGCCGCGCCTCGTCACCGAGCGCGCGGCGCCTTTTTCATGGTCCAAGACGGCGGGCACCCGATGGGTGCCCGTCTTCGTGCTCGATCCAGAGTTGCCGAGGGGCGACCGGAAGCCCGCCCCCCGGCAGGGAGGAGGAAGCGAGGCGGCCTCTAGTAGGGAGGCCGGTTGTACGGATCCTGGTGAACGACGGTCTCGCGCCGCCAGGTTCCGACGCCGCCCCACGTCGACCAGAAGATCAGCGAGAGCAGGAAGCCCACGATGCCCACGATCATGAGGATCCAGCCGACGGTTGCGATGTCTATGCCCTGGACGTCTGCCGTCACGGCGAACGCGAGAATCGCGCCGACGGTAACGAGGAAGATGCTTGCGCCGATACCCATGCTCGATGTCCCTCCTTCGGGGTTCGGAAGGAGAACGGTCGAGCCTCAAGCCGGGATACGGTTGCGTTAGGGTTCGCCAGGGCCGCGAAACCCTGCTTGCTACGTGCGAAAGCGCTCGATCATCCAGATGACGCTGGTCGGGGTGGCCGTCGGCGCTGCCCTGGCGGTCGTCGCGGTGTTCATTCCCTGGCTGCCTGACGCAGCTTCGAAGCAGGCGGGGATCATCGACTCGGTCTACTGGGTCGTCACGATCATCTGCGTCGTCATCTTCGCGCTCGTCGCCGGGGTGACGTCCTACGCGGTCTACAAGTTCAGGGCGCCCCCGGGGGACACGGACGACGGGAGCCCGATCCACGGGCACACAGGGCTCGAGATCGTCTGGACGCTGATCCCCACGATTCTCGTGACGTTCATCGCGATCTACTCCGGGGTCGCGCTCGCGCAGTCCGAGGACCTGCCCTCCGACCACCGCGTCATCGAGGTGACCGCCGAGCAGTTCGCCTGGACGTTCACCTATCCGGACATCGAGGTCGAGGGCGGCCGGCCCCTCACGACCGGCGAGCTGGTCGTCCCCGTCGACCAGGCGATCGAGTTCATGATCACCTCGAAGGACGTAATCCACTCGTTCTGGGTACCTGAGTGGCGGATGAAGCAGGATGCGGTCAATGGGGTCACGACGCGCACGGTGGTCGAGCCGACGCAGATCGGCGAGTACGAGGTCATCTGCACCGAGCTCTGCGGGCTGGGGCACGCGACCATGCGCTCGCAGGCCCGCGTTCTCTCCATGGCCGACTTCGAGGCCTGGGTCGAGGAGCAGCAGCGGCTTGCCCGTGAGGGCGGCTCCGTGCAGGGCAAGGAGCTCTTCACCCAGCAGTGCGGCTCGTGCCACACGCTCGCCGACGCCGGCACGACGGGCGAGGTCGGCCCGAACCTCGACGACGCGCTCCAGGGAGCCGACGCCGACTTTGTGATGGAGTCGATCGTCGACCCGAGCGCTAGCATCGCAGAGGGGTTCGAGGACACGATGCCGGACAACTTCGGAGAGGTCTTCACGGAACCGCAGCTCGAAGGGCTCGTCGAGTACCTGCTCGAGTCGACGGGAGGTGGCCGCTAGTGGCGGTCGAGGTTCACGGCGCCGAGCACGCTCCCGTGCACGCCCCGCCGCCGCCGCGCCGAGGACTGCGGCGCCTGACCGGTCCCGGCTGGCTGCGCGTCCTCTGGACGATGCCGCTCGCCTGGGCCCTGGGGACGCTGCTGGTCATCGGCGCCCGCTCGGCGATGGGCTTCGAGCCGCTGTGGGAGCTGCCCGTCCTGATCGTCGTCTGGACGGTCGTCGTCCCGCTTGCGTTCCTCGCAGGCCTCGGCGGCTTCGACTACTGGGCGTACTGGATCTCCGGCAAGCCGACCCGGCCCGAGGACCACTCCAGCCACGGCGCGCGGACGTGGAAGGACTACTTCCGCGTCAACACCGACCACAAGGTGATCGGGATCCAGTACCTGGTCACGACGATCTTCTTCTTCGTCGCGGCCGGGCTGATGGCGATGTTCATGCGCGCCGAGCTCGCGCGCCCCGGCATGCAGTACGTGGACACGAACACGTTCAACGGGCTCTTCTCGGTGCACGCCTCGCTGATGATCTTCCTCTTCATCATCCCGGCGTTCGCGGGGCTCGGGAACTACGTGATCCCGCTGATGATCGGCGCGCCGGACATGGCGTTCCCGCGCCTGAACGCGCTCTCGTTCTGGCTGCTGCCCATCGCCGGCCTGATCATGCTGTCGAGCTACCTGGTGCCGGAGGGAGGCGCGTTCGCCGCGGGGTGGACGAACTACGTCCCGTTAGCGGTGCAACAGGCGGACGGCAACCTCATGTTCCAGATGGGCGTCCAGTGGGCCGGTGCGTCCTCGATCATGACCGCGCTCAACTTCCTGGTCACGATCATCACCATGCGTGCGCCCGGAATGTCCTTCTGGCGCATGCCGCTCCTGGTCTGGGCGAACTTCGCCACGTCGACGCTGGTCGTGCTGGCGACCCCGTTCGTGGCCGGCTCCCAGTTCTTCATCATGTTCGACCGGGTCCTGCACACGAACTTCTTCAACCCGGACCTCGGGGGCGACATCGTCGCCTACCAGCACATCTTCTGGTTCTACTCGCACCCGGCCGTCTACATCATGATGCTGCCCGGCTTCGGCATCGCCTCGGAGGTGATCTCCGTCTTCGCGCGGAAGCCGATTTTCGGCTACCGGCTGATGGCCCTCTCGCTGATGGCGATCCTCATCCTCGGGTTCTCGGTCTGGGCGCACCACATGTTCGTGTCCGGCATGCAGCCGTGGATCCGCATCCCGATGATGGTGACGACGCTGGTGATTGCGGTCCCAACCGGGATCAAGGTCTTCAGCTGGCTGGCGACGCTGTGGGAGGGGCGTCTGCACTTCAAGACGCCCATGCTGTTCGCACTGGGCTTCGTGTCGATGTTCGTGATCGGCGGCCTCTCCGGCATCTATCTCGGCTCGGTCCCGGTCGACATCCACGCGAGCGACACGTACTTCGTCGTCGCCCACATCCACTACGTGCTCTTCGGCGGCTCGCTCTTCACGATCTTCGCGGGCATCTACTACTGGTATCCGAAGATGACCGGGCGGATGTACAACGAGCGCCTCGGCCAGATTCACTTCTGGCTGACGTTCGTGGGCTTCAACGTCACCTTCTTCCCGATGCACTGGGTCGGCCTCCAGGGGATGCCGAGACGCGTGGCCGACTACGCGCCCGAGTTCGGGAACTGGAACATGGTCATCTCGATCGCGTCGTTCGGGCTGGGCGCCTCGACGATCGTGTTCCTCTACAACATGATCGTGAGCTGGCGCCGCGGCGAGCCGGCCCCGGCCAACCCGTGGCGGGCGCTGACGCTCGAGTGGCAGGTCTCCTCGCCGCCGCCCATCTTCAACTTCGACGAGATCCCACAGGTGGTCGGGAGCCCGTACGAGTACGGCGTGCGCGGCGCGCGCCACGCGGTGCTGAACGGCGACCGCGCCCAGGTCGAGGAACGCGAGAAGGTCGAGGCATGAGCGACGTCGACCCGTACGCGGAGAAGGCGCCCGAGCCGGCCGCCGAGCGGCCGAGACACATCCTCGTCCTCGCGAACGAGACGGTGGCGGGGAAGACGCTCCTGGACGCGATCGAGGAGCGCGCGGCCTCGGGCCCGATCCGGGTGACTGTGGTCTCGCCCCAGAACGACCCGCGCGCGGGCTACGTCGTCTACGAGGAGAGCCGCCGCTCGAGCGCCGATCGCCGGCTGCGCAGGACGCTCGACCTCCTGCACGAGGCAGGGATCGCGGCCCGGGGCGCCGTCGTCGACCCGGATCCGCTCCAGGCCTTGCGCGACGCGCTGCACCAGTACGCGCCCGTCGACGAGGTGATCATCTCCACGCATCCCGGCGCGGTTCGCTCGAGCTGGCTGCGCGCAGGCCTCGTCGACCGCGCGCGCAAGGCGGCCGGCGAGATCCCGGTCTCGCACGTCGAGGTCGACCTCACGTCCGGGCGCGAGCGCACGCACGTGCTCGTGATCGCGAACCAGACGATCGTCGGCGGCCCGCTGCTCGAGGCGCTCCGCGAGCGCGCGCAGGGCGGCCCCGTGGAGTTCACGCTCGTCGCCCCGGCTGATCAGCCCGGGGTCCAGCGGCGGCTCGACCTCGCCCTCGCCGAGCTGAAGGCGTTGGGGATCGAAGCGACAGGCCACCTCGGCGATCCGGACCCCGTCACGGCGGCGCTGAACGTCGTCCACGACGAGCAGGTGGACGAGATCATCGTCTCGACGTTCCCGGAGGCGAGCTCGGGCTGGCTGCGCCGCAACGTCGTCGGCCGTATCGAGAGCGGTGCAGAGCTCCCCGTCAAGCACGTCGTCGTCGCGCCCGAGCAGACGGAGGCGCTCACGTAGCCATGGCCACCGCTGAGCACGCACACGACCACCCTCCTGTAGCGCATCAGAGCTCGCGGGTCGACTCGCGCCTCCTCGGGATCTACTTCTTCATCGCGTCCGAGGTGATGCTCTTCGGCTCGTTCTTCAGCGCGTACTTCTTCGCGCGCGTGGTGGTCGGAGGCGACGAGGGCTGGCCGCCGCCGGGCTACGAGCTGCCCGTCTACCTGGCCTTCCTGAACACGGTCATCCTGGTCACGTCGAGCTTCACGATGCACTGGGCGCTCCAGTCCGTGAAGCGCGGCAACCGCTCGGGGCTGATCGCCGGGCTGACGCTCACGTTCCTGCTCGGGCTCACGTTCCTGCTCATCCAGGCGCGCGAATACACGCGCCTCGGCTTTGCGCCGTACGACAACGCCTTCGGGTCGACCTTCTACGGGCTCACCGGGCTTCACGGCGCGCACGTCTTCATCGGGCTGAACCTGCTGCTCTACGCCCTGATCCGTTCGACGAAGGGCCACTTCGGCCCCGAGACGGAGAAGCACCTGGGCGTCGAGCTGCCAGGGATCTATTGGCACTTCGTCGACGTAATGTGGATCATCGTGTACGTCACGGTCTACGTGATCTAGCGCTGTAGGCCGGCACAAGGAGGCGCCTATGCGCAACCCGTTCCGGAGCGAAGCTGAGGCCTTCAGCTTCGTGCTCGTGTGCGCGGGGCTCTTCGCCGTCGTTGCGGTGGCGGGAGTCCTCTTCGGCGGCTGGGTCGCACTCGGGGTCTTCCTCGTCCTCGCCGTCGGGCTCGCGTTCTACATCAAGGGCGCGCCGAAGGAGGCCGAGCGGCCCGTGCTCGCGCACGGAGGCGGCGAGCGGCGCTGCATCCTCGTCGTGGCGAACGAGACCGTCGCCGGCCGCGCCCTGCGCGGGGAGGTCGTCCGCCGGGCCGAGGGCGACGCCGACGTGCTCGTCGTCTGCCCCGCGCTCAACTCGCCCCTCCGCCACTGGGCCTCGGACGAGGACGGTGCGCGGGCGCTCGCCCACGACCGCCTGGAGGAGTCGCTGGGCGCACTCTCCGCCGCCGGCGTCGAGGCCAGAGGCGAGGTCGGCGACGCCGACCCTATCCAGGCGATGGACGATGCGCTACGGACGTTCGGCGCAGACGAGATCATCATCTCGACGCACCCGCCGGGGCGCTCGAACTGGCTCGAGAAGAAGATCCTCGCGCGCGCGCAGGAGCGCTACGACGTGCCCATCACGCACGTCGTCGTCGACCTCGAAGCCGAGCGCGAGGCCGGCTAGCCCGAGGTCTCGGCGGTCGTCGTCTCAGCGGTCGTCGTGCCGCTGTCGCCGCTCGGGTCGCATCCCTCGATGTCCTTCCCGGCGACGCTCGCAACGTAGGCCGCCACGTCGACTGCGTCCTGGCCCATGACGATGTCCGCCGGCATCGGCGGCGCGGCGAGGTCGATCTGCCCGAGGACGACCGAGTAGAGCGTGTCCTCGGCGAAGCCCTGCTTGCACGACCAACCGAGCGCGGTGTCGAGGTTCGGCCCGACGTTAGCCATCGTGCCCGCGTCGGCCAGTGTGTGGCACGACGCGCAGTTCTGGACGAAGAGCTCTTTCCCGTTCCCCGTGTTGGCGCCCTCCATCCCGGTGACCTCGTCGTCACCTCCGCAGCCCGCAAAGCCCAGGGCGGCAAGCGCGAGGAGGAGGACGGCGAGCCGGCGCGTCACGGTCTACGGACGCGGTGCTCCGGCGGCGCCGACGCTCTCGAGCGCCTCCGCGCGGGTCTCGTGAATGGGGAAGACCCTGTTCAGCCCCGTGATCTCGAAGATCTTGGTGATGTTGCGGTCGCTGCAGACGATCGAGAGCTGCCCCTCGTTCGGCCGCAGCCGCTTGACCCCGCCGACGAGCACGCCGAGGGTCGTCGAGTCGATGAAGGTCGTGTCGGTGAGGTCGACGACGACGTGCTTCCCGCCCTTCTCGATCACGTCGAGGAGCTGCTGCTTGAACTCTGGCGCCGTGTAGAGGTCGATCTCGCCGGTCAGGGCGATCACGTAGACGTCGCCCCCGGCCTGCTCCGTCTTGATGTCGAAGTTCATGTGCTCCCTTCCCGTGAGTCGCGGGTGCCTACCCTAACGGCTCTATTCCCCGTCCGACCCGTCCCCCGAACCACCGGCGCCCTCGTCGCCGGTACCGCCCTGGTCGATGCCCGCGATCACCTTGAGGCTCTCCACGCGCTGCTCGATGAGCTCGGCGTTCGGGTTGTTGGGAGCCTTGGCGAGGAACTCCTCGTAGGCCTCGATGGCGGTCTCGTAGTCCTGCGCGGCCTCCGAGGCCTGCGCGTACTGGAGGAAGATAAGGGGCTCGTCGTCCACGAGCTCGACCAGTTCGGCCAAGACGGCCTGCTGCAGGATCGCGTTGTTCTGCACCTCGGCGTTGGCCGTCTGTGCCCGCGCTTCCGCTTGCGCGCTGAGCGAGTCCGAGATCTCGTTGCCGAGGATCTCCTGAAGGAACGGGCTGTCGGTGGGGGCGAAGGTCTTGGGGAGTGAGGCCTCGGCGGCCTCGTTCGAGGCGATGTCCGCGCGCTCCTGAGCGTCGCTGATCTTCTGCGAGTAGAGGGCCGCGAGCGTGCGGAGCGCGTCGGCGTCTTCGGGCCGCATGGTGCGGTAGCGCTCGAGTGACGCGATCGCCTCGTCGACCTCGCCCTCCTGCTGCGCGGCCGTCGCCAGGTCGAGGCGCGCCTGCGGGTCGTTCGGCTTCTCCTGCACGGCCTCGCGCGCGTCCTCGAGGTTCGGCGCGCCGGTCGTGGCCTCGCGGTTCAGGAGGTCGGAGAGGTAGTCGCCGATGCCCGAGCCGCCGGCGCCCACGCCGAAGAAGACGAAGCTGCCGGCGAAGGCGATTGCGAGGAAGAGGAAGACCCATTTCGCCCGACGCCGAAGCTTCGGGAAGAACATCAGATCTTCGGCGCTGGCGGCGCTTCGCTGAGCAGGCGGCCGCGTGCGGCGCTTGCGCTGCGTCGAAGATCGTGCCACTCGAATCCTCCTTCCTCGTATCGAACCTCGCCGTCCACGAGGGTGAGGATCACCCGGTCTGGCGAGCCGCCGAAAACCACGGCGGTGGTTGGCTCCTCCCAGGGGAGGAACGGCGACCCGGCGAGCGAGACGACGGTCAGGTCGGCGCGCTTTCCGGGGGCGAGCGAGCCCGTCTCGGTGTCGAGCCCGAGCGCGCGCGCTGAGCCAAGAGTAGCGAGTTCCAGCGCCGCGTTCGCCGTTAGCGCGTCGGCGCGGCGCTCGCGGACGCGGGCCGTGTAGACGGCAGTCCGCATCTCCTCGAAGAGGTCGAACGACGGCGTCGACGCGGGGCTGTCGGTTCCCAGCCCGAGCCGGACGCCCGCAGCGCGCATCTCGGCGACCGGCGCGGCCCCGCAGCCGAGAATCGCATTCGAGCGCGGGCAGTGGGCGACGGCGACGTCGTGCTCGGCGAGGAGCGCGATCTCGTCGGCCTCCACATGGACGCAGTGCGCGGCGAGGACGTCGGGGCCGAGCAGCCCGCGTCCTGCGAGAAGGCGGATGCCGGTCTCGCCGGCCGGCTCGACGGGCACGCCCGGTGCCTCGGCGATGAGGCCGGTGCCGTGGAGGAGCCACTCCTGTTCGGCCTCGCTCTCGGCGAAGTGCGTCACGACGGGAAGCCCGAGCCCCCTGCAGGCCGCGTACACGTCCGCGGTGACGCTGTAGGGCGCATGGGGCGAGACGCCCAGCCTCACGCGGTCGGAGAGCGATGCGGAGATGCCCTCGCGCAGTTCCTCGAAGCGCTCGAGCGCGGCGTCCGGGTCGGCGCCGAAGACCTCGAGTGCCACGAGCGCGCGCAGGCCCAGCTCGTCGCACGCGGGCGCGGCCGCGCCCGTGAAGCTCGCGTCCGCCAGCGTGCCGATCCCCGAGCGCAGGCACTCGGCGGCGCCGAGCCGCGCGATCGCGACGGCGTCGCCGTCGAGGAGCCGTGCCTTCCGCTGGATGTGCAGGGCGATCCAGGGCGCGAACGACAGCGTGTCCCCGAAGCCCGCGTAGACCGCGTACTCGAGGTGGGAGTGGGCGTTGACGAACGCGGGGACGATGATCGCGTCCTCGAAGCGGCGGCGCTCGCCCTCGAGGTCGCCGGCCGGCCCGACCGCGACGATTCTGTCCCCCTCGATCGCGACCCCGCCGTCGCGCACGGGCTCTCCCTCGACCGGGACGACCCAGTCGGCCTCGTAGACGACCGGGCTCACTATTGCTCGGAGCTCGCGAACGCCTCTCGGCGGGCTGCGATCTGGTCGGCCCAGCGCTTCTCGAAGAAGGCCGCGACCCAGATTGACATCTCGAAGAGCAGGAGGATCGGGATCGTCTGGATGGCGGTGGAGACGAAGTCGACGCCGGGCAGGAGCACGCCGGCGACCACGCAGAGCCCGAGGCCGATGCGGCGGTTCCGCCGCAGCTGCGCGGACGAGGTGATCCCGAGGCGCACGAGCGCGAGGATCACGATGGGTAGCTCGAAGAGGATGCCCATCCCGAAGATGCTGGTGGCAGCGAAGGAGTAGTAGGGCCCTGCGCGGATCTCGTTGCGATAGAGCTCGCTGTCGAAGTCCAGGAGGAAGGGGATCGCGGCCGGCAGCGCCACCCAGTACGCGAAGGAGGCGCCGGCGACGAAAAGCACCGTCCCCGCGATCACGAGCTTGGCGACCACCGCCTGGCTCGTCTCCTCGAACGCGGGCGCCAGGAAGCCCCACAGCTGCCAGAGCAGGATGGGCAGGGCAATTGCGAGTGCGGCGAGGAACGCCACCTTGAACGAGGTCGAGAACGCCTCGAGGGGGTTGAAGGTGAGCGGCTCGGGCCGCCGGCAGACCTCGACGCCCGTCTCGGGCCCCGTGACGCAGCGGATCGGGAGCGGCCGGTTGAGCCAGCCGATGATCGTCGCGCGGAAGATCCACGTGAAGACGAGGGCGCCGATCAGCGCGACGCCGGAGATGATGATGCGCGTGCGAAGCTCGTCGAGGTGCTCGACCAGCGTGACGCGGTCGGCATGCCCGAGGCGCCGCGGCAGGCGGGGCATCGGAGGTCCCTAGGTCTTGCTGCTCGGGACCCGCTCGTCCTCGGGCTGCTTCGTGCGGTCCTCGGACGTGACGGTGGAGGCGGGCTCGGCGAGCTCGACGCGCTCGGGCTCGTCGTCTTGATTCCCCGTGAGCGAGTCCTTGAACTCGCGGATTCCGTGACCGATCGAGCGGCCCATCTCCGGGAGTCGCTTGGGGCCGAAGATGAGGAGCAGGACGAGCAGGATGATGACGATTCCCTGCCAGCCGATGTTTCCGGGCATGGGCTCAGGATACCAGCATGAGGGCGCAGGGCCGCCACACGCCAGTCGCTACACTGTCCTTGTCACGAAGCGGCTCGCGAGGCCGTTTCCAGATAGACACCGGGGTGTTACAAGCATGTCTCTGCTCGAGATCAAGAATCTGCACGTCGCCACAGAGGACGGGATCGAGATCGTCCGCGGTCTCGATCTCGCCGTGGACTCGAACGAGGTGCACGCGATCATGGGCCCGAACGGCTCCGGCAAGAGCACGCTCGCGTACGCGCTCATGGGCCACCCCGCGTACAAGATCACCGACGGGGACATCCTGCTCGACGGCGAGTCGATCCTGGAGCTCGGGGCGGACGAGCGCGCGCAGCGCGGCCTCTTCCTCGCCTTCCAGTACCCGCACGCCGTCCCGGGCGTGACCGTGGCGAGCTTCCTGCGCTCGGCGGTCAACGCCATGCGCAAGGCCGCCAACGACGGCGAGGACGACCCGGTGAAGATTCCCGAGTTTCGTAAGCAGCTGGACACGGCCATGAAGGACCTCCAGGTTCCGAAGGAGATCGCAGGCCGGTATCTCAACGACGGCTTCTCGGGCGGCGAGAAGAAGCGTGTCGAAATCCTCCAGCTGGCCATGCTCCGACCGCGGATCGCGGTGCTCGACGAGACCGACTCCGGCCTCGACATCGACGCGCTGCGCGTCGTCGCCTCGGGCGTGCGCAACCTGGTCGGCCCCGAGACCGGCGCGCTCGTGATTACGCACTACCAGCGGATTCTCAACTACGTGAAGCCCGACTTCGTGCACGTGTTCGTCGACGGGCGTATCGTTCGTGAAGGCGGGCCCGAGCTCGCCGAGCAGCTCGAAGCCGAGGGCTACAAGGCCTTCGGAGTAGAGGAGGAGGCAGCCTGATGGCGACTCCAGAGACACAGGTCGTCGCGGAGATCGGCAACGACTACAAGTTCGGTTTTCACGACCCCGAGAACTACTTCTTCAAGTCCCAGCGCGGGCTCTCGCGCGAGATCGTCGAGGCGATCTCGGCGCACAAGGACGAGCCCCAGTGGATGCGGGACTTCCGCCTCAAGTCGCTCGAGTACTTCGAAGCGCGCCCGATGCCGTCCTGGGGCGGCGATCTCTCGGGCATCGACTTCGACAACATCTACTACTACATCAAGCCGACCGAGAACCAGGCGAAGTCCTGGGAGGACCTGCCGCCCGACATCAAGCAGACGTGGGACAGGCTCGGGATCCCCGAGGCCGAGCGCAAGTTCCTCGCCGGCGTTGGTGCGCAGTACGAGTCCGAGGTCGTCTACCACAAGCTCCAGGCCGACCTCGAGGCGAAGGGCGTGCTCTTCCTCGACATGGACTCCGGCCTGCGCGAGCACGAGGAGCTCGTTCGCCAGTACTTCGGGACGATCATCCCGCAGAACGACAACAAGTTCGCGGCGCTCAACTCCGCCGTCTGGTCGGGAGGCTCGTTCATCTACGTGCCCCCGGGCGTGTCGATCGAGATGCCGCTCCAGGCCTACTTCCGCATCAACGCGGAGAACATGGGCCAGTTCGAGCGAACGCTGATCATCGTCGACGAGGGCGCGTACGTGCACTACGTCGAGGGCTGCACCGCCCCGATCTACACGACCGACTCGCTGCACTCGGCGGTGGTCGAGATCATCGTCAAGCCCGGCGGGCGCTGCCGCTATACGACGATCCAGAACTGGTCGAACAACGTCTACAACCTCGTCACGAAGCGCGCGGTCGCCTACGAGAACGCGACGATGGAGTGGGTGGACGGCAACCTCGGCTCGAAGCAGACGATGAAGTACCCGGCCATCTGGCTGATGGGCGAGGGCGCGCACGGCGAGGTGCTCTCGATCGCCTTCGCGGGCGACGGACAGCACCAGGACGCGGGCGGCAAGGCCGTCCACGTCGCGCCGAACACCTCCTCGGTGATCACCTCCAAGTCGATCTCCAAGGACGGCGGCCGCTCGAGCTACCGCGGCCTCCTCGAGGTGGCGAAGGGCGCCCACGGCGCACGCTCCAAGGTCGTCTGCGACGCGCTCATCCTCGACGACAAGTCGCGCACCGATACGTACCCGTATATCCGCATCGACGAGAACGACGTGGACGTCGGCCACGAGGCCACCGTGTCGAAGATCGGTGAGGAGCAGCTCTTCTACCTGATGAGTCGCGGGCTCTCCGAGGCGGAGGCCGCCGCGATGATCGTCTCCGGGTTCGTCGAGCCGATCACCAAGGAGCTCCCGCTCGAGTACGCCGTCGAGATGAACCGCCTCATCCAGCTGCAGATGGAGGGATCCGTCGGTTGATCGTCGAGCGGACGGACTTCGTGTCCGTGCCGGTCACAGACCTCGAGCGCTCGACGCGGTTCTACGAGGAGATGCTCGGTCTGGTGCGGACGCCCGGCGTCGTCGGCTGGCCGGAGTTCGAGACCGGCAACGTCAGCCTGTATCTCGTCGACCCGTCCAACATCGGACAGTCCTTCACAGGGCCGCACACGGCGCACATCGCGCTGCGGGTTCCGAACGTCGCCGAGGCGCGGCGCGAGCTCGAGGCGAAGGGCGTCGAGTTCCAGGGCGAGACGCTGGACACGGGCGTCTGCCACATGGCGTTCTTCCGCGATCCGGACGGCAACGCGCTCATGCTCCACCGGAGGTACGCGCCGAGTGAGTAGGGAGCAGGCACTCGAGCGCTACCACGAGCTGCCGCTCCCGAGCACCTCGGACGAGCACTGGCGCTTCACGAACCTGCGGGGGTTCGACCCGGAGGCGTTCTCGGTCAACGGCGCTCAGGCCGGCTCGGGCGGCGAGCGCATGCTCGAGATCGACGCGGCCGGCGTCGCCGAGGCGACCGAAGGTGGCATCGAGATCGTCCGCGCGCCGGAGGGCGTCACCTTTGCGCCGCTGCAGGACCACGAGCGGCTGGGGACCCTCGTCGAGGCCAACGACAAGCTCACCGCGCACAACGCGGCGCTCTGGAAGCACGGCCTCCTTGTCCATGTCCCCGCAGGGGTCGAGCTGGAGAAGCCGCTCTACGTCCGCGTCGGCAACTCGACGCCGGGCGGAGCCCACTTCTGGCGCCTGCTCGTGGTCGCCGAGAAGGGCGCGCGCTTCACGCTCATCGAGGAGTCCGCGTCCGCCTCGACAGACCTGGAGTCCTACTCCAATGCGGTCTCGGAGATCTTCGTCGAGGAGGGCGCGAAGCTCGAGTTCGTCTCCATCCAGAACCTCTCCCGCGAGACGTGGCACTTCGCCACCCACCGCGCCACCGTAGGCCGCGACGCCGAGCTCGACTGGGTCGCCGGGGGCTTCGGCTCCCGCAAGGGCAAGGTGACGATCGAGAACGACCTCGCCGGCGCCGGCGCGACCTCGCGCGTCACCGGCGCGTACTTCGCCGACGGCGAGCAGCACCTCGACTACGACACGCTCCAGGCCCACCTGGCGCCGAACACGACCTCGGACTTCGCCTTCAAGGGCGTGCTCCGCGACAAGGCCACGGCCGTCTGGCGCGGGATGATCAAGGTGGCGAAGGACGCGCAGCGCACCAACGCCTACCAGGAGAACCGCAACCTCCTGCTCTCGCCCGACGCGCACGCGGACTCGATCCCGGGCCTCGAGATCCTCGCCAACGACGTGCGCTGCACGCACGGCGCCACGATCTCCCAGGTGAACCGCGACGAGCTCTTCTACTGCATGGCCCGCGGGCTCTCCAAGGAGGAGGCGCAGCTCCTGATCGTGCGCGGCTTCTACCAGGAGATCTTCGACCGCATCGAGCTCGAGCCGGTGCGTGACGCGCTCCAGAGCGTGCTCGAGGCGCGTCTGCTCGCGGCGTAGCCGTGAGCTGCTGCCAGCCTCCGCGCGGCTACACCTCCCTCTTCTCCAAGCGCGCCGCGCGCAGGGGCGTGCGGCGGTACGAGCGCAAAGGGCTGGACGACACGGCCGAGCGGATGGTCGGCTTCCTGCGGGAGCGCGGGATCGACGGGGCGTCCCTGCTCGAGATCGGTGGCGGCGTCGGGGCGATCCAGGTCGAGCTCCTCAGGATGGGCGCGGCCCGCGCGACGAACCTCGAGCTCTCGCCGGAATACGAGGCCGCGGCGCACGAGCTGCTTCGCGAGCGCGGCCTCGACGACAGGGTGGATCGGCGACTGGGCGACGTCGTCAGCGACCCGGAGCTGGCCGGCCCGGCCGATGCCGTGATCATGCACCGCGTCGTCTGCTGCTATCCGGACTACGACGCTCTCGTCGGAGCCGCCGCCCGGCGGGCGCAGCGTTGTCTGGTCATGAGCTTCCCCCGCCCGCGCCCGGTCCTGCGGTTGGTGTTCGGGGCGGTGAACGTCCTCGCGCGGCTGCTGCGTTGGGAGTTCCGCTCCTGGGTGCACCCGCCCGAGAGGCTCGTCGCCGCTGCGGAGCGGCAGGGGCTGGCTCTCGTCGCGGAGTCCAAGGGCTTCGTGTGGCAGGCGGCGGCGCTCGAGCGCCCGGCCTGAGCGCCGAAACGCGGTCGGTACGATAGGTCCCAATGGCCGTGACCGCTCAGGCGAAGCTCGACGCGCGCAAGCTCCGCGCGGATTTCCCCATCTTCGAGCAGCCGATCCACGGCAAGCCTCTCGCCTACCTCGACTCGGCGAACTCCTCACAGAAGCCGCGGCAGGTTCTCGACACGCTGCGCGAGTTCTACGAGACGTCGTACGCCAACGTCCACCGGGCCGTCTACGAGCTCGGCCTCCGCTCCGACGCGGCGTACGACGGCGCCCGGGAGAAGGCGCGCGCCTTCGTGAACGCCGAGACGACCGCCGAGGTCATCTTCACCCGCAACGCCACCGAAGGTCTCAACCTGGTCGCCTACGCCTGGGGCCTCGACAACCTCGGCCCCGGAGACCTCGTCCTCGTGACCGAGCTCGAGCACCACTCGAACTTCGTCCCCTGGCAGTACATCGCCGGGCGAACGGGCGCCGACTTCGCCGCCATCCCGATCGACGACAACGGGGAGCTCCGCCTGGACGCGCTGGACGAGCTGGAGAAGCGCGGGCGCGTGAAGCTCGTCGCCTGTGGGCTCGTCTCGAACTCGCTGGGGACGATCAACCCGATCGAGCGCATCTCGGCGTGGGCGCACGAACGCGACGCCGTCGTCGTGGTCGACGCGGCGCAGGCCGCGCCGCACCGGCCGCTCGATGTGCGCGCTCTCGGCTGCGACTTCCTCGCCTTCACGGGCCACAAGATGTGCGGCCCGAGCGGCATCGGCGTCCTCTGGGGGCGGCGAGGGCTGCTCGAGCGGATGTCGCCCTTCGAGCTTGGCGGCGAGATGATCAGCAAGGTCACCGTCGAGAAGACGACCTGGAACACGCTGCCGCACAAGTTCGAGGCAGGGACGCCGCCGATCGCGCAGGCGGTCGGGCTCGGCGCCGCCATCGACTACCTCACCGAGATCGGGCTCCCGGCGATCGAGGAGCACGAGGCCGAGCTGACGATGTACGCCTGGGAGCGGCTCTCCGAGGTCCCCGGCCTGACGCTCTACGGGCCTCCGCCCGACCGGCGCGCGGGAATCGTCTCCTTCAACCTCGACGGCGTGCATCCACACGATGTCGCCCAGGTGGTCGACGCGGATGGCGTCGCGGTCCGCGCCGGCCACCACTGCAACCAGCCCCTGATGACGCGGCTGGGCGTGAACGCCACCACGCGTGCGAGCTTCTACCTCTACACGCTGCCCGAGGAGATCGACAGCCTCGTCGAAGGCCTTCTCAAGGCGCGTAAGCTCTTTCAGTAGATGAGCGAGCTCGACAGTCTCTACCGCGAGGTCATCCTCGACCACTACAAGAACCCGCGCGGGCACGGGGTGATCGAGGGCGCCGACGCCGTCGCGGAAGGGCAGAACCCGCTCTGTGGCGACGAGGTCTCGATCGCGGTCGCGTTCGAGGGCGACAAGATCGCCGACGTGAAGTTTCAGGGGAGAGGCTGCGCGATCAGCCAGGCGGCGACGTCGATGCTGATGGACATGGTCAAGGGCCGCACCGCGCAAGAGGTGGCCACGATGTCCCGCGACGAGCTCCTCGACGAGGTCGGCATCCCGCTCACCCCGGTCCGGCTCAAGTGCGCCCTGCTCGGCCTGGGCGTGCTCAAGGTCGCCCTGCACAAGGGGAAGGGAACCCCGCTCCCCGACGAGTGGGCCGGGCTCGAGGAGCTCGAGCTCTCCTAGCCGTGGGCGAGCTGATCGTCGGCCCGGTCGAGGACTTCCCGCCGGGCGAGGTGAGGATCGTGCGCGACGGACAGCTCGCGATCGGCGTCTACAACTGCGACGGCGAGTTCTACGCGATCGAAGATCGCTGCTCCCACGACGACGGCCCGCTCTGCGAGGGCGACTTCGAGCCGGCCGAGTGCGTGGCCATCTGCCCGCGGCACGGCTCACGCTTCGACGTCCGCACGGGACGCGCGCTGACGCTCCCCGCCTACATCCCGGTGGACACGTTCGACGTGCGGGTCGTGGACGGCGAAGTCCGCGTCGTCGTGCCCTAGACCGGCTCCCTAGCCAGAGGTCGCTCCCCACTCCTCGGCCGGCACCTCGCGCAGGAGCTGCGCGAACGACCAGCGGTGGCCCTCGGGATCCTCGGCGTCGTAACGCCGGTCGCCGTAGGCCTGGTCTTCGGGCTCGGCGTGGATCGTCGCGCCGGCGTCCCGCGCGCGGGCGAAGTGCGCGTCGACGTCCTCGACGTAGACGTGCGTGAGATCTGTGTAGGTGCCGAGCGCCTTGGGGCTCCGGTAGTCGGGGCCCGGGTTGCCGAGGAAGATCTCGCCGTCGCCGAGCGTGAGCTCGGCGTGCGTGACCGTCCCGCTGTCGTCGGCGAACCGGAGCCGCTCCTCGAATCCGAACGCCCGCGAGAGCCAGTCGATCGCTGCCGAGACGTCCTCGTACAACAGGTAGGGCGTGATGGTCTGCATGCCGCTCCTCCTGGTGTTCGTCCTAGCGGACCACGTATCATGGCCTTAACCACGGAAAGGGGGTGGTCCGACTTTGATTTCCGACAGTACGGGCAGTGGAGGTAGTCGCAGGTAGGGGCGTGTCCCTAGGACCTAAGGGGAATCGCCTAGCCAGCGTGGGGGACAACCCAGCGCCCCTGCTACTCCAGGCGATCTACCGAACGGGGGGCTTTCGGGCCCCCCGTTTCTATGTCTAGGAGGGCATGACGCGATAGCGCGTGCGGCCGCCGAGATGGCCGGTGCGGACGATGCGGACGAGCTCCTCGCGCGAGACGAGCTTGTCGATCGGCTCGTCGCCCCAGAGCACCTCGAAGGTGAACTCCCCGGGGAGCTCGTCCTCGAGCCACTCGAAGGTGCGCGCCAGGCGCTCCACTCCGGACTCGTTGAGCGTCCAGCTGACCGCGTCCCACTCGGTGCCCTCCACGAGGATCTCGTGGACACCGGGCATCTCGAGCAGCCACGGTCCCTTCCTGCCGGCTCGCTCCGCGTCCAGTTGCATGACGTCCGCCCGCCGGCTCTCGCCGGCAATGCGCTTCGCTTCATCCTCGTCGAGCCGCTGGGCCGCAACCACGGCATAGAGCTCCGAGGTCATGGCCTCAGCTTAGGAGCAAACTGCCCTTTTATCGAGGGCTGGGCGGAACATGGACGGTGCCGGCCCACGTTCCGCCCAGCCCTCAGGAAACTGCCCGGCGAATCTGTTCCTTGACGCCGATCGGCCGGACACCGTAGGCCTCGGTCACGGGCCCGATGTCACCGACGTTGTCGCCGAGGTCGAGCATCTCCACCGCCGAGCGCGCGCCGTGGAACGGCGGCAGGACCTGCCCGATCGTCGCCCCGGCCTTGAGGAGGCCCGGCGGCATCTGGAACGCCAGGCGGCGCTTCCCGAGCGTCCTGCGGATCTGCTCGTGGAGCTCGGCCCAGGTGAGCCGGTCCGGACCGCCGACGTCGAACGTCCGGTTCGGCGCCTCGGCGGAGGAGACGGCGGCGGTGAAAAGCGAGGCGACGTCGTCGACCCAGATCGGCTGCATCCGGTGGCGGCCCAGGATCGGAGTCACCGGCGAGAAGCGGACGACCTTGATCTGCTGGGCGAGGATGCCGCCGTCGCGGCCGAAGATGAAGCTCGGCCTGAAGATCACGTGCTCGATCCCCGAGTACTTGACGGCCTGCTCCTCCTCCCACTTCGCGTGGTAGTAGGGGGTGATCTCGTGCCCCTCCTCCGTGCCGAGGGCGCTCTGGAGGACGAGCCGCGCCACGCCGGCCTCCTTCGATGCTTCGACGAGGTCGCGCGTGCCCTGGATCATGATTCGCTCGAACTCCTCCGGCCGACCGAGCAGGATGGCGACGAGGTGGACGACGGCCGTGCACCCCTCGACCGCGCGCCGCAGGCTCTCGGCGTCGGTCATGTCGCCCTCGACGACCTCGCAGCCCCAGGAGCGGAGCTGGTCCTGCTTCTCGGGCCGGCGCGCCAGCACGCGCACGGGGAGCTCGGCCGCCCGCAGCGCGTGGGCGACCTTCGTGCCGACGAACCCGGTGCCTCCGGCGACGAGGATCACGTCTGGAAGTTCCTCCAGTAGCGGCTCGGCGTCGGGCCCATCTGGCCCTGGTACTTGGAGCCGAGCTCGCCCGTCCCATAGGGGTGCTCGGCCGGCTCGGACATTTGCACGAACGAGACCTGCCCGATCTTCATCCCGTAGTAGAGCGTGATGGGCAGGTTGGCGACGTTCGAGAGCTCGAGGGTGACGTGGCCGTCCCAGCCCGGGTCGATGAAGCCCGCGGTCGAGTGGATGAGGAGACCGAGACGGCCCAGCGAGCTCTTGCCCTCGAGACGGGCGACGAGGTCGTCGGGAAGCGTGATCCGTTCCAGTGTCGAGCCGAGGACGAACTCGCCCGGGTGGAGAATGAACGCCTCGTCGGGCTCGACCTCGACGAGCTCGGTCAGCTCCTCCATCTCCTGCTTCACGTCGATGAACGGATACCGCGAGTTGCGGAAGACCCGGAACAGCCGGTCGACGCGGACGTCGACGCTGGAGGGCTGGAGGAGCTCCTCCTCGTAGGGCTCGATCCCGATCCGGCCCTCCTCGAGGAGCCGCCGGATGGTGCGGTCGGAAAGGACCATTGCGACCGCCAATCTATAAGCTCCTGACGTGGCTACGACCCGGACAATCGAGCTGAAGACAGACGTTCCCGGCCCTCGCAGCGCCGAGATTCTCGCCCGCAAGGAGCGGGTGATCGCGGAGCCGCTCTCCATCTACCTGCCGCTCGTGATCGCGGAAGCGCGCGGCGCGCTCCTCACCGACGTCGACGGGAACACGTTCGTCGACTTCGCGGGAGGCGTCGGCTGCATGAACGTCGGCCACTCGCACCCGCGCGTGGTCGAGGCGGTGCGCGAGCAGGCCGAGCGCTTCACCCACACCGACTTCACGATCATCCCGTACGAGAACTACGTCGGCCTGGCCGAGCGCCTCATCGAGCTGGCCCCGATCTCGGGCGAGGTGCGCGCCGGCTTCTTCAACTCCGGCGCCGAGGCGATCGAGAACGCCGTCAAGTTCGCGCGCGCCTACACGGGCCGCAAGGGCGTGATCGGCTTCGAGGGCGGCTTCCACGGCCGCACGCTGCTCGCGCTCAGCCTCACGTCCAAGACGCACCCCTACAAGGCCGGTCTCGGGCCGTTCGCGCCGGAGGTCTACCGCGTCGCCTTCAACGACCTCGACGCCCTCGAGTTCGCCTTCAAGGCGCACGTGGCGGCCGAGGACGTGGCCGCGATCGTGTTCGAGCCCGTCCAGGGTGAGAGCGGCTTCCTCGTCCCCTCGCAGGAGTTCGTCGGGGGCATGCGCCGGCTCTGCGACGAGCACGGGATCGTCCTGGTCGCGGACGAGGTGCAGACCGGCTTCTGCCGCACCGGCAAGACCTTCGCCATCGAGCACTTCGGCGTCGAGCCCGACCTGATGACGATCGCCAAGTCGATCGCGGCGGGCCTGCCGCTCTCGGGCGTCCTCGGGCGCGCCGAGATCATGGACGCCCCCGGCGACAGCGCCGTCGGCGGGACCTACGTCGGCAACCCGGTCGCCATCGCCGCCGCGCACGCCGTCCTCGACGTCATCGCCGAGGAAGGGCTGAACGAACGCGCACAGGCGATCGGCGAGACGATCCGCGCCCGCATGGAGTCCTGGCGCGACCGCTTCGACGCCGTCGCGGACGTGCGCGGGCTCGGCGCGATGCTCGCGATCGGGATCGAGCGCGACGGCAAGCCTGACGCCGACCTGGCCACGGCGGTCGCCGAGACCGCAGCGCGCAAGGGCCTCCTGCTCCTCAAGGCCGGCATCTACTCCAACTGCATCCGCGTGCTCGTCCCGCTCGTCATCGAGGACGCGGAGCTCGATGAGGCCCTCGGTGTGTGGGAGGAGGCTCTGCAGGAAGCACTTGCCTAGGCCGTGCGGGGCGGTAGGGGCGACACTGTGGCGGTGAGGGTCGGAGAGCGGATCGCCGACCGCTACGAGCTCGAGGAGCTCGTCGGCGAGGGCGGCATGTCGAGCGTCTATCGGGCGCACGACACGGTGCTCGAGCGGAGGGTGGCCATCAAGGTCCTCCACGAGCACTACTCGAGCGATCCCGAGTACGTCGAGCGCTTCCGGCGCGAGGCCCGCGCGATCGCCCGGCTCGCCCACCCGAACGTCGTCACGGTCATCGACCGGGGCGAGTTCGACGGCCGCCAGTTCATCGTCTTCGAGCACGTCGCGGGGGAGAACCTCAAGACCGCGATCGAGCGGGTCGGGGCGCTCCCCGTCAAGCGCGCGCTCCTCCTCTCGATCCAGATCGCCCGGGCGCTCGCCTACGCGCACGAGCTCGAGATCGTCCACCGCGACGTCAAGCCGCACAACGTCCTGCTCGACCCCGGGGGCGCGGCGAAGGTGACCGACTTCGGCATCGCGCGGACGCTCGACGTCGAGGAGGCGCTGACGCAGACCGGCACGGTGCTCGGCACGGGCCAGTACCTCTCGCCGGAGCAGGCGAACGGCGGCCGTGGCGACGAGCGCTCGGACCAGTACTCGCTCGGTGTCGTCATCTACGAGCTCCTGACGGGCGAGGTGCCCTACTCCGGCGGAAGCCTGATGGCGATCGCGATGAAGCACGTGAACGACCCGGTGCCGAGCGTGCGCGAGCGCAGACCCGAGGTCTCCGCGCGTCTCGACTCGGTGGTCGCGTGCGCGATGGCCAAGAATCCGGAGGACAGGTTCCCCTCGATGCAGGCGATGGTCGCCGCGCTCGAGGCCTGCCTCGCGGAGCTTCCGGACACCGGGCATCTGCGCGAGCAGCCGCAGGACACCGGGGTGATGGCGCTGCCACCACCACTGCCGGCTCCGCCGGCACCGCGCGCGAAGCCCGCCAAGCCGCCCCCGCCCACGGGCCCCGACCGCTCGCGGGGCCGGCCGCGGCGCCGCGGAGGGCCGAGGCTCCTGGTTGCCGTTCTGGGTGTCGCCGGCGTGATCGCGGCCGGCCTGATCGCGTTCCAGGCGACCCGCGACGACGGTGTCGGAGGTCTTCTGGACGGCGGTGGAGGCGGCAGCGAGACCCGCGTCCAGCTCCAGGCGGTCGCCGACCTCGACCCGTACGGCGACAACGGGGAGGAGCATCCCGAGCTGGTCGAGTTCGCCACCGACGGCAACCGCGAGACGTCCTGGTCGACCGAGACCTACAACAGTTTCGAGAAAGACGGTGTGGGGATCGTGCTCGACGCCGGAAGCCCGGTGAAGCTTTCGCGGCTCACGGTGGTCACCGACACCCCCGGCTTCACGGCGATGATCCTCGCC
Organism: uncultured Actinomycetes bacterium; assembly: GCA_963839745.1. Lineage (GTDB taxonomy): Bacteria > Actinomycetota > Thermoleophilia > Gaiellales > Gaiellaceae > JAIBJN01. Next base: position 213,139 of record CAWIWC010000005.1, read on the forward strand.
GGGGCGCAGGTCGAGGGCACGTTCAAGGACGTCTCCGAGTCGCAGGAGGTCGAGGGGCGCACCACGTTCGAGGTGGACACGCGCGGGGATCCCTTCCGCTACTACGTAGTCTGGATTATCGCCCTGGAGGGCGCAGCGCACGTGAACGAGGTGCGCGGCTTCACGGCCGCCTAGTAGCGAAGCGCGGCGCGCCGGTCGCGTCGCTCGATCGCAAGCTCGACCAGCCGGTCGAGAAGCTGCGGGTACGGGATTCCGGAGGCCTCGAAGAGCTTCGCGTACACGCTCGTCGCCGTGAAGCCGGGGATGGTGTTCAGCTCGTTGACGACCACCTCGCCGTCGGGGCGCACGAAGAAGTCGACGCGTGCCATTCCCTCGCAGTCCGAGGCGACGAACGACGCCACCGCCAGCTCCTGCACGCGTGCCGTGGACTCGTCGGCGATGCGCGGCGGGATGACGAGCTCCATGCCGCCGTCGGCGTACTTGGCCTCGTAGTCGTACCAGTCGCTTGCTAGGGGGACGATCTCGCCCGGCGTCGAGGCCACGGGATCGGCGTTGCCGAGCACGCTGCACTCGACCTCGACGCCCTCCACGAACTCCTCCACGAGGATCTTCTCGTCGTGGACGAGCGCGAGGTCGACCGCGGCCGCGAAGTCCGCCTCTTCCCGGACGACGCTGATCCCGACGCTCGACCCGAGCCTGGCCGGCTTGACCACGCACGGGAGCCCGAACGGGCTCGCCGCCTCCTCGCTCGAGCGGAGCGTGAGGCTCCGCGCCACCGGGATGCCCTTGTCGCGCATCACAGACTTGAAGAGGTCCTTGTCCATGCAGAGCCCCGAGGCCGTGACGCCGGCGCCGACGTAGGCCACCTCGGCCAACTCGAGGACCCCTTGCACGGCTCCGTCCTCGCCGAACGGGCCGTGCAGGACCGGAAAGACCACGTCGATGCCCGCCGCCTGCTCGGCCGATAGGTGCCACGGGCCGTCGCGCGGGATCTCGAGGGGGACGACCTCGTAGCGATCGGGGTCGAGCCCTTCGATCACGGAGCGAGCCGAGTTGAGCGAGACCTCATGCTCGCTCGAGCGGCCGCCCATGAGCACCGCTACGCGCAGTCTGGCGATCGCCTCGCTCCTAGCAGGCGGCCTGGCCGACCTTGATCGTGACGGTCGAGCCCGCCTCGACGAGCGCGTTGGCCTCAGGGTCGGTGTCCTGCACGATCCCCACCTGCCCGGGGTCGACTACTACGACGCACTCCGTCTCGACGGCGAAGTCCTCCGCTTCGAGCGCGTCCTGAGCCTCTCCCTCGGGCAGGCCCTCGACGGCTGGTACCCGCACCATCTCGGGCCCGGTCGAGATCGTGATCTGCACCGTCGAGCCGCGCGTCGCCTCCACGCCCGGGTCCGGGCTCTGGGCGGAGACGAGGCCGACCGGCGTGGAGGTGGACGGCGCCTCGACGACCTCCACCTGGAACCCCGCCGCCTCGAGCTCGGACCGTGCGCTGTCCTCGGACTGCTCGAGCACGTCGGGGACCGGGATCTGCTGCGACCCCTTCGAGACTCTGACGGTGACCACGGAGCCCTCGTCCACGAGCGTGCCCGCCTTCGGGTCCAGCGACGCGACCACGCCGACCGGCTGCGGCGAGAAGACGTCCACGCGCCTCGGTTCGAGCCCCAGCTCCTCGAGGATGTCTTCGGCCTCCCCGTACGTCCTGCCGGCCAGGGCGGGGACCTCCACCTCCCTCGGCCCCGTCGAGACCACGATCGTGACGGTGTCTCCCTTTGCGATCCGGCTGCCCGCCGGCGGGCGACTGCTCGATGACGATGCCCTGCTCCACCTCCGTGGAGGGCTGCTCCTCGACCAAGGCCTCGAGCTCCGCATCCTCGATCTGCTGGACTAGCCAGGTCGCGCTCGATGCCGACGACGTTCGGCACTCCCACGGGCTCGGCGGCCTCGAGCTGGTCCTGAATCTGGTTGTAGACCCACCACCCCGCGAGGATCGCCGCGGCGAGCAGGAGTGCGACGAGCAGCCAGGGCACCCAGCGCTTGCGTTTCCGCGGAGGCTCGTCGTACGGGCTGCGCGGCGGGTAGGGAGGTCGCCCTTGTGGCGGCGGCGGTGGAGGGGCGACGCGCGTCGCGCTCTCGGAGAGCAGCTCGGTCGACTCACCGACGGCCGCGCCCGGCGAGGATGGCCGTCGCGGCGGTGGCGGTGGAGCGGGAGATGGGCAGTCCGGCCTCGACGCGCTCGAGGTCCTCGATGAACTCCTCGGCGGTCTGGTAGCGGTCTTCCGGGTCCTTGGCCAGCGCGCGGAGCACGATCTGGTCGAGCTCCTGCGGAATCTCCGGCCTCAGGCTCGAGGGCGGCTTCGGCAGCTCGTTCACGTGCTTCATGGCGATCTCGATCGCCGAGTCGCCGGTGAACGGCACCTTGCCGGTCAGCATTTCGTAGAGCACGACGCCGGCCGAGTACAGGTCGGAGGCGGCTGTCACCGGCGCGCCGCGGGCCTGCTCCGGCGAGAGGTACTGCGCGGTGCCCATGATCGAGCCGGCCTCGGTCATCTGCGAGGCGCCGTGCCGCGCGATCCCGAAGTCGGTCACCTTCAGCCGCGGCTCGTTCGCCTTCACCTGCTGGTCGGCGGAGACGAGCACGTTGTGAGGCTTGATGTCGCGATGGATGATCCCGTGGCGGTGCGCGAAGCGGAGGGCCTCGAGGAGCTGCTTGGCGTGCCCGATCGCGGTGTGAACCGGGAGCGCGCCGTGGGTCATGATCAGCTCCTTGAGGCTGCGGCCTTCGATCACCTCCATCGCGATGTAGTACGTCCCCTCGGCCTCGCCGCGGTCGTAGATGGAGACGATGTTCGGGTGCGAGAGGCTCGCCGCCGACTTCGCCTCGCGGCGGAAGCGCTCGATGAAGAGGTCGTCGCCGGCGTAGCGCTCGTTGAGGATCTTGATCGCGACGCGGCGCCCGAGCTCCTCGTCCTCGGCAAGGTAGACGTTGGCCATCCCGCCGGAGCCGAGCTTGCGCAGGATCCGGTAGCGACCGTCGAAGAGCGTGTTGATCAGGGTGTCCGAGAGGCCTGCCATGGCTGTTGGACCTTTCGACAGAGGTTAGGTGTTCCTCCCTAACACCGCTTCGATGATCTCCTTCGCTATGGGCGCGGCGGTGACGCCGCCGGTGAGTGCCTGATCGGAAAGCGCCACGGCCACGGCGACCCGGGGCGCCTCTGCGGGCGCGAACGCGATGAACCACGTGTTGTTGCGGGCGGCGACGCCCGTTTCGGCGGTGCCGGTCTTGCCGGCGACGGACACGCCGGGAATCTGGGCAGCCGTGCCCGTGCCCGATTCGACCACCAGCGTCATCATGGCGGTCAGCTCGGCTGCCGTGCTCGGTTTGATCGCCGTCTTCCACTCCTCCGGGTCGAACCGCTCGACGACGTCGCCGTCGGGCGACGTGATCCGCTGGACCAGCCTGGGCTCCATGACGATGCCGTCGTTGGCCACGCCGGCCGCCACGAGGGCCATCTGGAGCGGCGTCACGATGAGGCGCTCCTGGCCGAAGGCGAGCCGCCCCGGATCGACCTCGGAGGGGTCGTCCGGCTTGTACAGGCGGCCGTTGCGGTAGAGGCCGCTGATGAGCACCTCGTTCGACGGAAGCTCGATCGGCGGACGGTCGTAGAAGCCGAAGCGCTCGGCGTACTCGAGGACGGTCCCCGCGCCCAGCTCCTTGCCGAGGTTGCAGAAGACGGAGTTGATCGAGTTCTCGAGCGCCTCGGCGAGCGTCACGCGGCCGAACGCGTTCAGCTCGCCCTGGTCGGAGAAGTTGGTCACGCGCTGGCCGAAGAGCGTGCAGAACCCGGGGTCGTCGAACTCGCTGTCAGGCGTGAAGGCGCCGGTGTCGAGCGCGGCGGCGGCGGTGATGACCTTGAACGTCGAGCCGGGTACGAAACGACCGGCCGTGGCCCGGTCGAGCAAGGGCGCGGCGGGCCTGCACGGCGCCGTGATCCGCTCGATCGCGCCGAAGTTCTCCTCGACGAGGTTCGGGTGGAAGGACGGCGACGAGGCGAGCGCCAGGACGGCGCCGGTGCGCGGGTCGAGGGCCACGGCGGCGCCGCAGTTCCCGGCGAGACCGTCCATGGCCGCCCGCTGGGCGTTCATGTTCAGCGTCGTGATGACGTTGTTGCCCTCGCGGGTGATCCCCTGGAGCTTGTCGAGGGTGGTGTCGATGATCGTGCTCAGGTTGGCGTTCGACCCCGTGAGGAAGTCGTTCATCGACTGCTCGAGGCCGGTGCGCGAGCGCGAGATCGTCGAGTAGCCGACCGGGTGCGCGGTGAGCGGCCCGCGCGGGTAGCGCCGGACGTACCAGGTGCGGCCGTCCTTGAGCTTCCGCTGGCGGTTTCGCGCCAGGACGGTCGTCCCGTTGGCCGCGTAGATGAGCCCGCGCTTGACCTCGAGCTCGCGGACGACCAGCGCCGGGTTCCCCTGGCGCGCCTCGAGGTCGGGGGCCCGCCAGAGCCAGTAGGTCGCGGTGGCGATCAGCGCCACGAACAGGAAGGCGAAGACGAAGAAGAGGCGGCGGATCTGCGGGTTCACCGGCGCTCATCCCGGTTGACGCGGTCGGAGACCATGAGGAGGAGGGCGAGCACGATGAAGTTGGCCACGATGCTCGAGCCCCCGTACGAGACGAAGGGCAGCGTGATCCCGGTGAGCGGGATGAGCCCGACGACCCCGCCGATGATGATGAACGCCTGGATGGCGACCGCCGCGGTCAACCCCGAGGCGAGGAGCTTGGAGAACCCGTCGTCCGCGAGCATCGCGACGCGGAAGCCTCGGAAGGCGAAGAGGAGGTAGAGGAGGATGAGCGCTGCCGCCCCGGCGAGGCCGAGCTCCTGGGCGATCGCCGAGAAGATGAAGTCGGTCTCGAGGAACGGGATGTACGGGTTGCCCTCGGGCGTGAGCAGGACGCCGTCCCCGAGCCCCGAGCCGAAGACGCCTCCGCTGGAGATGGCGTAGATCGACTGGACGAGCTGGTACGTGTCCCCCTGCGGGTCGCTCCACGGGTCGAGCCAGCCCTGGACGCGGGTCTGCACGTGCGGGATCACCTGGTAGAGCGCGACGGCGCCCGCCAGGAAGAGGCCCATCCCGACGGCCACGAATGACCAGCGCGCGGTGGCCGTGTAGAGCATGACGAGGAAGATGGCGAAGTAGAGAAGCGCGCCGCCCAGGTCGCGCGTCTGGAAGAGGACGAGCATGGCGCCGCCCCAGATCAGCAGGAGCGGCCCGAGGTGCTTGGGGGAGGGCAGACGCCCGCCGCCGGCGCCGTACGAGAGCATCTCGCGGTTGTCGCGCAGGTAGCCGGCCAGGAAGATGACGATCAGGACCTTGGCGAGCTCGCCGGGCTGGAAGACGATCGGCCCGATGTCGACCCAGAGCGTCGCGCCGTTGATCGTGCGGCCGATGCCCGGTAGCGCCGGAAGGACGAGCAGGCCGATGGCCGAGATCCCGAGGATGTACTTGACGTTGTCGAGCTTCCGGTAGTCGCGTAGGAAGAGCACGACGGCCGCGAACGCCAACACGCCCACGACCACCCAGAGACCCTGGCGGAACGCAAGGTCCGGGTCGATGCGGTAGATCTCGGTGAGGCCGATCGCGCACAGGAGGCCGCCGAGCGGGAGGAGATACGGGTCGGCGTTCGGGAGCCTGACCCTGAGCAGGATGTGCGCGACGACGAAGAGGGAGATGAAGAACAGCGCGTACGTGAGCGAGCCCGCGGAGACGACGTCCTGCCGTGCGATGTAGACGGACGCGAAGCCGGCGGCCGTCAGGAGGCCGACCAGGACGAGGTTCAGGAGCTCCCGCGTACGGAGGCTCATCGGCGGATCAGGGGACGGCCTCTGCCTCGTAGGCTTCGACGCGCTCGAGGGCGCGGTCGTACGAGACGAGCTGGTGGTCGAAGAGCTCCGCCCGCTCCTCCGGCGAGAGCTGGGCGGCCTGGAGGCGGCTGACGTAGCGCTCACGGTAGAGCCCGACGCCGTCGCTGAAGTCGAAGGGCACGCCCTGGTAGACGGTGACATTCCCCTCCTCGTCCGCGCCGACGAAATACGCGCGGGAGAGCCCGAACAGCGCGCCGCCGAGAATGAGCGCGACGAAGGCCAGGCCGAGGGCCCCCCAGAGGATCCGCCGGCCCCAGTGCGATCGCCTGCGGCGCGGCCGCGGCTCCTGCACGGCCGGCTCCGCCGTCTGGACGGGCGGCATGTCCGTCAGTGTGTCCTCGAGCTCGTTCGGCTCCTCGGGCTCCTCGACCGTGTCGGGCTGCGCGGCGACCAGGGTCTCCTCGGTCGCCTCGTCGCCCTCGACCTTGAAGAGGACGACCGTGATGTTGTCCTCGCCCCCACCGGAGTTCGCCGCCCGGACGAGGGTGCGGGCCGCCCCGTCGAGGTTGTCGGCCTCCTGCGCGATCCTGAGGATGTCCTCCTCGGGCACCATCGTTGTCAGCCCGTCGGAGCAGAGGAGGAAGAGGTCTCCGGGCTCGACGTCGACCGTGACCGTGTCGACGTCGACGTCCGCGTCGGTTCCGAGCGCGCGGGTGATCACCGAGCGCTGCGGATGGGCATCGGCCTCCTCCGGCGTCAGGCGTCCGCTCCGCATCAGGTCGGCGACGAGCGAGTGGTCCTCGGTCAGCTGCTCCAGCTCGCCGTTGCGGATTCGGTAGGCGCGCGAATCGCCCACGTGGCCGATGGAGACGCGCCCGTTCGTCAGGATCGCGGCGGTGACCGTCGTGCCCATGCCGGAGGCCTCGGCGTCGGTCCGCGCGCGCTCGTAGATCCTCCGGTTCGCCTCCTGGATGATGGCCTCGACTCGCTCGGCGGGCTCCAGGCGGTCGGCGTCGTGATACTCGCGGAAGGCGGCGGCCGCAAGGCGCGACGCGACCTCGCCCGCCTGGGCGCCGCCCATCCCGTCGGCCACGGCGAAGAGCGGGGGGTCGAGGACGAAGCTGTCCTCGTTGCGGCGCCGCACGCGCCCTGCGTCCGTGCGCCCCGCGCTGTCGCCGAGCCTCATCGCTGGTACTCCAGCTCGGTGTCGCCGACCTGCAGGCGGTCGCCGTCGTGGAGCCTGCGCCGGCCGTCGACGCGCTCTCCGTTCACGTACGTCCCGTTCGTCGAGCCGAGGTCGATGACCCAGGTCCCGTCGAGGCCGCTCTCGACCCGTGCGTGGTGACCCGAGGCGTAGTCGTCCCCGGGGAGCGCCACGACGTTGTCCTCGGCGCGGCCGAAGGTCATTGGCACGGGCCCGGGGTCGAAGGCCTTGCCCACGGGGATCGCCTTGGAGCGGACGACGACCAGGCGGCCCGGCGCCATGCCGGCCTCTGCCCGTGCCTGGGCAACCTGCGCGGGTGCGAGCACGAAGCTCTCCTGCGGCGCGGCCGGAAGGCCGCGCTCCGCCGTGCGGACGACGCGCCAGATGAAGATGTAGAGAAGGACGATGAACGCGGCCTGCAGCGCGATGAGGATTGGCTCGACAGACACGCTGTGGGTCTCAGAATCCGCGCTCGAAGCGAAGCTCGGTGGTTCCGAGCACGACGCTGTCGTCCGGCTCGAGCTTCGCGCGCTTCACCCGCTCCCCGTTGACCGTGATCCCGTTGGTGGAGCCGAGATCGACGATCCAGTAGGCCCCGTCCTCATGTCTGATCTCAGCGTGCCGGCGCGAGACGTTGGGGTCGTCGACCGAGATATCGCAGTCGCGCGACCGCCCCAGCACGAGAGAGCTGTTCGCGAGCTCGTGGCGCTTGCCGCCGAGGACGAGCGCTGCCGTAGCGTGGGCGAGGTCGAGCGCGGCGGCGTCCTCGGAGGACACCGCCTCGGTGTCCGCGGCCGGCGGCCTGAAGATCTTCGTCTCGCTCGGCGCCGCCTGCGGCTGAACCTCGGGCGGGATGTCCGCCGCCGCGCGGCCGCGCTGAGGCTGAACCATGCGCGTCGCGATCCCGAACTCGCCGACGTTGAGGTCGTCGTCCTCCTCCATCAACACCACGGGGCTCGTCAGGAGGGCGTAGCCCTCGCGGCGGGCGTGCTCCGACAGGTAGTCGGAGAGCTCCGTCAGGAGCGAGTCCTCATAGTTCCCGAACTGGTCGCGGTCGCTCGGCGACAGATAGAGCGTGTACTCGTTCGGGACGTACACGCGCGACACCGAGACGGTCTTGGCGTCGTCCATCTCTTTGGCCAGCTTCCGCGCCAGCTCGACCGGCTGCACGTGGGTGCGAAAGGCGCGGCCGAAGACGCCCTCGACGAGCGACTCGATCCGGTGCTCGATGCTCCGCAGGACGCTCATAGCAAGCGGACACCATTGTGCCCGCCGGGCACTCTAACGACGCGCTCGAAGCAACGGATACGCCAGCGCACCCGTTGCGAGCCAGGCTGCGGGCACAGCCCAGGCGGCGGCGACGGGCTCGCCGCCCACCGCCAGAGGGGCGAGAAGCAGTGCCCCGACGAACCCCGCACCCCAGCCCGCGACACCCCACAGCCCGTGCTCCCGGGCCGGCCGCGCGGCCAGCGTGGCCGCAGCGACCACGAGCGCCAGGACGAGCATCGTCGGCCGGCTGGTGAGGAGGCTCGCAGCGGCGTCGAAGGCGGCCGCAGGCCGCTCCGTGCCTCGGAGGCCGGCCGTGCCGGGCGCGTCCTCGCCCGTGATGGGCAGCCTCGCGCCGACGGCGATTGCGGTTCCCGCGGCCACCAGCACGCCGGCAAGGGCGGTCGCCGCCTGTCTCACCGGGCCGCGGGCCTGGAGCGCGACTATGGGCATCAGCGGCAGAAGGTGGAGCACCGCCAGCACCGGGCCCGCCGCGAAGAGGAGCCCTGACCGGGCGTCGCGCAGGAAGAGGACGAGCCAGGCGACGGCCAGCGGTACGTACGCCAGCGCGAGCCCGAGGGAGACGTTCCCCAGTGGGAGCACCGGCACTGCCAGCGCCGCCGCGAGGCCTACTCGGGGATTGACCAGCGCGAGCAACCCTGCGATTGCGCCGAGGAGGAACGGCCACCCGCCGGGGAAGAAGGGCAGGAGGAGCGCCGAGCCGGCCGCGAACGCCGCGGCGAGGATCGCGTGCGGCCCCTGCTCCTGCAGGCGGGCGGGGGAGGAAACGGCGCGGCGGCGCTCGGAGCGATCCTCCTCTACCGAGCGCAGGAGATGGAGAGACTGCCGTGCGGTGGGGCGCTTTCGCGGATCGTTCGAGAGCATGCGGTCGACCGTGCGGCAGAGCTTGCGCGGGAGGTCCGGCCGCAGCTCTGCGAGCGGCTGAGCGCCTTGCTCGACCCGGCGTGCGGTCTCGAGCGGCGAGACGGCCCAGAAGGGATGTCGGCCGGCGAGCGCCTCCCAGAGGATCACGCCCAGCGACCAGACGTCCGCGGCGCCGGTCGCCTCGGCGCCTCCGAGCCTCTCAGGCGCGATGTACGCGAGCGTCCCGGGCACATCGCCGGCGGCGGTCAGGGTGTCGGCCTCGTCGATCTGCGCCATCCCGAAGTCGAGCAGCCGGATGGAGATCTCCTCGCCGCTCTCCACCATGACGTTGGCCGGCTTCACGTCGCGGTGGATGACGCCCTTGGAGTGCGCGTGGGCGAGCGCCTCGAGGATCTGCGCCGCCGCCTCGACGGAGCTCCAGTCGTCGAGCGCGCCGCCGCGCAGGGCATCGCGCAAGGTGCAGCCCGAGATGAAGGGATACGCGACGTAGACGTGTCCCTCGTCTCGGGCGAGCGCGAGCGCGCGCAGGCACCTCGGATGGCGAAGGCGCGTGGCGGCCTCGACCTCGCGCTCCGCCCTCGCGCCCGCCTTGCCCTCGCGCGCGACGATCTTGAGTGCGACCTCGCGATCGGCCTCCTCGTCGCGGGCGAGCCACACCGAGCCCGCGCCGCCGCTCCCCAGTGGTCGCAACGGACGGTAGCGACCGAGAACGAGGTGATTCTCGCCGAGAGCAATTGCCTGTTCCACGGACACCCCGGCACTTGGCGCTGGCTCCCGAAAGTCCTGCAAAGTCCGAGGTGGGTGGTAGACTCCGCGCCTTCTTCGACCCTGAGCGGCCCGTGTTCGATCGAGAGAAAACCGAGTCTGAGAGCGACATCGAGTTCGACTTCTTCGACGAGTCGCCAACCGTCGAGTCGTCTCAGCGAGCAGAGGGCGAGCCGCGCAAGCGGCGGCGCCTGCCGACGCGCCCGCCGAAGCCTCCCGGTGGGCCCCAGCTCTACCGGCTCGGAGTGCTGATCGCCGGCGCCATCGTTCTGGCGGTCATCCTCATCCTGGTCGTCAACAGCTGCCGCAAGAACCAGAAGGTCTCGGCCTACGAGAACTACGTCGAGAGCGTGAGCACGATCGCGGCGCAGTCCGAGGATCTCGGCAAGCAGCTAAACACGCAGCTGACGACGCCTGGCATCACCCTCGAGGCCCTGCGGGAAGATGTGGGAGGCCTCCGGCAGCAGCAAGAGCAGCTCCTGCAGCAGGCGCAGGATCTCGGGCCGCCGGGACCGCTGCTCGAGCAGCAGGAGGCCCTGGTCGAGACGATGCAGTTCCGGGTCAACGGGCTCGACGGACTGGCGACCGCGCTGGAGCAGGTCGCCCAGACGAGCAACGCGGACGAAGCGGGCCAGCTCCTGGCCTCACAGGCGCAGCGCCTCGTGGCGAGCGACGTCGTCTACGCGGACGGGTTCCAGTCGCCGACCGAGACGGTGCTCGAGGAGCAGGGCGTGTCCAACGTGCCCGTGCCGGCCTCGAGGTTCGTGCAGAACCCGGAGTTCGGGAGCCCGACGCAGTGGAAGCAGACCGTGGCCCGCCTCACGCAGTCTCCGCAGGCCGGCGGCCTCCACGGCAACGGCATCCAGGCCGTGCGCGTCCAGCCCGGCGGACAGCAGCTCTCCCCGACCGAGGACAACACCATCGAGTCGAGCAGCGCGCTCAGGTTCGAGGTGCTCGTCCAGAACTCGGGTGACAGCCAGGAGACGCGGGTCAGGGTCACGCTGGTGATTCAGCAGGATCCGCTGATCGAGAAGCAGCAGTTCATCGACGTCATCAACCCGGGCGAGACGAAGACCGTCTCCTTCCGCGACTTCGGTGAGCTGTCCTTCTCCACAGCCACGGTCCTCAAGGTCACCGTCGAGCCGGTGCAGGGCGAGACAAACACGGGCAACAACACCGCGGAGTACCCGGTCATTTTCGTGTTCCCCTAGCCCCGTCGCTAGGGTAGGGCTCCATGTCGGACCTCTCCGACGCGGCTCCCTGGATCGCCATCGGCGCGGCAGCGGCGGCGGTCGTTGCGCTCCTTCTCTCGATCGCCTTCTATCTCAAGCTGCGCGCCGTGCGAAAGGCGCAGCAGGTGCTCCTCGGCTCCAACAGGGACGACCTCGTCAACTTCGCCGTCTCCCTCCAGACGCGCATCGACGACCTCCACCGCGTCGTCGACGAGGTCGCCGCGGCGCTCGCCCGGATCGACCGGCGCGTGGACGGATGCCTGTCCCACACCGCACTCGTCCGCTACAACGCCTACGAGGACGCCGGCGGCCACCAGTCGGCCTCGCTCGCGTTCCTCGACGGTGGGCGCTCGGGGGTTGTAATGAGCGCCATCCAGGGAAGGGACTACGCGAGGATCTACGTGAAGCAGCTCGATCGTGGCAAGGCGCCCGTGGCGCTCTCTCCGGAGGAGCAGGAGGCCGTCGACCGCGCGATGGCACAGTCCTGATGACGTACCGGAAAGCAGACATCCGGCCCTATCGTCCGGACGACGAGCCGCTGCTCTTCGGGCTCGCCAGTCTCGACCGCGGCGCCGACAGGCGCACGCTCGCGGTGCTCGAGCGGGAAACCGTCTTCGTCGCCGACGTCGAAGGCGACCCGGCCGGCTACGTCGCCCTCGACCGCGAGGGGGATGCCATCCGGGTCGACCAGCTCTTCGTCAGCCCCGAGCACGAGGCCGAGGGCATCGGGCGCCAGTTGCTCGAGTACGCGGAGGGGTTCGCCATCTCCGAGCGCGCCCTCTCCCTCCAGGTGGTCGTGGCGGGCGGCGATCGCAGGGCGTCCGCCTTCTACCGCGGACGTGGGTTCGTGGAGGCCGGAGAGGATCTTCTCGAACTGGTGCTCCCGCAGGCGTAGAGTCGCGCCGCTCATCTACGATTTGCGCCAATGCAGCAGGTTCTCGTGCTGAACGCGAGCTTCGAGCCCCTCAACGTCTGCACGGTCCGGCGCGCGCACGTGCTCGTCTACAAGGGGAAGGCGGAAATGGTCGAGGAGCTGCAGCAGCCGCTGCGCTCGGCGACGGACACGTTTCCCTGGCCCCACGTCATCAGGCTGCTCCACTACGTGCGCGTTCCGCGCGCCGTGAAGCGGAAGATCTCGCGCCGCGCGCTCTTCGCCCGCGACGGGCACAAGTGCGTCTACTGCGGGTCAGCCGGCCGGCTCACGCTCGACCATGTCGTCCCACGGTCGCGGGGCGGCGACTCCGTGTGGGAGAACGTCGTCACCTCGTGCGCGCCCTGCAACCTGCGCAAGGGGAACCGGTTACCCGAGGAGATCGAGATGCGCCTGCACATCACCCCCCGCGCGCCCACCCCCGCGCTCTTCGTCACCCTGTCGGCGTCGCGGATCCCCGACCGCTGGCAGCCGTATCTCGCCGCGTACGCGTAGCTAGGGGCCGGAAGGGGCGAGCCGGAGCCCGCCCCTTGCCGAGCGATCAGGCGTCGTAGTAGAGCGAGAACTCGGCCGGGTGCGGCCGCAGAGCGACGACGTCGACCTCGTTCTCGCGCTTGTAGTCGATCCAGGCGCGGAGCACTTCCTCGCTGAAGACGCCGCCGCGGAGCAGGAACTCGTGGTCGTGCTCGAGCGCGTCGAGCGCCTCGCCGAGCGAGCCCGGGACCTGCGCGATGCCGCCGCGGTCCTCCTCGAAGAGGTCGAAGTCCGCCGGCTCGCCGGGGTCGAGGCCCTTCTCGATGCCGTCGAGCCCGGCCATCAGCATGGCCGCGAACGCGAGGTATGGGTTCGCGGTCGCGTCCGGGCAGCGGAACTCGAGCCGCTTGGCCGAGGCCGAGTCCGAGTACATCGGGATGCGGATCGCCGCCGAGCGGTTCCGCTGCGAGTAGACGAGGTTGACCGGCGCCTCGTAGCCCGGCACGAGCCGGCGGTACGAGTTGGTCGTCGGAGCGCAGAAGGCGAGCAGCGCGGGCGCGTGCATGAGCAGGCCGCCCACGTATGCCCGGGCGAGCTGGGACAGGCCCGCGTAGCCGGACTTGTCGGAGAAGAGCGGCGTCCCTTCCTTCCAGAGCGACTGGTGCGTGTGCATCCCCGAGCCGTTGTCGCCGAAGATCGGTTTCGGCATGAACGTCGCGCTCTTCCCGGCCAGCCGGGCGACGTTGCGCACGACGTACTTGTAGGTCATGACCTGGTCGGCCATGCGCGTGAGGCTCTGGTAGCGGAGGTCGACCTCGCACTGGCCTGCTGAGGCGACCTCGTGGTGATGGAACTCGCAGGGGATCCCGAGGCGCTCGAGCGTGAGCACGATCCGCGTGCGCAGGTCGTGCAGCGTGTCGTGCGGGGCCGGCGGGAAGTAGCCGCCCTTCTCGCGCACCGTGTAGCCGAGGCCGGGAGCGCCCGAGTTCCAGTGTCCCTCGGCCGAGTCGACGCTGTAGTGCGCCCTGTGAGGGGCGAGCTCGTAGGAGACCTCGTCGAAGACGAAGAACTCGCACTCGGGCCCGAAGTTCGCCGTGTCGGCGATGCCGGTCTCGCGGAGATACTCCTCCGCCCGCCGGGCGATCCGCCGCGGGTCGCGCCCGTAGGGCTCGCTCGTCGTCGGGTCGGCGATCTCGCAGACGAGCGAGAGGGTCGACGCCTCGGTGAACGGGTCGAGCACCGCGCTCGCCGGGTCGGGCATGAGCAGGAGGTCGCTTTCGGCGATGCCCTGCCAGCCGCGGATCGACGAGCCGTCGAAGCCGAGCCCTTCGGTGAACGCCGACGCGCCGAACGCGCTGACGGGCAACGTCATGTGCTGCCAGGCCCCGAAGAGGTCCGTGAACTTGAGGTCGACCATCTGGGCCTTCTGCTCGAACGCCCAGGCGACCGCCTCCTCCGCCTCCGGCTGCGCGCCGTTCGCGAGGTACGCCTTCGTCTCCATCTCCTGCATGCCGCCTCCTTCTGGTCCACGAAAAAAGCCCCAGCGGTCGCATTGACCTCTGAGGCTCCGTCGCCTACTGCGGGCGCCGCCGTCGGCGCCTCGCACTCTCACGATAGCGCGAACCCTGGACGGATCTCAAGGCTGGCGCTATCCTCGGCGGCGGATGCGATTCAACAGAGTCTGAGACACCAGGTGTCGCGGCCCCCCTTCTAGGGGCGCCGCTTCTTTCGCCCTGCGTTCGACTCGACTTTGGAGGAGCATCCCGATGACCGCCGTCCGCGTTTCCGATCTTCGCAAGGATTTTCTTCGCCGCAACGGGCGCCGCCTGCGCCGCGAGCGCGTGCCCGCCCTGCGGGATGTCTCGTTCACCATCGATCGCGGCGAGTGCGTCGCGGTCCTGGGCCAGAACGGGTCGGGGAAGTCCACTCTCGTCCGCCTGCTCTCGACGCTCCTCCTCGCCGACGGCGGGACGGCGAGCATCTTCGGGCACGAGATCTCGAGCGATCCGCGGGGCGTGCAAAGGCTCGTCAACCGCGTCTCGGTCGAGGCCTCCTTCTTCAAGAAGATGTCCTCGGCGGAGAACCTGGCCTACGCCGCGCGCTTCTACGGGATGACGCCCCGTCAGACCGGGCCGCGGATTCCCGAGATCCTCGAGCGCGTCGGCTTCCCGGTCGACCGCCGAGGCGAGCCGATGGAGAACCTCTCACGCGGCATGCAGCAGAAGGTCGCCCTGGCTCGGGCGCTCCTCACGTCGCCGGTGCTACTCCTGCTGGACGAGCCGACGACCGGGCTCGACCCGCGCTCGCGGCTCGAGGTGCGCGAGTTCATCCGCGAGGTGCGGACGACGCACGACGCGACCGTGCTCATCTGCACGCACGACCTCGGCGAGGCCGAGGCGCTCGCCGCTCGCATCGGGATCCTCGACCAGGGCCGACTCGTCTGCCTCGCCCCGGCGGCGGAGCTGAAGGAGCGCTACGGCGCAGCCACGCTCGAGGAGGTCTTCTTCGCCGCGACCGGGAAGGCGCTCGAGGACGAGGAGGAGGTCGACGGCTCATGAGAGCGGCGGCGCACGTCCTTCGTGTGGAGCTCGTCGGCCTCGTCGGCGTCGTCGAGCGCAACACGTACCTCATCCGCCGCTACCTCTGGTGGGAGGTCGCGTTCTTCCTCTGGACGGTCGCCAACACGCTCACGATCGTCTTCATCGCCGAGGGTATCGAGGCCTCGGGCGGACAGATCGACGTCGAGCGGACGACGGCCGTGCTCCTGATCGGCGCCGTCATCTGGGCCTATCTCGGCATGATCTTCGAGATCCTCACGGAGACCGTCGCCTGGGAGCGCTGGGAGGGCACGATCGAGTACACGTTCATGGCCCCGCTCTCCCGGCCGGTGCACCTGGCCGGGATGGGCCTCTTCGCCATCGCCTACGGGCTCGTCCAGTCCGTCCTGCTCTTCACGGTCGTCGCGTTCTTCTTCGACCTCTCGCTTCCGGACGCGAACTTCGTCGCGGCGCTGGTCGTTCTCGCCGTCGCGTCGATCTCGTTCGTCGGGATCGGGATGATGACGTCGGTTCTTCCGCTCATCTCCCCGGAGAAGGGCACGCAGCTCGGGTTCATCGCGCAGGGGATCCTGCTCGTCGTCTCGGGCGTCTACTACCCGGTGACCGTGCTGCCGGAGTGGATGCAGTGGATCGCGACGATCTCGCCGGCGACCTACGCGCTCGAAGGGGTGCGCGACGCGATCCTCGAGGGCGACGACCTTGCGGCGCTCGCCGACGAGATCTGGCCGCTGCTCGTCATCGGCGTGGTCTCGATTCCCGGCCGGCCTCGCCGTGTTCGGCCGGGGCGAGCAGTACGCGAAGCGCCACGGGAAGCTGAAGCGCTCGGGGTAGACGCCGGCGGGCGCTGGTGTACACTCCGACCGTCATTCGAGGCGACGAGGCCTCGGGCGGATGTCCGCCCGGGGCTGTTTTCGTTTAAGGAGGTTCCAGGTGGCCCAGGTCGAGACGAGCGGTAGGGCGACGAGCGCGCCCGAAGAGCGCAAGCGGGTGCTTGACGAAGTGCGCGACAACGACGTCAAGTACGTCCACCTCTGGTTCACGGACATCGAGGGGCACCTGAAGAGCTTCTCGATCACGTTGGCCGAGCTCGAGGGCGCGCTCGACGACGGCATGGGCTTCGACGGCTCCTCCATCACCGGCTTCAACGCGATCGAGGAGTCGGACATGGTCGCGATCCCCGATCCGCGCACGTTCCAGCTGATGCCCAACGGCGGCACGGCCATCGGCCGCATGATCTGCGACGTCGTCACGCCGGACGGCGAGCCGTACGAGGGCGACCCGCGCAACGTGCTGCGCCGCGCGCTCGAGCGGATGGAGAGCCTCGGCTTCGACACGTTCAACGTCGGCCCCGAGCTCGAGTACTTCCTCTTCAAGGACGACAAGGGCACGGAGACCCTCGACGAGGGCGGCTATTTCGCCATGACGGCGCTCGACGCAGCCTGGGAGCTGCGCAACGAGACGATCGAGGCGCTCGAGGCGATGGGCATCCCGATCGAGTACGTGCACCACGAGGTCGGCCCCTCGCAGCACGAGATCGACATGCGCTTCGCGCCGGCGCTCGAGATGGCCGACCACACGATGACCTACCGCCTCGTCGTCAAGGAGATCGCGAAGAAGGCCGGCTATCACGCGACGTTCATGCCGAAGCCGCTCTTCGGCGAGAACGGCTCGGGCATGCACACGCACCAGTCGCTCTTCTCCGAGGGCAAGAACGCGTTCTTCGACGCCGACGACGATTGGCACCTCTCAGACGCGGGGAAGGCGTTCATCGCCGGCCAGCTCCGGCACGCGCGCGAGATCTCGGCGGTCTTCGCCCAGTGGGTGAACTCCTACAAGCGGCTCGTGCCGGGCTACGAGGCTCCGGTCTACGCGGCCTGGTCGCAGCGCAACCGCTCGGCCCTGATCCGCATCCCGCTCTACAAGCCCGGCAACGAGCAGGCCACGCGCGCCGAGATCCGGTGCCCGGACCCCGCCTGCAACCCGTACCTCACCTTCGCCTGCCTCCTGCACGCGGGGCTCGAGGGGATCGAGAAGGGCTACGAGCTGCCGGCGCCGATGGAGAGCAACCTCTACAAGCTCACGCCGGAGGAGCGGAAGGAGCGCGGAATCGTCGCGCTGCCCGAGACGCTCGGCGAGGCGATCGACGAGCTCGCAGGCTCCGACCTCGTCCGGCGCGCGCTCGGCGACCACATCTTCGACTCGTACGTGAAGCTCAAGCGGCAGGAGTGGGACGAGTACCGGGTGCAGCTCACGCCCTGGGAGCTGGAGAAGTATCTCTCGGTCTTGTAACTCGTTGTCACGAAGCGTAATATGGACAGCGGTGTCGCCGCTTCTCCTAGAAGCGGGGGACTGACTGACGGCCGACTGCGAGCTGCTTCTCTGAGCAGCTCGTGGTCGTTAAAGAGCCGGGTCGGCTTAGAAGCTCTAACTGAATGAAGGGACCCGTTCGGCGGCTGCGAAGTCCATCGGTACCTGTCGTCGACCGCCGGAGGTGTCGTGAGGGCGAGGCCGTGGGAGGTGCCGGACGGGCTGTGGGAGCGGATCGAGCCAATGCTGCCAAAGCGGCAGCGACGCTTCCGCTATCCGGGGCGAAAGCCGCTCGATGACCGGTTGGTGCTACACCGCCGCCGTCTCCTGATACGCACCGACCGCCGCGACGACATTCACGAAGGCTTCCTCGCCCTCGCCTGCTGCCTGATCTGCTGGCGGAGGCTCGAAAGCCTCAGTCTGGCGGGCAATCGCGTCGGTGCGCGCCTATAGGGTTGACCCACGCCTTCCGCACCGATCATCCTGGTTGCCGGATTCTGGCTCGGCGCGTGGGCGTGGGACGACGTCGTCTCCGCCCTCCGTGCCGACGGGCATGACGTCACCGCGCTCACGCTGCCCGGTCTCGAGTCGGCAGATGCCGACCGTTCCACGATCACGCTGTCCGACCACGTCGACGCCATTTGCGAGGCGGTAAGGGCCGCAGGGCGGCCCGTCGTGCTCGCCGTGCACAGCGGAGCAGGCTTCTCCGGCTACGCAGCGAGCGACCGTGTGCCGGAGCAAATTGCGGCGATGGTCTACGTCGACACGGGCCCGGGGAAGGGTGCGGCCGAGTCCGACTTCGATGCTGTCGAGAAGCCTCTGCCCTCGCGGGAGGAGCTCAAGCAGGAGGAGAATCTCGATGGGCTCAGCGAGGAGCAGCTCGAGACTTTCCGGCAGCGCGCCGTGCCCGAGCCGGGTGGAGTGCTCCGCGAGGCCCATACTTTCACCGACGACCGGCGGCTCGACATTCCGAGCACGGTCATCTGCACGGGGTTCACATCCGAGCAGTACAAGGACGCGGTGAAGGAAGGCTACGCGTTTCTGGCGGGTCTCGCCGAGCTCCGCGACGTCACCTGGGTCGACCTGCCGACGAGCCACTGGCCGATGTGGTCGCGCCCGAAGGAGCTGGCCGCCGTGATCGGCGATGTCGCGCGGGCCGCGTCCGCCGCCTGACGGGCGCACACGACGACGACCGCATGCCGCTGGCCTCGTCCGGGACTCATTGAGTTAGAGCTTCTAAGCCTGCGCGACGGTGGTCTCGACCGCTGTCAGCAGTGCGCGCTCGAGGTCGACGAGCGCGAACGGCTTCATCAGGTACGCCAGCGGGCGAAGGCGCTCAGCTCCCGGGGAATCGGGATAGATGCTGGCGCAGATGATCGGAAGCTCTCTGCGGCGGAGCCTCAGCGCACGCGCCGTCGACAGGGCCGTGGGGTCGGCCGGCTCGATGAGCAGGACGTCGACGTCTGCATCCGCGAGGACTCCGCCGCTGCGCGTATCCGCATAGACGGGCTCGAACCCGAGGCGGGTGACGACGTGGCCCAGCAGGGCCCGGACCTCGGCGTGCGGCTCACAAATCAAGACTTTCATCTCCCTCACCATCGGATTCCACCGAGGGGATTTCGCCGGGAGCCGGTATGGAAGCGGTATGACCGTTGGGCAAGACCGCTTTCAAGCCGTAGTGTGGCTTCCATGATCTGGAAGGAGCCGCGCCAGTCCGAAAGGGCCAGGTAGGCCGTCCGCGTGGCCCGCATCCTCGTCGCCGAGCCGGACCCGGACGCCCTGGCGCTGATCGAGCGCGCGGTCGCGGCCTCGGGCCACGAAGCCGTCCTCTACCGCCCCGGCTCCGAGCTGCCGTTCGTCGACGTGATGCTCTTCGAGCCGGCGATGGGCCAGCGGGTGATCGCGCTCGCGAAGATGCTCGCCTCGGCATCGCCTCCGGTGCCGATCGTCGTCGTGAGCATCCATCCGCCGGAGCTGTCCGTCCATGAGCTTCGGCCGGTCGCGTACGTCCTCAAGCCGTTCTCGCTCGAGGAGCTCCGCGCTGCGGTGGAGAAGGCCGTGCGCGTCTCCGGCGAGCGAGCCTAGCGGTCCGCCACTAGAGTCAGGGGCATGGCCTGCGCGCGGATCCTCTCGGGGCAGGGGTCCTCCGGGGTGCCTGGAAAGGAACCGGCATGACACGCGCCCACGTGCTGGTCGTCGACGACGACGCGGACATCCGCGGGCTCGTTCGCGAGCTTCTCGAACGCCAGGGCTACCAGGTCACGGAGGCGTCCAACGGCAAGGATGCTCTCCGCGCCTTCTACGCCACGCCGCCCGACGCCGTCCTCCTGGACGTGTCGATGCCGGAGCTCGACGGCTGGCAGACGCTCGAGCGCATCCGCGATCTCTCCGACGTCCCCGTCGCGATGCTGACGGCCCGCGCGGCCGAGCTGGAGAAGGTCCGAGGTCTCAAGGCGGGCGCGGACGACTACGTCACGAAGCCCTTCGGCCGGCAGGAGCTGCTCGCCCGCATCGAGGCGATGCTGCGCCGGTCCGGCAGCCGCTCCGAGACGCGCGAGACGTATGCGGACGCGCTTCTTTCAGTGGACTTTGCGCAGCGCAGCGTGGCGGTCAACGGCACCGAGGTCGCCCTGACGCCGCTCGAGTTCCGCCTCCTGGCAGCCTTCGTTCGCCACCCGGGCCAGCTGCTCTCGCACGACCAGGTGCTCGAGCTCGTCTGGGGCGACTCGTTCGGCGCCTCGCGCGACCAGGTGAAGCTCTACGTCGGCTATCTCCGTCGCAAGCTCGAGGGCGCGGGTGCGGACGGCACCGTCATCGAGACGGTTCGCGGCTTCGGCTACCGCTACAAGCCCCAGGGGCCCGCCCGGAAGATGAACCAGGGCGCCTGACAGGCGCCACGCGGCGCGATGCGGCGTCCTCGGTCGCGCCGATACGCCTATGTATCGACGCTCCCTGCGTCCTTGCCTCGCACCACGTGACGCGTGTCATGCACCGTGGCCATCCTCCGGCCGGACCCCTAGCGCTGCCTGAACGCGCTCGCCGAGCGCCTGCGGGCTGAACGGCTTCGTGACGTAGTCGTCGGCTCCGGCTTCGAAGCCGCGCTCGAGTTCCGGCTCCTGCACGCGCGCCGTGAGGAGGATGATCGGGATGCCGGTCGTCGGGCCGTGCTCGCGGAGACGCCGGGTCAGCTCATAGCCGTCGAGGCGGGGCATCATCACGTCGAGGACGGCGAGGTCCGGCGTGCGGGCCAGGGCCAGGTCGAGCGCCGTCTCGCCGTCGGGCGCCGAGAGCACCTCGTAGCCGTCGCGCTCCAGCCGGAAGCGCACCAGCGCGAGGATGTCCGGATCGTCGTCGGCGACCAAAACGAGGGGGCGCACGTCGTTCACGATGCCACCTGCGTGCGCTCGGGGAGCTCCGCGTGCCGGTGGAGCGGCAACGTGACGCGGAAGGTCGTGCCCTCGCCTTCCTCGCTGGCGACCGTGATGCGGCCGGAGTGGGCCTCGACGATCGCCTTGGAGATCGCCAGGCCCAGACCCGTGCCCTGGATCGCCTGCTCGGTTGCGGTGGACGTGCGGAAGAAGCGCTGGAAGAGGAACTCCTGCTCGCCCGCCGGGATGCCCATGCCGCTGTCGCGGACCTCGAGGACGGCGCGGTTCTTGAGCGCCCGGACGCGGACGTCGACGCGCCCGCCCTCCGGCGTGAACTTGATCGCGTTGGAGACGAGGTTGTCGAGGAGCTGGGCGATGCGGGCGCGGTCGCCGGCGATGGGCGGGACGGGCCCGGTCGCGAGCGTCAGCGTGATGTCCTTCGCCTCGGCCTGAGGGCGTGCTGCCTCGACGCTCTCGGACGCGACGTTGCCGAGGTCGAGGGCGCCGATGTCGAGCACGAGCTTGCCGGCCTCGACCTGGGCCAGGAAGAGGAGGTCGCCGACGAGGTGGAGGAGGCGATGGGCGTTGCGCTCCACGACCCCGAGGAACTGCCGCTGGTCGCCGGTGAGCTTCCCCGCCTCTCCGTCGAGCAGGAGCTCGGTGTACCCCCGGATGGACGTGAGCGGCGTGCGCAGCTCGTGCGACACGAGCGCGATGAACTCGTCCTTCAGGCGGTCGAGCTCGCGGAGGCGCTCGTTCTGGGCCGCCAGGTCGCGCTGCGCGGCCTCGGCGTAGGCGCGCGCCTCCTGCTCGACGGCCAGTAGGCGCTCGCGGTCGCGCTCGGCCTGGATGCGGTGGGTGACGTCGCGGTCGGTTCCCTGCCAGCCGACGACGTTCCCGTCGGCGTCGAGCACGGGTGTCGCGTTGCTTTCCAGGTGGCGGACGCTGCCGTCGGCGTGCCGCCAGCGGATGACGAGGCCCGACCAGCCGGCCTTTTCGTCCGCTCGCGCCGCGATGGCCTCGGCGATCTGCTCGCGATCCTCCTCGACGACGAAGTCGAGCCAGTTGCGGCCCATGAGCTCCTCGCGCGTGATGCCCAGGATCCGCTCGACCGCGGGGTTCGAGTACGTGTGGACGTTGTCGGCGTCGCTCGCCCATACCCATTCCTCGGTCGTCTCGACGAAGGCGCGGAACTTGGCTTCGCTCGCGCGGATGGCGGCCTCGGCCCGCTTCCGCTCGGTGACGTCCTGGCCGATGGCGGACAGGCCGACGACCTCGCCCGCCGTGTCGCGGATGGGCGAGTACGTGAACGCCACGTGGACCTCGCGCCCGTCCTCGTGGTGGCGAACCGTCTCGAGCTTGACGACGCGAGCCTCCTGGACGACTTGGTCGACGAGCGAGAGCGTCTCCTCCTGGTCCTCCTCCGGCATCAGCAGCGTGATCGGCTTGCCGATCACCTCGTCGGCGGTGTAGCCGAACATTCGCTCGGCGCCCTCGTTCCAGCTCGTGAAGCGGAGGTCGAGCGAGCCGCTCATGATCGCGTCGCTCGACGACTCGATGATCGCGGCGAGGCGGGCACGCGTGTCCTCGGCGTTGCGCCGCTCCGTGATGTCGAGGATGAAGCCCTGGACCCAGAGCGGCGTGCCCTCGTCGTCGCGGACGAGGATCGTCTCGTCCAGCACCCACACGGTGCGGCCGTCCGCGGTGACGTAGCGGTACTCCGACCGCAGCGGTTCGCCGGTTTCGCGCAGGTGGTCTGCCTCGGCCAGGACGCGCTCGAGGTCGTCAGGGTGCACGGCCTCCGAGAGGAGGTTCGGGTTCTTCACCCACTCCTCGGTCGGGTACCCGAGCAGCTCCTCGACCTGCGGGCTGACGTAGAGGTTGCCGACGGTCTCCTCGACGGGGCTGATGTAGGTGACGAGCGGCAGGTGCTCGACGAGCGTCCGGTAGCGCAGCTCGGCCTCGCGAACCGCGGACTCGGCGCGGCGGCGCTCGGCCAGCTCCTCCTTGGCCGAGGTGTAGAGGCGTGCGCTCTCGAGCGCGAGCGACGCGAGATGGGCGAAGCGTGAGAGCAGGGCGATGTCGGTGGCGTCGAAGCCGCGCCCGCGCTCGCCGTAGGCGATCCCGAGCACGCCGACGACCTCGGTGCGGGAGCGCAGAGGCACGCCCGCGACCCCATGGATGGCCATCCCGTCGTAGGTGGACTTGCGCCCGTCCCAGGCCTGGTAGTCGTCGACCGTGAGCGGCTCACCGCTCTCCCAGACACGGCCGGCGAGGCCCTCGCCCTTCATGAGGCGATGGCCGACGTTGCCGGCGAAGACGCCGGTGCCGACGGCGACACGGAGCTCGTCGCCGTCGCGGAGATAGACATAGCTGTTGTCCGTCCCGATGAGCTCGCCCGCCTGTCGCGCGATCTGCTCGAGGAGCTTCTGAACGTCGAGCTCGTCGATGAGCGCGAGCGCCGTCTCGTGGAGGGCTTCCAGCTCGGCGTGGCGGCCCTCGAGCTGGTGTCGTGCGGTCACCTGGGGCGTGACGTCGACCAGGAAGCCCTGAGCATGGATCGGGCGGCCCGACTCGTCCTTGGCGATCGTGACCTCGTCGTGGATCCAGACCTCCTGCCTGTCCTTGCCGACGATGCGGTACTTGGTCGCGAACGACTCGCCGGTGGCGGCCGCGCGCCGCCGCTCCTCCAGCATGCGCTCACGGTCTTCCGGGTGGAGCATCTTCACGAGGAAGGACGGGTCGCTCATGCACTCGAGCGCCGTGTAGCCGGTCAGCTCCTCGATCTGCGGGCTCATGTAGGTGCACGAGCTCGTCTCGTCCAGGCGGGTGATGTACATGACGAGCGGCAGCTGCTCGACCAGGCTGCGGTAGTTGCGCTCCGCCTGAGTCAGACGGACCTCGGCGCGCCGCCGCTCGTCGAGCGCCTGTGTGAGCGCGGATGCGTGCTCCTCGAGCCGCTTGTGCCGGTTGTCGAGCGCACGGGTGACCTGTCGGAGGATGGGGAAGAGCGCGGCGTAAAGGAGAGCGAGTGCGAGGGCCAGCGCGATCGCGATCGGGGTCACGGTCTCGCGCACGTCGGCGGCGACCGGTTCGTAGGCGACGTAGGCCTCGAAGACGCCCGCCGGATCGCTGCTTTGGCCGAGGTAGACCGGGACGTACGACTCGACGGCCTTGATGTTCTCGCCGTTCCCGCCCTCGGCGTTCAGGGTCGTGACGTGCTGATCCGGCTCGCCGGCGAGGGCGCTCTCGATGGAGGCCCTCGAGTCGCTGCGGCCTCCGATGATCTCCGGGTCGGTCGAGTAGGTGACCACGCCGTCGGCGTTGACGAGCTTGAAGCGCAGGAGCGTCCCCACGAGCTCCGGATCGATGGCGGCGTCCAGCTGGCGGCGCCGCTCGGTCGTGACGGGGCCAGCGAAGTCCTCCGGGGTCAGGCTCGGTGCAATTCGAACGGCAACCTCGCTCGTGCGATCCTGGACCTGGTGCTGCGCGCGGTCCTCCGCCTCTCGGCGGACGACCCAGAAAATGGCGACCCAGGCAAGCGCGAGCGCGATCGCGCTGTAGACGGCAAAGCGCAAGACGAGACGCGGCGGTCTCGCCGTCGTCGAGGCCGAGGGGGTCACGAAATCCTTATCGGTGCGGCCAAACCCTTGCTTGAATGTCCGTATGGACCGATCTGCGCGGCATTTGCGACTGCTGACGGAGACCATAGCCGCGGTCAACTCGACCCTCGACCTGGACGAGGTCTTCGAGCAGATCGCTCGCAAGGTCGCGGAGGCGCTCGAGACCGATGCGTGTTTCGTCTATCTCTACGACGAGGCCGCGGACGAGCTCGTCCTGCGGGCCTCGTTCGGCACCCGGGTCGAGGACATGACTCGCGTTCCGAAGATGCGCCCGGGCGAGGGGATCACGGGGACTGCGGCGGCGGAGCGGGCGCCGGTCATGATCGCGCGCGAGGCGCACCTCGACCCCCGGTTCAAGCGGTTTCCGAACCTGCGCGAGGAGCACTACCAGTCGATCCTGGCCGTCCCCATCCTCGCGCGGGAGCGGCTCGAAGGGGCGCTGAACGTGCGCACGGAGACGCCGCGCGACTTCAGCAGGGAGGAGATCGACCTGCTGATGGCCATCGCGGGCCAGGTCGCGCAGGCGATCGAGAACGCGAAGCTCTACGACCACGCGCAGCGCCGCGTCGCCGAGCTCGAGGCGCTGGCGGCGATCTCGGAGGCCGTGTCCGAGTCGCTCTATCTCGAGGAGTCGCTCGAGGCGATCGTCAAGACCACGGTCGAGGCGGTCGGCGCGACAGGCGCCGCCCTCGTTCTTCAGGACGGCACGATCGCGTGGCCCGAGGGCCGGGCGGGCGAGCACGCGGTGCGGCTTCCCCTGCGTTGGAAGGGCCGGCGCGTCGGAGAGCTGGTCTGCGACCGCGACACGCCGTTCACGTCCGAGGAGCGCCGCCTGCTCGCCTCCATCGCGCACCACGCCGCCGTCGCGCTCGAGCACGGGCGGGCCGTCCTCCGCGGCGTCCTCGCTCAGGAGATCCACCACCGGGTGAAGAACAACCTCCAGACCGTCGCCTCGCTCCTGAGGCTCCAGGCGGCCAATGCCGAGGAGATCGACCCGCGCAAGGCCCTCGGCGACTCGGTCAACCGCATCCTCGCCATCGCCGCCGTCCACGAGGTGCTGACCGAGCAGCGCGACGACGACGTCGACCTCGGCGAGCTGGTCGAGCGGCTCCGGGCGATGCTCGTCCAGGGGCTCGGCGCCGGCAAGCAGGTCAGCTCGAGCGTCGAGCAGGTCTCGCTCCACGGCGGCCGTGCGACCGCGCTCGCCCTGGTCTTCTGCGAGCTGTTCGGGAACGCGCTCGAGCACGGCGGCGACGAGGTGCGGGTCGAGCTCGGCCGCGCCAACGGCCGTGTGCTCCTCACGGTCGCCGACAACGGGGCGTGGGACGCGGCCACCAGGGAGGGAACCGGCCTCTCGATCGTGCGCGCCCTCGTCACGGAAGAGCTCGACGGCGAGCTGTCGCTGGTCGCCGACCACGGCCTGCGCGCGGAGGTCGCCTTCCCTGCCTCGTGAGCGCTCCGGCCCGCCCCCGCCCTTCCTCTGGGTTACGCGCGCGTGTGTGGGAGACCCACCTCCCCGTCCCTTGGCTCGAGCCTAGCGCCCCAGGGCGCGCGGGTGGCGCTCCGATTCGGGCCGGATGTGTGCCGAGTGGGCCGGCCCGGTCGATCGTGCGCGGGAGGTCGTGATGAGGATCCTGGTCGCCGAGGACGAGACCATCATCCGCCTCGACCTGCGGGAGATCCTCGAGCGCGCCGGCTTCGAGGTCTGCGCCGAGGCCCGCGACGGCGAGGAGGCGGTGGCGCTCGCCGAGCGCGAGAAGCCGGATCTCGCCATCCTCGACGTGAAGATGCCGCGGCTCGACGGGATCGAGGCGGCCCGCCGCATCCTGGCCGACCGGCCGATCCCGATCGTCATGCTCACGGCCTACGGCCAGCAGGAGCTCGTCTCGCGCGCGGTCGAGGCTGGCGTTTTCGGCTACCTCGTCAAGCCGTTCCGCGAGACCGACCTGCTCCCGGCGATCGCGGCGGCGCGGGCGCGCCACGAAGAGCTCGCGACGCTGCGCGAGGAGGCAGAGTCGCTGGCGGAGGCGCTCGCCACGCGCAAGGTCGTCGAGCAGGCGAAGGGGCTGCTCATGGAGCGCGACGGGCTTTCCGAGCAGGACGCGTTCGCACGGCTGCGGCGCGCGAGCCAGGTCTCCGGGAAGTCGATGCGCGTCGTCGCCGAGGCGCTCGTCGCGACCTTCGGGGACGCGCCGAAGGCCTAGGGCCAGCCGGTTCGGGCCGGCTCGAGGTCGAGCGGCCCGCCGTCGCGGCATTCGGTCGTCTTGTACTCGGGCGGGAGCACCGGCTGGACGCGCCGGACGATGAAGTCCGCGATCGCCCGCGCCTCGGCCGGCGTCGCGCCGAGCCTGATCGCCGTTTCCTCGTTCGACTGGAGCGCGTAGCACTGAGCGACGGACTCGTTGCGCTCGCCCGCGAGGTGCCAGGCTTCATGCGAGAGGACGTTGACGGCAACGGCGGCGTCCTCCACCGCCTTCGAACAGGTGGCGCCGGAGGCAAGGCAGTCGAGGCCTGCGATCTCGCCGCTGAGGAACGCGCGCAGGCGCGAGCAGGTCCTGCTCGAGAGCTCGGCCTCGTCGGTCGGCCGCCCGTCCGGCGTGAAGGCGACCGAGCCGTCATGGGCTGAGACCTCCGTCAGGGTGGCGAGCGTGCCGGGGCACGCGATGCCGACGTCCCGCCCGGCAATCACGCCGGCGATCTTCGCCAGCCGCTCCTCGTCCTGCTGCTTGTCCCGGTACGGGCCCACGTAGAACCCGAGTGCTGCGACGGCTGCGATGGCGACGAGGATCCGGGTCGCGGTCATCCCGGAGAGGTCGGCAATCCGGCCTCCCCGCTTGAGACGCCCGGAGCGTCAGGCCTGCGGCCCTGCGACCTCCTCGAGCATCCGCTCCCACCGCTCGAAGAGCGAGGTCAGCTCCCCCCGCGCGCGGGCGTGCGCGGCGATGGTGTCGACGTCCGACCAGTCGACGGCGAGCTTCTGCTCGAGCTCGGCCACCTCGGCCTCCTTCTCCTCGATCTCCGCCTCGAGGAGGCCCAGCGGGTCCGGCGCGGAGCGCCCGGGCTTCGTCGGCCGCGCGCGGGCATCCTTGCGCGCCGGCTCGGCCGGAGGCGGCGGCGCATCCCGCTCCTCGCGCGCCTTCACGAGGTCCGCCCAGCCACCGTCGTAGACGCGCACCGTGCCGTCCTCGATCGCCGCCGTGCGGTGGGCGACGGCGTCGATCAGGGCCCGGTCGTGCGAGACGAGCAGCACCGTGCCCTGAAAGCCCTCGAGTGCGGCCTCGAGCGTCTCGCGTGAGTCGAGGTCGAGATGGTTGGTGGGCTCGTCGAGGAGGAGGAGGTTGGCGCCCGAGGTGACCAGGATCGCCAGCCCGAGCCGCCTCCGCTCGCCTCCGGACAGGTCGCGCACCTGCTTCATGTGCGCCTCCCAGCCCGAGAAGAGGAAGCGGCCGAGCAGCGTCTGCGCCTGAGGGCGGTTGAGGCCGGTCATTCTCTGGACGCAGTCGAGCACGCTGCCGCGGTCGTCCAGCTCGAGGCCGTGCTGCGAGAAGTAGCCGACCTCGACGCCGTGACCGAGCTTGAAGTCACCGGCGACGGCCTGCTCGAGCAGCGTCGTCTTGCCGCTGCCGTTCGGGCCCACGAGGGCGACGTGGTCGCCGCGCTCGAGGGCAAGGTTCACGTCGCTCAGGAGCAACCGGCCCGGAACGGAGACCTCTTCGCCCTCGAGGACGAGGACGTCGCGGCCGCTCCGCTTGGGCTCGCCGAAGTCGAAGCCGAGCGAGCGAGTCCGTCGCGTGAGCAGGTCGGCTTCGGCGCTGGCCTCGTTGCGTTCCTTCGTCAGGCGCCCGATCTGCGTCAGCTTGGCCTGAGCCTGCTTGGCCTTGTTCTTCTTGTATCGGAAGCGGGCCACGAAGCGCTCGAGGCGCGCGATGTCGACCGCGACGCGGTCGGCGGTCTTCTGCGCGTGCACGGCCCGCTGGGCCTTCTCCAGCCGCCAGACGTGCCACGGGCCCGGGAAAGTACGTGGCGCGGCCGGCCTCGAGCTCGAGCGTCGCGTTCGTGACGGCCTCCAGGAACCAGCGGTCGTGGGCGACGATCACGCAGGCCGCGTCGAGGGAGGCGAGCTCGCGCTCGAGCCACTCGAGGCTGGCGACGTCGAGATGGTTCGTCGGCTCGTCGAGGAGGATCAGGTCAGGGTCTCCCGCGAGCGAGCGCGCGAGCGAGGCGCGCGTGATCTCGCCGCCCGAGAACGTCTTCAGGCTGCGGTCGAAGTCCTCCTCGCGGAAGCCGAGGCCGCGCGCGACGGCGCCCATGTGGTCGCGCCACGCGTAGCCGCCTGCGTGCTCCAGCCGCGCCTGCGCCCGCGCGTAGGCGCCGAGCGTCGCCTGGTCGGCCGCTCCGCCGGCCATGGCCTCCTCCAGGCGAGCGAGCTCAGCCTCGGTGGCGAGCAGGTCCGAGGCGCCCGAGAGGACGTATTCGCGCAGCGTCAGCTCCCTGTCGAGGGGCGGCCGCTGGTCGTGGAGGGCGATACGCGTGCCCTTCTCGAGGATGAGCTCGCCACCCTCGATCGACGTCTCGCCCATGAGCATCCGCAGGAGCGTCGTCTTGCCGGCGCCGTTGGGCCCGGCAAGCGCCAGACGGTCCCGCCGCTCGAGCTTGAACGAGACGCCGTCGAAGAGCACGTCGCCGGCGAACTCCTTGCGCAGGTTGGATGCGATCGCGACCGCCACGCCCGTATGGTCGCACGCACGTGTGAACCACCGGGACGCGGGGAGGCTCAGGTTAGGATGGCCGGTATGAGCGATTCGGAGCGCTGGAGCGAGCTCGGGCAGCAGCTGAGGGTCGATTCCGTGCGCGCGGCCGCGGTCACGAAGTCGGGGCACCCGACGTCCTCGATGTCGGCGGCCGACCTCATGGCCGTCCTGATCGACAAGTACCTCCGCTGCGACTTCGACGACCCGAAGAACCCCGCGAACGACCACCTGATCTTCTCGAAGGGGCACGCCTCGCCGCTCCTCTACTCGATCTACAAGGCGGTCGGAGCGATCGACGACGAGGAGCTCCTGACCTTCCGCCAGTTCGGCAGCAGGCTCGAGGGGCACCCGACGCCGATCCTCCCCTGGGTCGACGTGGCGACCGGCTCACTGGGGCAGGGGCTGCCCATCGCCGTCGGCGTCGCCCTGGCGGGCAAGCGCCTCGACCGGATCCCGTACCGCGTCTGGGCCCTCTGCGGTGACAGCGAGATGGCCGAAGGCTCGATGTGGGAGGCCTTCGAGCACGCGTCCTACGCCGAGCTCGACAACCTGGTCGCCATCATCGACGTCAACCGGCTCGGCCAGCGCGGCGAGACCATGCACGGCTGGGACCTCGACTCGTACACGCGCCGGGCCGAGGCGTGCGGCTGCCACGCGATCGCGATCGACGGGCACGACGTGGAGGCGATCGACAAGGCCTACGCGGAGGCGCTCGAGATCGAGGGGCGCCCGACCGTGATCGTCGCCAAGACCCTGAAGGGGAAGGGCGTCAAGGCGGTGGAGGACAAGGAGGGCGCGCACGGGAAGGCGCTCGACGACCCCGAGGAGGCCATCGAGGAGCTCGGCGGCATCCGCGACCTCGAGGTCGACGTTGCCAAGCCGGAGCCCGCCGAGCCGCACGTCTTCCCGACGGGGGCCCTCGAGCTCCCGAGCTACGAGCTGGGCGAGGAGGTGGCGACCCGCAAGGCCTACGGCGACGCGCTCACGGCGGTCGGCGCCGCGGACGGACGTGTCGTCGCCCTCGACGGCGAGGTGTCGAACTCGACCCACGCAGAGATCTTCGCCGCCGCGCACCCCGAGAGGTTCTTCGAGATGTACATCGCCGAGCAGCAGCTCGTCGCTGCCGCGGTCGGGATGCAGGTGCGCGACTGGAAGCCGTTTGCTTCCTCCTTTGCGGCCTTCTTCACGCGCGCGTACGACTTCGTCCGCATGGCCGCCGTCAGCCGCGCCACGATCGCGATCAGCGGGTCGCATGCCGGCGTCTCCATCGGGGAGGACGGGCCCTCGCAGATGGCGCTCGAGGACCTGGCGATGATGCGCGCGGTCGGCGGCAGCACCGTGCTCTATCCGTGCGACGCCAACCAGACGGCGAAGCTCGTCGCCGCGATGGCGGAGCGCGAGGGCATCAGCTATCTGCGGACGACCCGCGGCGCGACACCCGTGATCTACGAGGCCGACGAGGACTTCCCCGTCGGCGGCAGCCGTGTCGTTCGGGCCACCGACGAGGACGATGTGACGATCGTGGCGGCGGGCATCACCCTCCACGAGGCGCTCTCCGCGGCGCAGGCCCTTGCGGACGAGGGGATCTCCGCGCGGGTCGTCGACTGCTACTCCGTGAAGCCGATCGACGCCGCCGGGCTGTCGGCCGCCGCCGAGGCGACCGGGGCGATCCTGACGGTCGAGGACCACTGGCCCGAAGGCGGGCTCGGCGAAGCCGTCCTCGCCTGCCTGGCGAGCCTCGACGAGCGCCCGAAGGTCGAGATCCTGGCAGTCGCAGGGATGCCCGGGTCGGGCAAGCCCGGAGAGCTTCTCGCCGCCGCCGGCATCGACGCCGAGCACATCGCGGACGCGGCCCGCAAGCTGGTACGCGCTGCCGCGCTACGGTAGGGGTGGAAACCCCGCCGACCGGGAAGGACGGCACCACATGACACAGTCCCGCTTGCACCAGCTTTCGGCGCTCGGCCAGAGCGTCTGGTTCGACACCCTCTCGCGCGAGATGCTGCGTTCCGGCAAGCTTGCGCGCCTGATGGAGGAGGACGCCGTCGTCGGCGTCACCTCCAATCCGACCATCTTCCAGAAGGCGCTCGCCGAGGGCGACGCCTACGACGACCAGCTTCGTGCGGAGCTCCAGGAGGAGCGCGACCCGAAGGAGCTCTTCATCCGCCTCGCCGCGAAGGACATCGCCGAGGCATGCGACCTGCTCCGAAAGGTCTGGGACGGCGGGGGCGGCCAGGACGGCTACGTCTCGATCGAGGTCGACCCCACGCTGGCGTTCGACACCGAGGCGACGATCGCCGAGGCCCAGCGCCTGCACGAGCTCATCGACCGGCCGAACCTGTTCGTCAAGATTCCGGCGACCGAGCCGGGCCTGCCCGCGATCGAGGAGATGATCTCCCGCGGGCGCTCGATCAACGTCACGCTGATCTTCTCCCTCGAGCGCTATGCGGCGGTGGCCGAGGCCTACGTCCGGGGTCTCGAGCGCCTGGTCGAGTCCGGCGGCGACCCGTCGAAGGTCGCCTCCGTTGCGAGCTTCTTCGTCTCCCGCGTGGACACGGAGGCCGACCGGCGGCTCGACGAGATCGGCGGTCACGACGAACTCAAGGGCAAGCTGGCGATCGCCAACGCCAAGCTCGCCTACGAGCGCTACAAGGAGATCTTCTCCGGCGAGCGCTGGCAGGCGCTCGCGGACAGGGGCGCGACCACCCAGCGGCCGCTCTGGGCCTCGACGTCGACCAAGAACCCGGCCTACCGCGACGTCATGTACGTCGAGGAGCTGATCGGCCCCGAGACCGTGAACACGATGCCGCTCGAGACGGTCGCGGCCTTCCAGGATCACGGGCTTGTCGCGCTCACGCTCGAGCAGGGCATCGACGAGGCGAAGCAGGTCTTCGAGGACCTGGAAGCGGCCGGAGTCAGCTACGACGAAGTGACCGCCACGCTCGAGCGCGAGGGCGTCGAGAAGTTCTCCGACTCCTTCGACGAGCTCCGCGAAGGCATCCGGGCCAAGTCCGGCGAGCTGATCCCGGCGTAGTCATGCCGCCCGTCGAGGCCGCCGAGCTCGTCGAGCGGATCTGGGCGCGCGACGCGTCGCTCTGGACGGGGAGCGACGAGGCCCGCTGGCTGGGCTGGCTCGACGAGCCGTCGCGCTACCCGCGCGACCAGATGCAGGAGGAGCTCGGGAAGCTCCACGAGCTCGACGTCTCGAGCTGCGTGCTTCTAGGCATGGGCGGTTCCAGCCTGGCGCCCGTGGTCATGCGGCAGGAGATGGGGACGGAGTCCTTCCATGTCCTCGACAGCACGCACCCGGCGGCCGTGCGCGCTCTTGAGGAGCGCATCGACCCCGACGACACGCTCTTCGTCGTCTCCTCGAAGTCCGGGACGACGCTCGAGACGCGCTGCCACCTCGACTACTTCTGGCGCAAGGGGCGCACGTTCGCGGCGATCACCGACCCCGGCTCCGAGCTCGAGGCGCTCGGACGCGAGCGAGGCTTCGCGGCCGTCGTCTGGGGAGAGCCGACGATCGGCGGTCGCTACTCGGCGCTCTCGCCGTTCGGGCTCGTCCCCGGGGCGCTCATAGGCCTCGACGTCGAGCAGCTCATGGACAGGCGCGACCGAGATGCAGGAGGCGTGCCGGACCGACCGGAATCCCGGGCCTCGAGCTCGGGCTTGCGCTCGGGCACGCCTGGCTCGAGGGGCGCGACAAGGTCGTCGTTCCGGAGGCGAACGGCTTCGGGCTCTGGCTGGAGCAGCTGCTCGCCGAGTCGACCGGCAAGGAGGGCAAGGGCCTCGTCCCGGCGCCCGGCGAGTCGTCCGAGGGCGCGGATCGCCAGCCACGCGACGTCGGGATCGGCGGCGTGGGCGACCTGGGCGCCGAGCTCTATCGCTGGGAGTTCGCCACCGCGGTCGCCGGGGCGATCCTCGAGATCAACCCGTTCGACCAGCCGAACGTGCAGGAGGCGAAGGATCGCACCCTCGAGGTCCTTTCCGGCCACGGCCAAGTGCCTGGCACCGGGACGCGTCCAGAGGGGACGGGGGCGGTCGAGGAGCTGCTCGCTGGGGCGCGGCCCGGCGACTACATCGCCGTCCTGGCCTTCATCGACCCCGAGCGCGAGGCGGAGCTGACGCCGCTCGTCGAGCGGGCGAGGGCCACCGGCTGCGTCGTCACGGTCGGCCTCGGGCCCCGCTATCTGCACTCGACCGGCCAGCTCCACAAGGGCGGCCCTCCGACCGGGCGCTTCGTCCAGGTCGTGGACGACCCGGGTGACGAGCTTTCGATCCCCGGGAGGCCGTTCGGCTTCCGCACGCTCATCCAGGCGCAGGCCGAGGGGGACCTGGCCGCCCTGGCGGAGCGGGGACGCCCTATCGTTCGCGTGACACTCGACGACCTGGAGGCGCTATGAAGCTCGGAATGGTCGGCCTCGGCCGCATGGGGGCCAACATGGTTGAGCGCCTGCGCGGGGGCGGGCACGAGGTGGAGACCTACGCCCGCACCGCGCCGGAGCGCACGGCCGACTCCCTGGTCGAGCTGGCGACGAAGCTCGAGCAGCCCCGGGTCGTCTGGCTGATGATCCCGTCCGGCGACCCGACGGAGAAGGCGTTTCAAACGCTCCTGCCGCTGCTCGAAGACGGCGACACGGTCGTCGACGGCGGCAACTCGAACTTCCGCGACTCCATGCGCCGCGCCGGGCAGGCGAAAGCCAAGGGCGTGAGCTTCCTCGACGCGGGGGTCTCGGGCGGCATCTGGGGCCTCACCGAGGGCTACTGCATCATGGCCGGCGGCGACGAGAGCGCGTTCCAGGCCGTGGAGCCCGCGCTCGCCACCCTCGCTCCGGAAGGCGGCTACGCCCACGTCGGCCCTTCGGGCGCGGGCCACTTCGTGAAGATGGTCCACAACGGCATCGAGTACGGGCTCATGGAGGCCTACGCCGAGGGCTTCGAGCTCCTCCAGGGCATCCCCGACTTCGAGCTCGACCTCCAGCAGCTCGCAGCGCTCTGGCAGCACGGCTCGGTCGTCCGCAGCTGGCTGCTCGAGCTCCTCGACCGCGCGCTGCAGGCCGATCCCGGCCTGGAGGAGATCCGTGGCTACGTGGAGGACTCGGGCGAGGGCCGCTGGACCGTGCACGAGGCGGTCGAGGCCGCGGTGCCCGTTCCGGTGCTCGCGCTCTCCCTCTTCGCACGCTTCTCCTCGCGCCAGGACGAATCGTTCGCGGCCAAGGTGAACGCGGCCCTCCGCAACCAGTTCGGCGGCCACGCCGTCGAGGCCGCGAAGGCGAAGGCGGCCGAGTGACGGAGGTCGCCGAGAACCCGCTGCTCGAGGGCCTCCGCATGCGGCGGCCGCCGGAGCCGTGCGCCCTGACGATCTTCGGGGCCTCAGGCGATCTCACGCAGCGCAAGGTGATGCCGGCCCTCTACGCGCTCGCGTTCCGGCACCTGCTCCCCGAGAGCTTCGGCGTCGTCGGCGTCTCCCGCACGGAGATGACGGCCGACGAGTTCCGTGAGCGCATGCGCCAGGCGGTGATCGAGCACGCGCGCGACGAGTTCCGCACGGACGTCTGGGAGCGCCTCGCCGACGGGCTCCACTACGTGGCGGCGAACTTCGGCATCGAGGGCGGAGAGGAAGAGCTCGTCGCCGCTCTCACCGACCTCGACGAGACGCACGGGACCGCCGGGAACCGCGTCTACTACCTCGCCGTCCCGCCCGAGGCCTTCGACGACATCGTGACGGCGATGGGCCGCCGCCGTGCCGCAGGCGGCTGGACGCGCCTCGTCGTCGAGAAGCCGTTCGGCTACGACCTCACGAGCGCGCAGGAGCTGAACGCGCTCCTCCGCACCTACTTCGACGAGAAGGAGATCTTCCGCATCGACCACTACCTGGGCAAGGAGACCGTCCAGAACATGCTGGTCCTGCGGTTCGCGAACGGCATCTTCGAGCCGATTTGGAACCGGCAGTTCATCGACCACGTGCAGATCACCGTGGCCGAGTCGCTCGGCCTCGAGGGGCGGGCGGGCTTCTACGAGAAGGCGGGTGCGATTCGGGACGTCGTCCAGAACCACATGCTCCAGCTCGTCGCGCTCACGGCCATGGAGCCGCCGATCGACTTCGCGGCGGAGTCGGTGCGGAACGAGAAGGTCAAGGTCCTCAAGGCCCTGCACACGCCGGGTCCCAAGCATGTGGTGCGGGGTCAGTACGGCAGCGGCTACATCGAGGGCGAGGAGGTGCCCGGGTACCGCGAGGAGGGCGTCGCGCCCGACTCGCAGACCGAGACCT
Organism: uncultured Actinomycetes bacterium; assembly: GCA_963839745.1. Lineage (GTDB taxonomy): Bacteria > Actinomycetota > Thermoleophilia > Gaiellales > Gaiellaceae > JAIBJN01. Next base: position 248,635 of record CAWIWC010000005.1, read on the forward strand.
ACGTTGCCGCCAAGCTGTACGTGGACAACTGGCGCTGGGCCGACACGCCGTTCTACATCCGCACCGGCAAGCGGCTGGCGCGGCGCGAGACGACGATCGCGATCCAGTTCAAGCGGGCTCCGCACCCGCCCTTCGAGGTCGACCTCGAGTCGCCGCTGCGTCCGAATGTGCTCCTCATCCACATCCAGCCGGACGAGGGCGTCTCGCTCGCCATCGGCGCGAAGGTGCCGGGGCAGGGGCTCTCGATCCGCACGGTGCACATGGACTTCCTCTACGGCGGCGCATTCCGTGTCGGGCTGCCGGAGGCCTACGAGCGCCTGATCCTCGACTGTCTGCTCGGCGACGCGACGCTGTTCACGCGTGCCGACGAGGTCGAGGAGCAGTGGGCGATCGTCGATGCGATGGTGGCCCCGTGGCGCCGCGACCGGCCGCACTTCCCGAACTACGCGGCCGGGACCTGGGGGCCGCGCGCCGCCGACGAGCTCCTCCACCGCGACGGCCGCTCCTGGCGGAGGCACTGACGCCGTGCCGGTAGCCCTGGGCAGCATCCGCGAGATCGAGCGCGAGCTCGGCCAGCTCCGCGACGCGTCGACGGGCCCCGACGCCGCCCCGCTCCTGCGCACGAGCGTGATGACGCACATCGCCTGGGTGCCGGAGCGTTGGGCCGAGCAGGCGAAAGGCACGCTCTCCGGCCTGGCCGAGCGGCACCCGTCGCGCACGATCCTCCTCTTCCCCTGCCCGGACGCGTCCGAGGACGAGCTCCAGGGCGAAGTCGACTTCCGCTGCTTCGTCCGCGGCGGCCACGAGAAGGAGGTCTGCTCCGAGGTCATCTCGATCAGGCTGTGCGGGAAGCGCGCCGCCGCTCCGGCGAGCGTCGTGACGCCCCTGCTCGTCAGCGACCTGCCGGCGTTCCTGCGCTGGCGCGGCCCGCTGCCGTTCGACAGCGGGGAGCTCGACCAGATGCTGGGTGTCGTCGACCGCCTCGTCGTCGACGCGCGGGAATGGACGGACGTCCGGGCCGACTTCGGCCGACTGCCTGCGCTCTTCGACCGCGTTGCGGTGTCCGACATCGCCTGGGCGCGGACGCTCGCATGGCGTGCCGCCGTCGCGGACCTCTGGCCGGACGTCGCCGAGGCCGAGGTGATCCGCGTGGCGGGGCCCGAGCCGGAGGCGCTCCTCCTCCAGGGTTGGCTCTCCGCGCGGCTCGGCCGCGACGTGCGGCTCGAGCACGAGCCCGCCGGTGAGGTCGAGCTCGTCGCGGTCGACGGGCGCGAGGCCCTACCCCGACGCGTCGAGCCGAAGACGTCGAGCGATCTGCTCTCGGACGAGCTCGAGGTCTTCGGGCGTGACCGGGTCTACGAGGAGGCCGTACGGAGCTTCTCGCCGGACCCGACCTAGCTGGGCTCGCCGCCGGCTGGATCGCGGAGCGGTCGCGAGGACGGAGCCCGTTCCGCATCGCGCTCACCGGCGGCTCGACGCCGCGCGTTGTCTACGAGCGGCTCGCCGAGATGGAGCTCGACTGGCCGTCCTGGCACGTGTGGTGGAGCGACGAGCGGGAGGTGCCGCCCGATCACCCGGACTCGAACGAGCGCATGGCCCGCGAGGCGCTGCTCTCCCGCGTCGAGATTCCCGGGAGCCAGATCCACCCGCTGCGCTCGTTGGACGTCCCGCTCCCGGAGGCCTTCGACCTCGTGCTCCTTGGGGTCGGCCACGACGGCCACACGGCGTCGCTCTACCCGGGCCACGACGAGGAGCTCGCCGACCCCGGCCCGCTCGTCTACATCCCGGTGCCGGGCCTGCCGCCGCCGCATCCCCGGATCACCTTCGCGCTGGCCTACCTGAACGCGCAGCCTCTGGTCGCGCTCATCGTCGGCGGCGAGGACAAGCGCGAGATCCTCGCCCGCATCCTGGCCGGAGACGAGTCGCTCACAGCCGCCCGCGTGCGCGCACGGGAGACCGTAGTCCTCACCGACGAGGCCGCCGCGCCCAAGTAACACAGTGTTACTTGGGCGGGGTTCGCCGCTCGGAGAGGGCGGACTCGATCTCCTCGCCGACGGCCAGCACGAGCGCGTCCTCGCCTGGACGTGCCGCGATCTGGAGAGACGCGGGCAGCCCGTCTTCGGCTGGGCCGCACGGGAGGGCGAGCGCCGGCCAGCCGAGGGCGTTGAACGGGCGCGTGAGCGACACCATGCGCTCGCGCAGGGCGAGATCGCCGATCCCGACAGGCGGCGCGACCATGGGCATCGTGGGCGTCAGGAGGACGTCGAAGCCGTCGAGAGCTTCGAGTGCACGCTCGCGGTACGCCTCCCGCTCGGCCAGCGAGGCGGCCACCGCATCCTCCCCGACAGCGAAGGCGGCCTCGAGCTTGCGGCGGACGTTCTCCCCATAGAGGCCGGGGTGCTGGGCGAAGAGCTCGGGGTGAAAGAGCTCGCGGTGCACCTCGGCGGCCTCCACCTGGAAGGCCGGGTTGAGGTCGCCGGGGACTGGGAAGTCCACGTGCTCGACGTCCGGGAGCAGCGCCGCGGCCTCTTCCACGCGGGCGCGGACGAGCGGGTCGGCGAGCTCCGTCCAGGCGAGGGCGGCGCGCACGTTCCCGGCAGGGGACCGGGCAAGCCCGGCCAGCGCGCTCATCGTGGCCGCGCAGGCCGAGACCGAGCGCGCCATCGGCCCGACCGTGTCGAAGCTGGGTGCGAGCGCGAAGACGCCGTCGGCGGAGACCAGGCCCCACGTCGGCTTGAAGCCGACGACGCCGCAGCAGGCGGCGGGGAGGCGGATCGAGCCCGCGCTGTCCGTCCCGAGCGCGACCTCGCAGAGGCCCGCGGCGAGGGCGGCGCCGTTCCCGCCGCTCGACCCGCCCGGGATCCGGCCCGCGTCGAGCGGGTTGACGACGGCGCCGAAGTGCGGATTGTCCGAGGTGATGCCGTAGGCGAACTCGTGCAGGTTCGTCTTGCCCACCACCGCATAGCCCGCCGCCTCGAGCGTCGTCACGCACGGCGCCGAGCGCTCCGGCACGTGGTCGCGGTAGATCGCCGACCCGTAGGTCGTCACGAGCCCAGCGGTGTCGATCAGGTCCTTGACGGCAAGTGCGATGCCCTCCGGCCGCTCCTCCGGAACCGCGAGGAACGCCCGGTACGGATCAGGCGACGGCGTCGTAGATCACCGCGACGGCGACCGAGCCGGCGAGCAGGACGAGCGCGATCCCGAGCAGGATCAGCCCGAGCTTGAGGTTCTTGCGGCTCAGCTCGGGATCCATCAGCCCACGATCACCGGGTCGATCGCCATGGCGACGAAGAGCAGCGCGAGGTACGCGAGCGAGTAGCTGAACAGGCGCCGTGCGCGGGCCGGCGTCGTCTGGCGCTGGAGCGCAAGCGCGAGGGCGATGAAGAGGAGCCCGAGGACGAGTGCAGAGACGAGGTAGACGGCCCCGAGCGTCCGCCCCAGCACCGGCAGGAGCGTGACCGCGACGAGGACGAACGAGTAGACGACGATCGAGCGCGTCGTCTCACGCTCGCCGCGGACGACGGGAAGCATCGGGATGCCGGCCTCGGCGTAGTCGCGCTTGATCAGGAGCGCGAGCGCCCAGAAGTGCGGAGGCGTCCAGAAGAAGACGATCAGGAAGAGCGCCAGCGCGACCAGGGTCAGGTTCCCGGTCGCGGCCGAGTAGCCGACGAGCGGCGGCACCGCGCCTGCCGCCCCGCCGATGACGATGTTCTGCGGCGTCGTCCGCTTCAGCCAGCGGGTGTAGACGAGGACGTAGAACAGGTTCCCCGCGAGCGCCAGGAGCGCGGCGAGGACGTTGACGAAGCTCGTGAGGACGACGTAGGAGAGCGCGGAGAGGGCGAGGCCGAACTCGAGCGCCCGCTCGGGCGGCACGCGGCCCGAGGCGACGGGCCGGCTCGCGGTGCGCTTCATGTGCGTGTCGATGTCGCGGTCGAGGACGTGGTTGAGCGCGCTCGCGCCGCCGCAGGCCAGCGCGAGCCCGCCCAGCGTGGCGAGAGCGAGCCCGGCCGACGGGAGCCCGCCGGCGCCGACGATCATGCCGCCCGCGCCGGTGATGAGGAGCAGCACCATGATCCGCGGCTTCGTCAGGGTCAGGTAGTCGCGCCACGATCCGGCCGGCACGCGCGTCCCGCCCCGGAAAGAGATCGCCGCGGCCACCGACGCCGCCACCAGGGCGGCCGCGCCCAGCGTGACGTGGAGCCAGGCGGGTGCTCCGGCGAGCGCGGCCAGGCCGGCGCCGGAGAAGAGCACGAACGACGTCCCCGCCGAGACGAGGAGCTCGGGCCGGTCGGGGTGGGCCAGCCGGGCGGCCAGCACGGTCGCCGCCAGGAGCGCGAGCGTCACGTGCGCGGCGACGTCGTGGGCGAGCCCCCACGCGCCGGTCGCCACCACAACTGCCACGCCGACGGTGCCGGCGAGCGCGGTCAGTCGCAGCCACGGGCCGGGGCGCGCGGTCATTCCTGCAGCCCCCCGATCCGGCGCCGCAGGTCGCGCAACGGGCGCGGGCTCGACACGTAGGGGACCTTGTCGAAGTTGTAGGCGGGCGGGGGCGACGTCGTGTACCACTCGAGCGTGTCCCCACGCCACGGGTCGTTGCCGACCCGCGGTCCGCTGCGCCAGCTCTTCGTCGCGTTCCAGAGGAAGACCAGCAGCGAGATCGCCATGAGGAATGACCCGAGGGTCGAGATGAGGTTGTACCACTCGAAGAGCCCGCCCCGGTCGTACGTGTAGACGCGACGCGGCATCCCCATGAGGCCGAGCATGTGCTGCGGGAGGAACGCGGCGTTGAAGCCCACGAACATGAGCCAGAAGTGCGTCTTGGCGAGCCGCTCGTCGTACATGCGGCCTGTGATCTTGGGGAACCAGTAATAGGTCCCGGCGAAGATCCCGAAGACGGTCCCGCCGAAGAGCACGTAGTGGAAGTGCGCGACGACGTAGTACGAGTCGTGGACGGCGTAATCCACCGGATAGGCGGCGAGCATGACCCCGGAGAGGCCGCCCATCGTGAAGAGCGCGATGAAGCCGAGGCAGAAGAGGAGCGGCGATTGGAGCCAGAGGTTGCCGCGCCACAGGGTCGCGAGCCAGTTGAAGATCTTGATCGCCGTCGGCACGGCGACGGTCAGCGAAGTGGCCATGAACCACCACTGGAGCGGCTCCGCCATCCCGATCGTGAACATGTGGTGCGCCCAGACGAGCATGCTCGCGAAGGCGATGCCGATCGTCGAGAAGGCGATCGCCTTGTAGCCGAAAATCGGCTTCCGCGAGAAGACCGGGATGATCTCGGAGAGCATCCCCATCGCAGGCAGCACCATGATGTAGACCTCGGGGTGGCCGAAGAACCAGAACATGTGCTGCCAGAGCACGGGCCCGTTGTCGCCCTCGAAGAACGACGTCACTCCCTGGCGGTCGAGGAGGAGCATCGTCACGGCAGCCGAGATGGCCGGCAGGACGAGCACGAGCAGCACGGCGTAAGCCTCGATCGACCAGACGAAGAGCGGGATGCGCATCCACGTCATCCCCGGCGTGCGCATGTTGTGGATCGTGACGATGAAGTTGATCGCGCCCGCGAGCGACGAGAGCGAGGTCAGGTGGAGGCCGAGGATCCAGAAGTCCTGGCCGGTCGTCGGGCTGAACTCGTCAGTCGAGAGCGGCGAATAGGCCGTCCAGCCGGAGTTGGCCGCGCCGCCGTCGGCGAAGAAGCTCGAGAGCATGACGAGGCCGCCGAGCAGGAAGAGCCAGTAGGAGAGCGCGTTCAGGCGCGGGAAGGCCATGTCCTTCGCGCCGATCATGAGCGGGACGAGGTAGTTGCCGAAGCCCGCGAGGATCGGGACGACGAAGAGGAAGACCATCGCCGTCCCGTGCATCGTGAAGAGCTGGTTGTAGTCGTTCCGGGTGATGAAGTCCTGGTCCGCCTGCGCGAGCTGCGTGCGCATGAGGAGCGCCATCAGCCCAGCCGCGAAGAAGAAGAAGAACGACGTGACGAGGTAGAGGATCCCGATCCGCTTGTGGTCGACGGTCGTCAGCCAGCCGGTGACGCGGCCTTCGCGCCAGGTGGGGGCGACGGCCTCGGTGCGAACGGCCACTAGCCCTCACCGTCCTGCTCGGGCTGCTGCGGCGCGGCCAGGAGCTCGTTCGATTGGATGTAGGCGATCAGCGCCTGCACCTGGAACTCCGGCCAACCGCGGCCGACCGGCGGCATGTAGGTCTCGGAAGTTGGGCGAGTCGAGGCCATCGTCCAGGAGCTCCGTCAACGCATCGACGTCCACGAGCGTGGCGTTCTGGGCGATCGGCGGGCCGATGTCCCCCTCGCCGGACAGGCCATGGCACTTGGCGCAGACGCGATCCCAGGACTCCCGGCCGAGGGCGAGCTGCGTGGCGCCGGGCTGGTCCTGTCCGCTGAGCAGGGTGAGGCGGTCTGCGTACTCGGTCTCGGAGACCACCTCCACGGTGGTCGGCATGACCGCGTGGAGGATCCCGCAGAGCTCGGCGCACTGGCCCTCGAACGTCCCCTCCCGGTTGGGCCGGAAGCTGAGCGTGTTCGTCCTGCCCGGGATGGCGTCTCGCTTCCCAGTGATCTCGGGCACCCACCAGCTGTGGATCACGTCGTAGGAGACGAGCTCGAGCTTGACCTGCCGGTCGACCGGCAGCACGAGCGTGTCCAGCGAGATCTGCCCGTCCGGGTAGACGTACTGCCAGTAGAACTGGTGGCCCTCGACGCGGATGACGAGCTCGTCCGACCGGTCGCCTCCCGTCGCCTGGACCGCCGAGGAGCGGGCGAGGACGACGATCGCGATCCCGGCGAGGATGACCGCGGGGATGACCGTCCAGATGATCTCCACACGCGTGTTGCCGTGGATCTGCGGCCCTTCGGCGTCGGGCGAGGTCGTGCCCCGCCGCCGGAAGCGGATCACGAAGAGGATCAGGGCCGTCTCGACCGCGACGAACACGACCGCGCAGATCGCGAAGACGAACCAGTAGAGCCAGCGGATGGCCTCGCCGCTGTCGCTGCCGGTGGACGGCGGCCCGAAGCCGGGGTCCGCCGCCAGGGCGACCGGCGCGGACGCGAGTGCGAGCGCCGCGAGCGCGGCGATGACGGCAGGCTTCCTCCGCATAGCCGGTGCGATTCTATTCGGCCCGTGCGCGGGAAGGCTTCGGCACAAAAGTCACTCTTTCGGGGGAGTTGAAAATCCCCCAAAATGTGGTTCAGTGAGTGCTGACGGGGTACCTCCTCAGCGGCGAGGAGGAGCCCCGGATCGGCATCGCCGGAAGCTGGGAGAGGTTTTCGCGCGCCGAGGGGAGCTCATGGGGGAACTTGTTTCCCCCATGTTCCCCGGCTTCCTCGCTCCATTTCGAGGAGCCGGGAGCACGAACTAGGCTTCGTCCGATGGACGACGCCTGGCTCGTACAGCTCCCACCCGACGCGACGGGGCCGGTCGAGGTCTTCGTGAACGGCGTCCGGCAGCAGGAGGGCGCCGACTACGTCGTCTCGGGCGGGACGCTGCGCTTCTCGAAGCCGCTCGCGCGCGAGGGCAGGCTCGGCCTCTGGCGCTGGGCGAGCATGTTCTTCGGCGTTGCCGGCACCTACCGGAAGAACGACTCGGTGGACGTGATCTACGACGTGGGCGGCCGCAGGACGGTCGCCTCGGGCCTGACGATCATCCCGCCAGGCGGGCCAGCACAGCGCCTCTCCCCGTGACGGCCACGGCCGTCGGGACGAGCGCGACGCCGTACTTGCGCGCGAGGTCAGGCTTCTTCGAGACGTCGACCGTGACCACGTGCCGGCCCTCGGCGCGGAAGCGCTCCTCGAGTGCGCGGCAGTCGCTGCAGAGCGGGTGCGTGAACTGGAGCACGACCTCGCCGTTCGGCGAGAGGCCGAAGTCAGCGAGCTCGACCCGGTCGAGGCGATGGGAGCGGATCCCGCGCAGGCGTGCGCCGATGCGGTAGATCTCGCAGCCGGCGCACAGGCCCGTGGCGGCGGCGAGCAGGGCGAGGCCGGCCACCAGCAGAGCCAGCGCCCAGCCGAGCGTCGTCAGCCCGACCGCGTGCGCGATGGACGCCGAGCCGAGGACGACGACGCCGACCATGTTCGCGAAGCGCGGCGGCCTGGCGTCCTCGATCGGCCCCTCGCCGAAGCGCGGCTGCACGAGCTCGAAGTAGGCGAGGCACGGGAGGCAGTACCGCCGGCCGAACGCGAGGCCGACCGCGAGCTGGAGGGCGAGGATGGCCAGGAGCGGCCACCAGCCCGTGACCACGGACACCAGAGCGAGCAGCCCGATCGTCGCCTGGTTGAAGCGCGGCCCGCGCGAGTCGATGACGTCGAGGTCGCGGTACGGGTCGGCCGTGCGAGCGCGCTTCATTTTGTGAAGCTTACCCGCTTACCGAAGCGCGAATCGTCCCAGTCGCTATCCTCATTTCAAGGGCGTGGAACGCGAGCAGATTGACGATCTGAACACCGGCTTCGTCGAGGAGCTCTTCGCCGACTACCTCGCTGCTCCCGAGTCGGTGGATCCGCAGTGGCGGGCCCTCTTCGAGGCGAACCCCGAGGCGCTCCTCGAGCACCTCCCGCTGCTTCGGCGGCTGCGCGAGCTCTACCCCGACGGCGTGCCCGATGGAAACGGCGCGCCTGCGGCCGCCCCGGCGGTGACGGCCGGCGAGGCTGAAGCGCCGCCCGACCGCCTGCTGCTCGGCGGAGTCGCGGCGGGGATGTCCCTGGTCAAGGCGCATCGCACCCACGGCCATCTCGCCGCACGCCTCGACCCGCTCGGCTCGGAGCCGCCCGGCGACCCCGCGCTCGACCCGGACCGGCTCGAGCCGCGGCTGACGCCCGAGCTCATGGCCAGCATCCCGGCGAGCGTCCTGCGCCTCTACGTCAAGGCGGAGACGCTGGTCGAGGCGCTGCCGGTCCTGCGCGAGACGTACTGCGGGACGATGGCGTTCGAGCTGGAGCACATCTCGAGCCACGAGCAGCGGCTCTGGCTGCGCGAAGCGATCGAGTCCGGCACGTTCCGGCGCCCGTTCGCACCCGAGGAGAAGAAGGCCCTTCTCAGCCGCCTGTCGGACGTCGAGGGCTTCGAGCGCTATCTGCGCCGAGCCTTCCTGGGGCAGAAGCAGTTTTCCATCGAAGGGCTCGACGTCATGGTCCCGATGCTCGACGAGGCGATCGAGCTGGCGGCCGACGACGGGGCGAGGCGCGTCGTGCTCGGCATGGCGCACCGCGGCCGGCTCAACGTGCTCGCCCATACGGTGGGCCGGGAGGTCGACGCGATCCTGCGCGAGTTCGAGGGCGAGCGCGTCCTCGAAGCCGTCTCGGCCGACCTGGAGAGCGGCTCGGGCGACGTGAAGTACCACCTCGGCGCCGAGGGCGTCCGCGAGACGCCGAGCGGCGAGGTCACGGTTTCGCTCGTCTCGAACCCGAGCCACCTCGAGTTCGTCGACCCGGTCGTCGAGGGGGAGACGCGCGCGTCGCAGACCGATCACAGCTCGCCCGCCGGCGAGCACGACCCGTCGGCCGCGCTCGCGATCCTCATCCACGGCGACGCGGCCTTCCCGGGCCAGGGTGTCGTGGCCGAGACGCTCAACCTCCAGGAGCTGGCCGGCTACAGGACGGGCGGGACCCTGCACATCATCGCCAACAACCAGGTCGGGTTCACGACCGATCCCGACGAGGGCCGCTCGACCCGCTACTCGAGCGACCTGGCCAAGGGATTCGACACGCCGATCGTGCACGTGAACGCCGACGACCCGGAGGCGGCCGTCTCGGCGATCCGGCTGGCCATGGCCTTCCGGGCACGGTTCCGGCACGACGTCGTCGTCGACCTCGTCGGCTACCGGCGCTTCGGCCACAACGAGGGCGACGAGCCGAGCTACACCCAGCCGCTCATGTACAAGCTCATCGAGGAGCACCCCGCGGTCCGCGAGCAGTACGCGCGGAAGCTCGTCGAGGACGGCCTCGTCACGCCGGAGGAGGTCGAGGCCTTCATGCACGAGGTGCAGGAGCGCATGCGCTCTGTCCACGAGGAGCTGAAGGCGTCGTTCGCCACCGGCGCCCGCCGCAAGGAGCGCCGCATCGGCCGCGGCGCCGACACGCGGCTCGAGACGGCGGTGCCGGCCGAGCAGCTCGAGGAGTTGAACGAGCGCCTGCTCCAGGTGCCCGAGGGCTTCACGGTGCACCCGAAGCTCGCGAAGGCGCTCGAGCGCAGGCGGGATACGCTCGGCGAGCAGGGGGGCATCGACTGGGCGCAGGCGGAGGGCCTCGCCTTCGGGAGCCTCCTCGCCGGCGCCACGCCGGTGCGGCTCACCGGCCAGGACACGGAGCGCGGGACGTTCTCGCACCGGCACCTGGTGCTCCACGACTACGTGACGGGTGAGAAGTACGCGCCGATCGAGCACCTGCCGACCTCGCGGGCCCCGTTCCAGGTCTACAACTCGCCGCTCTCCGAGACCGGCGCGCTCGGGTTCGAGTACGGCTACTCCGTGGCGGTCTCGCGTGCGCTCGTCCTCTGGGAGGCGCAGTTCGGCGACTTCGTGAACTCGGCTCAGGTCGTGATCGACCAGTTCGTCGTCTCCGGGCTTTCGAAGTGGACGCAGAGCACGCGGCTCACGCTCCTGCTGCCGCACGGGTACGAGGGCAACGGGCCCGAGCACTCGAGCGCGCGGCTCGAGCGGTTCATGCAGCTCGCCGCCCAGGAGAACATCCGCGTCGTCAACCCGTCGACGGCCGCGCAGTACTTCCATCTCCTGCGCAGGCAGGCCCTGCACCCCAAGGGCCGCCCGCTCGTCGTGCTGACGCCGAAGGGCCTCCTCAGGCACAAGGAGGCGACATCGCACCTCCAGGAGCTGAGCGAGGGCGGGTTCCGGGCGATCATCGACGACCCGCGCCTCGACGCGGACGAGAAACGCGAGATCTCGCGGCTCGTCTTCTGCTCCGGAAAGGTCTACTACGACATCATCGGCCACGAGGCCTTCGGCGCTTCAGAGGGCGTCGCCGTGGCCAGGCTCGAGCAGCTCTATCCTTTCCCGGTCGCGACCTACGACGAGCTGCTCTCGCGCTACCCGTCGATCACCGAGGTCGTCTGGAGCCAGGAGGAGCCGCAGAACATGGGGGCGTGGCGCGCGATCCGGCACCGCCTGGAGGAAGGGCTGCCGGCCGAGGTCGACCTGCGCTACGTCGGTCGGCCGTGGCGGGCGAGCCCCAGCGAGGGCTACCCGACCGCGCACATGCTCGAGCAGGACCGCATCGCGCGCGAGGCGATCGGCGCCTTCTAGTCCGGGCCGCGCGCGTCCTGGATCTCGCGCAGGAGCGCGCGCACGTCGGCGACCGGCCCGAGGTGTGCGAGCTTCTCCGGGTTGGCGATCGAGCGGATCGTCTGGACGGTGCCGTCGGCGACGTCGAGCGAGAAGATGCTGATGAGCTGTCCCTCGCGGTCGAGGAACAGCGCGCCCGGCTGACCGTTGATCTCCGTGCGGCGGAACGTGGCGCCGGCCATGATCAGCTGGTTGCCGAGGCCGAGCAGAAGCCGGGAGACATTGTCGCGGCCGTAGATCGGCCGGCGCCAGGCCGGGCCTTCGCGGCTGCCGTCGCCGTAGACGACGACGTCGTGGGCCAGCAGCCCGACGAGGCCGTCGGTGTCGCCGTCCTCGACTGCGTCGAAGAAGCGGTCGGCGAGCCGCTGCCGTTCCTCGCGCGAGGCTTCGAACCTCGGCCGCTGGTCGTCCACGTGGCGCCGCGCGCGCACTGCGAGCTGGCGGGTGTTGTCCTCGCTCTTGCCCACGACGTCGGAGACCTGGTCGTAGCCGTACCCGAAGACGTCGTGGAGCAGGAAGACCGCCCGCTCGACCGGGGTGAGGCTCTCCAGGAGCACGAGGAACGCGAGTGAGAGCGAGTCGGCGGTCTCCGCGTGCTGGGCCGTGTCGGCGTCGGGGTCGGTGAGGAGCGGCTCGGGGAGCCACTCGCCGACGTACTCCTCGCGCTGGGCGCGCGCGGAGCGGAGGTAGTCGATCGAGAGCCGCGTCGTCACGGTGGAGAGGTACGCCTTGGGCGAGTCGATCTCCTCGCCCTCGCTCTGCGCGCGGTGGTAGCGGAGGAAGGCCTCCTGCACGATGTCCTCGGCCTCGCCGACGCTTCCGACCATGCGGTAGGCGATCGAGAAGAGCAGCGGCCTGAGCTCCTCGTAGATCTCGTCTGTCGGTCTCTCGTGCATCGCGTCACACCCTGAGACGAGACAGCGCCGGTCGTCTGTGACACGTCGGCTCGGGTGTCACAGAGGCGTGTGCCCGTTCGTCTCAGAGCGTGAAACCAGGGAAAGGAGACGACGATGAAAGTCTTCATCGCAGGCGGGACCGGAGCGGTCGGCAAGCGCCTCGTGCCGCTCCTCGCTTCCGCAGGACACGACGTCTACGCCACGACGCGCTCCGCCGGCAAGGTCGACGATCTCCGTCGGCTCGGCGCCGAGCCGGTCGTCCTCGACATCCTCGACCGCGAGGCCGTGGAAGCCGCGATCGCGGCGGCGCGGCCAGAGGTGATCGTCCACCAGGCCACGGCTCTCGCGGACATGAGCGACTTTCGCCACTTCGCCGAGGAGTTCGCGCAGACCGACCGCCTGAGGACCGAGGGAACCGACAACCTGCTCGCGGCTGCCACAGCCTCCGGCGTGCGCCGTGTCGTCGCCCAGAGCTTCACCGGCTGGCCGTACGCCAGGGTCGGTGGGCCCGTGAAGACGGAGGACGACCCGCTCGACCCCGATCCGCCCGAGGCGGCGCGCGGGGTGCTGGCGGCCATCCGCCACGTCGAGGGGCGCGTAACCGAGACCCCGGGCCTCGAGGGCGTTGCCCTTCGCTACGGCGGCTTCTACGGACCGGGCACGAGCCTGACGGAAGGCGGAGTCCACCTCGAGGCCGTCCGCAAGCGGAAGTTCCCCGTCGTCGGCGGCGGGCACCGGGATCTGGTCGTTCGTCCACATCGACGACGTCGCCACGGCGACGAAGGCTGCGATCGAGAGCGACGCGACCGGGATCTTCAACATCGTCGACGACGAGCCGGCGCCGGTGTCGGAGTGGCTCCCGTACCTCGCCGCCGCGATCGGTGCCAAGCCGCCTCGGCACGTGCCGGCGTGGGTCGGCCGGAGCTCGCGGTCGGCGAGCTCGGGCTCGCGATGATGACCACGTCCCGCGGCGCCTCGAACGAGAAGGCCAAGCGCGAGCTCGGCTGGCGGCTCCGCTACCCGAGCTGGCGGCTCGGCTTCAAGGTCGGGCTCGCCGACGAGCTGCCGACTCCGCAGGCGGTCGCCGTGTAATGCCCAGGGCGTAGACTCGCGCGGTGATCGACCCCACCGAGCGCTGGCCACGAGGCCACGACGAGAAGCCCGACTACGCCGGGCTTCTCACGTACGGCGGCGCCCGCTACACGCAGGATCCGGCCGAGCTGGCGGGCGTCGACGTGGCTCTCGTCGGAGCCCCGACGGACGACCTCGTCTCCGACCGCCCCGGCACGCGCTTCGGCCCACGGGCGATCCGCGCGGCCAGCTGCCCGCCGGGCCCGCATCTCGAGGCCGGGATCGACGCCTTCGCCGAGCTCTCCATCGTCGACTTCGGCGATGCGCCGGTCATCCCGGCCGACCCGGTGCGGACCCACGAGGCGATCGAGACGACGGTCGGCCAGGTCCTCGCCGCCGGCGCGATTCCGGTCGTGCTCGGCGGGGACCACTCCATCTCCGAGCCCGACATCCGCGCCTGCGCGGCCTTCCACGGCCCTGTCGGCCTCGTCCACTTCGACACCCACACCGACACCGGCAAGGAGGTCTTCGGCGTCGAGGTCTCGCACGGCACGCCCTTCTACCGGCTCGTCGAGCAGGGCCACGTCGACCCTCGCCGCTACGTGCAGGTCGGGCTCCGCGGCTACTGGCCGGGCGAAGCCGAGTTCGGCTGGCAGGCGGAGCACGGGGTGACGAGCTTCTTCATGCACGACGTCAGGGAGCTCGGGATCAAGGCGGTCGCGCGGCGGGCGATCGAGATCGTCGGTGACGGCCCGGTGTTCCTCACGGTCGACATCGACGTGCTCGACCCGGCCTTCGCCCCCGGCACCGGGACGCCCGAGCCCGGAGGGATGACGACCGCCGACCTCCTCTGGGCGTCGCGCACGGTCGCCGAGGGGCTCGACCTCGTCGGCGCCGACGTCGTCGAGGTGATCCCGACCGCTGTGGGATCGTCGGACGTCACGGCGCTGGCCGCGGACAGGATCGTGCGCGAGATCCTGACGGGGATGGCGCTGCGCCGGCGGGCTAGCTAGTCCGGGTCGGGCAGCAGCCCAAGAGCGCCTGACCGTCTAGACGTCGTGCAGCGAGTCGACGGCAAGCGCGATTCCCGCTGCGATCTCCGCCGCGCCTAGAAGCCGTCCGCCGGCTGCGAGCAGCGCGTCGGCCCGTGTGCTTCGCGGAATGAAGGTCGAGAGGAGAACGAGCGCGTAGGCCACCCCGAGCGCCCCGACGGCCCAGCCCACGATGTCGTCGCCGCCGGCGGTCAGAGCGAGCATGACCACGCCGGGAGTCAGGAGAAGAGGGAAGGCAACCGGGACGAGCGCAGCGCCGAGCCCGCCGAGCTCGGGCTCGCGGGCGGGTCGTGCGAGCACCAATGCACGGGCGCCCTCCAGGGCCAGCACGACGGCGCTCGCCAGCCGGAAGGTCTCCGGAGTGATGTCGAGCGCGTCCAGGAAGGCGTCTCCGACCGCTGCGACGGCGGCGCCGGAGCCCAACGCGATGAGCGCCCCGAGCGCAACCGCCGCGCGCCGCTCCGGCAGGACCAGCCGCAGGCGGCACGGGTTCACGGACGTGACCAGCGCCAGGAGCAGGAAGGCAAAGCTCACCGCGCCGACTCCGCTTCCATCACCTCGAGGGTGGCGAGCAGTCCGGAGAGCGGATGGCGCTGATGGTCCATCTGCGTGTAGCCGTCCTCTGTGAACCAGGCCCCGCGCGCGAGCAGCGGGCGCGGGGCTTTCTCCGCTTCGGCGCGGTCGATCTGGCGCTCGACCGCCCGCCCGGCAGTGCAGCGCAGGCGCGCCGAAAGGTTGTCGGTCAGGTCGGCGAGTCGAGGATCGGCGACGCTCAGGCGCCAGAGCGCCGCCAGGCCTTCGCTCACGGTCCCGAGGCCCGCGCCGGAGGCCGGCTCGCCGCGAAAGACGCGGTTGAGGCCGCCCTGGCCGCTTTGCGATTCGAGGCGGGAGTTGAGGCCGAGGATCCCGGCGAGATCGCGCGCGTACGCGATCTCCGGCTCGCCCAGCTTGCCCGGGCCGAGCTCGGCGAGCGCGTACGCCGACCAGTGGTCGGGGAACGTGAGCACGTAGCCCTCGACGTCGTCGCGGCGCGTGGCCACGAAGCGAGCGAGCCGGCGCGCGGGCTTCTCCCATCCTTCGCCGGGGAAGAGCTTGTCGAGGAGCGCGAACGTCCAGAGCGCCTGGCCGGTGCCGAACTTGGCGTATTCGCCCGGGACGGCGCTCTCCGTCGCCAGGCTCCAGCGCCCGAGGACGCTGCCGTCGGCCTGCTGCTGCGAGGCGAGGAACTGCCCGAGCCCGCGGATCAGATCGTCCTCGCTCTCGTCCCCGGTGGCGAGGCGGCGCTGAATCAGTGCGATCGCCAGGAGCCCGCTCGCGCCGAGGCGCGCGTCCTGTCCGGGCTCCGCGAACGCCGTCCAGTCGTCGTTCCGAAGGAGGTTCGCGTGCACGAAGGAGAGCCCATGCTCGGCCGCCGCCAGCGCGTCCTCGTCTCCGCTCTCCCCGGCGAGCTGGTAGAGGCCGAACATCACGCCGGCGTGCCGCGTGATGTTGTAGTCCTCGGAGACGGCGTCGTGCTTGCGGTCGTAGCCGTAGGTGTAGAGCCCGCCCGGCCGCATGCCGCGCTCGAGCCAGCCGAACGACTCGGCGATTGCGCCGCGTGCGGCGGCGGGCGTGAGCGCAGGGCAGACCTCGGCCGGCACGACCATGACGCGGAGCGCGAGCGCCCCGAGCGCGAGGACGGCGGCGTAGAGCAACAGGCGTCGCACCGCGAGGAGGCTACGCGACCGTCCGCCGGAGGAGAAGAGGCAGTGCCCCCGGCAAGAATCGAACTTGCGCACGCGGTTTAGGAAACCGCTGCTCTATCCACTGAGCTACGGGGGCGGGACGCTCCAAGTGTAGAGCCGTCGGCGCTCGACCCGGTTCTCAAAATCTGGCTCCGAGTCTGATAGAAAGGGCAAGTCATTTTGCCGAATCACGGAGGGGGAGACATGAAGCCAGGCAGGCTTAGGCGTCTCGTGGTTGCGGCCGCGGCGACGCTTGTTGCGGTTGGGGCTCCGACAGCCCAGGCCGCAGACGATGGGCCGGGCCCCGTCGTCATGGGCGGCGTCACGCAGCCCGTGTACGGGTATGCCGACGCGATTCGAGAGCGGCTGTGGGTGACGGCCGACTTCGACAGCGACCTCGACGGCGTCCCGGACGAGATTGCGATGGACATCATCCGGCCGGCGGCCACCGCCGGCGACCTCAAGGTCCCGCTGATCATGGACGCCAGCCCGTATTACACGACGGTCTGTCGTGGGAACGAGGGCGAGTGCATCGAGGACCTCGACGGCGACGGGATCAACGACAAGTGGCCGTTGTTCTACGACAACTACTTCGTCCCGCGCGGCTACGCGATGATGTACCTGCACATGGCCGGGACGGGCTTCTCGACCGGTTGCCCGATTACGGGTGGCACGCCCGACAACCGCAGCGCAGTCATGGCGATCGACTGGCTCCAGGGCCGGCGCACCGCCCATGACAAGGACGGGAACGTCGTGGCCGCCAGCTGGCACACCGGCAAGGCGGGCATGATCGGCAAGTCCTACGACGGCACGCTGGCCAACGCGGCCGCGGCGACCGGCGTCGAAGGCCTCACGACGATCGTGCCGATCTCGGCCATCTCGAGCTGGTACGACTACACGCGCTCCAACGGCGTGATCCAGCGCGGGAACAGCTACCCGTCCAGCCTCGCGAACACGGTCACGAATCCCGATCGGCGCGCCTACTGCGCCGCGACCCGAGCCATGATGGCCGCGACTGACGGCGACGAGCACGGCGACTACACGCCCTTCTGGGCCGAGCGCGACTACGTCCCGTACGCCGACAACGTCACGGCGAGCGTGTTCCTCATCCACGGCACGAACGACGAGAACGTGCGGCCCGACCACTGGAGCAAGTGGTGGAGGGAGCTCAACCACACCCGCCGCAAGCTGTGGCTGACCCAGACGGGCCACATCGACCCGTTCGACTTTCGCCGCGCCGTATGGGTCGACACGATCCATCGCTGGTTCGACCAGGAGCTCTGGGGTATCCACAGCGGGATCCGCGACCAGCCCGCGGTGACGATCGAGCGGTCGGCCGGAGTCTTCGCCGACTACTCCGACTGGCCGGACGAGGGCGTGGAGGAGGTGGAGATCCGCATTGAGGACACCGGGCCGACGACGGCAGGGCTTCTGACGAGTCGGACGAAGGGGCAGCGGGGCGAGCCGGTCACGCAGACGTTCCAGGACAGCCCGACTCAGAGCCAGACCGCCATGCAGACGAACCTGGAGACGGTCACGGCGAACCGGCGGGTCTTCCTGACGCCACCGCTCAAGAAGGACATCCGCATCTCCGGGACGCCGTTCGTGTCCCTCTCCGCCTCGGCGGACCAGACGGACACGAACGTCGGCGCCCTCCTCGTCGACTGGGGGCTCGACACCCGCGTCCAGTGGAACGTGGGCGACGGCATCCGTACGCTGACGACCGAGGACTGCTGGGGTGAAAACAGCGCGGTCGACGACGCCTGTTACTTCCAGACGCAGACTCGGACAGTCACGGCCGAGATCGAGCGCATCACCAAGGGCATCCTCGACGCCCGCAACCGCAACTCGCTCACTACGCCCGAGGATCTGATCCCGGGCGAGGAGTACCACTTCGACTTCCCGCTCCTGCCCGAGGACTACATCGTCAAGGCAGGGCACCGGCTGGCGTTCGTGATCGTCGGCAGCTACCCGGGCTACGGCTCGCAGGCCGACCAGACGCGGGCGAACATCAGTATCAACCTGACCGAAACGACGCTCGAGCTGCCAGTCGTTGGCGGCGAGCCTGCTCTCAAGGCAGCAGGGCTCTAAGAGCTCGGGGGGAGACGCGAATCAGGGGCCGGCTCAGTCGGCCCCTTCGCGTGCTCAGGCTCCGGTGACTCCCTCACGGGGCTCCCAGCGGAAGCGCCGCACGGCGACGGCGAGCCCGACGAGGCCCCAGACGACCACCGCCGCGACGGCCGAGCCCGTGAAGTCCTCCTCGGTCAGGAAGGACGCCTGGATGAGGTCGAGGAAGTACGTGAGCGGCAGCACCTCGGAGATCGCCTCCAGGAAGGCGGGCATGTCCTCGGTGGAGAAGAAGACGCCCGAGATGAACGCCATCGGGAGAAAGATGGCGTTGACGACTGCGGACGAGCCCTCGGCCGTGCGCACGATCGTCGTGATGGCGATGCCCAGCGCCGCGAAGGCGGCCGCGCCGGTGAGGATGGCGAAGACGAAGACGAGCGGCCGCTCCGGCCAGTCGGCGTCCAGTAGAAAGACGCCGAGCAGGAGCTGCGCGACCACCTGCAGGCTGATGACGACGACCGTGGAGCCGATCACGGCGGACAGATACGTGGCCGGTGTCAGCGGTGTGCCGCGCACGCGCTTCAAGAGGCCTGCCTCGCGCCTCACGACGAGCGTGATGGCGAGCCCTGCGAACGCGTTCGCAGCCACCCCGTAGCCGAGCAGGCCGATGAGCAGGAACGTGGCGGCGTCGACGCCCTCGATCGGCTCGTCGCCGTAGACCGACCCGATCAGGACGAGCAGAAGCACCGGGAAGAGGAAGCTGAAGAACGCCGCCTCGCGGTTCCGCCAGAAGAGCTTCTGCTGCGCCCTCAGCTCGTGGAGGAACAGCCTCATTCGCCGTCCTCCTCGCGCGTCAGCTCGAGGTAGACGTCCTCGAGCGTCCGCCTGTGCACCTCGAGACCCTCGAGCTCGACCCCGTCGGCGAGCGCCTGCGCGGTCAGCTCGTGGAGCACGCGCGTCGGCTCCTCGGTGGCGATGACCGTGTCGCTCCCGTTGCGCCGGAAGCGGATCTCGACCGACGCGTGGCCGGAGAGGAGCTCCTGCGGGGAGCCGGTGCCGACGATCTCGCCCGCCCGCAGGATGGCGACGCGGTCTGCGAGCCGCTGGGCCTCTTCCATGTAGTGCGTCGTCAGCAGGATGCTCTTGCCCAGCGAGCGCAGGTCGCGGATCGTGTCCCACGCCTGCCGGCGCGCGGCCGGGTCGAACCCGGTGGTCGGCTCGTCGAGGAACACGAGCTCGGGGTCGCCCACGAGCGCCAGCGCGAGGTCGAGGCGGCGCAGCTGGCCCCCGGAGAGCGTTCGCACGCGCGCGCCGCGCTTCTCGGCCAGGCCGACCAGGTCGATCACCTCGTCAGGCTGCCGCGGCGAAGGGTAGTAGCCGGCGAAGAGCGCCACGATTTCCCTGACGGTCAGGAGGTGGTAGACGGCGGACGACTGAAGGACGATTCCGATGCGTGCGCGGAAGTCGCTCCGGGTACGTCCCGGGTCGGTGCCCAGGACGCGCACGTCACCGCCGTCGCGCCGGCGGTAGCCCTCGAGGATCTCGACGGTCGTCGTCTTGCCGGCGCCGTTGGGGCCGAGCAGGGCGAACACCTCCCCGGTCTCCACCGTGAAGGAGATTCCGTGCAGGACCTCACGCTCGCCGTACGCCTTGCGCAGGCCCGAGACCGTGATCGCGCTCACGGCTGGCGAGGATATCGGTGGGCCGCGTCCGGCCCGGTCAGGAAGGCTGCGTCTCGCTCTTTGCCGCCACGCGCCGTCGCGCCGGCCACCAGGAGAGGTCGCCGAAGAGCGAGACCAGCGCGGGCACGAGCAGCGCGCGGATGACGAAGGCGTCGAGGAGGACGCCGACCGTCATCGCGAAGGCGAACTCGCGGAACTGGCGCAGCGGGATGATCGCCAGCGTGGCGAAGCTGAGCGCGAGGGCCAGGCCGGCGACGGCGATCGTCCGTGATGCCCGCGGCGCGGCGATCGCGATCGCCCTGCGGACGTCGACGTGCTCCGCCTCCTGCCAGATGCGCCCCACGAGGAAGACGTTGTAGTCGGACCCGAGTGAGACGAGCAGGACGGCGACCGCGAAGGGGACGTAGTACGTCAGCTCGTCATTGCCGAGCAGCGTCTGGAAGACGAACGTGGTCAGGCCGAGGGTCGCGGTGAACGCGAGCGCGCTCGCGAGCAGGAGGTAGAGCGGTGCGACGAGGGCCCGGAGGAAGAGGACGAGGAGCAGGAAGTTGACTGCGAGCGCGGCTAGTGCGATGCGCGCGAGGTCGCCGGTCAGCGTCCGGACGGTCTCGGCGGCGAGCGCGGTCTCGCCGGTGAAGCCGGCGGTGGCGGTGCCGAGGCCGTTCTCCTCCAGCAGGCCCGGGACCTCCTCGCGTAGGCGCTCGAGCGTGTCGATGGCCGGGCCGCCGTGGGGCTCGTCGGAAAGGACGATCAGAAAGCGGGCGGCCGGCGCGGTCTCCGAGACGACAAGGCCCGGAATCTCGGTGGCGATCGTGTCGCCGGGCCCGACGACGCCTGCGATACCGGGCTGCTCCTCCAGCGCCCGCTCGACCCGGCCGAGCGCTTCGAGGTCGGGCGGCCCGCTCTCCTGCTCCACGAGCAGGACGGTCGGCGCGAGGATGCCCGGCGCGAACCCCTGTCCGGCCGCCTCTGCCGCCTGTCGCTCCTCGGTGTCGGAAGGCAGGCCGCGGATCGACGTGAAGCCGAGCTCCAGATTCGTGAGGCTCTTGCTCGCGAGTGCGACGACCCCGAGGGCGATCGCGACGACTACGATCGCGACCGGCTTCGACGTGGCGAACTCCGCGAGCGTGTCTCGCCACGTGCCGGTGCGCTGGGCAGGCTCTGCTTCCGGCTCCCGCCGCTCGGGCCGGTCGACCGAGGGCCAGAAGAGGCCGCGGCCGAAGATGGCCAGCAGCGCGGGGACGAGGGTGATGGAGACCGCGAGCCCCACGAGGACGGTCAGCGCCATGCCCGGCCCGAAGGCCCTGAAGAACTCGAGCCGGCCGGCGAGAAGGGCGGCCGCGCCGCAGGCCACGATGAGCCCCGCCGTGACGACGATCGGGAGGTTGAGCGCCGTCGCGTGCAGGGCCGCGTCGACGCGTTGCTCGCCCTCGACGAGCCGACGGCGCATCCCTGCGAGGAAGAAGACGGAGTAGTCGGTGACGATCCCGAGGAGGAGCACGACCATGATCGGCTCGACGTCGCTCGGCATCGCGACGCCGGCCTGCTCGCCGACCCACGGTGCGAGGCGGATCGAGACGAGGTAGGCGACGGCCGCTGCGGCGAGCGTGACGAGCGGCGCGCCGACGGCGCGGAAGTTCAGGCCCAGGATCGCGAAGACGATCAGCACGGTCGCGAGAGTCACCCACGGGAGGTTGCTGTCGATCTCCTCCCACTCGGCCAGCCGGGCCGGGACGCTTCCCGTGACTCCGACGAGCGCGTCGTCCGGCTCGCCGGCCTCGGCGGCGGCCCAGTTGCGGGCGAGGCTGGTCTCGTCGCCGATCGACGTCTCGCCCTCGAAGAACAGGAACGTGATCGCGCTAGTCGAGTCCTCGCGGGCTCCCGGGAGGAGCCGGAGCGTGTTGAGGAGGGGGAGCGCGAACGCGATCCCGTCGTCCTCCCGCTCGCGGGCCTCGAGCGCCCGCTCGGCGACGCGGGCCTGCGCCTCCGCGCTCAGCCCGTCCGGATCGCGCTGGACGACCGCCGTCTGCGCGATGACGGGGACGTCGAAGAGCTCGGCGGAGCGCTGTCCGGTCTCCACCGCCTCGGCGTCCTCGGGGACGAGGTCGGAGAGCCTCGAGCTCTCGGCGTCCTGGAGGCTCGGCAGATAGAGCGTCGCCGCAACGGCGCCCACGATCCACCCGGCCACGACGAGCCAGCGCAGGCGTACGACAAGCTGAGAGAAGGCCCGCGTCCCCACGAGAGGTCAACGAAGAGGCCGCCGGTTTGGATCCGGTGGGACCGGCGGGCTGATTTACTAGGCGCCGTGGCGACCTACCGCTACGTCGTCGCGGACGTCTTCACCGACCGCCCGCTCGCCGGCAACCAACTGGCCGTCTTCACGGACGCACGGGAGATCCCCGAGGAGCAGCTCCAGCCGCTTGCGCGCGAGATCAACTTCTCGGAGACGATCTTCGTCTACAAGCCCGAGGGCGAGGGCCACGCGCGCGTCCGGATCTTCACGCCGACCTCGGAGCTCGACTTCGCGGGCCACCCGGTGCTCGGCACGGCGTTCGTGCTCGGAGGGCCGCTCCAGCTCGCGGAGATCCATCTCGAGACGGGCGCCGGTCTCGTCCCCATCGTGCTCGACCGCGACGACCAGGGCCGGATCGTGTTCGGGCGCATGTCGCAGCCGATCCCGAAGATCGAGGCCTTCGACCGCGAGGCCGAGCTTCTCGCAGCCGTGGGCATCGAGCGGTCGGAGCTGCCGGTCGAGCTCTACGACCTGGGCATCAGGCACGTCTATGTGGGCCTGCCGAGCGAGGACGCCGTCGCCGCGCTCGAGCCGGACCTGAACGCCCTCGTCCACCTCACCGGGATCGTCGGCGTCAACTGCTTCGCCGGCTCGGGGAATCGCTGGAAGAGCCGGATGTTCGCTCCCGCCGACGGCGTCGCCGAGGATCCCGCGACGGGCTCAGCAGCCGGGCCGCTCGCCGTGCACCTCGCCCGCCACGGCCGCATCGAGTTCGGCCAGGAGATCGAGATCAGCCAGGGCGCCGAGGTCGGCCGCCCCAGCACGCTCTACGCGCGCGTAGAGGGCACCCCGGACAGGATCGAGAAGGTCGAGTGCGGCGGCTCGGCGGTCATCGTCGCCCGCGGCGAGTTCAGCTTCTAGACCTGGCTCCCGAAGACAAGTCCGGGGTCTGACCCCTGACATGTCCGCGGGGGACGAGCGGCGCCACGGGCGACTCGGCGTCTCGTGGACGGCGGGTCCGCATCAAACCACGATCCGTGGCTCGTAGCATCGTCCCTTCCGGCCCCGGCCGGGGTCTGACCCCGGACGTGGCCACCGGAGCTAGCCCCAGGCCACGTCGCGGATCTCGGGAGCTCGACGGCGAGGGCGCGCCAGAAGCGGCCGCCGTCGCCTGAGACGTGCAGGCGGTTGCGGGAGCCGTACAGCACGTGGTCGGGGTTCTCCCGCAGCGCGACGGCGTGGCCCGGCGGCAGGCCTGCACCTCGCTCGCTCCACGTCTGGCCGCCGTCGTGGGAGACGAGGAGCGGCGGCCGCCGGTCGACGAGGACGACGATCGTCGAGCCGACCGCGTCGACGTCCAGGACCAGCCCGGCCGCCCAGGAGGGGGCGAGACCGAGCGGGCGCTCGCGCTCCACTGCGCCGCCGGGCTGGTGGCCTGCGAGGAGGTCCTCGTCGGCGGTGGCGCCGACCTCGACGAGGTAGGTGCCGTCGTCGCAGCCGGCGATGACGATCAGCGGCCCCGCCGCCTCCCCAGCATGGCGCTGACGGCGCCGTTGGCCAGCCGCGCGGCGGACACCGGCGAGTGTCTGCGGCGCCGGTACTCGAGGTAGGAGGTCGTCCACGAGTCCCCGGCGCCCGTGGGGTCGATTCCCTCCAGCGGGATCGTCGGGACGTGCTCGGCGACGCCGTCGGCGTAGACGACCGCCCCGGTCGGGCCGAGCGTGACGACGACCTCACGGACGCCGAGCGAGGCGAGATCGCTCTCCTCGAGCTCGAGCCCGAGCGCCTCCAGCTCGTCGTGCGCCACCTTGAGGATCCGCACGTGCTTGAGAACCTCGGGGTCGTAGTCGGCGTCCAGGACCAGCTCGCCGACCTCGGGTCGCCGGACGAGGCCCTGCCCGTCGAACGAGATCACGTGCGCCCGCGCGAGCGCCGCGAGCGTCTCGGCCGGGAAGTCCTCGCGCGTGAGCGACCCGGCGTGCACCCAGTCGGCGTCGGCGAGCGCCCGCGAGAGCCATCCGCTTACGTCTTCCGGCGTGAACGGATCCCCGAGCTGGTCGATCTCCATGTGACGCGAGTCGCCGTCGTTCTCGATCCGGAACCCGATGGTCTGCGCGGCCGGGCGTGCGATCACCGGGATGCCCAGGACGCTCAGCCGTGCACGATCTTCGTCGGCGACCTTCGTCGCGATGACGGCCGGGCCCCCGATCAGGCGAAGCGCGCGCGCCGCGTACACCGGCACGCCGCCGAGGCGGGGAATGCCGCCGTCAACGCGATCCAGCGAGACGAGCCCGACGACGCCCAAGCGGCGCATGCGCGGAGCGTACGCCTGCGTAGAGGGCGAAGGCGAGCGCGAACGCGGGGAGCGACGCGCCGATGGTGGCGTCTCCCGCGCCCGGGATCCGCGCGACCTGGTCGACCCACCACGCCGGGCCGATCGGGTGGATCCACTGAAAGAGCGCGAATCCGGCCGCCCAGGCGGCGATCCCGCTCCACCGCACGTCGACCGGGCGTGCCGATCCCAGCAGGAAGTCGGCGGCGAGCACGCCGAACAGCGGCACGAAGAACGAGCCGAGGAGGAGCAGGAACGTCTCGTAGGCCAGGATGTCGACGATGCCTGCGCCGAGCGTCGCGGCTCCGGCGACCAGCACGACCAGGAGCCGCTGCGAGGCCCAGGGAAGGACGTTCTGCAGCGAGACAGCGGCCGAGTACACGTTCGCGAACGGCTCGTCGCTCTCGTCCACGGTCAGCGCCAGGAGCGCGAGCGCGCTGGCCGCGCCGCCGGCCGCGATGGCCGTGAAGATGGCGCTCGGCTCCGCCAGGCCGCGCGAGAGCGCGAGGAGCACGCCGAGCCCGTAGAGGAGGACGAGGGGCACGAAGTACCCGGCCGACGTCCCCCAGAACGCCGCTCGGCGGCTGCGGGAGAAGCGCGTGTAGTCCGCCGCGAGCGGGAGCCACGACGCCGCCATGGCGATGGTGAGGTCGACGCCCTGCCAGAACGTGATCCCACCCTCGCCGGGCGCAGACCAGAGCCCGCCGGCGTCGGCGCCGTCGAGCGCCCACCAGACGAGATACGCGAGGGAGGCCGCGACCGCCCAGACGGCGAACCGCCGCACGTAGCGGCGCACGACCGAGATCGGCCCCGCGAGCGCGAGCCAGGTGGTCAGGGCGCCGAAGGCGAGCACCCAGGCCCAGCGCGCCTCGAAGCCGAAGAGCTGGTCCGTCAATGCGCTCGCCGCCAGCGACATCACATACAGCTCGAACACCGCCCAACCGAGGTTCTGGGCGACGTTCAGGCCGGTGGGCGCGTACGACCCGCGGTGCCCGAGCGGATCGCGCATGAGCACCATCCCGGGAACCCGCCGCTCGAAGCCGATCAGCCCGGCAAGGCCGAGGAGGGCCGTCCCCAGCACGGCGCCGACGACCGTCGCGAGGAGCGCGCGCTGCAGCCCCAGCCCGGCCAGGAACGTCCCCGTGAAGAGGACGAGCAGGCTGACGCCGAGATTCCCCCAGAGCAGCCCGACGTCGAGCAGCGAGAGCGTGCGCAGCCGGTCGGGGACGGGCGTGATCCCCCACGAGCGGTCGGACGGTTCCATCTGCCTCCCTTCGCCGGCATTACCCGGATCAGGTTCGGCGGGTCGGGGCTCGTCAGCCCCCTCTCAGCCGCTAGGAAGCGGCTCCCCGGTCTCTACGCGGCGATCTTACCGACGATCCGGCCGATGCCCTCGACGGCTCGGTCGAGCGCCTCGTCGTCGAAGAGATACGGCACGGCGTTCGAGATCTCGTGCGCGGGGCCGTCGAGGGAGTCGGAGCCGGCCGCCGCGTTCAGCGCGTAGCGAATCGGGATCTCGTGCGTGACGACGAGAACGGAGCGCCAGTCCGAGTCGAGGAGGCCGCGGAAGGCCTCGGCGTAGCGCCGCGCGGCGTCGTCGAGGCTCTCTCCTCCCGGGAAAGGGTCGCTGCGCGCGTGGCCGTGCTTCCACTCGCGGTAGTCCTCGATCCGCCGGCCTTCGAGGTCGCCGATGTCGATGTCGTCGAAGCGCGGCTCCTCCACGAGCGGGACGTTCTCGCGCTCCGCGAGCGCGATGATCGCCGTCTCGCGGGTGCGCGGGAAGCGCGTGTGGACGCAGGCGTCGAGCGGGAAGTGCTCCACCTGCTCGCCGAGGCGCCGCGCTTCCTCCTGGCCGCGGTCCGACAGGGGGACCGGGACGCTCGGATCCCCGTTCACGCGCCGCTCCACGTTCAGCAGGGACTCGCCGTGCCGCGCGAGGACGAAGACCCGCACCGCTAGACGACGAAGCGCTCGTGCCGCTCGCCGCCGCGGGCGAAGCGGTCGAGTGAGAGCGGGGAGAGATCGAGCGACGGCTCCTCACCCACGATCAGCTCCGCGAGGTGCTCGCCGACGGCCGGCGCCTGCTGGAAGCCGTGTCCGGAGAAGCCGGTGGCGTAGAGGAAGCGGCGCGGCTGCGTGACCTCGCCGACGATGGCGTTGTGGTCGGGGCTCATCTCGTAGAACCCCCACCAGGACGATTGGATCGGCAGCTCGGCCAGCACGGGGAGGCGGCGCGTGCCATGGCTCGCTACGCCTTCGATCGTCGGCTCGCGCCCGCCGAAGACGAGGCCGTCGCCCTCGCGATGGAAGTAGAAGCCGGTCGCGAAGTCGATCGTGAGCGGCAGCTCCTCGGGCAGGCCGCCGTCCTCCGGCGTGAAGTGCATCCAGCGTGCCTCGCCCCGCACGGGGATGTCCAGCCCGGCCAGGTTGCCGACGTCCCGCGACCAGACTCCCGCGGTGCAGACGACGGTCGGCGTGCGGATCCGCCCGGCAGAGGTCTCGATCGTGACGATCTTGTCCCCGAGGACGGCGATCCGGTCGAGCGACGTGCCCTGGAGGATGGTCACGCCCTGAGTGGCGGCCACCCCGGTGTAGGCCTGCACGACCGACTCAGGCGAGGCGTGGCCGTCGATCGGGCAGTAGGCGGCGGCCAGCAGGTCGGAGGTCTCGAGCGCCGGGATCATCGCCTTCACGTCGTCCGGCGAGATCAGCCGCGACGGGACGCCGAGCCGCGACTGGAGCTCGATCGCGGTCTGGAAGCTCTCGACGTCGACCTCGTTCGTGAGCATGAAGAGGTAGCCGTGGCGCTTGTACCCGATGCCGCTGACCCGTTCGAGCGCCTGGAACTCGGCCATCGAGCGGAGCGCCATCCTGACGTTGAGCTCGTCGGCGAATTGCGCCCGGATCCCTCCTGCAGACTTGCTCGTCGAGCCGCTCCCGAGCGTCTCCTTCTCGAGCAGGACGACGTCGGTGACGCCCTTCTGGGCCAGGTGGTAGGCAACGCTTGCGCCCATGGCGCCGCCGCCCACGATCACCACGTCTGCAGAGTCAGGCATCCGCACGAGGCTATCTCGTCATGCGGCTGCGCGGGGCCTCGTGCCTGGCGCATCTGCGAGGATTCACCCGTGAACGAGGTCGCTTCCGAGCCCTTTGGGCTGACGCCCGAGCAGCGCGAGATCCGGGACGTCTGCCGCGAGTTCGCCGATCGCGAGATCCGGCCGATCGCGGCCGACGTCGACGAGGCGGACGTCGAGACGCCCTGGGAGGTCTGGTACAAGGCAGCCGGGCTCGGCCTGACCTCGTTCATGCTCCCCGAGGAGGTCGGCGGCGGCGGCATGACGGACTGCCTGACCGGCTGCATCGTCCAGGAGGAGCTCTGCCGGGGCTGCGCCGGCATCGGCAACCTCATCACCTCCGGCGGGTTCTTCGCCGAGCCGATCGTGGAGCTCGGGAGCGAGGAGCAGCAGCGCCGCTGGCTGGAGCCGATCGCAGGCGAGCGGCCGCCGCTGACGGCGCTCGCAACGACCGAGCCGGGCTCCGGCTCTGACGCAGCCTCCATCGCGACCACGGCCACGAAGGACGGGAACGTGTACCGCCTGCGCGGGCAGAAGACCTGGATCTCGAACGGCGGGCTCGCCGAGTACTACGTCGTCTTCGCCACCGTCGAGCCGGGCTCGCGCTCGCGCGGGATCACGGCCTTCGTCGTCGAGAAGGGCGATCCGGGGATCACGTTCGGCGAGCCGATGCGGAAGATGGGGCAGCGCGCGATCGTGAACACGGAGATGTTCCTCGAGGACGCCGAGCTGCCCGAGGACCGGCGGCTCGGCGACGAAGGGCAGGGCTTCTACGGGCTCATGCGCACGTTCGACCGGTCGCGGATCACGCTCGGGGCCTCCGCCACGGGGATCGCGCGGGCGGCGCTCGAGTACGCGGTCGAGTACGCGAAGTCGCGCGAGCAGTTCGGCAAGCCGATCTCCGAGCACCAGGCCGTCGCCTTCCGCCTCGCCGACATGGCCACGAGGGTCGACGCGGCGCGGCTGCTCGTGCACCGTGCCGCGCGGAGGATCGACGCCGGCGAGAGCGTGCCCAAGGAGGCCGCGATGGCGAAGCTCTTCGCCTCCGAGACGGCCATGTGGTGCACCTGGGCGGCGGTGCAGACGCTCGGCGGCTGGGGCTACTCCCGCGAGTACCCGGTGGAGAAGTGGATGCGCGACGCCAAGCTGGAGGAGATCGAGGAAGGCACGTCCGACATCCAGCGGCTGATCATCTCGCGGAACCTGCTCAAGTGAACCGCGCATGCCTCCGGCCTGCTCCCGCGGGTGAAACCATGTTTCCCCCGCGTGCCCCCTTCTTTGATGCAGTGAAGGAACCTCCCGGTTCCCTCACACACCCTCCCCGACTCATGGGCCGGCTGGCCCATGAGTCGTGACCTCTCGGCCCTCTTCGACCCTCGCTCGGTCGCCGTCGTCGGTGCCTCGAACGTTCCCGGGAAGTGGGGCTTCTGGCTCGCGCGCGGCGCGATCAAGGGCGAGGATCGCCGCTCGGTCTTCCTCGTCAACCGCAAGGGCGGCGAGATCCTCGGCCGGGAGGCGTTCACGTCGGTTTCGGAGCTGCCCGAGGCGCCCGAGCTCGTCGTCATCACCGTCCCGGCTGCGGGCGTCGAGGAGGCAGTCGACGACTCCCTCGAAGCGGGGGCCAAGGCCATCGTCCTCATCAGCGCCGGTCTCGGCGAGATGGGCGAGGAGGGAGCGGCGCGCGAGCGCGCGATCGTCGAGCGCGTCCGTGCGGCGGGCGCCGTGCTCGTCGGCCCGAACTGCCTCGGCATCCACGACTCTGCTGCGCAGCTCGAGCTCTGCTCGGAGGAGCTCGAGGCGGGCTCGATCGGGCTCATCTCGCAGAGCGGCAACCTCGCGCTCGAGATCGGCATGGTCGGCGCCGAGTTCGGGCTCGGCTTCTCGCGCTTCGTCTCGCTCGGGAACCAGGCCGACGTCCAGGCGGCGGAGCTGATCCAGGCCTTCGCCGAGCACGAGCCGACCCAGCTCATCGCCGTCTACCTCGAAGACTTTCGTGACGGCCGCGAGTTCGCGCGCGCCGGCAAGGCTGCCGTCGAGGCGGGGACGCCGGTCGTGCTCCTCGCGGGCGGAGCCACCGAGGCCAGCGCCCGCGCCGCGCGCTCGCACACCGGCGCGCTGGCCAGCGACCTGGCCTCGATCCGGGCGGCGTGCCTGGGTGCCGGGATCGAGCTGGTCGCCTCCCCGAAGGAGGTCGTCGACGTCGCCATGGGCCTGCTCTCCCACCGGCGGCCGAAGGGACGGCGGATCGCCCTGGCGGCGGACGGCGGCGGCCACACTGTCGTGGCCTCCGACCTCGTCATCGCCGAGGGCCTCGAGCTTCCGGAGCTCACCGACGCGACGCGCGCAAAGCTCGCCGAGGCGCTGCCGCCGACGGCGACGCTCGTCAACCCGGTCGACTTCGCGGGCGGGGGCGAGCAGGACATCAGGAGCTTCGAGCGTGTCATCAGCTCGCTTCTACGCTCCGGCGAGGTCGACACCGTGATCCTCACTGGGTACTTCGGCGGCTACTCCCAGTACTCGGACGAGTTCGAGGAGAGCGAGAAGACGTCAGCGATCGGCATGGCGCGGGCCGCCGAGGAGACCGGCGTGCCCTTCCTGGCTCACACGATGTACTGGCGCTCCGGGCCTGCCCAGGCGCTGCGCGAGAACGGCGTGCCCGTCTACCGGGATGTGGAGGCCGCAGTCGGTGTCGCGTCCCGGCTCGCACGGAGAACGCCGGAGGCGCTCCTGCACGTGCCCGAGCTGCCGCAGCCGGCGGCGCCTCTCGAAGGGGAGCAGGACTATTACGCCTCGCGCGAGGTCCTCGCCGACGCCGGGATCCCCTTTGCCGCTGCCCGGCGCGTCTCCGGTGCAGAGGGAGCCGTCGCCGTCGCTGCGGAGATCGGGTACCCCGTCGTGCTGAAGGCGCTCGGCGAGCTGCACAAGTCCGACTCCGGCGGCGTCGCCGTCGGCCTCCGCGACCCCGCGGAGCTGAACGACGCGCTCGAGCGGATGCAGACGGCCCTCGACCCGCCCTCGTACTCCGTCGAGGCGATGGCGCCGCTCTCGACCGGCCTCGAGCTGATCGTCGGCGCCAAGCGCGACCCGCGCTTCGGGCCGATCCTGCTCGTCGGCGCGGGCGGGCTGTACGCGGAGATCGTCAAGGACGTCGCCGTCGCCCTCGCGCCCGTGACGGAGGAAGCAGCCGAGGCGCTCCTGCGCTCGCTCCGGGTCGCGCCGCTCCTGGACGGTGCCCGCGGCCGGCCGGCGGTGAACGTCGCCGCCGCCGCCGCTGCGGCGGCCGCGCTCTCACGCGTCGCCGCCGAGCATCCCGAGATCGCCGAGATCGAGATCAACCCGCTGCTCGCCACGCCCGACGGCGCGCTGGGGCTCGATGCCCGTATCGTCCTGGGCTGATGCTCGCCGAAGGCACATTCGACGGCAAGGTCGCGATCGTCACGGGTGGCGGCTCCGGCCTCGGCCGTGCGGTAGCCCTCGAGCTCGGGCGCCTCGGCGCTGCGGTCGCGGTGGCCGGGCGCAGGCCCGAGCCGCTGGAGGAAACGATCGCGCTCGTGACAGGTTCGGGCGGCCGCGGCCTCGCGGTGCCAACGGACGTGCGCGATCCCGAGGCGGTCGACGCCCTCGTCGCCGCGACGGTCGAGGAGCTCGGGCGGGTGGACGTGCTCGTCAACAACGCGGCCGGGAACTTCGTCGTCAAGGCGGAGGAGCTCTCGCCGAACGGCTGGCGCGCCGTCGTGTCCATCGTGCTCGACGGCGGGTTCCTCTGCTCGCGCGCGGCCGGAAAGCAGATGATCGAGCAGGGAGACGGAGGGGCGATCCTGAGCGTGATCGCGAGCTACGCCTGGACGGGTGGCCCGGGCACGATCCACTCGGCCGCCGCCAAGGCCGGGCTCGTGGCGATGACGAAGACGCTGGCCGTCGAGTGGGCGCCGCACGGGATCCGCGCCAACTGCATCTGCCCCGGGACCGACGGACACCGAAGGCGCCGGCTCCGCGCTCTGGCCGACGGAGGAGGACCGCGCCCGGGTGGCATCGACGGTTCCGCTCGGCCGGCTGGCCACGCCGCACGAGGTGGCCGTCTGGGCGACCGCTCTCTGCTCCGACTACGCGGGCTACATCACCGGCGAGACGCTGACGATCGACGGCGGCCACTGGCTCGAGCAGGAGAGCTACATGCCGGCGCTCAAGCCGCGCGCCTGAACCCAGCCAAGTAACACTTTGTTACTTGGGAAGGTTCGGCTCGCCCGCGGCTAGCGGAGGTACGGCTCGACGCCGCGCTTGAGGAGGCCGCGCGAGACGATGAGGCGCTGGATCTCGCTCGTGCCCTCCCAGATGCGGTCGACCCGCACCTCGCGGTAGAAGCGCGCGACCGGGTTCTCCGTCATGTACCCGCGGCCGCCGAGGACCTGGAGCGCGCGGTCGACGATGCGGCCGGCGGCCTCCGAGGCATAGAGCTTCGCCATCGCCACCTTGCCGTGGACGACCTTGCGGTCGGGCTCGGAGTCGAAGGCGCTCGCGGCGTGGTACGTGAGGAGGCGCGCGGCGAGCAGCTCGGTGAGCGAGTCGGCGAGCTGGAACGAGACACCCTGGTGCTCGGCGATCTTCACGCCGAAGGCCTCGCGTTCGAGAGCGTACTCCCGGGCGAGCTCGAGCGAGCGCTGGGCGGCGCCGCAGCAGCGCGCGGCGATGAAGAGCCGCTCGACGAGGAACCACTCCCGCGCGCCCTCGCCGCCGCCCTCCGGGACGCGGTTCGCGTCGGGCACACGGCAGTCGCGGAGGACGATCTCGGGATGGTGGTCGAGGTAGGGGTCGTGCAGGAAGCCGGGCGTGCGCGTGAGCTCGAGTCCGGGCCTGTCGGGCTCGACGAAGAAGAGCATCTGCTCGCCGTCGGCGACCGCGAGCACGAGGTAGAAGCCGGCGTCGCCCTCGCTCGTCACGAACCACTTCTCGCCGTTCAGGACCCAGTCGTCGCCGTCCCGCACCGCCGTCGCCTCCAGGGCGCTGACGTCGGAGCCGGCACCGGGCTCGGTCACCGCCCAGGCCTCGCGGTACTTGCCCTGGAGCACCGGCTGGACGAAACGGTCCCGCTGCTCGGGCGTGGCGATGTCCCAGAGCTCCGCCGGGCCGCGGTCGACGACGGCGAAGCCGAGGCCGTTCGTGGCCTTGCCGGACTCCTCCTCGAGCGCGACCTGGCCGAGCATCGGGAGACCGCGGCCGCCTGCCTCCTCGGGCATGTTCAGCATCCCGAAGCCCTCGTCCCAGGACTTGCGGCGCAGCTCCGAGGCCCACTCGGGCTCGATGCGCCCGGCCTCGGCCACGCGCTGCTCGAGCGGGTAGACCTCGCGCTCCAGGAAGGCGGAAACGCGCTCCTTCAGCTCGCGGATGTCCGCGGGCAGCTCCGGAACCGTCGGGATCATCAGCGGATCTTAGTGACCGCGAGATCCGCGGCAGCGAGGGTACCTTCGAGGATCGCCTCCTCCGCGCTGCGCGGGCCGAGGCAGTCGCCGACCTCCTTCACGGGCAGGCCGCGGGCCGCCAGCTCCTCCGCGAGCACACGCTCGGGCACACGCCCGAGGGCGAGCACCAGGAGGTCCGCGGGCAGCGCGGTCTCGAGGTCGGGTGCGAAGAGGTTGCAGAAGCGGACGGCGCCGGGCTCGGCGGCGACGAGCTCGAGGTGGTGCAGGATCTCGACCCGCGCGCGGTAGAGGCGCTGCGCGTAGAGGCTGCGCTGATACTGGTGGAGCGTCTCGCCGAGCGTGGCCGAGCCGACCGCGAGCACCACGTCGTTGCCCGCGCGTGCGAGCAGCTCGGCGCTCGCCAGTCCCGACGCGTCGCCGCCCCAGTCGGCCACCACGACTCGCCGGCCCGTGGGGAGCGGTCCCGCGAGGACGTCCCAGGCCTGTACCGTCGCGACGCCTTCCAGCGGGACGTCCGGCACGTACGGCCGGGCGCCCGTGGCGACGACGACGAGGTCGGGGCCGAGCCCGGCGACCGTGTCCGCGTCGGCCTCCGTGCCGAGTCGCAGCTCGACGCCTCCGGCGGCTAACAGGTGCTCGTAGTTGCGCGCCAGCGCGAGCGCGACCTCCTCGTGCATCGGCGCGGCGCCGGCGAGGGCGAGCTGCCCGCCGATCCGGTTGGCGCGCTCCAGCACGACGACCTCGTGCCCGGCTGCGCCCGCCTCGGCCGCGGCGGCGAGCCCGCCCGGCCCGGCGCCGACCACGACGATGCGGCGTCGCTCCGCGGCGTGCTCGGGCCGGGGCAGCGTCCGCTCGCGACCCGTGCGCGGGTTCTGCGTGCACGCGATCTGGGTGCCGGCGTGGTAGTGCGCGATGCACGCGTTGCACCCGATGCACCGCAGGACGTCGTCGATGGCGCCGTCGGCCGCCTTGCGCGGGAGGTCGGGGTCGGTGATGAGCGCGCGCGTCATCCCCACCGCCTCGAACGCGCCGCCGGCGACGAGGCGGTCCGCCGCGACCGGGTCGACGATCCTCGACGTGCCGACCAGCGGCGGCCCAACGCGAAAGCCCGCGTAGTCGCCGATCGCACTCTCCGGGAACGGAGGCGGGGGCACGATGCCCATGGCGCCGAGGTACGTCGAGGACTCGCCCAGCGCGATGCTGATGTAGTCGACCCGGCGTGCCAGCTCGCCGACGACGTTCCGCGCCGCCTCCGAATCCGCGCTCAGCCGCACGCCGAGCGCGAGGCCCCGGGCCGCTCTCCGAACGGCCTCGAGCACCGCGACAAGGAAGCGCCCCGGCTCGGCCCACTCGTCGTCGCGGCGGTTCAGGCCGGGCGTGAAGAACTGCGCCGCGAGGTAGTTGTGGGCGGCCGAGATCTCGATGCCGTCGAGGCCGGCGGCGGCCATGTTGGCGGCGGAGCGTGCGTAGCCGTCGACGATCGACTCGATGTCCGCCTGTGTGGCTGCGCGCGGCTCGACGTGGAAGCGGCGGCTCGGGACCGCCGAGGCGGAGATCGCGGGCGCACGGGGCGGGCTCGCGATCTGCTCGCGCCCGCCGTGGAAGAGCTGGACGAAGAGCCGCGCCCCGTGCGGCCGCACAGCCTCGGCGACGCGGGCGAACCCGGCCGCCGATTCGTCCCGGTAGCCGGCGAGCGTGTGCGGGGTCAGGAGCCCGGAGGGGTCGACGGCGGTCGCCTCCAGGACGATCAGCCCGACGCCGCCCCGCGCCCTCGCGTCGTGGTAGGCGACGAAGTCGTCGGTCGGCAGGTGTTCGTGGACCAGCGTCGTCTGGTGGGCGGTGGAGACGATCCGGTTCCGCAGCCGGACGGGCCCGACCAGCAGTGGGCTGAGGAGCGTCTCAAGCACGTTCGAGAACGGCCCGCTCCTCGTCCGTGAGCGGGCGCGGGCGGTGTTGGTCGTCGCAGGCGACGAGGACGGCCTTCGCCTCCGCGGCGAGATCGCCGCCCTTCACGTGGAGGGCCTCGACGGTGCGGACGCTCGACGTTCCCAGGGAGTCGAGCTCGATGCGCGCGACGACCCGGTCGTCCTTCTGCGTCAGCTCGCGCCGGTAGTCGATCTCGACGCGCGCGACGAGGTAGCCGAGGGCGTCGTCCCCCACCGCCGTGGTCAGCCACTCGTCGCGGACCTCCTCGAGATAGGTGAGGAAGACGGCGTGGTTGACGTGCCCGTACGGGTCGAGGTCGCGCCACCTGATCTCGATCTCCTTCTCGTGCACGGTTGCCCTCGGGGCGGGGGCGGTGATAGTAACCCCAGCCGTGGCAGCCCGAGCCGAGACACGCGTGGTCGTGGGAGACGACGGCTACGACGCCGAGCAGGTCCGCTTCCTCCTGGACGGCACCGGCGTGACCGTCGACGTGGCGCGGGAGCCCTGGGGCGGAGACGACGTCGTCGGCCTGCTCGTCGGGACGGAGACCGAGGTGCGCGCGGCCGATCTCGACCGGCTGCCGGCGCTCCGCGTGGTCGCCACCTGCAGCGTCGGGTTCGACCACGTGGACGTCGAGGAGGCCGAGCGGCGAGGGATCTGGGTCTGCAGCGTGCCGGACTACTGCATCGACGAGGTCGCCGACCACGCTCTGGCCCTCGTGCTCTCGCTGCTGCGCGGCGTGGTCGTGCTCGACCGCGAAGTTCGTGCGGGAGGCTGGGACTGGAAGGCCGCCGGCGAGCTTCGCCGCATCAGGAGCAGCCGGCTTGGCGTCGTCGGCCTCGGCCGCACCGGCCGCGCACTGGTGGAGCGCGCGTCTGCGCTCGGCTTCGAGGTCTGGGCGACGGACCCCGCGCTCGACGACGAGCAGGTGGCAGCCGCCGGCGCCCGCCCGGCGACGCTCCACGACCTGCTGGCGGCGTGCCATGCCGTCTCCCTGCACGTCGCCCTGACACCCGAGAACGAGGGTCTCCTGGGCGCCGACGAGCTCGCGCTGATGCCCGACGGCGCCGTGCTGGTCGACACCGCGCGGCCGCAGCTCGTCGACCTGGACGCGCTGCGCCGGGAGCTCGAGAGCGGACGTCTCGGCGGCGCCGCGCTCGACGTCATCCCGGTCGAGCCGCCGACGGCCGAGCATCCGGCCCCGGCGTGGCCCCGCCTCGTCGTCACGCCGCACGTGGCCTGGTACAGCGCGGAGGCCGACGAGGCCTGCCACACGCGCCCCGTGCTCTCCGTGCGCGCAGTGCTCGAGGGCGAGACGCCCGACGGGGCGGTGAACAGGCCGTGATCGCTCTCGTCACCGGCGGTGGGACGGGCATCGGCCGCGCGACCGCGCTCGAGCTGGCGCGCTCCGGCGCCTCGGTCGTCATCTGCGGGCGGCGCCCGGAGCCGCTCGAGGAAGCGCGGGCCGCCGTGGAGGCCGTGGGCGCCGAGTGCCTCGCGCTCCAGATCGACGTGCGGGAGCCGGACCAGGTCGCGACGCTGGTCGACGCCGCGCTCGAGCGTTTCGGGAGGATCGACGTCCTGGTCAACAACGCCGGCGGTCAGTTCATCGCGCCCGCGGAGGAGATCTCCCTCAACGGCTGGCGCGCCGTCCACCGCCTCGCCGTCGACGCCGCCTGGGACGTGACGCGGACGGTCGCGACGCGCTCGATGATCCCGAACCGGAGCGGCGTCGTCGTCTTCGTCGGCTTCAGCCCGCGCCGCGGGATCCCCGGCTTCGCCCACGCCGCAGCCGCACGGGCCGCGGTCGAGAACCTCGCCGCCGGGCTCGCGGGCGAGTGGAGCCGCTTCGGGATCCGCACGGTCTGCGTCGCGCCGGGGACGATTCTCACGGAGGGCCTCGAGGGCTACGGCGCCGAGCAGATCGCCGCCTGGGAGAAGTCGATCCCGGCAGGCCGGCTCGGCACGCCGGAGGAGGTGGCGGCCGTGATCGGGTTCCTCGCCTCGCCGGCCGCCTCCTACGTGACCGGGACGACGATCGTCGTCGACGGCGGCGCCGACGCCTGGGGACACGCTGAGCCTCCACCGGCCTCCGGCTAGATTAGGAACGTGGGCACCGTCTCCCGGCTCTCCGTCGCCCCGGTCAAGGGGCTGGCGCAGCATCACCCCGACGAGATCCTCATCGAGCGGACGGGCGTGCCCGGAAACCGGCAGTTCCTCATGCTGGACGAGACGGGGCGCCTCTTCAGCGGGATCCGCCACGGCCGGCTCGTGACCGTCGTCGCCGAGTTCCTGCGCGACCCTGACCGGCTCTCGTTCCGCTTTCCCGACGGCACGGTCGTCGAGGACGAGGTCAGGCTCGGTGCGGCCGAGGTCGTCAACCTCTGGGACACCCAGCGCCCGTCACACGTGGTCGAGGGCCCGTTCTCGGCCGCTCTCTCGGACTTCGTCGGGAAGCCGCTGCGCCTCTTCCGCGTGGACGCGGAGGGCGGCGCGGTCGACGAGCGTGTCGTCTCGATGCTGTCCGAGGCCTCGCTCGAGGAGCTCGGGCGGCAGTCCGGCCACGACGGGCCGGTGGACGGCCGGCGCTTCCGCATGCTCGTGACCGTCGCCGGCGTCGGCGCACACGAGGAGGACGAGTGGATCGGCCGCCGCCTCCGGCTCGGGGAGGCGGTCGTCACCGTGGTCGAGACCTGCGTCCGCTGCGCGACCACGACGCAGAACCCGGAGAACGGCGCGCGCGATTTCGACACGCTCCGGCTGATCCCCGCCTATCGCGGCTTCGCGAACGGGAAGCACGTCGAGTTCGGCGTCTACGCCGACGTCGAAGAGCCGGGCCGAGTCAGAGTCGGCGACCCGGTCGAGCCGCTCTAAGGCCGAACTTCCCCAAGTAACACTGTGTTACTTGGGCTCTTTGCGGGCGCCGAAGGCTTCGCCGGCCGCCCGGGCCTTGTCCGTCTGAGCCAGCGCGGCGTAGGCGAGTCGCTCGATGAGGACGCCGGCCTCGCGGCTCGACTCGGCGATGGCGTCGGCGGCCTGCTTGGCGGCCGAGGCGGCGAGGGGTGGGAGCGCCGCGACCTGCGCGGCGAGCTCGAGGGCGCGCGCGAGCGCCTGGCCCGGCTGGACGACTTCGGTGGCGACACCCAGGCGGAAGGCCTCGGCGGCGTCGATCCGGGGCTTCAGGAGCATCAGCTCCTTCGCCCGCGCCGGGCCGAGAGCCCTGACCAGCCGGTAGGTGCCGCCCGAGCTCGGCACGATCCCGAGCTCGACCTCGGGCAGGCCGAAGACGGCCGTCTCGTCGGCGATGCGGAAGTCGGTCGCGAGCGCGAGCTCGAAGCCGGCGCCGAGGCACCAGCCGGAGATCGCACTGAAGGTCGGCTGCGGGAGCGAGGCGATGCGCTCGTAGACGTCTCCCGTGTCGCGGTAGTACGCGTCGATCCCGCCGGGGCTCTCGTCCCGCTCCTCCTTGAGGTCGGCGCCGGCGGAGAAGGCCCGCTCGCCGCCCGCGAAAACGACGCAGCGGCTCTCGCGGACATCGGCGCCGCCGAGAGCGTCGAGCAGGGCGCGCTCCACGTCGCTCGAGATCGCGTTCAGCTTCTGCTCGCGCTGGAACGTGACGACGCAGACGTCGCCCTCGCGCCGGATCTCGGGGAGCCCGTCAGGCAAGGGCGCTCACCGGTCGCTCGCGGACATAGGGCAGCGGCACGGCAGGATTCTCGCTGTCGATCTCGCGCGCGAGCCGGTGCCCGTCGAAGATCGCGTCGGCGATGAGCTGGGGCGCGACGCAGTCGCCGATCCGGTAGACGGCCTCGATCCCCTCGGCCTCCAGGCGCTCCTCGTCGGCTCGGAGCTCGTGGTACAGAGCGTCGTCGGAGAGGCGCTGCGTGACGAGCACGACCGCGTCGGCCTCGAGCTCGACCGGCCGGCCGAACTCGTCCGCGCACGCGACTCCGCCGGGCTCGATGCGCTCGAGCCTGACGGTGCGGTGCATGCGGACGCCGACCTCGTGGAGCCGCTCCTTGAGGAAGACCTGCTCGAGCGTCTCGTGCGAGAAGGGCGAGATGTCCTCCAGCGATGTCACGAAGTCGACCGCGTGCCCCTCGACCGCCAGCCGCTCCGCGAGGTCGGGGCCCATGAAGTAGCCGTCCGAGTCGTAGACGACCACGCGCTTCCCCGGCGGCGTCTTGCCCTCGACCATGATCTGCTCGGGCGTGAGGATGTGCGGCAGCGAGGCGTCGGCGCCCGGGATCGGCTCGTGCGTCTCGCGGTTGAGGCCGTCCGGCGCCCAGTGCGCCCCCGTGGCGACGACGACGATCTCCGCCCCGTATTCGCGCACCCCGTCGGCGTCGAGCCGCATGCCGGTGAGCACCTCGACGTTCCTGAGCTTGTCGAGCTGGATGCGGCGCCAGTTGAGCACGCGCGCCCACTCGCCGCGGCCGGGGAGCTGCGGGATCCAGCGCATGATCCCGCCGATGTCGTCGCCCGCGTCCACGAGGTGGACGCGCCGGAAGCCGCGCTTGCCGAGCACGATCGCGCACTCCATCCCGGACGGCCCGGCGCCGACGACGAGCACGTCCCGGTCGGCGTTCTCCGCGGGCTCGAAGCGCTCGGGGTGCCAGCCGCGCCGGAACTCCTCGCCCGCGGTTGCGTTCTGGGTGCAGCCGATGTTGCCGCCCGGGTCCGACTTCGGGATGCAGATGTTGCAGCCGATGCACTCGCGGATCTCGTCGAGCCTGCCCTCTTCGATCTTGCGCGGGAGGAACGGGTCGGCGATGGACGGCCGCGCGGCGCCGATCACGTCCCAGGCGCCGCTCGAGACGATCTCCGCCATCTGGTCGGGGTCGGTGAGGCGCGAGACGCCGACGATCGGCTTCGCGGTCGCCTCGCGCACGTGCTTCGTCCACTCGAGCTGCCAGCCCTGCTTGAAGAACCGCGAGGCGCCCGAGTCCTTCGACCACTCGCTCGCCGAGCCGATCGCTACGTCCCAGAGGTCGACGAGGTGGTCGGCGAGGCGCACGAACTCGAGGCCCTCGTCGAGGTCGACGCCGTACGGGCTCAGCGCGGCGACGGAGATGCGCGTCGCGACGGTGCACTCGCCCTCCACGGCCTCCCGCGTGAGCTCGAGGAGCTCCATCCAGAAGCGCGCGCGGTTCTCGAGCGAGCCGCCGTACTCGTCGGTGCGCCGGTTGTAGAACGGCGAGAGGAACTGCATGGGCAGGTAGCTGTGCGCCCCGTAGACGTAGACGATGTCGAACCCCGCCTCGCGCGCGCGGCGGGCCGCGGCCGCCCAGTCCTCCTGCACCCGGCTGATGTCGTCGCGCTCCATCGCCTTCGGCGTCACGAGCAGGTAGTCGCTCGCCAGCTGCGACGGCCCGATCGCCGGCAGCCGCCACTCGCGGCGCGGGCAGTGGACGCCCGAGTGGTGGAGCTCCACGCCGGCGAGCGCGCCGTGCTCGTGCACCTCGTCGCACATGAGCGAGAGCGCCCGCAGGTCGCCGTCGTCCCAGAGCCGGGCGGAGATGAACGGCGTCTCGTCCGAGTCGGGGCTGACGGCGCAGTACTCGGTGTTGACCGCGGCCCAGCCGCCCTCGGCCTTCGTGGAGCGATGCCGCGCCTGCCCGCCCGGCTTCTGCACGCCGAAGCCCGTGCAGTGAGGCACCTGGTAGAAGCGGTTCCTGAGCGTCTTCGGGCCGATCTGGAGCGGCTCGAAGAGGACGGCGTGCTTCGGGTCAGTCGCCACTGAGGGCGTCGTGCACCAGGCGCTGGAAGTGCTGGATGAGGACCTCGCTCGAGGGCAGCAGGCGCCCGTGCGGGATCATCCCGGAGGAGAGGCCGACCTGGACGGAGGCGACGAGCGAGGCGTCCTCGGCGCCCACCTGGTTGGCGAACGCCATCATCTCCTCCGCGGTCTCGTCCGGGACCTCCTCGTAGTAGAAGTACTCCGTCGAGCCGGCGCAGCGTCCCGGGCCGGCCGGCCGCGTCACGTCGACGGACATGTTCCCCGGGCCCGGGTCGATGTTGATCGTGCAGTTCGGGAAGAGCATGTGGTACTGCGCCTGCTCCACGTCGGCGTTCGGCGAGGTAGGCGACCTTGCCGTTCGCCTTCACCGAGTCGCGCACGTGCGCGAACTGCATCAGCGCGAGACCGTCGGCCTCGTACAGGTACTCGTCCGCGCCCACGTCGAGCACCTTCGAAAACCCGGGGTGCGCCACCGAGCAGTGGTAGCACTCGAGGTAGTTCTCGATCGCGACCTTCCAGTCGCACTCGATCTCCCAGTCGTTGCGGACGCGGATGCGGAGCCGGTCGAGGTCGACGCCGCTCTTCGCGACCTTGTCGGGGAGCGGCCCGAGCGCCTCCGTGAGCGGCCCCGCGTCGGGATCCGGGTTGACGAAGACGAGCGGGCCCCAGGCCTCGATCGCCACGGGCAGCATCGAGAAGCCGTCCTTGTCGAAGTCGGGCTCGCGCTCGGAGCGCGGCGCCTTGCGCAGCGTCCCGTCGAGGTCGTACGTCCAGGCGTGGTAGGGGCACTGGAGCGCCTTGCGGTTGCCGTCGCCCTGCGCGATCAGGTGACCGCGGTGGCGGCAGACGTTCACGAACCCGCGCAGGACGCCCTCCGTGTCGCGCACGACCACGATCGGGATCTGGCCCGCGAAGCAGGTGAAGAAGTCGCCGGGATTCGCGACCCGGTCGGCCCGGCCGGCGTACTGCCACGTCCGCGAAAAGATCCGCTCGCCCTCGAGCCGCTGGATCGCCGGATCGGCGTACCAGCCGGCCGGAAGCGTCGCGCCGGCCGCCAGAGCGGCTCCTAAATCGGTCTTCATGACCGAATTCTACGCGGTCAGATCCGCCGCCATCTCCTCGAAGGCGGCGACGAAGGCGTCGCAATCGTCGAAGGAGTGCACGACCGAGAGCGTCCACTCCTCCTCGCGGCCGGGCGTCATGAAGACGCCGCGGTTCATGTTGTAGAGCCAGGCGAGGTCGGCGAGCTCGCCGTCCTGGTTCGCCTTGTAGGTCTCGTAGTCGACGATCTTCTCGGGCGAGAACGTGACGCAGCCCTTGGCGCCGACACCGACCGCGTAGCCGGAGAGCCCGTAGCGCTCGATCACGCCCTGGCACCCGCCGAGGATGCGGTCGTTGAGGGCGTCCAGGTGCTCGTAGGCCTCGGGCGTCATCACCTCGAGGAGGCTCGCGCGCGCCGCGGCCATCGAGAGCGGGTTCCCGTTGTACGTCCCCACCTGGTAGACGCGCTCGTCCTCGACGACCTCGAAGACCTCCTCGGTGCCGCCGATCGCGCCCGAGGGGAGGCCGCCGCCCAGCGTCTTCGCGAGCGTGACCATGTCGGGCTCGACGCCGAAGCGCTCGGTGGCGCCCCCGGCGGCGATGCAGAGGCCGGTCTTGACCTCGTCGAAGATGAGGACGATCCCGTGCCTGCGCGTGATCTCGCGCACCGCCTCGAGGTAGCCGGGCTCGGGGAGCACGACCCCGAGGTTCATCATCGCCGCCTCCATGATCACGCAGGCGGGCTTGCGGTCCTCCTCGATCAGGCGCTCGATCCGGCGCTCCATCGCGCCGGCGTCGTTGAACGGCACCGCGATGGTCAGGTCGGCGACCGGACTGCGGGATGCCGGCGCCGTAGGGGAGCGAGTCGTAGTTGTCGCGGTCGCCGATCTGGTCGTACGGGACGCCGATCGAGACCATCACGTAGTCGTGGTGGCCGTGGTAGGAGCCGAAGATCTTCACGATCGTGTCCCGGCCGGTGAGCGCGCGGGCGATGCGGATCGCGTCCATCGTCGCCTCCGACCCGGAGTTCGTGTACCGCCACTTGGGCAGGCCCCAGCGGCGCGCGAGCTCCTCGCCGACCACGACCGCGTCCTCCGTCGGCGCGGCGAAGTGCGTGCCGAGCCGGTAGCGCTCCGCGACGGCCTTCTCGATCGCCGGGTGCGCGTGGCCCTGCACCATCGAGCCGAACCCGTTGTGGAAGTCGAGGAGCTCGTTCCCGTCGACGTCCCAGACCTTCGCGCCCTGACCGCGCTCGAGGTAGATCGGCCACGGAGCGCGCACCTGGTACGACGAGGCGACGCCGCCGGAGAGGGTCTTGCGCGCGCGCTCGTACATCGCGCTCGAGCCGCCGGTGCGCTCGTTCAGCCGGCGCTCCTCGCGCTCGGTCAGCTCCTTGATCCGCTCTCGGTCGATCTCGACGACGGTCGTCTCGGTTGCCACAGGGGCAACTCTAGTTCGTCGCGCATGTTTCTCCTACTCGGAAGAATCTGTAAGAGTGCCGACTTTCTGCGGCAACCGACGTCCAAAGGGGAGCCAATGAGCAGACATCCTCGTGAGCGACTCGGACTCGATCGGCGTGAGTTCCTCCAGCGGTCCGCGGCCGCGGGCCTCGGCCTGACGGGTGCGGGCGCCCTGCTGGCTGCCTGTGCCAGCGACGAGCCGGCCGGAGCCCCGGCGGAGACCGGCGGCGGCGGGGACACGACCACGGCGCCGTTCGAGCTGGCGCGCAAGGACAACCCGGTCACGCTTCCCCTCTACGACGACAACCCCGCCATCGCCTCGGGCCTGAGCCCGGAGGCGGGGCCGCTGAAGATCTACAACTGGATCGACTACCTCGACAAGGCGACGGTCAAGAAGTTCGCCAAGGAGTTCGGCGTCAAGACGGAGATCACGATCTTCAACACGATGGACGAGGCGATCGCGAAGCTGCAGGCCGGGACCGACTTCGACGTCTTCTTCCCGACTCCGGACCGGCTGGGAAAGCTCGTTGCCGCCAAGCTGCTGCAACCGGTCAACCTCGACTACCTGCCGAACCTCCAGAACATGTGGCCGGAGCTCCAGGATCCCTTCTACGACGTCGGCTCGCAGTACACGGTTCCCGTACGTCATCTACACGACCGGCATCGGGTATCGCACCGACCACATCAAGCCGCCGCCGGAGACGTTCGACAACCCGTACGACGTCTTCTACGAGGAGGCCTACCGCGGGCGGACGTACCTGCTGGACGACTACCGCGAGGCGATCGCGATGCTCCTGCTCCGGAACGGCGTCACGGACGTGAACACCGGCGACGAGGCGGCGCTGGAGCAGGCCAGGCAGGACCTGCTCGCCCTGACGGACGCGGTGAACGTCAAGACGTCGGTGCTCGACTACACGCTCGTCCCCGAAGGGCAGGCGTGGCTCCACCAGGCCTGGTCAGGCGACTTCGTCTCGGCGCAGTACTACCTGCCAAAGGGCGTCGACTACACGGTGCTCGGCTACTGGTACCCGCCCGACGGCGGCGGGCTGATCGGGAGCGACACGATGGCCGTCCTGCGCTCGGCGAAGAACCCGGTGCTCGCCCACGAGTTCCTGAACTTCATGATGGACAACGACAACGCGTACGCGAACTTCTACAACTTCGTCGGGTACCAGCCGCCGCTGACCTCGCTCAACCCGGACCTGCTCGTCACCGACGAGGTCGTGCCTCCACACCTCGACACGACCGTGGTCAGGGAGGAGGACTTCGACACGGGCTATACGCTCCTCGAGCTTGCCGCCGGAGGTGGACGCCCTGTGGCAGAACATCTGGGCCGAGTTCAAGTCCGGCGCGTGAGCGCCGCGGCGAGCTCCGTCTGAGGTGCGGCAGTCCCGCTGGTTCTGGCCGGCGTTCGGCCTCCCCG
The DNA here is from genome assembly GCA_963839745.1 of uncultured Actinomycetes bacterium. Classification (GTDB taxonomy): domain Bacteria; phylum Actinomycetota; class Thermoleophilia; order Gaiellales; family Gaiellaceae; genus JAIBJN01. The sequence goes on from CAWIWC010000005.1 coordinate 293,077, forward strand.
GGTACGTCTGGCTCGGGGTCCTGTTCCTCGTCCCGTTCTACGTCATCCTGGCGGTCGCGCTCGGGACGGTGGACCCGATCTTCCGCTTCCCGCAGCCGGTCTGGAACCCGCTCGAGTGGAACGTCGGGGCGTTCGAGTTCATCTTCGACGGCCTGGCGCCCGGCGAGCAGTTCTTCGTCATCTTCACCCGCACGTTCGCCTACGTAGGGATCGCGCTCGCCCTGTCGCTCGCCATCGGCTACCCGGTCGCCTACTACATCGCCCGTCACGGCGGACGCTGGAAGGCGTTCCTCCTCCTCGGCATCGTCGCGCCCTTCTGGATCAGCTACCTGATGCGGATGCTGGCCTGGGTGAATCTGCTCCAGGACGACGGCTACGTGAATCGCATCCTCATGTGGCTCCAGGTGCTCGACGCCCCGCGCAACTGGCTCGACGGGCGCGCGTCTACCGTCATCCTCGGCCTCGTCTACGGCTACGTGCCGTTCCTGATCCTCCCGCTCTACGCCGCGCTCGACCGGATCCCGCGTGACCTGCTCGAGGCCTCCCGTGACCTCGGCGCAAGTCCTGCGCAGACGTTCCGGCGTGTGACCCTCCCGCTCTCCAAGGTGGGGATCCTCGCGGGCGCGGTGATCATCGCGCTCCCGATGTTCGGGGACTACTACACGCCCGACCTGCTCTCCGGCTCCCCGAAGACGAACCTCGTCGGGAACCAGATCAACCTCTTCATCCACGGGCCGCAACCGACGGTCGGGGCCGCCCTGACCGTGCTCCTCATGTCGATGCTCGCCGTGCTCATGGCGTACTACCTCATCACTACGGCGAGGATGAGCCGGGCGGACGAGCGATGAGGAGATTCGTCGACTGGTGGCGGAATCCCTGGGGCAAGCCGCGCTTCCTCGCCGTCTTCACCTTCCTCTACCTCATCTGGTCGATCGTCCCGATCCTGATCGCGGTCCGTTTCTCTTTCAACGACGGCCGCTCGAGGAGCACGGGTCAGGGATGGTCGACACGCTGGTACTGGGACGAGCCGGACCTATCCGTCAAGAACGATCCCTCGCTCCGGGAGGCGCTCTTCCAGAGCCTCGAGCTCGCCTCCCTCACGATGCTGATCGCCGTCCCGATCGGCGTGGCCCTCGCGATTTCGCTCACCCGCTGGCGAGGGCGCGGCTCGGGCACCGCGCGCTTCGTGAGCCTTTTCCCGATCGTCACGCCGGAGCTCGTGATGGGCACGGCGCTCTTCCTGACATTCGTGCACTTGTTCCAGTTCGTCGAGCTCGGGACGGTCGCGCAGCTCCTCGGGCACGTGACCTTCTCGATCTCGTTCGTGGTCATCATCGTCCGCGGCCGGCTGCTCTCGATCGGCCCCGAGTACGAGGAGGCCGCGACGGACCTCGGTGCGCCGCCCATGAAGGCGCTCCGGCTCGTCCTCCTGCCGTTGCTCCTGCCCGCGATCGTGGCGAGCTTCCTCATCGTTTTCGCCATCTCGATCGACGACTTCGTCATCAGCCAGTTCCTCTCCGCCGACTCGTCGACGGAGACGATCCCGGTCAAGATCTACTCGAACGCCCGCGGAGCGCCGACCCCGGCGCTGAACGCGCTCGCCAGCGTCATGCTCTTCCTTTCGCTCTTCGCGATCACGGCAGTGATCGTCCTCCAGCGCGCCATGCAGCGCTCGCGCGGCGGAGGCAAGGGAGGCATCGAGGACATGGCGCAGATGCGCCTCTAGTCGGAAGCGGCGGGAGCCTCCGTGCCGAGGACGCGGAGAGCCTCGGGCGGCAGGACCACGGACACCGCGTCGCCGTCCCGCGGCGGCGAGGAGTCGCCTGCCTGAACCGTGGCCTGCAGCGTCTTGCCGCTCGGGAAGCTCGACGAACACCTGCGTGACCGAACCGAGGTAGACGATGCGTCGCACGGTGCCCGGGAGCGAGTTCGCGGTCTCCGAGCCGGGCGGCTCGAGACGGATCCGCTCGGGCCTGATCGTGAGCTTGACGTCTCCGCGCGCCGTGCGGTCTCCGCGCTCGGCGACCAGGACGGCGTCACCGAGCCGAACGCGCCCGTCACCCTCGGCGACCGCCTCCATGAGGTTGGAGACGCCGAGGAAGTCGGCGACGAAGCTCGTCTCGGGCTCCTCGTAGACGTCCTGCGGCGTGCCCAGTTGCTGCACGCGGCCGTCGGACATGACGGCCATGCGGTCGGACATCGTGAGGGCTTCCTCCTGATCGTGGGTGACGTAGACGAACGTGATCCCCACCTGCTCCTGGATCGCCTTGAGCTCGACCTGGAGCGAGCGGCGCAGCCTCGCGTCGAGTGCACCGAGCGGCTCGTCGAGCAGGAGCACCGCCGGCTCCAGCACGAGCGCGCGGGCGAGCGCAACGCGCTGCTGCTGCCCCCCGGAGAGCTGGGAGGGGCGCCGCCGCTGGAGCCCTTCGAGCCGGACGAGCTCGAGCGCCTTGGCCACCTTCGGTCCCCGGTCGCGTTTGTCGACGTTCCGAAAGCGGAGGCCGAAGGCGACGTTCTCCGCGACGTTCAGGTGGGGGAAGAGGGCGTAGCTCTGGAAGACGGTGTTCACCGGGCGCTTGTGGGCCGGGACCTGCGTCACGTCGCGGTCGCCGAGAAACACGCGGCCGCTCGTCGGCTCCTCGAAGCCGGCGACGAGCCGCAGCGTCGTCGTCTTTCCGCAGCCGGACGGCCCCAGCAACGAGAAGAACTCCCCGTCGCCGATCTCGAGCGTCAGCTCGCGGACGGCATCCACGTCGCCGAAGCTCTTGCTGATGCTGTCGAGAACAACGCCCGCCATCAGGCTTCCAAAACCTCCCTGCCGCCGAGGAGAGCGCCTCGCGCCTCAGCGAGCGTTTCGGCGAAGCGTTCCATAAGCGGGATCGGTCCCGTCGTGATCCTGATGAAGCCCGTGAGCCCGAACTCGCTGCCGGCGCGGACGAGGAAGCCCCTGCGCGCGAGCCCATCCGTGAGGGCGAGGTCGTCCACGCCGACGTCGACCAGCAGGAAGTTCGCCTGGGAGGGATACGGCGTGGCGCCGGCCTCGCGGAGCCGCTCCGCCAGGCGCTCGCGGCCCTGGACGTTCGCCAGGCGGCGGCCTTCGACAAGCTCGGTGCGGCGCAGGCTCGCCCGGCCTGCCGCCAGGGCGGCGCGGTTGACGTTGAAGGGCTCCTGGACGACGTCGAGGAGCTCCGCGAGCGGCTCTCCGACGACCGCGTAGCCGAGGCGCAGGCCCGCGAGGCCGAAGATCTTGGAGAACGTTCGCATGACCACGATCGGCGCTCCCGCCTCCACATCGGCGACCCGGTCGAGGCGCACGCTCGGGTCGACGTATTCGACGTAGGCCTCGTCGACGACGACCGCGCAGCGCTCGGGGAGCCCGTCCAGAAGCCGCTCCCACTCGTCGCGCTCGACCAGGGCGCCCGTCGGGTTGTTCGGGTCGCACAGCCAGACCAGCCTCGCGCTCGTCTCCGCGCGCGGCGGCGGCGAGCGCGTCGACGTCGTGGCGGAGGTCGCGGCTCGGCACCTCGACGATCTCGGCGCCCGCGCCGGCGCAGGTGGTCGCGTAGAGGCCGTAGGTCGGTGACGTGAGCACGACGGAGTCGCCGGGATCGAGGAAGGCGTGCGCGACCGTGGCGATCAGCGCCTGGATGCCGTGGCTCGGAACGATGCGCTCCGGGGACGTCCCCAGCCAGGCGGCCACGCTCTCGCGCAGGTCCGAGTAGGCCTCGGCCGGGTAGATCCAGGCGCGGTCGAGCTCGGCGACGACCTCCTCTTCGACGCCCGGGAACGGGCCTTCCAGGCCCTCGTTCCAGTTCAGCTTCACGATCTCATCGAGGCCGTAGGCCTCCTTCAGCTCGTCGAGGCTCGCACCGGGCCGGTAGGGCTCGAGGCCGATCAAGGATTGACGCACGATGGCGTTCCAGTCGGTCACGTCCACATCTCCAGGAGCGCCGGCACGTGGACGACTGCGGGGCCGTCATCGGCCAGCGCCGCGGCCAGTGCCTCTCCGAGGCGGTCCGGCTCGACGGAGACGACGGGCACGCCGAACGCCTCGATCGCCGCTCGGAAGTCCGGCTCCACGAGATCGACGCTGAAGGTCTCGCCGAACTGGTCGCGCTGGTATTCCCGCAGGATCCCGTAGCCGCCGTCGTCGACGAGCAGGAGCTTGGCGTCGAGCCCGTACTGGCGCGCCGGAGCGAGCTCGGCGAGCCCGTAGTTGAACCCGCCGTCGCCGACCACGCCGAGCACGGGACGGCCCGGCACGGCGAGCGAGGCGCCGAGCGCGGCCGGCCAGGAATAGCCGAGCGTGCCCGAGCCGAGCGGGTAGAGGAAGCTCCGAGGCTCGTACGCCGGAAAGTGCGCCGCCGCCCAGTAGGCCAGGATGGTCATGTCCCAGGAGCTGACGGCGTCGCGTGGGAGCGCCTCGCGGACGGCGCGCACGAGCCCGCGCTCGAGCCCGCGGTCCTGGCCGTCCAGTCGCTCCTCGATCCGCCTGCGAACGTCGGCGACCCGCTCCTCGCCGCCCGCGCTCGCGGCCGCCGGCAGGCCCTCGAGCAGCGCCGCGAGGACGATTCGCGCGTCACCCACGAGCCCCAACGCGTCGTAGGTCGCGCCGATCCGCTTCGGGTCGGCGTCGACGTGGACGAGCCGGCCGCGGAGCTCCAGCGAGTAGTGGCCCGTCGTCTCCGCGCCGAGCTCCGTCCCCACTGCGAGGATCGCGTCCGCTTGGCCGAGCAGCTCCTGGACTGCGGGCTCGTCGGAGGCCGTGCCGGCTGCGAGCGGGTGGTCCTCGGGGAACGCGCCCTTGCCCATGTACGTCGACACGACGGGCGCGCCGAGGTGCTCCGCGAGGGACCGCAGCTCCTCCCAGGCGCCCGAGCGCAGGACGCCTCCGCCTGCCCAGATGACCGGCCGCTCGGCGCCTGCAAGCACGCGCCCTGCCTCGACGATGTCGCTCTCGGGCGGCAGCGGCGGCACCACGGGTGCCGTGTCGAGGTCGCCCACCGGCGCGTCGGTCTCCCCGGCCAGCACGTCGACGGGGATCTCGAGAAAGACGGGGCCGCTCGGGGGCGTGAGGGCGCGGCGCCAGGCCTCCGCGATCAGCTCGGGGATCTCCGAGGCGGTCTCCGCGCGCGCCGCCCACTTGACCACGGGCTCGAAGGAGGCCTTCTGGTCGGCGAGCTCGTGGAGGAACCCGCGGCCGGCGCCGATCAGCTCGCGCGGGATCTGGCTCGCGATCGCGACCACCGGGACGTGGGCGCTCGCGGCCTCCATGAGCGCTGCGAGCGAGATGAGCGCGCCTGGGCCGGTGGAGAGGAGGAGCGGCGCGGGCTTCCCGCTCGTCCGCGCGTAGCCGTCGGCAGCGAAGCCGGCGGAGAGCTCCGTGCGGAGCCCGATCGCGCGGACCGGGCTCGTGCGCAGCCCGTCCCAGATCGCCAGAGCGTGGATCCCGGGCACGCCGAAGGCGACCTCGGCGCCGGCGGCCTCGAGGCACTCGGCGACGAGCCGTCCGCCCGTACGTACTTTGACCGTCTGCGCCACAGCCGCGATCCTATCCAGGCGAATGTCCCGCGATCCCCGCCATGACGTCCTCTTCGAGCCGCTTCAGATCGGCCCGAAGACGCTGCGGAACCGCTTCTACGCCGTGCCGCACTGCACCGGCTACGGCACGGAGAAGCCCGGTTCCCAGGCGTGGTTCCGCGCCATGAAGGCCGAGGGCGGCTGGGCGGCGGTCTGCACCGAGTACGCGCCCGTCTCCTGGGACTCGGACGAGTCTCCCTACGTCTCCGCCCGTCTCTGGGACGACGACGACCTGGCCAACCTGGCGGTCATGTGCGAGCGCGTGCACGAGCACGGCGCCCTCGCCGGGATCGAGCTCACCCACTCCGGCGGCCACGCCATCAACCGCCAGTCGCGGCTTCCCTCGGTGGGCCCGTCCCAGCTCGCGAGCGACTACGAGCCGCACATCGTCCCCAAGGCGATGGAGCTCGCCGACATCCGACGCGTTCGCGAGGACTGGGTGCGCGCGGCTGTCCGCTCGCGCGAGGCGGGCTTCGACATCGTCTACGTCTACGGCGGGCACAGCTACCTGCCGCTCCAGTTCCTCTCGCCGTTCTACAACCGGCGCACCGACGCCTACGGCGGCTCCTTCGAGAACCGCGCGCGGTTCTGGCTCGAGACGATCGAGGCCGTGCGCGAGGCGGTCGGAGACGACTGCGCCATCGCCGTGCGCACGTGTGTGGAGGCACTCGGGCCGGCCGGGGTCGAGCTGGACGAAGGGCTCGAGTTCGTCCGCGCCGCCGACCACCTCGTCGACCTCTGGGACGTCAACGTCGGCTCGATCGCCGAGTGGTCGAAGGACTCCGGCGCGTCGCGGTTCTTCAAGGAGGGCTACCAGCTCGAGTGGACCGGCCGCGTGCGCGAGGCGACCGCAAAGCCGATCGTCGGCGTCGCGCGGCTGACGAACCCCGACCGCATGGCCGAGATCGTCTCCAGCGGCGTCTGGGACCTGATCGGCGCCGCTCGGCCGTCGATCGCCGACCCGTTCCTGCCCAGGAAGATCGAGGAGGGCCGATACGGCGAGATCCGCGAGTGCATCGGGATCAACACGTGTATCTCGAAGAGCGAGACAGGCCACCACCTCGGCTGCACGCAGAACGCGACCGCCGGTGAGGAGTACCGCCGCGGCTGGCACCCCGAGCGCTTCGAGCCGGCCGCGAACGCGGACCGGGACGTCCTCGTGGTCGGCGCGGGCCCGGCCGGGATGGAGTGCGCGATCGTCCTCGGCAAGCGCGGCTTTCGGCGCGTCCACCTCGTCGACGCGGAGGCCGAGGTCGGCGGGCACTTCCGCTGGGTGACGCAGCTCCCCGGCCTCGGTGAGTGGGCGCGCGTGGTCAACTGGCGGCGGATCCAGCTCGACAAGCTCGAGAACGTCGAGGTGATCACCGGCAGCAGGCTCCAGGCCAAAGACGTCCGCGAGTACGGCGCCGAGATCGTCGTCGTGGCCGCGGGGGCGCGCTGGTCGGCCGACGGCGTCAACGGGGTCACCCACGATCCCATCCCCGGCGCGGACGCCTCGCAGGCCCACGTCCTCACGCCCGAGCAGGTGATGCTCGAGGGCAAGCGTCCACCGGGGTCGCGTGTCGTCGTCTTCGACGGCGAGGGCTACTTCGTCGCCGCCGGGATCGCGGAGCTCCTGGTGGGCGAAGGGCTCGACGTCGAGCTCGTCACCCTCCACGAGCGCGTCGCCCGCGTGGCCGACGAGTCCCTCGAGGGCCCTCTTCTCCGACAGCATCTCCACGACCTGGGCATCCGCCAGCGCTCGGGCTCCTTCGTCGAGGAGATCCACGAGGGCGGGGTCCGAGGCCACGACGAGCACGGCGAGCCGTTCGAGCTCGAGGCGGACGGCGTCGTCATCGCCACCCAGCGCCTGTCCAACGAGGAGCTCTACCTCGAACTGGCCGCCGACGAGGACGCGCTGTGCGCCGAGCAGATCGAGGCCGTGTACCGGATCGGCGACTGCGTCGCCCCACGCATACCGGCGGAGGCGATCTTCGACGGGCACCGGCTCGCACGCGAGATCGACGGGGAGAACCCGGCGCTTGCGTTGCCTGCCAAGCGCGAGCGGCTCGTGCTCGAACGGGCCGGATCGCACGCGTGACGGTCAGGAGGGACTTCCCCCAGGGTCATCCAGGCCTAAGAATCGTCTGTATGCAGCGGTGCATCATGCAGGTGTGCATACATACCGTATGCAATACTGCATAAGGCAATGCAGCATACGAACCCGTTCACCTTCGGCGCCCTCGCTCTCGACAAGGCGTTCACCAACCGGGAACGCGAGATTCGCGAGCTCGTCCGCGACATGGAGAACGGCCAGGACGTGCTCCTCTACGCGCCGCGACGGTACGGCAAGTCGTCACTGGTCCTCCGCGCCGGCCAGCGTGCGATTCGCAAGAGGATCCTCGTCGCGTACTGCGACCTCATGCGTACGCCGACGAAGGAGCGTTTCGCCTCCGCGCTGGCGAAGACGATCTACAGCGACCTCGAGTCGACGGCCGGCCAGGCGCTCGAGCGGGCCGCGAGCCTCTTTCGCGGCCTCCGCGTCACGCCGACGATGGAGGTCGACCCGAGCGACGGCAGCCTGCGCTTCGCCTTTCACGCAGGGCGGCAGCAGGCGGCCATCGACGACACGATCGAGGCCCTGCTCGAGCTCCCGGGCCGGATCGCGGCCGAGCGCGGCCGCCGCGTCGTGCTCGTCTTCGACGAGTTCCAGGAGATCGTCTCGCTCGACAGCCAATTCCCCAACCTGATGCGGGCGGTCTTCCAGGAGCAGCCGGAGGTCGCGCACGTCTACCTCGGGAGCAAGCAGCACGTGCTCGAGCGGATCTTCGAGGACAGCAACGAACCGTTCTGGCGGAGCGCGAAGCGCCTCGAGCTGGGCCCGATCGAGCCGGCCGAGTTCGCCCGCTTCCTGCGGAGGCGCTTCGACGAGACCGAGAAGGGGATCGACGACGAGGCGGTGGGGCGGCTGCTCTCCGCGACGGGCGGCCATCCGTACGGGACGCAGGAGCTCGCCTACTTCGTCTGGGAGCTCGTCCCGCGCGGGCACTTCGCCCGGCTGGCGGACGTCGAGGCTGCGCTCGAGCAGGCGCTCCGCTCGGAGCACAACCACTTCGCCAAGCTCTGGGACGACGCCCCTTATGCCCAGCGCCTGCTCATGCTCGCTCTCGCCGAGGAGCCGACGCGCTCGCTCTACGCGGCGGACTACGCCGCAGCGGCGCGACCTGCCGCCGAAGCCCGCGCTCCAGCGCGCCATCGGCGCACTGATCACGAAGGAGATCGTCGGCCGCGACCCCGACGGCGCCTACCGGATCATCGAGCCGTTCTTTGCCGACTGGCTCCTGAAGGAGCAGGCCTACCAGCCGAGCCCGGGGTCGGCGTAGACCGCCTCGCCGGCGAGGAGCGTGAGCATCACGCTCGCGTCGCCGATCGGGCCCGCGCCGGGGTCGAGCACGTCGCGGTCGAGGACGACCAGGTCGGCCGCCTTCGACGGCTCGAGCGTGCCGGTCTCGCCCTCGAGGAAGTTCACGTAGGCGGAGCCCGCGGTGAACGTCGTGAGCGCGGTCGCGAGGTCGAGGCCCTCCTCCGGGAGCAGCGGCTCGAGCCAGCGCGTGTCTGGCGCGATCCGCGTCACGGCGACCTCGATCTCCAGGAGCGGGTTGGCGGTCGAGACCGTCCAGTCGCTACCGAATGCCAGTCGCGCGCCGGCCCGCAGCAGGCTGCCGAACGGGTACATGCGGTCCGAGCGCCCCGGCCCGATGAAGGGCTCCGTCAACTCCTCCACGTAGCCGCTGCGGCAGGCCCAGTACGGCGAGACGTTGGCGACGACGCCGAGCTCGGCGAAGCGAGGGAGGTCGTCGGGATGCACGAGCTGAAGGTGCGCGAGGTGGTGGCGCATGTCCCGGCGGCCGTTGGCCTCCTGCGCCGCCTGGACGGCATCCAGAGCGTCGCGGACGGCGCGGTCGCCGATCGTGTGCATGTGCACCTGGAAGTCCCGCGCGTCGAGGAGTGTGACGATGCGCTGGAGGTCTTCGCGCGCGACCATCGAGATCCCGTGGTTGTCGGTGCCGACGTAGGGCTCGAGCAGGGCGCCGGTGAAGTTCTCGAGCACGCCGTCCGCGAAGATCTTCGCGCCGCGGATCCGCAGCCGTCCGACCGACCCGACGGAGCGGAGCTCGACGAGGTCCTCGAGCTGCTCGTCGCCGCGCTCGCGGTCCCACAGAAGGTTCCCCTCCACGCGCATGGTCAGCTCGCCGCGCTCGGCCAGCGAGCGATAGGCGGCGAGCGTGTCCGCCTCGACCCTTGCGTCCTGCCAGGCGGTGATCCCGAGCGCGTGGTGCTGCGCCTGGGCGCCGAGGATTGCGCGCTCCCACTCCTCGTGGGTGGTGGGAGGCAGCAACTTCATGACGATGTGCATCGCGTCCTCGTGCAATGTCCCCTGCGGCTCGCCCGACGCGATGTGCTCGATCCTCCCGCCCGGCGGATCGGGCGTCTCGCGCGAGATACCGGCGGCCGCGAGCGCGACGGTGTTCACCCAGCCGTCGTGCCCGTCGCGGTTGTCGAAGAAGGCCGGACGGTCGGGGACGACGGCGTCCAGGTCGGCCCGGCTCGGGGTCCCGCCAGCGAAGGAGTCGATCGACCACCCGCTGCCCACGATCCAGTCCAGATCGGGGTGCTCCGCAGCGTAGCGGGCGATGGTCTCGAGGCACGCCTCGCGCGAGTCGGTCCCGTGCAGGTCGCACCGGAGCGCGCTCAGACCGCCCTCGGCAGGGTGGAGATGGGCGTCCTGGAAGCCCGGGAGGACCGTGCGGCCCTCCAGGTCGAGAACCTGCGTTTCGGCCCCCGCCTGAGCCTCGGCCTCGTCCGCGGGCCCGACCCAGGAGATGCGCCCGTCCCGGACCGCTACGGCCTCGGCGACCGTCGCAGCCGTGTCGGCCGTGAAGACGCTGCCGCCCGTGAGCACGAGGTCGGCGGGAAGCGTCACGCGCGGATGCAGGCTGCGAGGTGCGAGGCCGCCCGGCGCACCTCCGGCCAGGTCAGACGCTCGTAGAGGAGCGGGCTACCCCACATCGGGGCGATCGTATCTCTAGGGCGAACGAGGCACGACCAGGCCCGACTCGTAGGCCACGATCACCGCCTGGCTGCGGTCGCGCAGGCGGAGCTTGCCCAGCACCCGGCTGACGTGCGTCTTCACGGTCTCCTTGCTGACGACGAGGCGCTCGGCGATCTCGTCGTTGGAGAGCCCTTCGGCAACGAGGCACAGCACTTCGGTCTCCCGCGGCGTCAGCTCCTCGAGCAGCTCCGGCCGCGCCGGGGCGCGAGGGCGAAGGCGGGCGAACTCGTCGACCAGGCGGCGGGTCACGCTCGGGGCGAGCAGCGCCTCTCCCGCCGCGACCACCCGCACAGCGTCGAACAGCGTCTCGGCCGCCACGTCCTTGAGCAGGAAGCCGCTTGCGCCCGCGCTGAGGGCGTCGTAGACGTACTCGTCCAGATCGAAGGTCGTGAGCATGAGGATTCTCGGGCGCTTGCCGCCGTCGGCTGCCAGGAGCCTGGTCGCCTCGATCCCGTCGAGGCCGGGCATGCGCACGTCCATGAGGACGACGTCCGGGCGCTCGGCCCGGCACAGCTCCACCGCCTCGACGCCGTCGGCCGCGGTGCCGGCCACGGCGAAGTCGTCCTGGGTCTCGAGCAGCGCCGCGAAACCGGCTCGCACGATCTCCTGGTCGTCGGCCACGACCACCCGGACCGTCATGGCGCGGGCCTCGAGAGGGGGAGCTCGGCCTCGACGACGAAGCCGCCGTCGTCGCCGGGGCCGGTCGTCAGCCTGCCCCCGACCATGGTTGCGCGCTCCTGCATGCCGAGCAGCCCGTGGCCGCTCGTGTCGGCCTCCGGCGGTCCGGGCCCGTCGTCGCTCACCCGCAGTCGAAGCGCGCCCTCCTCGTAGCCGAGCGTGACGTCGACGGACGCGCCTGGAGCGTGTCGGCGCGCGTTCGTGAGTGCCTCCTGCACGATCCGGTACGCCGTCAGGTCGACGCCCGGCGGCAGGGGCGTGACGTCGCCTTCGAGCGTGAGCTGCACGTGCGTTCCCGCCGTACGGGCGCTGTCGATCAGCTCCGCGAGGCGTCCGAGCCCGGGCTGGGGTGAGCGGGCGGCCTCGGGGCTGCCGTCCGCCCGGAGGACGCCGAGCAGCCGTCGCAGCTCGGTGAGTGAGTCCCGGGCCGTCTGTCCGATCGCCGCCAGTCGCTCCTTGCCCTCCTCGGGCATGTCCGGCGTGGTCAGGCGGGCGGTCTCGGCCTGGACGGCGATCACGGAGACGTGGTGCGCGACGACGTCGTGGAGCTCGCGGGCGATGCGCGCCCGCTCTTCCATGATCACCTGGTCGCGCTGGGTCTCGGCCATGGCGTGGCGGGTTGCGTCGCGCTCGGCGATCGCCTGGCTCCGCTGCCGCCGCGAGTCGCCCAGGACCTGTGCCGCGACCACGAGCACGAGGAGCATGACGCCCGCGAGCGAATCCTCGTCCGACCAGGCGACCGCGGCGACGAGGAACGGCGCCGCCAGGAGCACCGACCAGCGCCGCCGGTAGCGGTTGGCCACGAGGTAGACGACGACAAGTTGCGCGGTGATGCCGGACAGCGTCAGGAGCGTCGGGTCGCTCCCGACCGCGACGAGCGAGGCGAACGTGACGACGCCCGCGACCCAGGGAAGGCGCGTGCGCCAGAAGACGAGCGGAAGCGTCGCGAGCAGGTTGGCGATCAGGCCGCTCGCGCGGTCGCCCGGGTCCGCCGCGTACAGGAGCGTCTCCACGATGGCGCCGAGCCCGAGCGCGAGAGCAAGGGCGATCGGTCCGTCGGGGCCGGACAGGATCCGGCGCACATCCGAGACGAGATCGTCGAAGGTCACGTTCACGAGGCTCATTGTCCCCCCGGCACGGTCGCGGCGCGTCGCCCTGGGCCGCGATATTTGCCCTCCCTCCCGGGGGTGACGCGGCCCATGCCCTTCACCGCGACGGGGGTCTCGTCGTCGGGTTGTGACGTGTGAGCGCTAGCCCTCGAACGTGGCCTCGACCGAGATGTCGCCGACGGCGGCCAGGGCCTGCGAGACCGGGCAGTTGTCCTTCGCGCCCTCGGCGGCCTCGCGAAAAGCCGCCTCGTCGAGCCCCGGGACGCGCCCGTGGACGGCGAGCCTGATCTGCGTGATGCCCGTCCCCGGGACGAACGTCACTTCGGCGCTGGTCTGCAGCTCCTCGGGCGGGTTGCCGCCCTCCGCGAGCGCATGCGAGAGCGCCATGGAGAAGCAGGAGGCGTGCGCCGCGGCGATCAGCTCCTCAGGGCTCGTCAGCCCGCCCGGCTCCTCGGTGCGCGAGGCCCACGTCACGTCGAGCGGTCCGAACGCGCCGCTCCCGACGCGCTCGATTCGCCCGCTTCCGTCGATCAGACTCCCCCGCCAGGTGACCTCAGCGTGTCGCTCCGCGGCCATGTCTCCCTTTCGTCGCTGACGCGGCGACTGTAGCGGAGCACAATCGGCGCCAGGCTGGCCCCTTTCCACGAGGGCTAGCGTCGGTCGGCGAGGATCGAGATCGTCGTGAGCGGCGCCCAGACCTCCTCCTCCGCGGGCGTCAGGGCGATCTCGGGAGCCGGGTCCGGCGAGCGCGGAGGCGCCGCCTCGTCCGAGCCTCCGCACGCCGATATGGCGCACGAGAGGCAGGCAATAGCAACGGCGAGCGCTGCCGGAACCCTCATCGCACGGCAACCCTAGACGGCTAGGGTCCCGCGCGTGTCCGACGCCGAGAGCGAGCTCGAGGGCAACGACGAGCACCGGGTCACTCCGCTCGAGCTCTTCTTCGACCTGGTCTTCGTGTTTGCGATCACGCAGGTCACCAGCCTGCTCGCGGGCGACCCGACGTGGGGTGGGGTCCTACGCGGGATGCTGGTTCTCGCGGCGCTCTGGTGGGCCTGGACTGTGTACGCATGGCTGTCGAGCGCCCTCGATGTGGACGAGGGCGGCGTCCGGCTGGCGATGCTCACGTCGATGGGGGCAATGTTCGGCGTTGCTCTGGCCGTGCCGGGCGCCTTCGGCGACGACGCCGTGCTGTTCGGCGTCGCCTACTTCCTCGTCCGTCTGCTTCATCTCGTCCTCTCCTTCATCGTCAGCGGCGACGATCCCGACCGCCGCGGCGCGATCCTGCGGTTCGCGCCGACGGCGCTCCTCGGTGCCTCCCTGCTCGTGGTCGCCGGCTTCCTCGAGGGGGACGTGCGCCTCGCGGTCTGGTTTGTCGCTCTTGCCGTCGATTACCTCGGCCCGGTCGTGATCGGCGTCGGGCAGGGCTGGCGGGTTGCGCCCGAGCACTTCGCCGAGCGGCACGGGTTGATCATCCTGATCGCGCTCGGCGAGTCCCTCATCGCCATCGGCCTGGGGGCCGGCTTCGAGCTCGATACGGGAGTGATCGTGGCGTCGGCGCTCGGAATCGTCGTCGTCTCGGCCCTCTGGTGGCTCTACTTCGACGTGGCCGCGATCCTCGAGAGGACGCGGCTCATGCAGGCAACGGGCGTGGAGCTGCACCGGCTCGCGCTCTACGCCTACAGCTACCTCCATCTGCCGATGATCGCCGGCATCGTCCTCTTCGCCCTCGGTCTCAAGACGACGGTCGGCCACGTCGGTGAGCACCTGGACACGGTGCCTGCGGTCGCGCTCTGCGGCGGGGCCGCGCTGTACCTGCTCGGGCACGTCGCATCCCTCTTCCGAACGACCGGCCGGGTCTTCCGCCGGCGGACGATCGGGGCGCTCGTGCTGTTGGCTCTCATCCCAGTCGCGGTCGTGGTCCCGTCACTCGCGGCACTCGGCCTCGTGAGCGCCGTCTGTTCGCTGGTCGTGGCGTACGAGGCCATCCGTCATCGCGAGCACCGGAGCGTGCTCCGTCACCCCGAGCTCGCGCAATGACAGGCGGCGGCGACGACGTCCCTTGGCACAGCATCATGTAAGGCGACCAACGAGAGGAGCAGCGCCATGGGTGAGGTGAAGGGCTTCGCGAACGTCGTTTTCCCCGCCCGCGATCTGGATGCGGGAGTGGCAGCCTGGACTTCGATGCTCGGCCGGGAGCCGGCCTTCGTCGGTGACGACTTCGCCGTTTTCAGCGGTGACGGCGTGGAGGTGGGACTGACGGCCCTTCCCTGGGTCGACCATCCGCTGGTGTTCTGGAAGGTCGACGACATCGAGGATTCCCATCGCGCGCTCGTCGCCCGCGGGGCGACTCCGCTGGGTGAGATCGCTGATGGCTCGCTCGCCGAGCTCGGCACGGCCGAGGTCACGAACGGTGATCCGACGACCGGCATCGTCGACGTTCCGGGAGGGCGACTCGCGGTCCTCCGGGCTCCGGACGGCAACCTGATCGGGCTCACCCAGCAAGCGGGCTAGACGTACCTCGCGGTCGTCGTATGTCTGGACGAGAAGTTTGACGAGAAGTGCCTGCTTAACCGGGTCTTAACCTGGGTCAACCAGGACTTCACGGACGCCGGGTTATAAGGAAGTCATGGAATCGGGCGCAGGCTGGAGCCGCATGGGCTCACTCTTCCTGGCAGCAGTCGTCGGCGGCGGCGCGGCCGTCGCGATCGGCGCCGTTCTCGAATCGGACGACGGCGGCGGCACGACGACCGTCTTCAGCACGGTCGCGAGCGCTGCCGACTCCTCGACCGGGATCCCGGCGGACTCGGATGACGCCATGAGCGTGCAGGAGATCTACCGGCACGCAGGCCCCGGCGTGCTGCAGGTCACCTCCACGTCCGTCGACTCGAGCGACCCCTTCTTCGGCCCGCAGGCCCGCGTTTCGCTGGGCTCCGGGTTCGTCATCGACAAGGACGGCTACATCGTCACGAACTATCACGTGATCGAAAGCGCCCGCCAGATCGAGGTCAATTTCTCGGGCGACGACCGCGTCCAGGCGACGATCGTGGGAGTCGATCCCTCCACCGATCTCGCCCTCTTGAAGATCAACGCGCAGGCCCGGGCTCTCACTCCCCTCCCCCTGGGTGACTCGGATGCAGTGCGCGTTGGGGACGCGGTCGTCGCTATCGGGAACCCGTTCGGGCTCGAGCGCACCGTCACGGCGGGCATCGTCAGCGCCCTCCAGCGCGAGATCACGGCGCCGAACGGCTACACCATCGACAAGGTCATCCAGACCGACGCGGGTATCAACCAGGGCAACTCGGGCGGCCCACTGCTCAACGCGCGGGGCGAGGTGATCGGCGTCAACTCGCAGATCGAGCCCGGCAACACGGGCACCGGCAATCCCGGCATCGGGTTCGCGGTCCCGTCCGCCACCCTGCGCGAGGTCGTGTCCCAGATCAGGGAACGCGGTAAGGTCGAGCATGCCTACCTGGGCGTCCTCACCCAGCCGATCGATGAGGTCCTGGCCAGGACATATCGTCTGCCTGTGGAGCAAGGCGTGATCATCGTCGAGGTCGTCCCGGGCAGCCCGGCCGACGATGCCGGATTGAAGGACGGCGATCGCCAGGTCATCTTCGGCGGCACGAGCTACGTGCTCGGCGGTGACATCGTCACCGCGGCGGACGGCGAGCAAGTGGCCTCGCCGGACGATCTGCGCCGGCTCGTAGCTGAGAAGGACCCGGGCGATGCGATGACACTCGACATCCGAAGAGGCGAGTCGAAACGAACTGTAAGTGTGACGCTCGGGCGCCGGCCGATTACACCATCCGGCTAGGGCGCCCGTGGCCCCTCCCCCCAGGGGCCTGACCGGTCGGAGGCCCGCACTGCCTGCCCGGGCCTCCGACCCTCCTTCTTCCCATCCGTAGACTGCGGCGCCGATGGTGCCGCACCGCTTCGGCCGGTCCTCGCCCTTCTCCGTGGGCCTCGAGGAGGAGCTGTTCGTCGTGGACGGAGAGACGCTCGCGCCTGCGCCCGTGCCTCCAGGGCTCCTGGACGGCGCCCGCTTCAAGGCGGAGCTCTTCACCTCGATGCTGGAGCTGACCACGTCCGTCTGCGCAGAAGTCGGAGAGGCGGTGGCGGAGCTCGCCGAGCTGCGCTCCGTGGCCAGGCGGCACGTACAGGAGGCCGGGCTCGAGCTCGTCGCTGTAGGCACGTGGCCGACCGCTGTCTCCGAGCGGGAGGAGGTGACCCCGAAGGAGCCCTTGCTCCGCTTCGCCGAGTACGCGGGATCATCAGCGAGGCGCCAGCACTGCGCCGGTCTCCACGTGCACGTGGGCGTGGCGAGCCCCGAGGAGTGCATGGGCCGTCTCGAGGCCGTCCTTCCCTGGCTGTCCGTCCTCCTGGCGCTGTCCGCGAACTCGCCGTACACCGCGGGCGCGGAGACCGGGCTCGCCTCGACACGCGCCGAGCTGCTCGCGCTGCTGCCACGCAGTGGCGCGCCGCCGGCGTTCGACGGATACGAGGCGTGGTCGCGCTTCGCGGAGAGCCTCGTCCGGCTGGGCCTCGCCGACGACCTCATGCGCCTCTGGTGGGACGTGCGCCCGCATCCCCGCCTGGGCACGCTCGAGATACGCGTGCCGGACCAGCCGACCCGGCTCGCCGACACGGCGGCGTTCGCCGCCCTTGCGCACGCGCTCGTCGCGGCAGCCGACCCGGGCGCGCCGGCCGCCGATCGCGGTCTCTACGCCCAGAACCGCTGGGCGGCCGCCAGGTTCGGCGCGGCCGCCGGGCTGATCCACCCCGAGGAGGATCGGCTCGCGAGCCCGGCGGAGCTCCTCGCCGAGCTTCTCGAGCGGGTGGAGCCGACGGCGAAGAGCCTGGGCTCGGCGGATCTGCTCGGCCGCCTCGACGGGCTCGACCAGGCCGGCGCACAGCTCGAGCTCGGTCGTCGCGACGGGCTCCGTTCCCTCTGCGAGACCCTTGTTGCGCTCACATACGATGGTCTGTGATGGCGGTCAGGTCGGAGACCATCCAGGTGAGCGGCATCCGCTGCGAGCGCTGTGTGATGCGGCTCGGGCACGCGCTCGAGAAGCTCGACGGGCTCGAGTCGGCGCACGCGAACCTCGTCGGCGACGTCATGCTCGCCTGGGATGACGAGCGGGTGGGGCGCGACGAGATCGTGGCCGCGCTCAGCCGTGCGGGCTTTCGGCCTGCCACGGTCACCGCCTACCCGGAATAGCCTCCGGAGGCTGGGCGTTTGCTTGTTAGTGTCCGGCGAATGGCAGAGGCCGAAACCGACGCTCGCCGGCTCGCGAGCGAGGCGCGCGACCGCGTGCGCTTCGAGGAGGAGGCGCTCGAGCTGGCCGACCAGGTTTTTCGCGTCGCCCGCCGCCTCGTGCCCTCCCGCGAAGAGGCCGAAGATCTCGTGCAGGAGACGTACGCGCGCGCCTTTCGCAGCTGGCGCTCGTATACCCCCGGCACGAACCTTCGCGCGTGGCTCATGCGGATCCTGACCAACCTCAACATCGACCGTGGACGGCGGGAGCAGCGCGCCCCCGACATGCAGCCGATGGAGGAAGGCGACTACTTTCTCTACAACCGGCTCGAGGAGGCGGCCGGCGCCGACGACGAGCAGCGCATCGTCGAGCGGCTCTCACAGGACTCGATCGTCGAGGCCCTCGCGAACGTGCCGCATGACTTCCGCGACGCCATCGTGCTCGTCGACATCGGCGACTTCTCCTACCAGGAGGCTGCGCAGATCCTCGACGTGCCGATCGGGACCGTCATGTCCCGCCTGCACCGGGGCCGCAGGGTGCTGAAGAGCGAGCTCGCGGAAACCGCGGTCCGGGACGAGTCGTGAGCGGGTTCGAGCCCATCTGCGAGAAGTGCGAGGAGCGGCTCCAGCCCTACCTCGACCGCGAGCTGAGCGAGGCCGAGCGGCTCGAGGCCGAGGTGCACCTCGAAGAGTGCGAATACTGCGGAAAGCGGTACCGGTTCGAGATCAGCCTGCGGCGCTACGTCCGCAGCGCGTGCTGCTCCGAGGAGATGTCCCCGGAGCTGAAGGCGAAGCTCGCCAACCTCCGGATCGCGGACTAGCCCTTCCGGCCGACGATGACGACCAGCCGGAGCGGGTCGTCGCCGCCCGGCAGCGCCCTCGTGCCGACGCCGAGCTCGTCCGCCAGGCGCTCGGCGATGGCCTCGCCTCCGGGCGGGTAGTAGACGCGCGTCTCGTCGTAGGTGCGGCGGTCGGCGTTCTTGACCGTTCCGATGCGGTACGCGAGGCCGGCGAGCTCGTTGGCCATGCCGGAAGCGGCATTGCCGGCTCTCGTCCCGTTGTAGACGTCCACCTGGATCTCCCAGTGCTCGGGGAGCGGCTCGGCAGGCACGGCCGGCTTCGCGGCAGGCGCGGGTGGTGCGGCCGGCGGGCTGTCGGGGAAGAATTGGGGCCGCAGGACGAAGATCATCAGGGCCGCGAAGGCGACGGTGAAGCTAAGGACGAGCGCCCATCGCTGGAGCGACCAGCGCTCGACGACCGACTCCACGGGCAGCCCGGCCAGCTCGCGCGCTTCGCGCTCGGTGATCCCGAGCGAGGAGGCGTAGACGACCGCCGTGGCGATGGCGTCCGCGGTCGAGGGGAAGACGTACGTGCGACTTTCCTCGATCGACTTGACGGCGTCGACGTCGAGGCTCGCGCGGGCCGCCGCCTCCTCGACGGTCAGGTGCCGCCGCAGCCGTGCGGCGACGAGAGGCGAGTGTGCGGCGTGGGCCTCCATTTGCGGGAATCAGTCTTCGGCGAGGAGCTTCGGCACCCTGCCTCTCTCATCGGCAGCTGAGCCTCGGTCTTGAGGGAGGTCAGTCGACCTCACAGGGGCCCTGGCCGCTCTCGGCCGAGAGGGCGAACGTCCGCTCGCCGATGTGGCCGGGGGCCATGCCGTACGTGAAGAGCTGGAGGCAGTCGTCGCCCCGCGAGAAGAGGACGCGGAACGACGACGGGGCGGCGGCTTCGGGGTCGACGTCCTCCCCGCTGGCCGTCACCGTCCGCGTCGAGGAGTCCCACTCGGGCGTCAGCTCTGCGACGAAGAACTCGACGATGTCGGCCTGGCTTGCGTCGGCCGGCGGGGCGTAGAGCGCGCTCGTGAGGATCTCGTCGGGAACCGGTAGCCCGTCGCCCGTCGCCGTGCGCGTGAGCCGCTCGATCTCCGTGGAGCCGGGGTAGGTGGGGGCGGAGTCGAGCAGGGCCTGGTTCGCGTCGATCCTGCTCGCGTCGTACTGCGACCAGGCCGCATAGGCGATGCCCGCGCCGAGGGAGACGATCGCGAAGAGCGGCAGGAGCACCGCGGGGCGGAGGAGCCGTCGCCTCACGGCAGGTCCTCGCGGCGGTCGACGTCGCCGGGCGCCCCCAGGTCGTCGCACGGGACGAGCAGCGGGTCGAAGGCCCGCAGCCCTTCGTCGGGAACGGCGTCCCAGAGCTCGCGGGCGACCACAAGTGGATGTCCGCGGTCGCCGCCGTAGCTCGCGGCGACGAGCGGGGCCCCGTTCTCCCGCCAAGCCGCGACGACGCGGTCAACGGCCTCCGGGGCCAGGTCGGGCCCGTCGGCGAGGACGACGACCGCCGCCTCCACGTCCGGCCCGAGCGCGCCGAGCGCGCACCGCAGCGATGCGCCCGGTCCCAGCTCCCAGTCCGGGCAGGGAACGACACGGACGCCCTCGGCCTCGAGCGGGTAGGCGCCCTCCGCGACGACGACCTCTTCCACAGCGGCCGCCCGCAGTCGCGCGAGCACGGACGGGAGGAGCAACCACTGCTTCGGCTCCCCGAACCGTGTTGCCGCCCCCGCGGCGAGCACGACGGCGGCCACCTGTCCCGAACGGCCACGCCCTGGGGTCTGACCCCGGGGCACGTCCGCCGGGGACGACGCGCCGCTCATCGCGCCACCCGCGGATTCCGCGTGCCCGGCGGGGTTCCGGGCGAGGGCCATGTTCCGCTCGGCCACGGCCGGGGTCTGACCCCTGACATGGCTCTAGGAGACGGCGTCGAGGGCACGGCGGACGAGCGCGCGGGCGATCTCGAGCTTGTAGGCGGTGCCCGGAAGGGGCGTGGCCGCGTCGAGGTCGGACGCGGTCGCGAGCCGCCACGGGATCGGCGCCACGCCGGCGAGGGCGAGGCGGGTCTCGTCGCCGTAGCGGGCGGCGGCGACGCCGACGAGCGGGAACGCGTAGCGGCGCCGGTCCATCGCCTTCAGGTACACGCTCGCGTCGGGGCGTTCAACCTCGAGGCGGAGGATCAGCTCGCCCGGCGCGAGGGTCGTGAGGTTGCGGTCGTCCTCGGTCGGGAGGCGGTAGAGCTCGGCGAGCGGGAATCGGCGTGACGTCGTCTCGACGGTCGCTCCCAGCGCCAACAGGGCCGCGGCCGGGTCGGACGGGTGTGCGGACGCGCACGGCTCGACGGCGAAGATCGCGTGCTCGCGGTGCTCGCCCTCGCGGGCGTGACAGCGGTCGCCGCCGTGCAGGAAGCACGGGTAGTCGAGCCGCCAGTACCAGCAGCGCGTCGCCTGCAGGAGGTTGCCTCCGATCGTCCCCATCGCGCGGATCTGCGGCGAGGCGGCCAGGCGGCACGCTTCGCGCAGCGCCTCGGGCACGTCCGCGGAGCGCTCCAGCTCGGCGAGCGTCGTCCCGGCCCCGACCGCGTCTCCGTCGACGCCGCGCGGCAGGAGCTCGCGGACGTCGGCGACCACGTCCGTGCGGAGCAGGCCGTCCCTGAGCAGGGGCACGAGCTCGGTCCCGCCGGCGAGCGGCGTCCCGTCGAGCTCGTCGAGGCTAGCCGGCCTCGTGAGCGTAAGCCCGCTCACGCGCCTCCTTCAGTGCCCGCAGCATCTCCTCGCGCGTGATGGGGAGAGAGCGCACGTCAGCCCCCGTTGCATCGCGGATCGCGTTGGCGATCGCGGCGGCCGTCGGGATGATCGGTGGCTCGCCGAGCCCTTTCGACCCGAGGCTGGTCAGGTGCTCGTCCGGGATGTCGACGAGCTCCGCGACGATCTCCGGCACGTCCGCGATCGTCGGCAGCTTGTAGGCGTCGAGCGTCTGCGTGAGGACGACGCCGCTCTCGGGGTCGAGCAGGCGCTGCTCGGAGAGCGTGTGCCCGAGCCCCTGGATGATGCCGCCCTCGACCTGGCTCGACGCTCCGAGCGGGTTGATGACCCGCCCGACGTCGTGGACGGCCGCGATGCGCTCTACGCGCACCTCGCCGGTCTCGACGTCGACCGCCACCTCGGCAACCTGCACGCCGAACGTGAGCACGCGCATGCCTGCTGGGTTCGGGCCTCGCGAGCCCTTGCCGAGGATCTGCGCGTCGCCGAGCAGGCCGGTCACGTCCTCCAGCGCCCACGACCCGCCGTCCTCGCAGACGACGCGCCCGCCGCGCAGCGAGAGGATGCGCTCCTCGCGGTCGAAGCGCTGCGCCGCGATCTCGATGATCTGGCGTGCGGCGTCGGCCGCGGCGGCACGCACCGCAGGGCCCATGCTCGGCGTCGTCGACGACCCGGCGGAGATGGCTGCGTACGGGCCGCGCGCCGTGTCCCCCAGCGACACGGTGACGTGCTCGAGCGGGAGGCCGAGCTCCTCTGCCGCGATCTGCGCCATTGCGGTCCGCGTGCCGGTCCCGATGTCCTGCATCGCCGTGACGACGGTGGCCCGACCGTCCGAGCCGACCCGCACCCAGGCGTAGGACGGCGGCCCGCCGCCTCCGTACCAGATCTGGCTCGCGAGCCCGACGCCCCGCCGCCACGGGCCCTCCGAGCGGTCGCGCACCTCGGCCCGCCGCGCCCAGTGCGTCTCCGCGCGCCGGTAGCACTCGGCGAGGTTCTTGGCGGAGTAGGGCCGCCCGTCGACGGGGTCGGCATCCGCGTGGTTACGGCGCCGCAGCTCCAGCGGGTCGAGCTCGAGCTTGGCCGCGAGCTCGTCGAGCAGGCACTCGAGCCCGAACGTCCCCTCGACGAACCCCGGAGCGCGGAACGCGGCGTTCGGGCCTGTGTTCAGTCTCGCCCCGGTCTCCGTCGTGCGCACGTTCCCGCAGGCGTAGAGCATCTGCATCGGCCCGGCCGTCGAGCTGACGAACCCGTCCCAGCCCACGGACATGACGAACTCCCCCGCGAGCGCCGTCAGGGTCCCGTCGGCGCGCGCGCCGGCCGTCAGGCGCTGGATCGACGCGCTCCGGTTTCCCCCCGCGAGGTTCTCCTCGCGACGGGTCAGCGCGCAGCGGACGGGGCGGCCCGTGCGCCGAGCCAGCTCGGCGGCCACGTAGGTGGCGTCGCCGGGGCCGTTCTTCGCGCCGAAGCCTCCGCCCATGTAACGGCACACGACCCGCACCTTGTCCGGTGGGATTCCGAGCCGGTCCGCGACGCGCCGGCGGACGCCCCAGACGTACTGCGTGGAGACGTAGACCGTCAGCTCGTCGCCTTCCCAGGCACAGACGGCCTGATGGGTCTCCAGCGCGTTGTGGAGGACGGTCTGCGTGCGGTACTCGGCCTCGACGACGACGTCGGCCTCGGCGAGGCCGCGCTCGATGTCTCCGCGCTCGTAGCGCGTCGGCTCCTGGAAGGCCTGCCCGCGTGCGATCGCGTCGTCGGGGTCGAGGAACGCGCCGAGCTCCTCCCACTCGACCTCGACGAGCTCGAGGGCCGCGCGGGCCTCGGCGAAGGTGTCGGCTGCGACTGCCGCGACGGGCGCGCCCGCGAACCCGGCCTCGCGCACGAGGACGTGGCACTCGTCGGGCCCGACGGCGCCGCGCACGCCGGGCGCAGCGAGGGCCGCCGTCAGGTCGAGGCTCCGCACGCGCGCGTGCGCGCGGGGGCTCCGCAGCACGGCCGTGTGGAGCATGCCGGGCAGCTGGACGTCGGCGGTGTACTCGACCTCGCCGCGGGCCCGCGCGTGACCGTCGACCCGCGCCGCGGGGCGTCCGACCACCTCCAGCGGCCCAACGGGCCAGCGGTCGAGCGGATCCTCCTCGACGACGATCCACTGCTCCGAGTACTCGCCTTCGACCTCTTTCTCGGTGCGGATCAGTCGCGCCACGTGGAGATCGCCTCCTCGATCTTCGGGTACGCGCCGCAGCGGCAGAGGTTGCCGCTCATGGCGTGGCGGATCTCGTCGCGGCTCGGTGCGGGCGTCTCGCCCACGAGCGCGGCCGCGGAGACGATCTGGCCGGGCGTGCAGAAGCCGCACTGGAGCGCGTCCGCGCGGACGAACGCGTCCACGAGCGCGTGATCGCGCAGGCCCTCGATCGTCGTCACCTCGCGCGCGCCGACCGCCTGGGTGAGCGTGATGCACGAGAGCGCCGGCGTGCCGTCGAGGAGGACGGTGCACGCGCCGCAGTGGCCCTCGCCGCAGGCGATCTTCGTGCCCGTGAGCCCGAGGTCGTCGCGGAGCGTCTCGGCGAGCGTCTTCAGGACGGGGCCGTCGACCGCGTAGCGGCCGCCGTTGACGACGAGCTCAGTCAGCGCCCACCGTCAGCGTGAGGATGTCGGCGATGTGGATGAGGCGGAAGGTCGCGCGCGTCAGCCCTCGCGCCTCGGCCTCGTCCTTCGCCTCGGGCAGCGTGCGCCACAGGTCGCGCGCCGTGTCGAGGAGCTCGGCGATCCGCTCGCGCTCCTCGACGTAACCGTCCCGCTCGGCGCACGTGTTGAGCGCCAGGCCGAGCACGCCGATCGTGTCCGCTTGCCGTGTCCAGAGGAGCGGGGTCGCCATGGCGAGGTAGTGGTGGATGCGGGCGAATGTCAGCGGCTGGTCGAGGCGCTGGGGCCCGCGCGGGGCGGTCAGCGGCGCCGGCTCCTCGTTGTCCGCGATCCGGGCGGCGGAGCGGCCGAGCATGTCGCGGATCTCCTCCTCGGTGAGGCCGGCGAGCTGTGCCGTGCGCAGGGCCAGGAGCAGCGAGCCGGGCTGCTGCCCGTAGGGGTAGTCGGACGCGTACACGACCTGGCCCGGCGAGATTCGCGCGTACATGTCCATCAGGTCGATCGGGCTCCAGACGGACGTGTCGAAGTAGACGCCCTGCCGCCCGGCGAAGCACTCCGAGAGCGCTGCGAGGTCGGCGATGCCCGCATGGGCGATGATCAGCGACCCCTCCGGGTAGGCGTCGTGCAGGACGCGCAGGTGGTCGGCGATCGGGGGCAGGCCGCGCCCGCCGTGGATGAGGATCGGTACCCGCCGCTCGGCGGCAAGCGCGAAAATCGGCTCGAGCCGCTGGTCGTCCAGCAAGAAGCGCTGGGCCCGTGGGTGAAGCTTGATCCCTCGCGCTCCGAGGTCGAGGCAGCGCGTCGCCTCCTCGACCGGGCCGGAGGAGAGGTCGAGGCGGACGAAGGGAACGATCATCCCCTCCGAGCGCGCCGCCGCCTCCAGCGTGCGGTCGTTGGCCGCCCGGAACGCAGGCTCGCGGTCCGGCTCGTCCATGCAAAACGCGAACGCCCGCTCCGCGCCCGAGCGGCGGAGGAACTCGACCAGCTCCTCGCGCGGCGCGACCATCCCGTCGATGTCGCGGCCGACGTGGACGTGCGCGTCGAAGATGGTGGCCCCGGACGGCAGGCTGGCGCGCAGCTTCTGCTCGTACTGCTCGGTCAGGCGGCGTGTCCGCTCCAGGACCTCGTCCACGTCAGTGAATCTACCCGGAGCGGCTACCATCGGGTGCCGTGCCTGACGTCATCATCTTCGGCGACACTGTCCGGTCGCCCGAGCTGCGCCACGAGGTTCCGATCACGGTTCCCGACCCGTTCGTCTACGTCGAGCAGCAACGGGACACGGACGGTATTCGTCGGCTCGCTCGAGATCCCGCGCCTGCAGGACATGGCCGGGCTCGAGGTCGTTCCGCTGGAAGAGCTCGGGCTCGACGAGCTCGTCGAGCAGGGCTACTCGTGGCACGACATGACGCCCCAGCTCGTCCTCCGTGCGTGCCTCGCGTCCAACGTGGACTCGGCTGTGACGCCGCGGGACTTCCCGCTCGGGCTCGCCGACTTCCTCCGCGCCAACGAGATCGAGATCGAGGCGCGCGGCGAGCTCTTCGACGAGCGCCGCCGGGTGAAGACCGCGGCCGAGCTCGACGGCATCCGGCGCTGCCAGCGTGCCTCCGAGCGCGCGATGGCCGCGATCCGTGAGCGGCTTCGGGGCGGCGGCCCGGTGACCTGCGAGGACCTGCAGACCGACGCCATGCGGGTGTTCAGCGAGGAAGGCGTGCTCGTGGACGACGTGGTCCTGGTTTCCGCAGGCGCGCAGACGACGGTCGGGCACGAGCCCGGCCACGGCCCGATCGGAGAGCACGAGCCGATCGTCGTCGATCTCTTCCCCCGGGATCCCGCCTCCGGGTGCTACTCGGACATGACGCGGACGTTTTGCCTCGGCGAGCCGCCGGAAGAGCTCGTTCGCTATCACGAGCTCGTGCGCGAGGCACTCGACCTCGCGTACGCGACCATCCGGCCCGGCATCACTGGCTCCGAGGCGCACCGCGCCGTCTGCGAGCTCTTCGAGAAGCACGGCTACCAGACGCAGCTTTCGAAGCAGCCGGGCGAGGTGCTCGAGGAGGGCTTCTTCCACAGCCTCGGCCACGGCGTCGGGCTCGAGGTGCACGAGCTGCCGTCCCTCGGCAGGGTCGGCGAGGAGATCGTCGCCGGCGACGTCCTCGCGGTCGAGCCGGGCCTCTACCGCAAGGGCTTCGGCGGCTGCCGCCTCGAAGACCTCGTGCTCGTCACGGACGGCGGCTGCGAGGTCCTGACGGACTTCCCGTACGACCTGACGCCCTAGCCCGGCGCCCTTTCCCCCGAGCTGCTCCCGTGCCAGAATGGGCCGCTCGCCCGCGGGCGGGCGTCGATGGTCCCGCGCCACAAGATCGACATCTCCGCGGCGGACCTCCTGTTCGCGCTGCTCGCCTGCCTGACCGCGCGGTCGAACGCCCGCGATGAGCGGGCCGCGCTCGACGCTCTCGGGATCGGCGAAGAGGAAGGCCTCGCCTGCCTCTCGGTGCGCTCCGGGCTCGATCTCCTTCTCGAGGCACTCGCTCTGCCGACGGGCTCGGAGGTCGTGGTCTCGGCGGTCACGCATCTCGACATGGCGCGGATCCTCGAGCGGCACGGGATCGTGCCCGTTCCGGTCGATCTCGACCCGGCCACGCTGGAGCCGCGACACGACCTGCTCGAGCTCGCGGTCACCCAACGGACGCGCGCCGTCCTCGTTGCGCACCTCTTCGGGAGCACGGTGCCCCTCCGGCGGATCGCGGCGGTCGCTCGCCGGCACGGCCTCCTGGTCGTGGAGGACTGCGCCCAGAGCCTCGGGGCGAGCCCGCGTGGCGGGGATCGCCTCGCCGGCGTCTCGATGTTCAGCCTCGGGCCGATCAAGACCGCCACCGCTCTCGGCGGGGCGGTTCTTCGCGTCGGCGACCCCGAGCTCCTCGGGCGGATGCGCGCGCTCCAGTCCGCCTGGCCGACGCAGAGGCGCTCGGCGTATGCCGCGCGCGTGGCCAGATTCGCCGGCCTGGCCGTCGTTGCGCGACCCGTCGTCTACGGCGCCCTCGCGCGGCTCGTCGACCTCGATCGGCTCGTCGCCGGCTCCGTCCGTGGATTCCCGGGCGCGGACGACGACCTCTTCCAGCGGCTTCGCGCCCGCCCGTCGACACCGCTTCTGGCGACGATGGGGCGCAGGCTCCGCACGCTCGACCTCGGGAGGATCGCCGCTCGGTCTCGGGCGGGCGAGGAGCTCGCCGCTCTCCTCACGCCGCGCCTGGCACGTCCTGGCGCAGGCGCCGATCGGCAGACGCACTGGGTGTTCCCCGTCGTCGCACCGGATCCCAAGGCGTTCGTCGCGGCGCTCAGGGGCGCAGGCTTCGACGCTGCCCCGGGCACGACCTCGATCGGCGTCCTCCCGGCGCCGCCGGACCGGCCGGAGCTCGAGCCGCACCAGGCGCGGAGGCTGATGCGAGGCGTCGTCTTCCTGCCCGCGTACCCCGAGCTGAGCGGGCGCAGGCGGCGGAGGCTCGCCGAGGCCGCGAACGCCGCGCTCGACGAGACGGAAGCACGGGAGCTGGGCGTCCCTGCGCTTCACTAGCCGCACCGAGACGTTCGAGGCCCTGCGCACCGGGACGTTCGACCTGCTTGTGATCGGCGCCGGCATCGTGGGCAGTCGAATCGCCTACGAGGCCGCCGGCGCCGGGCTGCGTGTCGCGCTCGTGGATGCCGGCGACTTCGGCGGTGCCACGTCCAGCGCCTCGTCGAAGCTCGTCCACGGCGGGCTGCGTTACCTCTCCACCGGCCAACTCGGGCTCGTCCGCACTGCGCTCGCCGAGCGGCGGGTGCTCGAGCGGCGCGTCGCGCCGCACCTGGTGACCCCGCTCCCGCTGGTGGTCGCGGTGCCCGAGAGGGTGAGCCGTCGGCGTGTCGCCTTCGGCGCCCGCCTGTACGCCGCACTGTCGGGCTTCCGCGACCCGCCGGGCCGCCTCCTCCGCAGTGACGAGGCGCGCTCGCTCGCCCCATACCTACGCTGCGACCTGCCGCAGTCGTGCCTCCTGCTCCACGAGGCCACGACGCACGACGGCCGCCTGACGCTCGCCACGGTGACTGCGGCTGCCCGGCGGGGCGCGATCGTCGCCAATCACACCCGCGTCGTGGCGCTCGAGCTCGTGCGCGAACGGGCTGCGGGCGCGGTGCTCCAGGGTCGGCCCGGCGAGGGCCTCGTCACGCTGCGCTTCCGCGCGGCCGTCAACGCGACCGGCCCGTGGGTCGACCGTGTACGGGGGCTCGAAGATCCGCGGGCGCGCCCGTCCGTGCGGCTCTCGAAGGGCGTCCATGCCGTGCTCCGTGCGGACGCGGGCTGGCGTGCAGCGCTGGCTCTGTGGGACGAGGGGCGGAGCATCGTGGTCGTGCCCTGGCAGGGGCTCCTGCTCGTCGGCGCGACGGACGGGCCCTTCGAGGGCGACCCGGGTGACGTCCGCGCCGGCGAAGACGACGTGGCGGAGGCGCTGGCGGCCGCGCGCGAGCTCCTGCCGGCGGACGTCCTGTCACCGGAGCGCGTGCTCTCCTCCTTCGCCGGCCTGCGTGTCCTGCCGCCGGGAGACGGTCGCACGTCGCGCGCCCCGCGCAGCCACGTCGTGAGCGTGGGCCCGACCGGCCTGGTCTCGGTGGCGGGCGGGAAGCTCACGACCCACAGGCGCATCGCCGTCGACGCCCTCCGGCGCCTTCCGCCGGAGGTCCGGCCGCGCACGCTCCGGCCGAGCGCCTGCGCGCTCACGGAGGCGGCGGCCGGGAGCGCGGCGCTGCCCGACGACCCCGAGCTTCGCTCGCACCTGCTCGGCCTCTACGGGAGCGAGGCGCCGGCGCTCGCCGGGCAAGGGTCGGCCCCGGACGCCTTCGAGCGCATCCACCCGGACGGGCCCGACGTCTGGGCGCAGGCGTACCGAGCCGTCGAGCGCGAGTGGGCGCTGACGCCGGAGGACGTCGCGTGCCGCCGGACGACGCTTGCCGTCCGCGGGCTCTTCGACGATCGTGTGCGGGCGCGGCTGGCCGCCCTCACCGAGCAGGCAACGGCCCGGGTCTAGTCGAAGTCGAGCAGATCCTCGAAGAAGCTGCGCTTCCTGCGCTTCCCGCGCGGCTCGTCCTCGTGGCGTTCGCGCTCGGCCGTCGCCGACTTGGCCGGACCGCGCCGACCTTCGACCTCGGCGAAGAAGTCCTCGTCGGGATCGCCCGCGCTCATGCTGCGCTCGCGGACGAGGATCTTGTCCAGCTCGCCCCGGTCGAGCCAGATGCCGCGGCACTCGGGGCAGGCGTCGATGAGGATCTCGCTCCGCTCCACCTCGACGAGGCGGGAGTTGCAGTTGGGGCAGCGCATCGGCTCGCGCGTCACGCGGCGACCTCCAGCTCGAGGAGCTTCTGGAAGCGATCCGGCTCGTCGAAGGGCCCGATGAGCGCGAGGTTGAGCCGATCCTGGCGCACGATGTCCTGGGCGACGCGGTGCACGTCCTCGACGGTGACCTTGTCGAGCGCCGCGAGCACCTCGTCCGGCTCCCGCAGCTTGCCCTCGAGCACCTCGTCGCGCAGCGCGAAGGCGATCATCCCCTTCGGGTCCTCCAGCGAGAGCACGAGGCGGCCCTTGGCGAAGTTGCGCGCCTTCTCGAGCTCGTCCCGCTCGAGCGGCTCCGCGGCGATGCGGCCGAACTCGCCGACGATCGTGGCGACGGCGTCGTCGATCCGGTTGATGTCGACGCCGCCCTGCGCGAAGAGCGTCCCGGCGTCTGTATAGGCCTGGTTGTAGCCGTAGATGTAGTAGGCGAGGCCGCGCCGCTCCCGCACCTCCGTGAAGAGCCGCGACGACATCCCGCCGCCGAGAGCGGTGGCGAGGAGCATGAGCGAGTACCGGTCGGGATGGCCGATCGGATAGCTGTGCACGCCCATGCGAACGTGCGCCTGGTCGGAGGTCTTCGTGTGGATCTTGACCCGCGGCGCATCCTGCTCCCAGGCGACGGGGTCGGGGGAGCCGGTCGCGCCGTTCGGCACGTCGCCGAGCAGCGCGGAGACACGGTCGACCGCGTCGCTCCCCACCGCGCCCGAGACGCCTGCGACCATGCGAGGGCCGCGGTACCACCGGTCGAGGTAGCCGAGGAAGGTCTCGCGCGTGGCCGCGCGCACCGTGTCCTTCGTGCCGATGATGTCCCAGCCGAGCGGCTGGTCGCCGTAGAGGAGGTCGTCGTACACGCCGTCGACGTAGTCGCGGGGCGTGTCGTAGTACATGTTCATCTCCTCGACGATCACGCCCTTCTCGCGCTCGATCTCCTCGGCCTCGAACTTCGAGTGGCGGAGCATGTCGACGAGGACGTCGAGAGCAGTGTCGCGGTGCTCGGCCGCGCACTTGACGTAGTAGCCCGTGTACTCCTTGCCGGTGAACGCGTTGAACTCACCGCCGATCGAGTCGATCTCGCCGGCGATGTCCCGCGCGGAGGGCCGGTTCTCGGTCCCCTTGAAGAACATGTGCTCGGCGAAGTGCGCGATCCCGTTCGTGTCGCGCGTCTCGTAGCGCGAGCCGGCCGCGACCATGACGAAGCACGCGACGGACTTGGCGCTCGGCATGTCGGCCGTCACGACGCGCAGGCCGTTCGGGAGGGTGGTCTTGGAGAACGCGTTCGGCATCAGGTAGCCACAGAGCTCCTCTCTTCATAGGCGTCGAGACGGGTGCGCCAGTCCTCCGGCACCGCCATTGCGGCGCCCGCCTCGTAGTCGTAGGCGACGAGGACGGACGTGGCCTCGAGGACCAGGCGTCCGTCGCCGCCGCGAATCTCGTGCTCCATCTGGAAGCTCTTCGTCCCGATGCGCGTGACGCGTGCGCCGATCTCGAGCCTCTCCGGGAAGCGCGCGGGCGAGCGGAAGTCGACCGCGATGTGGGCGAGGATGAGGGAGAGCTCGTACGCAAACTGCGGGCCGAGCACGTCGATCAGGTACGCGATCCGGGCCGTTTCCAGATACGTCAGGTAGACCGCGTTGTTGACGTGGTCGGCCGCGTCGACGTCCCGGAACTCGACGTCGCGCGCGTGAATGAAGCGGTAGCCCTCCATCTCCCGCATGGTACTTTCGCGGCTCCGGTGCCCGGCGACCACACCCGAAAGGCCATTTATGCGCAGCCCGAGTGGCTCCGCGGCGTGCCCGAGCGCGTGGGCGACAGGAGGCTTCCCGATGGCCTCGCCGTCTTCACCGGCTGCGGGACGTCGTTTCATGCCGCACAAACGGGGGGCGAGGCGATGCAGTCGCTCGAGGCCGTGCTCGACCCACCGGACGCCGACCTCCTCGTCGTCATCAGCCACGAGGGCGGGACGGCGCTCGCGGTCGAGGCCGTGCGCGCCTTCTCCGGGCCCACCTGGCTGATCACGGGGAAGGAGGAGAGCACGCTCGCCGGCCTCGCCGACGAGGTGCTCGTCGTCACGCCCGAGATCGAGGAGTCCTACTGCCACACGGCGAGCTACACCGCCGCGGTGGCCGCGCTCGCCGCTCTGCGGGGCGAGGACGTCAGCGGACTGCCCGCCGCGGTCGAGCGCGTACTGGAGGAGGAGCCGCTCGAGCTCTTCGAGGGCGAGAGGGTCGCCGTGGTCGGCGCCGGCAAGGACTGGCCGACCGCCCAGGAGGCCGTGCTGAAGCTGCGCGAGGGCGCCCGCCTCGCCGCCGAGGCGCACCACACGGAGCAGATCCTGCACGGCTACTTCGCCGCCATCGACGAGACCGTCCGCGTCTTCGTCCTCGAGGGCGAGGGCCGCGCTGCCGAGCGGGCCGCGGACGTCGTGAAGGCGCTCGGCGAGATCGGCGCGGAGACGACGCTCGTCCCCACCGAGCACCCGGTGGTGGACATCGTGCGCTTCCAGCTGCTCACCCTCGCGATGGCGGAGAAGAAGGGCATCAACCCGGACAAGATCCGCTGGGACGAGCCGCGCTGGGACGCGGCTCGGCAGTCGTACAGCTGACCGGCTAGCGCGACAGCAGCCAGAGCCCGGCGCACGTGTAGGTGACCATCAGCGCCAGCATGGCGTACTGGCTGATGGCCGCCTTGCGCGGTGACTCGAAGAGCTCGACCGCCTTGTCGTGGGCGAGGACGAGCCCGGCGACGTGACCGATGACGAGCGCCGCCACCTGGACGTACCAGATCGTCTGCGGCGCGAGGACCGTGATGCGCGGCGTGACGTCGGCCGTCCCGAAGAGGTCCCACCCGAAGCCGAACGGGTCGGAGACGTAGATGGCCAGGTACTGCGACTCGCGCACGAGGAACGAGAAGTAATGCGCGACGACGTAGGCGAGCGCGATGGGAACGAGGCTGCCGAGAAACGCATCGGTCAGGTCGCCGCCGTAGTGCACGATCCGCGCTGCGATCCTCACGGCGACGATGTAGGCGAGCGCGACGAACCCGACCATGAGCAGGAGGCCCGTGAGCGCGACGAGGCCCCCGACCACGTCGGCAAGCGTCGGCGAGCGCTCGATCACCTCCCGCGTCAGCTTCGCGCGCACCTCGACCGCCCAGTAGTCGGTCTGGCTGAAGCCGTCGAAGGCGACCGAGCCGAGCATGACCGCGATGAACGCGAGCGTCCCCGGCCGTGCGTCGAGGTTCGCAAGGCCGGTGAACGGCCAGCGGGCCACCAGGCGCCCGTCTCGTTCGCCGAAGGGCGCGATGCGGGCGAGCAGGCCGAAGTAGACGGCGAAGCCCTCCCCGTTCTCCGTCCATTCGTCGCGGCCGTACGCGAGCATCGCGAGCCAGGTCACGAGGCTGTAGAGGACGATCGCGACCGCGATCGCGCGCGGGTTGCTGTTGTCCCAGTAGGCGAGCTCGAAGGCCGCGAAGGCGAGCAGGAGGGCGGTGCCCGGCCAGCGCCCCCAGCGCTCCGGGTACGCGAACGGCGTCTCCCAGCGGAGCCCGGTGCGCTCCGAGATCCAGGCGGCGGCGTCGGCGGCCGCTCGCCACGGGCTCAGCACCGACCAGACGTTGCCGAACAGGGCGCTGAGCGCCGGGACGCCGAGCCAGAAGTAGACGAAGACGAACCGCGGTGCGAGGTTGTCGTCGGGCGATGTGTCGCCGATTGCGGCCGCGGCGAAGACCAGGATGAACAGGGCGAACGAGGCGGTGCCGAGGAGGATCCGAAGAGCTCGGCTCCACACGATCGCTTCGAGCCGCGGCACCGGCCGGCCGCGGCTTGCCTCGGCCAGGAGGGGCCGCTGCCAGAGCGCCCAGAGGGCGAGGAAGGAGGCCACGAGGACGATGGAGGCGCCCCAGTAGAAGAGCCACCCGGGGACGGGCAGGTCTCGGACCCCGCCCAGCCCGTGGGCGAGCGGCAGTGCCAGATCAGTCGCCGTCAAGGACGAACTTCGAGCTCGGCGATCAGGACGACGCGGTCCTCCAACTCCGCATCGAATACACCGGGCTGGGTCGCACGGAACTCGATACGCGCCGGCTGCCCGGGTGCGACGTCAGCGAGGAGGTCGTAACCGTGCAGGTGGACGTGGTCGGAGACGTCGCTGCGGACGATGAAGAGGACCTGGTCGCCTTGCTTGATCTCCGCGTGCTTCACGCCGCCGACGGGCTGTCCGTTCCGCACGACGACGACGACGCGCTGCGGCGAGGGCGGTCCGGACTCGGTGGTGGTCGGGTCCTCCTCCGTCGTCGTTTCCTCGGTGGTCGCCTCCTCGGTCGTCGCCTCGTCGGTGGTAGTCGTCTCGGGCGTCGTTTCCACGGCGGCGGTCGTGTCCGGCGAGTCGTCCTCGTCGCCCGGGCGAAGCACGACGAACAGGACGATTGCGAGCGCGGCGACTCCGGCCACGATCGCGCCGACCGCCCAGGGGTTGCGTCCGCCTCCTCCAGTCGGCGGGGACGGCTGACTCGGGGGCCCGGCGGGGGGTTCCTGCGGCGCTTGGCTCATCTGTCTCCCTCCACGGTCTGGGTTCGCCTCCGCGTCTCGCTCGAGATTGGCGCGAGCGCTCCCGGCGCAATCTTGCCAGCGCAGCGATCTATCTGACGACGATGCCGCCGTTCTCGGCGGCGCCGGCGAGGAATCCGAGCCAGTCCTGCCAGAGCTTCGTGTCGTCGAGCGTCTTCGGGTCGGGCGAGGCCTGGGAGAGCGCGTAGTCGACCGCTCCGGCCGGGATCGTTGCTCCCGGCTCGAGGCGGTCGAGGGCCAGCCAGCCGGTCATCCCCTGCTCGTTCATCTCGGTCGCCAGACGCTCCAGGTCGGCCAGGCCCAGGAAGACGTGGCCGCCCAGGCCGTCGTTCCGCGCCCAGTAGAGACGGAGCATCAGACGAGCTCGGCGAGGGCGGCCAGGGCGCGGTCGACCTCGTCGGCGGTGTTGTAGTGCACGAGCCCGATGCGCAGGGCGCCGTCCGGGAGGCCGAGCCGCTGCATCACCTCGTAGGCGTAGTAGTCGCCCCACCAGGCGGCGATGTCCCGCTCGGCCAGGCGCGCCGAGGCCTCCTCCGGGGTGAGGCCGGGCACTGTGAGTGCGAAGGTCGGGACGCGACCATCCATCGCGGGCAGGCCGTGGAGCCTGATGCCCTCCGGAAGGCCGGTGAGGAAGCGCTCGCCCAGCTCGCGCTCGTGGGCGGTGATCGCCTCCCAGCCCAGCGACTCGATGTAGGCGACGGCCGCGCAGAAACCGGAGAGAGACTCGTGCGGGAGCGTCCCGGTCTCGAAGCGCGCGCCGATCGGCTCGTTCGGGGCGGGCCGCACCTTGTAGGGGCGCCAGTGCTCGATCAGCTCCCGGCGGCCGTAGAAGAGCCCGAGATGGGGCCCGAAGAACTTGTAGGGCGAGCAGAGGAGGATGTCGGCGTCCACGGCGCGGACGTCGATCGGCCCATGCGGGCCAAAGTGGACGGCGTCGACCCACGCGAGCGCGCCGGCCTCGTGCGCCAGGTCGACGATCCGGCGTACGTCCGTGACCGTCCCCACCGCGTTGGAGGCCCACGGGAAGGCGACGACCCGCGTCCGGTCGCCGAGCTGCCGCTGCAGGTCGTCCAGGTCGAGCGTCGCGTCCTCGTCGCGGATGTCGACGAAGCGGACGACGAGGCCGAGGTCGTGCGCGAGCTCGAGCCAGGGCGAGATGTTCCCGTCATGGTCGAGCCGTGTGACGAGGACCTCGTCGCCGGCCTTCAGCTCGCGGCCGAGCGTGCGCGTGAGCGCGAAGTTCAGCGTGGTCATGTTCTGGCCGAAGCCGACCTCGTCCGCCTCGCAGCCGAGAAAGCGCGCCGCGACATGGTGCGCCGTGACGATCAGCGCATCGCTGCGCACGCTCGTCTCGAACGGCCCGCCGAGGTTCGCGTTCGACTCCCGTAGGTAGGACGCCATCGCCTCGATGACCGAGTCCGGCGTCTGCGTGCCGCCCGGCGCATCCAGGAACGCCAGCGGACGATCGAGCGCGGAGAAGCGCGCGCGCACGGCCGCCACGTCGAGGGCTACGGCGCTCATCGCTGGAGGAGCTCCCGCTCTCGGGTCTCTTCCAGGCCCGCTTGGGGAAAGGTCTCGGCCTGCTCCAGCGTGTCGCGGATCGTCTGCGCGAGGGGCCTGAACCGAAGCCCCGAACCGACGGCCTTGCTCACGTCCACCGCCAGGAAGTTGGCCACCTCGGGATTCCCGCCCGGCGCCACCCAGAGGGGCAGGTCGCTCCAGGCCTCCACGCCGTTCTCGACCAGGTAGTCCTCGTCGACCCAGACGAGCCGGGCGCCGCTCCCGGTCTCCTCGACGATCGCCTCGAGCACTCCCTCCATGGTCAGCGGCCGTTCCGGCCCGGTCGCGTTGAAGACGCCCGACTCGCCCTTCTCGGCCATGTCCAGCAGCCAGTCGGCCAGATCGCGGGCGTGGATCAGCTGCACCGGCTGGTCGCGCGGCTCCGGCGCGAGCACGTCGCCGCCGCGCGCGATTCGGTGCACCCAGTACGTGAAGCGCCCGCTCATGTCGTACGGGCCGACGATCAATCCTGCCCGGGCGGAGAGCGAGCGGCCCGGGAGGGCACGCTCGAGCTCGCGCTCGCAGAGGACCTTCAGGCCGCCGTATACCTCCGCGCTCGTGATCTCCTCGGTGGTCTCGTCTTCGAGCGCATGCACCGGCGAGGACTCGTTCGTGCCGGGGAGCGTCGTGTCCGAGTAGACGGAGCAGCTCGACACGAACGTGTAGTGCCCGACGCGGTCGGCGAGCAGCATCGCCGCGTCGCGCACCCAGCGCGGCACGCGCGCCGACGTGTCGACGACGGCGTCCCAGCTCCCCTCTCGAAGGCTCGCCAGGTCGCCGGCGGCGCGATCGCCGTGCAGTGTCTCGACGTCCGGGTAGAGGTCGGGCGCGGTCTGCCCGCGGTTGAAGAGCGTCACCTCGTGGCCGCGCGCCTGGGCGCTCTCGACCAGGTGTCGCCCGACGAAGAGCGTCCCGCCGAGGATGAGGATCCTCACCGGATCAGCTCCCCGTTCACGCGCCACTCGTAGCGCGGCGACAGCTTCAGGGAGGCGCCGACGAAGCAGTCGCGCTCGGCGAGGTCGAGCAGCTCGACGAGCGCGTCCCCCTCCGGGAGCGGGTCGAGCTCGACATCGAGGCCGCATTCGATCTCGACGAACGCGTAGCGACCGTCTTCCTCGCGCTTGCCGACGACCCCCTCGGCGGCCGCGCCTCCGCGGACGGAGACGCTGGCGCGCTCAGCGTGGAAGCGCAGGCTCTTGAGCGTGCAGCGCATGAGCCCAGCGAGGACGAGGTGCTCTGGCGTCCAGGGCTCGCCCGGTATGAGCGGCGCCTCCCCGCCCGCAAGCAGGCATCCCTCGGCGTCGAGGCTCGCCGCGTACTCGAACTGCTTGGCCGCCACCCGCTAGATCTTCGGCCAGCGGGTGATCACGACCTTCTTCTCGGTGTAAAAGTCGATCGCGTCGGAGCCGTTGGCGTGCAGGTCGCCGAAGAACGAGTCCTTCCAGCCGGTGAAAGGGAAGAAGGCCATCGGCGCGGCGACGCCGATGTTGACGCCGAGCATCCCGGCCTGCGCGTCGTGGCGGAACCGTCGCATGGCGCCCCCGCTGGTCGTGAAGATCGACGCGGCGTTGCCCTTCGACGACGAGTTGAGGATCTCGAGCGCCTCGTCCATGTCGGCGGCCCTGAGCAGCGTGAGGACGGGTCCGAAGATCTCCTCGCGCGCGATCTCGGCCCCCGGCTCCGACTCGATGATCGTCGGGCCGATGAAGTTGCCCTCTTCGGAACCGCGGCCGCGCCCGTCGAGAAGAAGCGTCCCGCCCTGATCGACGCCCTTCTCGATCCAGCCGAGGATGCGCTCCTGCGAGGCATCCGAGATCACCGGCCCGACCTCGGCGTCCGGGTTCGAGCCGACGTCGACGACCATGGCCTCGCCCTTCTCGGCGAGCGCCGCGCGCAACGGCTCGTAGATCTCTCCGACGGCGATGCAGACGGAGTTGGCGAGGCAGCGCTGGCCGGCGGCGTGGAATGCGGAGGAGAGGACGCCGTCGACGGCACTGTCGAGGTCGGCGTCGGGCATGACGATGACGTGGTTCTTCGCCCCGCCCAGCGCCTGCACACGCTTGCCGTTCTTCGCGCCCACCTCGTAGATGTAGTGGGCGACCTGCGTCGAGCCGACGAAGGAGACGCCGTCGACCTCCGGGTGCTCCAGGATCGCGTCCACTGACTCCTTGCCGCCGTGCACAAGGTTGACGACGCCGGGCGGCAGGCCAATCTCGTCGAGCAGCTCGAACGTGCGCTCGACGGCGAGGGGGTCCTGCTCCGAGGGCTTGCAGATGAACGTGTTCCCGCACGCGATCGCGTAAGGGAGGAACCACATCGGGACCATGAAGGGGAAGTTGAACGGGGTGATCGCCGCGAAGACGCCGATCGGCTGCCGGATCATGTCGGAGTCGATCCCGCGCGAGACATCCTCGAGGTTGGAGCCCTGCATGAGCGACGGGATGCCGGTCGCGACCTCGACGCACTCGATCCCGCGCCCCACCTCTCCTGTGGCGTCCGTGATCGTCTTGCCGTTGTCGGTGGTGACGAGCATCGCCAGCTCGTCCTTCGCCTCGTCGAGCAGGTACTTCAGGTCGAAGCACGCCCGCGCCCGGACGAGCGGCGGGGTCGCGCGCCACTCGGGGAAGGCCGCGCGTGCGGCCTGCACGGCCGCGTCCACCTGGGCCCGCGTGGAGAGCGGCGCCTGTCCGAGGACCTCGCCGTTGGCAGGGTTCACGACGTCGATGGTCTCGGCGCCGTCGGCCTCGACCCAGCGCCCGCCGATGTAGTTCTTCAGTGTCCGGGTCGCGACCCCGGGCTTGTCTTCGACCTGCGCCATCTCTGCCTCCTGGTTGCTCGACCGTAGAGTATCGCCGTGGCAGCGCAGGCGGTCTCTGCCGTACCCGACATCCTCGCGCCCGGCCTGCGCTGCGTGTTCTGCGGCATCAACCCCGGTCGGCGCTCGTCGGCGGCCGGCTCCCACTTCGCCAATCCGCGCAACGACTTCTGGCGACTGCTCGCGGACGCAGGCCTGACGCCGCGCCTGCTCGATCCGAGTGAGCAGTGGGACCTGCTCGGGCTCGGCTACGGCCTCACGAACGCCGCCTACCGGACGACGAAGGGCTCGAGCGACCTGCGCCGCGGCGACTTCGCCGGCTCCGCCAAGCGCCTGGAGCGCTTGGCTGCGGAGCTCGAGCCCGGCACGGTCGCCTTCGTCGGCAAGTCGTCCTACCAGGGCGCCTTCGGCGTCCCGCGCAGCGAGCTCGGCCTGCAGGAGCGGGCGCTGGGCGCGACGACCCTGTTCGTGCTGCCCTCCACGTCACCGGCGAATGCGGCTGTGCCGTACGACGAGCGGCTCGCCTGGTTCACGCGACTGGCCGAGCACCTCGGCCGCTGACACTTTCGCCGCGCTTCGCGCGCGTTCTTTCACATTGCGCGCGCCACGCGCGCGCTTCTCGTGGCTACGCTCGAAAGCGGGTGGTGGGATGGGGTGCCCCGGTTAATCAAGCGCGCGAGGCCTAGAGGCTCGAGGCCTCAGTCGCGCCAGCGGTTCGTGATCGGGACGCGGCGGTCGCGGCCGAACGCCTTCGGGCGCAGCTTGACCCCGGGTGGGGCCTGGCGGCGCTTGTACTCCGCCCGGTCGATCATCGCGAGGGCCCGCTCGACGACGTCGGGGTCGAAGCCGTCGGAGGTCAGCTCCTCGCGCGAGCTGTCCAGCTCGACGTAGGCCTGGAGCACCTCGTCGAGCTCGGCGTAGGGCGGCAGGGAGTCCTCGTCCTTCTGGTCGGGCCGCAGCTCGGCGCTCGGCGCTCGCTCGAGCACGGAGGCCGGAATCAGCTCCCGCCCGGCGCGCTCGTTCAGATGCCGGGAGAGGCGGTAGACATCCGTCTTGTAGACGTCCTTGAGGAGCGCGAAGCCGCCGGCCATGTCGCCGTAGAGCGTCGCGTACCCCACGGAGAGCTCGCTCTTGTTGCCCGTGGCCAGCGGCAGCCAGCCGAACTTGTTCGAGAGAGCCATCACGGTCAGGCCGCGCACGCGCGCCTGGATGTTCTCTTCCGCCACGCCGCGCTCCGTGCCGGCGAACGCCTCCGCAAGCGCGGCGCCCGTCGCCTCGACGACGGGGTCGATGGGGATCTCGAGGAACCTCGCGCCGAGCGACTCGGCCACGGCCCGCGCGTCGGCTCTCGTCTCCGCGGACGAGAACTGCGACGGCATCGAGACGCAGACCACGTGCTCCGGGCCGAGCGCTTCTGCGGCGAGCGCGGCCGTGAGCGCGGAGTCGATCCCGCCGGAGATCCCGAGCACGACATCGGTGAAGCCGTTCTTCTCCGCGTAGTCGCGGAGGCCGAGCTCGATGGCCAGGCGCATCTCCTCCAGGTCGTCGAGGAGCGGCGCGACCACCGGTGTCACCGACG
Organism: uncultured Actinomycetes bacterium; assembly: GCA_963839745.1. Taxonomy (GTDB): domain Bacteria; phylum Actinomycetota; class Thermoleophilia; order Gaiellales; family Gaiellaceae; genus JAIBJN01. The sequence continues at coordinate 332,896 of CAWIWC010000005.1, forward strand.
GCCGCCCGTCCGCGTCCGCGACGGGAACCTCGATCTCGGGCGGATCGGGGAGCTCGTTCAGCGCGCGGGTGAGCGAACGGCGGCGTGCGTCACGCAGACGCCGACCGACCGCGGTCGACGCGTCGACGTCGACCACGAGCAGCGCCTCCTCGAAGGCCGGGCCGCGCGCCACCACGTCGCCGTTCTCGTCGAGCACGAGACTCTGCCCGTCGAAGATCAGCTCGTCCTGCGCGCCGACGGCGTTGAGATAGACGATCCAGCAGGAGTTGTCCCGCGCGCGCGTCGCCAGCATCTGCTCGCGCTCGGCGCCCTTGCCCACGTGGAAGGGCGAGGCCGAGATGTTCGCGATCACGTGCGCGCCCGCGAGGGCGAGGTCGGTGGCGGGCGGGCCTGGCTGCCAGATGTCCTCGCACACGGTCGGGCCGACGAGGGTCTCGCCGCAACGCAGGAGCATGAGGTCGCGGCCCGGCTGGAAGTACCGGTCCTCGTCGAAGACCCCGTAGTTGGGGAGGAAGTGCTTCTCGTAGACGGCCTTCAGCTCGCCGTCGACGATCACCGCGCAGGCGTTGAAGAGGTCGCGGTCGAGGTGCGGGAAGCCGACGAGCGCGGAGATCCCCGTTGCCGAAGCCGCGATCTCGTCCAGCGTCTGCCTGGCGGCCCGGAGGAAGCTGGGCCGCAGGAGCAGGTCCTCCGGCGGATAGCCGGTGACTGCGAGCTCGGGGAAGAGAACGAGGTCGGCGCCGGCGGCACGCGCCTCGTCGAGGCGGGCGAGGATCCGGTCGCGGTTGCCGTCGAGGTCACCGACGACGGTGTCGATCTGGGCGAGCGCGAGGCGCATTCGCCTCTAGTGTAGCCGTTTTCGCCTACAGGGCGAAAACCACTTAGTCCCGCCGCTCCTCCATGAACTTCCGCAGCCCGAGGAACGGCAGGATGAACGCCGCCAAGAGAGCGGCGAGCCAGACGATCACCGTCGCCGCGATCCAGGTCCCGGCGCCTTCGATCGTGAGGCCGTCGGACAGCACGTCGGCGAGCGATGAGCGCGATGAGCGTGGCGAGCACCGCGGATCCCACGAAAGCCAGCCCCCTTCGGCGCCGCATCTGCATGAGCAGGAACGGGTGGAGCAGTGCGAAGACGACCGTGAAGATCGCGACCGCCACGAAGAAGGCCGCGCCGTTCAGGTGCACGCCGTCGAGGAGCGCTGCGGCCACGATCAGGCCGATCGCGTTGGCGGCGGCCGCCACTGCGATGCGCACGAGCAGGCGGATCACGCCGGCACCCTACTCGACCGCCCCGACGGCTGAGGCTGCGAGCTCGACGTCGTCCTCGTCGTTGTAGAGGTGGAAGGAGAGGCGGACCGACCCTGCCCGGACGGCGCAGGCGATGCCCGCCTCCTGCAGGTTGGCGGCGGCTCCCTCGGCGTCGGCGACGCGGAAGCGCACGATCGGCGACTCCGGCTCGGGCAGGCCGAGCTTCTCGGTCAGCGAGCGGGCGAGGGCGAGGTTGTGCTCGGCGATGCGGTCGTTCCCGAGGGAGACGAGCAGCTCGAGGCTCTTTCGTGCTCCGGCCGCCGAGAGCCACGGGCACCGAGACGTCGAGGCGGCGCGCCTCGTCCGGCATCTCGGGCATCCCGTAGTAGTCCTCGTACGGATCGACGCGTGCCTTCCAGCCCGCCGTCCACGGCCCGACCTCGTCCCGGCGCTCGGGGCTGACATAGAGGAACCCGAGCCCGCGCGGGCAGAGCATCCACTTGTATCCGTGCGCGACGAGGTAGTCGACCCCGGTGAGGTCGATCGGGAACGTGGCGACGGCCTGCGTCGCGTCCAGGCAGATGCGGGCGCCCGTCGCGCGCAGGGCGTCCAGGTCGGCCACGCGCCCGTCAGCCGACTGGACAAGACTGACGCAGACGACGGCGGTGCGCTCGTCCACCGCGTCGGCGAGCTCTTCCAGCGGGACGAGCCGGAGCTCCACTCCCCGCGGCTCCAGCGCCTGCCAGGGGAGCAGGGCCGAGGTGAAGTCGCGCTCGTAGAGGACCACGTTCGAGCCGGCCTCGACCGGAAGGCTCGCAGCGACGAGCCCGACGCCGACGGAGACGGCCGGCATCAGCGCGACGTCCTCGGCGCGGGCGCCCACGAGGTCGGCGAAGAGCTCGCGGCAGGCCTCCCCGTCCTCCTCCCAGTCACGCCAGCGCTGCCGGTTTCGCCAGCCCTCGTGCGCCGCGTTCAGCGCGTCGAGCGTGGAGCGCGGCGGAAGCCCGTACGTCGCGCTGTCCAGATAGCCGCGGGTGGGCGTGCCCTCGTACTCAGACGGCGCGAGCAATGTCCTCCAGAGACTCGGGGTTCTCGACGGATGAGAGGTCGCCGGGGTCCTGGCCGAGCGCTCTGGCCCGAACCGCGCGCCGGACGATCTTCGCACTCCGCGTCTTCGGGAGAGCGGGGACAAACACGACGCGGTCGGGCCGGAAGGCCTTGCCGAGCTCTGCGGCCGCGCGCTCGGCCACCTCGGCGGCGAGCTCCTCCGAGGGCTCGAAGCCCGGCGAGGCGACGCAGAAGATCCAGGCGACCTCGCCCTTCACCTCGTGCGGGACGCCGACCGCCGCGGCCTCGGCGACCGCGGGGTGGGCGACGGCGGCGGACTCGAGCTCGGCCGGCCCGATGCGCTTGCCCGCGATGTTGAGCGTGTCGTCGGAGCGCCCGTGCAGGAACCAGTAGCCGTCCGCGTCCACCGACGCCCAGTCGCCGTGCACCCAGACGCCGGGGAAGCGGCGCCAGTACGTGTCGAGGTAGCGCTCGGGGTCGCGCCAGAAGCCGCGCGTCATGCCGGGAAACGGCCGCTTGCACACGAGCTCGCCCACCTCGCCCGAGTCGACGAGGGAATGCCCCTCGGCGTCGACGACGTCCATCGCCATCCCCATGGCGGGGCCGCCGAGCGAGCACTCCTTGATCGGGATCGCCGGCGTGGGCGAGAGGAAGCACGCGCCGATCTCGGTCCCGCCCGAGCAGTTGATGATCGGGCAGCGCCCGCCTCCGACCTTCTCGGAGAGCCAGCGGTATGGATCCGGGTTCCAGGGCTCGCCCGTCGTGACCATGACCCGGAGGGAGGAGAGGTCGGCCGTCGGGTCGCCGTGGGGAATGAGCGCCCGCACGAGCGTCGGCGAGAGGCCGAGGATCGAGACGCGCTCGGACTCGACCAGGCGCCAGAGCCGGTCGGCCGGCTTGTCCGGCGCGCCCTCGGCGAAGACGATCCTGCAGCCGAGCGCTCCCGCGCCCACCACCGTCCACGGCCCCATGATCCAGCCCATGTCCGTGGCGAAGTGGAGGACGTCGTCGGGGTGCGCGTCCGCCTGGTAGGCGACCTCGCGGGCGATGGAGACGAGGAAGCCGCCCTGGACGTGCACGACGCCCTTCGGCTTGCCGGTCGTGCCCGAGGTGTAGGTGAGGAGGTACGGGTGCTCCGAGCCCACCTCGAGCGGCGGCAGCTCGCCGGGGCTGTCCTCGACGATCGCGCCCCAGCCCGAATCGCGTTCCCAGGTGACGATGTGCTCGACCGACGGCGCCTGCTCGACCGCCTCCTCGACGGTCTCGCGCATCGGCAGCCGGTGCCCGCGGCGCAGCGAGTAGTCCGCGGTGATCACGACCTTGGCCTCCGAGTCCTGCAGCCGCTGCGTCACGGCCGGCGCGGCGAAGCCGGAGAAGAGCGGCATCTGGATCGCGCCGATGTGCGCGCACGCGTGCGAGGCCACCGCAACCTCGGGGCACATGGGCAGGTAGATGGCGACCCGGTCGCCGGGCTCGACCCCGAGTCGCACGAGGCCCTCCGCGAGCCGCGTCACGTCCCGGGAGAGCTCCGCGAAGGTCAGCTCGCGCCGCGTCCCGTCCTCGCCTGCGAAGACGGCGCCGACTCGGTCGGGCGTCCGCTCCGCCCAGCGGTGGACGCAGTTGCGGGCGATGGAGACGGTGCTGCCTGGGAACCACGTCGTCCACTCGGGCCCGCGCGAGTCGTCGTAGACGCGGTCCCAGGGGGTTGAGAATTCGAGGCCGGTGTCCTCGATCAGCGCGGGCCAGAACCACTCGGGGTCGTCCTGCGAGCGCCGGACGAGCTCCCAGTAGTCGTCGATCCCGTGCCTCCGCATCAGGCGGACGACGTTCGCGCGCTCGAGCGCCTCCTCGTCCGGTGTCCACACGACCTCCGCCACAGCGCCGCCAAGTCTACGGAGCGGCCCAGGCCGGAAACGGGTCCTGCTTGACAGTGAGTGAACGCTCACCCATAATGAGCGAGCGCTCACTCATGGTGGAGACGGTCGAGATCAAGCCCACGCTGCGCCGCCGGATCATCGAGGCGGCCGACACGCTCATCCGGGAGCACGGCATCGCCGGCGCGACGACGCGCGAGATCGCCCGCGCAGCTGGATGCGCCGAGGGTTCGATCTACGTCCACTTCGAGGACAAGATCGACCTCGTCATCGCGGTCATCGTCGAGCGCGAGCCGTACTTCGCCGACCTGCTCGAGCTGCCCTCGAAGGCCGGCGAGGAGACGGTCGAGGCCAACCTCGTTCCCTGGGTCGAGGAGCTGCTCAAGCTCCTGCTCGACAACCAGCCGATCTTCTACGCGCTCATGGGCGACCGGAGCGTCTTCGCGCGCTTCAAGGAGCGCCTGCGCGAGCGCGAGACCGGCCCCGTCGCCATCTTCAGGACCGCATCGTCGTACATCGGCGCCGAGCAGGAGCTCGGGCGCATCGACGAGCGCGCGCACCCCGACGTCGTCGCGTCGATCCTCATCGGCGCCTGCCGCGACCAGGTGCTCACGCACGCGCTGGCGGGCAAGGAGCCCGCCGACCCCGCGCTGTTCGCGCGCGAGCTCGTCCACACCATCGTCTTCGGCCTCGCGCCCGCAGCGGCGCGCGGCCAGTCGACCCCGAACGTCGAGGAGGAACCGTCGTGAAGGCACGCATCTTCGCCGAGGAGAGCCGGAAGTGGTGGACGCTGGGCGCGGTCGCCTTCGCGCTCTTCATGATCATGCTCGACAACACCGTCGTGAACGTCGCGCTCCCGTCGATCCAGAGCGACCTCGGGATCGGCCTCTCGGAGCTCGAGTGGACGGTCAACGCCTACGCTCTGACCTTCGCCGTGCTCATGCTCTCCGGCGGCAAGCTCGCCGACTTCTTCGGACGCCGGCGCGTCTTCCTCATCGGGCTCGCGATCTTCACGCTCTCGTCGCTCGCCTGCGGGCTGGCGACGTCGGGCGAGACCCTGATCGGCGCCCGGACCGTGCAGGGCGTGGGGGCGGCGCTGATGATGCCGGCCACGCTCTCGATCATCTCGGCCACGTTCCCGCCGCACCAGCGCGGGATGGCGATCGGGATCTGGGCAGGCGTCTCGGCGATGGCCCTTGCCATCGGCCCGCTGATCGGCGGGATCGTGACGGAGCACATCGACTGGAGCTGGATCTTCTTCCTCAACGTCCCCATCGGCATCGTCGGCCTGATCGTCGGCCGGCTTGTGATCGACGAGTCGCGCGACACCTCCCACGAGCAGAGACTCGACATCCCGGGCTTGGTCGCCTCGGGCGTGGGGCTCTTCGCGCTGACGTTCGCGTTGATCGAGGCGAACGCCTACGGCTGGACGGACCCGGTCATCGTCGGCCTGTTCGTACTCTCCGCGGTCTCGCTCGCTTTGTTCGTGCTGCTCGAGATGCACCAGCGCTCGCCGATGCTCGACCTCTCGCTCTTCCGTAGCTCCACCTTCGCCGGGGCGAACGTCGTCGCGCTGCTCGTGACGCTCGCCATGTTCGGCGTCTTCTTCTTCATGTCCATCTACATGCAGAACGTCCTCGGGTACTCGGCGACCAAGACCGGCGCGGCCTTCCTTCCGATGACGATCCTGATCATCCTCATCGCTCCGATTGCAGGGAAGTCGTCCGACCGCATCGGCTCGCGCGCTCTGATGACCGCCGGGATGCTCTGCCTCGCCGTCTCGCTCGCGATCTTCTCGCGCCTCGGCCTCGACTCGGGCTTCTGGGACATCTTCCCGGGCCTGGTCGTGGGTGGCTTCGGAATGGGTCTTGTGATGACGCCGATGACGGCGGCCGCGCTCGGCTCGGTCCCCGTCGAGAAGTCGGGAGTCGGATCGGGCGTCCTCAACACGTTCCGCCAGGTCGGCGGAGCCCTCGGGATCGCTGTCATGGGCGCGATCGTGGCCTCGTACGTCGACCTGAGCGGCGGCCGGCCGGATCCCTCGTCCTTCATCGACGGCTTCCAGGCCGCGCTCAGGGTCAGCGCCGTGTTCGCGCTGATCGGCGCCGTGGTCGCCGTCACCACGATCCGCAAGCACCGGCACATGGACGCGGGCGAGCTCGCCGAGGCTGCGGCCTGAGAGTCCTCGCCTGAGCCGGCTCAGCCGGTAGGAGATAAGTAGGCGAACGGTATGACCGCTTCACTGGCGGTCAAGGGCACGCGTTCGGGGGATCGACCGATCCGGCCCTGCTGCCGACGCTTGAAGCATGTTCGGCTTTGAGAATGGCGACAACCCGGAGACTTCGGCTCTGCGGCCCAGCCGAGCCTCCGGGTTGGTGTCGCCGGGAATGGCGCGCCTCCCGCACCCCTTTTGCCTGGCGTCTGGCAGGAATGCGGAACGGGTCTGACTATAGCCAAGCTCAGACACAAGTCAAGTGGGGTTGTGAAGTAGATTTAAGCTCGTATAGTTCACCGTAGGTTGACGATGCACGAAAACGCCGCTCTCACTCGCACCCAAGCACCGTCGCGCCCCACTCTCGGGGGTCGCGTCAGGCAGCTCCGGATCGCCCGGGGACTGACGCAGACCGACATCGCCGGCGACCGCTTCTCCAAGGAGTACGTCAGCCAGATCGAGCGCGGGAAGACGCGCCCGACCGCCGAGACCATCGAATGGCTGTCCGCTCGGCTCGGCGTCGACTCGAGCTTCCTCGAGACCGGCGTCTCCTCGAGCGAGCGCGAGCGCGTCGAGAGCGTGATCGTGCGCGCCGAGGCCGCGATCGAGAACAGCCGGTACGAGGAGGCCGTCGCCGAGCTCACGCCGCTCGCCTCGGCCCTCGACACGGTGGCCGCTCCCGAGCTCGCCCTGCGCGCCTTCCTCGCCGAAGCGTGGTCGCGCATGTACCTGGGCGAGGTCCGCAAGGCGATCACCGTCCTCGACCGCGCCCGCGAGATCGCGGAGGGGCCGTCCTCCACGGACATCGACCGCGCGCAGGTGCTCTACCACCTCGGCTGCTGCCGCATCAAGTTGAATTCGTTCTCCACGGCCCTGGCCCTGTACTCGCAGGCCCTCGAGCTCGTCGAGCGCTCGCCCGTCCCCGACGACCGCCTCCGCTCGCACATCCTCGAGTGGCGCTCGCGCTGCTATCGCCAGGCGCGCGACTACCAGGCCGCGAAGGAGGACGTGGAGCGCGCGCTCGAGCTTGCGGAGGGGCTGAACGACCGCCACACGATGGCGCACGTGTACTTCCAGTACTCGCTGATCGCCGAGCGCACGGGCAACTGGGTTCAGGCCCGCTCGTACGCCGAGAAGGCCAAGGCGATCTACGAGGAGGTCCGCGACGAGGCCAACGTCGGGAAGCTCCTGAACGAGATGGGCGCCCTCAACCACCAGCTTGGACGCTCCGACGAGGCGATCGGGTACCTGAAGCAGTCCTTCAAGGTCCTCCTGGACCTGGGCGACGACACGAATGCCGCCCGCGTCATCAACTCTCTCGCCCGAGTGAACCTCGCCACCGGCCAGATCGAACTGGCCGAGTCGCAGGCGCGCGAGGCTCTCGCGATGCTCGGCGACCGGGTGGATCACCTCGACGAGATCGGCAACGCTCAGCTTGTGCTCGGGAACTCGCTCCTCGAGCAGCACCGCCTCGAGGAGGCCGCTGACTGCTTCGCGGCCGCCGAGTCGAGCTTCGACCAGATTTCTTCCGTCAGCCATCGCGCCGCCGCCTGGATGGCCCAGGGCGATCTAGCGGGGCGGCAGGGCGACGACCGCCAGTCCGCGCGGCTGTACCGCCGCGCAGCGGAAACGCTCCAGGACTTCCACTTCTAGAAGGAGGTGACGACTGTGAAGGTGAAGGCTCTCCTGACGCTGACCACGTTGGTCGCGTTCCTCGCACCGCTGGCCGGGTTCGGCCATTTCGGCGGCCGCTAGCACGCCGGCATTCAGGGAAGGGACCCAGACGCGCGGGGCGTAGCCCAGCGCGGATTGCCCCTTTGCGGTTCTAGCGGCCCGCGTCCCCTTGCTTCGGCCGATTCTTTTCGACGGCCGGGAAGGATGCCTCGAGCCCTTGTCGAACTCTCTGGCGCGCGACCCGAGATTCCTTCGACATGGAAGAGCGTCCTTCCCTCCGTCCTCTGGCTCCGCTCCTCGGCGTTCTGGCAGCCATGTGGCTTGCCGCGCTGGGCCTGATCGCCCAGCAACTCGTCTAGTCGGCGCCTCCCGCACTATCGCTTCACTTTGTGAAGTGATAGATTCGTCCGCGACCATCATCGTGGGAGGTTCTGCATGACGGAGAACGGATACGCGAACGCCGTCCTCGTGACGACGGACTGGCTCGCCGAGCACCTGGGCGACGCCGATCTCGTCGTCGCCGAGGTCGACGAGAACCCCGATCTGTATGAGGAAGGCCACATTCCGGGAGCGGCCAAGCTCCACTGGCGCGACGACCTCCAGGATCCCGTCGAGCGTGACATCGTCGACAAGGAGACCTTCGAGCGCGTCCTCGGCGAGCGTGGGATCGGCAACGAGACCTCGGTCATCCTCTACGGGGACAAGAACAACTGGTTCGCGGCCTACGCGTACTGGTACCTGAAGGTGTACGGCCACGGCGACGTGCGCATCCTCGACGGCGGGCGTCAGAAGTGGATCGACGAGGGCCGCGAGCTGACGACGGACGTCCCGTCGCCCGTCCGCGCAGTCGTACACGGCGCAGGACCGGGACGAGTCGATCCGCGCGTACCGCGACCAGGTGCGCGAGGGCCTCGAGCGCGGAAGCGCCTCGCTCGTCGACGTCCGCTCGCCCGGCGAGTACGCCGGCGACCTGATCGCGCCTCCCGGCTACGAGCAGGAGGGCGCGCAGCGGGCGGGGCACATCCCGACCGCGGTCTCCATCCCCTGGGCGAGCGCGGTGCGCGACGACGGCACGTTCAAGTCGGCTGACGAGCTCAAGGAGCTCTACGGCGGCAAGGGCGTCTCGGCGGACAAGCCGGTGACTGCGTACTGCCGCATCGGCGAGCGCAGCGCCCACACGTGGTTCGTCCTTCGCGAGTTGCTCGGCTACGAGGACGTCCGCAACTACGACGGCTCGTGGACCGAGTGGGGCAACCTCGTCGACGTGCCGATCGAGAAGGGCTCCTAGCCGGCACTGAATCGGGTGTACCCTCGGCTCGTCAACGGGCCGGGAGGTACGCCCATGCTCAGAGAATTCAAGGACTTCCTCCTCAAGGGCAACCTGATCGAAGTTGCCGTCGCGCTCGTTCTCGCGCTCGCATTGACGGCCGTCGTGACGTCTCTGGTCGAGGACCTGATCACGCCGCTGATCGCGGCGCTCTTCGGACAGCCGGACTTCGCCGGGCTCACGTTCGAGATCAACGACAGCGTCTTCCGCTACGGCGACTTCCTGAACGCGGTGATCGCGTTCGTGCTCATCGGCGCCGTGCTGTTCTTCTTCGTGGTCAAGCCGGTGAACATGCTCGAGGAGCGCCGGAAGAGGGGCGAGGATCCGACCACGCGCGAGTGCCCCGAGTGCCTCAGCGAGATCCCGGTCGGGGCGCGGCGGTGCGCCTACTGCACCAGCGAGGTGGGGGTACCCGGCTGAACGCTCCGCTCGAGGTCGGCGCCGTCGACTATCACACCGCCGGTGAGCCGTTCAGGATCGTCACCGGCGGCGTGCCTTCGCTCGGGGGCAGCACGATCCTGGAGAAGCGACGCTTCGCGGCCGAGCAGCTCGACCACGTGCGCCGGCTGCTCGTCTTCGAGCCGCGGGGGCATGCGGACATGTACGGGTGCTTCGTCACGGAGCCCGAGGACGACGGCGCCGACCTCGGTGTCGTCTTCTTCCACAACGCGGGGTACTCGACGGCGTGCGGGCACGGGACGATCGCGCTCGTCACGTGGGCGCTCGAGACGGGCGTTCTGCCTGTGGAGGAGCCGGAGACCCGTGTCGTGGTCGACGTTCCCTCCGGCCGGCTCGAGACCGTGGCCCGCGTCGCCGGCGGCACCGTCGTCTCGGTGCGCTTCCGCAACGTTCCCTCCTACGTCGAGGTCGAGGGCCTGATCGCCGAAGGGCTGCGCGCCGACGTCGCCTTCGGCGGAGCGTTCTACGCCTCGGTCGCCTCGCCCCTGCCCGTGAGCCCTCGGAACCTGCCCGAGCTGATCGAGCTCGGCCGGGCCGTGAAGGCCGGGCTGGAGGGGCAACGCCCGTTCGTCCACCCCGAGGAGCACGAGCTGCGGGACATCTACGGGGTCATCTTCTGGGAGCGGATCGACTTCGGCCCTCCCCTGCGCCAGCGCAACGTGACCGTGTTCGCCGACGGCGAGGTCGACCGCTCGCCGTGCGGGAGCGGCACCTCCGCCCGCCTCGCGCTCCTCGAGCGCGCGGGCGAGCTTCCGCGCGGGACAGAGCTCCTCCACGAGGGCATCATCGGCACCGAGTTCCGGGCCAGGGTCGTCGGCGACGCCGAGGTCGCGGGCCGCCCCGCGGTCGTCACGGAGGTCGAGGGCAGCGCGTTCCGCACCGGCTCGCACGAGTTCGTCCTCGCGCCCGACGACCCCCTCGGCGAGGGCTTCCTCCTGCGCTGAGGGACGTGTCCCCGCCGGCCACGGCCGGGGTCTGACCCCGGTCGTGTCCTTTCGGCGGGACGAAATGTGAACTGGGGAGCGCTTCTCGATTGCCCGGCAGGCGGACGGAGCGTGCGCCCACAGGCCGTCCGCTCGCGGACACGGCCGAGTGCCTGGCACCTGGACGTGGCGGAAAGGGCTAGGCCGTGCGGAGGAGCGGGCGCGTGAGGCAGGTCGGGCCGCCGTCGCCCAGGCGCGAGATCTGGTCGCCCTTGTAGACGCGGACGTCGACGCCGGCGGCTTCCATGCGCCGCCGCGTCTCGTCGTTGCCCTCGAGGGCCAGGGCGACGCGCGGGCCGAGGGCGAGGACGTTCGGGCCCATGGTCTCGAACTCCTCGTCGGGCGCCTCGACGAACTGGATCCCGCGCTCCCGGAGGATCTCCACCAGCCGCACGGGCATGAGCGGGAGGTAGACGGCCGCGAGGTCGACGTCGAGCGGCGAGAGGAACGACATCAGGTGGAGCACCTCGCCGGCGCCGCGGTAGTACGGGAGGTCGAACGCCACGACGTCGACGCCGGGAAGCAGCTCGCCCAGCGCGGCGATGCCCTCGTCGTTCGTCCGGTAGCCCCGGCCGACGAGGAGCGTGCGGTCGTCGAGCCACACCGTGTCTCCGCCCTCGGCGAGCGCCGGCGCGTCGAGCTGCCCCGCGATGGGGACGCCCGCCTCGACGAAGTCCGCGCCCATGGCGGCGGGCTCGCCGCGGCGGCCCTCCTTGCCCGGGCGCAGGAGGATCGCCCCGCTGTCGGCGACGATCGCCGGGTCGTAGACGTAGATCGCATCGGGATCGGGGCCGTGCGGCGTCTCGGCGAGCACGACCTCGGCGCCGGACTCCGCGAGCAGCGCCCGGAAGGCCTCATGCTCCGCGGCCGCCTCGCCCGGGTCCGGCTCATCGTGCCAGCCGTAGGCCCTCCAGAGCGCCGCATCCGCCGCCTGCGGTGCCCGCACGAGCACGCGGCGCAGGCCCGCGGTCATGTTCTGACACCCATACTCCCGGGCGGTAACCTCCATCGCGTGGAGACTACAGCCCGGCTCTCCGGTCTCGATGCGGGAGGCGGCTGCGCTGCCAAGTACTCCGCGGCCCGTCTGGAGGAGCTGCTGGCCGGATTCGCGCCGGCGGCGTCGGAGAATCTGCTCGTCGGGCTGGCCCCGGCCGACGACGCCGCGGTCTACAAGCTCGACGACGAGCGGGCGCTGATCTTCACCACGGACTTCTTCCCGCCGATGGTCGACGACCCGGCGCTCTTCGGTGCCGTCGCAGCCGCGAATGCCCTCAACGACGTCTTCGCCATGGGCGGCAAGCCGCTCCTCGCTCTGTCGATCGCCGCGTTCCCGGAGGAGCTGCCGCTCGAGACCGTGCGCGCGATCTTCGACGCGGCTGCGGCGAAGGTGCAGGAGTCGGGCGCCGTCCTGGCCGGGGGTCACACGATCCGCGACGACGAGCCGAAGTACGGCCTCGCCGTCGTCGGCACCGTCCACCCCGAAGGGCTCTGGCGCAAGAGCGAGGCCCGCGCGGGCGACGTGCTCCTCCTCACGAAGCCTCTCGGCACCGGCCTCGTCCTCGCGGGGGCCGCCAAGGGTGTCGTCGGCGAGGCCGAGGTCACCGAGGCGACGAGCCGGATGACCGAGCTCAACGACCGCTCCGCCGAGGCTTTGCGGGGCTTCGAGCCGAGCGCCGTCACGGACGTGACCGGCTTCGGGCTCTTCGGGCACGCGCACGAGATGGCCGAGCGCAGCGGCGTGCGCGTCGCCCTCGATGCCGAGTCCATACCGGCACTCCCGGGCGCCCTGAAGGCCGCCGCCGAGGGCGTCCGCACCGGTGGCGATGCCCGGAATCGCGACTTCGCCGCCAAGGCGCTCGAACTGAACGGCGTTCCGGACGAGCTCGTCGCGCTCGGCTTCGACCCGCAGACCGCAGGCGGTCTCCTCGTCTCGGTGGCGGCCGACAAGGCGGCGGTTCTCTCGGCGCGCTTCCAGGACGACGGGCTCTTCCTCGCGCGCATAGGCAGGGTCGAGGAAGGGAGTGGGGTGGCGGTCTCCTGATGGAGGCCGGTGCCCGTACGGACAGGCTCCGCTCGCTGACGGTCTCGCCCTCGGCGTTCGCCTGGTTCGCCTACACCGCGCTGGCCGCCCTCTTTCTCATCGTGGTCTCCGGCGCGACGGTGCGGCTAACCGGCTCTGGGCTCGGCTGCGAGAACTGGCCGCGCTGCGGCGAGACGCTCCTTCCGCCCAAGGACTACAACGCCTACGTCGAGTTCGGCAACCGCGTGATGGGCTTCGCCGTCGGCATCACCACGCTCATCGCGGCCGGTGCCGCCTTCCGCGTGCCGGGCCTGCCCCGCTGGCTCCTCTGGAGCGCCGTCGCGCTCCCGTTCACGGTCCTGGCGCAGGGCATCCTCGGCGGGATCACGGTCGTCTTCGAGCTGCACCCGCTGATCGTCATGGGCCACTTCCTGCTCTCTCTCGTGGCGCTCGCAGTCGCCGTCGTCGTCGTGCAGGGCGCCAGGAACTTCGCCCGCGGGACGACCGCGGAGTCCCCGCTCGGATCCGCGTGGCTCGCCCTCGCGCTCGTCCCCGCGGCGCTCGCGCTCGTCGTCTCCGGCACGCTCGTCACCGCAGCCGGCCCGCACTCGGGCGGAGAGGACATCGTCCGCTTCGGGGACGTGATCGAGGCCGTCCACATCCACATCGGGGCCACGGCGGTCTTCGGCATCGGGTTCCTCGCCCTGCTGGCGCTGCTCTTCGTGGAGCGCAGGCGCGCACGGGTCGAGCTCGGGATCGCCGGCGCGATCCTCGGGCTGCTGCTCGTCCAGATGGCCGTCGGCGAGGTGCAGTGGCGCGAAGGCCTGCCCTGGGGCCTCGTCCTCTTCCACGTCACGCTGGCGACCGTCATCTGGATCCTGGTCGTCGCTCTGGCAGTCCGCATCGTGCTCGGGCAGCGCGCCCGGCTGCCGTAGACTGGTCCGATCGCAGGGCATCTCCGCATAGACAGCCGGCCCACCCTGCGCGCGCCTGTCCTCGTCGCCGCGTTCCGAGGGTGGAACGACGGCGCGCAGGGCGCCTCGCTCGCCGCGAGCTTCCTCGCGCAGAGCTGGAGCGCGGAGCGCTTTGCGGACGTCGATCCCGAGGAGTTCTACGACTTCCAGGCCGTCCGTCCGCACGTCCGCCTCGAGGACGGGATCACCCGGCACATCGACTGGCCCGAGAACGTCTTCTACCACGCGGCGATCCCCGGGATCGAGCGCGACGCCGTGCTCCTGCTCGGGATCGAGCCGAACACCCGCTGGCGGACCTTCGCGGGCGAGATCGCCGGTCTCTCCAAGGACCTCGGAGTCGAGCTCGTCGTCACCCTCGGCGCGCTCCTTGCCGACGTCCCGCACACGCGACCGTCGCCCGTCACCGGCTCCGCGAGCGACCCGGACCTCGTCCAGGAGCTGGGGCTGACCTCGTCGCGCTACGAGGGCCCGACCGGCATCGTCGGCGTCCTTCACGACGCCTGCCGCGAAACCGGCCTGCCTTCGGCGAGCCTCTGGGCGGCCGTCCCCCACTACGTCTCGCTCGCGGCGAGCCCCAAGGCGGCGCTCGCGCTCTGCGAGCGGCTGGCGGCGCTCCTCGGCGCCTCGGTCGACCTCTCCGACCTCGAGCGCGCCGCCGACGCCTACGAGCTCCAGGTGAGCGCGGCCGTGGCGCAGGACGAGGAGACCGAGGCGTACGTGCACGAGCTCGAGACCCGGCGCGACGCGCTCGGCGAGGAGCTCGACGTCCCCTCCGGCGACTCCCTGGCGGCCGAGCTCACCCGCTTCCTCAAGGAGCACGAGGAGCGAACCCGGCAGGACCGCGAGGAAGACGCCTAGCCGAACGTGAACGCGTAGGCCTCGGTCCCCGGCGAGAAGCTGAGGTCGAGGACGTGGTCGCGCTTCTCGCCCGGGATGCGCGCCAGGGTGTAGAGGTCGTCCTGGGTCACCTGCACGGTCCCGACCGGCTCCTCGTCGAGCGTGACCTCGACCGTCCTGCGGTCTCCGTCGGTCCCCAGGACGAGGAAGACGTTGCGGCCGTGGAAGGCCAGCCGCAGCCGGGCGTGGTCCCCGGCCACGATCCGCTCGCCCTCCACCGTCCAGCGGCCGCCGTACGCCACGCCGTGGAGCGGGACGAACTTCGGGATCGAGTACTCGGCCTCCTGGTCCGGGAGCAGCCGTGAGCCGACGAAGCGGTCGAGCCGCTGGTAGCCCAGGTAGGTCTCGGGCGTCTGCTCGCCGCTCGGCGTCTCGTCCTCGAGCTCGTCCGAGACGAGCGGGCCCGACACGTTCTCGGCGAGCAGGTCGCGGATGACGCGCTCGCTCTCCTCGTAGTCGCCCTCGCCGAAGTGGACGTAGCGGAGGCGGCCGCGGCGGTCGACGAAGTACTTGGCGGGCCAGTACCGGTTCTGGAACGCCTCCCAGGTGCCGTACTCGTTGTCGAGGGCGACCGGGTACTCGATCCCGAGGTCGCGGACGGCGCGCCGCACGTTGTCGGCCTCGCGCTCGAAGGCGAACTCGGGCGTGTGCACGCCCACGATCACGAGCCCGTCGTCGCGGTACTCGTCGTGCCACGCCCGGATGTGCGGGAGCGTGCGGAGGCAGTTGATGCACGAGTAGGTCCAGAAGTCGAGGAGCACGACCTTCCCCCGCAGCCCCGCGATCGTGAGCGGCGGTGAGTTGACCCACTCCTCGACGGCCGTGAAGTCGGGCGCCGGGCCGTAGTCGTCGAGGCGCTCCTCCCGGGCGAGCCCGGGCGTCCCGACGAGGTCCTCGAGCTCCGTCTGCGCCGTGGCGCTCTCCTCGAGCGCCTGCAGCGCCTTCGTGTACTCGGGAACGCGCGTCCGCAGGTCGCGGTCGACGCCGTAGATCATCAGGACGGCGACAACGAGGACGCTGACGCCGAGGGCACGCCGCACGAGCGGGGCGTGGGCGCGAACGGGCTTGAGGTTCATCCCGTGCTGGGCTCCGATCGCGACCCCGAGGAGGACGAGGCCGGCCCCCAGGCCGTAGGCGAGGGTGATGAGGACTGCCTCGAGCCCGAGGTCCCGCGTCGCCGCAACGGTCGCGACGGCGCCGATCACCGGGCCGGCGCAGGGCGTGAAGATCAGCCCGAGACTGACGCCGAGCACGAACCCGCCGCCGACGTCACCGGGCCGCCGTCGCGAGAGCGCCTGGAACGGACGGGAGAGGAGCTCGCCGAGCGGCGTCCAGAGGAGCGAGATGCCGACGACCACCACGACGGCGATGGCGAGGTTCCGCAGGAGGTCGTCCGGCAGCCCGAGCGCGGACAGGAGCGCAGTCGCGGTGAGGGTGAAGACGGTGAAGCTCGCGACGAGCCCCGCGACGATCGCGTACGGCCGCCGCTTCCCTCCCGTCGCGCTCCCGGCGAGGACGATCGGCAGCACGGGGAGCACGCACGGCGAGACGGCGGTGACGATGCCCGCCACGAAGGCGACGACGAGGAGGAGCAGCATCCCCTTCGATGCTACTCCGAGGTTCTGAACGGAGCCTTACGCGGTCTTCTCGGCCGCCTGCGCGACCGGCGCGGCCGGAGCCTGCTCGGCGGGCCTGGCCGGCTTGGCGGGCTTGCGCTTGGCCTCGCCGGGGCGCCCGTTCGGCGACTGGCCCTTGGCCTGCGTGTCTTCGCCCTTGCGCCGCTTCTTGCGCCGCCGCCGGCGTGACTTGCTCGACGGCTGCTTCGGCGCGGGGAGGTTGTCGGCCAGCGCGTTGGCGACCTCCGGGAGCGTCCCGATCCGCTCGCGGACGCCGTCGATCAGGCGCTGGGCCGTCGGCGTGTAGGCCTCCGCGGACGCGAGAAGCGCGACGGCCACGTGAATCGGCTGCTCGAGGGCCACGTTCACGAGCCGGGCGGCGTTCTCCTCGTGGCGGTGCCCGCGCGAGTTCGTGAGGGCGCCGAGGAGGCGCTTCGCCTCCGGCAGGTCGGCGCTCGCGCGCCGGTCCTGGATCTTCCTGGTCGAGCGGGCGAGCCGCCACGTCCAGCGGGCGATGATGTCCTCCGGCGCGTCGACCTTGCCCTCGCCGATCGCGCGCAGGAGCACGCGCACCCCCTGGACGCGGTCCTTGTCCCAGGTCGGGGCGGAGGTCACCATCGTGACGAGGTCGTCGAAGTCCGCCCGGTCGACCATGACCGCGACGCGGTCGCCGAGCGCCGAGAGGCGCAGGCGGCGGTTCGGGTTCTCGGCCGCACAGCTCATGAGGAACGCCTCGCGGCACTCGCGGCTCGCTCGCGCGAGCTTCTCGGCGAAGGTCTGGCGCTCCTCGAAGCGCACCTGGCGGCCGGCGATGCGGGCCCACAGCATCTGCTCGTCGTCGGCGAGCCGGCCTGGGTCGACGCGCTCCCACTCGCGCGTGATGACCGCCACGCGCCGGCGCGCGTCGGGCGTCACCGGCACGAGCCAGGGCGCGGGCGAGAGCTTGCGCTTCGCGCGCCGCTGCACGCGCCGCCGCGGCGCCGGGGTGACCCGGGCGCCGGGCCGGTAGAAGTCCGAGTCGAGCAGGCTGTGGATCGTGATCGTGCGGTCGTTGTGCGTGGCCGCGTCGTCGACGAAGTCCACGACGACCCCGGCTTCCTTGCGCGGCGCGAGGCGCATGATGCGGCCGATGCGCTGCTGGTAGACGCGGCGGCTCGCCGTCGGGGCGAGGTGCATGCAGATCGTCGCCCGCGGCGAGTTCCAGCCCTCGGCGAGCAGCTGGGCGTTCACGAGGATGTTGATCTCGCCGCGCTCGTAGGCGGCGAGGGTCTCGGCGAGCTTGACGGGAGGCGTCCGTCCGCTCACGGCCTCGGCTTTCAGGCCGGCGGCCCGGAACTCGCGCGCGAGGTTGTAGGCGTGCTCGACGCCGGCCGCGTAGACGATTCCCGGCGTCGCGTCGAAACGGTCGCGGTAGAGGCTCGCGGCGGCCTGGTTGAAGATCTCCTGGTCGAGGACCTTGGCCAGGATTTCCTGGTCGTAGTCCCCGCCCACGATCGGGACGGACGAGATCGCGGCTGCAGGCCTCACCCGGAGGGAGCGCAGCGGGGCGATCAGGCCCCGGCGCGCGGCATCGCCGAGGGGCAGGTCGTCGACCGAGGCCGGGAAGACGTCCGAGACCTGCTTGGCGATCAGCTGCTCGGTCGCCGTCATGCCGATGTAGATCGGCTCGGTCAGCCGCCGGATGGCTGAGCTCGTCTTGTCGCCGAGTGCGGTGTGCGCCTCGTCGCAGATGACCAGCTGGTACGCCTTGCGCGAGAGCGAGTCGACGTGGCGCGCGAACCACGCGTACGTCTGAATGGTGATCGGGTTCTCGCGGAGCGGCTCGCGGTCGCGCAGGACGGCGTCGTGCAGGCGCTCGCCGTAGCCCTCCGTGGTCAGGTCGGTCGTGAACTGGTTCACGAGCAGGCGCCGGTGCGTGAGGATGAGGACGCCCATCGAGCTGGCGGCCTCGACGAAGCCGGCGGCGGCGATCGTCTTCCCGGAGGCCGTCGGGTGGCGGAAGCGGAAGCGCCTGACCGCGCCGGGGTCGTCTCCCGAGGCGAGGTCCTCCACTTCCTCGCCCTCGGCGCCGACGTCGTCGTCTTCCGCGACGATCTCCTCCTCGAAGTCCTCTCTTCCTCCGTCCGCTCCTCGACCTGCACTGCGTTGCCGTTGCCGTTCCCGTTCTCGGCCTCCTCCTCGTGCCGGGCGATCAGCTCGGCGAGCATCCCGGCGAGGGCGTCGATCTGGTGGCGGCGGAGCTCCGTCCCGGAGGCAAGCCGGGGCGGCCGGTCGGTGAGCACGCGCTCGAGGCCGAGCATCAGCGCGTAGTTCACCTTCCATTCGGGCGAGGGCGACCGTCTGCCGGCCTCCATCTCGAGCAGGGCGGCGTCGAGCGCGCCCCTGCGGGCATGGCCTTCGGCGAGCACGCTCGCGGCGTCCTCGCCGGGGTGGAGGAAGGACTCCCCTGACCACGCCTCCGCGCGGAGGGCGGCTGCCGTCAAGGCGTCCGTTTCCTCCGACTGGACAGTCGGATGGCGGATTGCTTCTTGCATGGACGCAGCGCCGTTGCGCTGCCCGAACCAGAGAGTGTGCGCGAGTAATCTCGCGCCGGCACTCACATCATACCGGATTCGTAGGGGCGGGAGGCCTCTACGAGTGGAGCTTCGAGGCGATGGCCTTCTGCATGCCGACCGCCTTCTTCATGTACTCGTACGCCATCTCGGCGTTGCCCTCGGCCTCGTACAGCTCGGCCATCTGGGCGTACACCGTGGCGAGATAGCGGTTGGGGTTGGTCGGGCGCAGAAGCTCAGCGGCCAGCTCGTAGAGCTCGAGCGCGCGCCCGCGATCGCCCATCTCCTCGTAGATCTCCGCGAGGGTCGAGTAGCTCCGCGCGGCGTCCTCGGGAGCGGCGTCCGAGATGATCCCGGCGATCTGCATGGCGAGCGCGGCCGCCTCCTCCTTGCGCCCGAGCCGGGTGAGCGCGCGGGCCTCCTCGAGGCGGTACTGCGCCCGCTCGACGGCGTTGCCGCTGGTCTGGAGGAGCGGCCATCCCTCCTCGAGCAGCGCCAGCGCCTCGTCGGCCCGGTCCCTGTCGAGCTCGATGTGCGCCAGGAGCTGGTGCGCGCGCGCCGTGCGATACGTGTCCTCCGTCATGCGCAGGACCTCGAGCGCGCGCCGCGCGTAGCGCGCGGCCGTCTCGCTGTCGTTCCGCTCGGCGTGCAGGCGGGACTGCGTCCAGTAGAGGTTGATGCGCACGTTGGGGTTGATGGAGTCCTTGCCGATCGCCAGAGCGTTGGCGAGGACCTCCTCGGCCCGGCCGAAGTTCCCGCTGTCGATGAGAGCGTCGCCGAGCAGCAGCTGGAAGCGGATGCGCTCGAGCTGGTCGCCGCGGCCGTCCGCGGCGGCGAGGCATCGCTCGAAGACGGCGATCGCCGACTCGAGCTCGCCGACCATCGCGTACGCGCGCCCGAGAGAGTCCGCCACGTCCGGGTTGCCCGTCTCGTCCGAGCCGGAGAGCTGGATCGCGGTCTCGAAGTGGTCGATCGCCGTGCGCGGGTCACCGCGCCTGTAGGCGACCTGCCCCAGGCCCGCGTGCGCGAGCGTGAGGTCACCGTTGCCCGCGGACTGGTCGAGAAGCTGCGTGTAGAGGTCGTGGGCGAGGTCGAGGTCGTCGAGGCGAAGCGCGACCTCGGCCTCTAGGAGCTTGCCGTCGCGGGCGCCCGGGTCCGACCCCGTGGCGAGGTAGTCCTCGGAGACCCCGAGCCGGCGCCCGAGCTCGCGGAGGAGCTGGAGCGACGGGATCCGGTCACCGGACTCGATGCGCGAGATGTACGCCGGCGAGCAGCCCGGGAAGGCCAGCTGCCGCTGGCTGAGCCCGGCGGTCTCCCGCGCGGTCCGAAGGCGATTGCCTACCGCCTGTGGATCGTCGACGTGAGTTGACTTTTGTCGTGGCATCTGACGCCAAATGTAGAATCACGCATTGCCCTCGGGCCCGGGGCTGTCCAGTTGTCGGTACGACGAAAGGATGGCTTCATGAAGATTCGGGTGGCGTTGCTTTGCGTTGCCTTGGGGTTGTTCGCCGCCCTGGTCGGCGGAACGCCCTGGCACTAGCGTACGAAGATCGTAACGGGGTGGCGGGCAATTTTCATCCCGCCACCCCTTTACCTTTGGCGATGCGGCCTCGGAAGTCTCGCCGGCGACCCGTACGGCCGGGGAGAGTCGCCATCACGGGCGCAGGGCAGGAGCTCGAGACGTGGAGGAGTCGTGGAGCGCATCGCCGGTGTCGGGCCGCCGAGGAAGAGTCGGGGCCCGCCTGCGGTTGCGGGCCCCCGGAGCATCAACGGCACTGACTATTGTCGTTTGTAATCGGTCAGCGAGCCTCCCCGGAACGGGTGATTCCGGGTGCGTCGGAAGAGGGAGCTAGTCTCGGCGCATGGATTGGGATGGCCACGCGGAGCGGGAGGAGGGTCGCTATGCCGACGGGCTCGCCCGGCTCCCCGACGAGCCGGACGCCCGCCAGAAGCAGCTCGTCCGCATCGCGATGGCTGCGACCGGAGCCGGGCTCGCGCGCCTGATGCAGGGTCGCCGTGCCGAGGCGGTCGGATGGCTCGCCCGGTCAGCGGAGCGCTTCCGCGAGAGCTACCCCGACGCGCCCCCGGGGAGCTGGGGGCGCCTGATCGGCGCCCTCAAGGCGCGGGTGCTCGCCGGCGACAGGGAGGGCGCCGAGACCGATGCGAGCTGGGCGCTCGAGCAGGGCCCCGCTGCCGGCGAGTCGCCGATCGGGCGCTACGCGGCGGTGCTCGCGCTTCTCGTCCTCGGGCGTGACGAGGAGGCGACGGCGACGGCTGCGCCTTTGACCGAGGAGCCCGAGGAGTCCTTCCCGCGCCCCGTGGCCGAGGCGCTGGCCGCGCTCGCGGCCGGCGACGGCGCGGCCTACGCCGATGCCGCGGCGCGCGTCCTCGAGTCCTTCGAGGGGCGGGACGAATACCTCGAGGACATCCCGGTCGCCGACACGGTCATCGTCCTGCAGGCACTCGCGGAGCGTCGCGGGATCGCCCCACCGCTGCGCTCGCCGCTCCTGCCCGAGGAGGCGGTCGGAAGCTAGGAGGGGCCGTCGCCGTCGTGCTCGGCGATGTCGACCGAGACGATGGTGTCGGGCTTGAGGAAGCGGCCGCTGACGAAGGGCCAGTCGCCCTGCTCGGCCTCGGCGACCTGGGTCATGAGCGACTTCGCGTGCTGCTTCGCCGCTTCCAGGTCGGCGAAGTCGCCGGCGTCGACGCCCTCGCCGTTCGTGAGCCGGATAAGGACGCGCCAGAGGGTCGTGCTCTCCGCTTCGGCGACGGGCGCCTCCGGAACGACGGGCTCGGGCATGACAGGCGCGGGCTCCGGCTCGGGCTCGGGCTCGGCCTCGGGCTGCGCCGCAGCAGGCGGGTAAGGCGCCGGCGGCGGAGTGGGCTCGGGCAGTGGAGCGGGCTCGGGCGGTGCGATCGGCTCCGGGGCCGGGACGGGCTCCGGGGCGGGGACGGGCTCGGGGGCTCGAAGCGGCTCGACCATTGCGGCGGGCTCGAGCACGGGCTCGGGATCGGCCGTGGGCTCGGGCTGGGGCTGGGGCTCGGGAGTCGGCTCGGGAGCCGGCTCGGAGATCTGAAGGGGCTGCGGTGCGGGCATCGGCTCGACCGGTGCGACCGGCTCCGGGGCAGGCTGCTCGACCTGGGGAAGCGGCTCGGGAGCCGGGACCTGGAAGGCAGGCTCCGGAACCTCGACCGGAGTTGGCTCGGGAAGGCTCGGCGCCACGGGCTCGGGAGCGAGCGCCTGGAGAAGCGGGGCCGCTTCGGGAGGGACGACGCCGTTCGTGTAGGGGTCGGCGGGCGCCTCCGGCGCAGGCTCGGGGTCGAATGCGGGCTCGGGGGCGGGCTCGGCCTCGGCCTCCGGCTCGTGCGCCACGGGGGCGGGCTCGGGCTCCGGGGTGGGGTCGGGGGAAATCTGGGGCCAGCCGGCCTCGGCCTCGACCGCGGCCTCGGCCTCGGGAGCCGGCTCGACGACGGGCTCGGGCTCGATCTCGGCGACCGGCTCGGAGGCCGGCTCAGGCTCGGCGACCGGGTCGGTCTGTGCGACCGGCTCAGGCTCTGCCGCCGGCTCGAGGACCTGCTCTGCAGCGGGCTCGGGGGTGGGCGGCGCGACCTGGAGCGGCTTCGAGTACACGTCGCTGCTGATCTCCGCCAGCTCGCCGCGGGTCGAGACCACAAACTTGATGTCCTCGCGCCCGAGGCCCTCGCGGATGTTGCGGAGGAGCACCTCGTCGGTCGGGTCGGCGATCGCCACGACGGGCCTGCCGTCCTCGAAGCTGTAGGGAAGGGCGCGGAAGAGCTTGGCCTGTTCCTCGGTGAAGAGGCCGGCCGCGGACGGGTCGACGATCTGCTCGCGCAGCGTCACGAAGTCGAGGCCCTTCTGGCCTGCCAGCAGGCGCGCGAGGTCGACCTCGGTGATGTGGCCGCGCTCGATGAGGATCTCGCCGAGCCGCTTGCCGGTCTTGACGCCTTCCTCGAGGGCGTTCTCGATCGTCTCCGCGGGCAGGAGGCCGGCGCGGAAGATGAGGGTCCCGAGAGGCGCGTCAGGGCGTTCGCGAAGTGGAGTGCTCACAGGCTCTCCGCTCGCCGGCCGCTGTGTGCCAGGCTCGTCGCCAAGGGGTTGATGCGAATGCACGTCATAGCCGCAAGCAGGACGGCATTTGTCCCGTCCTACGTCTGAGTATCGTCCGATCCCGGAGGGCGGTTATCACCCTCCCGGGTGATACCCAACGCCTCATACCCGCTTCCTACACGAGCAGGCCGGTGAGGTACATGATCGCCAGCCCTGCAAGGAAGCCGCCCACGGAGTAGCCGGACATGAGGCCGCCCGGAGCGCGCCGCGCGACGTAGCGCGCGACCTCGACGACCACCTGGAGCGCCGCTCCGGCCGCGAGGGCGAAGAAGAGGACGCCGAGGACGTCGTTGGTGACGTAGCCGCCGATCCACGCGCCGAGGATCGTGGGCGCGCCGGCGATCAGGGTCAGCAGCACGAGCCGCCCGATTCCGGGCCGCCTGCCCTCGGCCGCGGGTGCGGCGATTCCGAGCCCTTCGGTGACGTTGTGAATCATGAACCCCACGATCAGGAACGTCCCCAGCGTGAGCTCGCCCAGGGCGAAGGACGTGCCGATCGCCAGGCCTTCGCCGAGGTTGTGGACGCCGATGCCGATGGCCACGAGCATCGCGAGCGCCAGGCCGCCGAGGGTGCCTCCCCGCGAGCCGCCGCCCGACCCGAGTCGCTGGGCGAGGAACGTGAGCGCCAGGTAGCTGGTGGCCACGCCGAGCACGACCAGGCCGGGCCCGCCGAGGGCCCCGGGCAGCACGGCCTGGAGCTCGAGTGACTCCGAGAGCGCCTCGACGGCGAGGAACGTGAGCAGGCCGCCGGTGAGGGCCATGAACGCGGCCAGCCACTCCGGCCGCGCGCGTCGCAGCGACGGCAGCCAGAGCAGGCCGAGCGCCACCGGGACGATTCCGACCAGCGCGCCGATGAGCGCATACCCGAAGAACCCGTCCACGCTCGGGCCGGGCGTCTCCACGGCCGCCGCGACCTCGGCGGTCGTCTGGATCCCGGTCGAGCTGGTGACGCCGACGGCGAGCGGCTCTTCCTCGACCCAGTCGTACGGGACGACGATGGTCGACGAGCGCAGGCGCCCGAGCGTGTCGTCTCCCTCGACCGTGAAGGGGACGATCGCGTCGTCCACGGTCACCAGGGCGATCGTCATGTCCTCGCGCTGGGGGTTCGTGACCCGGATCCGCACCTCGCCCGGCGAGAGCTCGACACGGCGGATGTCGAACTCGTCCGCGGGCGGCGGGCTCTGGCCGACCAGCTCGAGCACCGACCCGCCGCGCGCCGAGAAGAGGGCGACGACGGCGACGAGGAGCAGGATCGGGACGAGCGCCCAGAGC
The DNA here is from genome assembly GCA_963839745.1 of uncultured Actinomycetes bacterium. Lineage (GTDB taxonomy): Bacteria > Actinomycetota > Thermoleophilia > Gaiellales > Gaiellaceae > JAIBJN01. Next base: position 357,200 of record CAWIWC010000005.1, read on the forward strand.
CGCCAGCGCGTCGAGTCTCCGCGGGGCTGCGTGTCCTCGGCGACCGAGCGGGCTTCCACTAGTGCTTCTTCCGGTGGTGCTGCCCCGCACCTGGGTCGCGAGCACCAAGCTGGAGTGCGCACTCGTCCGTAGCCAAGGCTAGTAGCCTTGGTAAGGGCGAGGGGGTGCTCCGGCGCCGCGTGATCGCGGGCCAGGGGCAGGCAAGTACTGCCGGGAGAGGCACTTAGTCCTCGACCTCGAAGAAGCCCATCCAGCCGAGCTCGGCGAACTCCGACTGGTGCGCGTGGAACATGAAGCGGCCCGTGTTGGCGAAGTCGATCTCGATGATCCCCCGCTGGCCCTGGCAGAGCATCACCGTGTCCGTGTACTCGAAGAAGTCGGTCGACCCGGTCGGGTAGTAGCGGAAGAAGTCGCCGTGCAGGTGGAAGGAGTTGATGAGGTCGAACTCGGTCAGGTTCGCGAGGTAGATGCGCACGGTCTGCGAGCGGCTGACCTTGATCGGGTAGCGCGCGTAGAAGAACGCCGGCCCGTTGACGGCGTAGAAGTTGTTCTCGCCGTCGCCGTCCGTGTCGAAGGCGTTCATGACCATGACGAGCTCCTGCGCCGGCGGACGCGGCTCGGGCGGGTCGATGATGAACGCGCCGTAGAGGCCCTTGTGGATGTGCTTCTTCAGCGGCGTCGCGTGGCAGTGGTAGAGGTGCATCCCGTACGGGCGCGCCGGAAACTCGTACGTGAAGGTGTCGCCCGGGTTCACGACCTCGAAGACGCCGTCCATGTTCGCGGGGTGGATGCCGTGGAAGTGGATCGTGTGCGGGTGCGAGCTCCCGTTGGCGAAGTCGACGCGCAGGAGGTCGTCCTCGGTCGCCCGGATGACGGGGCCCGGCACCGTGCCGTTGTAGGTCCACGCGGGATAGACGACGCCCTTGGCGACCTCGATCTCCTTGTCCTCCGCGAGCAGCGAGTACTCCCGCACGCGCCCGGGCTGGTGCGGCAGGGCCTCGGGCGGATAGGTGAGCGAGTCGAGGTCGTTGGCCTCGCCCGGGGCGGGAGCGTCCTCGCCGATCATCGCCGCGTGCCCCGCTGCGGGCCTGTGGTTGCCGAGGTGGGTCGCCTCCTGCGTACGGCCGCCCGCGAACGCCATGCCCGCAAACGGGGCGGCCGCCACGACGGGCGCGGCGCCCACGATCAGCTGGCGACGGGTGACTCCTCGATCCTTAGACACGTCTAAATCATAGTTTTGACGCATGCGCTACGCAAGGACGCCCGAAACGGCGAGGGCCGGGGTTGCCCCCGGCCCTCGTTGTCGTCCGATGTGTTGGCTGCTAGCGGGCCCGGAAGACCCAGAGGCCCGTGTTCATGTCGGACGCGACCACGTAGCCGGAGCCGAGCGCGACTCCCCAGATCTCCACGAACTCCTCGCCGGGATAGAAGACGCCGAGCGGATCCTCGCCCTTCTCCGGCGGGATGAACTGCCCGATGATCTTCGGGCTCGACGGCTTGGAGATGTCCCAGACCACGACTCCCTCCGTGTACCAGGACGTGTAGAGCCGCTTGCCGGCGATCTTCGGGTCGTGGATGGTGAAGTCACCGGGGCCCGGCGGAGGGAACTGGCCCGTGCTCGGGAGCTTGAGCGTCGCGAGCTCCACCGGATTGGACTTGTCCGAGATGTCGTAGATGTGGCCGTAGCCCCAGCCCGTCTCGGCATCCGGGTTCACCGTCGGGTCAAAGTCCTCGTCGGTCTGGACGAGGAGGTTGCCCTGCCAGTTCGTCCAGGCGGAGTGCGCATTCCCTTCCTGGCCCTCCTTGAACGTCGTCCGGCCCAGGAACTTCGGGTTGGACGGGTCGCGGACGTCGAGCATGACCGTCCCGAAGTCCCAGTAGGAGACGTACGCGATGCGCGAGTCGACGTAGACGGAGTGCACGAAGTTGAACGGGAACGTGCCCTGGCCCATGACGGGCGTGACGCCCATGTCGCGCCAGGCGCTCCAGTCGCCGACCTGCACGGGGTTGCGCGGGTTGGAGACGTCGACGATGCGGAACTCGGGGTTGACGTCGTCCGGGTCCTCCCCGGCGAAGAACGCGTCGACCTCGTGGAAGTTGGCGGCCTCGTAGACGAAGGCCTTCTTGCCGCGGACCTCCATCCAGAGCTCGTGGACGCCGAAGATCCCGCTCTGGCGCAGGGACAGCAGCTCGGGGTCGCTCGGGTCCGTCACGTCGTAGAGGCCGATGCCCGTGAACCCGCCCGGCGCGCAGTCCTGGAAGCTCACGACTGCGAGCTGGCCTCTGAACGAGCGGTTCTTGACCGTGCGGACCTGCACCTTCTCCGTCCACGACTTTGCGAGCCGCGGGTCCGACGCTCCGTCGCCGAAGGTGGACACGAGGTCCGGATCGGTCGGGTCGGAGAGGTCGTAGGCGCGAACGCCGAGCGCGCGGCAGAACTCGCCACTGTCGCTGAAGAGGCCCCAGCTACCCATGTAGGCGAAGCCCTTGTGCACGAAGACGTCCCCGTGCGGGCCGCCCGGGTCGTCGTGGCCGAGGACCTTGATGCGCAACTGCTTCCCGCGCGCGTTCGCCGGCCCAGGCTGCCCGGGCGTCGCGTTCGCGTTCCAGTGCGCAGCCTTCTTCTTGAGATGGTGTGGCCGCAGCATCTCGTCGGCGGCCGCCGACGCAGTCGCGGAGAACACCACTGCTGTCGCGAGCGCGACAGCGGCTACCCGAAGTGATCTCATTTGCCCTCCCCTACCTCGTTTTACCCGTTGCCCGCTCGGAGACAGATGTAGCTAGCACCCCGGATGACGGAAGGGAAGATCAGGCTTTGCGACGAGACAGGGTTCGGCTTCGGCTGGATCGAGGCGGAGCCCGCGCTGCTCGCGCGCGCCTCCCACGCCCTGCGGGTGGACGGGCGCGTGTGGCTGGTCGACCCGGTCGACGGGCCGGAGGTCGACGCCCACGTGCGGGCCCTGGGGGAGCCGGCGGGCGTCGTCCAGCTGATCGACCGCCACGACCGCGACTGCGCCGTGCTCGCGGAGCGTTACGGCGTCCCGCATCATCGGGTTCCGCTCGACAGCCTGCCGGGCTCGCCGTTCGAGGTCATCCGCATCCTCGACGTCCCCGGCTGGCACGAGGCCGCGCTCTGGTGGCGGGACGAGCGCGTGCTCGTCTGCACCGAGGCGCTGGGGACGGCCTACTTCCTCGGCCCCGATGAGCGCCTCGGCGTCCATCCCTTCCTCCGCCTCTACCAGCCCAAGGCGCTGCGGGAGATCGCCCGGAGCCTGAGCCCCAGGCACGTGCTCGTCGGCCACGGCGAGGGAATCCACGGGGACGACGTTGCGCGGGCTGTGTCGGCGGCCGTGCGGAGCGCACGGCGCGGGGCGCCCCGCTGGATCGGACACCAGATTCGAAGGAGGCGACGATGAGAGCCGACCTCACGATCGGCGGCACGTTCCCCGACCTCCGCCTGCCGGAGACGACGGGCAAGGAGCTCGCGCTCAGCGAGATCGCACCCGCCCAGCCGCTCGTGCTTGCATTCGTGCGCGGCTGGTGGTGCCCGAAGGAGCAGGTGCGGCTGCGCAACCTCGTCTTGCTCCAGGACGAGGTGCAGCGCGAGTACGGGCGCCTGGCGGCCGTGACGGTGGACGAGCCGTACGTGAACGGTGCCCTGCGGGCCGGCCTCGGCGCCGACTTCCCGTTTCTCTCCGACGTCGACCGCTCCGTGGCGGCGGAGCTCGACATCCTCGAGCTCACGGACGAGACGCACCGCCCGTTCCTGCCGTACACGTTCGTACTCGACTCGCTGCGCCGCATCCACCGGATCTGGTGCGGGTTCTGGTACTGGGGCCACCCGACGCCGGACGAGCTGCGCTTCGCCCTGCGCGAGATCACGGCGGCCGAGCAGCCGAGCTTCGAGCCGCGGGCGGTCTGGGAGTTGGGAGGCTCGGCGCCGCCGGACGCAGGGATCGACGCGCCGATCGTGTGGATCCGCGAAAGCTCCCAGGGCCACGAGCTCCAGCGCGGCGTGTACGAGGGCGAGATCCCCGAGGTGGGCGCCACGCTCGGGCGCTCGGGGGTTGACGGGCGTCCATGGGTCGTGCGGCGCATCGAGGAGGCGAACGGCCGGGTCGCCATCCACGTCAGCAAGGAGGGCCCGACAGGCGATCCCCGCCTCGTCGGCCACCACATCACCGCCGGCCCGCGCGTGCCCTAGAGTCGGTCGGCACATGGAGAGCCACGCGCGGCCGGGGCGCCCTGCCCACGACGGCTGGGTCGCAGGCCTGGTGCGGCCGCTGGCGGGCTGCCTGGCGGCAGGGATCGTCGTCGGCTTCATCGTCGCCGGCCTGGGATCGCGGCTCGTCATGCGCGCCCTCGCGATCGTCGACTCCGACGCCACGGGAACCTTCACGGAGAACGGGAACCAGGTCGGCGACATCACGCTCGACGGGACGCTCGGCCTCGTCATGTTCGTCGGCATCCCATCCGGAGTGGCCGCGGGGCTGATCGTCTTCGTCGTTCGACGCTGGCTGCCCGCCCGCCTCGTCTGGCGCGGCCTGGCGCTGTCGGTCGTCCTGCTCGCCGTGCTCGGCGGAACGGTCATCGACGCGGACAACGTCGACTTCCGGCTGCTCGAGCCCGCCGGGCTCGCGATCGCGCTCTTCGGCGTTCTCTTCCTCGTCGCCGGCTATCCACTCGCGCTGCTCGCCGACCGCTGGGGGCCGGGGGTGCCGCCTGTTCTCTATCGCGGCAGCGTGACGATCGTCGGCGGGCTCCTCCTTGTCGTGCTGGTCTCCTTCGGCCTGGCGGACCTGGGCCGGACGATCGCCGAGATCGTCTAACTCCAGGCCCGCGCGGGGACGACCCTGAGGGCGCCGCTCGACGAGCAACTCTCGGCCGGGCTGGTCTGCTGCGACGAGCCCGTGGCGTCGACGGTGGAGCGGCTGCGGGCCGAGCACGGCGTCGTGGCGAGCCTGACGCCCTACGCGACGCGCTACCTGAGGTTCGGGCCGAGCATCGTCAACTCGGAGGAGGACGTCGACCGCGCAGTGGCGGCGGTCGCCGCGGTCGCGGCCTAGCCCGCTGCGAGGCGGTCGATCGTCTTCGCCGCGAGCCGGTCGAGCGCCTGCACCGAGAGCTCCAGATGCTCAGGCTTCGTGTCCTCGAGCTTCGTGTGCGAGAGGCCGCGCAGGCTCTGGACGAAGAGCATGACCGTCGGGACGCCGGCTCGGGCGACCTCGGCGGCGTCGTGGAGCGGACCGCTCGGCAGCCGGTGCGACTGCCCCGACACCTCGGTGATCGCCTCGTCCGCGAGCCCGATCAGCGCCTCGTCGAAGAGGATCGGCTCGATGCGCCAGATGCGCTCCCACTCGACCTCGACGTCCTCCTCGCCGGCGAAGCGCTCGCTCGCCTCCTTCGCCTCGGCCAGCATCGCGGCGAGCTTCTCGCCGTCGAGATGGCGCTGGTCGAGGAGGACGGTGGCGGTCTCGACGACGGAGGTCACGATCCCGGGCTTCGTCACGCAGCTCCCCATCGTGCAGACGGCGCCGTCGCCCGTCCGCGCGGCGATGCCGCGGATCTCGAGGGCGAGCTTGGCGGCCGCGGCGAGCGCGTCGCGGCGCTTGTCCATGGGCGTCGAGCCTGCGTGGGCCGCCTGGCCGCGGAAGGTGATCTGGTGGCGCTCGACCCCGAAGGTCCCGAGCACGACGCCGAGCGGGAGGTCCATGGCCTCGAGCACCGGGCCCTGCTCGATGTGGAGCTCGAGGTAGGCGGCGGCGTTCTCGAGCTGCGAGCGGGCGTCGAGCGCGCGGTCGAGGTCGACGCCGTGCTCGCGCAGGGCGTCCTCCCAGCGGATCCCGTTCGCGTCCGTCCGCTCGCGCAGCTCCGCCTGGTCGTCCATCGTCCCGGAGGCAGCGCTCGACCCGAAGAGGGAGCGCCCGAAGCGCGCGCCTTCCTCGTCGGCCCAGCTCACGAGCCTCACGGTCACCGGCGGCGTGCCGTCCTCGGCGATCCTCCGCAGCACCTCGATGCCGGCGACCACGTTGAGCGCGCCGTCGAGCCAGCCGCCGTTCGGGACGGAGTCGATGTGGCCGCCGATGACGAGCGTCCGCTCCGAGTCGCCGCGCAGCGTGAACCACTGGTTGCCCGCGGCGTCGATCTCCTCCTCGACCCCCGCGGGTGCCAGCTTGCCCGAGAGCCACTGCTTGGCCGTCACCCACGTGTCCGTCCAGGCCACGCGCTGTGCTCCGTCCTCGTCCCCCGTCAGCTCCCGGAGCTCCCGGAGCTCGTCGACGGTGCGGCCTGGTTCGAGCGGCACGGCAGGGAATGTATAGAGTCCGAGCCCTATGGGACGAGGCTCGAGGCCGATCAAGCGCTGGCGGAACGACCGCACGCGCAAGAAGAAGGAGCGCGACAAGCGCCACGCTGCCGAGGCGGGGGCGGCTCGCGGGAAAGCGAAGCCCGCCTCGTGAGCCTCGCGCGCTTCAAGCGCGCTCGCGCGGGTGAAACCATGTTTCCCCCGCGTGCCCCCTTCTTTGATGCAGTGAAGGAACCTACCGGTTCCCTCACACACCCTCCCCGGCCTCACGAGCCGGAGGCCGGCTCGTGAGCCTCGTCACGGCGATCCACCTCTACGTCACCGACCTCGACCGCTCGAACGACTGGTACACGCGCCTCCTGGGGCGCGGGCCCGCCGCGGCCTACGACGAGGGCGAGAACGCCCACAGCGCGTTCTTCGTGCTCGAGGGCCAGACCTTCCTCGTCCTCACGTGGGATCCCGAGCGCGGTCGCGAGATCGGCGGTAGCGTCCGCCTCGAGCTCGCCGCCGAGGACATCCAGACCGAGATCGACCGGCTCGAGCGGCAGGGCATCGAGGGCGGCAGGATCACCCAGACGCGCTTCGGCACGGAGGTCTACGACCTCGCCGACCCGGACGGACACCTCGTCCGCATCGGGCCGGCCTGGACGCTGCACGCCATCGAGGGCGCGGTCTAGTCTCGGCCCGTCCGTTCCTGCTCGTCAACCCGAGATCGGGCTCGGGGTCGCCGTCGGCCGAGGAGCTCGTCGCGGAGGCCGAGCGACTCGGGATCGAGGCGCACGAGCTGCGTCCAGGTGAGGATGCAGCCGAGGTTGCGAACGCCGCGGCGGAGGCGGGCGCCCGGGTGCTCGGCGTAGCTGGCGGTGACGGCTCGCTGGGTGCGGTCGCGGCTGTGGCCCTGGAGCGCGACCTGCCGCTGGTCGTCGTCCCCTTCGGGACGCGAAACCACTTTGCCAGCGACCTTGGGCTCGACCCGGACGACCCTCTTGCGGCCCTGGCCGCATACCAGGGGACGGAGCGGCTGGTGGACGTCGGCGCCGTCGACGGCCGCGCCTTCCTCAACAACGTCTCGCTCGGGATCTACGCAAGCTTCGTGCACGACCCCCGGCGCAAGACGCGCAACCGGCTGGTGGCGCTCCTGCGGATGCTCCCGGCGGCCTTTGGCCGCTCAAGGCAGCCGCTCTCGCTCTCCTTCGACGTCGACGGGCGCCACGAGGAGCGCCGAGCGCTGATCGTGCTCGTGGCGAACAACGACTACGGCGGCAGCTCGCTCGCCGAGCTCGGGGAGCGGGAGCGCCTCGACGAGGGCCTCCTGCACGTCTACGTGCTCGAGCCGGTCGGACGCGGCGCCCTCGTGGCGTTGCTCGGCAAGGCGGCGAGGGGACGCATCGACGAAGCGGAAGGGCTCCTGGAGTGGGCGTCCGAGCGGCTGACGATCTCGCTTCGGCATCCGCGCGTGCACGCCGCCGTCGACGGCGAGCCGGTCGTGCTGACGCCGCCCGTCGAGCTCGAGATCAGGCCGCGCGCGCTACGGGTGCTGCTGCCGGCCTGACGACGACCCGGTCGCCCGCCGCCAGGCGCACGCGCTCGCATTCGCCGGCGGGCAGCTCGATCACGGCCTTGGCGCCGAGGCAGCCGGCCATGCGCCAGGGACGAAGCCGCTCGACCACGCGGAGGACGTTGCCCTCGCGGTCGAGGAACACGGCGTCGATCGCGAAGCGCATGAACCACATGTGAATGGAGGAAGCGGGGCGAAGGAGTATCCCCTCGCCCCGCTCCAGACCCGCACGCCCGAGGAGCCCTCGGAGGCGGGAGAGCGGTGTCTCCGCGAGGAGACACCGCTCACAGACCGTGCTGCCGTCCTGACGCTCCAGGGTGACGGTCAAGGCCGGCCTAGTACCCCACGTGGATGTGGTCGTGGTGGTCGGCCAGCGGGAACGACGGGCCGCCCAGGCCGAGCAGTGAGATGACCTGCTTCGGCTGGAGCTCGGCGGGCAGGAGCAGGACGTTGCGCACGGCCCGCTCGGTGAGCCCACCCGGCTCCTGGTTTCCGTAGATCGACCGCTTCGCCACTCCCGCGACGTCGACGGCCAGCCCGTAGCTGTGTGCCGAGACGACGCCGGGCCGGGAGTAGAACCCGTGGCCGCTGGTGAGGCTGGACACCGTCACCTGGCCGTGGGACTCCGCGAGGTAGCGCAGGAGCACGAGCACGCGGATGTCCGTGCGGCCGAGGGCGATGTCGAGGCGGCCGCCCTGGTAGATGTCCAGGCGCTCGTCCGCGAGGACACGCTTCTGGAGCACGGGCTTGGCCGCCTCGAAGCCGGTGACGAGGGCGCGGAGGCCGACGGCCCGGTTGTAGTTCCGGAGCGCGAAGGCCTCGGCGGCGAAGTCGTCGCCGTACCGGTCGAGCGCAGCGCGCGGGTGCCGGCGGGCGCCGAGCGAGGCGAGCTGCCTGGCCGTGCTGCGGACGGTCGACGTGGCGAGCGAGCGTCCGTCGAACCCGCGGGCCCGCAGGACTCCGAGAACCAGCGCCCAGTCGACGCGTGCGTTCCTCGACACGCTCGCCAGCGTGCGGGCGAACTTCGGCGTCAGACGCTTCGCGGGGGGCGTCGGGTCGGGGAGGGGCCGGTGCAGCCAGATGGTGGCGAAGAAGCCGTCCGCGTCCGCCTCGGGATCGAGCCCGGCCGGGCTGCGCGTCGAGCGGTCGATGACCGGCAGGTCGCGCGGGTCGATCGGCTTGGCGCCTTCGCCCACGCCGGGCGGGGGAGCCGGTGCCGGCTCGCTCTCGTCCGGGTCGTCCGGCGTCGGGAGCGGCGGAGGGGGCGTGCCCGGAGCGGGCTCGGAGCCGCCGCCGTCCCCGGGCTCGGCGGGGGACTCGCCGCCGTCGCCGGGCTCTGCAGGGGTCTCCTCGCCCGGGTCGCCCGGCTCGGCCGGGGCGTCGGGGTCGGACGGAGTCTCCTCGGCGGGAGCCTCCTCGGCCGGGGCCTCTTCCGCAGGAGCTTCCTCAGCCGGAGCCTCCTCGGCGGGAGCCTCCTCGGCCGGGGCCTCCTCCGTGGAGGTCATCTCGGTCGTTGTCTCGGCCTCGAGGGCTTCAGCGACGACGTCGCCGGCACCTGCCGAGAATGCGGCGCCGCCGAAGAACAGGGTGGCGAAGGCGAGGCTCGTCGCGAGGCGGCGCTTGCTCCACGTCGCGCGTCGCGCGGGCGTGGAACCCGTCTCCGCCCCGTGAAGGGACTCGGCCGCATCGTCTCCCCGGCCGTCCTGGGCGGGCGTGTTGCGCCCGATCGCCCAGAGCGCCCAGCCGGCGAGCGTGAAGAGCAGAAGCGGCGTAACAAGGCGCCGCGGTGTCTTCTTCTGTGGCATGTGCCTGGTGCTCCCGTCTGTTGTCGGGCGCCGAGGCCGCCACTTCGGCGCGGAACGTGATTGGTGATCCGCTGCCGCTCAACGGAACCTGCTCGGACTATCGGGGTGGGGCCCGAGGGCGATCTTCCCCCGAAAGGGGGCACTGATCCCGAACCACCCAGGCGGGGGATTCTCGCGCCGCTCTGAGTACCCGATGGTGCGGGCAGTTAGGAGCCAAACGGCGGAGCGGTCACGCCGAAGAGCTCTTCAGCTCTGGGAGGTTTCATCAACGTGACCACGCTTACCGCCCGCTCGACGAACCGCTCTCACCGCGCATGTGCATTCAGCTTCGCGATCGGTTCGTCGGACGTTCAGCGCGCCGGCGTGCGTGCCCGGATAGGGAAGGGAGGTGAATCGAGAATGTTCAAGTCCCTCATCAGGCGCGAGGACGGTCAGACCATGGCGGAGTACGGCGTGGTGCTCGCCGTGATCACGCTGGGGATCGTCGTTGCCCTCGGCTTCCTCTCGGGCGCCATTTCGTCTGCGCTCGACTCAGTCACGGCCATCCTCTAGCACGTTCGAAGCTCAGGCGGGTCCTTCTTCCGCGCCCCAGCAGAAAAAGGACCCGCCTTCCTTCTCGGAAAGCAGCACGTTTCACCCTCATGCAGAAAACACTTTCGCCGCACAGGATCAACCGCAAAGAACGAGGTCAGACGGTCACCGAGTTCGCGCTCGTGCTGCCGCTTCTGGCGCTGCTCCTGTTCGGGGTCATTCAGTTCGGGATCATCTTCCACCAGTACGTGACGCTGACGGATGCCGTCCGCACCGGCGGGCGCCAGGGCGCGGTAGCACGCGACCTGCCGAACCCCACGGCCATCGTCGAGAACCGCGTGCGCAACGCGTCGGTCAACCTCGACCAGTCCAAGCTTTCCGTCTCCGTCAGCTCGACGTTCCTCCGCGGAGACGACATCACCGTCACAGCGACGTACCCGTACTCGATCAACCTCCTCGGGATCATCGTCAAGTCAGGGAACTTCAGTGCAACGACGACGGAGCGCGTGGAATGACCAATCGCCGCGCGCTCCGTGCGGCTGCAGGAAACGGCGCTCATCTCATGGGCCGAGACCGCCGATAAGGCACGTAATTCGAGACCAGAAAGACGTGGTGCAATGACGTATCGACTCCGCAACCTCGGGCTCGCGATCGCGCTCGCCGCCGTCGCGGTCCTCCTTGTTTTCTATTACGTCTCCCAAGAGCGGGGCCGCCTCCAGGAGAACCAGGAGCTCGTCCCGGTCTGGGTTGCGGCGAAGGACATTCCCGCTGGAACGTCCGGCGCCGACCTCGAAGCGAACGGCTACGTCGTCCAGTCCGAGATCGAGCGCTCCCAGGTTGCCCCCGGCGCCTTGCTCGAGCCGGCAGACGTGAGCGAGAAGATCGTCTCGGACGAGATCTTCAAGGGGGAGCAGGTCAGCCAGCTCCGCTTCCGCTCGGAGGCCGAGAAGGGGATCCGTTCGCAGCTCACAGGCAACCTCCGCGCCGTCCAGCTCCCCGGAACCCAGCATCAGCTGCTCTCCGGAGTGCTCCAGGCCGGCGATCGCGTCGACGTCGTCGGCACGTGGAACGTCCCCGAAGGGGCGACGCACCACGTGAGCCGCGTGATGCTGCGCGACATCCTCGTCCTCGAGGGCGCCAAGTCGGCCGACGTGGCGAGCAAGATCTCCGAGGGCGGCCAGGGCCAGAACCTCGCGATCAAGCTCGCGCTCACGGACGCCCAGGAGCAGAAGCTCCTCTGGATCGCCTCCAACGGCGTCTGGACGCTCGTGCTGCGCCCGCCGACGGACGCTGCAGACAGCCCGGAGAGCGCCGAGAACTACTGGACGCTCTTCGAGGACGGCCTCAAGGGCCAGCAGATCGAAGAGATCGTGCAGAGCGGCCTCAGCGGGGTGACGGAATGAGCGTCGACACGTCCGCACCCACCCGCGAGAAGGCCCGGATCTTCATGACCGGCTCGTGCGACGGCCTCGACCAGCTGCGGGAGGCGCTCGAGCGCCACGCCGAGGTCGAGCTCGTCGGGACCAGCGTCGGCGTCGCGGAGTCCGCCGGCACGCTGACCGGCGGCCATCTCGAAGCCGTCCTGCACGGAACGCGCAGCTCCACGCTGCCGCGGGACGAGATCGCCTCGCTCCGCGAGCACACGCGGGCGCCGATCATCCTGCTCGCATCCGGGGAGGCCTCGGTTCTCCTCGAGGAGGCGCTGGACGCCGACGTCTCGGACGTCCTGCTCCTCCCGCAGATGACGGAGAACATCGTCTTCGCCATCCGCAAGGCGAGCAAGAACGGCGCGAAGACGCCGGTGAGCGCTCCGACCCGCCGCGGCCGGATCGTCACCGTCTTCTCGCCGAAGGGCGGGACGGGCAAGACCGTCACCTCGACGAACCTTGCCGCCGCCTTCGCGAAGTTCGAGGGCAAGCGCACGCTGCTCCTCGATCTGGACCTCCAGTTCGGGGACGCGGCGATCATGCTCGGCCTCGAGCCGGAGAAGACCATCTACGACCTGGTCGTGGCGCCGGGCGAGCTCGATTCCGAGAAGCTCGCCGGCTACACGACGAGGCACGCCTCGGGGCTCGACATCCTCCCCGCGCCCGTACGCCCGGAGGACGCCGAGCTCGTCACGGAGACCAAGCTCTCCCGGCTCCTGGAGGTGGCGCGCGAGTCGTACGACATCATCGTCGTCGACACGTCGCCGTTCTTCCACGGGCCGATGCTGGCGACGCTCGACCGCACCGACGAGCTGCTGCTCGTCTGCGGCCTCGACGTCCCGACGCTCAAGAACGTGAGGCTCGCGCTCCAGACCCTGGAGCTCCTGGCGTTCCCGCAGAACCGCATCCGCCTCGTCCTCAACCGGGCGAACTCCAAGGTGGGCATGAAGCGGGGCGAGGTCGAAGGCGCCCTCGAGACGAAGGTCCGCTTCGAAGTCCCCAGCGACAGAGCCGTCCCGATCTCGGTCAACCGAGGGAATCCCGCCGTGCTCGCCGAGTCCGGCGCGGACTTCTCCAAGGCGATCCGCGAAATGGCGAAGGGCCTCCAGCCCGCCGAGGTCGCCAAGGGCCAGAAGCGCGGTCTCTTCAGGAAGGCCTAGCCATGGGTCTCCACGATCGCCTCAGGAGCACCAACGGCGGCGGACAGGGGGCGGTGATCGCTCGGGTCGACAACACCGCGCGCGAAGCGCAGCCCGAACACCGCGTCGCAGATCCGTATGCCGAGCTGAAGACCCGCGTCCACCACGCGTGCATCGCGAAGCTGGGCCCGGAGCTCTTCAGCGCCCGGACGAACGAGGACCTCTCGGAGCGCGTGCTCCGGGCGGTCACCGAGCAGCTCGCGCTCGACCAGACGCCGCTCACGCGCGACGAGCGGCGCCAGATCGTCCGCGAGATCACGGACGACATCCTCGGCTACGGGCCGCTGGAGCCGCTGCTCCGCGACGACGCCGTCACCGAGGTCATGATCAACGGGCCCGACCGGATCTACGTCGAGCGCGCGGGCAAGCTCGAGCTGACGTCCTCGACGTTCGTCGACGACGCTCACCTGCTCCGCATCATCGACAAGATCGTCTCCCAGGTCGGCCGGCGCGTCGACGAGTCGTCGCCGATGGTGGACGCCCGCCTGCCCGACGGCAGCCGCGTCAACGCCATCATCCCGCCGCTCTCCCTGCGCGGGCCGGTGCTCACCATCCGGAAGTTCGCCCGCGACCCGTACACGATGGACGACCTGATCAACTTCGGGTCGGTCTCGGCGAAGGCGGCGCACTTCCTGGCCGCCTGCGTCCAGGGCAAGCTCAACGTCCTCATCTCCGGCGGTACCGGTACCGGTAAGACGACGACGCTCAACGCTCTCTCGGCCTTCGTGCCCGGCGACGAGCGCATCGTGACGATCGAGGACGCGGCCGAGCTCCAGCTGCAGCAGGAGCATGTGATCACGCTCGAGTCCCGCCCGGCGAACATCGAGGGCCAGGGCGAGGTCAGGATCCGCGAGCTCGTCCGCAACGCCCTGCGTATGCGCCCCGACCGGATCATCGTCGGCGAGGTCCGCGGCGCCGAGACCCTCGACATGCTCCAGGCCATGAACACGGGCCACGAGGGCTCGCTGACCACGATCCACGCCAACTCCCCACGCGACGCGCTCTCGCGCCTCGAGACGCTCGTGCTCACCGCGGGCGTCGAGCTCCCTCACCGCGCAATCCGCGAGCAGATCTCGAGCGCCTTCGACCTGCTCGTCCAGATCACGCGCCTCGTGGACGGCTCGCGCCGGCTCTCCCACATCACCGAGGTGCTGCGGATGGAGTCGGACGTCATCACCCTCCAGGACGTCTTCGTGGCGAAGCCGCCGGACGAGGACGCAGCCGCACCCGGTGCGACGCGGCTTCTCACCCCGCTCCGCTGCACGGGGCTCAAGCCTCACTTCCTCGAGAAGATGGCCGCGAACGGGGTCGTGCTGCCTCCGGCCTTCTTCCAGCACGAGACGGACGACGCACGGCCGAGCTTCCAGACGGCGAGCTTCGGCGGGTTTTCCTGATGCGTGGGCGCTACCCGGCTCTGGCCGTCGCGCTCGCTCTTCTCGTCCTGCCCTCTGCCGCCGTCGCGGCGACCATCGAGGCGGATTCGAGCGACTACCCGGTCGTCCGGGCGATCTTCGTCACGGATCAGCCTACGGTCACCGCCCCGACCCTGACCGAGAACGGCGAGGAAGTCACCGGCCTCACCGCCACCAACCTCGGCCGCGCCAAGAGCATCGTGCTCGCGGTCGACCGCTCGCAGTCGATGGACGGGCAGCCTCTCGAGGATGCCGTCGCGGCGGCCCGGGCGTTCGTCGCTGCGAAGCCTGCCGATGACCGGATCGCGGTGGCGACGTTCGCGACCGAGCCGATCCTGCTCACCGGCTTCCAGACCTCGACGATCGACGCCGACTCGGCGCTTCGCTCCATCTCGATCGACCCGGTGCAGGGGACGACCCTGTACGACGCGCTCGTCCTCTCGGCCAACTCGCTTTCGTCCGAGGCCTACCTCGGTCGCGTCATCATCGTCGTCACCGACGGGAACGAGACACGGAGCGAGGCGACGGTCGAAGACACCATCGCCGCGGCGCAGGACGCGGGCGTGTCGATCTACGTCGTCGGGATCGAGAGCAAGCTCTTCAACCCGGGGCCGCTCCAGCAGCTTGCGGATGCGACCGGCGGGAAGTACTACGGCACGGCATCGACCGAGGCGCTCGCCGAGGTCTACAGCTCGATCGCCGAGGAGCTCTCGCGCACCTGGCGCCTCGAGTACGTGACGACGGCGCTGCCGAGCGAGAAGGTCACGGTCGAGGCCGAGGCAGGAGGCGAGTCCGCCTCCCTCCAGCTCACCGCTCCCGGCGATGCCGTCGCCACCCGGAAGCCCGAGGTCGAGGGCCGTCTGCCCGAGCATTTTTTCGGCAGCTTCTGGGGCCAGGCGTCCTTCGCCGCGCTCATCGGCGTGCTCGTGCTCGGCGCCTTCGCCTTCGCGTTCGCCTCACCGCGCGGCGCCTGGCTGAAGGGCCGGCTCGAGCCGCACCTCGACACGCGGCGTCGAGCCGAGAAGCGGACGGGGCGCGAGCGGTTGAAGATCGCCGCGGGCCTCTTCCGCGCGACCGAGAACGCGCTCGGCAAGTTCAAGCCGTGGCTCCGCCTCCAGCGAACGATCGAGCGGGCCGACCTGCCGCTGCGCACGGTCGAGCTCGTGTACATCATGCTCGCCGCCGGCTTCGTCTCCGGCCTGATCGCGGCGGGTTTCACGCGGTCGGTGCCGATCATCGTGCTCGGGCTGGTCGCAGGGATTGCGATCCCCTACTTCGTCGTCTCCATCAAGGCGAAGCAGCGCGCCAAGGCGTTCGAGAACCAGCTCCCCGACCTCCTCGTCACCATGGCGGCCGGCCTCAAGGCGGGGCACAGCTTCCGTCAGTCGCTCCAGAGCGTCGTCGACGAGGACCAGCCGCCGGCCTCGAAGGAGCTGGGGCGCGTGCTCACCGAGACCCGGCTCGGCCGCCCGATGGACGAGGCACTCGCCGAGATGGCCCACCGTGTCGGCTCGAAGAACTTCGAGTTCGTCATCACCGCCGTGACCATCCAGCGTCAGGTCGGCGGCAGTCTCGCAGGGCTCTTCGACATGGTCGCCGACACCGTCCGCAACCGTCAGCAGTTCGCGAAGAAGATCAAGGGCCTCACGGCGATGGGCCGCGCGTCGGCCTACGTCCTGATCGGCCTTCCGGTCTTCGTGGGCGCGATGCTGACGGTCGTCAACCCCACGTACATGCGCCCGCTCTGGCACACAAGCACGGGCCGGACGCTCGTCCTCGTCGGCCTCGGAATGATCGGTGTGGGCGCGCTCATGCTCCGCAAGATCGTCAACTTCAGGTACTGACATGACTCTTCTTCTTCTGATCGCAGGCGCATCGGTAGGCCTCGCCGTCTACCTCCTCATGGACCTCGTGACGCAGCCCGCGCGCGAGCGCGTGGGCTCGATCCGCCGCGCGGCGACGTACGGCAAGAACCGCGTCGTCGTCGGCAGCATGCTCGACGACGGGACGTTCAGGGACCGCGCGCTCACGCCAATGAAGACGGGCCTCGCCCGCGCCGTCCTCCGGATCACCCCGCGGGCGAGCATCGAGACCGTCTCGACGAAGCTCCTCAACGCCGGCCTCAACCGCCGGGTCTCGCCGACCACGTACCTCGCCTCGAAAGCGGTCGTCGGCTTCGTGGGCTTCGTCGGCGGGCAGATCTTCGCCCAGGCCTCGGGCCAGGCCTCCCGGGGCATCGTCCTCGGGCTCGCCATGGCCGTCGTCGGCTTCATGGTCCCGGATGTCGTCCTCACCTTCAAGACGCGGGCGCGCAAGGAGATCCTGCGCGCCGAGCTACCGGACGCGCTCGACATTCTGGCCGTCTCGGTCGAGGCCGGGATGGGCTTCGACGGCGCCATTTCGAAGCTGACCGAGCACATGGAAGGCCCGCTCGCCGACGAGTTCGCGCTCGCGCTCGGTGAGATGCGCATCGGCGAGAGCCGGTCGAACGCCCTCACCAAGATGATGAAGCGCGTGAACACGCCGGAGTTCTCCGCGTTCGTGCGCTCGATCATCCAGGCCGACCAGATCGGCATCTCGCTGGGCCGGATCCTCAAGGTCCAGGCCGCCGACACGCGTGCCCGGCGCCAGCTGGCCGCGGAGGAGCGGGCGATGAAGGCGCCGATCAAGATGCTCTTCCCGACCGTGCTCTTCATCTTCCCGGCGATGTTCATCGTCATCCTCGGGCCGGCGTTCCTCAACCTCTCGGAGCTGTTCTAGCCCCGGGACGGGCGATCAGCGCATGGCAGTGAGCGAGGAGACGCAGCAGGAGTCCCCCCAGAACGAAGCCGAGACCGGCTTCGGCACCGGCCTGCGCGGAAAGCTCGAGAAGCGGCGTGAGCCGCAGGCCCCGAACGGGGCTGCCCCCAAGGAGGCCGAGGCGGCCGAGGAGCTCCTCTCCGAGCCCCAGACGAACGGTGCCGCCTCGTCCGGCGAGGCCGACGCGCTCCGCGCCGAGCTCGCCGCCTCGCTCGACCGCGAGCGCGAGCTGCGCGCCGAGCTCGCCACGTCCTTTTCGTCGGCGAGGGACGAGCTGTCCGCCGTCGACAGCGACTTCGCGGCCCGCTCGGCCGAGCTCGACGTGCGCGCCGCGAGGCTCGCCTCCGCCGAGCAGGAGATCGAGCTCCGCGAGGTGCGCCTCAACGAGCAGCTGCAGAACTTCCGGGAGGAGCGCGAGCGCCTCTCTGAGCTCGAGACGCGCCTGACCGCCTCCGAGGCGCTGACGACCGAGCGCTCCGACCAGGTCGAGTCCAAGCTCAAGGAGCTGAAGGACGCCGACCGCCAGCGCGAGAAGCTCGCGTCCGAGCTCGCCAAGCAGGCGCAGTCCCTCAACTCGCAGGAGACGAAGCTCGTCCGCCGCGAGCAGAACGTCGCGAGCCGCGAGGCGGAGATGAAAGCCCGCCAGGAAGCGCGCGACCGTGCCCTGGCCGAGCGCGAGAGCGCCCTGCGCGACCAGGACAAGGGCTTCTCCAAGCGCGAGCAGACCCTGGCGGCGCGCGAGCGCGAGCTGGCCAAGGAGTACTCGCGCGTGCAGGCCAAGGAGGAGGGGCTCGAGGAGCGCGAGGCCGACATGCGGGCCAAGCACGATCGCCTTCGTCTGGACGCCGAGCGCATGGAGCGCGACATGTCGGGCCGCGACCGCGCGACTCAGGATTCCGCGGCTCTCATGGCCGAGATGGAGCGGCGCGAAGCCGAGATGGCCGCGCGCGAGGCCGAGCTCCACCACCGCGAGGCGCACCTCGCGCGAGTGGAGTCCGAGACGTCGAAGATCGTCGACATCGAGGCCCTGCAGGAGCGGCTGAAGGAGCGCGAGCGCGAGATCGCCGAGCGCGAGGCCGAGATCTCCAACACCGAGGACGTCGTCGAGTCCCAGCGCAAGCGGCTCGACCGTCGTGAGAAGCGACTCTCCGAGACGGAGGCCTCCCTCCGCGACCGGCTCCTCGACATCGACGGCCGCGAGAACGAGCTCGACGCCAAGGAAGCGCGTGTCGAGGCCGACCTCGAGATCCGCGAGGACAAGCTCGAACGCCGCGAGCGCGAGCTGGCCGACCTCCAGGAGCGGCTGGGCCAGAAGGAGAACGAGCTGGCCGAGTACGTCGCCCAGGTCCAGACGGAGCTGAAGCGCCGCGAGGACGACTGGTGGGAGAAGGTCACCGGGGGCGAAGGGCCCCCGAGCTCCTAGCCGTTACGCCGGCGCCGCTTCACGCTCGCGCCAGAGCTCGAGCGCATCCCAGCACGCGATCGTGTCGGCCGAGACCTGGGCTCCCAGGCCGGTCGGCGAATCGGCCCAGTGGATCTGCGTCACCTTCGTCGCGCTCGGCTCGGGCTCGGCGCCCTCGCGCAGCGTCGCGTGGTAGACGACGAGCGCCGACCCCGTGTCGTCGCTGACGACGAGCCCAATCGGGCGGAAGCCGAGCAGGTCGGCCTCTGCGAGCCCGATCTCCTCCGCGGCGTCGGCGAGCACGGCGTCCCGCGGCGTCTCGGTCGGGCTGAGCCCGCCCGAGGCCGAAGCGGTCCACAGCAGCGGGTCGCGGCCGATGGACGGACCGCGCTGCTGGAACAGGAACGGCCCCTCGGGGCGCTGGACGAAGAGCTGGACGCCGAGGGCGAAGCCCAGCCGGTAGCCGAGCGAGGGCTCGGCGAAGACGACCATCGCCTCGGCGTAGCGCCCGTGGCGGCGCAGGACGGCGCCGTCCCGCGAGACGCCGTGGCAGAACGCGATGGGGCCGTCGAAGCGCCCCTTCGTCCGCGAGAGGACGAGCGCCGCGTCGTCGACCGCCCGTAGGAGCGGCGTCTCGACCGGCAAGCCGAACGGGAAGGGCCGGAAGCGCGGCTCCGCCTCGAGCGTCACGATCGCGTGCATCGGGGAAAGTGTGTCTGATCGGGCCGCTCTGGAGGGTAACTCTGTGCGCACGCACGGAAAAAGACGCCCGGGCGCGGTCCGTCCAAGAGTCTAGGTTTTCGCGGGGAGGCCTCTCGGCCTCCCCGCGAGGAGTCCCGTTACTGCGGCAGGTGGATCTCGACGCCCACCGGCGAGGGATCCAGCCCTGCATCGGTGTAGGCGGTGTCGACGCCGGCCGCGCCGCTGATCTGGGTGTCCGCAGCGCCGTCGCGGGCGTCGAGCGTGTCGTTGCCGCCCGCTCCGATGAGCGAGTCGGCGCCGGCGCCGCCCACGATCGTGTCGTTGCCGTCGTTGCCGCTCAGGGTGTCCGCGCCGCCTTGACCGTCGAGCTGGTCGTTGCCGAGCCCGCCGGTGATCGTGTCGGTGCCGGCGCCGCCGACGAGCACGTCGTCGAGGTCGCCGCCGCTGAGCGAGTCGCCGCCGTCTCCGGCTCGCAGAGTTACGCGCCCGAGGAACACCTGGCCGGCGCCGAAGCCGCCGCGGCCCGAGAGGACGTCTCCGCCGCCGCCGCCCACGAGCTCGATCGAGCTCGGGAGGGGCGTGAAGGTGATGTCGACGTCGGCGTCGTTGTTGAACGAGACGCCCTTGGTGCCGACAGCGAGCGTGTCCGCGAGGGTGCGGCCCCTGACGATGACCACGTCGGAGGCGTCGCCGAGGTTGACCGCGACCTCGATCTCGGACGTCCCGGTGGTCTCCGCGGTGCCGCCCGGTGCGAGCCCGCCGCCGGTCTGGTCGATCGTCAGCTGCTCAACCGAGCCGGCCGCGCCCGTGATGTTGATCGTGTCGGTGTTCGCCGTCGTCGCCGTGCTGCAGGCGGTCGGAGATGCTCCGAAGTGGATCGCGCCACCGACCACCGCGAGCGTCGCGCCCTCGCTGGCAGGGATGGAAGCCGTGACCGTCTTCGTGGTCGAGTTGTATGCGCACGCGCCGCCGGGCGGAGGCGGCGGAGGCGGCGGGCCCGGATCCGCGAACTTGTTCTCGACCGCAATCGTGGCGGGATCGAGGTTCGCGTCGTAGTAGGCCGTATCGACATCCGCGCCACCATGCAGCTGAGTGTCCGCGACCCCGTCGTCCGCGTGAAGCGTGTCGTTGCCTGCGCCCGCGTTGAACGTGTCGGCGCCGGGACCGCCGACGATGTCGTCGTTCCCCTCGCCGCCCGTGATGGAGTCGTTGCCCGGGCCGCCGTCCGCGTAGTCGTTCAGCTGGTGCAAGAAAATGATGTCGTTGCCGTCTCCGCCGTAGACGAAGTCGGACTGGTGGCTGGCGATCAGCTCGTCGTTCCCCTCCTCGCCGTAGACCCGCACCGGGCCGAGATAGGCAAGGCCGGCGCCGCCCTGCCCGCGCATGTTGAGCAGGTCGTCGCCGCCGAGGCCGTGCACCTCGATCACGTGCTGCCCGGGAGACAGCGTCATGTCGAGGTCGCCGTCCGAGTCGATCGCGACGCCGTTCTGCCCGGCCGCGATCAGGTCGTTGGCGTTCGAGCCGATGATGACGAGCGTGTCGGTGAGGTCGCCGAGCGCCGTCGCGAGCTCGATCTCCGGGATGTTGAACTCCGAGCTGAACCCGGGTCCGAAGAACGCCTCGGACATGTCCAGCGTGAGGGTCTCGTTGGAGCCGGTCGAGCCGCTTACCGACGCGGAGTCGGTGTTCGTGCTCGTCGCGCCGCCGCAGGCGACCGGCACCTGGCCGAAGAGGAGCTGGCCCGACGCGTTGACCTTCAGCGTCGCGGAGCCGCCCGTGGTGATCGTCGCGGTGACGGCCTTCGTCGAGGGGTTGTAGACGCACGACTCAACGGCAGCGCCCGCCGTGACGGGGGCGGCCACGAAGAGCAGGCCGAGCACAAGAAAGACAAGACCACGCAGGGACGATCGATCACGCACAGAAAGGCTCCTTCCGGTTCCGCTGGAGACTTGCAGGGTAGTTGCGGGCCCGTGAGGGGACAAGCTCTCGGGCGCTTGTCTGGTCGTTAGGCCAGGGAGGTCTAGGTAGGTTCGCGAGGTTCCTCGCGGCGGCTCTGTGGGGAAGAGAACGCACGTGGCGAGGCTGAGGCGAGCTGACTCTTCCGGGCCGGGGCTGGCCCGGCGCGGGCGCGGACGCGGGTTCGAGTACGTGGACGAAACCGGAAAGCGCGTGACCGACGCCGCCGTGCTCGAGCGCATCCGCGCGCTCGTCATCCCGCCTGCGTGGACGGACGTCTGGATCTGCCCGCACCCCAACGGCCACATCCAGGCCGTCGGCACCGACGCCGCCGGGACGCCGCCAATACCTCTACCACGTGGATTGGCGCCGCCGGCGCGACCGGGAGAAGTTCGAGGAGATGGAGCGCTTCGCCCGCGCGCTCCCCAAGCTCAGGGCCGCGGCAGCTCGTGACCTGCGCCGGCGCGAGCTCGTGCGCGAGCGGGTGCTCGCGTGCGCGGTCAGGCTGCTCGACCGCGGCTTCTTCCGCATCGGCACCGAGGACTACGCGGAGACGAACAAGACGTTCGGCCTCGCCACGATGCGGCGCCGGCACGTGACCCTGGGCGAGGGAGACCTCGTTCGCTTCGACTACACGTCCAAGGGCGGCAAGCGGCGCGTCCAGTCCGTGGTCGACCGCGACGTGTTCAAGGTGGTCGATGCGCTCATGCGCCGTCGCTCCGGTGACGAGCTGCTCGCGTACAAGGAAGGGCGCCGGTGGGTCGACGTGGCCTCCGACGACATCAACGCCTACATCAAGGAGGTCACCGAGGACGGCTTCTCGGCGAAGGACTTCCGCACCTGGAACGCGACCGTCCTGGCCGCGGTGGCGCTCGCCGTCTCGGGCGCGGCGTACGGCTCGAAGACGGGGCGGACCCGTGCGATCACGCGGGCCGTGACGGAGGTCGCGCACTACCTCGGGAACACGCCGGCCGTCTGCCGCGCCTCGTACATCGACCCTCGGGTCTTCGACCGCTTCCGGGACGGGCTCACGATCGGCGGCGCGCTCGAGGAGCTCGGCGAGGTGACCTTCGGCGAGCCGGCGACCCAGGGCGCCATCGAGGAGGCCGTGCTCGACCTGCTCGAGCGCGACCTGGCTTCGCCCGCCCTCGAGCGCGTGGCCTGACTCCTGCGGCTTCGACCCCATGGGGGGCTACCTCCACTCGGTTCGGTGCCCACCGGACGGCGGGATGCCGACTTATCTTCCGAGGCGGAGGGACTCGGGCGGATGCGGCCGGGAGGGCGGCTCGTCCGGGGGGAACTCGGGGAGCGGCGGAGCCACGCGTCCGCTGGACTGGATCAGGTTGCGCACCTCCCGCAGGGCGACCGAGAGGGTCTCGAGGCTCGTCAGCTCGCCCATGCGGATGTCGTTCACGACCTGGAGGACGCGATCGACCCCCGCGCCGCGGCCTGTCTGCCACGCGTCGACCCGGGCCTCGGCCGGCAGGCCGGGCGGGGCGGCCTGCAGCGCCTCGCGCGTGAGCGCGCCGTGGATGCCGAAGAGCTCGTCCCTGAGCGCGGCCCGGGCCAGCGTCTGCCAGCGGTTGTCGCGCGGCAGGGCGGTGATCGCGTCGCGGAGCCACTGGAGCTGGAGCCGGGCGCCCACCCCGTGGAACACGGCCGCGACCTCCTCGGTCGGCTCGCCGGCCGCTGTTGCGACCTCGACGATGTCGAGCGCGGAGAACATCGCCCCGAGCCCTGCGACCCTGGCCGCCAGCTCCTTCGGGGCGCCGCCCTTGACGTACTCGGTGGTCTTGCGCTCGACGGCCGCGAGGTCGGCGCCGAGGAGCAGGCGCGGAAGGGCCTCGGTGAGGAGGGCGGCGCCTGGGGCGAAGTACGCGATCTCCTCCTCGATCTCGATCGGCCGCGGCCGGCTGCGCACGAGCCAGCGCGTCGCGCGCTCGACCAGCTTGCGCCCTTCGAGCAGCATCGCGAGCTGCACCTCCGCGGGGATGGCGTCGTCGAGATCCTCGATCGCCGTCCAGAGCGCCCGCAGGTCGAAGACCTCGCGGGCGACCGTATACGCGCGCGCGATGTCGGACGCGTGCGCGCCGGTCTCCTCCGCGAGCCGGAAAGCGAACGTGATCCCCGCACGGTTGACGAGGCTGTTGGTCACGTAGGTCGCGATTAGCTCGCGGCGCAGTCGGTGGCTGTCCATCCGCTCGCGGAAGCGCTCCGACAGGACGCGCGGGAAGTAGCGGACGAGCTCGTTCGCCATGTACGGGTCGTCCGGCAGGTCGGAGGCGACGAGCGCGTCGAAGAGCTCGATCTTCGCGTACGCGAGCAGGACGGCGAGCTCGGGCGCAACGAGGCCGCCGCGCTCGGCGATGACCTCCTCGCTCGGCAGCGCCGCGAGCTCGCGGCGCAGCCGGCCGGTCTGCTCCAGGTGCTGGATCAGGCGCGAGTGGACGCCGAGCATCGACGAGGCCTGGCTGGTTGCCAGGCTGATCGCCTGAGTCTGGCGGTAGTTGTTGCGCAGGACGAGGCGGGCGACATCGTCGGTCATCTCGGCGAGCAGCTCGTTGCGCTGCTTCTCGGTCATGTCGCCGTCCGCGACCACGCCGCCGAGGAGGATCTTGATGTTGACCTCGTGGTCGGAGCAGTCGACGCCGGCCGAGTTGTCGATGGCGTCCGTGTAGATCCGTCCGCCTGCCAGCGCGTACTCGATCCGGCCGCGCTGCGTGAGGCCGAGGTTGCCGCCTTCGCCGACCACGCGCGCGCGTATGTCCTTGCCGTCCGCGCGCAGCCCGTCGTTGGCCTTGTCGCCGACCTCGAGGTGCGACTCGGACGAGGCCTTGACGAACGTCCCGATCCCGCCGTTCCAGAGCAGGTCGACTTCCGCCGTGAGGATCGCGCGGATGAGGTCGTTGGGCGGCAGGGCCTCCGACTCGACGCCGAGGCGCCGCCTGACCTCGGGCGAAAGTGGGATCGACTTGGCCGACCGCGGAAAGACACCGCCGCCTGCCGAGATCACCTCGGGGTCGTAGTCGGCCCAGCTCGAGCGCGGAAGGTTGAACAGGCGCTCGCGCTCCTTGAAGCTCGCCTCCGGCTCCGGGTCGGGGTCGAGGAAGATGTGCTCGTGGTTGAACGCGGCCACCAGCTTGAGGTGGCGCGAGAGCAGCATGCCGTTGCCGAACACGTCGCCGGCCATGTCGCCGATCCCGACCGCGGTGACCTCGGTGGTCTGCACGTCGACGCCGAGCTCGCGGAAGTGGCGCTTGACCGATTCCCAGGCCCCGCGGGCCGTGATGCCCATCGCCTTGTGGTCGTAGCCGGCTGAGCCGCCCGATGCGAACGCATCGCCGAGCCAGAAGCCGTACTCCGCCGCGACGCTGTTCGCGAGGTCGGAGAACTTGGCGGTCCCCTTGTCGGCGGCGACGACGAGGTACGGGTCGTCCTCGTCGTACCTCACGACGTCGCGCGGCGGCACCGTCTCCCCGCCGACGAGATTGTCGGTCAGGTCGAGCAGGCCCTGCATCAGGATGCGGTAGCAGGCGACCACTTCTTCGCGTAGTGCCTCGCGGTCCGAGGGCGGACGCTTGACGACGAAGCCGCCCTTCGCGCCCACCGGGACGATGACGGCGTTCTTGACCATCTGCGCCTTCATGAGCCCGAGGATCTCGGTGCGGAAGTCCTCGCGCCGGTCCGACCAGCGGATGCCGCCGCGGGCGACCCTCCCGCCGCGCAGGTGGACGCCTTCCGTGCGCGGCGAGTACACCCAGATCTCGTACATCGGGCGCGGCAGCGGAAGGTCGGGAACGAGCGCCGGGTCGAACTTGAAGGAGAGGTACGGCTTCGGCTGCCCGTCGTCGGCAAGCTGGAAGTAGTTCGTCCGCAGCGTCGCCTGGACGAGCCGCAGGAAACTGCGCAGGATCCGGTCGTCGTCGAGGCTCGCGACCGCGTCGACCTCCTTCTCGATCCGCGCGGCGATCTCGTCCGCCTCGTCCTCGGGGCCGTCACCTCGCGCGGGGTCGAAACGGACCTTGAAGAGGTCGACCAGCTTGCGCACGATCTCCGGGTTCGCGGACAGGGTCTCCTCCATGTACGCCTGGCTGAACGTGCTGCCGGCCTGGCGCAGGTACTTGGCAAGCGCCCGGAGCACGGCGATCTCCCGCCAGGTGAGACCGGCGCTGAGCACGAGGCGGTTGAACCCGTCGACCTCGATCTCGCCGCGCCAGGCCCGCGCAAATGCATCCTTGAACGCCTCGCCCACGCGGTCGAGGTCGAGCGGGCCTTCGGCGTGGGTGAGGCCGAAGTCGTAGATCCACGCGTCCACGGGACCGGCACGGTCGATCTCGTACGGGCGCTCGTCGTAGACCTTCACGCCCATGTCCTCCAGGAGCGGGAGAACGTCGGAGAGCAGGATCGGCTGCCCGGACCGCAGGAGCTTGAGGACGAAGAAGTCGGGCTCGGCCTCGAGCGGGCGGTAGAGCGTCATGGCCAGGTCGCCCTCCGGGTCGAGGCGCTCCATCCGCTCGACGTCGAGCACGGCGGCCTCCGGCGTGAAGTCGTCGCGGTAGGCGGCGGGGAACGCGTCCCGGTAGAGCGCGAAGAGCTCGGTGCCGCGCTCCTCCCCGAGGTGCTCGACGAGGGCATCGCCGAGGTCGTCGACCCAGGTCCGCGTCGCCTCGACGAGCCTGGCCTCGATCTCCGGCACGTCGTACTCGCGCTTCGCGCCCGGGCGCGTGTAGATGACGAAGTGCATCCGGGCGAGCACCGACGCGGACAGGCGCACCGTGTAGTCGGCGCTGACACCTTCGAAGACCTCCTGAAGGATCTCCTCGATCTTCTCGCGTACCTGCGTGTTGAACCGTTCGCGCGGGACGAAGACGAGACAGGAGAGAAAGCGGCCAAAGGTGTCGCGGCGGACGAAGAGCCTGACCCGCTGGCGCTCGCCGAGGCGGACGATGCCCATGGCGATGTCGAAGAGGTCGTCGTCGGAGATCTGGAAGAGCTCGTCGCGGGGCAGCGATTCCAGCACTTCGAGGAGCGCCTTGTCGTCGTGGCTCCCAGGCGGGAGGCCCGAGCGCTCGCGCACCTTGCGCACCTTGCGCCGCAGCAGCGGGATGTCGTGTGGGCTCGCGCTGTAGGCGGTCGAGGTGTAGAGGCCGAGGAAGCGCCGCTCGCCGACGACCTCGCCCGACTCGTCGAAGCGCTTCACCCCCACGTAGTCGAGGTAGGACGGCCGGTGGACGGTCGCGCGCGAGTTGGCCTTCGTGAGGACCAGCGGGTCCTTCGCGCGCGCGAGGGCGACCGCCTCCGGCGCGAGCTTCACGACGCCCTCGGCCGCCTCGTCGTCGCCGTTGCGGAGGATGCCGAGCCCGGTGTCGGGAACGCGGCGGAGGCCGTGCTCGCCGTTCTCCGAGACCAGGTCGTACTCTCGGTAGCCGAGGAACGTGAAGTGGTTGTCGACGATCCACTCGAGCAGCGCCTTGCTCTCGGCCAGCTCCTCGGGATCGACGGTCTGCAGGCCCCGCTCCAGGTCGGCGATCACCTCGCGCGCGCGCGCGACCATGGCCGGCCAGTCCTCGACCGCCGCCCGCACGTCCTCGAGCACGCGCTCGAGCCCCGTGCGTAGGCGGTCGAGGTGCTCCGGATCGGTCTCGCGCACGACCTCCGCGTGGAGGAAGGACTCGAGCTGCGCGTCCTCGGCGGGCGTGTCGAAGGGCAGGACATCGAGGAGGAGACCCGTCTCGTCGCGGCGCACGCGGGCGACCGGGTGGATGATGAGATGGACGCCGCTCCCCAGGCGGTTTAGCTCCATGCTCACGGAGTCGACGAGGAACGGCATGTCGTCGTTGACGAGCTCGACGACGGTGTGCGTCGACGTCCAGCCGTGCTCCTCGAGCTGCGGGGTGTAGACGCGGACCTTGGCCTCGCCCGGCGCGCGGCGCGCGGCGAAGTTCAGGTGTGAGAGCGCCGCGCCGTAGAGATCGGACGCGTTGCGCTGGAGAAGGTCCTCGGGGGCGCCGGCGCCGTAGTAGATGCGGATCAGCGCTTCGAGCCGCGCGGCCTGCTCCGGCGGGAGCTTGGCGTGCGCGTGCTCGACGGTCTTGTCGATCAGCGCGGCCTTCGCCTCGTCGGGCTTCACGGACGCTGGAGTGATGTCAGGTCTCCCGCACCTCCAACGGAGAGTTGTAGTCGGTCTGCGCTGCCCTGTCGAGAACAACCGACGGCCGCCCGAAGGCGGCCGTCGATCCGTCCGGGGCTGAGGGGAGAGAGAGTCTCAGCCGGTGACGACCACTGTCCCTTTCATGCCGGGGTGCAACGCGCAGATGTAGCGGTACTCCCCGGGCTGGTCGAACGTGTGGCTGAAGGTGCCCTTGGTGGCCATCGTCCCGGAGTCGAACCCGCCGCCCTCCTGGGTGACGGTGTGCTGAGCCGGGTCGTGGTTCGTCCAGGTGACCTCCTGGCCAACATTCGCCTGGATGGTCGCGGGCTCGAAGACGAAGCCGCGGATGTCGGCCGCGGCGGCCTGGCCGGCCTGCGGCGCGGCCGGGGCGACGGCCTTCTTCGCCAGCGGCGCGCCCTTCTTGACCTCGAAGAGCATCTCCATGCCCATGTCGTCGTGTCCGTCGACGTTGCACTCGAGCTTGTAGACGCCCTCGCTGAGGTTGAGGTCGACGCTGACGCTCTCGCCGGGCTGGAGGACGCGGGTCTCGACCTTGTCGCGGTCGTCGCCCGATCCGCTGCCGCTCGAGTCGTCGCCGTCCTCGCGCTCCATCTCGAACCCGTGCGGCACCGTGCCGCGGTTCGTGATCACGAAGGTGGCGCGACCCGGGCGGATGGACTCGGCCTCGGGCGTCAGGGCCCACTCGCCGAGGGCGATCTCGAAGCCGCCCTCGCGCGGGTCGACGCCCTTGGCAGCGGCCTGCGTCCCGCCCGTCGTCGTGTCGCCCCCGGTTGTCGTGGACGACGTTGCCTCGTCAGTCGGGGATGCCGGCTCCGTGGCGGCCGTGTTCTCCCCGCCGCCGCACGCGGCGGCGAGGAGAAGGGCCGATCCCAGAGCGGCTGCGGCTGGAAACAGCGTGAGGCGCCTCATCGGTCGTCGTCACCGCCGCCGTGGCCGCTCGAGTCGTCGTCGCCACCCGAGCCGGAGCCCGAGTTGTCGTCGTCGTCCCCGTCGTCGTGCGAGTTGCCGGGGCCGGAGTTGTCCTCCCGGTCGCCGCGATCGTCGTCGGCGTTGCCGGGGCCGGAGTTGTCGTTCCGGGCGCCGCCGGCGCCGGTGCACCGCGGGTCGTTCGCGTGCTCGGCCTCGTCGCACGGGCCGCTGATGTCGACGCCGCCGGTCGGGGCGACGCCGCCGGCGGCCGGAGCACCCGTGCAGCGCGGGTCGTTGCGGTTCTCGGCCTCGTCGCACGGGCCGCTGATGTCGACGCCGCCCGTCGTGGTCGTGCCGGTCGTGGTCGTGTCCTCGAGCGTCGTCGTGCCGTCGGTCGTCGACGGCGCCTGGGCGGCGGAGCCTCCGCCGCCGTCGCTGCCGCTCGCTGCGATGGCAACGCCGACGCTGAACGCGACGACGATCGCCGGGACGAGCAGGAGCTTCGTGATGGTGTTCATGTGACCCTCCTTGTTGTTCTCGGAAGTACTCCTCCGAGGCTATGAAGGGCCGGGAAAAGCGCGCCCCCAGGTGGGTTCAAGAGTCGGTAGGCGCGAGTAAAGGAACGGTAGGTGGCCCGCCCTGGTGGGCTCGCAGGCTCTGGCTAGACTCGATTCCATGGGGCGGAGCCTGCGCCAGAGGATTCACAACCCGTTCAACTGGACCTGCAACTGCGCTCCTGACTGCTGGTGCGTCACGACGCGCTGGGGGCGGGCCGTCATGTGGTACATCCCGCCGCGCTTCCACCGCTTCCCGCCGAAGGAATCGCGCAGGCGGCACCCGCGCGAGCCGGCGCGCTAGTCGTCGCCGCCGGAGCCCTTGCCGCTCGAGTCGTCGTCCGACCCGGAGCCGCTTCCGCTCGAGTCGTCCGAGCCCGATCCGGGCCCGCTCGAGTCGCCGCCGCCGGAGCCCGGCCCCGAGTTGTCGTCGCCGGCGTTCTGCGGGTCGCAGTCGGGGTCGAGCTCGTGTTCGGGCTCGTCGCACTTGCCCGGCAGGTCGTCGTCGTCGCCCGTCGTCGTCTGCGTCGTCGTCCCGGTCTCCGTCGTGGTCGGAGTCGAGACGGTGTCGGAGCGCGCGATCTTGTTGTCCGAGACCGAGACGACCGTCGGGACGGCGGCCAGCGACGAGGCCGAGGCCACGTAGACGGCCAGCGCCAGCCCGACCGGGAAGGCGAGGCCGGCGAGGGCGAGGAGAAAGACGCGGGCTCTACTCATGGCTTCGACGCTAGCAAGGCGACTCTTCAGGAATGGTTAGGAGGGGGTGAGGAGTCGGCAGCGGCCGCCGGGAAGCTGGCCCGCACGCGGGTCCCGGGGCCGTCGAGCAGCTCGACCCGGCCGCCCCAGCGCTCTGCCAGCTCGGCCACGATCGCGAGGCCGAGCCCCGTTCCCGGGCCCGTGCTCCGGCCGTCGGCGCCCCGGTAGAAGCGCTCGAAGACGCGTTCCCGCTCCTCGGCCGGGATGCCCGGCCCGGTGTCGGTGACGAGCAGCGCGGGGCCGCCCTCGCCGCGTTCCGTGCCGACGGTGATCTGCGCGCCCGCCGGCGAATAGCGAATCGCGTTCTCGATCAGGTTGTCGAGGATGTGGGCGACGTCGGCGGGGGCGGCCAGGATCCTCCCGCCCTGTCCGTCGGCGAGCGCGAGGTCGTGGCCCGCGGTTGCCGCCGGCTCGGCCCAGCGCCGCTGCGCGGCCCGGATCGCCTCGCCCAGGTCGACCGGCTCGGCGACGGCCTCCTCCGAGGAGGCCCGAGCAAGCGAGAGCAGGTCGTCGACGAGCGCGCTCAGCCGGTCGAGCTCCGCTTCCGCCTTGGCGGCCTCCTCCGCGGCTGCGCCGCCCTCGCTGCGGATCGCCTCGAGTCGGAGCTTGATCCCCGTCAGCGGCGTGCGGAGCTGGTGGGAGGCGTTGGCGACGAAGTCGCGCTGGGCGTTCAGGTTGGAGGAGAGCGCGCCGGCCATCCTGTTGAACGACTGCCCGAGCTCGTCGAGCTCCTGCGGGCCCTCGGGATCGACGCGGGCGTCGAGATCGCCTCGCCCGAGGCGGCCGGCCGCTGTCCTCAGCTTCTCCACCGGGCGGGCCATCGAGCCGGCGAGGATCCACGCGAGGACGAGGCCCGCGCCCACGACGGCGATGCCGATTAGGAGCAGGGCGAGCCAGCTCGAGCGGACGCTCGCGTCCACCGCGGTCATGGGCGTGGAGACGCGGAGGGCGCCGATCACGTCGCCCCTGTCGGTGACGGGCACGGTGACGAGGAGCAGGTCCTCGTCGAGCGTGTCGCTGTGCCGCTGGCGAACGTCGATCTGGCCCGCGCTCGCCGCCGCGAACTCGGGCCGCTCCTCAGTGGCGAACTGCTCGCCGGCCTGGGCGCTCGCGTCCGTGTCTGCGAGCAGGATCCCCGCGTCGTTCACGACCACAGTCCGGGCGCCGTCCCCGACCGTCGCGGCTGCGAGCACGTCCACGAGACGCTCGGTGTCCCCCTCGATGACGAGGTTGGCCACTCGGCCCGAGAGCACGGTCGCGTTCGCGACCACGTCGGACTCGAGCTCGGAGGTCGCGCGCCGGTCGATGTTCAGCGCCAGCGGGACGGTGAGCGCAATCACCACCGTCGCGAGCAGGTACGCGGCGGCGAGGACGAGCCGCGCCCGGAAACTCACGGCTGCTCGCCGGCGGGGTCGAACCGAAAGCCGACGCCCCGCACGGTGTGGATGTAGCGCGGCTCGGCTGGGTCGTCCCCGAGCTTCTTGCGCAGGGCGCTGACGTGGACGTCGAGCGTCTTCGTCGACCCGAACCAGGCCGGGTCCCAGACCTCGTGCACGAGTTCCTCGCGCTTGACGAGCTTGCCGGAGCGTTCGAGGAGGACGCGCAAGAGCTCGAACTCCTTCACCGTCAGCTCCAGGAGCTCGCCGTTCTTCGTCGCCTCGTGGGTGCCGAGATCCATCCGCACATCGCCGGACTCGAGCACCGAGCCGGGCTCCGGCGCGGGCTCGTCGCCCGCCCGCCGCAGGACGGCGCGGATGCGCGCTGCCAGCTCGGCGGCGCTGAACGGCTTCGTCACGTAGTCGTCGGCGCCGAGCTCGAGCCCGAGCACGCGGTCCATTTCCTCCCCGCGGGCCGTGAGCATGACGACCGGCGTGCGCGCCGTCTCCCGGATCTTGCGCAGGACGTCGCGGCCGTCGCCGTCCGGGAGCATGACGTCCAGGAGGACGAGGTCGGGCGAGCGCTTCTCGAAGAGCTCGAGACCCTCCGAGACCGATCCGGCCACGACGGGGTCGAAGCCCTCACGCGAGAGCGCCGCCGCCAGCGGCTCCGAGATCGCGGTCTCGTCCTCGATGACCAGGATCGTTCGCTTCGTCATGCCGTCGATCTTCCCGTCACGCGGGTTTAAGTAGCAGGAAGCGGGCGGCCCGGATGGCGCCGCCCGCTTCTCAGCTGCCCTCAGGGTGCGGTTGCGACGTTCGCAGCGCCGCGCGTCAGGGTCGTGGTGAAGACCCAGTCGGTCGCGGCGTCGTTCGTGTCTCTGCCGTCGGGGATCCGGCTCAGAGACCCCGCCGCCGTGTTCGAGTCCGCCACGGTGGCGGGGAGCAACGTGCCCTCGACGAGCGAGTACGTCCGCCCGCCGATCACGGCCGCCGCGATCGCTCCCTCGTAGGAGAGGGCATCGAGCAGCTCCCCGTCGTCGGTGTCGACGAGCGCGATACCGTCGGGCGCGCCGTTCTGCGCGTCCCCCGCGACGACGAGGTAGCCGCCGGGCTCGAGCGTGCCGGAGAGCGCTTCGCGCCGGTACTCCTCCGAGTCGGTGCCGTCGACGAGCACGAGCGCGAGCCCGGCGAGGTCGACCGCGGTCGTGCCAGTGTTCTTGAGCTCGACGAAGCCGTCGCCGTCGGCGCCGACCTGGTCGTAGTCCACCTCGTTGATCACGACAGAGCCCGTCGGAGGTGGAGGCGGCGGTGGCGCGCCGCCCGCGACGCAGCGGAACAGCACCGTGTCGTCGCCGGCGAGGTCGAGCTCGACCTCGCCGGGCCCGCCGCCGTCGCGTGTGCACGGGAGCCCGTCCATGTCCTCGAGCTTGGCGAGCCCCGGGCCGGGATCTCCCTTGGGCCCGGGCGGGCCTGCCGGCCCCGGCGACCCGGCGGGCCCTTCCGTGTTCCAGGTGACGACCTGCTCGCGGGCGCGGCAGGCCGACTCGGCGGCGACGATCCTCACCCAGCCGCCGTTGGGGTGGCGGCAGCCGGTGATGACCTCCGCCTCGGCCGCCGTCGCGGCGGCCTTCCCTACGGCGAGCGCGCCGCCCGCGGCGGCCGTCACCGCGCCCACGGCCGCCAGGGCCGCGAGCGCGTGCATGCGACTGATCTTCATGGGTCTCCTTCCGGTCGACGTGACGCGACCGGGGATATCGCGTGGGCAGCGCGACCGACCAGTGGCCGGAATGGGCCCGTCCCGGCGGATGGCGCACGGGCGCGCGCTGCTGTTGACGACCTGGTTCGCATTCGGCGCGGATTCGTGAACGGTGCGTGCGGCCGGCGGGAGAGCCGGCCGGCGCGGCTACTCTCGGCGGGTGCCCACGCGCCAGGACATCCGCAACGTCGCCATCGTCGCCCACGTCGACCACGGGAAGACGACGCTCGTCGACGCGATGCTGTGGCAGTCCGGCTCCTTTCGGGAGAACCAGGACGTGGCCGAGCGCGTCCTCGACTCGATGGACCTCGAGCGGGAGAAGGGCATCACGATCCTGGCGAAGAACACGGCCGTTCGGCACGGCGGGGTGAAGATCAACATCGTCGACACGCCGGGCCACGCGGACTTCGGAGGCGAGGTCGAGCGGGGCCTGACGATGGTGGACGGCGTCCTCCTGCTCGTCGACGCGAGCGAGGGGCCGCTGCCTCAGACCCGCTTCGTGCTTCGGAAGGCGCTCGAGGCCCGGCTTCCGGCGATCCTCGTCGTGAACAAGGTCGACCGGCCGGACGCGCGCGTCGCCGAGGTCGTCGACGAGGTCTACGCGCTCTTCCTCGACCTGGACGCCGACGAGAGTCAGATCGAGTTTCCGATCGTCTATGCCAACGCGAGGGCCGGCCAGGCCGGCCTCGAGCCGAGCTCACTCGCGTCGGATCTCGAGCCGCTCTTCGACACGCTCCTCGAGCACATCCCGGCTCCCTCCTACACGGAGGGCCACCCGCTCCAGGCGCACGTCACCAACCTCGACGCTTCCCCATACGTCGGGCGCCTCGCGCTCTGCCGCGTCCGCGAGGGCACGATCCGGCAGGGGCAGCAGGTCGCCTGGTGCCGCGCCGATGGGCGTTTCGAGCGAGCGAAGGTCACGGAGCTCTACGTCACCGAGGCGCTCGACCGGGTCGAAGCCGCCGAGGCCGGCGCCGGAGAGCTGATCGCCGTCGCGGGCCTCGCCGACGTGACCATCGGGGAGACCCTCGCCGATCCCGACGACCCGCGCCCGCTTCCCGTGATCGGGGTCGACGAGCCGAGCCTGGCGATGACCATCGGGATCAACACGTCTCCGCTCTCGGGCCAGGACGGAGACCGCCTGACGGCGAGCATGGTGAAGGCGCGGCTCGACCAGGAGCTCGTCGGCAACGTGTCGCTGCGGGTGCTGCCCACCGAGCGGCCGGATGCCTGGGAGGTGCAGGGCCGCGGCGAGCTCCAGCTCGCCGTGCTGGTCGAGCTGATGCGACGCGAGGGCTACGAGCTCACCGTGGGCAAGCCTCAGGTCGTGACCCGCGAGATCGACGGGAAGCTGCACGAGCCCGTCGAGCGCTTGGCCATCGACGCGCCCGAGGACTACGTCGGCGTGATCACGCAGCTCCTCGCGCTTCGTAAGGGACGGCTGGAGCAGATGGTCAACCACGGCACCGGCTGGGTGCGCATGGAGTACCTCGTGCCGGCGCGCGGGCTGATCGGCTTCCGCACCGAGTTCCTCACCGAGACGCGCGGCACGGGCATCCTCCACCACGTCTTCGACGGTTACGAGCCGTGGCACGGCGACCTGCGGATGCGCCCCACCGGCAGCCTCGTGGCCGACCGCCGCGGCTCCGTGACGTCGTTCGCGCTGCTCAACCTGCAGGAGCGCGGGCAGCTTTTCGTCGGCCCCGGCGCCGAGGTCTACGAGGGGATGATCGTCGGCGAGAACGCGCGCGCCGAGGATCTCGACGTCAACCCCACGAAGGAGAAGAAGCTCACGAACATCCGCTCGTCCACCGCCGACGAGCTCGTGCGCCTGATTCCGCCGCGCCCGCTCTCGCTCGAGCAGGCGCTCGAGCTGA
Source organism: uncultured Actinomycetes bacterium (assembly GCA_963839745.1). GTDB lineage: Bacteria > Actinomycetota > Thermoleophilia > Gaiellales > Gaiellaceae > JAIBJN01. Next base: position 391,698 of record CAWIWC010000005.1, read on the forward strand.
TCCGCGACGACGAATCCGTCGAGGTGACGCCCAACCACGTCCGGCTCCGCAAGGTGGAGCTCTCCGCCCAGAAGCGCCAGACGGCCGCGTCGCGCAAGGCCCGGGGCCTCAGCGCGGTCTGACTACTTGGCCTTGGGCGGCAAGGCTCGCGCGTAGCCCACCGCCCGGGTGACCCAGTCGCCGAGCGCGTCGCCTTCGAGCCCGGCCGGCGCCACGAAGACCATCCCGGTCATCGGCCTGCCGGTGAAGTCCATCTGCCGAACGTGCGGGCGATCGAGCGCAGAGTCGGCGCCCTCGGGGCCGAGCCTCAGCATCAGCTCGTCCTTCACGATCCCGCACGCCATGTTCCCGTGGAGCATGAACGCGAGCCCGCCGAACATCTTGCGCTCGCTCAGCCCGTCCTCCTCGGCGAGCACGCCACGCACACGGTCGGCCAGCGTTTCGTCGTAGGCCATCTCGGAGTCATACCGTACGTCCTGACTCGCCGGGGAGCGCGAGCGTGACCACCGCGCCCCCGTCCGGCTCGTTCGCAGCCTGGGCGCTGCCGCCGTGCGCCCGCGCGATCGCGTCGACGATGGCCAGGCCGAGCCCGGAGGCACCGTTGCCGCGAGCCTCGTCCTCGCGCGTGAAGCGCTCGAAGGCGACGGGCAGGACATCGTCGGCGAAGCCCGGGCCCTCGTCGGCGACCCGCAGGTCGACCTCCCCGTCGCGCGCCTCCGCTGCCAGCCGCACCGTTCCCTTGCCGTGGCGCAGCGCGTTGTCGACGAGGTTGCCGAGCGCCTGCTCGAGCCGCAGGCGGTCGCCCGGGAACGAGACGGGGTCGGCCTCCACCTCGAGCGCCCGGCCCTCCGCCGCGGCCCTGCTGTCGAAGCGGCGGGCGACCGCCTCGAGGAGCTCGCGCGCCGGCACCTCGGAGGTGCGCAGGCGAAGGCGTCCTTCGTCGAGGCGGGCGAGCACGAGCAGATCCTCCGCGAGCCGCGAGAGCCGGTCGACCTCGTCCCGGGCCGACCGCAGCGCTTCCTCGAGCTCGCCCGGCGTGCGCTTGTGGCGCAGAGCCAGCTCGAGCTCCGTCTGGAGCAGTGCGAGCGGTGTCCGGAGCTCGTGGCTCGCGTCGGCCACGAAGCGCCGCTCGCGGGCGAGGCTGTCCTGGAGCCGGCCGAGCATGGCGTTGAGCGTCTCGCCGAGCCGGCGGATCTCATCACGCGCGCGCGGGAGCGGGAGGCGCCGGCCGGCCGCGTCGCCGGAGATCTCGGCGGCTTCGCGGCGCATCTCCTCGACCGGCCTGAGGGCAGCGGTCGCGAGGAAATAGCCCGCAGCGGAAGCGAGGAGCAGGGCAAGTGGCCCGACGACGAGAAGCTGGGTGATGAGCTCGTCGAGCGCCTCGTCCCGGTCCTCGAGCGACGCACCGACGACGAGGGTGGGAGTGACGAGCAGGCGCATTGGCTCGCCGTCTACCTCACGCGTGAGGAAGAGCGAGCCGCCCTGCGCGCGCGCCGCCTCCTCCGGGGTGACCAGCGGAGCGCCGAGCCCCGGTGAAGAGGCGGTCGGCGAGCCGTCCGGACCGAGCCTCTGGGCGACGTTTTCCTCGTCGCCCGTACCGATGCCGCCGCCGTCTGCGAGCGCCTGCGCCCGCACCTCGAGGCTCTCGTCGAGCTGCTCGCTCAGCGCGTCGTCGAGCCGTACGTAGAGCAGCGCTCCGACCGCGCCCAGCACCACGGCCATCGCGAGCGCGAAGCCGAGCGTGAGGCGCAGGCGAAGCGGGAGGCGGCTCACGACTCGTCCCGCAGGCGGTAGCCGACGCCGCGCACCGTCTCGATCGAAGCGCGCCCGAACGGCCGGTCCACCTTGTCGCGCAGGTAGCGGACGTAGACGTCGACGACGTTCGAGCGGTTCTCGTAGCCGTAGTCCCAGGCGTGCTCGAGCAGCTGGTAGCGGGAGAGCACGTCGCCGGGCCGGCGCATGAACGCTTCGAGGAGGGCGAACTCCTTCGCGGAGAGCTTCACCTCGACCTCCCCCCGCCAGGCCCGGCGGGTGGCCGGGTCGAGGCGCAGGTCGCCGACCTCGAGCACCGCGGGCCGCTCGCCTGCGCCGCGCCGCACGAGCGCGCGCAGGCGCGCGAGCAGCTCCGCGAAGGAGAACGGCTTCGGGAGGTAGTCGTCGGCTCCGGCGTCGAGGCCCGCCACCCGGTCGTCGACCCCGTCGCGCGCGGTGAGCATGAGGACCGGCGCCCAGACGCCGCCGTCGCGGAGGCGCCGGCAGACCTCGATGCCGTCGAGCCCGGGGAGCATGAGGTCGAGCACGACCGCGTCGTACTCGGTCGCGCGCGCCATCCAGAGCGCGTCGTCTCCCGTGCGCGCGAGGTCGACGGCGTGCCCTTCCTCGTGGAGCCCGCGGCGAAGGAGGCTCGCCATCTTCAGCTCGTCCTCGACGACCAGGATCCGCATCGTCGCCCACATTGTCCCTCTGAAGATGAGAGCGGGATGAGAGGCCGTCTCACGGCCGTCTCATCCGGGCTTCCTACGGTGACCTTCGAAGACCGACAAGGAGGTTCGCATGACCCGCAAGCTCGCCCTGATCGCAGCCGTCGTCCTCGTCGTCGGCGCGATCTCGGCCGGAATCGCCATCGCCGCCGGCGCGGGCGGCGAGGAAGCGCCGCTCACCGGTTCCGCGCTCGAGCGCGCGACCGACGCTGCGCTCGCCCACACGGGCGGCGGGACGGTCACCGAGACCGAGGTTGGCGACGACGGAGCCGCCTACAGCGTCGAGATCCGGCTCGCGAACGGCAGTCAAGTCGAGGTGAACCTGGACGAGAACTTCGAGGTCATCGGCGACGAGCCTGATGACGACGGCGCCGGCGACGACGAAGGCCCCGGGGACGACGACTGACATGCGCGCGCCGCTCCGCTGCCTCGCCGCGCTTCCGTTCCTCGTCGTCGCCGCGTGCGGCGGCGGGGAGTCGGCCGAGCCCGGTCCCACCGCATCATCGACCACGCCTGCGGAAGCGGCGGCCCTCCCGCCGCTTCCGCAGAAGGACGAGCCGTTCGAGCTCGATCCGGCCAACTTCGTGGACACGATCGACAACCCCTACTGGCCGATGACTCCCGGGTCGCGGTGGGTGTACCGGGAGACGGACGCGGACGGGACCGTGCAGCGGGTAGTCGTCACCGTGACCGATCGGACGAAGACGATCGAGGGCATCAGGGCCACGGTCGTGCGCGACACGGTGAGCGAGGACGGCGAGGTCGTCGAGGACACCTTCGACTGGTTCGCCCAGGACAAGTGGGGGAACGTCTGGTACCTCGGCGAGGCGACGAAGGAGTACGACGGCGCCGAGGTCAGCACGGCCGGTTCGTGGGAGGCGGGGGTCGACGGTGCCCTCGCGGGCGTCGTCGTGCCGGCCGACCCCGAGCCCGGGCTCGCCTACAGGCAGGAGTACTACGCCGGCGAAGCGGAGGACGAAGCCGTGGTCCTCAGCGTGGACGAGCAGGCCGAGGTGCCCCAGGGCTCCTACGAAGGCGTGCTCATGACGAAGGATCTGAACCCGCTCGAGCCCGACCTGCTCGAGCACAAGTTCTACGCGAAGGGCGTCGGCCCGGTCCTGGCGATCACGGTGTCTGGCGGCGCGAGCCGCGAGGAGCTCGTGAGCTTCGTCAGCGGGTGACGGCGCTGCGGTAACGCCAGACCGAGAGCGCGCCGAAGACGGCGATGATCCCGAAGCACCAGGCGACCGCGAGCCAGACGTCGTTGCCCGCGGGCGTGTCGATGAAGAGCGCCCGCGCGGCGTCGACCATCGTCGTGAACGGGTTGTGTTCCGCGATGGGCTGGAGCCAGTCCGGCATCGTGTCCACCGGGACGAACGCGGACGACACGAACGTGACCGGGAAGAGGATGGTGAACCCGAACGCGTTCGCGGCCTCCGGAGACGACGCGGTCAGCCCGATGAAGGCGAACACCCAGGAGAACGCGTAGCCGATCAGGAGCATGAGGAGGATCCCCGCAACGATCTCTGGGACGCCCGTGGCGAAGCGGAAGCCCACGATGATGCCGACGGCGAACATGACGACCAGCTGGATGATGTTCGTGCCGACGTCGGCGAGGATCCGTCCCGTCAGCACCGCCGGGGCCCACATGGGCAGCGAGCGGAAGCGGTCGATGAGCCCTTTCTTCAGGTCCTCCGCCAGGCCGAGCGCGGTGACGAAGCCGCCGAAGACCATCGACTGGACGATGATCCCCGGCATCAGGAAGTCGACGTAGTCGAGCCCCGGCGTCTCGATCGCGCCCCCGAAGACGTAGACGAACAGGAGCACGAACATGACCGGCTGGATGGTGAAGCCGACCAGCAGGTCGGGCTGGCGCCGGATCCGCAGGATGCTCCGCTTCGCCAGGATGGCCGTGTCGGACAAGGCGTAGGCGAACCCCGTCACCGGCTCGCCACCTCGGCTGCCGGCTGCTCCTCGGCCTCGGCCTCGGCCTCGACCTCAGCGGCGTGCCCGGTCAGCTTGAGGAAGACGTCGTCGAGGGTGGGGCGGCGCACGGCGATGTCGTCGATGCCGACGCCCGCCTCGTCGAGCCGCCTGACGGCGTCCGCGATCGCCCCCTGGCGCGAGCGGAGGGGAACGCTCAGAAGCCCGTCGACGCAGGCGGGCTCCTCCTCGGAGATCGGCCTGAGCGCCGAGATCGCCTGGTCGCGGGTACCGCCGTCGCCGAGCTGGATTTCCAGGCGCTCGCCGCCGACCTGCTCTTTGAGCTCGTCCGAAGTGCCCTCGGCGATCACGACGCCGTGATCGACGACCGCGATCTGGTCGGCGAGGCGGTCGGCCTCGTCCAGGTACTGCGTCGTGAGGAGCACGGTCGTGCCCTGCCCGACGAGGGCTTCGATCGCTTCCCAGAGTGCGATGCGGCTCGGCAGGTCGAGGCCGGTGGTCGGCTCGTCGAGGAAGAGGATCGGCGGCCGCGCGACGAGCGCAGCGGCGAGGTCGAGGCGGCGTCGCATGCCCCCCGAGTACGTGCGCACGAGGCGCTCGCTCGCATCCTCGAGGCCGAAGTCGACCAGGAGCTCTCGCGAACGCTCGCGCGAGGCGTGGCGACCCATGTGGTAAAGGCGTCCGACGAGCTCGAGGTTCTCGAAGCCGTTCAGGTTCTCGTCCACGGCCGCGTACTGCCCGGCGAGGCCGATGCTCTTGCGCACCTCGCCCGGCCGGTCGCGGACGTCGAATCCTGCGACGCGCGCCGTGCCGGCGTCCGGCAGGAGCAGCGTCGTCAGGATGCGGACGGCCGTCGTCTTGCCGGCGCCGTTCGGACCGAGGAGGCCGAAGACGCTACCGGTCTCCGCCTCGAGGTCGACCCCGCATAGCGCCTTCACGTCGCCGTAGCTCTTTGCGAGCCCCTGCGTCTCGACTGCGGCTTCCCCCCGCACGTCCGTCACGCTACCGAACCTGCGGTAGGTGATGTCAGAGCGGACGGATCTCGTTCGCGATCCGGACGATCTTGCCCGCGTACTTCGGGTCCATCGCCCAGCTGCCGGCCAGTCCTGCGAGCGTGGGCGCGCGGCCCCGCCGGTCGTCGGGCAGCGCGCGGACCTTCAGGGCCTCCTGGATGAGCGCGCGCTGGGCGGCGGTCTCGGAGCCCTTCGGAAGCGCGTACGCGAGGAGCCGCCCCACGTGGGCGCGGCAGGCCTTGTCCCATGTGGTGAAGGTGTTGCCCTTGCCTTCCTCGCCCGTCACGCCGATGCCGGCCGGGTTGCGGCGCGGTACCTGCGACCAGAACGAGGTGAGGTTGCCCGTCTCGAGCACCATCTGGCTGACGACGAGCAGTGGGTCGAGGCCGACCGACGTGGCGGTGGCCACGTAGCGCTTGACGATCCCGCGCACGTTCGCGTCGGTGTAGCCGCCGTGGTCGCGGGAGAGCATGAAGGCCTCGAGCTCCTCCTTCGTCGCGCGCGGCTCGGCCAGGAGCTCGGACTTCTGGGTGATCCGCGTCCGCTTCTGCGGCTCCGGTGCGGGCTTGGGCCCCGGCTTGGGGTTGGGCTTCGGCTTCGGCTCGGGGGCCTTGCCGGAGAAGATCTGCTCGAGGCGCTTCAGCCCGTCCTTCCAGGAGTCCGGGATCTCCGCGGGGACACCGCGTGGGCGCTCGCTCTTCTTCGCGCCGCTCTTGCGCCACTGCACCCAGTCGAGGAAGGAGTCGCGCGGCCCGATCTGGTTGACCATCCGGTCGATGCGGGCCGCGGCCTCCCAGCCGGTCTGGGGCACGGGTTTCGGCACCGAGCGCGGACGCGCCTTCGCCTTCCCGCGGTCGCCGAGCCGCCATTGGACGAAGTCGATCAGCCAGTCGGGCGTCTCGTCCTTCAGTGCGACGGCCGCGTCCTTTCGCTTTCCCTTCCAGGGCGATGGCTTGAGGTCGACCCACTTGAGGAGGTCCGGCCCAGGGCACTCGGACTTCGTGAAGAAGTGGTGCGGCTTGACAAGAGGGCCGGCGCCCTTCGCCTGCCAGGCCCGGATCACATCGGCGATGAGCGCGCGGATCTCGTCCGACGGCGGCGGGTCGCCCTCGCCGGCCATGTAGACGACGGCGGCGAAGTCGCGGTTCGACTGGGAGTCGCCGTTTGCGCCGGTCTGCACGCCGAAGCCGCGCAGCGTGAATGCGTGCCCGTGCGGGCAGACCGCGTGGTTGTAGGCGATGTCGTTGCCGCCTTCCGGCACGCCCAGGCCTTTCGGCCCCATGTGCGTGTTCTGCACGCTGCGCAGAAGCGCCGCGCAGCCGTCGTGGCTCTTCGCCGCGCGCGGCTTGCCGAACCAGTGGACCGCGACCCCGGCGAGCGCCGACGGGGAGAGCTTCGTCACCGCCTTGGGCGGCTTCGCTCCCCACTGGTTCCGGCTCACGAACTTGACGGCCACAGGCCACGAGCATCCTCCTCGCGGCACCTACAGTCAAGGACCTCACTCAGCCGTCGAGTGGCGTGAAGTCCATGATCCAGTTGGTCTCCCACGTCTCCCCGCCGTCCTCCGAGAACGCCTGTTCCCAGCGCGGGGTCGGCGTGGTGATCCCCGACCAGACGAACCGCACGAGGATCGACTTCCCCTCGAAGGTGTCCTCGCCCTCGAAGATGCCGACGTCGCCGGAGAAGGACCCAAAGACGGGCGGGTCGAGGAGGCCGGGCCTGCGGCTGTCCGCCCAGTAGATCGCCCAGCGCTCGGTCGTCGGGTCGAAGAAGCGGAAGGACATCCCGACGAACCCGCCGTCGTGGTCGGTGCGGAACTCGTCCTGGTTCCCGAGCACGTCGCGGAGCGGGCGGGCGACGCTCGTCGCGTCGAACTCGAGCCACTCGGTCGACCCCTTCAGCCGCTCGCGCAGATACCGGTTGCGGACCTTCCAGCTGCCCATCCAGAAGTCGAAGTCCCGGGCGCCGTCGCGTGTCTTGGTGGCGCTCATGATCAAGCCTCCCAGCGTCGATTCCATGCTGCCACCGTATCGGCAAAATAGGGCGGTTTCCGCCCGCTATCTCTGCCACACTTGAGCGCATGGGCTCGCCGACATCCAGGCTCCTCGAGCTCCTCGAGCTGCTCCAGGCGCGGCCGGTCGTGACCGGGCGGGAGATCGCCGATCGCCTCGGCGTCGACACGCGCACGGTTCGCCGGTACCTGACCGTGCTCCAGGAGCTCGGGATCCCCGTCGAGGGGCAGCGCGGGGTCGGCGGCGGGTACCGCATGCGCCCCGGCTACCGTCTCCCGCCGCTCATGCTCGGCAACGACGAGGCGGTCGTCGTCGTGCTCGGCCTCCTGGCTGCGCGGCGGCTCGGGCTGGACACCGCGAGCGAGGCGGCCGAGGGGGCGCTGGAGAAAATCCACCGCGTCCTGCCGGCCGACCTCCGCCGGCAGGTCGAGGCGCTCGAGCGAACGCTCGGGTTCACCGCCGGCCCCACCTCCGGCGCGCCCGTGCCGGGCGAGACGGTCCTCATGCTCGCCGATGCCGTCCGCCGCGGCCGGCGGGTGCGGGCGACCTACCGCGCCTACACCGGCGAGACCACCCGCCGCGACCTGAGCCCGTTCGGGCTCGTCGTCCACGCGGGCCGCTGGTACCTCGCCGCCCACGACCACGGCCGGGAGGCTCTCCGCACGTTCCGCATCGACCGGATGACCCGCGTCTCGGTCGGCGAGGCGGACGCGGCCGCTGCGCCGGAGGGCTTCGACCCCGTCGCGCACGTCTCTGCCTCCCTGGCCCGCGTGCCGTGGACGTGGGAAGTCGAGGTCGTGCTCGACCTTCCGCCCGAGCGGGCCGCCGACCGCGTCCCGCCGACGCTGGCCGAGCTCAGCCCGCTCGACGGCCGGACGCTCCTTCGCATGCGCGTCGAGTCGCTCGACTGGACGGCCAGCCTGCTCGCCGGCCTCGGGTGCGGGTTCGAGATCCGTGGGCCCGACGAGCTCCGCGCGAGCGTGCGCGACCTCGGCGCCCGGCTGGCTGCGGCGGCGGCCTAGCGGCCGGATCCGGACAGGCTGTGAGCGCATGTCCGAATCTGTCTCGTCGCTGCAGCTGCGCTCCTGATATCCCTCCGGGCATGGAAGCGTTCTCGGCGGTCGCGACGACGGGTATCTACTGCCGGCCCGAGTGCAGCGCACGACCGTTGCCCCAGCACGTGACGAAGTACCGGCTCGCGGCCGCGGCCGAGGCGGCCGGCTACCGCGCGTGCCTGCGCTGCCGGCCGTACCGCTCGCCCGATGCGCTCGATTGGACGGGCCCGGAGCTCGTCTGCCGCGCGGTCCAGCTCATTCTCGGCGGCGTCCTCGACGGTGGCACGGAGGCGGAGCTCGGTGCCCGGCTCGGCGTCTCGGCGCGCCACCTGCGCCGACTGTTCGCGGCCAACCTCGGCGTGACCCCCGACGGCCTCGCGCGCTCCGCCCGCACCCACTTCGCGCGGCGACTTCTCGACGAGACCGATCTGAGCGTGAGCGAGGTCGCCTTCGCCGCCGGCTTCGGCAGTGTCCGTCAGTTCAACCGCGCCTGCCGCGACGTCTTCAGGATGCCGCCGCGCGAGCTGCGCGCCCGACGCCGGCGGAGCGACCGGCTGGCCGCCGAGGAGGGCCTCAGCCTCCGCCTGCCCTTCGACGGTGCGCTCGACTGGTGCGCGCTGCTCGGGTACTTCGAGGCTCGCGCCATCCCCGGGGTGGAGAGCGTCTCGGGCGAGACCTACCGGCGCACGATCGTCGCCGGGGGCGAGGCGGGTGTGCTCGAGCTCGGACCGGGCGGCGACGACCACCTGCTGCTGCGCGTGCATCTCGCGCACTGGGACGAGCTCATGCACGTCGCCGGCAAGGCGCGGCGCATCGCCAACCTCGACGCCGACATGGGCGAGCCGACCGAGCAGCTCGCGGGCGGATCCGGTCGTCGGCCCGCTGCTGCGCAAGCGGCCCGGCCTACGCGTGCCGGGGACGTGGGACCCGTACGAGACCGGCGTCCGCGCGATCCTCGGCCAGCAGGTGAGCGTCGCGGGTGCGAACACGCTCGCGGGCCGGCTCGTCGAGCGGCTCGGGACACCCGTTCCGGGGCTCGACCGCTTCGGCCTGACCCACACCTTCCCGTCGCCCGAGACGCTCGCAGGGGCCGACCTGGACGACGTCGGCCTCACGAGCGCCAGGGCCCAGGCCGTTTGCTCCTTCGCCCGAGCGGTCGCCGACGACGCGATCAGGCTCGACCGCAGCGTCGGGCTCGACCGGCTCGTCTCCTCCATCCAGGCGATCGACGGGCTCGGCCCGTGGACGGCGAACTACATCGCCCTGCGGCTCGGCGAGCGCGACGCATGGCCGACGACCGATCTGGGGCTCCGCCGTGCGCTCGCCAAGCACCTGCGCCGCTCGGCGTCGCCCGGCGAGGTCGCCGAGCGGTGGCGGCCGTGGCGCGCGCTCGCCGCAACGCACCTCTGGCTGGCTGAAGCGTCCGCGCGCCGCGCCGCGTAGAGCGGGCTAGGCCGAGGCCCGGTGGATGAGCCGGGTGGGGGAGACGACGAACTCATCGTCGACGCTCGCGTCGTCGATCCGGCGGAGGAGCAGCTCGGCCATGGCCTCTGTCATCAGCTCGAGCGGCTGACGGACGGTCGTGAGCGGCGGGCTGGTGGAGGCGGCGTCGGCGACGTCGTCGAAACCGATCACGGCGACGTCGTCCGGGACGCGCCGGCCGAGGGCCTGGAGGGTCTCCAGGGCGCCGATCGCCATGGGGTCGTTCGCGACGAAGACGCCGTCGAGGGCGGGGTGGCGGCGCAGCAGCGCCTTGATCGCGCGCGCGCCGGACTCCTTGCTGAAGTCGCCGTGCTCGACCAGGCCCTTCCGCATCCGCTGGCCCGAGTCGCGGAGCGCGTCCGCGTAGCCTTCGAAGCGATCGACGCCTACGGTCATGTCCAGCGGCCCGGTGATGGTCGCGACCTTGGCGCGCCCCGCCGAGAGGAGGTGCGAGGTGGCGGCACGGGCGCCGCCGCGGTTGTCGGCGTCCACGTAGGGGAGGCGCTCGCCCGGCCGCGGCCGGCCGCTGAGGACGGTCGGGATCCCGGCGTCGGTGAGCGCGCGCGGGAGCGGGTCGTCGCCGTGGAGCGACATGAGGATGACGCCGTCGACATGGCCGTGCCGGATGTAACGCTCGACTTTCACGTGCTCGCGCTCGCCTCGTGCAAGGAGCAACAGGAGCTGGAGCTCGGTGTCGGCGATGGCGGTCGAGATCCCCTGCACGATGGCGGGGAAGAACGGGTCCGAGAAGACGCGCGTTTCGGACTCGGAGACGACGAGCGCGATCGTGTCCGTGCGCTTCGTGACCAGGCTGCGGGCGGCGCGGTTGGGGACGTAGCCGAGCCTGGCGATCGCCTTCTCGACCGCCCGTCGCGTATCGGGCCGGACCTTGGGAGAGCGGTTGACGACACGCGAGACGGTGGCCGTCGAGACCGCCGCCAGCCGCGCGACCTCCTCGAGCGTGGGGGCCGGGCGGCGCGTCCCACGATCGGCGGAGATCGTCTTTACATCGTCGGGCACGATGTGTATTGTAAGCGCTTCCACGGATGAAAGCGCTTACATGCCATTCGTCCCGGCCCATCGGCCGAGCCCCAAAGGCTCAACAGCGGATTCTGAGGAGGTCCTGATGCCGAGCCCACGCAGACTGTTCCGCCTACTTCCTACCGTCCTGGTCTTGCTCGCCACGGTCGCCCTGCTGCTCGTCGGCTGTGGCGGCGACGACGACGACGATTCGGGGGACGCAGCCGGGACGGGCGCAACCGAGAGCGCGGAACCGGTCACCCTGACGGTCGGCCTCTTCGGCACGTTCGGCTTCGAGGAGGCGGGCCTGTACGACGAGTACGAGCGCCTGCACCCGAACGTCACGATCGAAGAGACGAGCATCGAGTTCGAGCAGGACTACTACCAGGCGCTGCAAACGCACCTCGCCGGCGGGGCCGGGCTCTCGGACGTCCAGGGCATCGAGGTCGCGCGCATCGCCGAGGTGACCCAGACGCAGGCCGACAAGTGGGTCGACCTGAACGAGTTCGGAGCAGACGAGCTCGCTGACAACTTCTTCCCCTGGAAGTGGGAGGCGGGACGAACCTCCGACGGAGCCACGATCGGCCTGGGCACGGACACCGGCCCGCAGGCGATCTGCTACCGCACCGATCTCTTCGAGCAGGCCGGTCTGCCGACTGACCGCGACGAGCTCTCTGCGCTCTGGGAGGACTGGGACGACTTCATCGAGAGCGGCAAGCAGTACAAGGCCAACGCGCCCAAGGGATCCTCGTTCATCGACAGCGCGTCGGGTCTCTACAACGCCATCATCGGGCAGTCCGAGACGCAGTACTACGACGAGGAAGGCACCCCCATCTACGACACGAACCCGGTCGTGAAGGACGCCTGGGACATCTCGGTCGAAGCGATCCAGGCCGGCCTGACCGCGAAGCTGGAGCAGTTCGACCAGGCGTGGAACCAGGCGTTCGCCAACGGCGCGTTCGCAACGATCTCCTGTCCCGCGTGGATGATCGGCTACATCAAGGGCCAGGCCGGTGACGCCGGCGCCGGCAAGTGGGACGTCGCCAGCATCCCGGGCGACGGCGGCAACTGGGGCGGCTCCTACCTCTCCATTCCGGCCGCCAGCGAGCACCAGGAGGAGGCGTACGCTCTCATCGAGTGGCTGACCGCCCCCGAGCAGCAGATCACCATGTGGACGGACGCGCAGCACTTCCCGTCCAGCTCGACCGCGGCGGCGGACGGTGCCGTGGCGGCGGCGACCGACGAGTACTTCTCGAACGCCCCGATCGGCGAGATCTTCAAGGAGTCCGCCGACGATCTTCCGATTGCCACGCTCGGACCGAAGGACGGCGTGATCAAGGACACGATCTCGCAGGGCCTCAACCGGGTCGACCAGCAGGGCGAGGACCCTGACGAAGCCTGGCAGCAGACCATGGACGAGATCGCGAGCGCGATCGGGTGATCCGGGCGGCGTCCTCGTAGCATCTCCTCACACGCCGGCGGCTCCGTCTCCCTTGCGGAGCCGCCGGCGGCCCCCGCGACGATGAGGCTCAAGGCACAGATGGCGACGGATCAGGCTGGATCCCTGGTGGCCGACGCGCGGGGCCCACGACCCCGCAGCGCCTGGCGTACGCGGCTGACGAAGCTCGACACGAAGCTCTCGCCGTACGCGTACATCTCGCCGTTCTTCCTCCTCTTCATCGGGTTCGGGCTTTTCCCGCTCGCCTACACCGCCTGGGTCTCGCTCCACAGCGTCAGCCTCCAGAACGTCGACGAGATGACGTGGGTCGGCTTCGACAACTACACCCGGCTCGTCCACGACGACGCGTTCTGGAACGCGCTCCTGAATACGGTCACGATCGGGCTCATCTCGACGGTTCCGCAGCTCCTGATGGCCCTCGGGCTCGCGCACCTCCTTCACTACAAGCTCCGCGGCGCGACCTTCTTCCGCGTCTCGCTGCTGATGCCCTACGCGACCTCGGTGGCCGCGGCGACGATCGTCTTCGCGATGCTCTTCGGCCGGGACTTCGGCCTCATCAACTGGTTTCTCGGAGTCTTCGGAGTCGACAACATCGACTGGGAGAACGGCCGCTGGACCTCGCAGATCGCCATCTCGGTGATCGTCACCTGGAGGTGGACGGGCTACAACGCGCTCATCTACCTCGCCGCCATGCAGGCGATTCCGAAGGACCTCTACGAGGCGGCCGAGGTCGACGGGGCAAGCCGCTGGCAGCAGCTCCGGCACGTGACGGTCCCCGGCATCAAGCCGACGATCGTCTTCACGATCATCATCTCGACGATCGGCGCGACGCAGCTCTTCGGCGAGCCGCTGCTCTTCGGCGGCGCCGGCGGCTACCGGGGCGGCGCCGACCACCAGTACCAGACCCTCGGGCTCCTGCTCTACGAGCAGGGCTGGTTCAACTTCCAGCTGGGGAGGGCCGCGGCGACGGCCTGGACGATGTTCCTGATCATCATGGTCGCGGTCGCCGTGAACGCGCTCCTGGCCCAGCGCGGGCGGAGCGCCTTCACGATCGGCAGGCGGAGGAGGCAGGCGTGACGGTCGCGCCCGCAACCGTGCGCCGGAGGTTCGAGCGGAGGCGCGTCGGCGCCGAGCGCCGCGCCGGGCCGCTCACCTACGTTGCGCTGATCCTGACGACGATCCTCGCGATCGTGCCGCTCTACTGGACGGTCGTGGCGGCGTCCCGCACGAACGCCGACATCGCCAAGACGCCTCCGCCGCTGACGCCGGGCGACAACCTCTGGTCCAACATCCGCGCGGCGCTCGACCAGGTCGACATGGTCAAGGCCCTCCTCAACTCACTCGTCGTCTCCGGCTCGATCGCGCTCGGCACGGTCTTCTTCTGCACGCTCGCCGGGTTCGCCTTCGCCAAGCTCCGCTTCCGCGGAAGCACGGTGCTCCTCGTGCTCATCCTGGCGACGATGATGGTGCCGGCGCAGCTCGGCGTCGTCCCGCTCTTCATCCTCATGGCCGAGCTCGGCTGGGTGAACCAGCTCCAGGCGGTGATCCTGCCGACGCTCGTGAGCGCCTTCGGCGTCGTCTTCATGCGGCAGTACCTCATCAACGCGCTGCCGACCGAGGTCATCGAGGCCGCGGTCGTCGACGGCGCCTCGACCTTCCGCATCTTCCGCTCGATCGTCCTCCCCGCGGCCAAGCCGGCCATGGCGGTGCTGGGGATGCTCACGTTCCTGATCGCCTGGAACGACTTCTTCTGGCCGATCATCGCCCTCTCGAGCCAGAACCCGACCGTGCAGGTCGCCCTCAACAGCCTGGGGCAGGGCTACGTCCCCGACCGCTCGATCATCCTCGCGGGCACGCTCGTCGGCACCGTCCCGGTGCTGATCGTCTTCGCCTTGCTCGGCAAGCAGATCGTCGGCGGGATCATGGAAGGAGCGGTCAAGGGATGAGCATCGCTCGCCTTCGGCTCGCTCCCGTGGGGGAAACCAGGTTTCCCCCACGTGCCCCCTTCTTTGACGCAGTGAAGGAACCTCCCGGTTCCCTCACACACCCTCCCCCTCATCGGCCGAAGGTCGGCCGATGATCGCCTTCCCCGCGGACTTCGTCTGGGGCGCCGCGACCGCCGCCTACCAGGTGGAAGGCGCGAGCGACGTCGACGGAAAGGGCCCGAGCATCTGGGACCGCTTCGCGCACACCCCTGGCCGGGTGACGAACGGCGAGACGGGCGATGTCGCGTGCGACCACTACCACCGCTACCGCGAGGACGTGGCCCTCATGGCCGAGCTCGGCCTCGGCGCGTATCGCTTCTCCGTCTCGTGGACGCGCGTGCTCCCTGAAGGGACCGGGCGCGTTAACGAGGCAGGCCTCGACTTCTACGACCGGCTCGTTGACGAACTGCTCGCGCACGGGATCGAGCCGTACGCGACGCTCTACCACTGGGACCTCCCGCAGGCGCTCGAGGATGCCGGCGGGTGGCCCGAGCGCTCGATCGTCGACGCCTTCGCCGAGTACGCGTCGGTCGTCGCCGCGCGGCTCGGCGACCGCGTCCGTCACATCGCGACCATGAACGAGCCGTACGTGGTCGCCGACCACGGCTACCGCATCGGCTCGCATGCGCCAGGCCGGGTCGAGCCCGACGCCGCCCTCGCCGCTTCCCACCACCTGCTCGTCGCACACGGCCGGGCCGTGCAGGCGATCCGCGCGGCCGCCCCGGACGTCGAGGTCGGCATCGTCCTCAACTTCCATCCGAAGCACCCGGCCAGCCGGCACATGCTCGACCAGGAGGCAGCGCTCGTCGCCCACGCCCAGCTCAACCGCTGGTTCCTGGACCCGATCGTCGGCAGGGGCTACCCGGAGGACGGCGCCCGGGCCTGGGGGTGGCGGCGCGAGGAGGTGCTCGAGGGCGACATGGAGCTGATCTCGGCGCCGCTCGACTTCCTCGGCGTCAATTACTACTGCCGCCACCTCGTGCGCTCCCCGCTCCTGCCCGCGCTCGAGGACGGCGTGCCCACGGAGCGCACCGAGATGGGCTGGGAGGTCTATCCCGCCGGGCTGACGGAGGTGCTCGAGTTCGTCGCCTCGCGCACGGGCGCCGTGCCGCTCTACGTGACCGAGAACGGCGCCGCCTACGGGCTCGGCGCGGACCCCACGAGCGATCCCGAGCGCGTCAGCTTCCTCCACCGCCACTTCGCCGCCGCCCACGCCGCCCTCCAGGCTGGGATTCCCCTACGCGGCTACTTCGTCTGGTCGCTGCTCGACAACTTCGAGTGGGCGCACGGCTACGGCCACCGCTTCGGGATCGTCCACGTCGACTTCTCGACGCTCGAGCGGCGCGTGCGCGACAGCGGGCGGTTCGTCGCCGCGGTCGCGCGGAACGGCCTCCCCGAGCTCGTCTCCTGACGCGGCCCGCCTTCCGGGCTCTACCGTAGGCGCGAGCCAACCAGAGGAGGTACGCACGTGCACAAGGTCATTCGGTCGGGCGAGCTGCAGCCCAGCCCGGGAGGCACGATCACGTTCGAGGGCGAGCCGCACGCCTCGGGCGTCTCGTTCTTCCTCGTCAACAGCGAGCCCGGCGCCGGGCCGGACCTGCACCGGCACCCCTATTCGGAGACCTGGATCGTCCGCGGCGGCCGCGCGCTGTTCACGGCCGACGGCGAGGAGCTCGAGGCAGGCCCGGGAGACATCATCGTCGTCTCCACCGAGACGCCCCACAAGTTCAAGAGCCTGGGCCCCGAGCGCCTCGACATCGTCTGCATCCACGCCTCTCCGACGATGATCCAGGAGAACCTGGAGTAGCTCTCTAGGGCAGCGTGTAGACGAGCACGACGATCCCGCTCTGGAACCGGGACGTGTCGACGAGCTTCAGCGTGGTGAGGTCCAGCCCGTCGAGGAGGCGGTCGCCTGTGCCCCCGACGACCGGGAAGACCCAGAAGTGAAACTCGTCCACGAGCTTGTGCTCGATGAGAGCCCGGTCGAGCTCGCCGGTGCCGTACTTGATGAGGTCCCCACCGTCCTGCTCCTTCAGGGCGGCGATGCCGGCTGCCGCATCACCTTCGATGAGGCTCGCGTTCCAAGTCGTTTCGCTCAGGGTCCGCGAGGCTACGTGCTTGGGCATCGAGTTGACCTTGTCCGCGAACTCGCCCGGCCTTCCGGGCCAGGACGCGGCGAAGTTCTCGTACGTCGCGCGTCCGAGCAGCATGGCGTCCGCAGGCGCGAGCAGCTTCTCGGCGTAGGCAGAGTGCTCGTCGTCCCAGAAGGGCGGGCTCCACTCCTGCGGATTCGAGATGACGCCGTCGAGCGTCATGAACGTCGACTCCACCAGCTTTCTCATCGCTTTCTCCTTTCGGGCTCAGGTCGGTAGTCATAGCGACCCGCGCTTGCGGGCGAACTCATCGCCTCAGCCCGCGGGCGTCTTGGGCGCGTACCGGTGGTGGAGCATGAGCGCGTTGCCGTCCGGGTCCTTGAAGAACGCCATGTGGCAGACGCCCGAGTCGAGGATGTCGCCGTGGAACTCGACGCCGCGCGACTCGAGCTCGGCGCGCGCCGCGGAAACGTCCTCGACGTGGAAGGCGATCGGGTGGTTGTCGGTCTGGAACGTCATCCCGAACGCCTCGGACTCGAGGATCTGGAGCGTGAGATTGCCGGTCTCGAACTCGGCCCCGGGCGAGCGACCGTACATCGCGGTGCGGGGGAGGCCGAGCACCGTCCCGTAGAACTCGAGGGCCGCCTCGAAGTCCCGGGTTGCGATGGAGACGAAGTCGACGCCTGTGATTGTCTGGTTCGTCGTGGCCATCGTGCCGAGTGGAGAACCTAGCGGTCCTGGCCGCGCAGAAAGCCGGGCCGAGGACGACCTCGATTTCGGTAGGGTCGCGCCATCGCCCCCCGATCGGAAGGAACGCCCCCATGAGCGCGGATACGGCTGGTCCCGACACCATCGTCCTCATCCACGGCTTCTGGGTCACGCCACGAAGCTGGGAGCACTGGATCACCCACTACGAGAGCAAGGGCTACCGCGTGATCGCGCCCGCCTATCCCGGGTTCGAGGTCGAGGTCGAGGCCCTCAACGAGGATCCCACTCCGATCGAGGAGCTGACGGTTCCCGGCGTCGTCGAGCACCTCGAGAAGGTCGTCGGCGGGCTCGACAAGCCGCCGATCCTGATCGGCCACTCCGCCGGCGGAACCTTCGTGCAGCTACTCCTCGATCACGGCTTCGGCGCCGTCGGCGTGGCGATCAACTCCGCGCCGACCGAGGGCGTTCGCGTGACCCCGCCCTCGCAGATCAAGTCGCTGTTCCCCGTCCTCAAGAACCCGGCCAACCGCCACCGCGCGGTCGGGTTCACGCCCGAGCAGTGGCAGTACGTGTTCACGAACACGTTCAGCGAGGAGGAGTCCCAGGCGTTGTACGAGCGCTACCACGTTCCGGCCTCGGGGGCGATCCTGTGGGGGATCGTGCTCGCCAACCTGGAACCTGGCCACCAGGCCTCGTGGGTCGACTACAAGAATGACAGCCGCGCTCCGCTGCTGTTCATCTCGGGCGGCGAGGACCACCTCATGCCGCCGAGCGTCCAGCGGTCGAATGCCAAGCACTACAAGTCGAACACCCTCACCGAGGTGAAGGAGTACGAGGGCTACGCGCACCTCCTGCCGGCGCAGGAAGGCTGGGAGGAGATCGCCGACTACGCGCTCGAGTGGGCCGTCGAGCACGCTGTCCTGCAGCCCGTGTGAGCCGGGCACGCATCACGCACATAGGTGGGCCGACGACCCTGAT
The DNA here is from genome assembly GCA_963839745.1 of uncultured Actinomycetes bacterium. GTDB lineage: Bacteria > Actinomycetota > Thermoleophilia > Gaiellales > Gaiellaceae > JAIBJN01. The sequence continues at coordinate 409,927 of CAWIWC010000005.1, forward strand.
CGAGGTCGAGGGCTGGCGGCTGCTCACGGACCCGACGTTCGACCCGCCGGGCGGGAGCTACAGCTTCGGCTGGGGCTCTGGCTCGCGCAAGCTGACCGGGCCGGCCCTCGCGGCGGCCGACATCGGGCCGCTCGACGCAGCGCTCGTGAGCCACGACCACCACGGCGACAATCTCGACGCCGCCGGGCGTGCGCTCCTGCCTGCGGCGGGAGCTGTGGTCACGACCGCGTCCGGGTCGAAGCGGCTCGGCGGCGGCGCCCGGGGCCTGGAGCCCTGGGAGACGACGCAGCTCGACGCTCCGGGGCGGCCGGCGATCGAGATCACGGCCACGCCCTGCCGCCACGGCCCTCCTCTGAGCCGTCCGGTTGCGGGCGACGTGATCGGCTTCGCGCTGCGCTGGGAGGGTCAGGAGCACGGTCTCTTCTGGATCACGGGCGACACTGTCCTCTACCAAGGCGTGCGGCGCGTCCCCGAGCGCCTCGAGGTCGGAACGATGCTCCTCCACCTCGGCTGCGTGCGCTTCGGGGTGACCGGGCCGCTGCGCTACAGCATGACCGGAAGAGAGGCGGTCGAGCTCTGTCGCCTCGTCGAGCCGCACATCGCGATCCCGGTCCACTACGAAGGCTGGTCGCACTTCAGGCAGGGCCGGGAGGAGGTCGAGCGGGCCTTCGCCGCGGCGCCGGATGCCCGGGATTGCCTCCGCTGGATCCCCATCGGCACCGGTGTGGAAATCCCCGTCTGAGGCCTGCGCTCGTCCCGCCAGAGCTGTAGCGTCCCCAGAGGCGTGAGCGACGAGATCGCGACCAGCCAGGGCACGTCACCCGTCGTCCTCGCCAGAGGCGTCGTCAAGCGCTACGGGCGCACCGTGGCCCTCGCGGGGCTCGAGGCCGAGATCGGCCCGGGCATCACAGGGCTGCTCGGCTCGAACGGCGCGGGCAAGACGACCTTCCTCTCGCTGATCCTGGGGCTGCGGTCGCGGGACGAGGGCGACCTACTCGTGCTCGGCGAGGATCCCGCCTCGTCCGGACTCCCCGTGCGCGCGCGCATCGGCTATGCGCCCGAGCACCACGACCTCCCCTCGGAGCTGCCCGCGGCCGACTTCGTCCGCCACCTCGCCGAGGTGCACCTTCTGCCCCGCCGCGCCGCCGTGCAGCGCGCCAACGACGCGCTCTGGCTCGTCGGGCTCGGCGAGGAGCGCTTCCGCTCGGTGGGCGCGATGTCGACCGGGCAGCGGCAGCGCGTCAAGCTCGCCGCGGCGATCGCGCACGACCCGGAGCTCGTCCTGCTGGACGAGCCGACCGACGGCCTCGATCCCGTGCAGCGGACGGAGATGCTCGACCTCATCCGCCGGGTCGGCACCGAGTTCGGGATGCACATCGTCATCTCGTCCCACCACCTCGAGGAGGTGGAGCGGATCTGCGACGCCGTCGTCATCGTCGAGGGCGGGCTTGTGGCCCACTCGGGCACGCTCGCCGACCTCCGCCGCGGCCCCGAGGGCTTCCTGGTCGAGGTGGACGAGCGGGCCGAGGAGCTCGCTGCTCTGCTCCGCGAGCGAGGGCACGACGTCACGTTCGAGAACGGCGTGCTCCTCTTCGCAGGGCGTGACGGCGACCACGACGCGGTGCGCGACGCCGTCGCCGACCTCGGCATCGGGTTGAGACGGCTCGCGCCGCGCGGGCGGACGCTCGAGGACGTCTACATGGGGACGGGGATGTGAGCACGGAGCAGGGTGCCCGGCTCTTCGGCCTCGGCTATCGCGGCTACGAGGGCGCGCGGCGGGAGCCGCGCTGGGCCATGCTCACGATCGCCGTCTTCACCGTGCGGCGGGTGCTCGGGCTCGGCCGGCCGGCCCGCCACAAGGTCCTGCCGGCGATCACGCTCGCGATCGCCTACGTGCCGGCGCTCGTGTCGGTGGGGGTGGCCGTGCTGCTCGAAGACCTGCCGGTCGGCGACCTGATCACGTACGGCGAGTACATGTTCTTCATCGGGAGCGCGCTGGCGCTGTTCTCGGCGCTGATCGCGCCGGAGGCGCTCTGCCCCGACCGTCGCTCGGGGATGCTCGGCCTCTACCTCGCCGGCCCGCTCGACCGCAACCGCTACCTCCTGGCCAAGGCGGGGGCGGTGCTCGCCGTCATGCTGCTCATCACGCTCGGGCCGCTGCTCTTCATGTTCGCCGCGTTCGTCGCAGCCGGGCACGGGCCGAGCCTGGGCGAGACGCCCGAGCTGCTCCTCCAGATCTTCATCGTGGGTGTCGTCGCAGCCCTGGGCTACGCCGCCCTCTCGCTCGCCGTGTCGAGCTTCACGACCCGCCGCGCTGCAGCCGCGGTCGGCGTCGTGCTCCTGCTCTTCGTGCCTGTGATCGTCGCCCGCAGCGCGATCGACAGCACCGGCGCGCCCGATGGGCTCGACCTGCTGAGCTTCCCCTTCGTCGTCTCCGAGCTCTCCTACCGGGTCTTCGACGAGTTCCACTACGAGGGTGTGCCGATCGAGGAGCTCTCGACCTCGGCCGTCGCCGCGGGCGCTGCCGCGTGGATCGTCGCCGGCGCCCTGGTCTGCTGGCTTCGCTACAGGCGCACGGAGGACTACCGGTGAGCACGCGGCCGACCGTCGCAGCCGAGGAGGTCTCGAAGTGGTTCGGGCCGCTCGTCGCCGTCTCCGACGTCAGCTTCGAGATCGGGCCCGGGGTGACGGCCCTCCTCGGGCCGAACGGGGCCGGGAAGTCGACGATGCTACGCATGCTCTGCGGGCTCGCCCAGCCGTCGCGCGGCACGGTGCGGGTGCTCGGGCGTGACCCACGCGCGGATGTCGCGGTCACCGGCTCGATCGGGCTCGTGCCGCAGCAGGAGAGCGTGTTCGAGCCGCTCACAGCGCACGGGTTCGTGCGGCTCGCCGCCGTGCTTCACGGCCTGCCCGATCCGGACGCCGCAGCGACGGCCGCCCTCGAGCTGGTCTCTCTCGATCCGGCCGACACGCGCAAGCTCCCCACGTACTCCAAGGGGATGCGGCAGCGCGTCAAGGTCGCCCAGGGGCTCGTGCACGACCCTGAGGTGGTGATGCTGGACGAGCCGCTCACCGGGCTCGACCCGCGCCAGCGGGCCGACATGATCGCGCTCTTCCGCCGCCTCGGCGCCGAGGGCCGGTGCGTGCTCGTCTCGAGCCACGTTCTCGACGAGGTCGAGCGCCTCGGCTCGGAGATCCTCGTCATGTCGCAGGGCCGCCTCGCGGCCGCCGGCGACTTCCGCGAGCTGCGGGCGCTGATGGACGACCGGCCGCTGCGCGTGCGCGTGCGCACCGACCGCCCGCGCGAGCTCGCCGGCGGGCTGCTCGAGGCGGGGGCGGTGCTCGGCGCCCGGCTCGAGGGCGAAGAGGCTCTCGAGCTCGACACCCACGACGCCCGTGCGCTCTCGCGCGCGCTCGCTCCGCTCGCGCGGGAGCGCGGCGCGAGCCTGCTCGAGGTTCGCCCGCTGGACGCGGACCTCGAAGGCGTCTTCCGCTACCTGGTGCAGCGATGAGCGCGGCGGACGCATCGGCCGCCCGGCCGCGCCCGCGTGCAGGCGCCGCCATCGGCGCGCTCTACAGCCTTCTGCTGCGCACGCAGGTGACCTTGCCGCGCCTGCTCGGGATCGGGGCGCTCGCCGGGCTCGCCGTCCTGCTCGGCGTCTTCGCGCGCTGGGACGACAATCCCACGCAGGCCGCCGCGGACATCGCAGCCGCGTACGGCCTCGGGATCGTGGTGCCGTTTGCGGTGCTCTGGTTCGGCACGTCGGCGATCGGTGACCTCGTCGAAGACAGGCTGCTCGTCTACCTCTGGCTGAAGCCCGTGCCGCGCTGGCAGCTCCCGGCGGCGGCCATCCTCGCGACGATCACCCTCGTCGCCCCGCTCGCCGCCGTGCCGCTGGGCATCGCGGGGCTCGTCGCCGGCGACGGCGAGCTGGCGCTCACCGCACTCGTCGCCGCCACGCTCGCCGTGTGCGCGTATGCGGGCATCTTCGTCGCGGCCGGCCTCTGGTTCAAGCGGGCCGTCTGGTGGGGGCTCGCGTTCGTGCTCCTCTGGGAGAACGCGGCCGCCTACTCTTCGGACGGCCTCGCCCGCTTCACGGTCGCGGGCTGGGCGAACTCGATCCTCTCCACGGCCTCGGACGTCGCCGTCCCGCTCGACACGCGCTCCGTGACGGCCGCCTTCATCGTGCTGCCGGTGGTCGCCGTCGCCGGCTGGCTGGTGGCGACGTTCAGGTACGGGCGCGCCGACGTGGACTGACGTCGAACGCTGGCGCGCATGCCGGACATGGACGGGTTGAGCGCATGAACGAGCACGAAACCGAGAATCGGCAGCGCTTCAACGGCGGTGGTTCAACCGATCGCGTCCGCGGCACGAACGACCAGAAACGTCCGCACTGAAGGGAGATGGACAAATGACCCGCCTTCGCCGCCTTCGCCGCCTCGGTCTGGCCATCGTCGTCGGCGTGCTCGTCACGCTGCCGACCGCCGGATCCGCGCTCGCCGGGCTCACGGCCACTGGGATCGACTGAGTGCCGACCAAGCCAACGGGGGCCGCCCCACGGCGGCCCCCGTCCTAGGCGCTCTGTTCCGAAAGAGAATCGGGCCGCGGGTTCTTCAGCTGAGCCGGCACCGCTGACCGTCGCACGGCCCCGGGCGGGACGCCGACGACGCGCTTGAACGCCCGGCTGAACGCCGCTTCCGACCGGTAGCCGAGGCGGCTCGCAAGCTCCGCCACCGTGACGCCCTCCTCGCGGAGGGCGCTGAGGGCGAGATGCATGCGCCAGCGGGTCACGTACTGCATGCACGGCTCGCCGACGAGCTCCGTGAAGCGCGCCGCGAGTGCCGAGCGCGACATCGCGATCTCCCGCGCGAGCGAGGCGACGGTCCACTCCCGCGCCGGCTCGCGGTGGATCAGGGAGATCGCACGGCCGATCTGCCGGTCCTGGGCTCGATGTCCTCGACGGGACTCCGGTCTTGCTCATCGAGCTCATCCCGCCCATTCACCAGCGCGTCTACCGGATGGGCCTCGAGCACCTCGGTGTCGTCGTGGGTGAGGAGATCGACGACTTCTCGCGAGTGCATCGAGCCGCGCTGACTGGCCAGCAGTTCCAGAGTCCCAGCGTCGAGCCGGTCTACGTCCTGTTCGAGGACTTCACCCACGTGAAGTTCTACCGGCGCTCCTTGTACGACGGCGTCATCCTCGAGGGAGCGCGCTTCGACGGCTTCAGCCACGTCGATGACTGGGTGCCGCAGCGGCTGGTCACTGCCACCGGCCCGAACCCGCTGCCGCGGTGATCTAAGCGTGGATCATCTCGTGGACAGGAAACTCCTTGATGTCGGGTGGCCCCTGCGGTTGGATTCCCGCCACCGTCATTCCTTCCACAATCCGCCCCGAGAAAGCATCGAAGTCCTCGCGGGACTCCCAGAAATCGATGATCCCCCAACCATCATCGATCGGCCCAGATGCGTGAAAGAGGAGCCCCTTCGGTGGCGTGCGATCCGGGTTGGCGTGATCGTGAGCCTGGTCGAACTGTTCCTGAGTGACCCCAGCGAGCTTGATGCGGATGCCGATAGCCATCTTCAGCCTCTCTTTCAGTAGGGAGCCCGATGCTACGCCTCCGATACCAACGACCGCGCGGCGACCTGCGCCAAGACTTCTTGGCCGTGCAGGCACTAGGTCGCCCGCCTGGGCCAGATTTCGGGCATGACGCCTGAGGGACTCTCCCGTCGCGAAAGTTCAACCCGCTAGCCGATCTGCTCGGCCAGCCCGATGAGGATCCCCTCAGGGCCTCGGACGTAACAGAGCCGATACGTGTCTTCGTACTGGACTACTTCGTCGACGAGCTGCGCGCCGTGTCTGCGGAGCCGGGCGAGCGTATCGTCGAGGTCGTCCACGGCGAACATGACACGCAGATAGCCCAGCGCGTTCACCGGGGCGTTTCGGTGATCGGCGACCACGGGCGGCGTGAGAAAGCGCGAGAGTTCGATCCCGCCGTGGCCGTCCGGCATACGCATCATGGCGGTCTCGACGCGCTGGTCGCGCAGTCCAGTGACGCGCCCTGACCAGTCTCCTTCGATCATCGCTCGACCTTCGAGTTCGAGGCCCAGCTCGGCGAAAAAGAGATAGCGGCATCGAGGGATTCCACCACGATCCCAACGTTGTCCATGCGTTGAAGCGTCACGCGGCCCACTCTAGTCCTGTTCTCGCTTCGACACGCCCACCGGACGAGCGCACCGGCTGACGGTTGCGCCGTCGGCACGATGGCTTCGCTGTTCGTTCCTCTCCCGCTGACGTGGGCCAGCGTGCTCTCGCCTGACATCGCTCGTCGGGCCTGCCGCGCTGAGCGCCGTGACCGTCCATCCCCGAGCCCCGTCCGCCGGCGTGCCGCCCCGACGAGCCTCTTCAACTACGGGCTAGGGTGCTTGATCCGCGGCCAGCACTCCAATGCCGCGGGATCGACCGCGTACGCCGTTGTCCCTGAGCCACGGCTAACGACCAGAAAACCGTGAGTCAGCGCGAGTGGGGCAGCCCGTGAAGGAGGTACGCGTCGACCGCCTCCTCCCTGCCCTTCACCCGCAACCCCGGAACGGCCTCGACGATGCTGCCCTCCGGGAGCGCCCGACGGGTCTCGGCGCCGATCAGCACGCCGCCCTCGGGTGCCTCGCCCTCGAGCCGTGATGCCGTGTTGACCGTGTCGCCCACGACCACATAGCTGACGAACCCGTCGCCGCCCATCTCGCGCACAGACGCGAGGCCGCTGTTCACGCCGACGCGCAGCCGAGGCCATCCGGGGTTGGCCTCCGCGACGGCGGTCAGTTCCCGCTGGATCGCGAGCGCAGCCTGGGCGGCTCGCAAGGCGTGATCGGGCTGGTCGCCTCGCGTGTTGAAGGTGACCATCATGCCGTCGCCCATGAACTTCTCGACGTCGCCCCCGAACCTAAGCGTGATCATCGGTACCGCGGCGGTGTAGTACGTGTCGAGCATCCTTGCGACGTCCGCGGGCTTCGCGCGCTCGGCGAACGCCGTAAAGCCGGCGAGGTCGCTGAAGAGGACGCTCACCGGTTGCACCCGCTCGCGCGTGGTGGCCAGGTAGAGCGTGCGGAACCGCTCGTCGCGCCACTGACGGTGCGCGGCGTAGCTGACCGCGGCGTACGCCGTCACGATGAGGCCGTGCCACCACCACCAGCTCGCGTGCCAGGCGCGTTCGCCGGTCAGCGCCACGCCGATCATCGCCTGGGCCAGGAGGGCAAAGCAGGCGATCACGCTCGCTTGGAGCAGCGTTATCCGCCCGCGATAGACGTACCAGTAGCGGGCCGCCGCGACGGCGTAGGCGAGCCCGCCGAGCGCCGCCATCGCCGTGATCAGGCCATTAGACCCGCCTTCGCTGTAGAGGTTGTCTAGCGGCGGCATCTCGATGACCGTCCAGACGAACCACACGGCCAGCGCGCCCAGCACCGTCCGGCGCAGCGCCACGCGGTGCCGAACGACGAACGGCGCAAACGAAGGACGCACATCAACGAACCCCGAAGCGAAAGCAAAGAGCGAAGCGAGGACTAGGCCGACGGGATTCGCGACTTTGAACCCCGCATACTCGTGCGCGAACAGCACTCCTGCGGTCCCAAACGCGTGCAGGCCGAGGAAACCGCCCGTCGCGAGGAAGGCGAGCGAGATCAGCTGGACCCGGGCGTCGCCGCGGCGGTTCGCCGCTTCCCCGGCGGCGACTGCGAGTAGCGAAACGCCGATGCCGACCGTCAAGAACACGGTGAAGTGGACCTGTGGATTCGACCAGTTCGGATCGAGCTGCTCGCGCAGCACGAGCGAGACGAGGCCGACGAGCGGCAGCGCCCCGACCAGGACCCAGGCGGCTGCGGCGAGGGCGTTGCGCCGGCGTCGCCCGTAGCTCGGGGCGAGGGTCACGCGCGGCACAGGAAGCTCGGCGGTACTCACGACCCGAACGTACAGAGTCGCTAGGGCAAGGTCGGTGCGGCCAGCACTAGTGATTGGTACGGCCAGCACTAGTGGCTCTATGCATTCCGCGCCGCTCCTGACGAGTAGGGCACGTTCTGGCGTTGAGATGGCGTCAGGCGGCGAGGCCCACTGAAGTGTGTAGGGCCGCGATCCTTGATCGCTGCAGGCCTCGACAGGAACGGGAGCGACGGGACTCGAACCCGCGACCTCCGGCGTGACAGGCCGGCGTTCTAACCAACTGAACTACGCCCCCAGGCGCAAGGTCGAATCTTAGCCGCGCCGAGAACGACCTGGGCGCAGCCGTCACAATGGGACGAGGGATTCGCGATGCCCGACGAGCACGGAGACGAAGAGACCTACCTGGCCGCCAGGGCCGAGCAGTTCGCTGCCCGCATGGAGAGCGAGGGCGTCTCGCGCAAGAAGCTCTTACAGCTCGTCGGCGGTGCGCTGCCTCTCCTGGCCGGGGGGAAGCCGCTCGCGGGTGACGCGCCCGCCGCTGAGAGCGCGCAGGGCTCGCCGATCAGGAAGCCGCTGCCGCCCGAGTGGTTCGTCCCCTTCGGGACGAACGCCGAGACGCGGTGGGACTCGCTTGCCGACGTGGGCCACGAGATCCCGAACGAGCGGTTCTTCGTCCGCAACCACACGGCGACCCCCCTCATCGACCCGGCGACGTGGCGCCTCCGTGTCTTCGGCGACGGCCTACGGCTCCGTCCGGGCGCAGGCGACTCGGTCGAGTTCTCCCTGCGTGACCTCAAGCGGCTGCCCTCGAAGAAGCTGACCGCGTTCATCGAGTGCGCCGGCAACGGGCGCGGGCTCTTCGCCGGGCAGCAGAGAACGCCGGCCCCCGGGACGCAGTGGGGGCTCGGCGGGGTCGGCGTCGCCGAGTGGCGCGGCGTCCCGCTTTCGGAGGTGCTCGAGCGCGCGGGGATGACGAAGGACGCAGTCGACGTGCTCCCGCAGGGCCTCGACCCCAACGTCGTCACCGGCGGCGTCGACCTGGGCAACGTCCGAAGGCCGCTCCCGGTCGAGAAGGCGCTCGACGACGTCCTGCTCGCGTACGAGATGAACGGGACGCGGCTCCCAGTCGACCACGGCTTTCCCGTGCGCCTCGTCGTCCCGGGGTGGGTCGGGATCGCGAGCATCAAGTGGCTCGGCCAGATCGAGGTCTCCACGCGGCCGCTCTTCTCTCCCTGGAACACGACGTCGTACCGCATGTTCGGCTTCGACTACCCGAACGACTCCCCGCCGCTCACGAGCCAACCGGTCAAGAGCGCGCTGGAGCTCGCGCGAGGCGCCGTGCTCCCGCTCGGCAAGCGGATGACCCTCACCGGCCGGGCCTGGTCCGGGTCGGCAGCCATCCGCCGCGTGGAGGTCTCGGCCGACAGGGGCGCAACCTGGGCCGCGGCCAAGCTCTACGGGGCGAACCGTCCAGGCGCCTGGGCGCGGTGGAGGTTCGAGCTCGAGCCGCGCTCGCCGGGCGAGCATGAGCTCTGGACGCGCGCGACGGACGAGGACGGGCGGACGCAGCCCTTGTCCGTTCCCTTCAACACGTTCGGCTATCTGTACTCGGCGGTCGTCCGCCACCCGGTCGTCGTCGCCTAGGGCGGCGAGTCAAAGAGGCGGGGCCGACCCCAGCTCGACCCCGCCTCAACGAGGGGACAGATCTGGAACAGACTCTACTCAGCGCCCTAGGAACCGGCTTCGAAGGGGCGTAGACTATTGTCGACAGGGGTCCGACCTTGTCGTAGCCCCGGGGCCCACGGGCCGCAGTGGGCCTCGGGGCCCAGCTCCGATGAACGGCGAGCTAGCCGACGAGCTGGCGCCAGACGGCGGCCGGGCCGACGTCGTCGGGGAGCTCTTCGAGCAGGGCGATCGCCTCGGACGCGGGGCCGCACCAGAGAAGGCCGCTGAGCGGCGGGCCCTTCAACATCACGCTCGCGCCGAGATCCTGAATCGCCACGTAGTCGTCCGCGCCTGTCCGCCCCAGCGTGCAGGCGAGACGGTCGAGCTCGACCCGGATGTGCTCGGCGGTGAGCACGGCAGTTCCAGTATGAGGAATCGAGGCCCGTGGGTCTACGGGCGTGCGCTACCCGGTGATCGCCTCCCACTCGTCGACGAGATGGTCGGCCGTTCGCCATGCCAGGGCCATGACCGTCTCGGTCGGGTTGCGGCCGCCCGAGGTGGGGAAGTTCGACGCGCCGAGGACGCCCAGATTCGGCACCTCGTGCGAGAAGCACCACCTGTCGGTGACGTCGACGGCGGGGTCGTCGCCCATCCGCGTGCCCCCGTAGGCGTGCGTCTGCACCGAGGGCGAGCTCGGCGCGACCGGCCAGACCTCGGAGGCGCCTGCCTCCCTCAGCCAGTCCATGCACTTGCCCTGGACGAACAGTGCCGCGCGGCGCTCGTTCTCCTTCAGGTCGTTGGTGACCCGCACGACCGGGAAGCCGTCGGGATCCTTCGTCGTCGGATCGAGATCGAGGAAGATGTCCTCGTACGGCGCGACGTTGATCTGCGTCGCCGCGGATGCGACCGAGATCGCGTTCTCCTTGAGCCACGCCTTCCAGGCCGAGCCCCAGCGCGGGATCGAAGGCGGAGTCGTGCGAGCGGCTCCGATGGGCTTGGCCTCCATCGTCGCCGACATGGTGCCGCCGCCGGTAAAGCCGAGGCTCGTGTGGTCGAAGAAGTCGCTGTCCCAGTCGTCGACGGCGGTCCACTGGCTCGCCGTCCCCGAGAAGCGGTTCAGGCGGCGCCCCGGGATGACGCCGTTCGCGCCCGCCCGGACGTGCGCGAGGTAATGGCGCCCGACCTGGCCGTGGTTGTTCGAGAGCCCGTCCGGATAAGGCCGGCGACGCCGATAGGAGGAGGAGGCGGGTGTTCTCGTACGTGTAGCCCGCGAGCAGCACGGCCTTCGCCGGCTGGAAGTGCTCCTTGCGGCCCTTGAGGTAGCGGACTCCGTTCGCCTTCCCGTCGCGGTCGACGGTGATCTCGATTGCGCGCGCGCCCTCGACGATCTTGAGGTTGCGCGTCTTCTCCGCCATCGGGATGGCCGTCAGATTCGTCGATCCCTTGGCATCGACGTGGCAGCCGCCCCACGTGCAGAAGCCGTGGTACTCGCACGCGTTGAGGCCGTTGTAGGGCTGTGAGCGGATCGCGGAAGGGCCTGCGAACGGGTGCCAGCCGAGGCGCCGCGCCGCGTCTGCCATGAACTCGGTGAAGCCCGTTCTCCTCAGCGGCGGCAGCGGGTACTCGCGGTCGCGGGGGCCCTCGAAGACGTTCCCGCTCGGATCGATGACTCCACCCAGGTTCCCGGCCTTGCCCGAGACGCCGTGCAGGAACTCGACCTTGTCGTAGTAGGGCTCGAGCTCCTCGTAGTCGAGCGGCCAGTCGGTGAGCGTCGAGCCGGCCGGAAGCGCGCCGGCGCCGTACCTCCGAATCGTCTCGCTGCGCTGGTTGAAGTTCCACGGCATCAGGCGCCAGCTCTGGCAGGTCCAGTGGATCGACGTGCCGCCGACGGCGTTCATCATCCGGCCGGGAGCGATGGCGGGCACCGAGTCCTCCGCGGCCGTCCGCCGCTGGGTCGGCACCTCGTCGTTCACCTTCGCCCGCCCGAGCCAGTTGCGGATGTCGTTGCGGATCTCGTCCGCGTGGAAGTCCCGCACGGAGAAGCGGCCGCCGGCCTCGAGGCCGACAACCTCGAGCCCTGCCCGGGCTAGCGGGAGCACTGCTGTTCCGCCGCCGGCCCCGAGGCCGATAACGACGACGTCGGCTTCCTTCGCCCTAGTGCTCATCACGGCCTCCCTTCCGTCCGCCCTTGAAGATCGGGAAGTCGGCGGTCGACTTGTGAGCGGGAACGACGATCACGTCCATCTGCTGCTCCGCGGCGCCGAAGCTGAGCTTCACGCCCGGGAAGCCGATCAGGTCCCAGCCGGCGAAGTCTTCGTTGCCGCCGTGTACGGGGTCGCCGAACATGCCCTGGAGGCAGTGCTCGCGCACCAGCTCGAAGAACGCACGCGACCCGCCCGCGAACCCGGTGGCGACGTTCTGCTCCATGGCCGTGAGCACCGCGTCCTGCTGTGCATCGTTGAGGTCGGCGAACCGATCGCCGAAGCGGCTCTGCGCATAGGCGTCGACAGCGGCGAGGCCGTCGGAGTAGGCGGAGCGCTGCGGGGCGAGCTCACCGCCGAGCGCCCGGTCGATGTAGCGGGTGACGCGTCCCTCTGCGGCGCCCGGGCCGCTCGCGTCGCTCGGGATGAGGCGGTCGACGATCGCCTCGACAGTCTCGGCCTCGGCGGCCGTGAGGGCCTCGAGCCTCTCCCGTGGACGGACGGGCGCGGCCTCGGGCGCCATCGCGGCGGTCGGCGCGGCGGCTGCGACGCCGACGATCCCGGCGCGTTTCAGCAGGTCACGGCGGGAGAGCGCGCGCGAGTCGGCTCCCCCTCCCTCGTACGGTTGCATGGGCTCCTCCCCAGGATTCCTATGGAGCCCGGCCGTCTAGGTATACGCCACGCCGCCGCCGCCGGTTTGGCGGGCTCGGGCCCATGGGCGGTGCCGGGCTTGAAGCAGCCTGCAACCGGCGAGGTCTCCGGCGCGAGTGTGTACCGGTGGGGGCACGCCGCAAGCGTTCCTGACGCTCTATTCCTCCGGGCGTCGGAGGGGACTCAGCCGTCCGCAGCGTCCGCAGCGCAGGATGTACGGGTGTCCCGGGATGGTCCGAAAGTCGTGGCTGACGACGGCGCAGACCGTCCACCAGGCCCGATTGACCTTCTCCTCCATGCCCTCGCGCTGTATCGCGATCTTGCGCAGTTCGTTAGGGCCCATTGGTTCCCCCATGACCTGGGATTTTGGCGGGCCTCACCGGCGGGCGGCTCGCACAAACAGACCGAGCCGAACTGGCCCAAACGTCAAGGAACTGCAACGGACGTTTACGGACCACCTCGGTGGGAAACGCACCGTCGGTCTGACAAGCCACACAAAGGGGTCATTTTGATGCAAAGGGGTCGCGCTTCCTCGTCGCCTCGGTCGCTGCGGGGCAGCGGCCGGAGCCGTGCAGAGGCTAGGGGTCGTTGTCGCTGTCGCTTGTGTGTTCGGGTTCGCAGGAAGCCCGGTTGCTCTCGGGCAAAGTGCGCCGCCGAATGACGACTTCGACGGCGCAACCGTGATCGGGGCGGTTCCCTTCACGGATACGGTCGATACCACGGCAGCGACTGTGGCGGTGGACGAGCCGACGGACTGCGATGGGGGGTTTGGCCCTCTTCCCAGCTCGGTCTCGGTATCGCTTCACCCCGGCGGAGGGTGGTCCTTACGAGTTTTCGACCGCGGGGTCGAGCTACTCCACGGCGGTCGGCGTCTACACGGGCTCGCGGGGCTCGCTCACACAGGTCTCCTGCTTCAGTGAGGGGGCAGGGCTGATCGCCGAGGCGGGCGTCACCTATTACATCCGGGTCGCCGATTATTTCGGGCAGGGTGGCGGCTCGCTCGTCTTTTCCGCTCGCCGGGGCGCGACGGTCGATGCGCTCACGATCGACGGCACGGGGCTGCTCGATCGGGCATCCGGCTCTGTCACGGTGTCGGGGAGCGTCACGTGCAGCGAGCCTGCAACCGTCGTCGTGTCTATTGGGATTGAGCAGCGTCGCGGCCAAGGAGTTGCCGAGGCTGAGGTTCCGTGCTCGGACACTCCCTCCACGTGGTCAGTGACGGTGCCCCCCTTCAGCGGTCGGTTTGTTCCTGGCCGCGCCCAGGTCTCCGCTCAGGCCGGTCTCTGCTCGCTACTCGTGTGCGACATCGAGGAGGCGCGCGCGAGCATCCAAGTGCGTGCATGACCTGGTCGGCCTCAGCGACTTCGACCGCTACGTTCAGGAGCACGGCATGCCCCCGGAGCACCACCCGGCCGCGTTTGCTCAATGGATCGCCGAGGTGACGGCCCTGTCCGGCTGCCGCCTTCGCCAAAACGGGACGCTCGCCACACGTTTTCTCATCTCCGAGCGTCTGTAAAGACGAGGGGATTGGGAATGCCCCTCTCTCGGAACTGCGGCTGCACGAAGGGGCTGGGGCCGGGAGGGCGTCCCGGCTCCAGACCTGCGGGCGGGCTTTCAATGGGTGGGTGCACCGGTGGGGGCACGCCGCGTGCAAAAGGGGTCTGAGCGGCACATCTGGCACCCGTCTGTCGACGTCAGGAACCCCTCATCGACGGCAAGGAGGGACAGGGCGGCGGACCCCGGGTGATCGTCGGCGGGGGCGCCGTGCTCGCTTTCTTCAGTTCGAGCAGCTCCAGGCCGGCCTACGCACAGTGACGTCTAGCGGACGATGATCCCGTCGATCGGCACGGTGCCGCCAGTCACCGTGATCGTGATCGAGTGTGGGCCGACGCTCGCGAACGTGTCCTGGAAGACGATCGTGCGCCGGCCGCTGAAGCCGGCCAGGGTCACGATCGTCGGCGCCCCCTCGGTCAAGACCGAGGCGACCCCGTCCCCACCGCCGGGCGCGACCCAGGACACGTACTGCCCAGTGAACGTGAGCACCATGGTGTCGTTCGGGGTCGCGGAGCTGCTGAGAGTGTCGCGGAAGTCGAGCGGGTCGCCCGGCCCCTGCGTCCACGTCCCGGTGTAGACCAGGGGCGGGTCCGAGGCGTCGTCGATTGGCACGGACACAAGCCGCGTGGGACTAATGCGCTGGTTCCCGTGCCTGTCCACGGCGACGACGCGGAACTCGTCGTCGTTGTCCTCGGCGGAGACGTGGTGGTGGCTCTTCGACCCGCCCGTCGTCCCGCTGGCGACTGTGGTCCAGCTCGGCGTCCCGAACGGGCGATGCTGGAGCTGCCAGCTGCGCAGCCCGGCGCCTCCCGTATCCGAGACAGTGAACGAGACGTCGTACTCGATGTCGGCCGGAATCGCCGGAAACGACGTCAGCACGATGGCCGGGGCCGTGATGTCGTGGAGGACGCGGCCGAAGTTGGGCGCTTTGTCGATGCAGCCGCGGCTGCACGCCCCGGCCGCCCTGTACTGGGAGTGCGCCTTCCAGCGGTAGCCGACCGGGCTTCCGAGTCGGGAGCGGAGAATGGACACGCGCACGGTTCGGGCGTTGGGCCTCGAGGCAGACGCGGACCCGAGGAAGCGCCCGCCCGGCAGTCTGAAGACGTTCGCGACCATGCGGCCGTTCGCGGAGAAGATAATGACCAGGCGCTCGAGGGCGGGATCCGCGTCCGTGCTGATCTCGAGCGCGAAGAGGTTGGGCGTGTTCAGGCCGAGGAGGCCGACCCGCCACGTGCTGAACGTCGAGATCGTGTGGACCACCCGCACACCCGCGTGCCCGTGGGTGGCCGAGCGGATGTCGAGCGGGCCTGGGCGGTCGTTCCCGTCCGAGATCCGTTTCGTGTCCGCGAGCGCGTTACCGGCGCCGGCGAGCGAGACAGCCAGAGCTGTAAGCACAGTCACGGCCCCCCGCCGGGAACGCCTGAGGCGCATCGGTTCCTCCAGCCGTCGCTACCTCGAGTCAGCCTACTCCTCCGGTGAGATCGCTGCAAGAGTCACGAACTTGCTCCGCCTAGCATTCCGAGCCCGCTCTAATCGGCCATCTAGGCACGCGCCTCCTTCGCCGACGTAGCGAGACCTCCTGGATCACCACCTCAGGCACGATGAGCGCAATCGCACCGCTCAGGGATAGTTCGAGCAGTGCGCGCATCGCCAGCCGGCTCAGCCGAAGGTCACTCCAGATCGTGTTCGTGTCGATAACGACGCGCAGCTGGGTGCTTGGATCGCCGGTCGCCATGGCAGGGCATAGCTTCTAAGCGCCGGCCGAGCGAATCAAGACCGCTGACGCCCGCGTGAGTCCGCGAGGCGACCGCCGGACGCAACTTGAGACCTGACTAGATCCTGACTGGCCTGCTCCGCTCGCCGGTCGTCGATGCCGCGACTACCGCGATGTGCAGGGAATTCGACGAGTGGGCGGTGACGGGATCGAACCGCCGACCTCCTGCTTGTAAGGCAGGCGCTCTCCCAGCTGAGCTAACCGCCCAGGTGGGACAGTTTCCCACAAATAGGCTTAGATCCGTGATCTGAAGCCGATCCACGCGGCCTGAAGCGCGCAGTTACCCGGCGTGTTCAGTGGTGTTCGCAGCCCGGCCACTTCGGGCGGCGGCGACCGCTTCGAGACGCGAGTTCACTCCGAGGGCTCGCAGCAGATGCCGGACGTGGTTCCGGACCGTCTCCGTGCTCAGGTGGAGCTCCTGCGCGATCTGCTTCGTCGAGAGTCCCTGCTCGAGGAGACGCAGTACCTCGGCCTGGCGGGGCGTCAGGTGCGCGGGCGGCGTGCTCGCCTTCTCGTCGAGCGGGCCGGTCAGCAGCCCGAAGACGCCGACCACGCGCTCGCCGCCCATCAGCGGCACGGCGCTGACCTCCAGCGCGACGCGGGTTCCGTCGGTCGAGACGAAGACCCCGCTTGTCTCGGTCGCCGCGGTCGTGCCGAGCACCTTGCGGGCGAAGAGCTCCCGCGCCCGCGCCCGATCCTCCGGGCCGACAACCGACGTGAAGTGGCGGCCGCGGACGTCGCCGAGGAGGCGCTCGGCCGCGGGGTTGATCCAACGGATGACCCCGTCCGTGTCGAGGACGTAGCTCGGGACGGGGATGCCGGTGAGCGCCTGCTCGACGTCGCCGCCGACTGCCAGCCCACCTGCCATTGGAGCCATTCCGAGAGTGTGGCCGATCGACAACGTCTTGTCACCCGTGGCCTGACCCCTGCCGGGGCGTGGGCAAGGTAGTCCTGGGGTCACCTTGCGGCCCGCGTCCCGGCCCCAGACCTGGCTGGGCGCCTAACACCAACTTTCATTAGGCACAAACGCGTCATAGCCGAGTTGCGATTGCGAGACGACACCTTAGGCATGAGTTCAAGCGACTGGCCGCCCTCCCGGGCGGGCCTCTCTGAGCCGCCAGTTCCGTCCCGTTCAGGGACTCACGTTCGAGAAAGGATCGTCATGAGCCGCAGAAAGAAGATCGTCGCCGCCGTGATCGCGGCGACCGTGCTCGGGATCACCGCTGTCGGTTGCGCGGAGACGCCCAGCGAGAGTTCGGCCGAGGCCGCCGCGCCGAAGGCCACAACGACCGAGAAGGCCGAGAAGCCGGCCAAGAAGAAGGCCGAGAAGAAGGTCGCCGAGGAGACCGCCGGTCAGGAGAACGCTCGCGAGAGCGCTGAGAATTACCTGAGCTTCAGCGCGTTCTCCCGCGAGGGCCTGATCAAGCAGCTGAAGTTCGAGGGCTACTCGATCAAGGACGCCACCTACGCGGTGGATGCCGTCAGCCCGAACTGGAACGAGCAGGCTGCCAAGGCTGCGCAGAACTACCTGGATATGACGAGCTTCTCTCGCTCGGGCCTCATCCAGCAGCTGAAGTTCGAGGGCTACACCGAACAGCAGGCGACGTACGGCGTCAACCAGACCGGTCTCTAGACCAGGTCGCTGCGGGTGCCCACCGCCGCCGCCCGGTGGTGGGCATCTCGGGCGCTGTCGCCTGCGAGTGCCCGCCCATGCGGTGGCGGGTTTCTCGGAGCCGACCGGTTCCGTCCCGTCCAGGGACTCACGTTCGACGGCACAACGACCTGGTCGGTTCTCTCGGCGAGGCAGCTCCGGACCGCATGTCGATGTTGGGACTTCGTCGAACTCTCGCGAGGACCACGCTGCTTGTCGCGAGATCGTGATCACCCGCCGTACCGCGATACGACGTAGCAGCGACGACGGAGACTCTTCCCACGGCTCTCCGCAACGCTTCCGTTCCCGGAACTGGTCGTGGAACTGGCTAGGTGCCCCCAGCGGGATTCGAACCCGCGCTACGGCCTTGAAAGGGCCGTGACCTGGGCCGCTAGTCGATGGGGGCGCGGCCCGGCAAGGATAGCGGGATGCCGCCGCTACACTCGCTCCGCGTGGGCCGGTAGCTCAGCTGGCAGAGCAGGGGACTTTTAATCCCAAGGTCGCTGGTTCGAATCCAGCCCGGCCCATCCGCCGGTTTCCCGCGAGGTCGCATCATCAGCGGGATTGCGGCGATTCCAGGGAGAACCCGCTCCCGCCGCGTCGTGCCGATCAGGATCAGCGGGACGGATTTGCCCGAGTGGTGCCCCCACGAGTGCCCCCACGACTGGCTCTCGAGCGACAGTACGCTCGCCCAGGCGACGCCTCCGAGCAGGAGGGTGGTAGATGGCAAGATCTCCTGAGGAACGAAGTCCAACAGGCTCTAGGGGAGCGGTGTGCTAGCGGTACGGCTGCACGATGACGGCTTGAAGGTTGAGGAGATCGAGACGCCGTCGCCGGATCCGGGCGAGGTGCTGGTGCGCGTGCATGCGGCAGCGATTACACGTGGCGAGCTGGAGTGGCCGGTCGACCGACTGCCGGGGATTCCGTCTTACGAGCTTTCGGGCGTTGTCGTCGGCAGCGGTGACGAGGTATATGCGCTCACGCCTTTCGATCGCGACGGTGTGGCTGCCGAGTACGCCGTCGTCCCAGCCGATGTGCTTGCACCGAAGCCCTTGCGGCTGAGCCACGTCGAGGCGGCAGCTCTGCCGATGGGCGGGCTGACCGCCTGGCAAGCACTGTTTGTGCATGGGCGGCTCGCCCGAGGCGAGCGGGTGCTGGTCACGGGCGCCTCGGGCGGGGTTGGGCACATCGCCGTCCAGCTTGCGCGACATGCCGGCGCAGCGGTCGTGGAGAGCGGTCCGGTCGATCTGGTCTTCGACACTCGTGGCGGCGAGGTCCCCGCTGGCGAGCGCGTGGTCACGATCGCAGAGGAGATGCCGGGCGCGATCTACTTCATCGTCGAACCCGACCACGAGCAACTGCTGGAGTTGAGAACGCTCGTGGACGCAGGCGAGCTTCGCGCGGAGGTCGACTCGGTTTTTCCGCTCACGGAGGCCCGGGCGGCGTTCGAGCGAGTCGCGGGCCGCGGGAAGCGTGGCAAGGTCGTGCTCGAGGTTGGCACTGACTAGCCGGCGGGTGCGGCCGTGACCTCTGCCGTGGATGCATCGAACTCCGAGCGTCCACCGTGACGCCGCAAGGGGCACAGCTCCATTTATCGAACGCCCACGACCACCCCGCACCATGAACAAGAAGAAGCGAGACTAGCTCGGGGGTCATTCCCGAACGCTGGCCCAACCAGCGGTACGGACACCTGCTCCCGCGCGCCTTGCGGACCCCGGTGATTTTGCGATCGGCAAGAATGGCCGCGTGGCGCTTCGACGGATGGACAACGTCGGCATCGTCGTGGAATCGCTTGATGCCGCTATCTCGTTTTTCGCCGAGCTGGGCCTCGAACTCGAAGGTCGAGCGATGATCGAAGGAGACTGGTCAGGGCGCGTCACTGGACTGCGCGACCAGCGCGTCGAGACCGCCATGATGCGTATGCCGGACGGCCACGGCGGGATCGAACTCTCGCGCTTTCTCACGCCGCCCGTGGTCGCCGATCACCGAAACGCCCCGGTGAACGCGCTGGGCTATCTGCGTGTCATGTTCGCCGTGGACGACCTCGACGATACGCTCGCCCGGCTCCGCAGACACGGCGCGCAGCTCGTCGACGAAGTGGTCCAGTACGAAGACACGTATCGGCTCTGTTACGTCCGAGGCCCTGAGGGGATCCTCATCGGGCTGGCCGAGCAAATCGGTTGACGCCCGACACGCGCTCAGGCGTCATTCCCCAACACTGGCACAGCCGAGGGCAGTTGGGTCATGCATCGAGTCGGAGCACGACCTCGTCCGTTTCCTCGTTGCGCCCATGAGCGAACCCGCGCCCCTCGCCCACGATAAGGAAACCGCACTTCGTCAAGACACGAATCGACGCGGCGTTGTCGCTCGCAGCGCGAGCGTAGAGCGGACGGGTTGCCTCCAGCTGCAAGAACTCTTGTAGGGCACGCGTGGCAATGCCGCGGCCCCAATCTTCACGGCCGATCCAATAGGTGACCTCGCGGTGGCCCTCCAAGTCGAAGCTCGCGATGTGACCCACGACCCGACCGTCGACCTCGACGACCCTGTTCGTCGTTGAGCCGTCGCTTCTCAGCCGCGCCCACCGTCGCTCAAAGGCGGTTCGATCATCAAAATCCGGCGAAGTGAACGCGGCCATCCGTATCGCGTCGGGATCCGTCGCGTGCTCGAACAGCACGCCGAGATCGCGATCTTCGACTTCGCGAAGGACAAGCTGTCCCGAGCCCTCCCGCACAGCAGTTAACGCTACCTGCCGCAAACTCGGGTGAGTGAAGAGGGGGCTTCCCCTCGGCGCGATTGCCAACCCCGCCGGGTCCGAGCTCCTCGCCGTCTAGGTCATTGATTCAGGGGTGCCAGGCGTGCCGCCTGGTGCCCCCACCCCCTTGCCCCCACGCGCCAGGGCAAGCTGGCGATTTGCAGGGGGTCTTAGTCCAGCCCGGCCCATCGCCTACCTTCGCACGGCGAACCGGAGACTCGTCGTCTGCCCCGCCTCGAACACGCTGACTCGCTCCAGGTCGACCTGGGGGGCGCCGGCACCGCCGTAGAGGCGCACGCCGTCTCCGAGCAGGAGCGGTGCGATGTGGACGATGATCTCGTCCACGAGCCCGGCGTCGACGCACTGTCGTGCGACGGCCGCCCCGAAGAGCTCGACGTTCTTCCCGCCTGCGGCCTCACGCGCCGTGGCCACCGCCGCCTCGATGTCCTCGTCCAGGAACGTGGCCTTCGGGTCGTCCGGTGCCTCGCCGACCCGGTGGGTCAGCACGAACACCGGCCCCGACCACGCGCCGCCGTAGATGCCGTCCACGCCGTCGTACTTTCGCGCTGCGGCGTCGTACCAGCCGCGGCCGCCGAGAATTGCGCCCGTGCTGCGCATCACCTCGGCCGCAAGCTCGTTCGGACCCGACGGGCGCGTCCCGGGCCCACTCCATCGCGTGGTCGGGCCCGGCGATGAAGCCGTCCAGGGACATCATGACGTGCCAGACGACCTTGCTCATGCGGCCACGTCGAGGACGCAGTCCGGGATGAGGACGTGGAACGCAGCGCCGCCGCCCGGGGCGTCCTCGACCCAGCTACGGCCGCCGTGGATGGCGGCGAAGCGCGCCACGAGGGCGAGGCCGATGCCGGCGCCCGGGGTCATGGACGACACGTTGGGCCCGCGGTTGAACGTCTCGAACACGTCCTGCTTGTACTGGTCCGCGATACCCGGCCCCTGATCCTCGACCACGAGCAGGAGGTCGCTCCCGCGGGTGTCGAGGCGGATGTCGATCGGGCCGCCGGGAGGGGTGTGCTTGGCGGCGTTGGCGACGAGGTTGTCCACGATCCGCTCGACCTTCGCGCCGTCGACGCTCGCGGCCACCGGGCCGCCGGAGATCGTGACCACCCGGCCGTCGAGGGGGTAGTCCGCGACGACGCGCCGCACCAGGTCGCCGACGTCGACCCGCTCGCGCCGGACCACCGTGTGCCCCAGGCGGAGCCGTTCGATGTCGAGGAGGTCGGCCAGCAGGCGCTCGAGCCTACGGGCGGCCTGGGCGATGTCGGCGACGATTTCGTCGACCGTCTCCGGGTCGAGCTCCGACCGGCGCTCCTGGAGCGTGAGCGCGAAGCCGAGCACCGAGGTGAGAGGCGTGCGCAGCTCGTGCGAGACCGCCGAGAGGATGTCCTCCCGAAGCCTGTCGACCTGCCGCTGTTCCGTCACGTCCTGCGCCGTGCCGACCATGGTCACGGGCTCGTTCCCCTCGAAGACGGCGCGCCCTCGTCCCGAGATGATCCGCTCGCTGCCGTCCTTGCGCACCACGCGGTGCTCCACGGCGAACGGCTGCCCGTCCGCGAGGGCCTGCCTGACCGTCTCGTCGACGAGGGCGCGGTCGTCCGGGTGGACCTGTTCGAGGTAGGGGGAGTACGAAAGCGGCGCCGCCCCCCGTTCGAGGCCGAAGATGGTGAAGAGCTCGTCCGACCACGTGATCGCGTCGCTCCGGATGTTCCATTCCCAGCTGCCGATGTGGGCGATCGACTGCGCCTCGCGGAGACGCGCCGCGGTCTTGGCGAGCGCGTCGCGCCCGGCCTCGCGCTCGGCGAGAGTGGCGGCGACCACGAGGATGCTCACGACCACGACGGCGAAGAGCGCCTGCGCGAGCTGCACGCGCTCGGTGGCGGTGTCGCCCCCGAGCGGGATCTGCCCCTCGACGGCGCCCCACGTCCCGATGGCGCCGACGAGGAACGCCGCGGAGGCCGCGCCAACCTGCCGGAAGCTGAGCGCCGCCCACAGGAGCAGCGGGAAGATGAGGTACGGGTAGCGCCAGGCGCCTGCGAGAAACACGATCGCGCTTACAGCCGCGACGGCCGCCAGCAGGCCGAGCCCCTCCGCGACCCGCAAGGGCGTGGGCCGGTCGTGGCGCGACGCGTAGAGGACGAGGATCACGGGCGCGACCATGAGCACGCCGATCGCGTCCCCGAACCACCAGAGCACCCAGGCCGTTCCGTAGGGGTCCTCGGTCGCGTCCGCGATCGTGAGGACGGTGACGCCGTTCGTGGCGCTGACGATCGTCGAGAGCAGGGCGCCGCCGAGGACGAGGGCGAGCACGGACCGGACGCGGTCGAGAGCCGGTGTGAAGCCGATCCGCTGCACGAGGAGCGCACCGACGATTGCGGCAGCGGTGTTGCCGACGGTGATCCCCGCCGCGACCCCGAGCGACACGTCGCCGGTCGCGTTGGCGATGAACGCGCCGGCCGCGACCGCCGGCCAGAAGCGGACGCCGAGGATGAGAAGCGCGGCGAGCGCGATCCCGGAGGGCGCCCACACGGGTGTGATCACTCCGTGCGACACGTCCAGGGAAAGGCCCAGCTTGGCGGCGCCGACGTAGGCGCCCGAGATGATCAGAAACAGGACTGCGTCACGCGCGCGCACGCGCGAGCGGTCCGGTGTCCCGTTGCTGGCTCGTGGAGTCATCGACCTTCGCTCCGCACTCACATTGTCACAGACGCCTCAGCGTTCCTCAGCCCCGAATGACCATCTGCTGGCATCGTGCGGACGTGATCCTCCGCGAGCCCGCCCACCCGCTGGACCCGCGGGTGCGGACGTACTGGCTGGTCCAGGGGCTGATAGGCGCGGGCGTCTTGGCCGCGCTCGTCATCGCGGGGACAGTGATCGCCGCCGTCGTCGGCGCGAGCACCGCAGCCTGGCTCATCGGGGCGCTGGGCGGAGTCGCCGTCCTCGGCGCCGCAGCCCTGGCCGTCGCCGTCCCGTGGCTCGACTACCGCCACTACCGCTACGAGGTGACAGACCTGGGGCTCTACGTCGCCAGGGGCTGGCTCTGGCGACGCCACCAGGTCGTTCCGCACGCGCGCGTCCAGACCGTCGAGACGACGGTCGGCCCGCTCATGCGCGCGTTCGGACTGGTCTCCGTGGACATCACGACCGCCTCGTCGGGCGGCGGGCTCTCGATCCCCGGCCTCGCGCCGGATGTCGCCGACCGGCTGGTGCAGGAGCTCGCGCTACGAGCGGGCATCGAGGAGGGAACCTGATCGACGCGCCGCAGGAGCTCGAGGGCCGCCTCCACCCGCTCGCCGTCCTCGTGATCGCGCGTAGGTTCATCGGCGCGAGCCTCCTGCCAATGCTGGCCCTCCTCGTCTCCGGGGGTCTCCGCGTGATTCTTCCGATCGTGATCGTGCTGCTCGTCGTCGGCGTGCCGCTCGCCTTCCTTTCCTGGTGGCGCTTCCGCTATCGCGTGGGCGACGGGAAGCTGGAGCTGCACTCCGGGGTGCTGAGCCGCAGCGTGCGAACGATCCCGCTCGACCGCATCCGCGGGATCGACGTGACCGAGCCGTTCGTCCACCGGCTCCTCGGCCTGGTCAAGGTCGACGTGGAGGCGGCTGCCGGAGGCCGCTCGAAGGCGGAGTTGTCGCTGGCGGCGGTCTCGCGCGAGCAGGCCGATCAGCTCCGCGAGGCAGTCCTCGCCGGGCCCCGGACGGCGGCCGGGGACGAGCCCGTCGAGGCGCGGCCGGTCTACCAGGCCACGTCGAGGCTGCTGGTGCTCGGCGGTCTCACCAGCATGCGCTACCTCCTCGCACCGGCGGCCGTGGTCGGGGTCGTGTTCAACCTCGCCGACGACCTGCCGGGCGGGATCGTCGACCGGGCGGCCGACGCCGCGGCGGACAGGTTCCCGACGGACGCTCTCGGCATCGTGCTCGTCGTCGCGCTCGCGATCGGCCTCGTCGTCCTCGCGGCCATCGCGGGCTCCCTGCTCGTGGACTGGCGGTTCACGCTGCGCGACGAGGGCGAGCGGCTGGCCGCCTCGCGCGGCCTGCTCACGCGGCGCGTCGTCCACCTCGACCGCGATCGGATCCGCGGCGCCGACGTGCGGGACTCCCCGCTGCGTCGTCCCCTCGGCCTCTCGTCCGTGAACGCGATCGCCGCCGGGCTCAGAGGACGGACCGGCGGCACGGCTCTCGCCCCCGTCATCGAGAACGACCGGGTGGCGGGCCTCCTGGAGGCCGTCGACCCCGGCGCGCCCGATCCGGCTGCTGCGCTCGAGGCCCACCCGCCGGCCTCGAGGCGCCGCCGCCTCGTGCGGGCGCTCGCGCTCCCGCTGCTCGCGCTCGTGATCCTGGCTGCGTTCGGCGTCCTCTGGGCCGCGCTCGCGGCCGCGGTCGTGACCGCGCTCGCCCTGCTGGTCGGCCTCGACCGCCACCGCCAGCTCGGGCACCGCTTCGACGGCCGCCGGCTCGCGCTGCGCGAGGGAAGCCTCCAGCGCCGCTGGTCGGAGCTCGACCCCGACGCAGCGGTCGCGTTCGAGGTGAGGAGCTCGCCCGGCCAGCGCCGCGCAGGCGTGTGCACCCTGACGCTGCACCTGGGCCAGGGCGCGGGGTCGCGTCGTGCGCTGGACCTTGGCGACGACCAGGCGACCGCGCTGCTGGCGCAGGTCAGGCCGCAGCTCTTCCAGCCGCTCGTCGTTCCGGCGCCGGCCGACTAGGCGACGGCCGGCTTCGGCAGCGGCTCGATGGCCGCTAGCGCCCGGGCGATCTCCTCCTCCGGCAGCTCGAAGTCCTCGAGCTTGCCTTGGAGGTAGGCGTCGTAGGCGCCCAGGTCGAAGTGCCCGTGGCCGGAGAGGTTGAAGAGGATCGTCCGCTCCCGCCCTTCCTCGTCGGCCTGCGCAGCGGCCTGGATGACGCCGTGCACGGCGTGCGCCGCCTCGGGCGCGGGGATGATCCCCTCGCACTGTGCGAAGCGCACGGCGGAGGCGAAGACGTCGGTCTGCCCGTAGGCCTCCGCCCGTACGAGCCCGTCGAGGACGAGTTGCGAGACGAGGGGCGCCACGCCGTGGTAGCGGAGCCCGCCGGCGTGGATTCCGGGCGGGATGAAGTCGTGGCCGAGCGTGTGCATGGGGACGAGCGGGGTGAGCTGCGCCGTGTCGCCGAAGTCGTAGGCGTACGGCCCGCGCGTGAGCGTCGGGCACGCAGCGGGCTCGCACGCGAGCACGTCGATGTCGCGTCCGGCGATCTTCTCGCGCAGGAACGGGAACGACAGGCCGGCGAAGTTCGAGCCGCCTCCGACACAGCCCGCGACGAGGTCGGGGAAGGCGCCGGCCTCCTCCATCTGGGCGATCGCTTCCTGCCCGATCACCGTCTGGTGCATGAGGACGTGGTTGAGGACGCTGCCGAGCGAGTACGCGGTGTCCTCGCGCTGCGCGGCGTCCTCGACGGCCTCCGAGATGGCGATGCCGAGACTCCCCGGAGAGTCGGGGTCGCCTTCGAGGATGGCGCGGCCGGACTGCGTGTCCTCCGAGGGGCTCGCGACGACGCTCGCGCCCCAGGTCTCCATCATCGAGCGCCGGTACGGCTTCTGCTCGTACGAGACCTTGACCATGTAGACCTTGCATTCGAGCCCGAAGAGCTTGCTCGCGAGCGAGACGGCGCTGCCCCACTGGCCCGCTCCGGTCTCCGTCGAGATCCGCGCGCGGCCCGACTCCTTCACGTAGTAGGCCTGCGCCACGGCCGTGTTCGGCTTGTGGCTCCCGGCCGGGCTGACGCCCTCGTACTTGTAGAAGATCCGCGAGCGCGTGCCGAGCTCCTGCTCGAGCCGGTGCGCGCGGTAGAGCGGCGTCGGTCGCCAGAGGCGGTAGACGTCGCGCACGGCCTCGGGCACCGGCACCTCGGCGTCCTGCGAGACCTCCTGGAGGATCAGCTCCATCGGGAAGAGCGGCGCCAGGTCGTCCGGGCCGATCGGCTCTCCCGTCCCCGGGTGCAGAACCGGCTGCGGCCGGTTCGGCATGTCCGCGGCGATGTTGTACCAGCGCTCCGGAATCGCGCTTTCGGGGAGGGTGATCTTCGTCGCGTCGCCCATTCGCGGGCGAGGATACTCCTACGGCGTCTCGCCCGCGAGGATCGTTGCGAGCACGCTGCTGTCGATGTTCCCGCCCGAGACGATGGCGACGATCTTGCCCCCGCCGGAGCGGCCCGAGAGCGCGGAGGCGACCGCGAGGGCGCCTGCTCCTTCGGCCACGACCCGGGCCCGCTCCGCGAGCAGGCGGACGGCGGCCGCGGTCTCGTCCAGCGTGACGACGTCCGTGCCGTCGAGCAGCGGACGGCCGAGGTTCCACATCTTCGGGAGCAGGGCCCGTGCACCGGCGCCGTCGACGAAGCTCGGCTTGTAGTCGATCTCGCGCGGCTCGCCGGCTGCCACGGATGCCGTGAGCGGTGCGGAGGTCTCGAGCTCGACGACCCGCATGCTCGTCTCGGGCCGCAGGGCCTTGATCGCGCTCGCGATCCCGGTGAAGAGCCCGCCGCCGCCCCAGGGGACGATGACCGTGTCCACGTCGGGAAGGTCCTCGAGGACCTCGAGGCCGATCGTCCCGTTCCCGGCCATGACCGGCTCGTCCTCGACCGGGTGGACGAAGAAGCCCTCGACCCCGGGGTAGCTCCGCTCCTCCAGCGCCTGCCACCAGCGCTCGAAGGACACCTTCACGTACGTGCCGCCGAGGCGCTCGATCGCGTCGAGCTTCGTCTGCGGCGCGTGGTCGGGGACGATGACGGTGAACGGAATGCCGAGCTCGCGGGCCGCCCAGCCGACGCCCTGCGCCATGTTGCCGGCGCTCGTCGTCAGCACGCCCGCGGCGAGCTCTCCGGGCGGCGCCGTCGACATGGCGTTGTAGGCGCCGCGGATCTTGAAGGAGTTGATGGGCTGGAGGTTCTCGAGCTTCAGGTAGATCTCCGCCGGCGCGTCGTCGACATGGAGCCGTACGAGCGGCGTGCGGACGGCCGTGCCCGCGATCACCTCGCGCGCGCGGCGGATGTCCTCGAGCGGGATCAGAGATCGACCTCGGTGCCGGTGCCCGTTTCGCGCGCGCGCCGGTAGACGTGCTCCGCGGCGGCCAGGTCCTCGACGGCGAGGCCGAGGGACTTGAAGACGGTGAGCTCGTCGTCCGAGGTCCGCCCCTGGGCGCGTCCCGCCAGGAGCTCGCCGAGCTCGGCGCGGATGTGCTCCGGCCCGATCGCCCCTTCCTGCTGGGGGAAGAGGAAGTCGCCAGCCTCGTTGAGCGTCGACTCGCGGCGGTCGACGAAGAGGGAGGCGGCGGCCATCGTGGCAGTGTCCAGCTCGCGGGTGGTCGGGATGCTGGAGCCGACCGCGTTGACGTGGACGCCGTCGCGGAGCCACTCCCGGCGGACGATCGGCTCAGGCGCGGACGTGGTCGTGCAGACGACATCGGCGTTCGCGACGGCGTCCTCGGCGCTCAACGCGACCTCGACCGGGAACGGCACCCCGGCCTCGACGGCGGCGGCCTCCGCATGCTCGGGCGTCCGGCTCCAGATGCGCGCGACCTCGAAGTCCCGCGCGACCGCCATGGCGGCCAGGTGCGAGCGCGCCTGCACGCCCGCGCCGAGGACTGCGAGCTCGCGCGCCCCTTCGCGGGCGAGGAGACGCGTCGCCACCGCCGAGACGGCAGCAGTCCGGATCGCGGTGATCGCCGAGGCGTTGACGACGGCGCGCACCTGGCCGGTCTCGCCGTCGGAGAGGATGACCACGCCCTGGTGCGCGTCCAGCCCGCGCGCGGGGTTGCCGGGCATGACGCACACGGCCTTGAGCCCGAAGGCGGCCGAGGGCCCCGAGCGGTGGGCGGGCATGAGGCCGAGGAGGCCGGCCGCGTCCGGCGGGCGGACGACGAACCTGAGCGGCTGGTGCATCTCGCCGCGCTCGAGGGCCTCGAGCGCCTCGGCCATCACTTCGACGCATTCGTCCATGGGGAGGAGCTGCGCGACGTCCGCTTCGCCGAGGATCAAAGCCTTCACGCGAACAACGCTCCTAGCTCCTCGCGCTCGGCGTCCGTGAGCTCGAGGTCGAACGCACGGAGTCCCGGCTCCAGGTGGGCGGGACGCCGGGGCCCGAGGATCGCCGCGGTCACGACCGGTTGGGAGAGGACCCAGGCGAGCGAGAGCGTGGTCATGTCGACGCCGCGCTCCGTTGCAGCCGCTTCCAAGGCGTCGAGCCCGTCGTAGGTCTTCTCCTCCTCGAGGCCTCGGTACGGCTCCGGGCGCAGGGTCATGCGCGACCCCTCCGGATAGGCCGTGGCCCGCCGGTACTTGCCGGTCAGCCAGCCGCCGGCCAGCGGGCTGAAGGGCGTGTAGCCGAGACCGTGCTGCGCGCAGAAGTCGAGCACGCCGTCCTCGTCGTCTCGCTCCAGGAGGCTGAAGGAGTTCTGCACCCAGTCGAAGCGTACGGTGCCGCGCTCCTCGCTCGCCTGCAGGGCCTCGTCGAGCTGGGCAACGTCCATGTTGCTCGTCCCGACGGCCCGGACCTTGCCGGCGCGGACGAGCCCGTCGAGGGCCGCCAGCGTGTCTCCGACGGGGGTGTTCGGGTCGGGCTCGTGGATGACGTAGAGGTCGACGTGGTCGACGCCGAGTCGCTCGAGGCTGCCCTCGATCTGGCGCCGGATGCGGTCGGGGGCCAGGCCGCGGTCGCTCGGATCGCCCTCGACGGAGTGGAAGACCTTGGTGGAGAGAACGATCCGCTCCCGCACCTCGGGGCCGCGCTGAGACAGCCAGCGCCCGATCGCCCGCTCGCTACGGCCGCCCCCGTAGGCGTCGGCGGTGTCGAAGAGCGTGATGCCCATCTCCCAAGCGGCATCCATGATCGCGAAGGCCTCGGCCTCGCTCTCTCCCTGCCCGAAGAAGGCGGGCGACGAGCCGATCCCCCCGAAGTTCCCGCAGCCGAGCGCGATGCGCGAGACCTCGATGCCCGTGTGGCCGAGTGTTCGGTAGTCCACCGAGCGGGAAGTATCCTGCACCGGATGAGCGAGCACGCGGCCCAGGACGAGTTCGCGCCGATCCTGCCCGGGCCGGGGGAGAGCGACTACGAGCGCTACCTCCGCACCGACGAGCTCCTCGCGCTCCAGAAGACGCCCGACGAGATGCAGCATCGCGACGAGCTCCTCTTCCAGACGACGCACCAGTCGCAGGAGCTGTGGCTCAAGCTCGCCTGCTTCGAGGTCGAGACCGCGACCGAGCACATGCGCCGCCGTGAGCTGGCCGCGGCCATCCGGCTCCTCCGCCGCGCGACCAAGTGCCTCGAGCTCCTCGCCGACCAGCTCCACATGCTCGAGCACATGTCCCCCTGGGAGTACCAGGAGGTGCGCCGCGTGCTCGGGCACGGCAGCGGCTTCGACTCGCCAGGGTTCAGGCGCGTGCGGGAGGTCTCGCCGCCGCTCGGCCAGGTCTTCCACGAGCTCCTGCGTGAGCAGGGCATCACGGTCGTCGAGATGTACCAGCGCGGCCGCGAGTTCGAGGAGCTGTACCAGCTCGCCGAGCTCCTGATCGAGTGGGACGAGCGCCTCACGCTCTGGCGCGTCCACCACTACAAGCTCGTCGAGCGCATCATCGGCGACTCGGTCGTGGGCACGCAGGGCACGCCGGTCGAGGTGCTCGGCAACCTCGTCCACAAGACCCGTTACCCCGAGCTCTGGCGCGCCCGCAACGAGCTCACCGCCCTCTCGCAGGCCGAAGACTGACCAAGTAACAAAGTGTTACTTGGGAGGTTCGTGGGGCCTCAGGCCAGGAGGTCGCGGTGGCGCGCGAGCGCGGCGACGACTGCCGCGACGTCCTCGCTCGTGTTGTAGCCGTGGAAGGAGACCCGGAGGTTGCCGGCGCGCGACGAGGTGACGATGCCCTCGTCTCCGAGCGCGGCGACGAGCGCGTGCTCGTCGGTGGAGGCGATCGCGACGAGCGGGCCCTTGCGCTCGGGGTCGCGCGGGGTGACGACGCGCCCGCCAAGGTCGTCCACGCCCGTCGGCGAGCTGGGCCGTCAGGCCGCGGATGTGCTCCTGGGCCTCGGCGACGCCGATCTCCTGGACGAGCTCGAGGCCCGCGATCCCCGCGTAGATGCTCGGGATCGGCGGCGTCCCGTGCTCGAAGCGGCGGGCCGTCGGCGCGGGCGAGTAGTCGTAGATGTCCATCAGGAAGATGTCCTCGTCGGCGAACCAGCCGGTGCTGGTCGGCCGGATGCGCTCGACGAGCTCGCTGCGGCAGTAGAGGAAGGCGAGCCCTGCGGAGCCGAGGAGATACTTGACCGTCCCGGCGGCCAGGAAGTCGACGTCGAGCGCGCGCACGTCGATCGGGATCGCTCCCGCGGCCTGATAGGCGTCGACGAGGACGAGCGCGCCGCGCTCGTGCGCGAGCCGGACGACTCCTTCGACGTCCACGCGGCTCCCGTTGCGGTAGCACGTGTGCGTCACGGCGACGAGCGCCGTCTCCTCGTCGATCGCCTCCTCGAAGCGCTCGAGCGGGATGGTCGAGTCGTCGTCCTGCGGAACGTGGACGACCTGCCGGCCCCGCTGCTCCTGGGCGTGGGCGATCTGGCCGACCGTGGGGAACTCGAAGTCGGAGATGACGATCTTCGACCGGCCCTCCTCGAAGCGGAGGCCGGACATGAGCGCGCTGACCCCGGCG
The DNA here is from genome assembly GCA_963839745.1 of uncultured Actinomycetes bacterium. Classification (GTDB taxonomy): domain Bacteria; phylum Actinomycetota; class Thermoleophilia; order Gaiellales; family Gaiellaceae; genus JAIBJN01. The sequence goes on from CAWIWC010000005.1 coordinate 440,781, forward strand.
GAGAGCGAGGTCGTGACCGCCACCTCGTCCGCGTCCGCGCCCACGAGCCCGGCGAAGGCCGCGCGCACGGTCTCGGCGCGCTCCACCCAGTACTCCCAGGGAGCGCCCTTCTCGTCCCAGTCGTGGAGGTAGGCCTCGTAGGCCGCGCGCACGGAGTCCGAGAGCGCCCCCTGCGAGCAGCTGTTCACGTAGACGAGCCGCTCCAGGATCGGGAAGCGGTGCCGGATCCGGGCGGGCAGCGCCTCGGTCGCGACCTTAGCGGCCAAGGTAGGCCTTCTTGAGGTCTTCGTGGGCAAGCAGCGCGTCGGCACGGTCGGCCAGGACGACGTTGCCCGTCTGGAGGACATAGCCGCGGTCGGCGATCCCGAGGGAGACGTTGGCGTTCTGCTCGACGACGAGGATGGCGACTCCGGTCTCGTGCACCTGCTTGATGATCTCGAAGTTCTTCTCTACGAGGATAGGCGCAAGGCCCATCGACGGTTCGTCCATGAGGAGCAGCCGCGGGCGCGACATGAGCGCGCGGCCCATGGCGAGCATCTGCTGCTCCCCGCCCGAGAGCGTCCCCGCGAGCTGCGAGCGGCGCTCGTAGAGGAGCGGGAAGAGGTCGTAGACCCGCTGGTAGTCCTCGGTGAGGTCGTCCTTGCGCAGGTACGCGCCCATCTCGAGGTTCTCGAGCACGGTCATGGGCGCGAAGACGCGGCGGTTCTCGGGGACGATCGCCATCCCGCACCCGACCCGGTAGCTCGTCGAACGGTCGGTCACGTCCTCGCCGGCGAACTCGACTCGCCCACTGCGGGGCGTGACGATGCCGAGGATCGTCTTCAGCGTCGTCGACTTCCCGGACGCGTTGCCGCCGAGCAGGCACACGAGCTCGCCGGGCTGCACCTCGAGCGAGACGCCCTGGAGGATGTGGATCTGCCCGTAGTAGGTGTTGATCTCGTCGAGGCGGAGCAAGGGCTGCGGGCGGGCGTCGTTCACTCCGGGCCCTCCGTCTCTTCGCGGACCGCCTTGGCCCCCAGGTAGGCCTCGATCACGCGCTCGTCCGTGGCCACCTGCTCGAAGCGTGCCCTCGGCGATCTTGACGCCGTGGTCGAGCGCCACGACGCGGTCGGAGATGCCTTCGACGACGTGCATGTCGTGCTCGATGACGAGGATCGTGTAGCCGCCCTCCGTTCGGAGGCGGGCGATCAGCTCGGTGATCTCGTGCGTCTCGACCGGGTTCATGCCGGCCGCCGGCTCGTCGAGCAGCAGCATGCGCGGGCTGGTGCCGGTCGCTCTGGCGATCTCGAGCCTTCGGCGGTTCGCATAGGAGAGGCTGTAGGCCGGCTGTTCCATGCGGTAGCCGATCAGGCGTTTGCCGAAGAAGGCGAGGCGCTCCTCCGCCAGCGCTTCGACCTCCTTCTCCTCGCGCCGTGAGGCCGGTGTGCGCAGGGCGGACTGGAACCAGTGCGCCTTGGTCTTCCCGTAGGTCGCCGCCATGACGTTCTCCTTGACTGTCATGTTCAGGAAGAGCCGGAGCGTCTGGAAGGTCCGGGCGATCCCGAGGTTGGCGATCTTGTGCGGCTCCATGCCGACAACGCTCTTGCCGGCGAAGACGATGTCGCCGTCGTCCGGGTGGTAGATCCCGGTGACGAGGTTGAAGAGCGTGGTCTTCCCCGCGCCGTTCGGGCCGATGACGCTGACGATCTCGCCCTCGTTCACGGTCAGGTCGAGGTGCCCGATGACCTGCAGGCCGCCGAACCCCTTGCTCACGTCCTTGAGCTCGAGCAGCGCGCTCATCAGATCGGATTCTCCACGCGCGGCGTTCCGAGGAGCCCTTGCGGGCGCTTGGTCATCATGGCGATCAGGATGGCGCCGAAGAGCAGCTGGCGCGTGACGCTCGGCTCGGTGACGAGGCGGTTCTCCCAGACGAACGCGGCCAGGTAGATCGTCGGGATCAGGAGGAGCGTGCGGGAATCCCCGCGCAGCTGGGTGAGGATCAGGACCGCGGCGACGAGGAAGACGAACGCGAAGTTGACGAGCGTCTCGTGGTTGTCGATGACGAGGACCCAGGAGTCCAGGAGGCCGCCGAGCCCGCCGTCCTCGACCCCCACCACGACGTCGGGCCAGATGAAGGCGACGATCTCGTGGACCGCGAAGCCGAAGACGATGACGGCGGCGAAGATCCCTGCGACCCGCTTCCACGGGCGCACGACGATCAGGAGCGACGCGATCAGGACCCCGTAGAACAGGTACCTCGCGTTCTCCGGGGTGCGCAGGATCTCGGGCACGGCGGCGATGATGACCGCCCCGAGCACGGCGCCCGAGATCGAGCCGGCGCCTCCGAGGATGAGGGCGGCGTAGATCATGATCAGGAGCGCCACCTCGAAGTTCTGCGGGAAGACGCCTGTCTGCACGGCCGCGAAGATCGAGCCGGTCAGTCCCGCGACGGCGGCGCCCATCGCGAACGCGAGCAGCTTCAGCCGGTTGACCGGCGTGGTCATGAGCTCGGCGGCGAGGGGATCCTCGCGGGAGGCGCGCCAGCCGCGGCCGGTCCGCGACTCGTTGATGTAGTAGAGCCCGACGACGACCACCGCGAAGATGACGAGCAGCAGGAAGTAGTAGTCCCGCGTCTGCTCGATGTCGATCGTGAAGATCCGCATGTCGTCGAGGCCCGGGATGCCGTTCGGGCCGCCGGTCACGTCGAGCGGCTCGTCCGACCACGGCGGTGTGAGCCGGTCGAGGTTGAGCATCAGCTCCACGAAGATCTGTGCGAAGAAGAGCGTCGTGATGGCGAGGTAGTCGCCGACGAGCCGCCAGGACGGCATGCCCAGGAGGAGCCCCAGTAACGCTGACGCCGTGATCACGATCGGGATCACGAGCTCCGTGGGCAGATGGATGTCGAACTGGCCCGACGAGAGCCACGCGTACATGTAGGCGCCGAAGCCGTAGAAGGCGACGTAGCCCAGGTCGAGGAGACCCGCCCAGCCGACGACGATGTTGAGGCCGAGCGCGAGCAGGGCGAAGAGGAGCACGTTGACGCCGACGCGGATCAGGAAGTCCGAGTCGGCGACGGACGGGAAGAACGGAAAGATGGCGCAGATCGCCAGGAAGGCGAAGAAGCGCGGCCCGGGCCCGACCCTGTCGAAGGCCTTCCGCGCCGGCCCGGTCAGCCCCGTGTAGTACTCGGAGCGGAGCTCCTGCTGCTCGACCCAGTCGTCGCTGCCGATGCGGGACATCGCTCTCTCAGACCTTCTTCAGCACCGGCGAGCCGAGGAGCCCGGTCGGGCGGACGAGGAGGATGACGATGAGGATTCCGAAGACGATCAGGTTCTGGAACGTCGACGAGATGTAGCCGGTCGAGAACGACTCGGCGAGCCCGATGATGAGCCCGCCGAGCATCGCGCCGGGGATGTTCCCGATGCCGCCGATGACGGCCGCGGTGAAGCCCTTGAGCCCGGCGGTGAAGCCCATCAGGTGGAAGACCCGTTCGAAGACGAGCCCGAACATGACTCCGGCTGCCCCGGCGAGCGCGGAGCCGATGAAGAAGGTCGCCACGATCACGCGGTCGGGATCGATGCCCATCATCGCCGCGGCCTCGCGGTCGTAGGAGACCGCCCGCATCGCTTTGCCGAGACGAGACCTGCTCACGAGGAGCGTCAGGCCGATCATGAGCGCGAAGGTCGAGACGATCACGATGATGCGCGTGAGGGAGATGTGCAGCGGACCGACGTCGAGCCTCTTCGTCGGCGGGATCAGCTGCGGCGTGTCGTACGTGCGGAACTGCGCCGTGAAGAGCAGGAGCGCGCTCGCCTGCAGGAAGAAGGAGACGCCGATGGCGCTGATCAGCGGCGCGATGCGGGGCGCGTTTCGAAGCGGCCGGTAGGCGTAGCGCTCGATCACGACTCCGAGCAGGCCGGCGCCGAGCATGGCCGCCAGGAACATGATCACGAGCAGGGGAGCGACCGGGATCGACGGCGAGGCGGATCCCCCGAGCGCGCTCAGCACGAAGTACCCGATGAACGCGCCGAACATGTAGACCTCGCCGTGGGCGAAGTTCAGGAGCTTCAGGATCCCGTAGACCATCGAGTAGCCGAGCGCGATGAGGGCGTAGACGCTCCCCAGGGTCAGCCCGTTCACAAGCTGCTGAACGAAGAAGTCGACGTCCATCGGGGTCTCTGTGGCCGGTCAGCCGTGCGGCCCCGCGTGGGGGCCGCACGGCTGGGTCCGGGATCGACTATTCGACGAGCTGGTAGCTCCCGTCGTCCTGCACCTGGAAGATGAAGAACGTCGCGTCCTGGATGTCGCCGTTCTCCGTGAAGGCGATCGGCTGGCCCAGGATCGACTCCGGGAGGTCGGTCTGGTCCATCTGCTCGAGGACCGCCTCGCGCGTCGGCTCCTCGCCGCTCTCGCAGACGGCCGTGGCCGCCTCCATCACGACGGTGGTCGCCGCGAAGGTGGGCGGTCCGAAGGTGCCGAAGTCGCCGTACTCGTCCTCGAACGCGGCCACCATCTCCTGGATGGCCGGATCGTCGAGGCCCGTGATGTCGGGTGCGAACGACGAGACGTACGACCCGGCGATCTTGAAGTCGTCCGGCGAGAAGAGGCCGTCCGACCCGAAGATGACCACGTCCTTCTGCTGCTCGGCGAGCTGGTTGCCGAAGAGCTGTGCGTTGGCGGCCACCTGCCAGGGCAGGAAGACCACGTCCGTGTCGTCGGCGACGGCCGAGACCAGCGACGAGAAGTCCGTCTGGTCCTGGCTGACCGACTCGCGGGTGACCGTAGCGCCGCCGTCCTCGAGGGCGGCGGTCGTCGAGTCGGCAAGGCCTGTCGAGTACGAGCTCTGGTCGTCGATGATGAGCACGTTCTGCGCCCCGAGCTCCTCGACCATGTACGTCGCGTCGGTGGGGCCCTGGTCGGCGTCGGTCGGCACGACCCGGTAGAAGGTCTCGTAGTCCTCCGTCAGGTTCGTGGCCGTGGCCGAAGGCGAGATGAAGGCCATGCTGGCGTCGGCGTAGATCCCTCCGACGGCGTCGACCTCCTGGCTGCCCGCGGGCCCGACGACCGCGACGATCGCGTCGTTGTCCACGAACTGCGGCGCGACCACCGAGGCCTGCGCCGGGTCGAGCTGCGTGTCGCCCTCGACGAGCTCGAAGGTGGTGCCGTGCTCCTCGTTGAAGGTGTCCACCGCGAACTTCGCCCAGTTCAGCTGCTCCTGACCGATCGCCGCGACATCGCCGGTGAACGGCCCCATGATCCCGATGGACGCGGCGCAGTCCACCATGGCCATGCCGGTGTCGCCGTCCGTCGTCTCGGGGGCCGCGGCGCCGTCGTCGTCATCGTCGTCGTCGCCGCCGCAGGCGGTCGCCGCGACTGCAAGCACGGCGACAAGCGCCAGCAGAAGCCAGAAACGGGGGGTCTTCATACGCTTTCCTCCTCTTCTTGGGCCTCTGGGACGTTGTACGCCATCGAGGGGTCGCCGGCCGGATGGAAGACGCCGAGGACCCTGAGCGTCCCCGTGCCGACGTTCTCGAGAATGTGCGGCTCTCGCGGCGGAAAGTGAATGCACGAGCCCGCCCGCACGGTCGAGCTCTCGCCGCCGATGTGGAGCACGCCCTCACCCTCGAGGATGTACGCCACCTCCTCGTACGTGTGGTAGTGGGGTTTCGCGCGGCCCGGGGGGATCGACCCCACGAACTGCGTCACCGTCCTGCAGCCCACCTCCTCGTTCGCCACGTAGCGGAACTCCCGGTCCTTGCCGGCCGGGTAGGCCCGCTGGTCAGCGAGGCGGACGGCGCGCCGCCCTGCTCCGCTCGCGTCCTCGTCGTCGGGCTCGAGTGCCAGCACGGACACCAGTACGAGCTCCTCCGGGCCTTGGTTCTCCACCTCGTAGCGCTCGCCGGGAGCGACGAGGATCCCCGTCTCGGGCCCGAGCTCGTGCCGTGTGCCGCCGACCGTGACGGTGCCCACCCCCGAGACCGCGAAGAGGAGCTCCTCGCGCGACCCGCCTCCGTGGGGCTTCGAGAGCCCCGGGCCGAAGCGGATGACACGCTGCTCGAGCGCGTCGCAGCCGAAGCCGGGCCCGATGGTGACCCGCGTCGTGGCGGTGTCCCCGTCGATCTGGCGAGCCTCGGCCGAGGACTCGTCGGTCACATGGCGGCCCACCGACCTACGCGGCCCCGCGTGTGGGGCGGAAGCCGTCGTGGTGAACCGTGACCTCGGACATGGGCCTCACCTTCACTCTCTCTGACGGCGGCTCAGCGGAGTGGTTAGACGCCTGCGGCGGCCAACCATATACGGCGTCGGCTGCCGAATCGACCTTCTTTGCAGCGGCTCCGTCCGTTCCCTCCTCGCTTGACGGGCGGCTCATCCCGTTCGTTAGGATCGCTCGGCATGCTGCTGAGCGAGGTCGGGTACGCGCGTCCTGCCAGCGTTGACGACGCCGTGCGTCTCCTCGCCGAGAACGACGGCGCGAGGCCTCTCGCGGGCGGCCAGACGATCGTCAACGTCATGAAGGCACGTGCCGCCGCGCCCGACGTGCTCGTCGATCTCGCCGACCTGGACGACCTGCGCACGATCGCGAAGACGGGCGACGGCGGGCTCGAGCTCGGCGCGATGGCGACCTACTCGCAGGTCATCACGTCGGCCGACGTGAAGGACGTCCGGCCGATCCTCGCCGACGTCGCCGCGCAGATCGCCGACGTGCAGGTGCGCAACCGCGGGACCGTCGGCGGGAACATCTGCTCGAACGACCCCACGAACCATTTGCCGCCGGTGATGGTCGCGGCCGGCGCGACCATGACGATCGTCGGCACCGACGGCGAGCGCGAGGTCTCCGCCGAGGAGTTCTTCCTCGGGGTGTACATGACCGCCGTCGGCCCCGGCGAGCTCCTGACGAAGGTCACGCTGCCGCGCGCTGGACGGCGCGGGCGACGGCTTCGCCGCGATCACGATCGGCGCCGACGGGACGTGCATCGTCAACGCGGCCGCCACCGTAAACGGCGGGGAGGCCCGCGTGGCGCTCGGCTGCGTCTCCGCAACCCCGGTCCTGCTGACGGCGGCGGCCGAGGACGAGGCTGTGCGCGAGGCGGTCGGCGCCGCGGCGATCGACCCGCCGTCCGACGTCCACGGATCCGCCGACTACCGGCGCCACCTCGCAGCGGTCGTGGCCGCTCGGGCGGTTGCCGACGCGAAGGAAGGGAGCTAGGTGGAACCGGTCACCAGCAAGGCGATCAGCGTCACGGTCAACGGCGCTTCCTACGAGCGCGAGATCGACGTTCGCCGGCTGCTCGTCCACTTCATCAGGGACGAGCTCGACCTCACCGGGACCCACATCGGCTGCGACACCGGCAACTGCGGCGCGTGCACCGTGATCGTCGACGGGCTGGCGGTGAAGTCCTGCATGCTCCTCGCCGTGCAGGCCGACGGCACGTCCATCGAGACGGTCGAGTCGCTCTCGGCGGGCGGCGAGCTGCACCCGCTGCAGCGCTCCTTCTCGGCCCACCACGCGCTCCAGTGCGGCTACTGCACGCCGGGGATGCTGATGAGCGCGAAGCACCTGCTCGACAACAACTCGGAGCCGACCGAGAACGAGATTCGCCGGGCGATCCAGGGCAACATCTGCCGCTGCACCGGCTACGTGAACATCGTCGAGGCGATCGACGCCGCCGCCCGAGGGGAGGTGCCGGCATGACGACCGTCGCCCCAGACCAGGTCGAGGCCCCGCAGAAGGGCTTCGCAGGCACGAGCATCCCGCGCAAGGAGGACAAGCGCCTCGTACAGGGCGAGGGCGTCTTCTTCGACGACGTCAAGCGCCACGGCATGGGCTACGTGCACTTCGTTCGGTCGCCGTACGCCCACGCCGGGATCGTCTCCATCGACGTCTCCGCCGCCGAGGCGGTCGAGGGCGTGTACGGGACGCTGATCGGCGAGGAGGTCGCGGCGCAGACGGATCCGTTCTTCGAGATGTCGACGCCGCCGGGGAGCGAGATCCGCGACTACGCGCTCGCAGTCGGCAAGGTCCGCTTCGCCGGCGAGCCCGTGGCCGCCGTCGTCGCCGAGACGCGCGAGCTGGCGCGCGACGCCGCCGAGCTGGTCGAGGTCGAGTACGAGCCACTCGAGCCGGTCCTCGACGCGGTCGAAGCAGTCGAGCCCGGCGCGCCGATCCTCCATGACGAGGCCGGCTCGAACGTCGTCTGGTCGGGGACCTTCGAGTGGGGCGACTTCGACGAGGCGCTGGCCGAGGCCGACCACGTCGTCAAGATCGACCGCCTCTATTTCCACCGCTTCTCCTCCACGCCGCTGGAGTGCGCCGGCGCGCTCGTCGAGTACGACCGGGGCATGGCCCAGTGGACGCTGCACTGCAACCACCAGATGCCGGGGATCGGGATCGTCTGGATGGCCCCCGCGCTGCGCGTCGGCACCGACAAGCTCCGCATCGTCACGCAGGACATCGGCGGCGGCTTCGGCAACAAGATCACGCTGCACCCGTACTTCGTCGCCCTCTGCCTGCTGGCGCGGAAGCTCAACCGGCCCGTGCAGTGGACGGAGTGGCGCACGGACCAGCACACGGCGAACACGCACGGCAACGAGCGCACGTTCCTCGACATCGAGGTGCCGGTGAAGGCCGACGGCACGATGCTCGGCTTCAAGGTCAAGGCGTTCGACGACGCCGGCGCCTTCCCGCGCTACGAGCCGCTCGGCTGCATCATCTGGGCGCAGGTGACGCCGGGCTGCTACCGCTGGCGCCACGTGCGCGTCGACTTCACGCAGGCCTGTACGAACAAGTCGCCGACGGCTCCGAACCGCGGCTACTCGCGCATGCAGCAGCTCTGGTTCACGGAGCGCGTGATCGACGTGGTGGCCCACGAGTTGGAGCTCGACCCGGTCGAGGTGCGCAAGCGCAACTACATCAAGGCCGAGGAGATGCCCTACGAGACGCCCAACGGCTGCGTCTACGACTCGGGCGATTACGCGAGGTGCCTCGACATCGCGCTCGACCTCGTCGGCTACGACAAGCTCGAGGAGCGCCGGAAGGACGCCGAGTCGCGCGGGAAGCTGCTAGGCCTCGGGATCGGCTCCACGCTCGACTCGGGGACGAACAACTTCGGCCAGTCGCAGCTCCTCAACCCGGAGCTCCAGTTCTCGGGCAACAACGAGGTCGCCACCGTGCGGCTCGACATCTTCGGGGAGGTCGTCGTCACCCTCGGCACGACGCCCCAGGGCCAGAGCCACGAGACGGTCACCTCGCAGATCGTGGCCGACATCCTCGGCATCACGCCCGACGACGTGCACGTCCGCGCGGGACACGACAGCTACTGGAACTCGCACGCGGGCTTCTCGGGGACGTACGCGAGCCAGTTCGCCGTCACCGGCCTCGAGGCCGTGAAGGGCGCGACGCTCGAGCTCCACTCGCAGATCCGGCGGCTCGCCGCCGTGATCCTCGGCGCGGACGGCCCGGACGACATCGTGCTCGAGGAGGGGATGGCCAAGCGGCGCGACATGCCGGAGGCCGCGCTCCCCTTCATGGCCTGCGGCGCGATCATCAACGTGAACAACGCCGGCCTGCCGCCGGACCTCGACGACGTCACGCTCAACTGCCGCTACGTGTACCGGCCGCCGTTCCAGGTGCCGGACCACGAGCGGAAGTTCGGGAACCTGACGCTCACGTACGCGACGCAGATCCATGCGTGCGTGGTCGAGGTCGACCGCGAGACGGGCGTCTACGAGATCGTCGACTACGCGGCCGTGGACGATTGCGGGACGCGCATCCACCCGCAGATCGTCGAGGGCCAGGTGCACGGCGCCACGGCGCACGCGCTCGGCGCGGCGACGTTCGAGACGTTCCCCTACGACGAGGACGGGATGCTTCTGACGAGCAACTTCTACGACTACCACGTCCCGCACGCGCTCGACATGCCGCCCCTGAAGACGGGCTTCATCGAGTCGCCCTCGCCGTTCAACTCCCTCGGGACGAAGGGCATGGGAGAGGGCGGCGGCGCGGGCATCCACGCGGTCTGCGCCGCGCTCCAGGACGCGCTGCGCCCGCTCGGGAACCCGATCGTGACGGAGAGCCACAACCCGTACCACCGGGTCTGGGAGCTCATCCAGGACCCGGCCGCGAGCCGCGCCGGCATCGAGGTGTCAGGCACGTGAGAGTCGAAGGGACGCGTCGCTACGAAGCGTCGAGGGATCGCGTCTGGGAGGTCCTCAACGACCCGGCCGAGATGGCGGGCCTGATGCCCGGCGTCGAGAGCTTCGAGATCGTCGACGACACCCACTGGAAGGCCAAGGTGAAGGTGCCGCTCGGGCTCGGGAGCATGAAGATGAGCATCGACTTCGAGAAGACCGAGTCGCGGCCGCCGGAGCACGCGAGCCTGAACGCGAAGGGCAAGGGCGTGGGGGCGATCATGAGCATGGAGACCCAGTTCGACCTCAGCGAGGACGGCGGCGGGACCGACATGCGCTGGCAAGCGGACGTCCGCATCCTCGGCCAGGTGGCGAGCATGGGCCAGCGGGTCGTCCAGCCGATCGTCAACCAGCAGGTCGAGCAGGTGCTGAACGCGCTCGACGCCCGCGTCGCAGCCAAGGGCGCGTAGCCGGCCGGCGCGGCTCCGAGACGCCATGGCCCAGCCCTTCCGCATCGGCGTCATGCAACTGACGATGGAGCCTCTCGAGGAAATGCTCGAGACGGCGCAGGTCATGGACCGCGTCGGCATGGACACGATCTGGCTCGCCGAGGCCTACCCGTGGTGGCGCAAGCACGGGATGGAGGCGCGCTCCTCGACGGTCGTCTCCGCCCTGATCGCGGAGCGCACCGAGCGGATCGCCGTCGGGTGGGGGATCATCTCCCCGTTCACGCGCCATCCCGTGCAGGCGGCGATGGACGCGCGCGTCGTCCAGGAGGCCGCCGGTCCGGGGCGCTTCCTGCTCGGCTTCGGAACGTCGAAGATCTTCCTGAACAACGCCCGGATGCAGACGAAGAAGACACTCGGCCCGATGCGCGACGCCGTGGCGATCACCCGCGGCGTGCTCGGGGGCGGCGCCTTCGAGTACGAGGGCGAGACCTGGAGCGCCTCCGTGCCCGCACTGGCCGAGGAAGCGGAGACGCCGCGCGAGGTCCCGCCGGTCTACGTGGCCGCAACCGCGCCGAAGATGCAGGCGCTCGCGGGCGAGATCGGCGACGGCTGCCTGACGCCCTCGATCACGACGCCCGCCTTCGTCCGCTACACCCGCGACAACGTGCAGGCGGACATCGACATCGGCTGCACGATCGTCGCCTCGATCCACGAGTCGGACCGCGACGCCGGCCGAGACGGCGCCCGTGAGATCGCGGCCATGTACCTGGCGAACAAGTTCCAGAACATCAAGGGCTCGGCCGACACGCTCCTCGAGCTCGCGGAGATCGAGATGGACGAGCTTGCGCCCGTCGCAGAGGCGATGGAGCGCGGCGGGCGGCTGGCGGCGAAGGAGAAGGTGACCGACTCCCTGCTCGACCGCTGCAAGCCGATCGCCGGGACGCCCGACGACTGCATCGCGGCGATCGAGGAGTACCGCGAGGCCGGCTGCACGCACGTCATGCTCGAGCTCTGGGGCGAGGACCGGCACCGCCAGCTCGAGCTCTTCGGCGAGCGCGTCCTGCCGCAGGTCCGATGATCGACGAGCGCCGGCTGGTCGAGCTCGCGATCCGGCTCGTGTCGACGCCGTCGTTCACGGGCTCCGAGCAGGCGGCCGCCGAGCTGATGCGCGACGAGCTCGCGTCCCTCGGCCTCCAGGTGCAGTGGCAACAGGTCGAGGAGGGCCGCGCGAACGTGCTCGGGACGTGGGCGGGGACCGGCGGGGGTCCGACGCTGATGTTCAACGGGCACCTCGACACGTCGTACTCGGGCCGCGAGCCGTGGCTCCAGGGCATCCCCGGGTTCCAGCCCGCGGGGTTCGAGCGCGACGGGCGGATCTACGGCCTCGGCATCTCGAACATGAAGGGCGCGGTCGCGTGCTATGTCGAGGCGGTGCGGGCGCTGCAGGACGCCGGCGTGCGCCTGAAAGGAGACGTGCAGATCGCCGCCGTCGCGGGCGAGATCGAGAAGACGCAAGAGGGCGAGGCCCAGGGCGCCGAGTACCGCGGCTACGCGGCGGGCTCCCGGTACCTGGTCGGTCACGGCGGAGCGGCCGACATGTGCGTGCTCGGCGAGCCGACGGAGAACAAGGTCGTCCTCGCGCACTTCGGGACGCTCTGGATGCGCCTGCGCACACGCGGGCCGTTCATCCACACGGCGTTCAGCGCCGGCCGCCTGGAGGAGAACTCCATCGTTCGCATGCGCGCCGTGCTCGATGCCGTCCTCGAGTGGCTGCCGCACTGGGAGGAGGAGATGAGCTACGAGGGCGAGCGAGGCGTGGCCAACGTCGGTGCGATCCGCGGCGGCTTCGGCTGGCGGGTCTCGCGCACGCCTCACGAGACCGACCTCTTCGTCGACCTGCGCGTGCCTCCCTCCGTCCCGATGGCCGAGGCACGGCGCAAGGCGCTCGAGTTCGCGCGCGGCCTCGACGGTGTGGACGCCGAGGTCTACGTCACCGCCCCCGGCGCGGAGATCGACGAGGGTCACGAGCTCGTGCAGGCGCTCGAAGCCGCGCACGAGGAGGTCTTCGGCGCGGCGCCCGAGCGCGACGTGACGCGCTGGTTCTCCGACGCCTCCGTCCTCACGCGCTACGGCATCGCTACCGTGAACTACGGGACGTCGAGCGGACTGCCCGACGCGGAGCTGGGGGAGAACCTCGAGATCGAGGGCCTGGTCAAGACGGCGGAGGTGTACGCGAACGTGGCGAAGGCGGTCTGCGGGGTAGTGGAGTGAAACTCGTCACGTTCGACGAGGGGCGGGTCGGCGCGGTCGACGGTGAGGAGATCGCCGTCCTCGATGTCTCCGACATGCGGACGTACTTCGAGCGCGGCGGCGCCGACGAGACCGGCGAGCGCGTCCCGCTCGAGGGCGCGCGGCTGCGGGCGCCGATCGTGCCGAAGAAGTTCTTCCACACGGCCGGCAACTTCCGCGAGCACGAGGAGGAGTCGAAGCGCGTGGGCTGGTCACACAAGATCGCGCCGTGGATCGTCTTCTTCCAGAACACGGACGCGATCGTCGGCCCCGACGACCCGGTCGTGTATCCGGAGCACCTGACCGAGGAGCTCGACTACGAGCTCGAGCTCGCGGTCGTCCTGCGCAAGCCCGGGAAGTGGTTCGGGCCGGAGGACGCGGCCGACTACATCGGCGGCTACGTGATCTTCAACGACGTCACCGCGCGCGACATCCAGCGGCGCGAGATGGAGTCGGGCGTCTTCTCGTACTGCAAGGCGATCGACACGTTCTGCCCGCTCGGGCCGTGGATCGTCACGCCCGACGAGATCCCGGACCCGCACGATCTGGCCATGGAGCTGCGCGTGAACGGCGAGCCCCGGCAGGTCTCCCACTCGGGACGGATGTCGGTGACGATCCCCGAGATCCTCTCCCACTACTCGGCGCTGGGCTACAGCGCCGGGGACGTGCTCTCCACGGGGACGGTCTCCGGCGTCGCCGGGTTCAGTGAGGACGCCGCGTCGCTGTACCTGAAGCCGGGCGACGTCATGGAGGGCGAGATCGAGCGGATCGGCGTGCTGCGCAACCCCGTGGTCTCCTGGCAGGAGGCCCACGGAGAGCCCGCCCCGCCGCGGGTGCGATGGTGAGCCGCGGCACATCGGTTAGACGCGTCTTGACGGGAGACCCACCTCCCCAACCCGATGGCTCGAGCCTAACGTCGAAAGTCGCGCGCGTGGCGCGCAGGTCTGCGCCGGAAGCGTGTCGTTGAGCTGGCCGGCGGACGACGCAAAGCTCGACCGTGTCCGCCGCCTGATGGCAGACCAGGACTTCGACGCGCTGGTCGTCCGCGCGCCCGACAACGTCCTCTATCTCTCGAACTACTGGCCCATGAAGGGGTACGACGCGGTCGTGTTCCCGCGGGAGGGCGAGATGACGCTCATCGCCCTCGAGCCCCAGCAGGCCGACGCCGAGCGGACGGCCTGGACGACGGACATCCGTCTGTTCAAGGGCTACGCCGAGACTGACCCGCGGCCGCCGACCGCACGGGCCGTCGAGCTGGCCCAGGAGGTCGTGCGCGCCGGCGGCTACGGGCGCGTCGGGCTCGAGCTCTCCCTGGGCACCCAGGCCTCCGACCGCATGGTGGGCGAGCCGACGACGTACACGCAGGCCTTCTTCGAAGCGTTCGGTCCGGCCGAGGATGCGACGCCGCTCCTCGTCGAGGCCCGCGCGATCAAGACCGAGCAGGAGATCGAGCGCATGCGCCTGGCAAACGAGCTTGCGGCCGAGGCGATGGAGCACGTCCGGCGCGAGCTGCGGCCTGGCATGAAGGAGAGCGAGGCCGGGGCGCTGTGGGAGGGTTTCGTCCACGGGCAGGGCACCGGCTACCGGGGGCAGGTCGAGCTGGCACGCGGGTTCGCGCTCGTCTGGTCGGGGCCGGGGATCCGCACCTTCACCGCAACCGGCGACCGGCCCGTGCAGGAGCGCGAGCCGACCCTGTTCGAGATCTGGGTCTGCGTCGACGGCTACTGGTGCGACCACACGAAGAACGTCTGCCCCGGCGATCTGACTCCGGAGTACGACGAGCTCCTCGAGCAGCTGCTCGCGGTCTACCGGGCCGCCATCGACCACGTACAGCCCGGCGCGAGCCTCGCCGAGCTCGACGTCCTCATCCGCGACGGGCTCGCCGAGGCGGGCTACCCCGGACAGCCGTCACACCCGGTCGCGCACGGCGTCGGCGCCCGCGCGCACGAGCCGCCCTATGCGCACCAGGCCGGCCAAGGCATGATCCAGGAGGGCATGGTGCTGGCGATCGAACCGGGGGCTTACTGGGAGGGTGGAGGCGGCCTCCGCCTCGAGGACAACTTCCTTGTCACGGCCACGGGCGCCGAGCAGCTTTCTCCCTATCCCGACGACTTCCGCGCGACGTGATCGACGGCGACAAGGTCTGGACCGGCGGCCTCAACGACGCCTACCGGGAGACCGGCGCGATCGGCCTCTACGACACGACCCTCCGCGACGGCGAGCAGACGGTCGGCGTCGTGCTCTCCGCGGAGGACAAGCTCGAGATCGCCAGGGCGCTCGACGAACTGGGCATCGGGCGGATCGAGGCCGGGTTCCCGCGCGTCTCCGAGGACGACCGCCGAGCGTTCGAGCTGATAATGGCCGCGGGTCTCGAGGCCGAGGTCTGGGGCTTCTCGCGCGCGGTGCAGGCAGACGTCGAGGCGCTGATCGAGCTCGGCGTCCGCGCCTCCGTGATCGAGTCGCCGATCTCCGACTTGAAGCTCGAGGCCATCGGCGTTCCGCGCGAGACGATGCTCGAGCGCATCCGCAAGGCCGTGTCCTTCGCGGCCGGCCAGGGCGTGACGGTGGCCTTCTTCGGCGTCGACTCGACCCGCGCCCAGCCGGACTTCTTCGACCAGGCCTACGCCGCTGCCGTCGAGGCCGGCGCGAAGGAGGTCGCGGTCGTCGACACGCTCGGCATCGCCACGCCGGAGGCCGCGGCAGCCCTGGTGGGGCGCGCCGTCGACCTCCTGGGGCCCGACGTGCCGGTGCACTTCCACGGCCACAACGACTTCGGCCTGGCCACCGCCTCGGCCGTCGCGGCCGCGAAGGCCGGCGCCCGCTGGATCCACGGCACGATCAACGGCATGGGCGAGCGCGCGGGCAACGCCAACCTCCTCGAGGTCGGGCTCGCCTTGGAGGCGCT
Source organism: uncultured Actinomycetes bacterium (assembly GCA_963839745.1). Taxonomy (GTDB): domain Bacteria; phylum Actinomycetota; class Thermoleophilia; order Gaiellales; family Gaiellaceae; genus JAIBJN01. The sequence goes on from CAWIWC010000005.1 coordinate 456,531, forward strand.
GTACGGCATCGACACCGGGCTGCGGCTCGATCGCGCCCGCGAGGTCTCCGCGCGCGTCCGCGAGCTCTCCGGCTACGAGCTCGAGCCGTGGAAGCCGCTCGTCGGCGACACGCTCTTCCGCCGCGAGAGCGGCGCGGTCGCGAGCCAGTTCCACGATCCGCCCTCGATCGAGCCGTACTCGTCCGAGCTCGTCGGAGCCGAGCGCGCCATCGTCCTCGGCAAGAAGAGCGGCATCGACTCCATCCGCATCAAGGCCGCCGAGCTCGGGCTCGACCTCTCCGAGGACGCACAGCGCGAGCTGCTCGCCACGGTCAAGACCCGCGGCGCCGAGAAGCGCGGACTCGTCACGGACGAGGAGTTCGCCGAGCTCGCGCGGGCGCTGAGCGCCAACCCCTCGACCTAGGAGGAAACGATGCCCCGGCAGGACGTCAACCCGGACACCCTCCATCCGGCGCCAGGCTTCAGCCACGTGAGCGTCGCCCAGGGCAGCCGCCTCGTGTACTTCGCCGGCCAGCTCGCGCTCGACCAGCAGTTCGGGATCGTCGGCGGGGACGACCTCGGCGAGCAGACGAAGGCGGCGATGCGGAATCTCGAGACCGCCATGAAGGAGGTCGGAGTCGCGTGGGACGACGTTGTCCGCCGGACGATCTACACGCTGCATCCGACCGAGTACGAGGTCATCACGGCTGCGATCGACGAGGTCACCGGCGGCGCCGACCATCCGGCGCAGACGATCGTCGGCATCACAGGGCTCGCGGTGCCCGGCTGCCTGATCGAGATCGAGTGCACTGCCTCGGTTGCCTAGTGCGAACCGTTTGACATCTGATCAAACGGGCGAGACCATTGCGCCGTGAAGCCCACCGCGCTCGCCCGGGGTAGGCGCCATCAGACGATGGCCGAGGCGGCGGTGGCGGACCTGCAGGAGGCCATCCTGGCCGGCGATCTTGCGCCGGGCGCGCCGCTGCGGCTCGAGGAGCTCGCGCGCTCTCTCGGCATGAGCATCTCGCCGGTGCGCGAGGCGGTGCGGCAGCTCGAGAGCCTCGGGCTCGCCGTGCACGTGCCGCACCGCGGCGCCCGTGTGAGCGAGCTCGCGATCGAGGACCTCCGCGACACGTACGAGGTGCGACTGGCGCTCGAGACCCTCGCGGTCCGCCGGGCGGCCGAGCGCTTCACGGAGGCGGACGGAGCGACCTCGACCGAGCATCTCGAGCACTGGGCCGAGGCGCACAAGCGCGGCGACTCCGTCGAGGCGCGGCGGGAGCACGCCGCCTTCCACTTCAGCCTCTACGAGGCGTCGGGTTCCGAGTGGCTCGTCCGTCTGATCCGTCCGGCCTGGGAGAACAGCGAGCGCTACCGCGCGCTCTCGCTCCCGAAGCGCGGGACGCTCCGCCGGCGCCGCCAGGAGCACGAGGCGATCGTCGACGCGTGTGTGCGCCACGATCCAGACGAAGCCGAGGAGCAGCTGCGCCTCCACCTGGCCTTGACGGCCAACCTGGTCGCGGGCCGGATGGGCGCGGAGGATCTGTTCTAGCGATGAGCGACTACGCCGAGTTCGCGCCCGATCCCCGCGTCCTCGTCAGTGGCTACGTCGAGGCGGACCCCGCGTTCGCCGCGCCGCAGCCGGCCGCGACCGTGGACGAGGAGACCTTCAAGTCAGCGATGCGTGCGCTCGCGAGCGGCGTCGTGATGGTGATCGCGCGCAAGGACGACCGCCTCTGGGGCCTGACGATCAGCGCGTGCTGCTCGATCTCGGCTCAGCCTCCGCAGGTGCTGATCTCGCTGGCTGACGACGCGAGCTGCCGCCAGGCGATCGTCGAGACCGGCCGCTTCGGGCTCAGCGTTCTCCGCAACAACCAGAAGGACCTCGCCGAGCTCGGCGCCGTGCCCGGCGGGCCGAAGTACGTCGACGTGTTCTGCCAGGACAACGATCCCGGGAGCAACGCGACGATGATCGCCGGGGCGCTCGTGCACGTCGAGTGCGTCGTGGACCGGATCTTCGAGGTTTCGAAGCACACGCTCTTCATCGGGAACGTCGAGGAGGTCGTCTCGCGCGTCGACCGCGAGGGCGGGCCCCTCCTCCACTTCAACCGGACCTTCTACGACCTGGGAGATCCGCTCTGAGCTACGACGTGATCTTCGTCGGGAGCGGGATCAACTCGCTCGCTGGGGCCGCGCTCCTCGCGCGCGCCGGCAAGCGTGTGCTCGTGCTCGAGCGCAACGAATACCTCGGTGGCGCGATCCGGACGGCGGAGATCACCGAGCCTGGCTTCACGCATGAGGTCTTCTCCTCCTGGCATCCGCTCTTCATGGGCTCGGCCGCCTACGCCGAGCTCGGCGATGAGCTGCACGCGCGCGGTCTCGAGTACCTCAACACCGAGCTGGCGACCGGCTCGCTCTTCCCTGACGGCGAGAGCATCTTCCTCACCACCTCGCACGACGCCAACGTCGAAGAGTTCGAGCGGCACGCGGCCGGCGACGGTGCCGCCTGGGACCGCACCGTGGGCGAGTTCATGCCGAACGCCGACCTCGCCTTCGGGGTGCTCGGCACGGAGCTCTGGTCGTCGTCGGGAGCCGGGCTCGGGGTCAAGGCCTACCGCCGCCTCGGCCGCCGCGGGCTCGTCGAGTTCGCGGGCGGCGTGCTCTCGACCTGCCGCGACTGGGTGACGGAGACCTTCGCCTCGCCCCAGGCGCATGGGCTGCTCGCGCCGTGGGTCCTCCACACCGGCGTCGGCCCGGACGCGGCCTCGTCCGGGTTCATGACGCGGGTGATCGCCGTGGCCATCGAGCTCGGCGGGATGCCGGTGCCGCGCGGCGGCGGCGTGAAGCTCGTCGAGGCGCTCGCCGGCATCGTCCGCGACGCCGGCGGCGCGCTCGAGACCGACCGCGACGTCGAGCGGGTCGTCGTGCGCGAAGGCCGGGCCACCGGAGTGGTCGTGGGAGGCGAGACCGTCGAGGCGACCGAGGCCGTGATCGCCAACGTCACGCCGACCCAGCTGTACGAGCGACTGCTCGACGGAACGCCGGCGGCGAGCTCGGCCACGGCGCCCGCGCGCCGCTTCCGCTACGGCCGTGCCGGCATGCAGATCCACATGGCGCTCGAGGAGCCGCCGAAGTGGGCCGGCGACGAGCGTCTCGCCAGGACGGCGATCGTCCACCTGACGCCCGGGCTCGACGGCGTCTCCCGCGCGGTGAACGAGGCCGACCGAGGGCTTCTGCCCGCGGAGGCGACCATCGTCTGCGGCCAGCCGTGCGCCGTCGACCCGTCGCGCGCTCCGGAAGGCTCGTCGATCCTCTGGATCCAGCTCCAGGAGCTGCCGACGCACGTCAAAGGAGACGCCGCGGGCGAGCTCGACGTCGGCGACGGGACCTGGACCGAGGAGCTGCGCGAGCGCTACGCCGACCGCATCCAGGCCCGGCTTGCGAAGCAGATCGAGAACCTCGACTCGGCGCTGCTGAAGCGCGTGACCCTATCGCCTGCTGACATCGAGGCCGCGAACATGAACATGGTCGGCGGCGACATCTACAGCGGCTCGTGCGCGCTCGACCAGAACCTCGTCTGGCGGCCGCGGCCGGAGCTCCCCGGACACGCGACGCCGGTCGACCGCCTCTTCCACATCGGCGCGAGCACGCACCCCGGGCCCGGCCTCGGGGCTGGGTCGGGGACGCTGGTGGCCAAGGAGCTGCTCAAGCCACCGCTTCCGAGGCGCGCGCTCGGTCGTCTGAGCTCCCTCACGAAGCGAGTTTGACACTTGATAAATCATCCATCAGAGTCGCGGCGGCGCGCGCTCCGCGGGATCCGAACGGGAGGTAACGAATGAAGTTCAGCCTGTACTCGGAGATCCAGCACTGGCCCGGGAAGCCGGTGGGTCAGCTCTACGAGGAGGTCGTGGAGCAGGTCGTGAACGCCGACCGGCTGGGCTTCACCGCCTACTCCGTGATCGAGCACTTCTTCTTCCCGAAGTTCTCGGTGTCCGCGAACCCGTTCGCCCTCTGGGGCATCTGCGCGGCGCGCACCAAGCAGATCAGGTTCCGCACGCTCGGCCACGTGCTCCCGTACCACAATCCCGCGATTCTGGCCTCGCAGATCGCCGCCGCCGACATCCTCTTTGGAGGCCGCTACGAGTTCGGCGCGCTGCGCGGTCACGGCTGGATCCCGCTGAAGGCCGGCGTGCCGCTCGCCGAGACGCGCGACCGCTACGAGGAGTCGCTCGAGATCCTCTTCACCGCGCTCGAGCAGGAGCGCTTCTCCTACGACGGCGACTTCTTCAAGATCGACGACTCGCACGTCGTCCCGCGCCCGACCGGCAAGTTCCGCGTCTTTCTCGGCGGCACGAGCGACCGCACCTACGAGCTGGCCGCCGAGCGCGGCTGGGCCGTCGTCGTGCCGCCGCTCCTCCCGTATGCGGCGCTCCAGGAGCAGCTCGACCTCTACCGCGCCAAGTGCGCCGAGCACGGCACGACGCCGGACATCGTCTGGATCCACGCGTGTTACATCGACGAGGACCGCGACACCGCGCGGCGCGAGGCCGAGCGGGGGATGAAGCAGTTCCTTGCCGGCAACGCCTCGCCGCTCACCGAAGGCGACGAGCTCCCGCCCGCCGAGGAGCTCCAGGCCGCCGGCTACGGCTTCTACGCCGCCGGCATTCTCGAGCAGCTTGCCGAGACGCCCTACGACGACATGATCGAGGGCGACATCATCTGGGTCGGCACGCCCGAGGACGTGATCGAGCGAATCGAGGCCGTGCGCGACGTCTGCGAAGGTCTCACCGAGGTGTCGATCACGGTCAACGCAGGCGGGTTCGACCACTGGCAGGCCATCAAGCAGCAGGAGCTCTTCGCCGCGCGCGTGATGCCGCACTTCCGCGAGGGCGCCGGGGTCGAGGCCGCGGATCGCGCGCTCGCCTGAGGTGACCGCGTCCGAGCCCCTCTTCGCCGTCTGCGAGTTCACCACGCTCAACGCGAGCTTCGAGGACGATCTCGCGGCGTATTCGGCTGCAGGCGCCGGCGGGATCGCTATCTGCGAGCTGAAGCTGGAGGAGGGCCGCGAGGAGGAGCAGCTTGCCGCCTTCCGGGCGAGCGGGCTCACGGCCACGAGCTGCGTGCCGGCCGTCCCGTCTCTGCTCCCGCTCCCGAAGCTACCGGGGCCCGAGCACGCCGGAGGAGCGGGTCGAGGCGATCCGGGCGGGCGTCCGCCGCCTGGCGCCGTTCGAGCCGACGGCGCTCGTGTGCCTGACCGGCCCGGCGGGCGACCTCGGTGAGGACGAGGCGCGGAAGGTCGTCGTCGAGGGGCTGCGTGCCGTCGCCGAGGAGGCCGCGCGGCACGGCATCCCCGTCGCGCTGGAGCCGATGAGCGCCCACTTCCGGGACGACTGGACGCTGATCACGACGCTCCAGCAGGCTGCGGACCTTGCCGACGAGGCGGGCGTGGCGAACGTCGGGCTCGTCTTCGATACCTGGCACCTCTGGGACACGCCCGACCTCTACGCCGAGCTCGAGCGCCACGCCGACCGGATCGCCTGCGTCCACGTGAACGACTGGCGCGAGCCGACGCGCAGCTGGTGCGACCGAGTCCTCCCGGGAGACGGCGTCGCCGACCTGCCCGCCATGCTGCGGGCGCTCCACGAGGCAGGCTGGCGCGGCGGCTACGACCTGGAGGTGTTCTCCGACGACGGCACGTTCGGCGATGCCTTCGAGGACTCGCTCTGGCGGGAGGACCCCGAGGACATCGCGCGCCGCGGGCACGAGGCCTTCCACCAACTCTGGGAGCGCGCGACCGTCGGAATGAGGGCGTAGATGGAACGCGTCTGCATCGTCGGCGGCGGCGTGATCGGGAGCCTCTACGCGGCCCACATCGCATCCGTCGCAGAGGTCTGGGTGCTCACCCGGCGTCCGGAGCACGCCCGCGCGCTCGAGGACGAAGGCCTGCGCGTTTCCGGCAAGCACGACTTCACCGCGCGGCTCCGCGCGACCGCCGACGCGGACGAGCTCCCCGAGGTCGACCTCGTCATCGTGGCGACCAAGGCGACGCAGCTCGAGGAGGCCGCCGCGGCGCTCGCGGGGCGGGCGCCGGGCGCGACGGTGATGACGATTCAGAACGGGCTCGGCGCCGAGGAGATCGTCAGACGCCACGGCGACTGGCAGATCGTCTCCGCGGTCACGTTCATGTCGGGCGTCAGGCGCGGCGACTCGCACGTCGAGTACGAGCTCGACACGGCGACCTGGATGGGGCCGTACGCCGGCACCGCGACGCCGTTCGAGCGCGTCCAGGAGATCGAGCGGCTGCTCCACGACTCCGACCTCGCAGCGGTGGCGTTCCCGGACCTGCTGCCGGCGCAGTGGTCGAAGCTGATCTTCAACGCGACGGTGAACACGGTCTCGGCGCTCACCGACCTCGGGCACGTGGCCCTCTTCGCGCGCGAGGAGGAGCCGACGGACCTCGGGCACCTCGTGCACCAGCTCGTGGACGAGGGCAAGCGGGTGGCGGAGGCGGCCGGCGTCGTACTGCACGAGGATCCGTGGGAGATGAACGTGCTCGCCGTGCGCCGGGGCGAGACACAGCAGAGCGACTACGCGCACGTGCCGTCGATGCTGGAGGACGTGCGGGCGCAACGACCGACCGAGGTGGACTTCATCACGGGAGCGCTGGTGCGCGAGGCGGAGCGCCTCGGCGTCCCGGTACCGCTCCACACGACGATGTACAGGCTCGTGAAAGGGAAGGAAGCGGCGTTTCCGGCGGGCGGGGGCCGGGCTCCGGAGGCGGCGGTGGCGGGGGATAGGCAAACGGAGAGGAGTTCGTCATGAGAGGAACGTCGAGATGGGCCCTGCTGCTTGCCCTCCTGTTGACGCTCGGGCTCGCGGTTGCGGCCTGCGGCGGCGACGACGAGGAGGGCGGCGACGACGGCGCGGCGGCGGAGAGCACGCCCGCCGAGGACGAAGGCGGCGGCGAGCCCATCGTCATCGGCGCGGCCGTGGACCTCACGAACCAGATGGCCCCGTTCGACGGGCCGGCGATCACGGCGGCGCAGATCCAGGTGGACAAGATCAACGAGGCCGGCGGCATCGACGGGCGGCAGGTCGAGCTCGAGGTCGTCGACCACCAGTTGGATCCGGAGCGCACGAAGTCCGCCGCCATCGAGCTGATCGACGGCGGGGCCGACGTCCTGCTCGTCACCTGCGACGTCGACTACGCGACGCCTGCGGTGCAAGAGGCGATCACCCGCGGCGTGCTCGCCGTGGCGCCCTGCATCGGCACGGACCAGATGGGCCCGGAGCGCTTCGGCGACGCCGGCAAGCTCGCGTTCAGCATCGGCAACGTCGCCCAGGACGAGGGCGCGGCCATGGCCGAATACGCGATCGAACAGGGTTGGATGACGGCCGCGACGGTGACGGACAACGTCATCGTCTACTTCCAGGACGTCGTCAAGGCGTTCGCGGCCCGCTACACAGAGCTGGGCGGCGAGATCACCGTCGAGGAGTCCTGGACGAACGGCGACGGGACGATCCAGAACGTCGTCAGCGCGCTCGACAAGGCGAACGTCGACGTGATCGCCACCTCGACGGCCTTCGACGACATGCCTGCGCTGGTGGGCGGCCTCCGCACGCTCGGCAACGAGACGCCGATCATCTGCGGCTGGTCGTGCGACGGCAACTACTGGCTCCCCGAGGGGACGAACAACTTCTACGTCGTGACGTACGCGTCGGTGTTCGGCGACGACCCGAGCGACGAGGTGAAGGAGCTCATCGCCGCGATGGAGGAGCAGGATGCGGCGCCCGGCACCGGTGGCTTCGTCACCGGCGCTGCCGCGATCGACGCCATCGCGGCCGCGATCGAGGAGACCGGGGGCACCGAGGGCGAGGCCCTCGCCGAGGCGTTCGAGGGCTTCGACGGCCTCGAGACGATCTCCGGGGCGATCAGCTTCTCGCCCGAGTTCCACTCGGTGTTCGGCCGCGAGTACCGCGTGATGGAGGTGCAGAACAGCCAGCCGGCGTTCGTCGAGCTGCGCGCGGCCACGTCACCGGCCGAAATCGAGTGAGCGCCGTGTGAGCGACACGGCGTCCGAAGCCCGCCGCTGGCCCGGAGAGACACTCCGGGCCAGCGGCATCTCACGCTCCTTCGAGGGCGTCCACGCCCTGAACGGCGTGACGCTGGAGCTGCACCGGCACGAGGTCGTCGGGCTGATCGGCCCGAACGGGGCCGGCAAGACGACGCTCGTCAACGTCATCACGGGCTTCGACTTCCCGACGGAGGGTGCAGTCGAGCTGTCCGGGGAGGACATCACCTCCTGGCAGCCGCATCGCCGCGCCCGCGCCGGGCTCGCGCGGACGTATCAGCACAGCCGTCTGTTCAAGGGCCTCTCGGCCCGCGAGAACGTGGAGGTGGCGGCGCTCGGGGTCGGCGCCGGCCCGAAGGAGGCGCGGCAGCGGGCCGACGAGCTGCTGGAGATGCTCGGCCTCGGCCACCGGGCGAGCTCGCCCGCCGCCGTCCTGCCGCACGGTGAGGAGCACAAGCTCGGCGTCGCCCGTGCGCTTGCCACCCGTCCCCGCTTCGTGCTCATGGACGAGCCGGCCGCCGGCCTCTCCGAGGCGGAGGTGCCCGACTTCGCGGAGGTCGTGACCACGGTGCGCGACGAGCGCGAGGCGGGCGTGCTCCTGATCGACCACAACGTCGGGCTCATCCTCGACGTCTGCGACCGCATCCAGGTCCTCGATCAGGGACGGACGCTGGCCGAGGGGACGCCTGCCGAGATCCGGCGCAACATCGACGTGACCGCCGCGTACCTGGGAGACGCCCGTGCCTGACGCGGTGCTCGAGCTGCGCGACCTGGAGATCCGCTACGGCGGCGTTCCCGCCGTGCGCGGGATCAGCCTCGAGGTCGGGAAGGGCGAAGTCGTCGGCCTCGTCGGCCCGAACGGGGCCGGGAAGTCCTCGACGCTGCTCGCGATCATGGGCATGGTCGCGCCGCATCGGGGCGACGTGGTGCTCGACGGCCGCTCGCTCGTCGGCAGGTCGACGGAGGCGATCGTGCGCGGCGGCGTCTCGCTCGTCCCCGAGGGCCGGCGCATCTTCCCCGAGCTGACGGTGGACGAGAACCTCCGCCTCGGGCTCATGGGCCGCCGCTCCCGCGAGGGCGCCGAGGCCGACGTCGAGCAGGCCGCTGCGCTCTTCCCCGTCGTCCGCGAGGCTCGCGACCGGCCGGCGGGAGTGCTCTCGGGCGGCCAGCAGCAGCAGCTCGCCATCGCCAGGGCGCTGGTCGCGAAGCCCGACGTGCTGCTCCTCGACGAGCCCTCGCTCGGGCTCGCCCCGAAGGTCGTGGACGACGTCTTCGCCGCGCTCGCCGAGATTCGCGCGCAGGGCGTGACCATCCTGCTCGTCGAGCAGCGGGCGCAGTTCGCGGTCGGTTTCGCCGACCGCACGCACGTGCTCGCGAACGGCCAGCTTCGCCTCACCCTCACGCCCGCCGACGCGGGCGACACCGACCGCATGGCAGCCGCCTACTTCGGGAATCGTGACGGACGTCCTCCAGACCATCATCGACGCGATCGCCCTGGGCTCGGTCTACGCCCTCGTCGCCATGGGGATCGGGCTCGTCTTCGGGGTCATGCGGCTCGTCAACTTCGCCCACGGCGAGCTGATCACCTTCGGCGCGTACGCGCTCGTGCTCACGAACCACCTGCCGCTCGCGGTCGGGCTCCCGTCTGCTTCGCCACCGTGATCGGGCCTGGCCCTCGCGATGGAGGTCGCCTACCGGCCGCTGCGCACGGCCCCGCCGACGACGATGCTCGTGACGACCTTCGCGGTGTCGTTCCTGCTCCAGGCCGTCGCGCTGCTCGCGTTCGGCGCGCGCGGTAAGAACGTCAACGTCTTCGCGAAGCTGAACAGCCCGTTTCCATCGGCGATCTGCGCGTGCGCTGGGTGACGCTGGTCTCGATCGCGGTCGGCGCGGTGCTTCTCTGGGCGCGACCGCCCTCATCCTCAGGCGCACCGACATCGGCCTCCAGATGCGGGCCTCGGCGATGGACTTCCGCACGGCGCAGCTCCTCGGCGTGCGTGCGACGACGGTCATCCGCTTCGCGTTCGTCCTCGGCGGGATGCTCGCCGCGAGCGCGACCGTCATGCTCGTCGTCTCGCGCCCGCTGGTGACGCCGAGCTACGGCTTCCAGCTCGTGATCCCGGCTCTCGTCGGCGTCGTCGTCGGCGGCATCGACCGGCTCGGCAGCGCGACGCTCGGCGGGTTCGCCGTCGGGTTCGCCGCGGTCGGTGCTCGGCGACGTCCTGCCCGCGGACGGCCGCGTATTCCTCGACACCGCGCTCTTCCTGCTCGTCATCGTCGTCCTGCTCGTGCGGCCCGGGCGGGCTCTTCACCCGCTCGCGCCCGGCCTGGGAGCGCGTGTGAGGCGCCTGGGCGCCTGGTCCCAGCTGGCCGCGCCCGTGCTCTGCTCGCGCTGGTCGGTCTGGCAGGCAGCTTCACCTCGCGCTCCGATCCAGTTCCAGTTCCGCTTCGCGCTCGTGATGGCGACGATCGTGATCGCTCTCTACGTCTTCGTCGGCAACTCGGGCGTCGTCTCCTTCGGGCACGTGAGCTTCGTCGCCGTGGGAGGGTTCGCCGCCGGGCTGACGACCGTGCCCGAGGCGCTGAAGCTCTCGCTCAGCCCGGATCTCTTCCCGGTGATCGCGAGCGCGGAGGTCGGGAACGCGATGTCGCTCGTGATCGCGTCCGCGGTGGGCGGGGTCTTCGCCTTCCTCGTCGGCGTGCCGCTCATGCGCCTGTCCGGCCTGGCCGCCGGCATCGGCACGTTCGCGGTGCTCGTGATCACGAACAACGTGCTGCGGAACTGGGAGGCGATCGGGCCCGGCGCGCGGACGCTCTCGCTCGTGCCGGAGTCGACCAGCTTCATGCAGGCGACGGTGGGGGTGATCGCGGTCGCGATCCTCGCCTTCCTCTACCAGCGCAGCCGCTGGGGCCGCGTCCTGCGGGCCTCGAGCGAGGATCCGTACGCCGCCCAGGGCTCGGGCGTGAACATCTACCGTCAGCGCCTCGTTGCCTTCACGCTCTCCGGGCGCGCTCGCAGGCTTCGCCGGCGGCCTCTTCGTCCACCTGCTCGGGCAGCATCACGACGCAGCAGGTCTACCTCGACCTGGCGTTCCTCACGCTGGCCATGCTCGTCATCGGCGGGGTCGGGAGCCTCTGGGGCGCGGTCGTCGGCGCCCTGCTCGTGAGCGGCGTCAACTCGCTCCTGCTCTCGGCCGAGGACGGCATCGGCCTGGGCTTCGTGGACCTGGACGTTCCCACGGGCACGCGCCTCGTTACGCTGGGCGCCGTGATGGCGTTGATCATGCTCTTCCGCCCCAGCGGCATCACGGGAGGCCGCGAGATCAGGCTCCCGGGGCTCGGATGAGGGTCTGCGTGGTCGGGTGCGGCGCCGTCGGCTCGCTCTTCGCGGCCGGCCTCGCGCAGCTCGAGGACGTCGAGGTCTGGGCCTACGACCTCGACGAGGCGCACGTGCGGGCGATCAACGAGCGCGGCCTCAGGATCTCCGGCGCGGGCGAGCTCGAGGCGCGCCTGCAGGCGACCAGCGAGGCTTCCGACCTGCCGCCCTGCGACTTCGGGATCGTGGCGACAAAGAGCATGCACACCGGCGCGGCCATGGCCGCCGTGGCCCCGGCGCTCGCCGGCGGAGCGACCTGCTCGGTGCAGAACGGCGTCGGGAACGAGGAGGCGATCGCCGAGCACGTCGAGCGCGTCATCCGCGGGACGACGTTCCCGGCCGGGCGCATCCTCGAGCCGGGGCACGTCCAGTGGGACGTGAAGGGCGACACGACCATCGGCCCGTTCGAGCCGCGCCCGGCCGCGATGGACGAGGTCGAGCGGCTCGCCGACGCGTGCACGCGGGGCGGGCTTCCGACCCAGGCCGTGGCCGACGCGCGCGGCCCGCAGTGGCGGAAGGTCATCTTCAACGCGGCCACCAACCCCGTCGGCGCCCTCACCGGCCTCACGCACGGCCAGGTCTGCGAGGACGAGGCTCTGCGGCGGCTCGTCAGCGGGCTCGTCGACGAGGGCAAGGCTGTCGCCGCTGCGCAGGGGATCGAGCTCGACGCCGACCCGGAGGAGCTGATCGACCACGCGGCCAAGCCCGAGGTCGCGTACTGGCACAAGGCGAGCATGCTCCAGGACGCCGAGGCCCGCCGGACGACGGAGATCGACTACCTGAACGGCGGTATCGTCCGGTTCGGCCGGGAGCACGGCGTGCCGACGCCGCTGAACGAGGCCGTGACCGCACTCATCAAGGGAATGGAGCGAGCGTGGCAGCTGTGAGCACGGAGGTCGACCGCAGATACCGGAACGTCCGCGAGGCGCTCGAGCGCAACGGCCTCGACGCGGCGATCGTCTCGGGGAGCGAGTACTCGGGCTTCGAGGGGGCGGTGACGTACCTCTCGGGCTTCGTGATCGTGCACCGCTACGCCTACGTGCTCCTGCCGCTGGACGGCGACCCGTCGATCGTCTTCCCGAGCGAGGCCCGCTACGTCGGCGAGCACTCGACGACCTGGATCGAGGACCAGGTCTTCGTCGACGCGCCGGGCGTCTGGCTCCGCGACTGCGCTCGCGATCAGGGCTGGAGCCGCGTCGGCGTCTACGGCCTCGACTACGTCATGACCGTGCGCGACTACCGGGCCCTGGCCGACGGCGGCCCGGAGCTCGTCCCCTTCGACGTCGAGTTCGACCTCGCGCGCGCGGTCAAGAGCGATGCCGAGCTCGAGTCGGTGCGCGACAGCGTCCGCATCAACACCGAGGGGTTCCGGATCTTCCTGGACGGGTTCGCGCCGGGGAAGACCGAGGCCGAGCTGCTCGCGCCGTGCGAGCGCTACTTCGTCGAGCAGGGCTGCGGCCGGCTCACCATGGACATGGTGCTCGTGGGCGAGGAGGGCGCCGCCGAGCCGGAGTTCCGCATCGCGAGCACCGAGCGGCGCGTGCGCGAGGGCGACCTCCTCCTCCCCTCGCTCGAGGTGGCCGGCCCCGGCGGGCACTGGGTCGAGGTCTCGCGCGCGATCGCCGACGGCGAGCCGAGCGACGAGACGAAGCGCATGCTCGAGGCCTACGAGGAGTACTACGAGATCGCCCCGAGCGTCATGCGGCCGGGGGCGAGCGCCCACGACGTCCACCGCGCCGTCTCGAAGGGCTTCACCGAGCGGGGCTACCACCTCGGCCACGTCACCGGGCACTCGATCGGGATGACGATGATCGAGTTCCCGAAGATCGGCGAGGGCGTCGAGACCGAGCTGGCCGAGAACATGGTCTTCTCGATGCACCCGCACGCGATCTCGGAGGACGGCAAGTCCTGCCTCTACATGCAGGACACCTGGCTCGTGACGGCAGACGGCGGCGAGCCGCTCGCAGGGCTGCCGATGAAGATCTACGCGGGCGCCGACGCCCGCGTCTAACTCCTAGTCCTCTTCGGTGCAGTCGGTGTCCGCGCCGGCGGCGGGGAGGCGGCCGAGCAGCTCGGCGAGCGTCGCGCGCTCCTCCTCGCTGTAGCGCTGGACGAAGAGCTCGTCCACGCCGGCCAGGTGCGTGCGCGAGGCCTCGCGCAGCTTGTCGAGGCCGGCGTCGGTGAGCTTCGCGTAGACGACCCGGCGGTCGGACGGGCAGGAGTCGCGCTCGACGTAGCCGCCGTGCTCCAGGCCTTCCAGGAGGCGGGTGATGCCCGAGGCCGTGAGGATGACGCGCTCGGCGAGGTCGACGCGGCGCAGCCGCCGCTCGTCCGCGCGGGACAGGTGCAGGAGGACTTCGTAGTCGTTGATCGTGAGGCCGTGCTCGGCGACCAGATCGGCCGAGAGCTGTCGTGTCAGCGCGGCATGTGCGCGCAGAAACCGCTTCCAGGCCTCGAGCTGCTGCTCTCGTTGCTCGACAAGCGGGGTGCTCATCGTCGGGATGCTACCGGTCGAGCGCGCGGCCGAGAACATCGCGGAGGGCGCGCTGGTCGCTCGCGCTCAGCTCGGCGATCTCGGGAGGCGGCCTGCGCATGAGCTCCACGACCTGCGAGCGCACCCGCTTTCCGGCTTCCGTCAGGGCCAGCGTCTTGACGCGGCGGTCCTCCCGGCCGGCTTGCCGCTCGACGAGCCCGCGGGCCTCGAGGCGGTCGACGATCCCCGTCACGTTGGACGCGTGGCAGAAGAGCGCGTCCGCGAGAGCACTCATGGCGATCGGCTGCTCGGGGTCGAGAAGGCGGAGCGCATGCCCCTGGACCGGGGTGAGGTCGAGCTCGGCGAGCGCGGGCACGAGCACGGAGTGCTTCCGTTTGGCGAGCTCGAAGAGGAGCCGCCAGGCCTCCTCCGCCACGCTCGTCGTGGGCTCCGTCTCTAGCACCATCGTAGCCATGATACTTGATGAAGTAAATACTTGACAAGATCAAGTTTCTCGGTAGCCTGACACGGTGCGCGACGAGCACGGCATCCAGGCCGAGGCCCTGGCCCGCGAGTTCAAGGGCGGCATCCGCGCCGTCGACGGGATCGACCTCGCGGTCGCGCCGGGCGAGATCTACGGCTTCCTCGGCCCCAACGGCGCCGGGAAGTCGACGACCGTGCACATGCTGACGACGCTGCTGCCGCCTTCGGCGGGGACGGCGCGGGTCGCGGGCTTCGACGTCGCGCGCGAGGGGCAGCAGGTCCGTGCGGCCATCGGCGCGGCGCTGCAGGAGGCCGCGCTCGACCCGCTCCTGACGGGCCGTGAGCACCTGCGCCTCCAGACCGCGCTTCACGGGATGGCGCGGGCGGAGCGCAAGCAGCGGAGCCAGACGCTCCTCGAGCGGGTCGGCCTGACGGAGGCCGCCGACCGCAAGGTCAAGACGTACTCCGGGCGGGATGAAGCGCCGGCTCGACCTCGCGCTCGCGCTCGCCCACGAGCCTCGCATCCTCTTCCTCGACGAGCCCACGACGGGCCTCGATCCTCAGAGCCGCAACGCGCTCTGGGCCGAGGTGGCCCGCCTCGCCCGCGACGAGGGTGTCACCGTCTTTCTGACCACGCAGTACCTGGAGGAGGCGGACGTGCTCGCCGACCGTGTCGGGATCATCGACCACGGGCGGATCGTCGCCGGGGGAACTCCCATGGCCCTGAAGGCCGAGATCGGCCGGCCGAGCGTCGAGGCGATTCCCGCGGACCCGGCCCAGCTCGTTGCGCTCGCCACGGTGCTGGAGCGCTTCGGCGAGCCCGTCCCCGGCTCGCCCAAGGGCGTGAGCGTGCGTCTCGACGGCGGCGAGGACGCGCTGGCGGACGTCGTCCGCGCGCTCGACGCCGAGGGGCTGCACGTTTCGCACCTCCAGCTGCACGCGCCGACGCTCGACGACGTCTTCCTGGCCAAGACGGGCCGCTCGCTCGAGGGCGCCGGCGACGAGCTCGAGGAGCCCGAGCCCGAGCCGGTGCCCGCGTGACCGGGCACGGCCCGCTTCTCCTCCAGGTCTCCCATCTCGCGCGGCGCTCGGTGATGCGGACGTTCCGCCAGCCGATCAACGTCGTGCCCTCGTTCCTCTTCCCGCTCATGCTGCTGGCCGTCAACGTCGGCGGCCTGCAGGCGGCGGCGGACCTTCCCGGATTCCCGGCGGGCTCCTACCTCGACTTCGCGCTCGCGTTCACCTTCCTGCAGGGCGCGCTCTTCGCCACCACGAACGCGGGGACGGACCTCGCGCGCGACATCCAGACGGGCTTCCTCGACCGGCTCGCGCTGACGCCGATGCGAAGCGCGGCGCTCCTGCTCGGGCAACTGGCGGGGGTCGTCGCGCTCGCGCTTCTGCAGGCGACGCTCTACCTCACGATCGGCATCGTCGCCGGCGTGCGGCCGGAGAGCGGCGTCCCCGGCGTGATCCTGATCGTCTTCCTCGGCGTCCTGATCGCGCTGGCCTTCGGCGCGATCGGAGCGTTCCTGGCGCTGCGCACCGGCTCCGGCGAGGCGATCCAGGCGCTCTTCCCGCTCTTCTTCGTCTTCCTCTTCCTGTCCTCGATGAACCTGCCGCGGAACCTGATCGAGATCGACTGGTTCCGCACGGTGACGACGATCAACCCCGTCTCGTACCTGATCGAGGGGATCCGGAGCCTGATCATCACCGGCTGGGATCTCCAGGCGCTCCTGCTCGGTTTCGGTCTCGCGATCGGGATCGGCTCGATCGCCCTCAGCGCGGCCGGCTGGGCGCTGCGTGGGAGGCTCGCCCGCTCATGAGGTCGTTCCGTTCCGTTGCGTTCGCGGTCGCCTGGCGCGGGATCCACAACGCCTTCACGAGCCCGGCAATCCTCATCCCGTCGCTGCTCTTCCCGTTCTTCTTCTTCACCGCGTTCGCGGGCGGGCTCTCGCGCGTCTCCGACGTGCCGGGCTTCGACTATCCGCCCGGCTACACGACCTTCCAGTTCGCCTTCGTCTTCATGCAGTCGGCGGCCTTCGGCGGGATCTTCAACGGCTTCGCCATCGCCCGCGACTTCGAGAGCGGCTTCGCCCGCCGGCTGCTGCTCGCCGCGCCGCAGCGCACGGGCATCATCGCGGGCTACGCGATCGTCGCGCTCGTGCGCTGGGCGGCCACGATCTCGGTCGTGACCGTGGTCGCGCTGCTCGTGGGCATGGAGGTGCTCGGCAGTAAGGTCGACCTCTTCGGCCTCGTCCTGCTCGGGCTCCTCGTGAACGTGGCCGCGGTGCTCTGGGCGGCCGGGATCGCCATGCGCTTCCGGACCCTCCAGGCCGGCCCGCTCATGCAGGTGCCGGTCTTCCTCCTTCTCTTTCTCGCGCCCGTGTATGTGCCGCTCGACCTTCTCCAGGGGTGGATCCACACGCTCGCGAGCGTCAACCCGGCTACGTTCCTGCTCGAGGCCGGGCGGAGCCTCCTGGCCGGCGACCCGGTCGAGGTGGGGATCGCGTTCGCGATCAGCTTCGGCGCCGTCGGGCTCCTCTCCGTCTGGGCGCTCCGCGGCCTACGCAGCGCCGAAGCGGCCGGCTGACGGGCTACGCGGAGAGGTCGAAGCGCCAGTCGTTGGAGCGCAGCGGGTGCCCGGGCGGGTATTCGAAGTCGTGCTCGCCCAGCAGCGTGAAGCCGGCCTTCCGGCAGATCGCATTCGACGGTGCGTTGTCGACCGAGGGGAAGGCGTGGACGAAGCGGTGCTTGCCCTCCGAGCGCGCGGCTTCGAGCGCCTGGGCCGTCGCCCGCGCGGCAATTCCTCGACCCTGGAAGGCCGTCAGCACCGACCAGCCGATCTCGTAGACCTCCTCGCCCTGCCAGGTGCGCTCCCAGAACCCAACCCAGCCGACGCCTTCGCCGGTCGGCTCGAGCACGATCTTGAACTGCCCGGAGCCCGGCTGCTCGTACTTCGCCTGGCGCTCGGCGATCTTCTCGGAGCTTTCGGGGCCGCCGAGGTGCTGCGTCATCGCCGGGTCGGAGAGCGTCTGTTCGAGCAGCGACCGGTCGCCCGCGCCCCAGGGCTCGATCCGCACGTCTGACACGGCTAGGCCGGGCCGAGGCCCTTCTCGCGGAGCTCGGCCAGGGCGCGCTCGCTCTTCTCGAGGCCTTCAAGCCCCATCCCTCGGAGGACGTCCTCGGTCTTCGAGAACTGCACGTCGCGGTAGTCGACGACCTGGATCCGGTTGCCCCAGGGGTCGCGGAAGTCGAGCCCGCGGCCGGGGAGAATCTCTGCGCCGGCCTCCTCGAGCGCCCGCCGGGTGGCGTCCTTGTCGTCCACAACCAGGCCGAGATGGCGATGGTCGTCCGGCGCCTGCGTGCGTCCCTCGCCGAGCGCGATGAACTGGTCGCCCATGTCGACGAAGGCCATCCGGCCTGCGCGACCGCGCAGCGTCAGGTCGAAAATGGCGCCGTAGAACGCCAGGGCCTCGTCGACGTCGCTCACTTCGAGGGCGACGTGATTGACGCCGACGAGCCTAGGGCGAGGGCTCACCGGTTCCGCCGACAGGGCTTACGGGTAGCGTGGGGAGGGACGAAACCACGGTTCGAGAACCCTAGCGGGAAGGTTTTGAGGATTTGATGAAAACTCTGCCGCCCCCGGGCGAGCGCGCCGAATAACTCCTACAGTGATTGACTTGTCGACTATCGCCCGGATCGTCGTCGGCCTTCTGCTGCTCTGGGCCGCGGCGGCAAAGCTGCGTCGCCGGCAGGACCTTCCCGACTGGCTGGCCGCCTACGGCGTGCCCGCCGGCGCAGCGCCCGCGGTTGCCTGGGGCGTCATGGCGGCGGAGGGAATCGTCGGCTTCCTGCTCCTGTTCGGGCTCGTGCTGCCGGCGAGCGCCTACGCCGCGGTCGCGCTCGGCGTCCTGTTCGTCGGCGCGCTGGGCTTCGCGCGCTTGCGCGGTGTCGAGCGGCTTCGCTGCGGGTGCTTCGGGGCCTCCGAGGGCCAGACCACGCACCTGCTGCTCCGCGCTGTGGGCTTCACGCTCGTTGCGCTCATCGCCGCCACCGGGGTCGAGGTCGACGTCGGCGCCTCCTCCGACACGCTGATCGCCGTCGCGCTGGTCGTGCTCACGGCGGCCGTCGTCCTGCTCGCGCTCCTCGTGTTCGCGCTCTACCGTCAGGTCGGCGTTCTCACCATGCGGATCGGCCCGCGTGTTCCCTTCGAGCTCGCCGAGGAGGGGCCCGAGCTCGGCTCCGCCGCGCCGGCGCTCGAAGGGCTCCGGGGCAGGCGCGCCGAGGTGGTCTTCTTCTTCTCCGCGACCTGCCGTCTGTGCCGTCAGCTGAGCCCGGGCGTCGCCGCACTCGCGCGCCAGGGGCTCGCCGTGCGTGTCGTCGAGGAGGAGCAGGAAGAGGACGCGTTCAAGCGCTGGAACGTGCCGGGGACGCCCTTCGTCGTGCATGTGGTCGACGGGGTCGTGGCCGCGAAGGGAACCGTGAACACGCTCGAGGAGCTGGAGACGCTCCTCGACGCCGGCAGGGCGAGGATCCATGCAGCAGCCTGAGGGCACGCGGCTCGACCGCGAGGCCGAGCGCCTCTCGGCAAAGCTGGCCGAGTCGCAGACGCGCAAGTCGTTCCTGGGCAGGCTCGGCGCCGCGGCGCTCGCGGTCGCCGGGGGCTCCGCCGTCGCGGCAGCCGTGAAGCCCGACGAGGCCGACGCGTTCCACCTCTGCGGGCACGTCTGGACCACGGGCTCGTGCCCGAGCCCGTATCCGCCGCTTGCCCGCATCGACCGCAAGGGCTTCCCGCTCCACCCCTCCAGCGGGCGGCCGATCGACAACCTCGGCCGCATCGTCGACTCGTCCGGCTACGCGCTCGACGGCAGCGGGCAGCGGCTTCGCGGGCCCGACGGGGCCGTCCTGCCGCCCGGGCCGCGCACGCGCGTCTGCGAGGACTGGACGCGCGAGGTGAAGGGCCTGCGCGACACGCGCATCCAGGGCTCCTGGTACCGCTGCTGCGGAGGCCAGATCCGCAAGCTCACCGACTGCTGCTCGTTCAGCCGCCGGCGGATCAACGGCGACGCCTCACTCGTCGGCTACTGCTGGGGCGGACGCCGCGTCTACTGCGTCATGTACTACGACACGGGGCTGCCGTGCTGATCGAGCTCGGAGTGGCGCTCGCTGCGCTCATGGCGGGAGTCTCCGGAGCCTGGTCGCCCTGAGGATTGTCGATGCTGGAGACCTTCACTCCCGCCGTGTGCGGGAGCCGGAAACGTCAGATCGTCGGCCAGGGCCTCTTCGCCGTCTCGGCGGTGGTCGCGGCGGCGGTCCTCGGCCTGCTCCTCGGTCTCGCCGGCAGCATGCTCGGGGCGGAACAGGCCGTGCTCGGCGCGGCCGCGCTGGCGCTCGTGGCCGCAGCGCGCGAGGCGGGCCTCATCCGCTTCGCGATCCCCCAGGCCCGGCGGCAGGTGCCCGAGCACTGGCGTTTCGAGCTGCCCCTGCCGGTCTGGGCAAGCGGCTACGGCGCAGGCCTCGGCGCAGGGTTCTTCACGTACCAGCCCATCTCGACCTTCTGGGTCGCCTGCGCGGGCGCGCTGGCGCTCGCGAAGCCGGTTCCGGCGGCGCTGTGCGTCTCGCTCTACGGCGCGGGCCGAGCCCTCATGGTCGTCTGGCCGCGCCGGCGCGCCGACGACCCGACGGCAGCCGTCGAGCGTCTCACCAGCCGCCGAGGGACGCTCCTGCGCGCGAACGTGGTCGCCCTCGTCGCCTGCGGCGTCCTGCTCGCGGTGGCGCCGACGGCGGGCGCCGGAGTCACGCGGATCGCCCAGAACGCCCTCGACCCGACCGTCGACAGGGGCAATATCGCCTTCGCGACCGCGGGCGGCAACGTGGTCGTGCGGCCGGCCGGCGGCGGAGAGATCACGTATCCCGATGCGACCGAGCCGTCGCTCTCGGGCCCTTTCCTTGCCTACAGGGACGCGGCAGGGATCCGGGTTGTCCGCTGGGCCGACGGCACCGAGGTCAGGCGCATCGCCAGCCCGAACGTCTCCAAGCCCGCGCTCGACTGGCCTCGACTCGCCTTCGTCCGGCGCGCCTCCCCGTACGATCGCCTCTACGTTCGCAACCTCACGAGCAGCAAGGTGACGCTCTACGCGACGGTCCGCCTTCCGACCGACCTCGGCCGCCCATCGCTTCGCCACGGCCGGCTGGCCTGGCACACGGCCACTAGGCGGGAGTCGAAGATCATGGTCCTCACGCTGGCGAGCGGCGCGCGGCGCACGATGGCCGCGACGAGGATCGGGCTGCTCGGGAACCCGTCCCTGTATCGCACCAAGGTCGTCTGGGTGGACGCCCGGTTCGGCGTGACGTTCCTGAAGCAGGGCTGGCTGACCAGCTCGCGGCGCGTCGTCCTGGCCAGGATCAGGAGCCGCACGGTCAGCTACTGGACGACGAGCGTGGCGAGCAACGCGGCGTACATGACGCGCTGGGTGATGCCCACCGCGCACGCCGATATTTATCGCCGCACGCCGTAAATTCACCCTCAAGGTCGCGAAACGGCTACTCCCCCACTTGGGGGAAAGCAAATAGCGCGGCCGCCCGTATAGTCCCGTATGCAAGAAGGCGCTTGCGCCTATCGGGTAGAGGTACCAACAGGGAGAGAAATGCGGCCATTCCTGTCCATGCGACTTGTCGTGCTGTGCATCGCTGCTGTGGCGGCGCTTGCGCTCGCGGGCACTGCTTCGGCAGAGCGGTACATCGTGCTCTACGACGAGCACGGTTTCGGCAACTGGTCGGCGAAGTCCGACATCAATCGTGCCGGCGGCTCCGTCGTCGCGACGTACCCCCAGATCGACGTCGTCATCGCCGAGTCGAGCGATCCCGACTTCGTCAAGGACATGGATCGGCTGCGGTCGGTCGAGGGCGTTGCCGCTGTCGGCAGCGTCGTCGCGAGCGCCTCGGGCTTCGGCTTCGACGGCGGCTCGCACCGGCTCGACAACGAGCCCGTCGTGGACTCGGACCCGCTGTCCCCGCTCCAGTGGTACGCCCAGCGGATCAAGGCGCCGGAGGCGCACGCGGTCACGGGCGGGGCCCCGGAGGTGACGGTCGGCGTGATCGACACCGGCGTCGACGCGACGCACCCGGACATCGACGGCAACATCGACGGCTCGCGCAGCGTCTCCTGCGTGAGCGGCGCCCCGAACCAGGATCCGGCTGCCTGGAACGACGACTCCGGACACGGGACGAACGTCGCCGGGATCATCGCGGCCGAGGCGAACGGCCAGGGGATCGTCGGCATCGCCCCGCGCGTGAAGCTGGCGGTCATCAAGGCCAGCATGCGCTCCGGCGCGAGCGACATCTTCCTCGCCGACGCGGTCATCTGCTCGCTCGTCTGGGCGGCCGACCACGGCGTCGACGTGGCGAACAACAGCTACTCGGTCGACAGCGCCCTGACCGGCGGCACGACCAACTACTGCCGGGCCGACAACGCGCAGCGCACGGTCATCAAGGCCGTCTCGCGCGCGGTCGAGTACGCGGAGCGGCGCAACGTGACGATGATCGCCTCGGCCGGGAACAACGGGCTCGACATGTCCGACCCGGCGTTCGACCGCTGCAGCCGGCTGCCCAGCGGCCTGCCCGGAGTGCTGACCGTCTCGTCGATCGGGCTGATGGACAGCCTCGCGGCCGGCCCGCCCTCGAACTACGGCCTCGGCTACGTCGACCTGACGGCGCCGGGCGGGGACTTCATGCAGGGCGTCCCGCCTGCGGGCCTGATCCTCGGCCCCTGGCCGGCCTCCATGCAGGTCCCCAGGCTCGTCTGCGACCCGTGCACGGGCCCCGGGGCGGCGTTCTACCGCTACTTCGCGGGGACGTCCCAGGCGGCAGCACAGGTCAGCGGCGTGGCGGCCCTCGTGGTCAGCAAGTTCGGCAAGGACAAGTGGTGGAAGCGCGGCGGCGGGACGATGGATCCCAGCGACGTGTCGCTCATCCTGCGGCAGACCGCGGATCCGCTCGCGTGCCCGGCCGACGCCCGCTGCGTCTCGAAGCGCAACGAGAACGGGTTCTACGGCAAGGGCGTGGTCAACGCGCTCCGCGCCGTCACGCACGACAAGCGTGACCGTTAACCCCGGTCGCTAGACTCGGGGACGTGGCTGAGCTGGTCGGCATCTGGCGTGCGCCCGCCCGGCGCATCCCGATGGAGTCGCTCGACGAGGCGACGGTCCGGGAGGACGGGCTCGAGGGCTGCGCGCACGCGCGCTCGGGCAAGCGCTCGATCCTCTTCGTCGCGGCCGACGACCTCGAGTCCCTCGATCTCGAGCCGGGCATCGTCCGCGAGAACTTCACGATCAGCGGCGCCGAGGTGATGGCGTGGCCGGTCGGCCAGCGCGTGGCCGTCGGCGAGGCCGAGTTCGAGATCTCCATGGTGTGCGACCCGTGCCACCTGATGGAGGAGATCCGCCCCGGGCTCCAGGCCGAGCTCGAGGGCAAGCGCGGCATGCTGGCCTCCGTCGTCCGCACCGGACAAGTCCGGGTGGGCGACGACGTCAAGCCGCTTTGACGGCGGCGACGAGCTTCTCCACCGACGACTTGGCGTCGCCGAAGAGCATCGTCGTGTTCGGCCTGTAGAAGAGGTCGTTGTCGATCCCGGCGAAGCCCGGGCTCATGCTGCGCTTGAGGACGACGACGTTGGCCGACTGGTCGACGTTGAGGATCGGCATTCCGTACAGCGGGCTCTCGGGGTCATCGCGCGCGGCCGGGTTGGTGACGTCGTTGGCGCCGATGATGAGCGCGACGTCGGTGCGTGGGAACTCCGGGTTCACGTCCTCCATGTCGTAGAGCTGCGGGTACGGCACGTTCGCCTCGGCGAGGAGGACGTTCATATGGCCCGGCATTCGTCCAGCGACCGGGTGGATGGCGTACTTGACGTCCACGCCGCGCTGCTCGAGGAGATCGGCGAGCTCGCGCACGTTGTGCTGCGCCTGCGCGACCGCGAGGCCGTAGCCCGGGACGACGACGACCCGGCTCGCGTAGGCGAGCATGACCGCGGCGTCCTCGGCCGTCACCTCCCGGTAGCTCTTCCCGTCGGCGGAGGCGGCCGGGCCGCCCGCGGCAGCGGGCGCCGGGGCGCCGAACGCGCCGAAGAGGACGTTGGCGAGCGAACGGTTCATCGCCCGGCCCATGAGGACCGTGAGCAGCGTTCCCGAGGCTCCGACGAGCGTCCCGCCGATGATGAGCGCCGTGTTCTCGAGCACGAAGCCGGCCGAGGCGGCGGCCAGGCCCGTGAAGGCGTTCAGGAGCGAGATCACGACGGGCATGTCCGCGCCGCCGATCGGGAGGACGAGCAGGACGCCGAAGAGGAGGGCGCCCAGCAGGAGCACGACGGCCCAGATGCCGGCCTCGGTCGCGCCGGCCGCGACGCCTGCCCCGAGCAGCCCTGCGAAGAGGAGCCCGTTCACGAGCTGCTGGCCGCGGAAAACGATCGGGCTGCCCGGCAGGAGCTCCTGGAGCTTTGCGAACGCTACGAGGCTGCCCGAGAAGCTGATCGAGCCGATCATGGCCGAGAAGAGCATCGCGCCCATCCACTCCGGGAGGACGTGGCCCGACTCCGGCGTGAGGCGGTGGAACTCGGCCGCCGCGATCAGGGCCGCAGCGCCCCCGCCGACACCGTTGAAGAGCGCCACCATCTGCGGGATGGCGGTCATCTTCACCATGCGTGCCGAGGCGATCCCGATCACAGTCCCGACGGCCATCCCCGCGAGGATGATCCAGTAGGTGTCGATGTCCGGGTCGAGGAAGGTGAAGGCGATCGCGATCCCCATCCCGACGGCCGCGATGACGTTTCCCGAGCGCGCGGTCGCCGGCGAGGAGAGGCGCTTGATCCCGATGATCAGGCAGACGCTCGCCACGAGGTAGGCGAAGTTGATGTTCGTCTGGGAGATCGCGAGCGTCACTCGTCGCGCTCCGCCGGCTTGCGCTTGAACATCTCCAGCATGCGGTCGGTGACGAGGAAGCCGCCGACCACGTTGATCGTCCCGAAGACGACCGCGACGAACGCCAGCACCTTCTCGAGGTCGGAGTCGGCCGAGCCCGCGATCAGCATCGCGCCGACGAGGATGATGCCGTGGATCGCGTTCGTCCCCGACATGAGCGGCGTGTGCAGGAGCGTCGGCACGCGCGAGATGAGCTCGAAGCCGAGGAAGACCGCGAGCACGAAGACGGTGATGCTGGCGAGGAGGGTCTGGCTCACGCGCTCTCCTCCCGGGTGGCGCGGCCACCGTGGGCGACGCACGTGTCGCGCACGATCTCGTCCTCGAAGTCGAGCACCAGCTCGCCGTCCTTGATTAGGAGCCCGAGGAAGGCGTGGACGTTGCGCGAGTACATCTGGCTCGCGTGCACGGGCATGGTCGCCGGCAGGTTCGTGAGGCCGACCACGGTCACGCCGCCGGTCACGATCGTCTCGCCCGGCTTCGTGGCGGCGCAGTTGCCGCCGGCCTCGGCGGCGAGGTCGACGATCACCGAGCCGGCCCGCATGCCGCGCACCGCCTCCTCGGTGATCAGCTCCGGCGCCGGGCGGCCGGGGATGAGCGCGGTCGTGATGACGGCGTCCGACTCGGCCGCGTGGCGGGCGATGAGCTCCTGCTCGCGGGCGTGCTGGTCCTCGGCGAGCGCGACGGCGTAGCCGCCCACGCCCTCCGCGCCCTCGACGTCGAGCTCGAGGAACGAGGCCCCGAGGCTCTCGACCTGCTCCTTGACGACCGGTCGCACGTCGAAGGCCGAGACGACGGCTCCGAGGCGCCGTGCGGTCGCGATGGCCTGCAGGCCGGCGACCCCGGCGCCCAGCACCAGCACCTTCGCGGGCGGGATCGTTCCGGCCGCTGTCGTGAGCATGGGGAAGAACTTGCCGAGGTGCTCGGCGGCGAGGATGGCCGCCTTGTAGCCGGAGATCGTGCTCTGCGACGAGAGCGCGTCCATCGGCTGCGCGCGCGTGACGCGCGGGATGACGTCCATCGAGAAGGCGGTGACGCCGCGCCCGGCGAGCGTCTGGACGATCTCGGGGTCGACGAGGGGCTGGAGCAGCGCGACCAGCGCCTGGCCCTCGCGCAGCCGCTCGACCTCGTCGGGCGACGGTTTCCGAACCTTGCAGACGACGTCGGCCTCGCGGTACAGCTCGTCCGCCGAGACGATGCGCGCGCCGACCCCCTCGTAGGCGGAGTCGGCGAAGGTCGCGGCCTCGCCGGCGCCCTGCTCGACGATTGTCTCGACGTCTTGATCCGCGAGCCGCCGCGCCGTGTCCGGCACGATGGCCACCCGGGTTTCCCCTGGAGCGTTCTCCTTGGCTACCCCCACCTTCATCGTCGGCGGGGAGTCTAAGAGTTCCCAATGTGGTGGGGCCCGGTGGCTCAGCGCTTCACCGCGCTGGGAGCTCTAAGCTGCGTGGATGGACGGATGGTTGGAGGACGCGCGTGCGAAGCTCGCAGCCGAGGTCGGCGACGAGGCGTCGAGCTACGATCTCTCGCGCTCCCAGGTGGAGGAGCTGCTCGAGCTGGCGCGCATCGCGGCGCACGAAAGCGGCGAGCGGACGAACGCCCCGCTGCTCTGCTACCTCGTCGGGCTCGCCCACGGCCGCCACGGAGGGGACTTGAGCGAGCTTGTCGACGCGACCGTCGGCACATCTGCATAGGCTGCGCCGATGTCCGCCCTGAACGGCAGGACGGCAATCGTCACAGGCGCCTCGAGCGGCATCGGCCTGTCCACCGCGCGCGCTCTCGTCGCCGAGGGCGCCCGCGTCGCCCTGGGCGCCCGCCGCACGGAGCGGCTCGACGAGATCGCGGCCGAGCTCGGCGACGGCCACGTCGTCCACGCCCTCGACGTCACCGACGCGGACAGCAGCCGAGCGTTCGTCGACTCCGTCGTCGGGGAGCTCGGCCGAGTGGACATCCTCGTCAACAACGCAGGGCTCGCCCTGGGGCGGACGGAGATCGCGGACGGCTCCGACGAGGACGACGCGATCATGTGGGAGACGAACGTCCTCGGGCTCATGCGCATGACCCGGCTCGTCCTGCCCCACATGGAGGACGGCCGCGGCCACATCGTCAACCTCGGCTCCTGGGCCGGGCGCGAGGCCTACGCGGGCGGCGGTATGTACGTCGGCTCGAAGACGGCGGTGCGCGCGCTCACGTACGTCCTGCGGAAGGAGCTCGTCGGCCGCATCCGCGTGACCACGGTCGACCCCGGGATGGTCGGCGACACGGAGTTCTCCGACGTCCGCTTCGGCGGCGACCAGGACAAGAAGGCAGCCGTCTACCGGGGCGTCGAGTACCTCACCCCGGACGACATCGCCGACTGCATCCTCTGGTCGTTGACGAGGCCCGCACACATGGTCATCGATGAGATCGTCGTGAAGCCGCTCAAGCAGGCGAGTCAGGACGCGATCGTCAGGGACTGAGGGCGCGCTTGCCTCTCACCATCCTCGAGGGATCGACCTTCTGCGTCTCGGACGAGCGGGGCGACATCGTCGAGCCGACGATGGGCTTCTTCGCCCACGACACACGGTTCCTCTCGCGCTGGGCGCTGACGATCAACGGCGCGCGGCCGCTCATGCTCGCGTCGCGGCAGGTGGAGTACTACTCGGCGGCGTTCTTCCTCCGGAACCCGGTGGTCGGCGACCTCGAGAACGACGAGCTGTCAATCGGCCGCGAGCGCTTCGTCGGCGATTCGATGCAGGAGCACATCGTCGTCTCGAACCACTCGCGGCGGCGCATCTCCTTCGACCTCGCGCTCGAGCTCGGCAACGACTTCGCCGACATCTTCGCGGTCAAGGAGTACGACTTCGCGCTCGGCGACCCTGAGCGCGCGAGGCCGCTTCCCCAGCCGGTGACGCCGGTCTACGAGGAAGGCGACAACCAGTTCGTCATCGCCGTCAAGGAAGAGAACTTCCACGGCCTCACGCAGGTCATCCTCTCCGAGCGCGGCGAGGCCTCGGATTCGTCCGTGACCTACCGCGTGGAGCTCGAGCCGCGGGAGAGCTGGCGCCTGCGGGCCGACGTGATCCCGTCGGCCGAGGGTATGCCGACTGCGGCCGAGATCGTCGAGCGGCGTTTCGGCGACGAGCTCGCTCGGGTGCGCGCCTCGCTGGCGGCGTGGCAACTGCGCGTCCCGCAGATCCGCAGCTCCTGGGACGAGCTAACGCACACGTTCGGCCGCTCGGTCGCCGACCTGTCCTCGCTGCGCATGGACGAGGACCCGCGCCTGTCCGGCGCGCTGCCGGCAGCCGGGATGCCGTGGTTCATGACCGTCTTCGGGCGGGACACGATCATCACCTGTCTCCAGACGCTCCTCTTCGGGCCCGAGCTGGCGCAGAACGCGCTCGCCGTCCTGGCCGAGCTCCAGGCGACCGAGGACGACCCGAACATCGACGCCGAGCCCGGCAAGATCGTCCACGAGGTGCGGCACGGCAAGGGCGCGCATGCGTGGTTCCCGCGCTACTACGGCACCGTGGACGCGACGCCGCTCTACCTCATCCTGCTTTCGGAGGTCTGGCGCTGGACGGATGACGCGGGGCTCGTGCGCGACCTGCGCGAGCCCGCGCTGCGCGCGCTCGAGTGGATCGACGAGCACGGCGACCTGGACGGGGACGGCTTCGTCGAGTACCAGAGGCGCTCCCCGCGCGGGCTGCTCCACCAGTCGTGGAAGGACTCGGGCGACTCGCAGCTCTTCCATGACGGGCGGCAGGCCGAGCCGCCGATCGCGCCGTGCGAGGTGCAGGGCTACGTCTACGACGCCAAGGTCCGGCTCGCCGAGCTCGCGCGCGAGGTCTGGCGCGAGCGGGAGCTCGCCGAGCGGCTCGAGCGGGACGCCGAGGAGCTGCGCGCGCGCTTCGACAAGGCATTCTGGTGCGACGCGCGCGGTGGGTACTACGCGCTCGCCCTCGACGGGAACAAGGAGCCCGTGGACTCGCTGACTTCCAACGTGGGCCACCTGCTCTGGAGCGGCATCGTCCTTCCGGAGCGGGCCGACGCGGTCGTCGACCAGCTGATGGGGGAGGCGCTCTGGTCGGGCTGGGGCGTCCGCACGATGTCGGCCACCGATGCCGGCTTCAACCCGCTCGCGTACCACAACGGCACGGTGTGGCCGCACGACACGTCGCTGATCGCCTGGGGCCTCGCCCGCTACGGCCGCTGGCCCGAAGCGCACCGGATCATCCGGCGGATGCTCGACGCCGCGGCGTACTTCGACTACCAGTTGCCCGAGGTCTTCGCCGGGTTCTCGCGGACGGAAACGCCGTTCCCGATCCCCTATCCGACCGCGGCGCGGCCGCAGGCGTGGGCCGCCGGCGCACCGGTGCTCCTGCTCCGCCTGCTGCTCGGGATCGAGCCCGACCGGCGCCGCCATGTGCTCGGCACCATCGCGCCCGAGGACCTCCCGGCGTGGGCGGGGGCGATCCGGCTGACCGGCGTGCGCGCGTTCGACCGGACGTGGGACGTGCATCTCGACGGTGGGCGCGTCATGATCGACGAGGCATGAGGATCGCCATCCTCTGTCCGGTGTGGTTCCCGGTCCCGCCGGTGGGTTACGGGGGGATCGAGTGGGTGGTGTCGCTGCTGGCCGACGGCCTGGCGGACGCGGGCCACGAGGTCACGCTCTTTGCGTCCGGTGACTCGGAGACGAAGGCCGAGCTCGAGTCGGTCTTCCCGACGGCGCCCTCGGAGCAGATCGGGAAGACCGCGACCGAGCTGCGGCACGCGCTCTCCTGCCTCGAGCGGGCGGGCGAGTTCGACATCGTCAACGACCACTCGGGCCCACTGGCGGCGGCGATCGGCGGTGCGGGCGGGACTCCGCTCGTGCACACGGTGCACGGCCCGCTGACCGGGGCCGACGGGGAGCTCTACGCGTCGCTCGGCCGCGTGGCACCCGACGTCGGGCTGATCTCGGTCTCGTTGAACCAGCGCCGGCCGCAGCCCGACCTCCACTGGGTGGCGAACTGCCACAACGCCCTCGACCTCGACGCCTACCCGGTGCACTCCTCGCGCGGCGAGTACCTGCTCTTCCTCGGCCGCATGAGCGAGGACAAGGGCTGCCATCGCGCCGTCGAGGTCGCGCTGCAGGCGGGCGTCCCGCTCAAGATCGCCGGGAAGATGCGGGAGCCGGCCGAGCGGGAGTACTTCGAGACGTACGTCGCGCCGCACCTCGGCGACGGGATCGAGTACCTGGGCGAGACGAGCCACGGCAAGAAGGTCGCGTTGCTCCAGAACGCGCGGGCAACGCTCTTCCCCATCGAGTGGGAGGAGCCATTCGGGCTCGTGATGATCGAGTCCATGGCGTGCGGGACGCCCGTGATCGCCACGCGCTGGGGCGCCGTGCCCGAGGTGATCGAGCACGGGCGCTCGGGGATCGTCGTCGACGACTACCGCGAGATGGCCGACGCCCTTCCTGACGCTGACCGGATCGAGCTGATGGAGTGCCGCCGGTCGGTCGAGGAGCGCTTCTCCGCCGCGCGCATGGTGCGGGACTACGAGGAGGCGTACGAGGCCGTCCTCGCGGGAACCCGCGCCCGCTCCGAGGTGTAGGGGCTGTGTGCGGCGTCGTCTTCCTCTGCTCGGTCTGACCGCGCTCCTCGTTGCCTCGTGCGACGGGGGCGGGACGGAGACGGTCACGGTGGTCGCGCCGCTGCCCTCGCCGCCTGCCGGCCGACTCGCAGTCGCGGCCGACGACGACATCGCGGTCGTCGAGGCGGACGGGAGCGGGCGAGAGGTCGTGGTCACGGCGCCCGGCGTTCAGTTCGACGCCGACTGGTCGCCGGACGGCCTGCGGCTCGTCTATCGCGACTCGAGCGCGGGGATCAACGTCAACGACGAGATCTACGTCGCCGCGGCGGACGGGTCCGGCGCGCGCAACCTGACCGCCAGCCCGACGAACGAGTGGTCGCCGGCCTGGTCGCCGGACGGCGAGCAGATCGCGTTCGCCTCCGACCGCGAAGGCGAGCTACGGATCTTCGTGATGGGCGCCGACGGCTCCGGCGTCCGGCGGGTCACCGACATCTGGGGCGAGTACCCGGCCTGGTCGCCGGACGGCACGCAGATCGCGTTCGCTTCCCACGTGGGCGGGAGGAGCCTCCACGGGGATCCGAACTACGACGTCTTCGTCGTCGGCGCGGACGGAAGCGGCCTTCGGCAGCTCACCGAGAGCCCTGCCTACGACATGTACCCGACCTGGTCTCCGGACGGGACGCAGATCGCGTTCCATTCGACCCGGGCGACTCCGGCCGGCTTCGAGCCGCCTGCACGCGATCCCGAGCGGAATGCGGACTTCGACGTCTTCGTCGTCCCGGCCGACGGTGGCCGCGCGCGCAACCTCACGCGCGACTTCGAGCGGCAGCAGAAGTTCCCGGACTGGTCGCCCGACGGACGGTGGCTTGCGGTCGACGAAGAGGGCTCGGTCGTCCTCGTCCCTGCGGACGGGTCGGCGCGGATCGCGCGCCCGGACGGGCTGATCGGCAACTTCCCTGCCTGGGCGCCGGGGCGCTAGGCCGAGGACTTCGAGCCGACCGCGGCGAGCGCCTGCTCGAGGTCGGCCACGAGGTCGGAAGCGGACTCGATCCCGACGGAGAGCCGGATGAGATTGCCCGGCGTCGCGAACGCCGACTCGGCGGTCGAGGCGTGGGTCATGTGCGCGGGCACCTCGATGAGGCTCTCGACGCCGCCGAGGCTCTCCGCGAGGGTCCAGACCTTCGTGCGGCGGACGATCGCCGTTGCCTCCTCCTCGCTTCCCGCGAGGAAGGAGATCATCCCGCCGAAGTCGCTCATCTGGCGCGCCGCAATCTCGTGGCCCGGGTGGTCGGGGAGCCCGGGGTAGAGGACCTTCTCGACGGCCGGGTGCTCCGCGAGGAGCGCCGCGACAGCGCGGGCGTTCTCGCAGTGCCGTTCCATGCGGATGGCCAGCGTCTTCAGGCCGCGGAGGACGAGCCAGCAGTCGAACGGTCCCGGCACCGCGCCGAGGGACTTCTGCAGGAACTTGAGCCGCTCGGCCACCGTCGGGTCGTTGGTCGAGGCGAAGCCTCCGATGACGTCCGAGTGGCCGCTGAGGTACTTCGTGGTCGAGTGGACGACGAGGTCGGCGCCAAGCTCGTGCGGGCGCTGCAGAAACGGTGTCGCGAAGGTCGAGTCGACGACCACCATCGCCCCCGCCGCGTGGGCTGCCTTCGTCGCCTTCTCGATGTCGATCAGGTTCAGGAGCGGGTTCGTCGGCGTCTCCAGCCAGACGATGCGGGTGGATTCGTCGAGGTGCTCCTCCAACCCGGCGTCGATCTCGGCCGCCGAGAGAAATGTGAACCGGTACCCCTTTGGCTCGTAGACCTGGGAGAACAAGCGATACGTGCCGCCGTAGACGTCGTTCACCGAGATGACGTGGTCGCCCGGCTCGAGCAGGTGCATGATCGTCGTCGTCGCGCCGAGCCCCGACGAGTACGCGAGCCCGTGGTCGGCGCCCTCGAGCGACGCGAGGCAGGTCTCGAGCGCCGTCCGCGTCGGGTTCCCCGCGCGTGAGTAGTCGTAGCCCTTGTTCACCCCGACGTCGTCCTGGAGGTAGGTCGACGTCTGGTAGATCGGCGTTATCACCGCCCCGGTCGCCGGGTCGGGCTCCTGCCCGTCGTGAATCGCCCGCGTCTCGAAATCCACAGCCTCAGTCTACGCAGCCCGTCCCCTCCGGACACGTCAGGGGTCAGACCCTGGGCGTGTCCGGGACGGACGGGCACCCCGCATGGTTGCGCCCGAAACGGGCGCTCACGCTCGACCTGCCTTGTCCCCGGCGGGCACGTCCCGGGGTCTGACCCCGGTCATGGCCGTGGGCGACGAGGCCGCGAAGGGCTAGACGCCGTCGGCCGAGCGGCCGTGCGCGAGGTACTCGAGGAGGTCGGCGCGCGTGAGGACGCCGACCGGGCGGCCCGCGCGGGCGACGATGACTGCCGGGTTGCCGGCGGAGAGATCGGCGAAGACGGTGTCCACGGACTCGTCGATCTCCACCGCGGGGAGCGGGGGATCCATGGCCGCGGCGACCTCCTCGTCGAGGGCGTCGCGGCTGCGGAAGACGCGCTCGAGGAGGCCGCGCTCGCGGATCGAGCCGACGACGTCGGCGAGGCTCTCGCCGCCGCCGTCGTGCCGCACGACCGGGATCTGGGAGATGCTGTAGCGCTGCATGAGGTCGATCGCCTCGCCCACCTTCTGGTGCGACTCGACCGTGACGAGCTCGGGGATCGCGGGCTCTTCGCTCCGCTTGAAAGCGAGCACCTCCTCGATCGTCGGCGCCTGCGCCTCGCGCTCGAGGAAGCCGTGCTCCATGAGCCAGTTGTCGTCGTAGAGCTTCGAGAGGTAGCCGCGGCCGGAGTCGGGGATCAGCGTCACGATCGTCGAGCCGACGCCGAGGCGCTTCGCGATCTCGAGCATCGCCCACACCGCCGTCCCGCCCGAGCCGCCGACGAGCAGCCCTTCTTCGCGCGCGAGCCGCCGCGCGGTGCGGAACGAGTCGCCGTCGGACACCATGACGTACTCGTCCAGAAGAGACGGGTCGAACGTGGTCGGCCAGAAGTCCTCGCCGATGCCCTCCACGAGGTACGGGTGCACATTGTCGGGCTGCGAGAAGATCGAGCCCTCCGGGTCTGCGCCGACGACCAGCAGGTCGGGCTTCTGCTCCCGGAGGTAGCGCGCGACCCCGGAGATCGTCCCGCCCGTGCCGACCGAGAACACGATCGCGTCGAGCTCCCCGCCGGTCGCCTCCCAGATCTCGGGCCCGGTCGTCGCGTAGTGCGCCTGAGGGTTCGCCTCGTTCGAGTACTGGTCGGGCTTGAACGCGCCCGGGATCTCCTCGGCCAGCCGGTTGGAGACCGAGTAGTAGCTCTCCGGTGACTCCGGCGGCACCGCCGTCGGGCAGATGACGACCTCCGCGCCGTACCCGCGCAGGAGCGCCCGCTTCTCCTCGGCGATCTTGTCGGGCATGACGAACACGCAGCGGTAGCCCTTGATCGCCGCGGCGATCGCGAGGCCGACGCCCGTGTTGCCGCTCGTGGGCTCGACGATCGTGCCGCCGGGGCGCAGCTTCCCCTCGCGCTCGGCCGCCTCGATCATGCGGATCCCGATGCGGTCTTTCACGCTCCCGCCGGGGTTCATGTACTCGAGCTTGGCGAGCAGCGTCGCCCCGAGCTCGCGCCCGACGCGCTGGAGGCGCACGAGCGGCGTGTTCCCGACGAGGTCGAGGACGGTCGGATACTCGGGCGCCACGTCGCTAAGCGTAGTGCAGCCCTAGTGGCGGAAGTGGCGGCGGGACGTGAAGACCATCAGTCCCCCGGCCGAGGCGATCGTCTCGACGACCTCGTCGTCCCGTTTCGAGCCTCCGGGCTGGATGAAGCCTGCCACGCCGGCGTCGAGCGCGAGCTGCGGGCCGTCGGGGAACGGGAAGAAGGCATCCGAGGCGAGCACCGCACCCTGGAGGTCGTGGCCGTGCTCGGCGGCCTTCTCGAGTGCGAGGCGCACTGCGTCGACCCGGCTCATCTGCCCGCCGCCGACGCCGATCGCCTGCAGGTTCTTCGCGATCACGATCGCATTCGAGGCGACGTGCTTGGCCATGCGCCAGGCGAAGAGGAGGTCGCCCCAGGCGGTCTCGTCCGGGTGCCGCTCCGTCACGACCGACATCCCCTCGCGGTCGTCGATCTCGCTATCCGCGTCCTGGACGAGGAACCCGCCGAGAACGCGCCGATAGTCACGGTCCCCGGGCGTCGTCCCGCGCCGCTCGCGGTCGCGCAGGATCCGCAAAGACTCCTTGGCGGCGAGCGCGGTCAGAGCTTCGTCGTCGTACTCGGGCGCGATCAGCACCTCGACGAACTGCTCGGCGAGCCGCGCGCCGAGCTCGCCGGAAACCCTGCGGTTGAGCGCCACGACGCCGCCGTACGCGGAGACCGGGTCGGAGGCGAGGGCCTTTTCGTACGCCTCTTCGATCGAGGCCGCCACGGCGCAGCCGCAGGGGTTCGCATGCTTGACGATGGCGCAGCACGGCAGCGTGAACTCGCGCACGACAGACCGCGCGGCGTCGAGGTCGTTGAGGTTGTTGAACGAGAGCTCGCGGCCGCCGAGCTGCTCGACGCGCGAGAGGAGGTGGCGGCGCACGCCGGCCTCCGCGTAGTACGCCGCGCGCTGGTGCGGGTTCTCGCCGTAGACCAGCTCGTCCACGCGCTCGAGCGACAGAAGGAGCTGCGGCGGGAACGTCTCGATGTCCGCGAACCACGAGGCGATCGACGCCTCGTACGCCGCCGTGTGCGCGAAAGCCCCGGCCGCGAGCCGGCGACGGGTGTCCAGGTCGACGCCGCCGTTGCGGAGCCGGTCGAGGATCTCGCCGTACCGTTCGGGCTCGCAGAGGGGGACGACATCGACGAAGTTCTTCGCGGCCGCGCGCAGCAGCGCCGGCCCGCCGATGTCGATCATCTCGACCGCGTCCTCCTCGCGGACGTTGCGCCGCGCGGTCACGCTCTGGAACGGATAGAGATTGACGCAGACGAGGTCGAACGTGCGGATGCCCTGCTCCCGCAGCTCGTCGAGGTCGACCTCCCGCCCGCGCCGCGCGAGGATGCCCGCGTGGATGCGCGGGTGGAGCGTCTTCACGCGCCCGCCCAGCAGCTCGGGCACGTCGGTCAGCTCCTCCACGGGGACGACGTCGATCCCCAGCTCCGCGATGTACGCGGCCGTGCCGCCGCTCGCCACGATCTCGATGCCCATGTCGTTCAGCCCGCGCGCGAACACGTCGAGGCCGTCCTTGTCGAACACGGAGATCAGCGCTCGGGATACCTGCATGCTGGGACTAGGAGCGTAAGGCCCCGGCCAGATAGAGGCGCACGGCCTCGGGCAGGAGCCGGTGCTCGACCGCGTGGATGCGCTCGCGCAGGGTCTCGGGCGTGTCGCCCGGCTCGACGGGCACGGGCTCCTGGAAGATCGCCGGCCCGGAGTCCACGCCCTCGTCCACGAAGTGCACGGTCACGCCCGTCTCGGGCACGCCGGACGCGAGCGCGTCCTCGATCGGCGTCGTCCCCGGGAACGCCGGAAGGAGCGAGGGGTGGACGTTGATCGCCGTCCAGCGCTCGACGAACGCGGGTGTCAGGAGGTGCATGTACCCGGCGCAGACCACGAGCTCGACCCCGAGGCCGGCGAGCCACTCGCTCATCGCGAGGTCGCGCTCCTCACGCGAGGCGTAGTCGCCGAGGTCGAAGATGCAGGTCGGGATGCCCGCGCGCTCCGCGCGCTCGAGGGCGCCCGCGCCGGCGACGTTCGAGGCCACCCCGGCGATCGGGAGCTCCTGGTCGATCAGCGCCTGGAGGTTCGAGCCGCGTCCCGAGACGAGGACGCCGATCACGCCTCGTCCGCCCAGGCCACGCCCTCGATCCCTTCCTCGAGGGCGCCGATGACGGTGAGGCCTGTGTGTGGCGCGTCCTCCGCGCGCACGACGGCGCAGTAGCCGATCCCGAGGTTGAAGACGCCGCGCTGCTCGTCCTCGGAGACGCCCTGCTCGTCGAGCCAGGCGTAGACGGGCGGCCGCTCCCAGCTCGCCGGATCGACCCGCGCCCCGAGGTCGGGCGGGAGGACCCGCGAGAGGTTCCCGGCGATCCCGCCTCCGGTGACGTGCGCGAGAGCGCGCACAGGGCACGCGGCGCGCAGCGCCCGAACGTCCTCGAGATAGAGCCGCGTGGGCGCGAGAAGGAGATCGGCGTCGAAGGGCGCGTCTCCGACGAGGCGGCGGACGAGCGTGAACCCGTTCGCGTGAAGGCCGCTCGAGGGGAGGCCGAGCACCACGTCGCCCGCGCGGCAGGTCGTGCCGTCGACGACCTTGTCCCGCTGCACGATCCCGACCATCGTCCCGGCGAAGTCGAGCTCGCCCTCCCGGTAGATGCCGGGCAGCTCGGCCGTCTCTCCGCCGAGAATGGCGCAACCGGCTTCTCGGCAGACCGCCGCGGCGCCGGCGACGAGCTCGGCGACCTCGGCGAGGTCGAGCGACGCAGCGGCGACGTAGTCGAGGAAGAAGAGCGGCTCGGCGCCGGTCGTCAGAAGGTCGTTCGCGCAGTGCGCGGCCAGATCGCGCCCGGCGTCGGCGAGCCGGCCCGCGCGCTTCGAGAGGATGAGCTTCGTGCCGACGCCGTCCGTCGTCGCGGCCAGAAGCCGCTCGTCGTCGAGCGCGAAGAGGCCGGCGAACCCGCCGAGCCCGCCCGCCACGGCTTCCGTCCGGGTCGACTCGACCGCCGCCCGCAGCCGCTCGACCACCTCCTCGGCCTTCGCCAGCGAGACACCGGCCTCGCCGTACGAGGTTGTCTGAACCCGTTTCACAACGAAGCCCTGTCCCTCCGGGCCGCGCTGTGCGGCGCGATGCGGCGTCCTCGGTTGCGCCCGTAGCCTCCGGCTACGAACGCGCCCTGCGTCCTTGCCTCGCACTCGCCCATCGCACCCCGGCGGGGAGGCGTCATTGCGAAACGGGTTCTCACAGCAGGACCTCGGCGACGAGCTCAGGCCGGCCCTCGGGCCCGCCGGGCTCGAAGCGCACGAGCGTGTCGCCGACGAGCACGTCGGTGTCCAGCCGGTCGACGCCGAGGATCTCCGAGAGCGCGACGGCCTTCTCTTCGGGGTCCTGCGCCCGCAGGTGGAGCTCGCCGAGCCGTAGCTCATCCACGTTGCCGAGCAGGTCCTCGATCCACTCCCGCGGCGGGTGGATCTCGAGCCGGTAGCCGGCCTCCGTGGCGATGAAGGTCCGCTTGCCCGGGTGGTCCTGGATCTTGAGGCCGAGGTCGGCCGCGCGCTCCAGCGCCTCCGTGAAGCCGTCGTCGTCGAAGGCGATGCCGATGTGGTCGACCCGCGGGTGCTCCCAGTGCCCCGGCTGGAGGACGACGTTGACCGCCCCGCGGGCAAGCTCGACGAGCCGGAGGCGGAAGCCCATCGAGTCGAGCTCCTCCCACGACGTGCCGGCCTCGAACCACTCGGAGGCCTCGCCCTTCCAGCCGTAGCGGCCGAGGAGGCCGAAGCCGAGCTTGCCGAGGTAGCGGGCCTCGAGGAGCCGTACCTTGCTCGACACGAGGTGGTAGTGGAAGAGCTGCACGGACCCGAGCCATCGTAACCGGCGGGCCTTACGGGAACCCCCGCGAGCATCTACGATGCAGCCGACCGCCCGAGGAAGGAGACGCATGTCGAGCACGCCGCCGCCCCCTCCGCCCCCGCCGCAGAGCTACGAGCGGCCGTACTACGGGGTGCCCGCCGTTCCGGCTCCGCCCGGAGAGCTGATCGTCTTCCTCGTCGCCTGGGTGGTCGCGCTGATCGTCACGCTCGCCTCTGACGAGGTGGGCTGGAACCAATTCCTCCTGGCGACGGTCTTCCTCTCGGCCGCCTACATCATCGCGCGCGGCATCGCCAAGGCCGGCAAGGTCTACGAAGGCCGCTAGCCCGGCCGCGTTTCTGGCCGAGAAGTAGAAACGGCGGCGGGATCCCCGTTGCCTCGCGGTGCGTAGCGGCGTAGCGTTTGGCCCCAATGTCGAAACGGGTGACATGCTGACCGTTCGGGACCTCGCGACCATGCCCGGCCTCGAGCTGTCGGTCGCGGCGGGCGCCGACGGGCTCGCCAACGAGGTCAGCTGGCTGCACGTCTCCGAGCTGGCCGATCCGACCGAGTTCCTCGAGGGCGGCGAGTTCCTGCTTACGACCGGGCTTGGTGTGGGCGACGAGGCGACCACGCAGCGCGCCTACGTGCGCCGACTCGCCAAGCACGGCCTCTCCGGCCTCGGCTTCGGGATCGGCTTCGGCTTCCCGGCTGTGCCGGCGCCCCTGGTGGAGGAGGCCGACAAGCTGTCCTTCCCGACAATCGCCGTCCCGTACGAGCTGCCGTTCGTCGCCATCACGAAGGCGGCGTTCTCGCACCTCGCCGGCGAGCAGCTCGAGCAACTCACGCGCGCGCTCGCGGTCCACGAGCGCCTCGCCGACGCGGTCATCCAGGGGCGCGGGCTCCAGGCGCTCCTCGCCGTCGTGTGCAACCACCTGGACTGCAGCCTGGCGCTCGTCGACGAGAGCGGGCGCGTTGTGAGCGAGCGGCACGGCCGGCGCCGCATCTCCTTCGAGGACGCGCTCGAGCTCCCCGTCATCGCGGGTGGCGAGGTGGCCACCCTGCGGGCGGCGCGCGAGGGCAGGCCGTTCGAGGAGTACGACAAGCTCGTCCTCCACCACGGCCAGACCGCGCTGGCCTTCGAGCTTTCCCGCCGGCGCGCCGTCAGTGCGGCCGAGCTGCGCCTCGCGGGCGACCTGCTCGAGGACCTCGAAGGCGAGCGGCTCGACGACCGCGAGACGGGCAGGCGCATGGCGGCCTTCGGCCTCGAGCCGGCCGAGAGCTACGCCGCCCTCCTCGCCGCGCCGCGGAACGGGCAGAGCGGCGAGCAGGTGCGCCGCGAGGTCGCCGAGGAGCTCGACCGGCGGCACGTGCGCTACCTCTCGACTGCGAGGCGAGACCGCGCGGTGTTCCTCGTCCAGGCGGCCAGCGAGGAGGAGATCCTCGGGCTCGCCGAGACGATCGTGAAGGCCGGGCCGCACGCGCGCGTGGGCGTGGGCAGGCCTGCGCTGGGCCGCGCGCTCGGTCGCAGCCTGCTCGAAGCGCGCGCGGCGCTCGACGCCGCCGGCGGCGAGGTCGCCTCCTACCGCGACCTCGGCTCGCTCGAGCTCCTGCTCAGCCTCCCCGACGCGGCGCTCGAGGCGTTCGTCGACCGCGTCCTGGGCCCGGTGGCGGACAGCGGGAGGCTGATGGAGTCCCTGGCGGCCCTGCTCGACTCGGGCTGCCGCTGGAGCGACGCCGCCGAGCAGCTCGGCGTCCACCGGCATACGCTGCGGTACCGCATGGAGAGACTGCGCGAGCAGACAGGGCGCCATCCGGACGATCCGGAGGAGCGCATGGAGCTCTGGCTCGCTGTCAAGGCCAGGCAGGCCCTCGCGGCCAGGAACGGAAGGAGCGCGACTGCATGACGACGATGAGCACGGATCACCTCTGGCGCCACTTCACACCTGCTGGTGCGAGCCGGCTCGTGATCGAGCGGGCGGAGGGCTGCTACATCTGGGACAACGAGGGGAACCGCTACCTCGACGCCCTCTCCGCCCTCTACTGCGTCAACATCGGCTACGGGCCCTGGCCCGAGATCGCCGAGGCGGCCAAGCGGCAGGTCGAGACCCTGCCGTTCTTCACGAACTGGGTCGGGTTCGCAACGCCCCCGTCCGTCGAGCTGGCCGAGAAGGTGACCGAGCTCGTCCCCATCGACGTCGGGCGAATCTTCTTCGTGGGCGGCGGGTCCGAGGCGATCGAGTCCGCGCTCAAGATCGCGCGCCAGTACCACCGGCTGCGCGGCGAGCCGACTCGCTACAAATTCATCACGAGGCGCAGCGCCTACCACGGGACGAC
This sequence comes from uncultured Actinomycetes bacterium, assembly GCA_963839745.1. Taxonomy (GTDB): domain Bacteria; phylum Actinomycetota; class Thermoleophilia; order Gaiellales; family Gaiellaceae; genus JAIBJN01. Next base: position 496,345 of record CAWIWC010000005.1, read on the forward strand.
CTTCGGCGCGCTCTCGATCAACGGCAGCCCCGCGCTGCGCACGCAGTTCGAGCCGCTCCTGCCCGGCTGCCTGCGCGCGCCGATGCCGTACCGCTACCGGTGCCCGTACTGCTCGGACAAACCCGAGTGCACGCTGCGCTGCGCCGACGAGATCGACGCCATCGTGGTCAACGAGGGGCCGCAGACGGTCGCTGCCGTGATTCTCGAGCCGGTGCAGAACTCGGCCGGGTCGATCACGCCGCCGCCCGGGTACTTCGAGCGCGTCCGCGAGATCTGCGACGAGCACGGGCTTCTGCTCGTGGCCGACGAGGTCATCTGCGGCTTCGGGCGGGTCGGCGACTGGTTCGGCTGCACCCGCTACGACATCAAGCCGGACATGATGGCCCTGGCCAAGGGCATCACGTCCGCGTACGCGCCGCTCGGCGCCGTGGTGGCGGCGCCGCAGGTCGTGGAGCCGTTCTTCTCCGAGCCGGCGACCTCGCTCATCCACGGGATCACGTTCGGCGGCCATCCGCTTTCGTGCGCGATCGGCCTGGCGAACCTGGAGGTCTTCGAGCGCGAGAACCTCGTCGAGCGCTCCGACCGGCTCGGCAAGGAGCTGCGCGCGCGCTGCGAGCAGCTGATGGCCGACCACCCGATGGTCGGGGACGTGCGCGGCGACGGCTACTTCTACTCGCTCGAGCTCGTGAAGGACAAGGAGACGAAGGAGACCTTCACGCCGGCCGAGCGCGACGAGCTGATCAAGAAGGTGATGACGCCGCGCGCCCGCGAGCTCGGCGTCTACATGCGCTTCGACGACCGCGGCGAGACGTGCGCGCAGTTCGCGCCGCCTCTCGTGGCCGGTCCCGAGGAGTTCGACGAGATGGTCGGTGTCCTGCGCCAGGTTCTCGACGAGGCGTGGGACAGAGTCAACGTCAAGGTCTAGGCAAGAAAGGAAGCTGAAGCTCGATGGCGATCACGGTCAGGACACTGCAGAACTTCGTCGGCGGCGAGTGGGTCGACGCGACGAGCGACGAGGCGCGCGAGATCGTCTCCCCGGTCACGGGGGAGAAGCTCGCGGACGCGCCGAACGCGAGCGAGGCGGACATCGTTGCCGCGGCGAAGGCGGCGCGCGAGGCGCAGCCGAAGTGGGCGGCGCTCTCGGCGTGGGACCGGGCCGAGGTCTGCCACTCGATCGCCGACTTGATCCTCGAGCGGAAGGAGGACTTCGCGCGCGAGCTCTCGCTCGAGCAGGGCAAGCCTTTCACCGCCGAGGCGATCCCCGACATCGACGAGACCGCCGAGAACTTCCGTCTCGCCGCCGAGGACGTCAAGCGCATGGAGACGGCGATCATCCCCTCGCAGGACGTCAACAAGCGGATCCTCACGTTCCGCAAGCCGAACGGCGTCTACGCGTCGATCACGCCGTGGAACTTCCCCACGCTGATCCCGGTCGAGCTGATCGCGCCGGGCATCGCGGCCGGGAACACGATGGTCTGCAAGCCGTCCGAGTGGACGCCCATCGCGATGGCGAACTTCATGCAGATCATGGCCGACGCCGGGCTGCCCGAGGGCGTCGTCAACGTCATCTACGGCGACGGCCGGGTCGGCGAACGGCTGATCCAGGACGAGAACATCGACTGCATCGGCTTCATCGGCTCGCATACGACCGCGGAGAAGATCGTGCGCGCGGCCGGGCTGAAGCGCTCGCTGATCGAGGCGAGCGGGAACGGGCCCGTCGTGGTCTGCGCCGACGCCGACCTCGAGGCCGCGGCGAAGGGCGCCGTCTTCGGCGGCTTCTTCTGCGCCGGCCAGGTGTGCTGCGCCACCGAGCGCGTGCTCGTCGACAAGCGCGTCCACGACGACTTCCTGGCCGCAGTGGTCAAGGAGGCGGCGACCTGGACGCTCGGCGACCCGTTCGACGACTCGACGCTGGTCGGTCCCATGAACAACGAGCCCACTGCGCAGAAGATGGACGCCCACCTCGAGGACGCCGTGTCCAAGGGCGCCGAGATCGTCCTCGGCGGCGAGCGCGACGGCGGCCACCCGACCGGTCTCTACTACCAGCCGACCGTCGTCGACGGTGTGGGCGTGGACACGCTCATCAACCGCGACGAGACGTTCGGGCCCATCGTCCCGCTCATCACCGTCGCAAACGACGACGAGGCGCTCGCCGTCGCCAACGACTCGCACCTCGGTCTCCAGGCGGCCGTCTACACGACGAGCCTCAAGCGGGCGTTTCGCTTCCTCGACAACCTCCAGGTCGGCAACGTGGTCGTCAACGACTCGACCGACTACTGGGAGGCCCACGAGCCCTTCGGCGGCGCCTCCGGCACGCGCACGGGCTGGGGCCGCATCGGCGGGCGCTACACCATGCTGGACATGACCGACCTGAAGACCGCCGTCCTCGACGTCGGCGGCCTCGACTAGTCCTCACCGGCCATGCCCGGGGTCTGACCCAGGGCATGGCTCGGCTGGACGGGTTTCCCCAGCCGCCGGGACACGGCCAGGGGTCGTCGTCCGCTCAACCCTGCGTTTGCGGGCGCACTCCCTCCACAGGTATCCGCGGTCCTCACCGTCGACTGCGGCCACGGCCGGGTCAGACCCCGGGCATGGCTCCGAAGAGGATGCCCGGGGTCTGACCCCGGGCATGGCTCCAAGAGACACGCGGGGCCGCGACGGGCGTGCCGGTTAGACGGGCGTCCGCTCGAAGCGGAGCTTCGCGAGGCGCAGGTTCTCGGGGATGCGCGTCGGATAGCTGCGCGTCAGGCATGCGCGGCAGAAGGAGTCCGCCGGACGGCGCGTTGCGTCCTGGAGCCCGTCGAGCGAGAGGTAGGCGAGCGTCGTCGCGCCGATCTCCTCGCGCACGTCCTCGACCTCGCGGCCGGCGGCGATCAGCTCGTCCTGGCCGGCCATGTCGATCCCGTAGAAGCACGGGGAGACGATGGGCGGCGAGGAGATGCGCACGTGCACCTCGAGGGCGCCGGACTCGAAGAGCATGGCCACGATCTGGCGCGTCGTCGAGCCGCGGACGATCGAGTCGTCGACGACCACCACCCGCTTTCCGCGCACCTCGCCGAGCGGGTTGAACTTCATCCGCACGCCCCGGTCGCGCAGCGCCTGGTCGGGCTGGATGAACGTGCGGCCGACGTAGCGGTTCTTGATCAGCCCCTCCTGGAACGGGATCCCGCTCGCTTGCGCGAAGCCGATCGCAGCGGGAGTCCCCGAGTCGGGGATGGCCATGACGAGATCGGCTTCGACCGGCGACTCCTCCGCGAGCTGCTCGCCCATCCGCACCCGCGCGCCGTGTAGCTCGACGCCGCGCAGCGTCGTGTCCGGCCGCGCAAAGTAGATGAACTCGAAGATGCAGAGGGCACCGCCGTCACGCGGCTCGACCGCCTGCACGGTGCGCGCGCCGTCCGCGCCGGCGACGACCAGCTCCCCGGGCTGCAGCTCGCGGACGGGCTCGGCGCCGATGAGGTCGAACGCGCAGCCCTCGGATGCGAGCACGCAGTCGCCCTCGAGCTGCCCGAGGACGAGCGGCCTGATGCCGTCGGGGTCGCGGAAGCCGACCAGCTTGCCCTCCGAGAGGAGGACGGCGGCGAACGCGCCCTCGATGCGCGCCATCGTCGCCGCGACCGCCTCTTCCAGCGGGCGCTCGTCGCGCGCGATCAATGCGGCAATCACCTCGGTGTCCGACGTCGACGTGAGCCGGGCGCCGGCGGCGAGGAGCTCCGAGCGCAGCTCCTCGGTGTTCGTCAGGTTGCCGTTGTGCGCGAGGGCGACGGTGCGCGCCGGGCCGTGGTGGACCATCGGCTGCGCGTTGGCCCAGTGCGTGGATCCGGTGGTCGAGTAACGGCAGTGCCCGATCGCCGTCTCTCCGCCGAGGCCCCGGAGCTTCTGCTCGGAGAAGACCTGCGTGACGAGGCCCATGTCGCGGAGAACCGTGAGCCGCCCGCCGTCGGACACGGCGATGCCGGCCGACTCCTGGCCGCGGTGCTGTAGCGCGAAGAGGCCGAAGTAGGAAACGCGGGCGATGTCGCGCTCCGGAGCGTGGATGCCGAAGATCCCGCACATCAGGCGGCCGCCCCGTCGTGGGCCTCGCGCAACTCCGCGAGGGGAATGCCGAGCATCGAGCCGCCGCGCACGACTCCGAGCCTCCGGAGACGGGCCCCCTCGAGCCCCTCCGCCCGCTCGGGCGGGCAGGCGATCACGGCGCGCCCGGCGCCTTCGCCGAACCACGCGAGCGCATCGTCGTCGAGGTCGATGTCCGCTCCGATCCCGGAATGGATCGCCAGCTCGGCGAGCGCCACTGCCAGGCCGCCGTCGGAGACGTCGTGCGCTGCCGTGAAGAGCGCCGTGGAGCGCCAGAGGAAGTGGATGAGGGCCGCCTCGGCGACGTAATCCGGCGGCTCGGGGCGGCCAGAGGGGCCGCCGAGGAAGCGCGCCTGGTACTCGGAGCCGTCCAGCGAGACCGCTTCGCCGCCGGCGACGAGGACGACGTCGCCCTCCTGCCAGGCGCCCGGCACGGCTCGCACGTCGGCGACGAGCCCGACGCAGCCGACTACGGGGGTCGGGTGGATCGCCCGGCCGTCGGTCTCGTTGTAGAGCGAGACGTTCCCCGAGACGACCGGGATCCCGAGCACCTCGCACGCGCGCGCCATGCCCTCGATCGCCTCGGCCAGCTCCCAGGCGACTTCGGGCTTTTCCGGGTTCCCGAAGTTGAGGCAGTCGGTGGCGGCCAGTGGGCGGCCCCCGGCGCAGGCGACGTTGCGGGCCGCTTCGAACACGGCGCGGGCACCGGCGGCCCGCGGGTCGAGGGGCGCCGCCCTGCCCGGCCCGTCGAGGGAGACGGCCAGGCCGCGCAGCGAGGGCCGGAGCCGCAGGACGGCGGCGTCCAGCCCGGGCCGGCGCACGGTCCGCGAGCCGACGAGATGGTCGTAGCGCTCGTAGACCGTCCGGCGACTGCGCACGTTCGGCGAGGCGAGCAGCGCGAGGAGCTCGTCGCGCTCGGCGTGGATGGTCGGGTGCTCGATCGGCGTCTCGAGCGCGCGAGGCTGGGTCTCGAGCCGGTAGCGCGGCGTGTCCTCCGTGAGGTGGCGGACGGGGATCGCCCCGACCTCCTCCTCGTCGTGGAACGCGCGCAGGAGGCCCGAGTCCGTGACCACGCCGATCTCGGCGCAGTGGAGCTCCCAGCGGGCGCAGACCTGCTCGACGGCGGCGAGGCCCTGCGGGGAGACGATCGCCACCATCCGCTCCTGGCTCTCGGAGATCATGATCTCGACCGGCTCGAGATCGGGCTCGCGCAGCGGGACACGGTCGAGGTGCACGTCGATCCCGGCGCCTCCACGGTCCGCCATCTCGGCCAGGGAAGAGGCGAGCCCGGCGGCGCCCAGGTCCTGGAGGGACTCGACGAGGCCGCCCTCGACCAGCTCGAGGCTCGCCTCGATCAGCTTCTTCCCTGTGAACGGGTCGCCGATCTGCACGGTGGGGCGCTTGTCCTCGTCCTCGTCGGAGAGCTCCTGGCTCGCCAGGACGCTGGCCCCGCCGATCCCGTCGCGGCCCGTGGTGGCGCCGTAGAGCACGACGAGGTTGCCGGTGCCGGTTGCCTGGGCGCGCGTGAGCCGCTCGGCGGGCAGGAGCCCGACGCACATGGCGTTGACGAGCGGGTTCGACTCGTACGCGTCGTCGAACACCGCTTCGCCGCCGACCGTCGGGACGCCGACGCAGTTGCCGTAGTGCCCGATCCCGCCCACGGCGCGGTCGAAGTCGAAGCCAGGACTGCCGAAGCGGAGCCCGTCGAGGAGCGCGACCGGGCGCGCCCCCATGGCGACGATGTCGCGGAGGATCCCGCCGACGCCGGTCGCGGCTCCCTGGAACGGCTCGACGGCGGAGGGGTGGTTGTGGCTCTCCACCTTGAACGCGCACGCGAGCCCGTCGCCGAGGTCGACAACGCCGGCGTTCTCGCCGGGGCCCTGCAGCACCGCCGGGCCCTCGGTCGGAAAGCGCGCAAGCAGCGGCGCGGAGTGCTTGTACCCGCAATGCTCGGACCACAAGAGGGAGAAGACACCCAACTCGAAGTCGTTCGGGTCGCGCCCGAGCAGACCCCGGATACGGTCGAACTCCCCGTCTGTGAGACCGAGCGCGCGGTGGAGCGGCTGTTCCGCCACGGAGCTCAAGAGAGAATTCCACTCTATCGCCCGGGGAGGATCGCGCGGAGTAGGACGAACGCCCGTAGGTAGCCTCAGAGCATGGCCCGCGGGTACGTCTCCCTCCTCGCGATCGTCGCCGCGGTCTGGGGCTCGTCCTACCTTTTCATCAAGGTCGCGGTCGAGGAGGTCGAGCCGACGGCGATGATGTTCATGCGCCTCGTGCTCGCCTCCGCGGTGCTCGTCCCCGTGCTCGCCTGGCACGTCGGCGGCCGCGCCGCCGTCTCGCAGATGCGCGATCTCGGGTGGAAGGCGTGGGCGATCGGGTTCCTGAACGCGGCGTTCCCGTTCACGCTCATCGCCTGGGGCGAGAAGTACGTCGACTCCGGCGTCGCCGCGATCGCGAACGCCTCCGTGCCGATCTTCGTCGTCATCCTCGCGTTCTGGTTCAACCCGAGCGAGCGCGTGCACGGCGTTCGCCTGGCGGGGATCCTCGTCGGTCTGGCGGGGGTCGCAGTCCTCACGGGCCTGCATCCGGAGGGCGGCTGGTGGGCGATCGCCGGCACGCTGGCGATCGTGGTCGCCTCGCTCTCCTATGCCTCCGCGAACCACTTCGTGCAGCACAACTTCTCGCAGACGATGCCTGTGCTCGTCACGACGGCCTCGTCCGTGATGGGGGCCGTGATCCTGCTCCCCTTCGCGGCGTTCCAGATGCCCGACGAGACGCCGAGCTGGAAGGCCATCGGGTCGATCGTCGTCCTCGGCGTCCTCGGCACGGCGTTCGCGTTGCTCCTCTTCTACCGGTTGCTGACCAGCTACGGGGCTGCACGAGCTTCCCTCGTCACCTACCTGCTACCGCCGGTCGCACTCGTGTACGGAGTGCTCATCCTCGACGAGAAGATCACGCTGAACGCCGCTCTCGGCCTCGTGCTGATCCTCGCCGGGGTGGCGCTCGGGTCGGGCGCGGCGCTCCGTGGGCGGCGCCGTGGTCGTGAGCCGGAGGCCGAGCCGGCACCCGTCACCCCGCAGGCATGACGGCCCCGCTCGGCGGCGACGGCTTCGCGCTTCGGCGCGCGACCGAGGCCGATGTCGATTTTCTGGTCGAGCTCGCCTCGCACGACGAGGTGGAGCCGTTCATGGCGGCCGTGTCCGCGCGCGGTCGCGACGAGCTCCTCGCAGAGGTGCGCCGCTCGGACGACGACCCGCAGCACCACGGTCGCTTCGTCGTCGAGGTGGAGGGCGAGCCCGCCGGAGCGCTCGCGTTCTCGGTCGCCAACCGCCGGAGCCGGATCGCCGACCTCCACGCGATCATGCTCCACTCCGACCACCGTGGGCGCGGGCTCGGCGTCGGGGCGACGAGGGTGCTCGTCCGCCATCTCGTCTTCGACTTGGGCTACCACCGGGTGCAGCTCGAGGTCTACGGCTTCAACGAGCGAGCATTGGCCCTCTTCGAGCGCGCCGGCTTCCTGCGCGAGGGCGTTCGCCGCCGCGCTTACGACCGCCACGGCGACTGGGTCGACGGCGTGCTCTTCGGGATCGTGCGCGAGGACCTCGAGGGCGGGTAGGCTCGCGGCATGGAGCTCATTCACACCTGTTACCGCATCACCGACCCCGACCGGTCGGTCGCCTTCTACCAGGCGCTCGGCTTCGAGGAGCGGCGGCGCATGCCGATCCGCGACGAGGCGATCAACATCTTCATGGGCCTGCCGGGCGACGGCGACCGGCTCGAGCTGACGTACAACTTCGGCGTGGACTCGTACGAGCTCGGCACCGGCTACGGGCACATCGCCGTGACGGTCTCCGACCTCGACGCCACCCTCGAGCAGCTCGCCGGCCAGGGCATCGAGCCCGAGAAGCCGCCGTACACCGTGCGCGAGGGCGGCGCCCGGCTGTGCTTCGTCAAGGACCCGGACGGCTACAGAGTTGAACTTATTGAGCGCGCTGGCTCAGGCGCCTGACGTTCGCGTCCGATGGGGCTGCCGACAACTGACCGGGCGATCCGCGCAGCTGAGGACGAGCTAGGGCGCCGCTTGCCGCCCTCGTTGAGGGATCGCCTGCTGAAGAACAACGGCGGTGGCATCGTGGTGAGGCTTTCTGACGAGGAGGACGAATACTGGGAGCTTCACCCGGTCTGGGACCCGGCTAACCGCGACACCATGCGGCGCTCCGCGAGTCACCTGGTCGCCGAGCAGGGAAGCGCACGTGAATGGCCGGGGTTTCCACCGGACGCAGTAGCCATCGCGCAGCGAGACGGTGACCAACTCGTGTTGCTTCCGGGCGAGGACGACCCGCAACTCTGGTTCCACGAGACGGGCGACCTCGAGCGCGTGGAGGTGGTCTGGAATACGTAACGCGATCACGACGAGTCGACTTGCTGCCGTGAGGGTCCTGACGGGGAATCGAATCGAGCAAATCGAGAGGAAGTGATGCGGGCTCTCTGCCGACGTGAGATCTCCAACGAGCGGGCCGTGCTGATCGAGCGCCGCCCCGGACGGCTAGCCGTGGCGGCCGACGACCGCACGCTCGCAGGGAGGTGTCAGTGCGGCGCGGTCCGCTATCGGGTCGTGGACAGGTTCCTGTACGCGGCGAACTGCCACTGCTCCCGGTGTCGCGCGGCGACCGGGTCGGCGTTCAAGGCGTTTGCAGGCATCGAGCGCGCGAAGCTCGAGGTCACGGAGGGCATGGACGCCCTGCTCGTCTACGGAGACGACGACCTGAACGACACGCGGTGCGGCGCGTGCGGCTCGCTCCTCTTCTCCGTGGTGCGGGAGGGCGAGTACGTGCACGTCGCGATGGGCTCCCTGGTGGACGCTCCCAGCATTCGACCCACGGAGCACATCTTCGTCGGCTCCAAAGCGCCGTGGTTCGAGATCACCGACGACCTGCCGCAGGCCGATGAGCTCGACTAGCGGCCGGGCTTCCTAGCCGGGGAGCAGGCCTTCGGGGTAGCGCGTCGGCCGTGAGGGCCCGAGCTCCCGCATCCGCGATCTCTCCGTCCTGGGTCTCCTCGGGAGAGCTCGCGTTGTGGCGGGCGGCCGTCTCGTCGACGCAATAGAAGCCCCACGGGCCGTCCTTCTGGAACTGCCGCGAGCTCGCGCACAGGAGGATGCACGGCGCGTCGCCCGCGCCGACGAACGCATGGCGCGTTTCCGGCGGGCAGTGCACGAAATCCCATTGCTTGAGCGTCCGTTCCTGCCCTTCGACGATCAGAAGCGCCTCCCCGGAGAGCACGAGGAAGTCCTCCTGCTCCGTCTCCCAGTGGTACGTCCCGGTCGGCTCGCCGGGGCTCACGACTCGGATCGCCATCCCGAGCATCGGGAAGAACGTCTCGGCCTCGTACTCGTCGTAGCCTGTGAGCGGCACGCTGTGGCCCCGGCTCGGATTGTCGAACCAGCGCGCGTCGCGCGCGTTGAGGACGAACCAGCCCTCGTTCGCCGGAATGAGCCCTGCGTCGGTCTGCTCGAGCTCCGCCTCGGGAACCACGGTTGGATCATAGAGGCGGCGACTTTCCTCCTCGGCCTGCCGCGGTGTCAGAGATGATGTCGCCCCATGACGGAGACTCGGGTGTGCATCGCAGGAGCAACGGGCTGGACCGGCCGTGCGCTGGTCGCGGCCGTCGCGGAGGCACCGGACCTCTCGCTCGCCTCCGCGGTCAGCCGCTCGGCTGCCGGCCGCGATCTCGGCGAGGCGCTCGGCGGAGACCCGCTGGGAGTTCTCGTGCACGCGAGCGTGGGCGAGGCGCTGGACGGCGTCGACGTCCTCGTCGACTACACCTCCGCGACGGCCGTGAAGGCGAACGCGCTGGCGGCGATCCAGGCCGGCGTCGCCGTCGTGATCGGCAGCTCGGGCCTCACGGCGTCCGACTTCGACGAGATCGACGCCGCCGCCCGTGAGCGCTCGGTCGGCGTGATCGCATCGGGGAACTTCTCCCTGACCGCCGCGATGTGCCAGGCGGCGGCGCTGCTGGCTGCGCGCCATCTGCCTCAGTGGGAGGTCATCGACTACGCGAGTGCGGCGAAGCCCGACGTGCCGAGCGGGACGGCGCGCGAGCTCGCCGAGCGCCTCGGCGAGGTGCGGCGGCCGGAGCTCGGTTTCCCGATCGAGGAGCTTCACGGGCCGGCGGAGGCGCGCGGCGCGACGGTCGGCGGCGCGCAGGTTCACTCCGTCCGCCTTCCGAGCTTCGTCGTCTCCACCGAGGTCGTCTTCGGGCTCCCCGACGAGCGCCTGACCATCCGCCACGATGCAGGCGGAACGCCCGAGCCCTACGTCCAGGGCACGCTGCTCGCCGTGCGCAAGGTGTCCGGCCTCGTCGGCCTCACGCGCGGGCTCGACACGCTGCTCCTGGGCACGGAGTAGCGGCTCTGCGCCGAGGACTGGGCGGGGGCGCTTGGCGGCGCCCCCGCCCACAGTCGTGTGACGCCTAGTCGACGACGCCGCAGGCCGCGCGGCCGCCTGCGTCGCCGGTTGCGAGCGTTGCCGAGTCGGGGCCGAAGACACCCTCGGTCGTCGACTGGTAGCGCGTCGGGATGTTGGCGAAGTTGTCGGGCGCGGCGTGCACGATGATCGCCGAGCCGTCCGCGTCGAAGAGATCTGCGATCGCGAAGTTGTCGGTGGCGAACTGAGCCTCCGCCGTCCCGTCGTCCAGGACGAGCAGGCTCGGCATGTCGCCGGCATGCGAGCCGTGGCCCACACCGCCCGGGTTGTAGTGACCGCCGGCAGACGTGAACGGCGCGACGCACTGGCCGACCGAGTGCACGTGGAAGCCGTGGAAGCCCGGCGTGAAGCCCTGGACCTCGCCGCGGACGATGACCGTGTCACCCTGCTTCGTCAGCTTGACGAAGCCCACGTCGGCGCCGTTGGCGTTCACGAGGTCCACCTTGACGTGGTTCCTGGACGACGAGCTGCCGCCGCTGCCGTACAGCGGGGCGGTGAGCACTGCCGCAGCGAGCACGAGTGTGAAACACACGAGCACCGCGCTCCTCGAGCGAATGCGCTTCGGCATGCCTGGTCCCCCTTTCGTTCCCGATTTGATGCGTCCCGCGCACACGTGCTCTCCCCTCGAGCGTGCAGCCGCCGCGCTGCCAGCATTCCGATCGAATCTGCCCGTGGGGAGAGCTGCCCGGCACCGGAACGATTGACCGGAGCATCCTGACACGTCCGCGACATCCGCGGAAGGGTCTTTCGTCACATGCTCGTGCGGATCTCGTCACATCCCGTGACACACTCGCGCGCTTTCCGGCGATACGGTCGTCGCATGAGCACGAAGGCGGCAACGCCATGGGGAAAGGCGACGGTCGAGGAGGAGCTCCGCGTTGCACAGCGGGCCGGCGACCGACGCTTCGAGACCATCGTCCAGTTGCTGGAGGACGAGAAAGGAGGCGCGCTGGTTCGCTTTGCCTACTCCACCGGCGGCAACGTCCGGCGCGGCCCCGTCACCCTGCGAGCGCGCGACCTCGAGCGTCTGCGGACGGAGCTCGAGGCGCGGCCGCGGCTGGCGGACGCGCTCGGCCTCACGCGCCGGTAGGCCAGCACAACTGAATATCGAGGCGTCGCGGTCTAGGACGCGCGGGTGTACGACCGCTCGCGGGCGGCATCCACCAGCGAGGCGAGGATCAGCCCACCGTCACCGGAGCCGAGCAAGGGATCCACGGCGTGCTCGGGGTGGGGCATGAGCCCCATGACGTTCCCGTCGGCGTTGAGAACCCCGGCGATGTCACGCTCCGACCCGTTCGGGTTCTCTCCGGGTGCGTAGCGCAGAGCGACCTGCTCATCCGGGAGATCGTCCGGAGGGTGGTAGCAGCCCTCGCCGTGCTTGACCGGGATCGTCAGGGTCTCGCCGAGCTCGCAGCGCGCGGTGAACGGCGTGTCCGTCCGCTCGACGACGAGCGGCACGTCCCGGCAGACGAACGCGAGCGACTCGTTCGGCCGCAGGACGCCCGGGAGCAACCCGGCCTCGCAGAGGATCTGGAACCCGTTGCAGATGCCGAGCACCGGCCCGCCTGCGGCGGCGAAGTCGGCGACCGCATCCATGATCGGCGCGAAGCGCGCGATGGCGCCGCAGCGGAGATAGTCGCCGTACGAGAACCCTCCCGGGAGCACGACCGCATCGACGCGCGGCAGCTCCGGGTCTGCGTGCCAGACGAGCTGCGGGTCGGCGCCGACGGCAGAAAGCGCCCAGGCTGCATCGCGGTCGTCGTTCGAGCCGGGAAAGACGAGGACGGCGATGCGCGGCCGGCGCTCTGTCACGCTCCGCGCTCCTCGAGCTCGATCTCGTAGCTCTCGATGAGCGGGTTCGCGAGCAGGTTCTCGCACATGCGCTCCAGCTGCGTGCGCGCCTCCTCGGCAGTCGAGGCGTCGACCTCCAGGTCGATCACGCGCCCGACGCGTGCCTCGCCGACCTCGAACCCGAGCTGGCGGAGCGAGCGCTCGACGGCCTCGCCCTGCGGGTCGAGGATGCCTCCCTTCGGGCGGACGAGCACGGTCGCCTTCACCGGAGCACCGTCCCCGGGTCGTCGAGATAGTCGTCGAAGCGGATCCCCGTCAGTTGCTCGAAGGCTTCGACGTAGCGGGCCCGCGTGCCGGCCACGACCTGGTCTGGAAGCTCCGGGCCGGGCGGAGACTTGTCCCAGCCGAGCGACTCGCAGTAGTCACGGACGTACTGCTTGTCGAAGGAGGGCTGGCCCCGTCCCGGCTCGTACTCGTCGGCCGGCCAGAAGCGCGAAGAGTCCGGCGTCAGCGCCTCGTCCCCGAGGGTCAGCACCCCGTCGGGCCCGACGCCGAGCTCGAACTTCGTGTCGGCGATGACGATGCCCCGCTCGAGCGCGTATTCGGCCGCGAAGCGGTACAGCTCGAGCGAGATGCGCTCGACCTCGGCGAAGAGATCCTCGCCGACGAGCTCGGCCGCGCGCTCGCGGTCGATGTTCTCGTCGTGGCCTTCCTGCGCCTTGGTCGCGGGCGTGAAGATCGGCTCCGGGAGGCGATCGGACTCGCGCAGGCCTTCGGGGAGCCGGTGGCCGCAGACCTCGCCGGTCGCGCCGTAGTCCTTCCAGCCCGAGCCCGCGAGGTAGCCGCGGACGACGCACTCGATGGGCAGCATCGAGAGCCGGCGAGCCTCGGTGGACCGCCCGTCTTCGCGGAGGGCGAGCAGGTGGTTCGGGACGATGTCCCGCGTGCGCGCGAACCAGAAGCCGGAAAGCCCGGTCAGGACGCGCCCCTTGTCGGGGATCTCGGTCGGCAGGACGACGTCGAAGGTCGAGATCCGGTCGGTGGCGACGAGCAGCAGCCGCTCGTCGTCCAGCTCGAAGAGCTCCCGGACCTTTCCGCTCCCGACGTGGACGGCCTCAGGCATGGACAGCCTCCTCCTTTCGCTCGGCGATTCTCTCGGAGAGCGCCGCGAGACGCTCGAACAGGACGTCGACGTGCCGCAGGGCGTCGGCGAGGTCGAACGCCTCGGCCAGCGCGTCCGCGTCGAGCGCGGCGCCGACCTCGGCGTCCGCGGCGAGCAGCTCGCGGAAGTCGCGCTCCTCCTCCCACGCGGCCAGGGCGTTGCGTTGCACCAGCCGGTACGCCTCGTCCCGGGACAGCCCGGCTCCGACGAGCGCGAGCAGCACGCGCTGGCTGAACACGAGCCCGTGCGACGCGTCGAGGTTGCGGCGCATGCGGGCCGCGTCGACCACAAGGCCTTCGGCGAGCCAGGCGAAGCGGTCGAGCATGTAGTCGAGCGCGAGAAAGGCGTCCGGGAGGACGACACGCTCGGCGCTCGAGTGCGAGATGTCGCGCTCGTGCCAGAGCGCGACGTTCTCCAGCCCGACGACCGAGCCTGCGCGGACGATCCGCGCGAGGCCGCAGATTCGCTCCGCCACCACCGGGTTGCGCTTGTGCGGCATCGCCGACGAGCCCTTCTGCCCGCTCCGAAACGGCTCTTGAACCTCGCCCAGCTCCGTGCGGGCGAGGTGGCGGATCTCGGTGGCGAACCGGTCGAGCGAGGAGGCGCACAGCGCGAGGGCTCCGAGCAGCTCGGCGTGCCGGTCCCGCGGGACGATCTGCGTCGCGACCGGCTCGGGGGTGAGCCCGAGGCGCTCGCACGCGATCCGCTCGACCTCCGGGTCGCCGCCGCCGTACGTCCCCACCGCACCGGCGAGCTTGCCGACCCGCATGCCTTCGAGCGCCCGTTCGAGGCGTTCGCGATCGCGCTCGAGCTCGAACGCCCAGCCGGCGAGCTTGGCGCCGAAGGTGATCGGCTCGGCGTGGATCCCGTGCGTGCGGCCGGCCATCACCGTCTCGCGGTGCTCCTCGGCCCGCGCCACCACGGCGGCGAGCGACCGGTCGACGCCGTCGAGGATCAGGGCGCCGGCCTCGCGCACCTGGAGCGCCGTCGCAGTGTCGAGCACGTCGGAGGACGTCAGCCCGTAGTGGAGCCAGCGACCGACCGGCCCCAGATCCTCGGCGACGGCGTCGACGAAGGCCGCGAGGTCGTGCTGCGTGCGCTCCTCGATCTCGGCGACGCGCTCGGGCGTCGGAGGAACGGCGCGCTCGCGCACCTCGGCCGCGGCATCGGCGGGGACGGCGCCGATCTCGGCCCATCCCTCGAGCGCAGCCAGCTCGACTTCGAGCAAGCGCGCGAGCCTGCTCTCCTCCGACCAGACGCGCTTCATGTCCGGGCGGGAATAGCGGGCGATCACAAGGGCAAGTCTAGAGAGCGCGCAGGCTTGCCTCTGGCCGCGGCGCTAGCCGTCGCCGAGAGCGAGGATGCGCGCCGCGAGCACGGCCGCGTTGCGCCCTCCGTTCACCGAGACGCACGCGACCGGCACGCCGGGAGGCATCTGCACGATCGAGAGGATCGCGTCGAGCCCGCCCATCACGCTCTTCGACGAGGTCAGCGGGACTCCGATGACGGGCAGCTCCGAGTAGGCGGCGACGACGCCCGGCAGCGCGGCCGCCATGCCCGCACCGGCGATCAGGACGCGTATGCCTCGCGACGCCGCGGTCTTGGCGTACTCGGCGACGCCTTCCGGATCCCGGTGCGCTGACAGCACGTTCAGCTCCCACGCGATCCCGCGCTCGTCGAGCTCCTTGCCGGCGGCCCCGATCGCCTCGCGGTCGGATTCCGACCCGATGAGGATGCCGACGAGCGGCGCGTCGGACGGCTGGTCAGGCATTGGCGTGGACGGCTCGGAGGGCGATGTCGTGACGGTACTGGACGCCGGGGAACTCGATCCGGCCGACCGCGCGGTAGGCACGCTCTCTCGCCTCCGCGACCGACTCGCCGAGCGCGGTGACGTTGAGCACCCGGCCGCCGGCGCTCACGACTTCGCCCCCGCGGAGGGCGGTGCCTGCCTGGAAGACGAGCGCACCCTCCTCCTCGGCCCGTTCGAGGCCGGACAGCGGCGCGCCGTTCTCAGGCGCGTCGGGGTAGCCGGGCGCGGCGAGGACGACCGTGACGGCCGCCTCCGAGCCGGCCGACAGCTCGACCCCGGCGACCGAGCCCGCAGCGGCGGCGGCGAGCGCCTCGAGGAGGTCTCCCTGGAGGCGCGGCAGGATCGCCTGCGTCTCCGGGTCGCCGAAGCGGCAGTTGAACTCGAGCACGCGCGGGCCATCCTCGGTGAGCATGAGGCCTGCGTACAGCAAGCCCTGGAAGGGTGCGCCGCGGCGGGCCAGCTCCGCGAGCACCGGCCGGTGGACGGCGTCCACGAGCTGCTCCGCGAGCTCGGCGCCGACGGCCGGCACCGGCGAGTAGCTTCCCATCCCGCCGGTGTTCGGGCCCTCGTCCCCGTCGCGCAGGCGCTTGAAGTCCTGCGCGGGCGCGAGCGCGAGGGCTTCCTCGCCTGCGCACAGCGCGAAGAGCGAGACCTCCTCGCCTTCGAGCAGCTCCTCGACGACGACGCGGCCTCCCAGGGCCTCCGCCTTCGGAAGCGCCGCCTGGACCTCGTCCTGCGTGCGGCACACGAAGACGCCCTTTCCGGCAGCCAGGCCGTCCGCCTTGATCACGCACGGGACCTGCGGCTCCTCGAGCTCGGCCGCCGTGGGGACGCCGGCCGCCTGCATGACCTCCTTCGCGAAGGACTTGGACCCTTCGATCTGCGCCGCCGCGGCGCCCGGGCCGAAGACCGCGACGCCGGCGTGGCGGAGGGCATCGGCGAGCCCCGCGACGAGCGGTGCCTCCGGCCCGACGACGACGAGGTCGATCCCGAGCTGATGGCATAGCCCGAGCAGCGCCTCGGAGTCGTCCGGCCTCAGCGGATGGCAGGTGCCGAGCCCGGCGATGCCTGGGTTGCCTGGAGCGGCGTGGAGGTCACCGAGCCCCTCGCTCTGCGCGATCTTCCAGGCGAGCGCATGCTCGCGACCGCCGGAGCCGACGATGAGGACATTCACGCGGGCGAGTCTAATCGGGCTCCCGGCGAATGAGCTGTGTCACTTCGGTCACGACTCGCGCGAGTCTTGCGACAGTGCGTCACCCATGGGAGCGGAGTTCGCCAATAGCCTGGGGACCGGAGGGAGGACAGCGGCCGGCCCCACGCGCGCGCGTGGATTAAACGGAGCACGCCCGCGACTCCGAGGGGAGCCGCACCTGCTAGAGCCGCATCGCCGCGGGCAATAGTATTGCGCCTCCCGAACAGGCGGCCTCGAGCCGCCTTTGTAGAGAGGAGGACAGAGCTCGTGCCGACCGATCTCGAAGCCTTCGTCAGCGCCGACGGCCGTGACGAGAAGATCGCCCAGGTCCGCAAGAAGATCGACGACCTGGGGATCACGTACGTCTACTACCAGTTTCCCTCCGTCACCGGCCGCATCATGGGCAAGGGCGTCCCGTCGCCTCACTGGGAGACGATCGCCGCGAAGGGCTTCCAGCTCGTCTACGGCGCGACCGCGAACCTCTTCACCGACCGGCACGGGAACTACATCGGGTACGGCCCGGAGGCCGCCGAGCTCGTCGGCGTGCCCGAGCCGGAGACGTTCATGCAGCTCCCGTGGGACTCCCGGGTCGCGCGGGTCTGGGTGACCTGCTTCCGCAACCGCGAGGAGCGCCAGGACCCCGGTGCCTTCCTGACCTCGGACTGCCGGGCGAACCTGAAGCAGATCCAGGCGACGTTCGAGGAGGAGACCGGCCTCCACCTCCGCGCCGGCACCGAGCCCGAGATGATGTGGCTCAAGCTGGACGAGAAGGGCGCGCCCTCGGTCGAGGGCAAGACGAAGCCGTTCTGCTACCACATCGACCAGTTCTCCGAGCTCCAGCCGATCATCCACAAGGTGATCGAGTACGGGCAGCGGCTCGGCCTCGACATGATCCAGGGCGACCACGAGGACGCGCCCGGCCAGATCGAGCTCAACTTCGGCTTCGACCGCGCCGAGCAGACCGCCGACAACCTCTCGACGTTCCGCCAGATCTGCAAGCAGGTGGGCCGCGAGCTCGACGCGTTCCCGTGCTTCATGCCGAAGCCGTTCGTGGGCGTCTCGGCGAACGGCTGCCACCACAACATCTCCCTCTGGCGCGGCGACGAGAACGCCTTCGACCCGGACACGGACGACAGGCAGAAGCCGAGCCAGACCGGCCTCTACGCGATCGGCGGGATCCTGGAGCACCTCGCCGCGCTGACGGCGGTGACGGCGTCGACCGTCAACTCCTACCGGCGCCTGTGGGACACCGGGTTCTGGGCGCCCGTCTTCGCGGACTGGGGCTATCAGAACCGCACGACCGCGCTGCGCGTCTCGGCGCCCGGCCGCTTCGAGTACCGCTCGGTCGACTCGGCCGTGAACCCGTACCTGTCACTGGCCGCGCTCATCGCCGCCATGCGCGACGGCATCGACCGGAAGCTCGACCCGGGCGAGCCCGAGGAGCGCAACATCTACGAAGCGATGGAGGCCGGCAAGCAGGTCAAGAAGATCCCGATGACCTTCGGAGCGGCGCTCGACGCCCTCGAGAACGACGACGTGATCAGGTCCGCGCTGCCCGGCGATATGTACCGTGTGTTCATGCACTACAAGCGGGACGAGTGGGAGCGCCACTGTGCCCACGTCAGCGACTGGGACGTCACCGAGTACCTCGACGTGCTTCCGTAGAAAGCGAGCGGGAAATGTGCGGGATTGCAGGCATTATCTACCGGGACGGCACCCACCAGGTGGGCAGCGACATGACCCGGATGCTCCAGTCCATGAAGCATCGGGGGCCCGACTCGACGGGCTACGCGCTCTACCGGCCCCACGACGACCATATGGTCATGCGCTACACACTGGCGGACTCGAACACGCCGCGTGACTTCGAGTTCTCCGACCGCCTCGACCGCCATCAGGATCAGGTCATCCGCCGGCTCAAGGGCATGGGCGCGGACATCCACGACGTCGACGAGGAGACCGAGTACGCCTATCGCGTCGCCTTCACCTTCCCGAACGGGAACCTCAAGGAGCTCGCCGACCGCATCGAGGACATCCCGGATTGCGAGGTGCTCTCGCTCGGGCACTCGCTCGAGATCGTCAAGGACCTCGGGGATGCCGAGGAGGTCGCCGAGCAGTACGACCTCAAGGGCTTCAACGGCACGC
Organism: uncultured Actinomycetes bacterium; assembly: GCA_963839745.1. Lineage (GTDB taxonomy): Bacteria > Actinomycetota > Thermoleophilia > Gaiellales > Gaiellaceae > JAIBJN01. The sequence continues at coordinate 515,004 of CAWIWC010000005.1, forward strand.
ACGCGATCGGCCACGTCCGCATGGCCACCGAGTCCGACGTGGACATCTCGGGCGCGCACCCCTACTGGGCGTATCCGTTCACCGACGTCGCGGTCGTGCACAACGGCCAGCTGACGAACTACTTCCAGTGGAAGCGCCGCCTCGAGCGCAGCGGGCACCGGTTCCAGTCCGAGTGCGACTCCGAGATCATCGCCGTCTACCTCGCCGAGAAGATGAGTGAGGGCGCGAGCCTCGAGGACGCGATGAACGACTCCCTCGAGGAGCTGGACGGCGTCTTCACCTATATCGCAGTGACAGCCGACGCGCTCGGCGTGTGCAAGGACGAGATGGCCGCGAAGCCGCTCGTGCTCTACGAATCGGACGGCATCGTCGCGCTCGCCTCCGAGGAGATCGCGATCCGGGCGGTCGTCGACCACGAGGTCGACACGTACGACCCCTACGAGGGCGAGGTGATGGTGTGGCAGCGGTAGGCGAGTCGCGGATCACCTACGACGCGCGAGGCCTCGCCGAGCCGTTCGCCGACGCGCCGGGCACCGCGGAGATCGAGCACGGCCGCGCGACCTTCGACGCGAAGGATTTGACGACACGGCAGATCAACCTCGAGCTGCGTCGGCTGCTCTACGAGGAGGGGATCGACGACGTCATCGTCCTCAACCCCGGCTCGAAGCACTCGATCGGCGTCGGGATCCTCACGCGCTGCCGGATCACGTTCGGCGGGAGCCTCGGCTACTTCGGCTGCGGCCTGATCGACGGCCCCGAGATCCACATCACCGGCCGCGTCGGCTGGTCGTCCTGCGAGAACATGATGTCCGGCGTCGTCATCGTCGACGGCAACGCCGGCTCGCTCACGGGCGCCGCGATGCGCGGCGGCGACCTCGTCGTCAAGGGCCAGGTCGGCGCGCGCACCGGCATCGACCAGAAGGGCGGGACGATCATCACCCTCGGCGACGCGGGCACGATGACCGGCTTCATGATGCAGCGCGGCCGCCAGGTCATCTGCGGGAACGTCGGCCCCGGCCTCGGCGACTCGATGTACGACGGGAAGATCTACGTCGGGGGCACCGTGAAGTCGCTCGGCATCGACTGCGTTCCGGGCGAGTGGGACGACTCCGACACCGAGTTCATCGAGCGGAAGTTCCGGATCTACGGGCTGGGCGACCCGCCGGAGCTCCAGAAGTTCGTCTGCGGCAAGAAGCTCTACAACTACGACAACCTCGAGCCCGCCGAACGAAAGCTGGTCCTCTGATGCCTGACGAGAAACGCGACCGCACCGTTCTCGGGCGCAGCCCGATCTTCACGCCGGAGGTCATCGACGACATCCACATGAAGGCCGAGCTCGGCCGCTATCGCATGCGCGGGTTCTCCATGTTCAAGAAGATCCCGCACTGGGACGAGCTCATGTTCATGCCGGGAACGCTGACCCGGTTCGTGATCGAGGGCTACCGCGAGAAGTGCGTGACGAAGACCGTCCTCGGAGCGCGCTTCGCCAAGAAGCCGATCGAGCTCGACGTCCCGGTCTACATCACGGGGATGAGCTTCGGGGCGCTTTCGCTCGAGGCCAAGATGGCGCTCGCCAAGGGCGCCTCCATGGCCGGCACGGCGACCTGCTCCGGAGAGGGCGGGATGATTCCGCCCGAGCGCGACCTCTCGACGAAGTGGTACTACCAGTGCATCCAGAGCCGGTACGGGTTCAACCCGCACCACCTGATGCTCGCGGACGCGTGCGAGTTCTTCATCGGGCAGGGCTGCAAGGTCGGCCTCGGCGGCCACCTCATGGGCCAGAAGGTGACCGAGCAGGTGGCCGAGATGCGCTCGCTCCCGCCCGGGATCGACCAGCGCTCGCCTGCGCGCCACCCCGACTGGCTCGGGCCCGACGACCTCTCGCTGAAGATCCAGGAGATCCGCGAGGCGACCGACTACCAGATCCCCATCCAGCTCAAGCTCGGCGCCGCGCGCGTGTACGACGACGTGCGCATGGCCGCCAAGTGCGGGCCGGACATCATCTACCTCGACGGCGCGGAGGGCGGCACCGGCGCGGGCCCGCACCTCGCCACCGAGGAGACGGGCATCCCGCTCATGGCGGCGATCCCCGAGGCGCGACGCGCGCTCGAGGACGTGGGGCTGGCGGATGAGATCGACCTCGTCGTCGCCGGCGGGATCCGCAACGGCGGCGACGTCGCCAAGGCGCTCGCGCTCGGCGCCAAGGCTGTCGCGCTCGGCCACGCTGCGCTGATCGCGCTCAACTGCAACAAGGAGATCGAGGGCGTCACCGACTACGAGGGCACGATCGGCGTCCCGGCGGGCCAGTGCTACCACTGCCATACGGGCCGCTGCCCCGTCGGCATCACGACGCAGGATCCCGAGCTGCGCAAGCGGCTCGTCGTCGACGACGCGGCAGAGCGGGTCTACAACTTCCTACACACGCTGACGCTCGAGGTGCAGATGCTCGCGCGGGCGTGCGGCAAGACGAACGTGCACTCGCTCGAGCCCGAGGATCTCTGCGCGCTCACGGTCGAGGCCGCCGCGATGGCCAAGGTCCCGCTCGCCGGGACGGAGTACATCCCCGGCGTGACCGAGGAGAAGGCGCTCTCGGAGATCAAGCGGCTCCTCGAGAAGCACCTCGAGTACCCGGTGGACTACCTCCCCGACCAGCCGGCCGAGTACGCCGGCGCGGAGGACTAGCCGTGTCGACCAAAGAGCCCGAGAAGATCAAGTCGATCGACGCCGAGTACCTCGCCGGCCGGCGCTTTTCCTACCAGGAGAACATGGCCGAGATCGAGGACGTCGACCTCCTCGCCGCCACACCGGGCGAGGACCTCAACTGGCTCGAGGACGTCGAGCTGCTCGAGGAAGAGGGCGTCCCCGCGGTCTTCGACCGCTACTCGAACTCGTTTCTGAAGATCTACTTCGAGATCCCCGACGGGCGCGGGGACGAGATCGCGCGCAAGGTGCTCGTCAAGCACCTCCAGTCCGGCAACTCCTACGGCATCCAGCTGAAGGAGCGGCACGCAAAGTTCCCGCAGCCGGAACTCGGCCCGTGGGTCGAGGGCTCCAAGACGGTAGGAACGGACTGGCAGCCGCCGGTGCTCGAGGGCTGGGAGGCTCCCGAGGGCCACTAGCGCTGGGCCGCACGTGCTTCCAGTGCTGACGAACCCGGAACGCCGCGCCGAGCGTGGCCCGGCGCGGCGTCGGAACAGCTAGACCCGCGTGCCTCGGCGGCCGTACCCCACGCCGCCGAAGAGCAGGAGCACGAGCAGGACGATGATCAGGACCCACAACCACGTCGCCATGCTGAAACCCCTTTCCCCGTAGACGGGCTGAACATTGCCGTTCGCGGCCCTCGCGAAACCCTGCGGAGGAAAGGCGAAGGGGCGGGCGCCGGGCGGGCCCGCCCCTCCGGAGTTCCCGGGGTGAGGCGCTGACGGCCCCAGTGACGCGGCGCGGTGCGCCTCATCAGGGTCGGCGTGCTCCGCAATCCCCGGTATCGACCATCACTACGGGCGAGTGCACCGGTTGGATTGAATGTCAAGCAGACTTGACACATAGGTGATGTAAAGGTAGCTTTACATCGACATGCGAAACGAGATCCGTGCGCTGCGGGGCGAACGGGGCCTCTCACAGCAGCAGCTGGCTCAGGCGATGGACGTCTCCCGTCAGACGATCAACTCGATCGAGACGGAGCGCTACACGCCCTCGCTCCCGCTCGCCCTCGCGCTCGCGCGGTTCTTTGGACGACCAGTGGAGGAGATCTTCGATGGAGATGACCCGAGCAACCGGTAAGCAGTGGTGGCGGAGCAAGTGGTGGATGCCCGCGTTCAGCGTCTTCCTGGGCACCCTCGTGCTGATCGCGTTCTGGGTCGGCGGCGACCCATGGACGGGGCTCGGGGGCTTCGTCTTGATGGGCGGCCGTGATCGTGCTCTGGCTGGTGGACGTCGCCAGGGGCAACGACGGCATGCCGTATAACGCGCTCGGCGCCGTGGCCGGGCTGGCCTATCTCGCGGGCGTCGTTTGGGCCCGTTTCCGCCGCTAGGGCACCGCGCGTAGAGTCCGCGCGTGGACCGTGACATCGTCGACGCGTTTCGCCGCGACGGCGCCGTCTGCGTCCGCGGCGTCTTCACGGCGGAGGAGATCGCGCTCGTCGAGCGCGGAATCGAGCGGAACCTCGCCGAGCCGAGCGCGCGGGCCATCGTGGCAAGCCGCCCGGAGGATCCCGGCCGCTTCGTCGAGGACTTCTGCAACTGGCAGGAGATCCCGGAGTACCAGGAGTTCATCCGCGGCTCGGGCGCGGCCGCGATTGCCGGCGAGCTCATGGGCAGCGAGCGCGTGCGCCTCTTCCACGACCACATGCTGGTCAAGGAGCCCGGCACCGCTCAGCGGACGCCCTGGCACCAGGATCAGCCGTACTACAACGTCGAGGGCTCGCAGGCGTGCAGCATGTGGCTGCCCGTCGACTCGGTCGACCGCGCATCGACGCTCGAGTTCGTCGCCGGTTCGCACCTCGGCCCGTGGCTGATGCCGCGGACGTTCATGGACAACGAGGCGAAGTGGTTTCCGGAAGGAAGCCTCGAGGAGCTGCCGGACATCGACGCCGACCCGGAGCGCTTCCGCATCGTCGGCTGGGCGCTGGAGCCCGGCGACGCGGTCTTCTTCCATATGCTCACGCTGCACGCCGCCGGCGGCGTCTCGGGCGGCGCGCGGAGGCGGGCGTTCTCGGTGCGCTTCCTCGGCGACGACGTGCGGCACGCGCCGCGGCCGTGGAGGACCTCACCCGAGTTTCCGGGCCTGGCGGACGAGCTGCCGGTCGGGGCGCCGATGGACCATCCGCTGTTCCCGGTCGTCTGGGAGCGCTAGCTAGCCCGCCGAGTGGCAGACGGCTTCGATGTTGTTGCCGTCGTGGTCGAGCACGAACGCCCCGTAGTACTGCTCGTGGTAGTGAGGGCGCACGCCGGGTGTTCCGTTGTCCGACCCGCCGGCGGCCAGGCCCGCCGCGTGGAACGCGTCGACGGTCTCCCGGTCGCGGGCGCGGAACGAAACGTGCGTGGGAGCGCTCGGCTCGTCTCCGCGCCTGTAGATCCAGAAGTCGGGGCCGCTCTCGTCGGCCGCGAAGCCGACGCTCTCCTCTTCCCACTCGGCCCAGACGCGGTAGCCGAGGGGTTCGAGGGTCTCCGCGTAGAAGGCCTTCGCGGCGGCGAGGTCGCTCACGTTCAGGCCCACGTGGTCGATCATCCCGCCGGAACGCTACCCGTTCCCCCGCTCGCGACGGGAGACTACGCCGGTGCCCGTCTCGGCCTTCCTCCTCGCCCTCGCGGCCGCGTTCGTTCACGCCCTCTGGAACCTGCTTCTCGCCAGGGCGCGCGATCCGGAGGCGGCCGGTGCCGTTGCGCTGCTCGTCGGAGTCGTGGTCTTCGCGCCCCTCGCCGCGCTGCAGTGGGAGATCGAGTCGGAGGCATGGCCGTACATCGCCGCGAGCTCGCTGCTCGAGCTCGTCTACTTCGCGCTCCTGGGCGCCGCGTACCGGCGGGCGGAGGTCTCGGTGGTCTACCCGCTCGCCCGCGGGCTTGCGCCCGTGCTCGTCCTCGTCGTCGGCGTGCTCGCTCTCGACGCAGAGTCGTCCGTGGCGCAGGTGGTTGGCGTCGTGCTCGTGGGGGTCGGCGTGCTGTTCGTGCGCGGATTGCGCCGGTCGGCCGCGGCGTCCGGCGTCCTCTTCGGCCTGGCGATCGCGTGCTCGATCGCCGCGTACACGCTCGTGGACGACGAGGGCATCCGCTTTGCGAACGCCGTCACGTATCTGGAGCTGACGCTGCTCGTTCCCGCGATCGGGTACGCGGCCGGAATCGCCGCCGTGAAGGGCCGCTCGGCGCTGCGCGCCGAGCTCGGGCCGGCCACCGTCGTCGCCGGCGTCGGCATGTGGGTCGCCTACGGCCTCGTCCTCGCCGCGCTCGCGCGCGCCGAGGCCGCCCCCGTGGCCGCGGTGCGGGAGACGAGCGTCGTCATCGCCACGGTCGGCGCCGCGCTCTTCCTCCACGAGCGCGTCGGCCCGGCCCGAGTGGCCGGGGCCGTCCTGGTGGCCGCGGGCGTGGCCCTCCTGGGCTTCTAGACGTCCCCAGCGGCCATGCCCCGAGGTCAGACCCCAGGCGTGTCCGCCGGGGACAATGCGCCGGCGCCGAAGGCAGCGCTGTCCGGGCGACCGCATGCGCCGACGTCCCATGCCGCGGCCGAGTGCCTGGCACCAAGGACATGGCCGGGGTCAGACCCCGGACGTGGCCGGCGGGGACGGGCTCAGCCCTGGAGCCAGAGGGCGAGGGTGGCAAGGGAGTTCGCGTCCGAGAGCTCGGCGAGGACGCCGCGGAGGGGGAGGCGCTCGGTGACGAGGTCGTCGCCCTCCTCACGATCGCCGATGCCGACGTCGGTGAGCTCGGTGGCCTCGTAGGCGTGGACGTACTCGGTGGAGTAGTCCGGTGCGGCCCAGAACTCGCCGAGCTTTCGCCACGACGCGGCCGTGAGGCCGCACTCCTCGACGAGCTCGCGCGCGGCGCACTCCTCGGGGGTCTCGCCGTCCTCGATCGTGCCCGCGGGGAGCTCGAGCGTGCGCCCGTCGGCCCCGGCGCGCGTCTGGCGGACGACGACGATCTGGCCGCCGTCGACGGCGACGATGCTGACCGAGTCGGGAAGGCGGAGCACCTCCACGCCGCGGAGTCTAGGCTGCGCCCGTGTCCAGGCCTCGCGCCAGAGACCTCGGGATCCGCATCGGGACGCTGCCCACGGGCGAGCTGAACGCGATCACCGACGTCCCCGGCGTCCGCGTCGGCCACGAAACCATCCTCGAGGGCGACTCCGTGCGCACCGGCGTCACCGTCGTCTTCCCGCACGAGGGGAACCCGTGGGAGGAGCCCGTGTTCGCGGGCGCCCACCGGCTGAACGGCAACGGCGAGCTCACCGGCCTCGAGTGGATTCGGGAGTCGGGGATGCTCACCTCGCCGATCGGGCTCACCAACACCCACTCGGTCGGCGTCGTCCACGACGCGCTCATCGCCGCGGAGGTCGAGCGCCGCGAGGGCGGGGACGACTTCTGGAGCCTGCCCGTCGTCGGCGAGACCTGGGACGGGCCGCTGAACGACATCAACGGGATGCACGTGCGGCCCGAGCACGCGAAGGCTGCCCTCGGGCGGGCGGCTCCGCGGCCCCGTCGCCGAGGGGAACGTGGGCGGCGGCACCGGAATGATCTGCCACGAGTTCAAGGGCGGGATCGGGACGTCCTCGCGGGTCGTCCCGGACGTCGGAGGCCACGTCGTCGGCGTCCTCGTCCAGGCGAACTACGGGCGCCGCGAGCGCTTCCGGGTCGACGGGGTCCCGGTCGGCGAGGAGATCCCCGCGTCGGTCGTCCCGGTCCCCGGCGCGCCGGGCGCGGCCCCGGGCGGCTCCATCATCGTCCTCATCGGGACGAGCGCCCCGCTCCTGCCCGGCCAGTGCGATCGGCTCGCCCAGCGCGCCGCGCTCGGGATCGCGCGCGTCGGCGGCGTGGGCGAGAACTCGAGCGGCGACCTCTTCCTCTGCTTCGCCTCGGGGAACCGCGGCCTTCCGGCCGGCGACCTTGCGGCCTCCAACCCGCTCACCGTCCCGCTCGAGATGGTCACGAACGGCCACATCACGCCGCTCTTCGACGCGGTCGTCGAGGCGACCGAAGAGGCGATCCTCAACGCCCTCTGCGCGGCCGAGACGATGACGGGCCACCAGGGCACCGTCGCGCACGAGCTGCCCACGGATCTACTCGTCGAAGCACTCGAGCGCCGCGGCGCGTTGCGCCAGTAGTTTTCGACAACCTGTCCAAAGACTTTGCGCTGCTTAGGCCCGCGTTTCCGGCTTGTTGCCGAACCCGGAGGGGGCTACGCTGGCCCCAGCGTCGAAACGGAGGTCCGATCCTGATGAGTGTTGCCGTGTCCCAGCACAAGAACTACATCGGAGGACAATGGGTCGACTCCTCCGGCGGCGAGACGATGGAGGTGCTCAACCCCGCGACCGGCGAGGTGATCGCGGAGGTTCCGGCCAGCACCGCGGAGGACGCCGACCGCGCCGTCCAGGCCGCGAAGGACGCCCTGCCGGAGTGGCTCGACTCGACGCCGCGCGAGCGCGCCGAGATGCTGCTGAAGCTTGCGGACGTGATCGAGGAGAACGCCGAGGAGCTGGCGCAGATCGAGTCGCGGAACGTGGGCAAGCCGATCGCGGCCGCGCGGGACGAGCCCAGCGAGATGGCTGACAACCTGCGCTTCTTCGCCGGCGCGGCGCGCATGCTCGAGGGCCGCTCGACCGGCGAGTACATGCGAGAGCACACGTCCATGATCCGGCGCGAGCCGCTGGGCGTCGTCGCCGGCATCGCGCCCTGGAACTACCCGCTCTGGATGGCCGTCTGGAAGATGGGCCCGGCGCTTGCGGCGGGGAATACGCAGGTGGTCAAGCCCTCCGAGCAGACGCCGCTGACGCTGCTGCGTTTCGTCGAGCTCGCCGAGGGGATCGTCCCGCCCGGCGTCCTCAACGTCATCACCGGCGACGGCGTCCCCGCCGGCGAGGCGCTCGTGAAGAACACCGACGTCCGCCTCGTCTCCCTGACCGGCGACGTCGCCACGGGCAGGATCATCGCCGCGACCGCCGCCGACTCGCTCAAGCGCGTCCACCTCGAGCTCGGCGGCAAGGCGCCCGTGATCGTCTTCGACGACGCCGACCCGGCCGCCGTGGCCGAGGGCATCAAGATCGCCGGCTACTGGAACTCGGGGCAGGACTGCACCGCCGCCTCGCGGGTCGTCGCCGGCCCCAAGATCTACGACAAGCTCCTGGAGGAGCTCGTTCCGGCCGTCGAGTCCATCAAGGTCGGCGACCCGGCCGAGGGCGAGGACATCGAGATGGGCTCGGTCATCTCCAAGGATCAGCAGGACCGCGTGCTCGGGTTCCTCGACCGCGCCGAGAGCGCGACCGTCCTCACGGGCGGCGGCTCGAACGGCGATCGCGGCTTCTTCGTGAACCCGACCGTGCTCGCGGACGTCGAGCAGACGGACGAGGTCGTCCAGCGCGAGATCTTCGGCCCCGTCGTCACCGTGCAGCGCTTCGCCGACGACAACCAGGCGATCGACTGGGCGAACGACGTCAACTACGGGCTGGCCGCCTCCGTGTGGACGAGGGATCTCGGCCGGGCGCTGAACGCGGCCCGCCGGCTCCAGTTCGGGACGGTCTGGATCAACGACCACATCCCGCTCGTTTCCGAGATGCCGCACGGCGGCTACAAGCAGTCCGGCTACGGCAAGGACCTCTCGGCCTACTCGCTCGAGGACTACACCCAGATCAAGCACGTCATGGCGAAGATCGACTAGGCGAAGCGAAACGACGACTGTGGCCACCGTTCCGGCGGAGCGGTCCCCGTGATGGTCGTCCCCATGGGCGGAGGGACCAGGAATGGCGCTTGAGGAGAAGGTCGACCAGGAACAGGAGAGCGGCGCGCCGGTCGCCGACGTCCGCCTCGCGTCCGTCACGAAGCGCTTCGACGACGTGGCCGCGGTCGACGACGTCTCGCTCGAGATCCCGCGCGGGAGCTTCTTCGCGCTCCTCGGGCCCTCGGGTTGCGGGAAGACGACGAGCCTGCGGATGATCGGCGGCTTCGAGGAGCCGACGGCGGGGACGATCTACCTCGGCGACCGAGACGTCACGGGGCTCCCGCCCTACAAGCGGGACGTCAACACGGTCTTCCAGAGCTACGCGCTCTTCCCGCACCTGAACATCTTCGAGAACGTCGCGTTCGGCCTGCGCCGCCGCGGGATGCGCGGCGGCGAGCTGAACGAGCGTGTCTCCGAGGCCATGACGCTCGTCGACCTGGCGGGCTTCGAGCGGCGCAAGCCGCGCCAGCTCTCGGGCGGCCAGCAGCAGCGCGTCGCCTTGGCTCGCGCGCTCGTCAACCGGCCGCGCGTGCTGCTCCTCGACGAGCCGCTCGGCGCGCTCGACCTCAAGCTCCGCAAGCAGATGCAGCTCGAGCTCAAGCGGATCCAGCACGAGGTCGGCATCACGTTCGTGCACGTCACGCACGACCAGGAAGAGGCCATGACGATGGCCGACACGATCGCCGTCATGCAGGCGGGCAAGATCGAGCAGCTCGGGACTCCGACCGAGCTGTACGAGACTCCGCGCACGGCGTTCGTCGCCGGCTTCCTGGGCATCTCCAACCTCCTCGCCGGCACCGTCGAATCCGACGAGACGGTGCGGCTCGCGGACGGGGCCGTCGTCCGCGTTCCCGCGGTGAGGGGCAGAAGCGGGGAGGTCTCCATCGGCATCCGGCCCGAGAAGGTGCGGCTGGGCGCCGTCGAGGAGAACCGACTCACGGGCGAGGTACGCGAGAGCGCCTACATCGGCGTCTCCACGCAGTACATCGTCGACACGACCGCGGGCGCGGTCACGCTCTACGTCCAGAACACCGAGTCAGGGGCGACCTCGGTGCAACCTGGCGACCAGGTCACGCTCAGCTGGAGCCCCGCAGCGACCTTCGTAGTGGACTGATTGGAGGCGAAGCACCCATGAACCACCCGTTCGAGCGGATTCACGGCCCGATGACGCGAAAGCAGCTCCTACGGCGCGCCGCTGTGGGCGGCGCCACGCTCTCCCTTCCCGGGATCCTCGCGGCGTGCGGCGGCGACGGAGGAATCGAGGGCCAGCAGGCGCCGACCGGCGCGGGCGACACGACCGTCGCTCAGGAGCTGGCCGACGAGATCACGGTCTCGAACTGGCCCTTCTACATCGACCAGAACGACGAGGCGACCAAGTTCCCGACCCTCGAGCAGTTCACGAAGGAGACCGGCGTCAAGGTCAACTATCTCGAGGACATCAACTCCAACGAGGAGTTCTTCGGCGAGATCCAGGCTCCGCTCTCGCGCGGCCAGGGGATCGACCGGGACATCATCGTCCCGACCGCCTGGCTCGCTGCCCGCCTGCTCGATCTCGGCTACCTGCAGAAGCTCGACAAGAGCGCCATCCCGAACATCGACAATCTCGAGGACACGCTCGCGAGCCCTGCCTGGGACCCCAACCGCGACTACAGCCTTCCCTGGCAGTCCTACATCACCGGCATCGGCTACGACCCCAAGAAGGTCGGGGGCGAGCTCACGTCGGTCGAGCAGCTGCTCGACCCGGCCCTCAAGGGCAAGGTCACGATGCTCGACTCCATGGAGGACACCGCGGCGCTCTTCATGCTCGAGATGGGCGGCGACGTGGCCGACCCGGACCAGGCCATGTTCAACGAGATCTGCGAGAAGCTGAAGAAGGCCGTCGACGACGGGCAGATCCGCCAGTTCACGGGCAACGACTACACGGGCCTGCTCGCCGGCGGCGACGCCTGGGCGTCGCTCGCCTGGTCGGGGGACATCGTCATCCTCCAGGCCGACAACCCGAACCTCGAGTTCAGGATCCCCGATGCCGGCGGCATCACCTCGGTGGACACCATGGTGATCCCGACGGGCGGGGACGTCTTCACGGCGTCGACCTTCATGAACTTCTTCTACGACCCCGCGGTGGCCGCGCAGGTCGCCGCCTATGTGAACTACATCACCCCGGTGAAGGGGACGAAGGAGGCGATCGCGGAGATCGACCCGGCGCTGGCCGAGGACCCGCTCATCTTCCCGCCGCCCGAGGTGCTCGAGAACCTGCACGAGTTCAGCGCCGAGGCGATCGAGAACCCCGAGTTCCAGGAGCAGTGGCAGGCCGTGATCGGCGTGTAGCCATGCGCGAGGCATGAGCTTCCTCCACCGACACCGCTGGCTCATCCCGTACCTGCTGCTGGCTCCGGGGATCGCCTTCCTGGTCCTCTTCTTCGTCGTCCCGCTCTACTACCTCTCGTATACGTCGCTGCAGGAGGGGACGGTAAGCGTCGGGTACACGTTCACCTGGGCCTGGGAGAACTACTCGGAGGCCTTCAGCACCTACCAGGAGCAGTTCATCCGCTCGCTCCAGTACGCGGGGATCGCCACGGTGCTCGCGCTCTTGATCTCGTACCCGCTGACGTACTGGATCGCCTTCCGCGGCGGGCGCTGGAAGAACCTGCTCCTGCTCTTCATCATCGCCCCGTTCTTCGTCACGTACCTGATCCGGACGCTCGCGTGGCAGAACATCCTCGCGGACGACGGCTTCGTCGTCGGCGTCATGCAGACGCTCGGGCTCGTGTCCGACGACGGGCGGCTGCTCGCCACCTCGACCGCGGTGATCGCGGGCATCACCTACAACTTCCTCCCCTTCATGGCGCTACCGCTCTACGTGGCGCTGGAGCAGATCGACCCGAGACTGATCGAGGCGGCCAAGGACCTGTACTCGTCCAGCACGAAGGCCTTCCTGCGCGTGACGCTGCCGCTCTCGGCGCCGGGCCTCATCGCCGGGACGCTGCTCACGTTCATCCCCGCGGCCGGCGACTTCATCAACGCCGAGCTCCTCGGGACGCCGAACCAGGCGATGGTCGGCAACGTCATCCAGTCGAAGTTCCTCGAGATCACCGACTACGGCCAGGCGGCCGCGCTCTCGGTGATCCTGATGGCGGTGATCCTGCTCCTGATCGCCATCTACACGCGGATCCTCGGGACGGAAAGGATGGCGGGTTGACGACGGCCGCCGAGCCGCTGCCCCGCCACCGCGGGAGCGTCGCGACGCGGGCGTGGGCGTTCGTGCGCCACCACACGCTCACGTTCTTCGGGATCCTCGCTCTCGCCTATCTGATGCTGCCGATCGTGGTCGTGATCGTGTTCTCGTTCAACGACCCGGCGGGGCGGTACAACTACACGTGGGAGGGCTTCACGCTCGACCACTGGAAGAGCCCGTTCGGGCCGCCCTTCCTCGGCGACGCGGTGATGACGAGCATCCAGGTGGCGCTCCTCGCCACGCTCGTCGCGACCATCCTCGGCACCCTCGTCGCCATGGCCCTCGTGCGCTACCACTTCCGCGGGCGCGGCGCCACGAACTTCCTCATCTTCGTGCCGCTGACCGCGCCCGAGATCGTCCTCGGCGCCTCGCTCCTCACCCTCTTCCTCAACCTGGGGACGGCACTCGGGTTCTGGACGATCGTGCTCGCGCACATCATGTTCTGCATCAGCTTCGTGGTCGTGACCGTTCGCGCCCGGCTGGTCGGCTTCGACCGCCACGTGGAGGAGGCGGCCGCCGACCTCGGGGCGAACGAGTGGGTCACCTTCCTCCGCATCACGCTTCCGCTGATCGCGCCGGGGATCCTCGCCGGCGCGTTGCTCGCGTTCTCCCTCTCGATCGACGACTTCGTGATCACGAACTTCAACTCGGGCACGACGACGACGTTCCCGCTCTACGTCTGGAGCGCCGCGCAGCGCGGCGTGCCGGCCGAGGTGAACGTGATCGGCACGATGATCTTCGGGGTCGCGATCGTTCTGATGCTCGCCAATGTCCTCTGGCAGTACCGCCGCGAACCGAAAGGAGCCGAATGAGCTTCCCCGCGACCTCCCTGTCCGCAGACGAGCTGCAGCAGGCTGCGCGAGACCACCTGTGGCTGCACTTCACCCGCATGTCCGGCTACACGGACGGCGAGGTGCCCATCATCGTTCGCGGTGACGGTTGCTACCTCGAGGACATCCACGGCAAGCGCTACCTCGACGCGCTCGCCGGCCTGTTCGCCGTCAACATCGGGTACGGATTCGGCGAGGAGATCGGGGAGGCGGCGGCGGCGCAGATGCGCGAGCTGCCGTTCTACACCAACTGGAGCTACGCGCATCCCCGTGCGATCGAGCTCGCGGCCGAGGTCGCATCGCTCACGCCCGGCGACCTGAACCGGGTCTTCTTCGTCTCCGGCGGCTCCGAGGCGGTCGAGTCCGCCTGGAAGCTCGCCCGGCAGTACCACGCGGCGCGCGGCGAGCGCCGCTGGAAGGCGATCGCACGGCGCATCGCCTACCACGGGACGACGATGGGCGCCCTCTCCATCAACGGGATCGCGGCCCTCAAGGAGCCGTTCGAGCCGCTCGTCCCCGACACGCTCCACGTGCGGAACACGAACCGCTACCACCGCCCCCCCGAGGAGACCGAGGAGCAGTTCACCGCGTTCCTGCTCGACGACCTCGAGGAGATGATCCTCCACGCCGGCCCGGGCACGGTCGCCATGGTGATCATGGAGCCCGTCCAGAACGCGGGCGGCTCCTTCACCCCGCCCGCCGGCTACTGGGCCGGCGTCCGCGAGATCTGCGACCGGTATGGGATCCTCCTCTGCGCCGACGAGGTCATCACCGGCTTCGGCCGGGTCGGGGCCTGGTTCGGCTCCGAGCGCTACGACATCCGGCCGGACCTGATCACCTCGGCCAAGGGGCTCTCCTCGGCCTACGCGGCGATCGGGGCGCTCATCGCCAGCGACAAGGTGATGGAGCCGTTCCTCGCGGACACGTCCATGTACACGCACGGGATCACCTTCGGCGGGCATCCGGTGCAGGCGGCGATCGCGCTCAAGAACATCGAGATCATGAAGCGCGAGCGCATCGTCGAGAACGTGGCCGAGAACCAGGAAACGTTCCGCTCGACGCTGGCCCAGCTGCTCGACCTGCCCATCGTCGGCGACCTGCGCGGGACAGGCTTCTTCTACGCGCTCGAGCTCGTCAAGGACAAGGAGACGCGCGAGACGTTCTCGGAGGAAGAGTGCGAGACGCTCCTGCGCGGCTTCCTCTCGCCGCGGCTGTTCGAGTCCGGACTCATCTGCCGCGCGGACGACCGCGGCGACCCGGTCGTGCAGATCTCACCGCCCCTCGTGGCGGGCCAGGAGCAGTTCGACGAGATCACGGGGATCCTCGGCGACGTGCTGGCCGCCGCCTGGGACGAGATCGCGCACTGAGGCGACCATGAAGGCGATGGTGCTCGCGGCTCCCGGGGAACCACTCCGGGAGTCCGAGCTCCCCGCCCCCGAGCCCGGGCCGGGCCAGGTGGCCGTGGCGGTGGACGCGTGCGGCGTGTGCCGCACCGACCTCCACGTCGTGGACGGCGAGCTGTCCGAGCCGAAGCTGCCGCTCGTGCCGGGCCACCAGATCGTCGGGAGGGTCGTGGCGGCCGGCCCGGGTGCGGCGCGCTTCGCGGCGGGCGCACGGGTGGGGATCCCGTGGCTCGGCTGGACGTGCGGCGAGTGTCGGTACTGCCTGAGCGCGCGCGAGAATCTCTGCGACCGCGCGCGGTTCACCGGGTACCAGCTCGACGGCGGCTACGCGGAGGCGGCCGTGGCCGACGAGCGCTTCTGCTTCCCGATCCCCGACGGCTACGACGACCTGCAGGCTGCCCCGCTCCTCTGCGCGGGGCTGATCGGCTACCGCGCCCTGCGGCTCGCGGGCGACGCCGAACGCGTCGGGCTCTACGGCTTCGGTGCGAGCGCGCACATCGTCGCGCAGGTTGCGCGCCACCAGGGGCGGCGGGTGTTCGCCTTCACGCGCGCGGGTGACGAGCAGGCGCAGGCCTTCGCGCGCGAGCTGGGGGCCGAATGGGCGGGGGACGCTCTGGGGCCGGCGCCGGAGGAGCTCGATGCCGCCCTCATCTTCGCGCCGGTGGGCGAGCTCGTCCCCGCGGCGCTTGCCGCCGTGGCGAAGGGCGGCACGGTCGTCTGCGCGGGGATCCACATGAGCGACATCCCGTCGTTTCCCTACGACCTGCTCTGGGGCGAGCGCGTTCTCCGCTCGGTCGCCAACCTGACGCGGCGCAGACGGCGAGGAGTTCATGGAGCTCGCGCCGCGGGTGCCGGTGAGAACCGAGGTCGAGGCCTTCCCCCTTGCGGCCGCGAACGACGCGCTCGGGCGCCTGCGGTCAGGCGAGATCCGAGGCGCCGCGGTCCTCCAGATTGTGCCAATAGACGACTGACACCCGAGGCGATGATCGTCTAGTCTGCCGCCACCGTCAGACCCAGCAGGGGGTGGTTAAGTGAGGGTTTTCCAGGGATGGACGCTATGCGTCCTCTTCTCCGTCGTCCTTTTTCTCGGGGCCGGATGCTCCTTAGGAGATGACGACGACGACAGCGGCAACGGTGACGCTTCGGGCGATCACCGGCTCGGCGGAGGCGGGCGGCGGCGGCCAAGATGGCGGCGGCAGTCTTCTCCAGGAGGTGCAGGACCGCGGCACGCTGCGCTGCGGAGTGAACGACGCCGTGCCCGGCTTCGGGTTCACCGGCGAGGGCGGGGAGCCTGAGGGCTTCGACATCGACTTCTGCAAGGTCATTGCTGCGGCCGTGCTCGGCGATGCCGAGGCGGTCGAGTACACGCCGCTCTCGGCCGAGCAGCGCTTCACGGCGCTGCAGTCCGGCGAGATCGACGTGCTCAGCCGCAACACGACGTACACGGCCTCGCGCGACGGCACCGAGGGCGCTCGGTTCCTGCACACGACGTTCTACGACGGGCAGGGAATGATGGTGCGCACCGAGTCCGGGCACGCCACGCTCGAGGACCTCGCGGGCGAGACGATCTGCGTGCTTTCCGGAACGACGACCGAGCTCAACCTCGAGTCGCAGTTCCAGGCCCGCGGGATCGACTACACGCCGCTGGCCTTCGAGGACAACGAGCCGCTCCAGGCGGCGTTCGTCGAGGAGCGCTGCGGTGCGTGGACCTCGGACAAGTCGCAGCTCGCCGGCATCCGCTCGAACTGGCCCGAGGGCCAGGGCGGGCCCGAGGCGCTCACGATCATGGACGAGACCATGTCCAAGGAGCCGCTCGGCCCCGTCGTCGAGCGACGGACGACGACGACTGGGCGGACGCGGTCAACTGGGCGATCTACGCGACGATCCAGGCCGAGGAGTTCGGGCTCACGTCCGACAACGTCGGCCAGGGGAGCGAGGATCCGGAGATCCAGCGCTTCCTGGGCGAGGCGGTCGAGGGCGAGCCCTTCGACGCCGGTCTCGGCCTGCCCGACGACTTCGCGGTGCAGGTGGTGACCCAGGTCGGCAACTACGGCGAGATCTACGATCGCAACGTCGGCGAAGGCTCGGCGCTCGAGCTGCCGCGCGACTTCAACGCGCTCTGGACAGACGGCGGCCTGCAGTTCGCGCCGCCGTACCGCTAGACCGTCAGCCGGAGGGGGCGGCGGCCTGAGGCCGCCGTCCCCTCACCGCACCCGTGACTGCCGCCACGCACGCGACGACTCGCCGTCCGCCTTTCTGGCGGAACATCCGCGTGCTCCGCTGGACCTTTCAGGCCGTCTTCCTGGCTGCGGTCGTGCTGTTCCTGCTCTTCCTGTTCGACAACGTCACCTACAACCTCGACCGTGCCGGGCTTCCGACCGGCTTCGGCTACCTAAAACAGCCAGCGGGATTCGCGATCCCAGACTCCGATTTCCGCTCGACGCAGAGCCTCTGGGACGCGTTGGTCGTGGGTGTCCAGAACACGATCAAGGTCGCGCTGCTCGGAATCGTGCTGGCCACGATCATCGGGGTCGTCGTCGGCGTCGCGCGCCTTTCCTCGAACTGGCTCGTGCGCAGGGTCGCCGCCCTGTACGTCGAGACGTTCCGCAACATCCCGGTTCTCCTGATCATCATCTTCTGGTACCTCGGCGTGATGATCCGGCTTCCGCCGATTCGGGAGGGCGTTCGAGTTGCTGGACACGCTTGCGATCTCGAACCGCGGGATCGTCGTGCCCTGGTTCGACAAGGTCGGCGCCGGGCGGGGTCTTCGGGATCTTCGCGCTCGTCGGTCTCGCGGCGGCCGTCGCGCGTGTGGATCTGGCGGACGCGGCGCTTCGACCGCACCGGCCAGCCGCATCGCCGGGCCCTCTGGTCGGGCGGCGTGCTCCTCCTCATCCTGGCGATCGGGTTCGTCCTCAGCGGCCGGCCGTGGACGCTCGACACGCCGGAGACGGGTGAGCTCTCAACGAGCGGCGGCTTCCGGCTTTCGCCCGAGTACGCCGCGCTCCTGATCGCGCTCGCGCTCTACACGGCCAGCCACATCGCCGAGATCGTGCGCGGCAGCATCCTCGCCGTGCCCGCGCGGCCAGGGCGAGGCCGCCGACGCGGTCGGGCTCTCCGGCTTCCAGCGCCTCCGCTTCGTCGTCCTGCCGCAGGCCTTCCGGATCTCGATGCCGCCGATCTCCAACCAGTACCTGAACCTGACGAAGAACTCCTCGCTCGGCGTGGCGATCAGCTACTACGAGGTGACGAAGGTGCACGCAGGTCTCCATCGCCCAGAGCGCGCCCGCGGTGCAGGCGATCGTCGTGCTCATGGGCATCTACCTCGTGCTCTCGCTCTTCATCGCGGCCGTGACGAACCTCTTCAACAGGCGCCTGACGCTGAAGGGCGCCGCTGATGGCGACGCGGGTCGACACGCTCGAGCCCATGCCGGGCCCGGAGCCCGAGCCGGAGGGGCCGCCCGGACGCAAGCTCACGCCGCGCGAGTGGATGCGCGAGAATCTCTTCGGCAGCAAGCTCGACACGGTCCTGACCGTCGCTCTTCGGGCTCGATCCTCGCCTGGCTCGTCTACCGGATCGGGCGGTTCGTCTTCGTGGACGCGCGCTGGGAGATCATCGAGCGCAACATCACGAACCTCATGGTCGGCGGCTATCCGCGCGACGAGATCTGGCGCCTGTGGGCCGCGCTCTTCGTCCTCGCGGCCTTCCTCGGCTTGGGCGCCGGCGCGATCGGCATGCAGCGGCGCCGCGAGGTCGCGGAGGGCCGCGCGCGTCCCATGCCCAAGGGCGGCGCTGCGACGCCTCGTCCCGATCATCCTCCTCGTCGTCGTCCTGCTCTGGTTCGCGCGGTCGCTCCAGGCGGTCGTCCTGGTCGCCGCCATCGCCGCGGTCGGGGCCGCCTTCAACGCGATCGGCAGGCGCACGCCCGAGCGGCTCTGGCGCTACGTCCCGCTGATCGTCCTCGCCGGGATCCTCGTCGGCCTTCATCATCGTGACCGCCTTCGGCGGCGTGGGTTGGAGCGTGTGGGGCGGGTTCCTCCTCACGGTCTTCCTGGCCGTCGGCGGCGATCCTGCTCTCCTTCCCGTTCGGCGTCCTGCTCGCGCTCGGGCGGCGGTCGAGCTTCCCGGTCGTGCGCTGGGTGTGCGTCGCGTACATCGAGCTCTTCCGCGGCGTGCCGCTGATCGCGATCCTCTTCATGGCGTTCTTCATGATCGGCTTCTTCCTGCCGGAGGGAGTCGAGGCGCCGAGCCTCGTCACCCGCGCCATCATCGGCTTCACCCTCTTCACGTGCCGCCTACGTCGCCGAGATCGTGCGCGGCGGCCTCCAGTCGGTGCCGGCGGGCCAGATCGAGGCGGCGCAGGCGCTCGGGCTCTCGCCGTTCAGGACGACGTTCCGCATCGTCCTGCCGCAGGCGCTGCGGGCCGTCATCCCGGCCATCGTCGGGCAGTTCATCAGCCTCTACAAGGACACCTCGCTCGTCTTCGTCCTCGGGCTGACCGAGCTGCTCGCCGTGGCGCAGAACATCACCAAGCAGCCGGACTTCCTCGCGCAGGGCCTGTACGTCGAGACGCTGGTCTTCGCGAGCTTCGTGTACTGGGCGGGGTCATACTGGATGTCGCGCGAGAGCCAGCGGCTCGAGCGCCGGCTTGGAGTGGGGGAGCGATGAGCACGCAAAGCGCCGAGAACGGCAAGGGCATGATCCAGCTGGAGGGCGTCTCCAAGTGGTTCGGCGACTTCCAGGCGCTCAAGGACGTCGACCTCGGCGATCGACCGGCAGGAGGTCGTCGTCGTCTGCGGGCCGTCGGGCTCGGGGAAGTCGACCATGATCCGCTGCATCAACCGGCTCGAGAAGCACGACGGCGGCCGGATCGTCGTCGACGGGATCGAGCTCTCGGACGACCTGCGGAACATCCAGGAGATCCGCCGCGAGGTCGGGATGGTCTTCCAGCAGTTCAACCTCTTCCCGCACCTGACGCGTGCTCGAGAACATCACGCTCGCGCCGCGGAACGTCCGCCGGAAGCCGCGGAAGGAGGCCGAGGAGCGGGCGATGGAGCAGCTCCGGCGCGTGCGCATCCCCGAGCAGGCGCACAAGTACCCGCTGCAGCTCTCCGGCGGCCAGCAGCAGCGCGTCGCGATCGCCCGGGCGCTCGCCATGGAGCCGAAGATCATGCTCTTCGACGAGCCGACGTCGGCTCTCGACCCGGAGATGATCAAGGAGGTGCTCGACGTGATGATCGAGCTGGCCGAGTCGGGCATGACGATGATCGTCGTCACGCACGAGATGGGCTTCGCCCGCGCCGTCGCGAACCGGATGGTCTTCATGGCCGACGGCGAGATCGTCGAGGTCGGCACGCCGGAGCACTTCTTCACGAGCCCGCGGGAAGAGCGCACGAAGCAGTTCCTGGCGCAGATCCTCTAGCGATCAGCCGCGCAGCCGCAGCCGGCTCACGGCCCGGCCGATGCGCCGGCCCTGCGCGAGGCCGTTCTCGATCGCGGCGCGGAAGTGGATGCCGCCGTAGAGGCGGGAGAGCGCTGCCTCATCGGCCGCCGCGAGAAACGAGCGGAAGCGGCGGGGAGCGAAGCCGAGCTCGTCGTGCGTGCGGTCGACGAATCCGTACTGCCTGCCGAACAGGTCGGTGAGAACCTGACAGGCGGCACCCGACTGGACCGAGTGGCCCGACGGGTACTCGGGGAAGGGCGGCGTGACGAGGAGCGGCAGCCAGTCAGGGTCGAACTGCGCCCGCGCGTAGGTCACCGGGCGGAGCAGGTTGTAGCGGAACTTCTGATACCAGCACGAGACGAAGGCGTCGGAGACCGCCATCCCGACCCGCGCGTAGGTCTCGGCGGCCTCGGCCAGGCTCGAGCGCTCGCGCCGCAGCACCTGTGTGGCGATGGAGACGGAGTGTCCGGGCGGGGTGGCCGTCGCTCCGGGGTCGTCCGACCAGAAGCGGGCGATCGCCTCCTGCTCGGCTCGTCAGCGAGTTGACGGTGTCGTAGACCTCTCGTGCCTCTCGCTCGAACCGCGAGCGGCGCTCCTCGCGAGTAGCGAGGAGGGTCTCCCGGCGGGAACGCGGCGCCGTTGGCGATGGCGAAGCACCGGTTGCCGCCCCAGGTGGGCTGGAGGGCCGAGAGGAAGCTGGGCGGCGTCGGGCACCCACAGCCCCGGCCCCACGGGCGGCGTGTACGGCGGGAAGTTGCGCAGGTAGCCCTCGTGGCCGCCGTCGCCCTTCGACCAGGCGAAGATGGCGTCCGCGACCTCACGGCCGCGGCGCACGGAGCGGTCGAACGACGCCGGGCGAGACGCGTTGCCCGAGGTCGCGCTCGAAGCGAGCCTCCAGCATCGTCGAGCGCGTGGAGCTCGGCGGGCCCGGCGGTCGGGATCAGGCTCCTCAGGATCGACGCGAGCGCGGCGTTGGCAGCGAGCTCCCAGTCGCACCCTCTCGCGCTGCCCGCGGCCGGGAGCCCGTCGAGGTCATCGAACACGGCTCCCAGCGAGCGGTAGCCGGGCATCCCCGGGACGACCGCCTCGTAGAGCGTCAGACCCGCGTAGGCGAAAGCTCGCGCGGCGACCGGAGGGCTGAAGCCGCCGGCACTGCGGACGAGGGGCAGCGAGAGGCCGAACCAGGCCGTGGGAACCGCGGCGCCGATGCGTTTGCCGCCGGGCGCGAGCCGGCCCGCGAGCCCCGGCGTGGCGGCGACGCCGCCCACCGCGAGGCCGAGGGCCGCTCCTCCGAGCCGGGCGACGAAGTCGCGTCGCGTCCAAGTGGTGTCGTTCCTCGTCATGCACGGTCGGGTTCGCACGCGGCGCGGTCTTCGGTTCATCTCGCCGCGCGGGCCCGGCGCTACGCTTCCCGGCATGCGACGCGTCGTCGCGCTGGTCGTCCCGCTCGTGCTCGCGCTTGCGGCCTGCGGCGGAGGCGACGACGAGGCGGCGCCGACGGCGCCTACCGGGGCGACGAGCACCACGAGCTTCACGTTCACCGGCGGCGACATCTCGGAAGGTGAGCCGATCGACCCGCGGTTCAGCTGCGACGGCGAGAACGTCTCCCCGGCACTCGCCTGGGAGGAACCGCCCGTGGGCACCGTCGAGCTCGCGCTGGTCGTCGACGATCCCGACGCGCCCGGCGGCAGCTTCATCCACTGGGTCGTGGCCGGGCTCCCGCCGGAGGAGACCTCGCTGGAGACCGGGAGCCAGGAGGGCGAGCAGGGCGCCAACGACGCCGGCGGGACCGGCTGGACAGGGCCGTGCCCGCCCGGCGGCGAGACGCACGGGTACGTCTTCACGCTCTACGCGCTCGACGCCGAGAGCGGGTTCGAGGCCGGAGGAAGCGCGGACGACCTGCGCGACGCGATCGACGGGCACGTCATCGCGCGAGGCGCGCCTGACCGCGCCCTTCTCGCACTAGGTGAACGCCCAGAGGGCGTTCACGATCTTCCAGGCGCCGTCCGTGCGGACGAGATGGAGGTACTCGCGGTAAACGTTCGAGTTGACCACGGCGGTCGCGATGTCGCCGTAGACCTCGACGACGTGGACGTCGATGCGCCGCGCGCCGGAGTCACGCTCTCTGCCGGAGCCCGCTGCCGTCGCGTCGACCATCTGCGAGGCAGTGAGCTGATCGAGCCCCTCACGGCCAAGCGACCGCTTGGCGAGATCCGGATGGAGCGCGCGGCGCATGCGCTCGGGGTCGGCCTCGAACCAGCCCTCGAAGTAGTCGAGGACGCAGCGGACGATGGCGTCCTCGTCGGCCGCCATCAGAGAAGCTCCGCGATCTTGGCCGCGGCGTTCGCCGCGCCGTCCGTCTCCACGGGCGCGTAGTCGACCTCGCGGCCGATCTCCTCGGCGATCGCCTGCGCGATCACGCTCGGCGTCGCGGTCTCGAAGTCCATTGCGCGACCGGCCCCGTAGCGGCCGAGGCGGTGGCGCACGTGGAAGTTCTGCTCGAAGTGGTGCTTCAGCGGGAAGTAGAGGAACGGGCGCCGGTTGGCGGTGAGCTCCATCGACGTCGTCAGCCCTCCCTGCACCACCGCGAGGTCGCAGGCGGCCAGGTGCCGGTAGAGGTTGTGGACGTAGGCGCGCACCTCGAGCCCGTCGGCCTCGGGAAACGCCGCCGGGTCGATGCGCGGCCCGGCGACGACGACCATGCGCAGCTCGGGCACGAGGTCCTTCGCCTCCGGGAACGCGTCGACGACGCGGCGCAGGAGGTGGCCACCGACCCCGGAGCCGCCGACGGTGACGATGCACACCTGCTCGCCCGGCGAATAGCCGAGCTCGGCCCGGAGCTTCTCGCGGTCGGCGAACGCCGCGGGGTCGAACCCCGACACGTAGCCCGCGAAGTCGAAGTGCTGCTCCGTCCAGTCGCGGATCGGCGGGAGCTCGGGCCCGAAGGAATCGGCGACGACGTCATCCGGGTTCCCGACGTAGATGGCCCGGTCGCGGATCCGCGGGTAGCGCGCGATGTGCTCGATCATCTCCGCGTTGTAATCGGCCGTGAGGAATTCCTCGCGCTCGCCGCCGTCGGGCATAGGGAGCCAGCCGACGAAGTCCGTGAGCCAGACGTACGCGGCCCGCTTCTCCTCGGGGTTCTCGTGCAGGTAGTAGTCCAGCTCCCACGCCTCGTCCCCGATCCAGAGGTCGTAGTTCTCCTCCCTCGCCACGTCGTGGAAGACCATGAAGTTGTTCAGGAGGATCTCGTCCATCCGTCGCCACGCCTGGAAGCAGTGGAGGTCGTGCTCGGCCGACTCGGACTCGATGTGCCCCGACTCGTTGGCCAGCTCGGCGCTCATCGGATGGATGCGTTCGCCCTCTCCCTCCAGCACCTTCGTCACGGGGTGCTGGGCGAGCCAGTCGATCTCGAGGTCGGGGACGAGCTGTCGCAGCTCGCGCGCGATGGCGACGTCGCGCTGCGCGTGCCCGAGCCCGATCGGCGAGGAGACGAAGAGCGCGCGCCGGCGCCGGCTCATCCCGCGTGTCCAGGTGCTCACGGCGTTCTCCTTTCGAGTGACGCGACGAAGTCGCGGATGAGCAGGTTGACCTTCACCGGGTCGCGGGCGTGCGGGCCGTGGCCCGAGCCTTCGAGCGTGACGAGCCTGCCGCCGGTGGCCTCGGCCAGCGCGGCACCCTGCGCCGCGGCCGGATCGCGTCCTCGTCGCCGTGGAGCACGAGCACTGGGCATCGCACCCGGGCGGCGATGTCCCGGAAGCGCTCGAGGCCGCATAGCTGCAGTGCCTCCGAGCTGTCGATGAGCGTCTCGGGCGTCATCTCGAGGCCCCAACCGACGCAGTCCTCGATCTGCTTTGTGGAATGGGGCTCGCGTGAACATCTGCGCGAAGAAGTACTGGAGGAACTCCTCGGTGGTGCTCGAGCCAGTAGTGGCGGTTGTACTTCGCCCAGCCCTCGTCGGTGTCGAGCTGCTCCTGGAACGGAGTGGACGTTCCGCTCCGGATGGCCGGCGCGAGGACGGGACGGCCGGGGCGATGAACGACGGCGCCGCTGCACCCGGTCCGGGTGGTCGGCGGCGAGCAGAGTGCCCCAGAGCGCGCCGCAGGAGAGGCCGACGACCACCGCTGACTCCGTCCCGGTCGCGTCCATGACGGCGAGCGAGTCCTCCGCGAACTCCCGCTCGGCATAGGCCGCGACCCCGCTGGGACGGTCGGCCTTCCCGTTCCCTCGCCCGTCGAACGTGAGCACCCGGAAGTGGCGGGCGAGGTAGGGGATCTGCATCTTCCAGTGGCGCGAGTGGATGATCGGACCATGTGGGAGAGGAGGAACGACGGTCGGCTCTCCGTCGCCGTAGACCTCGTAGAAGACGCGGACGCCGTCGCGCTCGACGTAGCCGTCCTCGTCCGGGTAGCGGGCGCGGGTCTGCTCACGCGTGCTTGCGGCGCTCGAGGACGCGCTCATGCGACCGACTCCACGAAGTCGCGGATGAGCAGGTTGACCTTCACCGGGTCGCGGGCGTGGGGAATGTGGCCGGAGCCCTCGAGCGTGACGAGGCGGCCACCGGTGTGCTCCGCCAGCTCGGCCCCATGCGCATGCGGGCGGATCCGGTCGTCGTCGCCGTGGAGGACGAGTACCGGGCACCGGATCCGCGCGCAGATCTCGATGACCTTCTCCCGGGAGCCGAGGCCGACGCCGCCTTCGCTCGCCAGCAGGGTTTCGGCGTTCGTGTCGAGACCCCAGTTCACGCAATCCTCGATCTGCTTGGTCGAGTGCGGTTCCGAGAAGCACTGCGAGAAGAAGAACTCGAGGAAGCCGCGGAAGTCGTGCAGCCAGTAGTGACGGTTGTACTTGGCCCAGCCCTCGTCCGTGTCGAGCTCCTCGTCGAAGCGCTCGACGATAGCGCGGTGCTCGTCGAGGCTGCCGAGCGGGA
The DNA here is from genome assembly GCA_963839745.1 of uncultured Actinomycetes bacterium. GTDB lineage: Bacteria > Actinomycetota > Thermoleophilia > Gaiellales > Gaiellaceae > JAIBJN01. The sequence goes on from CAWIWC010000005.1 coordinate 540,266, forward strand.
GCGAAGGGCCGATGAAGACCGCGCCTGCCACGCGCTCCGGATGCGCTGCGGCCAGGAGCAGCGCCCGCTGCGCGCCGAGTGAGAGCGAGACGATCACTGCGCGATCCGTGCCGGTCGCGTCCAGGACTGCGAGCGCGTCGGCCGCGTACTCGGCCTCGTCGTAGGCGCCCGGCTCGAGCGGCCGGTCCGAGCGCCCGTTCCCGCGCGGGTCGAACGTGATCGCCCTCGCGTGGCGCGCGAAGTAGGGAGCTGCATCTTCCAGTGGCGCGAGTGGACGATCGTCCAGGTGGGGAGGAAGAGAACGGTCGGCCGACCGTCGCCGTAGACGCTCGAGTAGACGCGGACGCCGTCGCGCTCGACGTAGCCCGGTCGGGATAGCGGGCGCGCGTCTGCTCGGGTTGGTCGCGAGTCATCTCGACTCGACGAAGTCGCGGATGAGCAGGTTGACCTTCACCGGGTCGCGGACGTGCGGGCAGTGGCCCGAGCCTTCGAGCGTGACGAGCCTGCCGCCGGTGGCCTCGGCGAGCGCTGCGCCCCGGGCGAGCGGGTGGAGCGCGTCCTCGTCGCCGTGGAGAACGAGCACGGGGCAGCGAACCCGGGCACAGACGTCCCGGAAGCGCTCGGTGCCGCAGAGCTCGAGCGCCTCGTGGGCCTCGATCAGCGTCTCGGGCGCCGATCTCGAGGCCCCAGCCGACGCAGTCCTCGATCTGCTTGGTCGAATGGGGCTCGCTGAACATCTGCCCGAAGAAGTACTCGAGGAACTCCTCGTAGTGCTCGAGCCAGTAGTGGCGGTTGTACTTCGCCCAGCCGTCGTCGGTGTCGAGCGCGGTCCTCGAAGGAGTGGACGTTCCGCTCCGGATGCCCCGGCGCGAGCGGCACGGAGGGGCCGATGAACACGGCGCCCCGGACCCGGTCCGGGTGGTCGGCGGCGAGCAGCGTGCCCCAGAGCGCGCCGCAGGAGAAGCCGACGACCACGGCCGCTGCTCCGTCCCGGTCGCGTCCATGACGGCGAGCGAGTCCTCCGCGAACTCCCGCTCGGTGTAGGCGCGCGATCCCGCTGGGCCGGTCGGCCTTCCCGTTCCCGCGCCCGTCGAACGTGAGCGACGCGGAAGTGGCGGGCGAAGTAGGGAATCTGCATCTTCCAGTGGCGCGAGTGGATGATCGACCATGTCGGGAGGAGGAACACGGTCGGCTCACCGTCGCCGTAGACCTCGTAGAAGACGCGGACGCCGTCGCGCTCGACGTAGCCCTCGTCGTCCGGGTAGCGGGCGCGGGTCTGCTCACGCTGGGCCTCGAGGAGGCTCATGAGACCGCCTCCACGAAGTCGCGGATGAGCAGGTTGACCTTCACCGGGTCGCGGACGTGGGGAGCGTGGCCGGAGCCCTCGAGCGTCACGAGCCGGCCGCCGGTCGTGCTCCGCCAGCGCGACGCCCATGGGCAAGCGGGACGGATCCGCGTCGTCGTCGCCGTGGAGGACGAGCACCGGGCACCGGATCCGCGCGGCAGATGCTCGTGACGCTTCTCCGAGCCTCAGGCCGGCGCCGCCTCGGTCGCGATGCAGCGTTTCGGGCGTCGTGTCGAGCCCCCAGCTGACGCAATCTTCGATCTGCTTCGTCGAGTGCGGCTCCGAGAAGCACTGCGAGAAGAAGAACTCGAGGAAGCCCTGGAAGTCGCGCAACCAGTAGTGACGGTTGAACTTGGCCCAGCCTTCGTCGGTGTCGAACTCCTCGTCGAAGCGCTTCGACGATCGCGCGGTGCAACGGCTCGAGGCTGCCGAGCGGGAACGAAGGGCCGATGAAGACGCGCGCCTGCGACGCGCTCCGGATGCGCGGCGGCCAAGAGCAGACCCCGCTGCCCGCCCAGTGAGAACCCGACGATCACCGCCTGATCGGTGCCGGTCGCGTCCAGGACTGCGAGCGCGTCGGCCGCGTACTCGCGCTCGTCGTAGGCCTCGGCTCGAGCGGGCCGGTCCGAGCTGCCCGTTCCCGCGGGGGTCGAAGGTGATCGCACTCGAGTGGCGCGCGAAGTAGGGGAGCTGCATCTTCCAGTGGCGCGAGTGGACGATCGTCCAGGTCGGGGAGGAGGAGAACGGTCGGCTCACCGTCGCCGTAGACCTCGTAGAAGACGCGGACGCCGTCTCGCTCGACGTAGCCCTCCGAGTCCGGGTAGCGGGCGCGGGTCTGCTCGGCCCTCTCGCCGGCCACGATCGTCACTTCTCGACCTCGGTGAGCCAGCCGTCGATCCAGTCCAGCAGCTCGCGCTGGCCGCTCTCGAAGCCCGAGAGCCGCTCCAGGATGATCCCTTCGTTGAAGGTGACCACGAGCGTGACGAGCGCCTCCAGCGGGATCGGGATGCCGTAGCGCTCGCGCGGCTCGGCCAGCGCCTCCATGAGCACGGCGCGCCACTCGTCGTGCACATGGCCCACGCGCTCGCGCAGCTCCGGCCGGTTCCAGGACAACGCCTGCAGCTCGAACCAGACCTTCTGGTACTCGACGGTCGGCATCCAGGTAGCGCATGGCCGTCCGCCACTTCTCTGCGAAGGGCACGGTCGGGTCGGCGTACATCGCCCGCTGCCGCGCGATGAGCCGGTCGGTGAAGCGCTCGAGGACGCGCACGAGCAGGTTCTCGACCGACCCGAAGTAGTAGTGGACGAGCCCGTGATTGAGGCCTGCTTCGGCGGCGACGCGCCGGGTCGTCACGCTCGGGGAGCCGAGCTCGACGAGGAGGCGTTCCGCTGCATCGAGGAACGCCTCCTCCGTCTTAGCCCTGGCTACCTGCGCCGCAGCCACCGAATGACCGAGTCGAGCCGGGCCCGGCCGATGAGCAAGAGCCCTGTCGCGGCGGTCGTCCCCCCGGCTGCCAGAGTGCCGAGGAGGACGCCTTCGCCCATGTGGTGAGCGACGATCACTGGAAGATCTCCGTCGTGCAGTCGCCGCCCTGGAGCCGCACCTCGTGCGCGCGGGCCGGCCCGCCGGGGCGGTCGTGGAAGTCCACGAAGAAGTCGCGATCGACCTCCATGGAGCCATCCTCGCCGATGTCGACCTTCAGGAGCCAGGAGCGCAGCTCCGGGTAGAACTGGTTGTCCCACGTCGAGTAGAGCGAGTTGGTGACGTAGAGGCGCTTCCCGTCGAGTGAGAGCTGGAGCATCTGCGGCCCGCCGTTCAGCTCCCGACCAGCGTCGCTCGGCTTGCCGAGCAGCCCGCCCAGCCAGAGCCGACCGGTCAGCTTCGGATTCGCCGGATCGGAGACGTCGTAGCGTCGCAGGTCGCCGTGCAGCCAGTCGGAGAAGTAGAGCGCCTTGTCGTCCATCGAGAGGACGAGGTCGGTGATGAGCGCCGGCACCGGGAAGGGCCAGCCCTCGAGCTCGACCGGGTCGGTCGTGATCACGGGCTTGGCCGACCACGTGCCGTTGTCGCGCCCGAAGTGCCAGATGTTGCTCGAGAGCGCCGCGCCGAGGAACCCTTCCTTCGCACTCGGCTCGTGCAGGACGCGGATCTCCAGCGGGACGAGGCCCTGCTCGCCCAGGTCGATCGTCTGCTCGAGCGTCCGCTCCTCGAGGTTCCAGAAGTGGAGCCTCTGGCCGTAACGGCCGGCCTGGACGTCGGCGAGGTCGAAGCCGGGCTCGAACGCGTTCGGCTCCCCGAACTCGGAGGAGACGAGCGTGTTCTCGCGCGGCTGGTACCAGAAGTCGTAGTTCATAGGCGGGTGCGGGCCGCCGTTCTCCCACCGCCCCTTGATCTCGAACGTCTTCGAGTCGAGCACGGCGAAGCCGCCGGCCGCGTTGCCGTCTGCGTCGCCGAGCATGCTCATGACGACGTTGTCGCCCGGCATGCAGTGAACTGTGTGCGGCCGCGTCAGCCCGGTCTTCGCCACGATCTCGTCCGGCTCGATCACCTTCTCGATCGTGGGCCGGCGGGGGTCGTCGGCGACGTTCAGGATGTGGATGCGCGACGACCGGAAGCCCGGCACGATCAGGTGCGAGCGGTCGGGGCCGTGGCACGCGGACGAGCAGCGGTTCCAGCCGTAGTGGTGGAGCTCGTCGCCCACGTTGGGCATGGGCGTCTCGTGGACGATCCGAGCCGTCCTCGGCGTCGACGACGGCGAGGAAGTCGGGCGCGTCCACGCCGGTGCCTTCGTGCAGGCAGGCGACGTAGAGGAACTCTTCGCGGAGGCGCTTGCATCGCCTCCTGTGGCGAGGAATGGAGAGAGCTGTGGGGGGTCATGTGAACCTCCTGGTCGAAGTGCTGGTCTAGTGCTCACCGGGCTCGAGGGGGATGCTGGGGTCGAAGAGCATCATGTGCGGGCCGGCCGGGCCTCTCGTGGCCTTCTTCTGGACGTCGGTGAAGCTGACCCAGGGCTGCCCGCCGGTAGTGGTCGGGGTGAGCGCCCGGAACGCTTGGCGACGTCGAACAGCCAGATCCCGTAGTCGTCGTTGCGCGGCCGGCCCGAAGTCGGGGTCGTCGTCCCACGGAGTGAGCAGCGAGTTGGAGACGTAGAGGCGCCGGTTGTCGCGGCTCAGCCGGAGCATGTTCGGGTGCGGCACGGAGACGGTGGCCGTGAGCACCGGGTTGAACGGATCGGCGATGTCGTACTGCTGGACGGTATCCGCGAACCAGTTGGTCACGTACATGAAGCGGTTGTCGTAGGACAGGATCAGGTCGGCCGGGATCGCGAGGCCGTCCTCGGGCCCGAGCACCTGCTGGAAGTCGAAGACGCCGTCACGGTCGTCGTCGTCGGCGAGCCACACGGCGCTCGTGCCCGGCGCGTTGATGAAGGCCCGCCGGGCGCCGTGCTCCTTGACGAAGCGCACCATGAGCGCGCCGCTGTCGTGCCCAGGTCGGCGGTCTGGATCACTTTCTGCCGCCGGACGTCCCAGACGCGACCTCGTCGCCGAGACAGCCTGGATCGATGCCTCCTCCGCACGTGGCCGGCGGCCCGAACGTCGAGCTGATGCCGCGGTTGGCCTTGGGGAGCGCTGCGAAGTCGTACATGTACGTCGGCCCCAGATCGCCGGGCGTGCGCACCGGTCCCGGTCCGAAGTGCCGCTTGAACGCGCCGGTGCGGTCGCTGATCTCGACGAGGCCGCCCGGCAGCGTCGTGCCGGTGGCTGCGCCGATCATGGGGACGAGGAACTTCCCGTCCATGTCCATGACGCCGTGCGGCACGACGTAGCCGCTCTCGCGGCCAGCTGGTCGTCGACTGCCCTGAGCGCCATCGTCTTTCGGTCGCGTCCGATGTCGAAGACCTGGATCCGGTTCGAGAAGAGACCCGGCACGACCAGGCGCTCCTGGTCGCGCGAGTATCCGAAGTGGTGGAGCTCGTCGCCCACGTTGGGCATGGGCGTCTCGTGGATGATGGAGCCGTCCTCGGCATCGACGACGGCGATGAAGTCGGGCGCGTCCACGCCGGTGCCTTCGTGCAGGCAGGCGACGTAGAGGAACTCCTCCGGAGGCGCCTGCATGGCCTCCTGCGGCGAGGAATGGAGAGAGCTGTGGTGGGTCATGTGAACCTCCTGGTCGAAGTGCTGGCTAGTGCTCACCGGGCTCGAGGGGGATGCTGGGATCGAAGAGCATCATGTGCGGGCCGGCCGGCCCTCTCGTCGCCTCCTGCTCGAATGACTTAGTCAGTTGACTTAGGCATTTGACTAAACAGAGGCGTAGATGTCAAGCCCCGCTCTGGAGGGCTCGAGGTTTAGGGCCGCTGGGCGAGGAGGTCGCGCGCGGTCTCGTGGACGGCGTCGTCGTGCGTGCGCCAGAGCGCCTCGGCGAGAGCGCCGAGCACGTCGCGGATGCCGATCATGCCGAGGAGGTTCTCGCCCTCCACGACCGGCAGGTGCCGCACTCGCCGCTCTCCCATGAGGCGGGCGACGGCCAGGATGTCGGCGTCCGGGGAGGCGGTCAGGACCGGCGTCGTCATCGCGTCGCCGACGAGCACGCGATCGAGGTCCTCGCCTTGCGCCACGAGGCGGAGCACGTCCCGCTCGGTGAGGATGCCGACGAGCCGGGATCCTTCGCACACGGCGACGGAGCCGATGCCCGCCTTACCCATGCTGCGGGCCGCCTCGCGCACGCTTTCGCCGGGCGCGCCCTGGACGACGTGCGTGGACATGACGTCGGAGATCGACACCTACCTCACGCGTACCCGTTCGGGCCGCTGCCCACACCGCCTCGCCCGACTAGCTCTCCTTGGCGCGCCTGCGCTCCTTGTCGTAGACCGGGTGCTGCGCGACCTCGCCGGCGACCTGCTCGTCGCCGACCTGCGCGACGACGCCCTGTCCCTCCTGCCTGAGCTCCTTGCGGATCTTCGCCAGGCCCAGCGTCTTGCCCCCGAGGAACGGCGAGACCACGGCCTGGGTCACGATGCCGACCTCTTCGCCGTCGACCCAGAGCGGCGCGCCGCTTGCCTCGTCGCCGCCGCTCTCGAGCACCACGCTCGTCAGCCGGAGCTGTGTTTCGTCCTTGGCCGTCGCGAGGGCCGCCCTCCCCTGGAACTCGCCCTTGTCCAGCTCGACCGACCAGCCGAGTCCGCACTCGTACGGCGAGACGGTCGGGTCGTACTCGATGCCGCCGATGATGAAGCCGCCCTCGATGCGGAAGAGGTCGAGCGCGACCATCCCGATGAGCTTCATCCCCTGCGGCTCGCCGGCCTCGACGAGCGCGTCCCAGAGCTCGAGCGCGCGGTCGCGGTCGACCCAGAGCTCGTAGCCGAGCTCGGCCGTGTAGCCGAGGCGCGTCATGAAGACCGGGATCCCCGCGATCGAGACGTCCTCCCGGAACGTGTAGTAGGGGAAGGCCTCGGCCGAGAGGTCGGCGTCGGTCATTCCCTGGAGGATCTCCCGGCTCTTCGGCCCCTGAAGGCAGAGGTGGGGCATGTCGTCCGTGAACTCGCGGACGACGATGTCGGAGCCCTCGGCAGCGGCGCTGAAGATCTCGTAGTCGCGGTCGTTCGCGCCGCAGAAGCGGACGTGGTCGGGCGCGCGCATCATGGTCGTGCAGTCGTCGACCATCATCCCGTCCTCGTCCGTGAGGGCCCCGTAGGCGATGTGGCCGGGTGTCAGCTTGGAGACGTCGCGCGTGACGATCGAGTTGACGAGGTCGAGCGCGCCGTCGCCGTCCAGGTCGACCTTGCGCAGCATCGTGAAGTCCATCAGCCCCGCCGTCTCGCGCACCGCGCGGTACTCCTCCTCGGTGTCGGTGACCTCCAGGGGCGCGAAATAGCCGAAGAGGTCCATCCACTCGTCGGTCAACGCCTTCAGGCGCGGGTAGAAGGCGGTCTCCTTGCTCACGGGTCTCCTCTCGTCGCGGCTTCGGCGGGATTCTGACGTAACAGAAGTCGTGTTCGCGGCGTACTTGCAGTGTGCGAAGCGGATTCGAGCCGACGCTGCGCCTCGAGCTTCCAGCCGGCTGGGCGAGCCTTCACGAGGGCGAGGCGTTCTTCGACGTCTACCGGCCGCTCGTCGGGACCGGCGAGGGCCGGCTGATCCGGGACGTCGCCGTCCTGGTCGCGCGCCTGGACGGGGACGAGGCGCCGGGAGACGTGATCGACGTGCTCGAGGCGAATCCATCGCTCGAGGTGGGCGGCGTCGGGACGGCGCAGCTCGACGGGGCCGAGGGCTTGAGGGCGGACGTCGAGGCGACCGGCGAGAGCACCGTGGTCTCGTTCCCGGGCGGCTCGCTCTTCGTCTTCCCCGGACGGAAGCTGCGGGTCCACGCGGTCGACGTGGACGGGAGGACGGTCGTCCTCGTCGTCGACGCGGCCGCCGAGCGCTTCGAGGAGGACGTCGAGGCGGCGGAGCCCGTCCTCGAGAGCATCGACTTCTCCTAGTTTGGCGCGGCGCGGGAGGAGGTATTGCCGTGCCATGCTCGGAGTTCGCTCATACATGTTGGCCTCGATCGGCGGCGTCGGCGTGCTTTTCCTGGCGGCGTGCGGTGGCGACGGTGGGGAGCGCCTGTCGAAGGACGAATGGATCGAGCAGGCGGACGCGATCTGCGCGCGGGCCAGCGAGGACGTCGAGGCGCTCACCGAGCCGACGAAGCTCGACGAGATCCCGGAGTTTACGGACACGGCGTCCGAGATCTCGCGCGGCGCGCTCTCGGATCTGCGCGCACTGCAGCCGCCGGAGGAAGACCAGGCGACCGTCGATGAGATGCTCGACCTGGTCGAGCAGCAGATCGAGATCGGCGAGCAGATCGGCGAGGCGGCGGCGGATGGCGACCAAGACGAGGTTCAGCGGCTCGCCGACGAGGCCGACCCCATCGAGAACGAGGCGAACGAGAAGGCTCGCCAGTACGGCCTCGACGACTGCGGCGACGACTCGGACCGCTGACGCGCGCTAGCCGAGCGCCAGCGACTCGTAGAGCAGCTCGGCCATCTCGCGCAGCTCGATCTCGCCCTGGTGGCCGGACGTCTTGATCGCGTCCTCGTACATCGTCACGTCCTTCGGGCACGCGACGACGAAGTAGTCGATCGAGCCGAGCGCGACGGCCTCGTCGATGCGGCTCTCGCTCGGGCGCTGCGCCCCCTCGGCGCGGAGCTCCTTCATCCAGATGCGGCCGCCGCCGGCGCCGCAGCAGAACGAGTTGTCGCGGTTGCGCGGCATCTCGACGAGATCGCAGCCGACGGCGGCCAGGACCTCGCGGGGCTCGTCGTAGACCCCGTTGTAGCGCCCGAGCGTGCACGGGTCGTGGTAGGTGACGCGGTAGCCGAGGCCCTTGCGCGGCCTGAGCCTGCCGGCCTGGAGGAGCTCGCGGAGGAGCTGCGAGTGGTGCACGACCTCCCAGTTGCCGCCGAGCTGCGGGTACTCGTTCTTGAGCGTGTTGAACGTATGCGGGTCGGAGGTGAGGATCCGGTCGAACCGGCACTCGCCGATCGCCTCGACGTTCTCCTCGGCGAGCGACGTCCAGAGGCCTTCCTCGCCGGCGCGGCGGACGTCGTTCCCGGCCGTCCGCTCGCCGTCGTAGAGGATCCCGAAGTCGACGCCTGCGGCGCGCAGGACGCGGGCGATCGCCTGCGTCACCTTCTGGTTGCGCGGGTCGAACGACGCGTAGTCGCCGACGAACCAGAGCAGCTCGGCCGGCTGCTTGCGGATGTCCTTGACGTCGAAGTCGAGGTCGCGCGTCCAGCGGGCGCGCTTGCGCTTGGCCTCGCCGAAGGAGTTCCCGGACGTGTAGATCGTCTCCAGCGTCTGCTGGAGCTGGCCGTCCATCTCGCCGCGCTCGATCAGCGCCCGCCGCATCTGGTTGATGATCGGGACGTGCTCGATGCCGACCGGGCAGATCTCGACGCACGCCATGCACTGCATGCACGACCAGAGCGTTTCCGGCTTGATCGTCCCGAGGATCTCGGCGTGGTCGGGGAAGCGCGGCGGGATGCCGAGCGCGGCTCGGTTGCCCATCGAGCCCTCCGCCACCTCGCGCAGGTCGAGCACGAGGTCGCGCGGCGAGAGCGGGTAGCCGGTCGCAGTCGCAGGACAGGCGGCGTGGCACTTGCCGCACTTCGTGCAGGCGTCGAGGTCGAGGAGGTGCTTGGGCGAGAGCGCGTCGATGGTCGCGTAGCCGACGTCTTCGGGCTTCACGTCTGCGGGGAGGGGCAGGAGCGTCCTGCCGGCCCGCTCGTCCTTGACGGCCACGCCGGCGGGGCCCGCGAGCATGTGCACCGCCTTCGTGAACGGGATGGAAGAGACCCAGAAGAGCGCGAACACGCCGTGCACCCACCAGGTAACGGCACGGGCCGACTCGGCCGCCTCGCCGTCGAAGCCCACCGCGATGAACGCCTGGCCGACGAGCCAGCCGAACGGCGCCCACTTCTCGAAGGACGGGTCGTCCGCCGCGATGCGGAAGGACTCGAGCAGGAAGCCGGTGAGGGCGAGGAAGAGCAGGCTGCCGAGGAAGAGCCAGTCGCCGACCCGGTAGCGCTTGGCCTCGTCCGCGAGCGGCGCCACGGGCTCGGCGGGTCGCCAGTACGAGAGCCGGAACGGGCGCAGGATGCCCCTCTTGATCGCGAAGACGCTCAGGCCGACGATCAGCGCGAAGCCGAAGACGTCGAGGAAGAGCGAGTAGCCGAGGTAGAACCAGCCCTGCCAGAAGACCCACCCGAGGACGGGCTCGGCGAAGTCGTCCTGGAAGGCGAGGATGCCGGTCCCGATGAAGAGGACGACGAAGCCGTAGAAGACGAGCAGGTGGCCGAGGCCGGAGAGCGGGTCGCGACGCCGAATCCACGCGTGCGTGGCCACGATCTTCGTCGTCGCGACCGCCCGCTGGAGCGGGTTGCCGACCGGCGCCTTCGTGCGGCCGCGGCGGTACTTGAGGACGAGCCGCGCGACGCCGTAGAAGAAGATCGCGACCGAGAGGCCGATCAGCCCGTACCAGAGGACGATCTGCCAGGTCTCGAGGCCGGCGAAGGTCTCGCGCGTCTCCTCGGCGCCCAGCGGGAAAAGCATTAGTAGAACTCGGAGCGGAATGACGCTTCGTCGGCGCGGCGTCCTGGGTGAGTGCGCTGCAAGGACGCAGAGCGCGTTCGTAGCCGGAGGCTACGGGCGCAACCGAGGACGCCGCAGCGCGCCGCCCAGGGCGGCGCGACGGCACAAGGCTTCATTCTGTTTCGGGTTCTCAATACAGCTTTTCCAGCTCCTCTGCGACCTCGAAGAGATCCGCGACGGCGCCGTAGTGCGCGACGTTGAAGATCGCCGCCTCGGGGTCGTTGTTGACCGCGATGATCGTGCCGCTCGTCTTCATCCCGGCGAGGTGCTGGACCGCGCCGGAGATGCCGAGGGCGAGGTAGACCTTCGGCTTCACGGTCTTCCCGGACTGGCCGACCTGGCGGGCGGTCGGCATCCAGCCGGCGTCCACCAGCGGCCGCGACGAGGAGAGCGTGGCGCCCATCGACTCGGCGAGCTCCTCGAACTGCTCCAGGTTCTCCTTGTCGCCGATCCCGCGCCCGACCGAGAGGAGGAAGTCGGCGGTGGTGATGTCGACGTCCCCTGCCTGGGCCTCCACCCAGTCCTTGTGCCGCGCGCGCGAGGTTGCCGCCGGCGCCTCGACAGCCGTCACGGAGGCAGAGCCGGCGCCCTCGGCGGGCTGCCAGGACGTGGGGCGCAGGAGGAGCACGACGCAGTCGTGCCCGGGGAACTCGAGCTCGCCGTTGACCTTGGCGCCGTAGAAGGAGCGCTCGGCGATCAGCCCGCCGTCCTCCTCGCGCACGGCGAAGACGTCGGAGGCGAAGCCGAGCCCGAGCTTGGCGGCGAGCGCCGGCCCGTAGCCCATCGAGCCCACCGTGAACCCGAGCAGGACCGCGCCCGGGCTCCGCTCGGCGACGAGCTGCTCGACGGCCTGCTGGTAGACGTCGTTCTCGAACTCGTCCTGCTCGACCTGGACGGTGAGGATCTCGTCCACGCCCTCGACGTTCACGGCGTCGGTCAGGGCACCCGGGTCCTTGGCGATCACGGCCACCGCCACCGGCCCGCCCAGCGACTTCGCTGCGCTGATCAGCTCGAGCGTGACCGGACGCAGCTCGCCGCGGATGTGCTCGGCGACCACGAGAACGCTCATCAGGACTTCATCCTCTCGTCCACGAGCTCCTTGATCCGCTGCGCGACCGCGGAGGCGTCGCCGTCGAGCATCTCGGCGCCCTCGCCCTTCGGCGGGACGAACATCCTGCGCACGCGGGAGGCCGGCGTCCCGAGGTCTCCCGGCTCGCGCACCTCGATCTCCTTCTGCTCGGCCTGCTTGATCGCCCGCAGCGTCGCGTAGCGCGGCTCGTTGATCCCGGTCTGGATCGTGAGCACTGCGGGCGTGTCGACCTCGACGACATCGACGAGCCCGCCCTCGAGCTCGCGGTGGACGGTCGCCGTCCCGTTGCCGAGCTCGAGCTTGGTCACGACCGCGACGCGGGGCAGGTCGAGCAGCTCGGCGAGCGCCGTGCCCGTGGCCGCCTGGACGGCGTCGCTCGACTGCACGCCGGAGAGGACGAGGTCGGGGCTCTCGCTCCGCACGACGTCCGCCAGCGCCCGCGCGACCGTGATCGGGTCGGCGCCCACGAGCTCGTCCGACCAGATCCGCACGCCGCGGTCCGCGCCCATGGCGAGCGCGCGGCGCATCGCGTCCTCGGCGTCCTCGTCCCCGACGGTGACCGCGACGACCTCACCGTCGCCGGCCGCGTCACGGAGCTTGAGCGCCTCTTCCGTCGCGTACGAGTCCCACTCGTTGAGCGCGTAGTCGAGGTAGTCGGGATCGACGTCCCGCTCGTCGTCGGTGAACTCGACTTCGTCCCCGAGCGCCCCTACCTGCTTGACGCAGACGACGACCTTCAAACCGCGAGCGCCTCGCGCTCGACGACCCGCCGCTCGCGCTTGAAGGGCAGCGGCGTCTCGGGGTCGTCCGTGTCGATCTCGCGTGCCAGGCGATGCCCGGAGAAGATCGCGTCGGCCGTCAGGCGCGGCGCCTCGCAGTCGCCGATCCGGTAGAAGCCGGTGATGCCCTCGCCCGCGAGGGCGTCCACGCCCACCGTGTCCTTGAGCTCGCGGTAGAGCGCCTCGTTCGAGCGGCGCTGCGTGACCAGCACGACGGCGTCGGTCTCGAACTCGTGCTCGTGCCCGTGCTCGTCGTAGACGTGGCTCGCGAGCACGCGGCCCTCCTCGAACTTCGTCGGCATGTGGTACGTGACGATCTCGACTCCGAGCCGGTGCAGGATGCGGTGCTGGTTCGGCGCCTCGAGCGTGAAGTGCATGTACGGCGCGATGTGGCCGAGGTGCGTCATGAGCGTGACCTTCTTGCCCTCGCTCGCGAGCTTCTCGGCGAGCGAGACGCCCATGAAGTACCCGTCGTTGTCGAGGATGACCACCCGCTCGCCGGGCACCTCCTTGCCCTCGTCCATGATCTGCTCGGGCGTGAGCTGCCACGGGAGGCTCGAGTCGGCGCCCGGGATCGTGTCGTGGGTACAGCCGTTGAGGCCGTCGGTCGCCCAGTAGCCGCCGGTGGCGACGACGACGATCTCGGCGCCGTACTCCTTGACGCCGGCCGCGTCGAGCTTCGTCGACGGGATGAACTCGACGTTCTTGAGCTTGTCGATCTGGATCTTGCGGTAGTTGACGACGCGGGCCCACTCGCCCAGGCCGGGGAGCTGCGGGATCCAGCGCATGATCCCGCCCATGTCGTCCTTCGCCTCGACGAGGTGCACGCGGCGCATGCCGCGCTTGCCGAGCACCATCGCGCACTCCATCCCGGCGGGGCCGGCGCCGACGACGAGCACGTCGTTGTCGGCGTTCTTGGCCTCGTCGAACTTCTCCGGGTGCCAGCCGCGCCGGTACTCCTCGCCGGCGGTCGCGTTCTGCGTGCAGATGAGCGGCGGGCCGCCGATCTCCCAGCGGGAGATGCAGATGTTGCAGCCGATGCACTCGCGGATGTCGTCCAGGCGGCCCTCGTCGATCTTGCGCGGCAGCCACGGGTCCGAGATGGACGGGCGGCAGGTGGCGATGATGTCGAGCGAGCCGGACTCGATCGCCTCGACCATCAGGTCGGGGTTCGTGAAGCGTCCGACGCCGAGCACCGGCTTCTTGGCCACGCCCTTGACGGCCTTCTGCCACGGGAGCATGCGCCCGGACTCGTAGAAGCGCGACGGGGTTGCGTCCTCGCCCCACTCGGAGATGCCGGAGACGTTGATGTCCCAGACGTCGACGATCTCGTCGCACATCTCGACGAAGGGGAGGCAGTCGCGCTCGAGCTGGGTGCCGGCCTCGCCCATGAACATGTCGGTCGACATGCGCACGGCGATGGCGCAGTCGGCGCCGACGGCCTCGCGGACCTGCTCGATCGTCTCGCGCCAGAAGCGGGCGCGGTTCTCGAACGACCCGCCGTACTCGTCGGTGCGCCGGTTGTAGTACGGCGTCAGGAACTGCTGCGGGAGGTAGGAGTGCGACCCGTAGACGTAGACGATGTCGAACCCGGCCTCGCGGGCGCGCTTGGCGGCCTCGACGTAGAAGCCCTGGACCATCCGGATGTCGTCCTTGTCCATCTCCTTCGGGTACGTGAGGTGCTCGAAGTCGCTCGGGATCTGCGAGGGCGCGCGCGGGACGCAGCGCGTCTCCATGCAGGGAGCGTGCGGGCCGCCGTACCAGAGCTCGGCGGCGGCGAGCGCCCCGTGCTCGTGGAGCATGTCGCACATGAATCCGAGGTTCTTGATGTCGTCGTCGTCCCACAGGCGCGCGGAGACGCGGTGGGTGTCGTCGGACTCGGGGTGGATCGAGCAGTACTCCGTGCACACCGCCGCGTAGCCGCCCTCGGCCTTCATGGCCCGGAAGTACGCCTGGCTCATGGGCTTCTCCGACCCGAAGCCGTTGCAGTGGGGGATCTGGTAGAAGCGATTCTTCATCGTCTTCGGACCGATCTGGATGGGCTCGAAGAGGATGTCGTGCTTGGGGTCGCGCGCCATCTCGCGATGCCTCCTTTGGAGCAGAGCCGGAAGCGGGCATTCTCCCAGCGTTTGCGGCAGGCGCGCAAGCAGCACCCGCCGCTAGCGGGCTCTAGTAGGAGGGCTTGACGAGATCGTGGCTGTGCCGCCGGGCCGCGCTGCTCGCCCCGATGCCGCGTCCTCAGTCGCGCCCGTAGCTCATTCGCTACGAACGCTCCCTGCGTCCTTGCCTCGGAACGACCATCGCACCCCGGCGACGAGCACCATCCCGCCAAGCCCTCCTAGTCGTCGATCCAGACGAGGCAGGGCGCGTCCGCGCGGATGCGCTTGACGGCCTTGCGGAAGTAGCGCTTCCCCAGCTCCTTGCGGCTCGCGCCGAAGACGATGAGCCCGATCTGCTCTTCCTGGGCGACCTCGAGGGCGACCTTCACCGGCCGCGGGCTGTGGAACGCGACCTGCGTCGTGCGAACGCCGGACTCCCGCGCCCGGCGGGCGACGGCGTCGAGGTGCTTGCGGATGAGCTGCTCCGAGTACTGACGGGCGACGTGGCCGACGTAGTTGCGGTACTCGAGGGGGATGGCGTCGCAGATCCACAGCTCGGCGCCGGTCTGCCCGGCCGACTCGATCGCGAACTTGACCGCCGGCTCCTCGAGCTCGACGTTCAGGGTCAACAGCATCACCGGGCGAACGCTCTTGGCGACCGAAGCAGCCTGCGGGGGCGCCGGGCGGTCGACCGTCTCGCGCGTCACTCCCGCGTGGCCTCCAGCTCGAGTGTCGGCAGCTCGCCGGGGGAGACCACGTACCGCCGCATGAACCAGCGGCGGATGTACCAGAACCAGAGCATGCCGGCGATCGGCACCGTGATCGCCGCCCCGAAGATCCCCCAGACGAAGAACGAGACGACGCCGATGACGATGATGAAGATCGCCCCCACGCGAACGTAGAGGCGCGCCTTGGCCTGGTGCTCCCGCACCTGCGGGAAGTTGCTCTCGGAGATCTTCGAGGTCTCGTACCGGCGCCCGCAGGCGCACTCGACGACGTCCCCGAGCTTCGCCGAGTGGGTCTCGCCGCACTCGCATCGGACGGTGATCGGAATGGCCACAGGCCTCCCCGTCGATTCTAGACCCCGGAACGCGGGAAGGGCGGGTTTCCCCGCCCTTCCCAGACCGAATTGGGCCTTTCGGCTAGCGGGCGCGGGCGGCGACGGCGGCTGCGCCGTCGATCGCCTCCTGCGTCGGCTGCTCGTCGCTCGGGTCCCTCATGCGCACCGGCTTGCCCCACTGCCTCTGGGCCCAGATGTAGCCGATGACGCCGCAGGCAAGCACGAGGACGCCGACGATGATGATCGCCGGCACGCGTGCCGTCGGGCTGGGCGCCGGGCCCTCGCCCGCGAGGAAGGCTGCGTACTCGTCGCTCAGGTAGTCGAACCCGTAGCCCGTGTACTTCAGCCCGTACAGGCCGAAGATGATGAACATGGCATTGAGGAAGCAGAAAAGCCCCGCGAGCCACATCCACACCTTCCCCAACTTGATCGGACGTGGCCAGTTGGCACGGTCTCGTCGCAACAGCAAGATCCCTGAGAGGGCGATCACGTGCGAGAGCATGTACCCGAGATTGCCCGCCGCCAGGATGAAGTAGATGTTCTGGAAGTAGAGGAGCAGGAAGACGTTCAGGAGCATGTCGACCGTCATGGCTCGACCCGGCACGTTGTGCCTGTTCAGGGTGCCGAGCTGCTTGATCGTCATCTTCTCCTCGGAGAGCGCGTAGAGCGCCCTCGAGCCGTCCATCGTGGCCGTGTTCATGGAGAGCAGCAGGCCGGCGCAGAGGCACACCACCAGGAACTTCCCGAAGCCCTCGCCGGCGATCGAGTTGACGACGTCGGTCAGCCAGACGACTCCCGTCGTGTCGTTGAACAGGCCGTCGTAGCCGATCGTCCCGAGGACGACGATCGGGAGCAGGATGGCCAGGACGACGTTGAGCGCGCCCACCGAGGCGAGCGCCTTGCGCGTGTCGTTGGCCGTGTCCTTGTACTCAGGCGCGAACGTCGCCCCGGCTTCGGGCCCGTACGTCGACCAGCCGAGGATGTAGAGCCAGACCATGACCATCACGAACTGGTTGAAGAAGGTCGCGTCGTCGCCGTAGAAGTCGACGTTCGCGGCCAGGAAGTTCGAGCTGATCTCGTGGTTCGAGAAGTCGCCCGTGAGGAAGCCGCCGATGGCGATCACGAGGATCGGGAAGATCATCAGCGCGCCGACGACGTAGCTGAGCCCCACCGCCGGCCGCATGCCGCGGATGTTGAAGATCCAGCAGAGGACGATGCACATGACCCCGATGATCTGCGCCCATCCGAGGGGCCGGATGAGCGGTGGGTCATAGATCGTCGTCGCGAGGTAGCCGTCGCCTCCGAACTCGGCGAGCAGCAGATATCCGATCAGGCTTCCGTAGATGGCGAGCACGCTCGACCACGCGAACCAGTAGCCGAAGACCGCGATCGGGCCCGCGAAGGAGAAGTGCTTGCGCCAGCCCTCGCGTGCGTAGACCGACAGGCCGCCGGGCTTGTCCGGGAACATCGCGGCGGGCTCGCAGTAGATGTACGCCTGGAGCGCCCCGATGGTGGCGGAGATGATCCAGAGGGCGATCGCCCAATTGCCGCCGAGCGCAATGATCGAGCCCCACAGTCCGATGAGCAGGAAGCCCGGGTTGGCGAGACCGATGACGAAGCCGTCCCACCAGCGGATCGTCTTGAGGAGACGTCGTTCGTCTACTGCAACTTCAGCCATGCACCCTCCTCTGGATCGAGAGACGCCCTAGCCGGTCCGGGACTGTAGACGGCACGTCGGACCGCTCTTTGCGAGCGTTCCTAGCCACATTTCGGCGCGTTCCCGGCACGGGAAGGCGCGACGGTAACACTCGACGGAGGCGACTTCAATAGGCCTCGCGGCGTGCGAAACTGCAATGAAACTGTCCGAAGGAGGGGCGAGATGGCGATTGCGACCCGGCAGGACGCGTACATCGGGGGGAAGTGGATTCCCGGCGACGGGGAGGAGATCGAGGTCACGAGCCCGGCGACGGGCGAGCTCCTCGGGACGGTCGCGGCGTCCACGCCGGCGCAGGTCGACCAGGCGGTCGCCGCGGCGGCGGATGCGTTTGCCTCCTGGCGCAGGGTGTCGCTCCTCGAGCGCGTCGAGCTCTGCCGCGCGGCGTTCGCCATCTGCATGGAGCGGGCGGACGAGATCGCCGAGATGATCACGCGCGAGGTCGGCAAGACCATCCGCGAGTCGCGCGAGGAGATGGTCGAGTACACGGCCGACCACTTCCGTCGTGCCTCCGAGGACGTGTTGCGCCACGCCGGCCAGGTGCTCCCCTCGACGCAGGAGCGCACGAACGCCAAGCGGATCATCGTCACGCAGGAGCCGATCGGCGTCGTGGCGGCCGTCACGCCGTGGAACTTCCCCGTCGACATCGCCGGAATCCCGATCGTCTACGGGCTCGCCGTGGGCTGCACGGCGGTCTGGAAGCCGTCCGAGCACGCGCCGCTCTGCGCCAACATGTTCGCCGAGGTCATCCACGACGCCGGCTTCCCGGCCGGGACGCTGAACGTCGTCCACGGCCGCGGCGACGTCGGCTCGCACCTCGTGCGCCATCCCGACGTCGGCTCGGTCGTCTTCACCGGCTCGACGCACACGGGAGAGCAGGTCGCCCGCGACGCCGCCCTCAAGAACCGGGTGCTCGAGCTTGGCGGCAACGGCCCGCAGATCGTCCTCGCAGACGCGAACATCGACAAGGCCGCCGACGCCGCCATCGTCGGCTGCTTCTACCTCGCCGGCCAGTGCTGCACGGCAGCCGAGCGCATCCTCGTCCACGAGTCCGTGAAGGACGAGTTCATCGAGGCGCTCACCGAGCGGACGAAGGCGTTCCGCGTCGGCGACCCGCTCGACGAGGCGACCGACATGGGCCCGATGTGCACGCCCGAGGTCCTCACGCGTACCCAGGAGCACCTCGACGACGCGGTCGCCAAGGGCGCGAGCATCGTCCTCGGCGGCGGGCACGAGGGCCAGTTCCACGAGCCGACGATCGTCGACGGCGTCACGAGCGACATGCGGATCGCGCAGGAGGAGACCTTCGGCCCGGTCGCCCCGATCATCACGCTTCTCGACGCTCGACGAGGCGCTCGAGATCGCCAACGAGACCGAGTACGGCCTGACCGCATCGGTCTTCACGAAGTCGCTCCACGACGCGTGGCGCGCGGCCGAGGAGCTCCGGCACGGCACCGTGCACATCAACGAGACGACGAACTACTGGGACCAGCTGGCGCCGTTCGGAGGCGCGAAGTCCTCCGGCGCGGGCCGCGAGCTCGCCGGCTGGATGATCGACGCCCTCACGGAGACCAAGCAGATCACGTTCGACCTGGCCGACTAGGCGCCGCTCTCGGCGAGCCGCTTGATCGTCGCCAGACGGGCGTCCCAGCCCGCTGCGACCTCTGCCAGGCGTCGGCTCGCCGTGTCGAGCCGCTCGGGGCGGACGGAGTAGCGCACCTCGCGGCCCTGCCGCCGGCCCTCGACGAGGCCGGTGCGGTCGAGGACCGCGAGGTGCTTGACCACGGCCTGCCGCGAGATCGGCAGCTCGGCCGCGAGCATGGTGGCGGTCGCCTCACCGCGCGCCAGGAGCAGGTCGAGCAGGCGCCTGCGCGCCGGCTCGGCGATCGCAGCCCACAGCTCGTCCTGCTCGTCGGCGCGCGCGGTCATCGGCCCGTGGGTGCCTCGGCGGTCTTCATCACGTACTCGCGGAGGTTGTTCAGTGCGCCCTCCCAACCCTGCGTGTTGTCGCGGACGTACTCCGCCTGCTCGTCGTGGAGATCGCGGAACCCGCTTTCGGCCACGTGCAGGCGCGTGCCGTCGCCCTCCGGGATGAGCCGGAACTCGACGAGCGTCGAATTGCCCTCGCCGGGATCGGCTCCCGGGGAGCGGGCGGCCCAGCGGAAGGAGAAGTAGCGCGGCGGCTCGGACTTCTCGACCTGGATGTTGAAGGAGCCATGCTCCTCCCAGCTCAGCACCGACGCTGCGCCGGGCCGCAGGTCGCCGTCCACCGACTCGGCGAACCACACTCCCACGTGCTCCGGCTCGGTGAGGACGGCCCAGACGCGCTCCGGGGACGCCTCGATGACGATCTCGCGCTCGATCTTCTCGGGAATCATGTGTGCCTCCTTCGACGTGCAACCAAGAGTTGCACATCCTAGCAGATGTGCAACCTTGGGTTGCGCGTCCGGCTCAGGCCGGCGTCTGCTGCAACCGGGCGCGCTCGATGAGGCGCTCGGTACAGCGGAGCGAGTTGGCGCAGATCGTCGACGTGGGGGCCATGGGGCCCGACGTCGGGAACACCGCACCGTCCAGCACGTAGAGGTTGGGGACGTCGTGGGCCGCGCACCAGCGGTCGACCACCGACGTCGCCGGGTCGTCGCCCATTCGCGTCGTCCCGAGCAGGTGCCAGCCCCACTGCGACCAGTCGGCGACGATCGTCTTCGTCGCGCCGGCCGCCTCGTGCGCCTCCTTTGCCCTCGCGAGCTGGAACTCGAGGTTCGCCCGCATGTCGTCGTCGATCGTGAAGTTGATCTTCGGGGCCGGGATGCCGTCGGCGTCCGTCAGCTCGGGGTCGATGGTCACCGTGTTCGACTCGTGCGGCAGGTCCTCGATGCCGACGCCCCAGTCGAAGGCGTGGCCGAGCGTCTCCTCGGTGAGGTCGTGGACGGCCGGGCCCCAGCGCTCGTCGAAGGGCAGCTCGTCGTAGCGGAAGAGGCTGAAGAGCGGCCCGCCGAGCGGCATCACGTCCCACTGCGCGCCGAGGGGAAAGCCGTGCGACTCGTCGTGGTCGGCGAACTCGAGCGAGAGGAGCTGCGTGCCCCAGGGGCCGAGCCAGCCCTCCAGGTCGTCCTCGTAGATCCCGAGCACGCTCATGTACGGGTGGAGCATGAGCCGCTTGCCGACCAGCCCCGAGGAGTTGGCGAGGCCGTCCGGGCCGCCGGAGAGGAGGAGCAGGCGGGCTGTGCCGACGCCGTTCCCGGCCACGACGACGACGTCGGCCTCCTGACGCTGCTCGTTCCCGTCACGGTCGATGTAGATCGCGCCGGTCGCGAGGCCGTTCCCGTTCGTCGTGATCTCGCGGACGCGTGCGCCGGTGACGAGCTTCGCTCCGTGCGCGAGGGCCGAGGGCCACATGGTCGTGTCGGTGGAGCTCTTGGCGCCCGCAGGGCAGCCCCACATGCAGGTGCCCGTGCGCTTGCAGCCGGCCAGGCTGCCGACGTCCTCGGAGCGGATCGCGTGCGCGGCCGGCCACCAGTGCCAGTTGAGCTCGTTCATTCCCTCGGCCGCGCGGCGCCCGATCGGCCCGATGGGGAGGGGCGGCAGGAGCGGCGGCGGGCCGGGCGGGTAGTTCGGGTCGCCGGCCATGCCCGAGATCTGCATCTCCTGGTCGATCCGCTCGTAGAACGGCTTCATCTCCTCGTAGGAGATGGGCCAGTCGTCGGCGAGCCCGTGGAGCGTGCGCAGCTTGTAGTCCTGCGGGCGCAGCCGCACCCACTGGGCGCAGAAATGCACCGTGCTGCCGCCGACCGCGTTGTACATGACGGGCGTGATCGGCGAGCCCGAGACCTCGAGCGGGTAGTCCGCGGGATGCTGTCTGACGTTCGGGTTCGGGCTGAACTGCGCGTCGGCGACCAGCTCCCATTCGAGCTTGTCGCCGGGGAAGTCGGCGGCGTTCTCCCAGCCGCCCTGCTCGAGGCAGACGACCTTGAAGCCGGCCTCGGCGAGGTGGCGGGCCGCGACCGAGCCGCCCGCGCCTGCGCCGACGATCAGGACGTCCGCCTTGGCGCCGTTGCCCGAGATCGAGAACGAGAGCGGCGCCGCCGGCTCGACCGGGTCGGGCGGCGGGGGCGGCGTCGTGTTGATCGCCCCCCGTGCGTAGACCGGGTCGAGGAGCCCGTCGCGCAGGTCGTACTCGGCCTCGTCGGAGAAGGGCGGGCGCTTGCCCTGGCCCGGGTAGCGGATCCGCTTCCGGACCTTCAGGTTCATGTAGTAGCCGCCCGAGGCGATCTGGGCGAGCGCCGAGAACCCGTCGGGGTCCTCGGCGTGCAGCCGCCTGGCCTCGGCCTCCGGATCCTTCCCCGCCGCGGCGTCGAGCACGGCGGCCAGCGGCTCGACGAGGTCGGGCCGGGCCGTGAGCGCGCGGTCGAGCCACTTCTCGGCCGAGCCGGCCTCGCTCGCCGCCGGCATCTCCTCCGTGGCCGGGATGAGGACGTCGGCGAGCGCCCAGAAGGTCGCGCGCTGCTCGGGTGTCAGCGACACGTCAGTTGAAGGCCGGCATGACCTCGTCGGCGATGAGCTTGAGCTGGGCGTTGACGTCGGGGACGTCGACCTCCCGCTGCGCGAAGAGCTTGAGGATGTAGGGGTCGGTGATGCAGCAGATCATGTGGTTGACCCCCGCCGACTCCATCTCCTTGATCTTCGCCACGCACTCCTCCGGCGTGCCGGCGATCGAGAGCTTCTCGGCGATCTCGGGCGTGGTCATCTCGTACGCCTTCTCGAGGTCGCCCGTGCCGAGCACCTCGACGATCGCCTTCGTCTCGGCCGGGTCGATCCCGTGCGCCTCGAACTGCTCGTCGGGCTGGGAGGAGAGGTAGAAGGTGACGATGGCGCGCGCCGCCGTCTTGGCCTTCTCCGAGTCGGGGCCGCAGGTGATGACGCACCAGGCGCCGATGTCGAGGTCCTCGCCAGTTGCGGCCCGCCTTCTCGGCGCCGATCTTCACGTTCTCGACGACGTAGTCGTACCACTGCTTGTTGTAGCCCAGCGCGCTGTGGACGCCGTCGGAGACCTCGCCGGCGAGCTGCATCGACTTGGGGCCGCGCATGGCGCCGATGTAGAGCGGCAGGTGGTCCTGCACGGGCCGCGCGAACGTGAAGAGCCCGGCGTACTTGTGGAACTGGCCGTCGTAGGTGATCACGCCCTCGTCGAGGAAGGTGCGCATGACCTCGTGCGCCTCCCTGACGCGCGAGAACGGCTTGATCGTCTTCCAGTCGACGCCGTACTGCGTGAGCATGCCGAAGTTGCCGCAGGAGATGACGCCCTCCGCGCGGCCGCCGGTGAGCTCGTCGAGGGTGGCGAGCGCCTGGCAGATGAGCGTGGGCTCGCGGAGGTAGACGCTGGAGAGGTTGGGCCCGAAGCGGACGTTCTTCGTCTTGTCCGCGGCGGCCGCGTACAGGAGCCAGAGGTCCTTGTGCCAGGTCTCGTCGGCCGCGTAGCACGCGTAGTACCCGTTCTCGTCGGCCGTCTTGATGTGCTCGAGCGAATCGGAAAGCGGGTAGTCGAGCAGCGTCGTGTAGCTGAACTTCATGCCTGGCCCTCCTCGGCCTCGATTTCCTCCAGGAGCTCCTCGCCGGACAGAACGCTGTCCGCGAAGTGGTCGTGCATCCACGCCAGGTGCTCCCAACGGCTGTCGACGATCCGCAGCGTGTCCCAGGCCGGGATGTCCTGCTGCGGCGTGTGCTCCGTCATGAGCGACGGGTCGACCTCGTAGATGTGCTCGAAGCGCATGACGACGTCGTCCTTGATGCGCTGCGCGTCAGGCGGTTTCTGCGCGGAGAGCCTGAAGCCGATCACGACTCCACCTCCTCGTAGGCCTCGTCGAGCAGGTACTTGCCCGGGTTCATGATGTTGTTCGGGTCGAGCGTGCGCTTGATCTGCTTCATCACCTCGAAGCCGCCGCCCAGCTCGAGCGGGACGAGGTCGACCTCGCCCTCGCGGCAGGAGCCGTGGCACGCCGAGATAGAGCCGCCGTGCTCGATGGCGATGCGGGCGATCTCCCGCTTCGCGTCCACCCACGCGGCCCAGCTCTCGTCGTCCCACTTCATCTCCCAGATGCCGATGTCGATCTCGGTCAGGTAGTCGCCCCACGACTTGAAGGCCCCGTTCGTGTAGGCGAACATGCCCCAGTCGTCGAACATGTCGAAGCGCTCGCGCAGGCCGGCCGCCACGGCGTGCCACTTCTCCCGCACGGCGGGGAGCTGCGAGTAGAGGATCGCCGCGTCCTCGCAGTGCCAGCTCATGAGCGCGACCTGGCCGTCCCGGGTGCGCCCGTGCTGCGGGGTGGCGTAGCGGTCGTGCCGCGAGGCCCAGTCGCCCTGGGAGATCTCGTCGCCCAGGTACTCGCCGCCCGAGGCCTTGCCGATCTTCAGCATCCGCTTCGCGGAGGCGCGCACCTCGTCGTCGTTCCCGTACATGGCGACCGCGACGACGGCCTGAACCCAGTCGGGCTGCGGGATGTACGCCTCGTCGTCCCGGCGGAGGTACTTCACCTTCCACTCGTCGAAGAGGACGACGCCGGCGAGGGTCGCCGCGCCCGAGCGGGCGAACTCCCCCGTCGCCCGCCACGCGTCCTCGTAGGAGCGGTAGGCGTAGAAGGCCGAGAACTCCGTCTCCGGGCGTTTGACCAGCTCGAGCGTCGCCTCGGTGACGATCCCGAGCGTCCCCTGGTGGCCCATGAACAGGTGCTTGAGCTGGTAGCCGCTCGAGGACTTCCGCACCTTCTTCCCGCCGCCGTCGCCGACACGGATGATCTCACCGGTCGGCAGCACGATCTCGAAGCTGATCACGAGGTCGCGCGTGTGGCCGAAGCGGCCGCCGATCAGCGACCAGCCGCTCGTGCCGATGCGCCCGCCGACGAGCGAGCACGGATACGACGCCGGGTTGTCCGGATAGATGAAGCCGAGGGGCTGCAGCTCCTGGGAGAGCTTCAGCATGTTGATCCCCGGCTGGACGGTGACCGTGCGGTCCTCGACGTCGATTTCGAGGATCTTGTCCATGAGCTTGATGTCGACGAGGATCCCGTGCTTGAGCGGCACCGCGCCGTCGGTGAGCCCGGTGGCGCCTGCCCGCGGCACGACCGGGACTCGCTCGCGGTTCGCGAGCTTGACCACCTCGGAGATCTGCTCCGCCGACGTCGGCAGGACGACGGCCTGCGGGATGAACTCCTCCCACCTGTGCTTCGGGAACGGCGAGGGGACGCGCGCGCGGTTGAAGAGCGCCGAGCGGCCGGTGAAGACGTGCTCCTCGCCGCAGATGGCGACGAGCTCGTCGATCAGGGTGTCGGGGAGGGCTGCGACTGCCATCTCACACCTCGAATCCGGCCGACTCGGCGACCAGCTCGAAGATGTCGAACACCTCGATGCCCTGAGCCTTGCCCTGCTCGGTGAGCGGCCGCTCCGACCAGGGACAGGCGGAGACGAGCGTGTCGACGCCGTCGAGCGCCGCCGCCTTCTCGATCCGGCGGCGGCTGATCTCCGCCGTCAGCTCCGGCTTCTCGGTCGCGAGGTTCGAGCCGGCCCCAGAGCAGTACGACCACTGCGTGACGTGGTCGACGTCGACGAACGTGAGCCCCGGGATCGCCCGCAGGATCTCGCGTGGGGACTGCCACTTCCCGAGGCGCTTGTTCAGCCGGCACGGGTCGTGGTACGTCACCGTGCGCTCGATCGGCGTCGTCAGCTTGATCTTGCCCTCACGGATCAGCTCGGCGACGAGGTCGACGCCGAGCACGATCTCGAACTCGTCGAAGTTCTCATCGAGCGTGGGGTAGTGCTCGATCATCGTGATGTAGTCGTGCGGGTCGAGGCAGATGACGCGCGTCGTGCCCGTCTTGCGCCAGTCGATCATGTTGTGCTCGGCCATCTTGTGGGCGATCTCCACGTACCCGGTCTCCCACATCGGTCCGCCGCAGCACCACTGCTGGCTCATGAGGCCGAACTCGACGCCGGCGGCGCCCAGGAGGAGCGCCACCGCACGAGGGACGGACGGCCGGTAGAAGGCCGCTTCGCAGTCGGCGAACAGCACCGTCTCGCCGCCGGTCGGGAGGTCGAGGCCGGCCGCCCAGGCGCGAACCTTGTTCCCGGAGGTCTCCGTGCGCCATCCGAGCACGGGCTCGTTGCCCCAGCGGTCGGTGAGCTCCGCCCAGCGTTTCCAGTTCTCCTGGTGGATGCCCTCCTCGACCGCGAGCGTCCGCATTGCCCTGACGACGTCGATCGTGCGCTGGCGGAAGCGGTAGAAGTCGCCGGTGAAGAGCGTGTTCGGGCAGCGGAGCTCGCAGGCGCCGCACATCGTGCAGTGCACGTAGTCCTCGGCAACGTCCTCGATCGTGAGGTGGCCCTCGTCCATCGCGACCACGTTCGCGTGGAATGCGGTCGGCGTGTGCCGCTCGTCCCGGGTGACCTGCATCACCGGGCAGACCTCGCGGCAGAACTTGTGACCCGAGCTGAAGCAGTTGTACGCGGCGTTCCGCCACTCCTCCACGACTTCGGCCGCGCGGCCGTTGGTTCCCCCGGAGTCGGTGACTTTGTCGGTTGCCATTCGCCTCCTTCGCTGGGTTGGGCGACTCTAGGGCGACTGCGATAGAAATGTCTAGTGGTGAGTGACGGGCGCAAACCGGTGATCGGGCTCTCCCTGGGCCTGCACGACTTCGGCGACTACGCCGCGGTCGGCTTCCAGCGGCCGGTGGCCCTGGCGGGCGGCGTCGGGCTCGGGCTTCCGCGCGTGAACGGGCACCTCGAGGACGCGCTGGATGCCTGCGACGGGATCCTCCTCGGCGGAGGCCGCGACATCGATCCCTCGCGCTACGGCCAGGAGCCGACCGAGCACCTGGCGCCGACCGAGCCGCTCCGCGACGCCTTCGAGCTCGAGCTCGCCGAGCGCGCGCTCGACCGCGGCCTGCCCATCCTCGGCATGTGCCGGGGGATCCAGATCTTGAACGTCGCCCTCGGGGGCACGCTCGTCCAGGACGTCTCGGTCAAGCCCGAGTGGGCCGAGCACCCCTCCGACCCGGGCTGGAAGGCCTGGAAGGAAGTCGAGCGCTCGTCGCTCGAGGGCTCCGACGACGTGCCGCCGCACCCGCGCCACCCGATCTCGATCGAGCCCGGGAGCAGGCTTCATCAGGCGCTCGGGGTGGTGGAGATCGAGGTCGACAGCTTCCACCACCAGGCGCTCGACGAGGTCGCTTCCGACCTGCGGGTGGTCGCGACCGCCCCCGACGGCGTCGTCGAGGCGGTCGAGATGAACGGCGACGCCTACCTGCTCGCCGTCCAGTGGGAGCTCCAGGAGGAGTGGCGGGTGGATCGCCGCTTCCTCGAGCCGTTCGCCCAGTTCGTCTCGGCAGCCGCGGAACGCTAGATGTCCGGCTGGTCGGGCATCTAGGTGGGGATCCTCCTCGGCCTCACGGCCGCGCTGTCCTGGGGGCTCGCGGACTACTTCGCCGCGCTGGCCTCGCGCCGCACCGGCTCGTTCCGGGTCGTGCTCGGCTTCCATCTCGCGGCGATGGTCCTCCTCACCGCGCTGCTCGTGGCGACCGGCGAGGGGATCTCGGACGTCTCCGGCGCCGACCTGGCCTGGTTCGCCTTCCTGGGCGTCCTGGGTGGAGTCTCCTACCTCGCCTTCTACCAGGCGCTCGCCATCGGGCCGATCTCGATCGTGAGCCCCATCGTCTCCGCTTACGCGGCGGTGACGGTCGTCTGCGCGGTGGTGATCGGCGGGGAGCGCCTCGCCGCCGGGGAGACGGCGGCGATCGTGGTCGTCATCCTCGGCGTCCTGCTCGCCTCCTCGGACCTCGCGCAGATGCGGCACCTCGAGCGCGTCGCGCTCCTCGGGATCCTGCTCGCGCTCGCCACCGCGGTGGTGATCGGCGCCTTCGTCTACGGCGTCGCCTACTTCAGCGCCGAATACGGCTGGCTCGTCCCCATCTTCCTGGCGCGCGGCTTTTCGACGCTCTTCCTCGTCCTCGTCTCCCTTCGCGGTGGGCAGTGGCGGTTCGAAGACCGCTCGCCGAAGCTCCTGGCGACGATCGTCGGGATCGCAGTCGTGGACACGCTCGGCTACGTCGCCTTCAACTTCGGCGTCCGCCACGAGGACACGTCCGTCGTGGCGACCGCGGCGGCGCCGTACGCGGTCGTGCCGATCGTCGCCGGCGTGATGCTGCTCCACGAGCGCCCGCGCACGACCCAGTGGGCAGGGATCGGGCTCGTGATCGCCGGGCTGGTGCTGCTCGGCCTGGTTTCCTGACTTTTCGAGCCGGGTATCCAGAGCCTGAGCCTCGTCCGAAAGGAGGACGTGTGATGTTGGAAGAAACTCGCCTTCGCGAGCTGATGGGCCGTGACGTGATCGACAGCGACGGCAAGTCGATCGGCAACCTCGAGACCTTCTTCGCCGACCGGAACACCGGGAGGCCTGAGTGGCTCGGCGTCTTCACCGGCACCTTCCTGCAGCACCACTACCTGGTGCCCGTCGAGGGAGCCGAGGTCGATGGCAGTGCCGTCCGTGTTCCGTGGACGAAGGACCAGGTGAAGAGCGCTCCCGACTACCGGGATCCCGAGACGAGCATCCCGGAAGACATGGAGCGCGACGCATACGCGCACTACGGCCTCCAGCCGGCCGTCTCCACCTAGGCCGTCCTAGCGGCCCGTTTCGACCAGGCCCGCTAGCTGCGCGGCCTGGTCTTCTGCGGGTCGTAGATCGGGAAGTCGTCCACGGTTGCCGAGACCGTGCCGTCGCCGAGGGCGACGTCGACCGTCTGGCCCTTCCCGGCGAAGCGGGTCTCGAGCACGGCCATGCCGATGACCTTGCCGAGCGACGGGCTCTCGGCCGGGCTCGTGAGCGTGCCCGCCGGCTCCCCGTCCTTCGTCACGGCCGCGCCGTACTCCGGCACGTCCGAGCCGTCCACGACCAGCGTGACCAGGCGCTTCGGCGGGCTCTTGGCGGTCTCCTGGAGCGCCGCCTTCCCGTGGAAATCCCCCGCGTCGAGGCGGATGACCTTGTCCAGCGACATGTCGAAGGGGTCGGTTTCGTGCTGGAAGTAGTCGTAGCCGATGAAGATCAGACCCGACTCGATGCGGAGGCTCTCGACGGCTGAGAGGCCGTACGGCTTCGCGCCTGCCTCGGTGAGGACGCCCCAGAGCTCGGCAGCGTAGTCCGGCTCCGTGAAGATCTCGTAGCCGAGCTCGCCGGAGTAGCCGGTGCGCGAGACCCACGCGGGCACCTTGCCGACGTGCACCTGGTGGGGGAGGAAGCGGAAGTAGCCCAGGCTCTCGACGTCATCGTCGACGAGGCCGGCGAGCACTTCGCGGGAGCGCGGCCCCTGGAGCTGGACGTGCGGGAGCTTCTCGGTGATCGGCTCGATCGCCACGTCCAGGCCGGACACGACCTCGAGCATGTGGTCGAGGTCGGAGTCGAGCGCGGTGATCACCCAGGCGCTCGAGTCGGTGAACTTGAAGACCGTCCCGTCGCCGACCATCTTCCCGTTCTCGTCGCAGAACGGCGCGTAGCGGATCTGCCCGATCTCCAGTCCGAGCATGTCGTTCGTGAAGATGCGGTCGGCCGCGGCGAGGGCGTCCGGGCCGCTGAAGTCCCACTTGCGCAGGGGCGACTCGTCCCACACGCCGACGTCCTGGCGGACGGCGTGGTGCTCGGCGACCGCGTCGCCGAACTCGGTCGGCCAGTACCAGTTCTCCCACTCCATGAACTCGGCGCCGAGCTGGCGCTGGACGCCGTCGAAGGCTGTGCGAATGGTCCCTGCGTCTGTGCTCACGATCCCTCCTTCGCCGTTGGGCGCCAGCCTAAAGCGTCGGAGACCGCCGTTGCACGGGCGAGCAGCGGGTCGAGGGCGCGGGTCATCGCGTCGTCACCGAAGCGCGACGACGGGCCCTGAATCCCGAGGACGGCCGCGAGCTCGGCCGTCGCTTCCGCGCACCGGGGCGGCGAGGGCGTTCAGGTCCTCCTCGCGCTCGCCGAGGGCCCTCGCCCAGCCCTGCCCGCGGACTCGCTCGATCTCGCGGGCGAGCGTCGCCCGGTCCACGATCGTCTGTCCGGTGAAGGCGTGCAGGCGGCCCGGAGGGAGCGCGACGTCACCGAAGGCGAGCGCGACCTTGCCCGTCGCGGTCGCGTGCGCCACGCTCGGGCGCCCGACGCGGGCGACGCTCTGCACCGAGGCGGCGCTCTGGACGAAGTCGACCGTGATCGCGTCGGGGTCGCCCGGCGCCGAGAGCGTCGCCGTCTCGCCGGTCTCCTCCACGAGCGCGCGCAGGTGCGGCCGGGCGACTTCGCGCAGGTCGAGCCGCGCCAGGACGGCGTTTCCGAGCGCGATGAGCCGCAGCCCGAGCCGGTAGCGGCCGGTCTCCGGGACGTGCTCCACCAGGCCGGAGTCGGCGAGCGTGGAGAGGAGGCGCGAGACGGAGCTGGGATGGAGGCCGGTGCGGCGCGCGAGCTCGTTCGTCCCGAGCTCCCCGCCCTCGGCCAGCGCGTCGATGACGGACGCTGCGCGCTCGACCGCCGCCACGCGCCGCGTTGCTGGCTTACCCGTTCGGGCCATGGTACGGTCAAGTATGTCAGCTTTGAAACGCTATTGCCCAGGAGGCAACTAGATGCCCGACCTGCCCGCCTCGCCCCGCTTCGTAGTCGTCGGAGCCGGGATCCACGGCCTCTCCACCGCATACCACCTCGCGAAGGAGCTTCGCACGCGCGGCGCGGGGTCGGGCGCGGACGTGGTCGTCCTGGAGAAGTCGGAGCCGGGCGCCGGGGCCTCGGGCATCGCCTGCGGCGTCGTGCGCAACAACTACTTCCAGCCGGCGATGAGCGAGCTCATGCAGGCCTGCGTCGAGGTCTGGGAGTCCGATCCGGAGGCCTACGCCTACAACCCGGTCGGCTACATGGCCCTCGGGCCGTCCGTCCAGGAGTCCGACCTCGCGGCGACCTTCGAGCGGCAGGAGGCGATCGGCTACCGCTCGACCTTCGTCACCGGCGAGGCCGAGGTGGACGCCTACATGAAGGAGATCTTCCCCGACTGGCGCGCGCAGGGCGTGACCGCGTGCCTGCACGAGCACCAGGGCGGCTTCGCCTTCAACCGCGAGTCCGTGCTCGGTCTGGCCGGCAAGTGCCGGGAGGAGGGCGTCGAGATCCTCACCGGCGTCGAGGTCAGGGCGCTCGAGCTCGCCGGCGACGGCACGGTCGGCGCGGTGGAGACGAGCCGCGGCCGCCTCGAGATCGGCGAGCAGCTCGTCGTCGCGCCCGGCCCGTGGGCGAGGCGCTTCTGGTCGATGCTCGAGCTCCCGCCCACGATCGACGTGCGCACGCCGAGCGGGGACGTGATCGAGGACCAGCCGATGTGGACGTACTGGAACCTCCAGGAGGGCGAGATCCAGGTCGACCCGCAGATGTTCGCCACGGCCAACGGAAGCGCCCCGCCGGTCGTTCACCTCGACACCGACGCTCCCCTCCACACGGACGAGGGCGAGCTCATCACCGACGAGCTCTGGGGCATCTACTACAAGCGCGACCGCCACGGCGTGCAGGGCGGCGCCTCGCCGCTGGTCGTCGAGGGCGACGTCGAGCTCGACCCCTACCCGTCCACGACCGACGTGGACGCGAGCTTCCCGGACATGTGGTGCGCCGCGCTCTCGCACGCGATGAGCCGCTTCGAGGGCTGCCGGCCGCGCTACAAGATGGCCCGCTCGGGAGGCGTCGGCGCCTTCACGGTCGACAACTTCCCGGTCTTCGACTACATGCGCCCGAACGTCTACACGATCCTCGATTCGAACCACGGCTACAAGATGATCGGGGTCGGCCGCGAGGTGGCGAAGGTCCTCCTCGGCGACCACTCGAGCCTCCTGCACCCGTTCCGCTTCGAGCGCTTCGCGACGGGCGACCTCCACCCGGTCTCGAACTCGCCCTACCCCTGGTCGTAACAGCCACGCCCGGGGTCTGACCCCTGACGTGGCCTTTTCGGCGGGACATGGCTGGGGAGCGGATCTCATTCGCCCTGCTAGGCGCGGCCGTCGCCGTCCACAGGTGTCCGCGCCGGCCAGGGCCAGGTGCCTGGCACCGGGACGTGGCCGCTAGGGACTAGCCGGGTCGTCGTCGAGGCCCAGGCGGCGCGCCAGCCAGGCCTTCGTCGTCGACTGGACGAGCAGCGTGACCAGGATGGCCATGGACACGACGGTGACGAGCTCCACCTCGTAGGGGACGCCCTCGGCGATGAGGACGCCCGCGAGGGCGGCCGGGACGACGCCGGTCTCCCGCGTCCAGGCGACGAACGCGATCTCCTCGCGCTGCCAGCGACCGCGCCGGTCGGGGAGCAGGCAGGCGAGCACCGTCAGGGGCCGCGCGACGAGGATCAGAGCCGCGACGGTCGCCAGCGCAGGGAGCGCCTCGTCAGCGAAGTCGTCGAAGGGGAGGTTCGCGCCCAGCGTGATGAAGACGAACATCACCATCAGGTCGGCCGAGGTGGCGACGAACGAGCGCATGTCGCGCTCGCGCTCGGAGTGCATCCCGAGACCCAGCTCGTCCATGTTGGACACGATCAGCCCGGCGATGAAGGCCCCGAGGTAGCCGCTCCCGCCGGCGAAGTCGATCGTGAAGTACCCACCGGTGACGACGAGCAGGACGGCGATCCCGGGCGACTCGCGCCAGAAGCCGACGCGCCGCTCCGAGATGACCAGGGCGAGCAGAACGCCGAAGGCGACGCCCAGGCCGGTCGAGACGGCGATGTCCGCGACGAACTCCCAGAGCGGATCGGCGAGCGTGTTGCCCTCCCCGAGCACGAAGGCCGCGACGGCGAGAGCCAGCACCGCCCCCGTCGGATCGTTCAAAGCAGACTCCGCGACGACGGTCTGCCGCACCTTCGCGCGCAGCCCCATCCGCTCGAAGAGCGGGATGAGGATGGCGGGATCAGTGGGGGCGAGGACAGCCCCAAGGAGCAGGCCCGCCTCGAAGGGCAGGTCGAACGCGAGTGCGGCGACCGAGCCGGTCACCACCGCCGTGAGCAGGACCCCGGGGACGGCCAGGAGGCCGAGACCGACCGCGACAGGACGCAACACGCTGAACGCGAGCCCGAGCCCGCCGTAGAAGAGGATCATCGAGACGCCGAGCGTCAGGAGGATCTGGACGCCGACGGAGTCGAGCGGGAGGTCGAGCTCGCCGATCGCGTGGGGCCCCAGCAACGCGCCCGCGCCGACGAGCACGAGCATCCGCGGCACGCGCAGGATCCCCGCCACGAGCTCGGAGACGAGCCCTGCCACGAGCAGGAGGGCGATGATCTCGATGACGTCGCGGGCCGACACCGTCGCGGATTCTGCTCTTCACCGAAGACGGTTGCGCCCCGTCGCGCTGTTGGGGAACGATCCCCTGGTGCTCCTCGTCGTCTTCGCCCCGGCCGGTTTTCCTCAGGTCATGTTCTTCGTGACCCTGGCGATCGCGCTGTACCTGACGGTGATCGAGCTGCGCGAGTTCGAGCCTTCCCCGCCCTGGAGGTGGTGGGCGTGGTGGCTCTCGCTCGTCTTCCTGACCCACTTCGTCGGCTATCTCATCCTTCGGGTCTACTCTGCCTACCGACGCCGCACCCGAGCCCGAGCGTAAGTCGTTCAGGGACCGTCCGCTCGGCCGAGTGGCGATGCTGCTCGCGGTGTTGCTCCTTGCGTTCCTGGCGTTGCAGACCTGCGCGGCGCGCGACGACGAGGTCAGCTTCGAAGAGGCGGAGGAGATCGCGAGAGAGGAGATCGACTTCGAGCCCGACAAGGTCCTCGTTCGCGGCGTCCAGCAGGGGTTGGACGCGCACCTGTACTGGGCCGTTTCCCTCTCGACGGAGAACGCCCAGGGCGTCAGGGAGGAGTGCGCGACCGTCCTCGTCGACGCAGAGACCGGGGAGACGCAGCAGCAACCGTGCTAGGAGGGTTGGCGGGCTGTGTGGCCTTTCAACACTCGTAGCGCGTAAAAGGTGGGCTTACGACACCTGGGACACATCCGACGGGTTTCGTACGCTCGCCTGGCTCTGTCTAGCGGTGCATTAGCTGGCGTCGTCCCGAGGAGGACTTCCTGATGACATCGTCGCTGGCGTCTGTGTTGTCGTCGCTTCTCGCGCAGGCTCCGACCCTCGAGGAGGTCAACGCGAAGGTCGACCTCGACAGCCTGATCCTGCTGGAAGTCTTCTACTTCTTCACCGTCGTGGTCATGTGGCTGATCCACGTCGGCTTCATGGCATACGAAGCGGGCGTCGCCCGGCGCAAGAACATCATGTCGACGGCGATGAAGAACATCCTCACCATCGCCGTCGTCACGCCGAGCTTCTACTACTTCGGCTGGTACATCTACGGGTGCTTCGAGCACGGCGGCCCGGCCGAGGGGCATGCCGGCCCGGCCGAGTTCCCCGGGTTCTGCGGTCTAACCGCCCCGTGGAGCGAAGGCATGGCCGGCAACCTCGAGTCGAGTCTCACCGGCCATCTGAGCCTCGTCTTCTTCCTCGCGTTCCTGCTCTTCTCCTGGACGACCGCCTCGATCATGTCGGGCGCGCTCATCGAGCGCGTGCGCCTGTCCGCCTACCTCATCCTCGCGGTCGTCCTCGGCTCGGGCGTCTGGATCATGGACGCGGCCTGGGGCTGGAGCGCGGGCGGCTGGCTCACCACCAACTACGGCTTCCACGACTCGATCGCATCACTGGTGGTCCATGGCGTCGCAGGAGCCTTCGCGCTCGGCGTCCTGCTGAACCTCGGTCCACGCATAGGGAAGTTCGACGCCGTGGGGCGGGCGAGAGCGTTCAGACCGCACAACACGCACCTGACCCTGATGGGTCTGATGCTGATCTTCACCGGCTTCTACGGCTTCTACGCCGCCTGCCTGTTCATCCAGTCGACGGCCTTTCCAGGGTGGCTCAACATCTATCTCTCACCGACGACCCTGGGCACCATCGCCATGGTCATCACCTTCGGCTTCGCAGGCGGTTTCACCGGCGGCTGGATCGCCAGCAAGGGCGATCCCTTCTGGACTCTTTCCGGCGGCCTCGCCGGCGTGATCTCGGTCTCCGCGGGCGCCGACGTGTACCACCCGTCGCTCGCCTACCTGCTCTCCGCGTCGGGGGGCATGCTGGCCGTGTGGGCCGGCACCTACATCGAGAAGAGGCTGCGCGTCGACGATGCGGTGGGAGCGGTGGCCGTCCACGGCGTCTGCGGTTTCTACGGCGTGTTCCTCGTCGGCATCTTCGCCGGCGGGTTCCCGACCGGGGTGAACAACATCCCCGTTTCGTTCGGCGGCCAGATGATGGGCATCCTCACGTTCTTCCCGCTTGCCTTCCTGCCCGGCTACATCGTCAGCTGGCTCCTCAAGAAGACGAACCTGCTCCGCGTCCCGCCGGAGGTCGAGCTCGAAGGCCTCGACATGGCGGAGTTCCAGCAGGACTTCTTCCCCGAGTTCGAGCGCGTCCCCGAGGTCATCGTCCTCCCGGACGGCCAGGAGGTCGAGGCGGCCCCGATCCTGATCGAGGAGTACTCGCGCATCACCAACGGGCATAGAGTGGGCGCGACGGAAAGGAGCTTGCCGTGATCGACAGCTTCCCCTTCGACAGCTGGGAGGACGTCACCTCGACGTTCTGGACCTTCGGCCCGGAGAACTCCACGGGCACGTACATCATGACCGCGCTCGGAATCATCCTCATGGTGGCCGCGATCGTGTACTGGGTCTGGCTCGAGAACGTGAAGCTGAACGCCCAGGCCGCGCTGCTGCGCGGCGCGGGGGGCCTGCCCCCGGCAAGCCCGACTGCGCCAGGCCCCGGCTTTGCGGAGCCACCCCTCGCCGGCCCCTCGACCGACCCCGGCCCGTAGAAAGGAGGCACGATGGCTCGTGAAAAGCAGATCGAGTTTCCCCCCGAGCAGTCGCCCGTGCGCTGGCTGACGCCGGCCTTGCTCCTGGCCTCCGTCGCCTGCATCGTGATCGTCGTCATCATCCTTTTCGCCCACCCGAGCGGCGAGTTCATCGGCCCCTGGTAGAACGGCTCCGAACCCGAGTGGTATAACGAGTCAATGGCGCTCTATCTTCGCTGCGGTCTCTGCGGTCGACAGCAGGCGGACGGCCTGCTCTCCCGCGGCTACTGGGGTCACCTCGAGGTGGCGCAGACGCCACGCTGCAGCGTGCCCGACCTGCAAGGAACAGCACTCCGACTGGGCGGAGCGGCTGCGGATCACGATCACGCAGAGCGGCCCCGGCTACTCGTCGGTTCAGCAGGCGTCCTGAGCTGACCTAGGCCGAGTCGCCGTCGCCGAGCGCCCGCTTGGCGGCCTTCTCCGCGCCTGCGACCAGGGTGCGGGCGCGCTCGACGCGGTCCTCGCCTTCCATCGTGGAGAGGTTGATCTCGACGAGGTTGGCCGCGACACGGACGGCCGAGGAGGCGAGCAGCGACGCCGCGGCTGCGTCCCCGCGCAGGTTCGGGTTCCCGTGGACGGCGATCTCGGACGCGAGCTCGGCCACGTCCGCGGCTGTCTCGGCGATCAGGAGCGGGATGTCCGCGGCGCGTGAGAGCGTCTCGCCGATCAGCGTGTTGCGCACCTCGGACTCGAGCTCCTCTGGCATGCGCATCGCCGTGAGGACGTTCTCGTAGGCCACCGCGTCCTCCGCGGCGAGCGGCGCGGCGCGATGACGGAGCGTCTCAGCCTGGGCGACGGCGCCTGCCGCCCCCTCCCAGTCGTGGGCGAAGCGGGCGGCCATGGCCGCGAGGGACGCCGCCATCTCGGTGACGAACGCGGCCACGGAGCCGCCGCCCGGCGCGGGCGTCTCCGCCGCGATCGTGTCGAGCAGCTCCTCGAACGGCATGTCCGTGTAGGCCACGCCGCGATTCTTTCCGATCCGCCCCGCGGGCGTCGCGGGCCCCACGTTCCCAAGTAACAAAGTGTTACTTGGGAGGTTCGTGGGGCTAGAACAGGCCGACCGTCTTGCCCGTCTCGTCGATGTCGACGTTGAAGGCGGCCGGTGTGACGCCGTAGCCGGGCATTGTCTGCATGTCCCCGAGGAGCGGGACGAGCCAGCCGGAGCCCGTGTACGCCCGGATGTCGCGGACCGTGACCGTGAAGCCGGTCGGCGCGTTCAGGAGCGTTGGATCGTGGGAGAGGGAGAGGTGCGTCTTCGCCATGCAGATCGGCAGCTTGTCGAAGCCGACGCGCGTGAAGCGCTCGATTGCCTGCTGCGCGGCAGGCAGGAAGACGACGCCGTCGGCGCCGTAGACCCTCTTGCAGACCGCGTCGACCTTCGCGTTGATCGGCTCGTCCAGGTCGTAGATCGGCTTGAACTCGGACGGCGCTTCCGCCGCCGCCACGACCGCCTCTGCGAGCGCAGCAGCGCCCTCGCCGCCGCGCTCGAACGCCTCGTTCAGCTCGGCCGCCATCGCGCCGCCTTCGAGTGCGAGGCGCTTGACGGCGTCGACCTCCTCATCGGTGTCTCCCGGGAAGCGGTTGATCGCCACAACGGCGTTCAGCCCGAACTCCTTGACGATCCCGAGATGGCGCTGCATGTTCGCCGCGCCGCGCTCGATCGCCTCGACGCCGCCCTCCGGGTCGTCGCCGTGGTGCTTGAGCGCCCTCGCGGTGGCCACGAGGACGACAGCGTTCGGCCGGAGCTCGCCGACCCGGCAGACGATGTCGAAGAACTTCTCCATGCCCATGTCGGAGCCGAAGCCGGACTCGGTGACGGCGTAGTCCCCGAGCTTGAGCGCCGTGCGCGTGGCCACGAGCGAGTTGTTGCCGTGCGCGATGTTCGCGAACGGCCCGCAGTGGAGGAACGCCGGCTGACCCTCGAGGGTCTGGACGAGGTTGGGCTTGATCGCGTCCTTGAGGAGAACCGTCATCGCCCCGGCCGCCTGCAGCTGCTCCGCCGTGACCGGCTCGCCCTCCCACGTGTATCCGACCGTGATGCGCCCGAGCCGCTCCCGCAGGTCGAAGAGGTCGCGCGCGACCGCGACGATCGCCATGACCTCGGACGCCGCGGTGATGTCGAAGCCGGTCTCGCGGACGTAGCCGTTCGCGCGTCCGCCCAGGCCGACGACGATCTGCCGGAGGGCGCGGTCGTTGATGTCGACGCAGCGGCGCCAGCTGACGCTGAGCGGGTCGATGCCGAGCTTGTTCCCGTGGAGCAGATGCGCCTCGAGCAGCGCCGCGAGCAGGTTGTTGGCCGCCCCGATCGCATGGATGTCGCCCGTGAAGTGGAGGTTCATGTCCTCCATGGGGACGACCTGCGCGTACCCGCCGCCGGCGGCGCCGCCCTTGATGCCGAAGACCGGGCCGAGGGAGGCCTCGCGGAGGCAGAGCACGGGGTTCTTGCCGATGTGCCCAAGCCCCTGCGTCAGCGAGACCGACGTGGTCGTCTTGCCCTCGCCCGCCTTGGTCGGCGTGATCGCGGTGACGTCGATCAGCTTGCCGTCGGGCCGGTCTGCGAGACGATCGAGGACGGAGAGGGAGACCTTCGCCTTGAAGCGGCCGTAGGGGTCGTACTCGTCCTCGGAGAGCCCGAGGGCCTCGGCGATCTCGGTGATTGGCCGGAGGGTTGCCTCCTGTGCGATCTCGAGGCTGCTCGGCATCTGCGTGGCCATGTGGCTCCTTGGGTCGAAGTTCAGTGGGACACGGCCGCCGCGGCCAGCTCGGACACGAGGCTGTCCGTATGGAAGCGCTCGAGCGCGAACGGCGCGATCAGCCCGGGAGTCTCGCCGGTGGCGACCAGCTCGGCAAGCGTCGTGCCGACGATAGGCGCCGCCTTGAATCCGTAGGTTCCCCAGCCGGTCGAGACGTGGAAGCCCTCGAGCTCCGTCTTGCCGAGGATGGGGCTGTAGTCGGGGGAGAGGTCGCAGAGGCCGGTCCACGCGCGCAGCACCTTGACCCGCTCGAGCTGCGGGAAGAGCTCGAGGACGTGCTTCGCGGAGTACTCCAGGAACGAGAGCGTCCCCTTCGAGCTGTAGGTGGAATACGGCTCGATCTCCGCGCCGATGAGGAACTCGCCGCGGTCGGTCTGGGAGACGTACACGTGCATCTGCGAGGAGACGATGATGACGTCGAGGAACGGCTTCATCGGCTCCGTGACGAAGGCCTGGAGGATGTTCGTCGTGATCGGCAGCGGGACGCCTGCGAGGTCGGCGACGAGCGTCGACCAGCCGGCGGTTGCGCTCACGACCGTCTCGGTCTTGATGTGCCCGCGCGTCGTGTCGACGCCGGTGACGCGTCCGTTCGCGCGCTGGATGCCGATCACCTCGGTGTACGGGTGGATCTCGGCGCCCCCGCGGTCGGCGCCGCGCGCGTAGCCCCAGACGACGGCGTCGTGGCGGATGATCCCGCCGGGCGGGTGGTAGAG
The DNA here is from genome assembly GCA_963839745.1 of uncultured Actinomycetes bacterium. Classification (GTDB taxonomy): domain Bacteria; phylum Actinomycetota; class Thermoleophilia; order Gaiellales; family Gaiellaceae; genus JAIBJN01. The sequence continues at coordinate 578,840 of CAWIWC010000005.1, forward strand.
CGCCGCCTGCACGGGCCAGGTCACATTCTGCGAGAGGTCGAGCTCCGGGCAGAGCTTCGCGATCTCGTCCGGGTAGATGACGCGCGAGTCAATTCCGAGGAGCTGGTTGACCTCGGCTCGCTCGTTCGCGGTGATGATCCCGCGGTCCGAGTGCGCCAGCGTCAAGTGGCCCTGCTGGGAGAACAGGAGGTTGAAGTCGAGGTCGGCGCCGAGGCCCTCGTAGAGCTTGACGCTCGCCTTGTAGAACTCCGCGCCCTCGGGCGTGCGGTAGTTCGCGCGGATGATGGTCGTGTTGCGGCCTGCCGCGCCCGAGCCGATGTAGCTCTTCTCCAGGATCGCGACGTCGGTGATCCCGTGGTTCTTGGCCAGGTAGTAGGCGGTCGCGAGCCCGTGCGAGCCGCCGCCGACGATGACGACGTCGTAGCGGTCCTTCAGCTCGGACCGGGGTCGCCACATGCGCCGGACGCGGAAGACGTCCTTCATGCGAGTCCCTCCGAGGCGTCGATGACGGCCTCGGCGACCGAGTCGCCGTACTCCTGGGCGACGAAGATGCGGAAGCTGCCGTCCTCGTCGCGGAGAACGAGCGCCCGCACGTGCGCCAGCGTCCCGAAGGCAGGGAGTGCGTTCAGATCCAGGTCGGTGAGGCGGCGCATGAGCGTCTCGCCGCGGACGCGGAGGCCCGCCCAGCCCGCCGAGACATCGACCACGAGGCGGCCGGCACCGGTCAGGCGCGTGCGAATGCGCCCGGCCTCCTCGAAGGGGCAGAGGACGAAGGCCCGCTCGGGCGTGAGGCGGACGACCTCGCCCTCGAGGCCGTCGAGGTCGCCGCGCACCTCAAGCACCGCCGTGCGCGTCAGGTCCTCGATCCCCTCGGGCGCATGCGCCAGAGCCCGCTCGAGCGGCGAGCGCCACACGGCGTCGCCCGTGGCCAGGTCGGGGCTGAGGAAGTCGAGATGGCTCACGTTCTCAGGTGCTCCCCGTCCGGGTCGAAGAACGGTCGCAGACGCACGCGCGCCTTCTCGACCGAGCCGTTGACCTTGATCGTCAGCTCCGCGTCCTCCTCGGCGAGGTCGGGCGGCACCCAGGCCATCCCGATCGCGCGCCCGAGGTGGTCGCTGAAGCGCGCGCTCGTGACGCGGCCGCCGGGGCGCCCGTCGATCGACGATCTGGCCGCCCTCGGCAGGGACGACGCCGTTCTCCATCTCGAATCCGACGAGCTGCTCGCGGAAGCCGCGCTCGAGCACGTGCTCGAGCGACCACTTGCCGACGAAGTCGTCCTTGTCGAGCTTGGCGATCCAGGGCATCGAGGCCTCGAGGACGTTCGACTCCGAGTCCGTGTCCTGCCCGACCAGGATGTGCATCTTCTCCAGGCGCAGGATGCGTTGCGGCTCGAGCCCGAAGGGCCTGACGCCGAGGTCGGCGCCCTTGTCGAGGATTTCGTTCCAGACGTGCTCGCCGTACGGGCTGGGGAAGTGGATCTCGTACCCGAGCTCGCCCACGAAGCCGATCCGGAGGATGAGGGATGGAGCGCCGGCGACGTGTGCGTGCTTCGCATCCAGGTACGTGAAGGCGTCGTTGGAGACGTCGAGGTCGGTGAGACGCGTCATCAGCTCGCGCGAGTTCGGCCCCGCGACGTTCACCGCGGCGAGCGCGCCCGTGACGTTGACGATCTCGACGTCCATGCGCCAGATCGCGTTCCACCACTCGAACCACTCGACGACCGCGCCCGCGCCAGTGGACGTGGTCGTCACGTAGAAGTCCTCGTCGGAGAGGCGCGCGAGCGTGCCGTCGTCCATGATCCGGCCGGCGTCGGAGTTGAGGACGCCGTAGCGGATCCGGCCGGCCTTCATGTCGCCGAACCGGTTCGGGTAGAGGCGCTCGAGAAATGCTGCGGAGTCGGGCCCGCTCACGAGGAGCTTGCCGAGCGTGGAGACGTCGATGACGCCGAGCGAGTCGTGGACGTTCTTCGCCTCCGCCGCGGGATCGCCGTACGAGTGCGGCCGCCGCCAGGTGCCCGTCCACATCATCTTCGCGCCGAGCTCCTTGTGACGGTGGTGGATCGCCGTCCGCTGCGCGGGCTCGTGCGGGCGGCCGGCCAGGAGGCCGAGCTCGACCGGCTGCCACGGCGGGCGCGCGGTCGTCGTGCCGATCGTCGCCTCGTCCGTCTCGTTCTCGCGCGCGTAGAGGCGGATGGAGGGGACGTGGCAGAGCTTGCCCTGGCAGGGGCCCATCGTCACGGTCGTGTAGCGCTTGGCGAGCTCGATCGAGTCGAACCCCTCCGCGATCGCGCGCTTGACGTCCTTGTCGGTGACGTCCTCGCAGATGCAGACGAAGCACTTGCCGTCGCCGGCGGCGCCGTTGTAGGTCGCGGCGGGGATCGCGGCCTCCGCCATCTCGCCGGCGGCCGGGCCGACGACCTCGATGCCGGCGGGGATGTCCGTGGGCACGAAGATCCCGCGGCCGTGGTCGTACTCGACCTTCGCGCCCGCGTGCGCGAGCAGCGCATACGCGGGCTGGCGCCCGCCCGACACGACCAGGAGGTCGCAGCCGACCTTGCGGCCGTCGAGCTCGACCGAGGCGAGCCGGCCACCCCGCCCCTTGGCGGCGATCTGCCGCACGCGGGTCTCGCGCAGGTCGACGACCTCGGCGACCTCGGTGCCCGCCCGCTCCAGGTACGGGACCGTGTCCAGGCCGCCGTCGTCCGCCGTGATCACGACGGCGCGGTCGCCGGGCTTCAGCGACCAGCGGCCGACCAGCCGGCGCACGGCTTCCGGGAGGACGACGCCGACCAGGTCGTTGCCCGGGAAGAGCAACGGCTGCTCCACGGCGCCCGCGGCCACGACGACGTTCTCGGTGCGGAAGCGGTAGAGGACGAGGCCGCCGTCGACCGGGACGAGGCCGCCCTCGAAGACTCCGAGCGCGGTGCCCTGCACGGTCTCGACGCCCTCCAGCTCGATCGGGTCCGGCCCGTTGTCGACCAGCACCGTGTGCTTGCCCTCGGCCGCCGCCTCGCGGGCGGCCGCCAGGCCAGAGTCCCCGCCGCCGATCACGAGCACCTCGGCGCGCCGGTGCTCGACGTCGTAGCGGTTTGCGCGGCCGGCGTGCTCGTCCACCTTGCCGAGGCCGGCGACGCTGCGGAGGAACTTCTCGTAGAGCGGCCACGCGCGGCGCGGCCTGATCATCGTCCGGTAGTAGAAGCCGACCGGCGTGAACGGCCCGCCGATCTTGTCCGTGACGGCGAGCATGTCGTGGTCGAGCGAGCCCCACACGTTCTGGGCCTCGACGCGGGCGCCTTCGCGGATCGGTGTCACGCAGGCGCGCACGTTCGGCGTGCCGTCGACCTCCACCATGCAGTTGGGGCACGAGCCGCGGCAGCACAGGAGGCCGCGCGGGCGGTGGTACTTGAAGCTGCGGGAGAAGATGCGCTGGCCCTCGGCGAAGAGGGCCGAGGCGAGCGTGTCGCCCTCGAACCCGCGCACGCTCGCGCCGTGGAAGGTGAAGGTCACCTCGCGGCTGCGGTCGATGCGCTCTCCCTGCTGCGGCTCGAGCCTCACTTGGACGACGGCACCTCGATGGAGAGCACCTCGTTCGTCCGCGTGTCGCGTTCGGCGGTGAACCAGGCCTCGCAGCCGTTGCGGTGACACCACCATTCGCGCTGGACGCCGGCGACGTTGTTCTTGAAGTAGAGGTAGTCGGTCAGGTCGCGGAGCGATGGGTCGCTCTTGGGGCGGACGGTGACTTCGCCCGTGCAGGTGAACTCGTCGACCGGCCGGGGTCCGCAGTTGGGGCAGGGCAGGAGGAACGACATCGTGTCTAGGACGCCTTCGCGGCCTTCGCAGTGTCGAGCATCCGGTGGAGCTCCGCCAACACCCAGAGGAGGGCGTCGCGCGTGGCCGCCTCGGCGGCTTCGCCGTCGTGCGCGCGGCAGGCCTCGAGCAGGGTGTCGGGCCCGCGCCGCAGGTCGGCGAAGGCCTCGGGGTCGCGGCAGAGGGTGAGGACGTAGCGCTCGACTCGAACGCGCTGATCCTCCAGCGTCCGCTGGAGCCGGGGCCGCTCCGCGCAGCGATAGCAGGCGTCGCGCAGGGACCAGAAAGAGGCCAGATAGGCGTCGAGGTCGCCGGCGCGGAAGGCTTCCTCCATCTCGTCGCGCGCGGCCGTCATCTCGGCGAGCGCCTCCTTCGTGATCGCCTCCGCGCCGCGGCGGGCGAGGAAGGTCTCCAGCCCCAGCCGGAGCGCCTGGATCTCCTCGAGCTCCTCGACGGAGAGCGGGGCGACGCGCGACCCACGCCGAGGGAGGCTGACGACCAGCCCTTCGCTCTCGAGCCGCCGGAGCGCGTGGCGCACAGGCGTGAGGCTCACCTGGAAGCGCCCGGCGATCTCCTCGAGCGGCAGCCGCTGCCCGGGCGCAAGCTCGAGCCGCCCGATCTCGGAGCGGAGAGCGCGGTAGACCCCGTCCTCGACGGACGAGATCTCGAGCGGTGTAGAGGCGGCGGCGGACAAACTTGACCTTTGATCAAAGATTCTCCCAGCCCGACGCGGCGCCGTCAATTCTGGTGCGGACATGTCCAGGTGCCAGGCACTTGGCCGTGGCCGTCGAGGACGAGGCTGCCTGATGAACGCTGGCAATTCGACGGCGCACGTGCCCGCACCAGACCCGTCCCGGTGCCTGGCACCGGGTCATGTCCGTCTAGGCCGTGATCGGGATGTGGTTCGGCTGGGAGGCGACCCGTTCGATCCAGGCGGCGATGGCGGGGTAGCCGCCCATGTCGAAGCCGCCCTCGTGGGCGACGTGGGTGTACGCGTAGAGGGCGATGTCGGCGATTGTGTAGCGCTCGGCGGCGAGGTAGTCGTGGCCGGCGAGGTGGGACTCCATCGCGTCGAAGGCGAGGTAGCCGACGCGTTGGCGCTCGGCGAGCGTCTCGGGGTCGACCTCGATGCCCTTCGTGAGCCAGAAGCGCGGCACGGCGACGTACGGCTCGTGGCTGTACTGCTCGAAGAACATCCACTGGAGCATCTTGGCTCGGTCGTAGAGGCCCTCGGGGATGTACTCCGTGCCCTCGGCGAGGTAGTTGAGGATCGCGCCGGACTCGCCGAGCGGCCTGCCGTCGTCGAGGACGAGCGTCGGCACGCGGAGGCCCGGGTTCAGGTCGCCCAGCACCTCTGTGCGGTTCGAGCGGTCGACGACGGAGAGCTCCCGGCGCTCGTAGTCGAGCCCGAGGAGCGCGAGCAGGAGGCGCACCTTGTAGCAGTTGCCCGAGACACCCGAGTCGTAGAGCAGCATCAGTCTCCGTTCCGGCCGGGGATCCAGTCGGTCCCGGCAAGCGGCACGCCGGCCATGGCGGCCGCCTCGACCGTGAGGGCGACAAGATCCTCGGGCTCCAGGTTGTGGACGTGGGACTTCCCGCACGCGCGCGCGAGCGTTTGCGTCTCGAGCGTGAGCACGCGGAGGTAGTTGGCGATCTTGCGGCCGCCGAGCTCGGGGTCGAACCGCGCAGCGAGCTCGTCTTCCTGCGTCGAGATCCCGACGGGATCGAGGCCCGCCTGCCAGTCGTCGTAGTAGCCGGCGGCGCTGCCGATCTCGCGGTAGGCGTCGTCGTGCTCGGGCGCGTTGTCGCCCATCGCGATCAGCGCGGCCGTGCCGATGGAGACCGCGTCCGCGCCCATCGCGAGAGCCTTGGCCACGTCGGCCCCCGTGCGGATCCCACCGGAGACGATCAGCTGCACCTGCCGGTGCATCCCGAGCTCGGTGAGCGCCTCGACCGCGAGGCGCACCGCCGGCAGGGTGGGGATGCCGACGTGCTCGATGAAGACGTCCTGCGTGGCCGCCGTGCCGCCCTGCATGCCGTCGACGACGATCACGTCCGCGCCGGCCTTCACCGCGAGCTGCACGTCGTAGTACGTCCGCGTGGCGCCGACCTTGACGAAGATCGGCTTCTGCCAGTCGGTGATCTCGCGCAGCTCGCCGATCTTGATCTCGAGGTCGTCAGGCCCTGTCCAGTCGGGGTGGCGGCTGGCGCTGCGCTGGTCGATGCCGGTCGGGAGGTCGCGCATCTCCGCGACCCGGTCGGAGATCTTGTGCCCGAGGAGCATGCCGCCGCCGCCCGGCTTCGCGCCCTGGCCGACGACGATCTCGATCGCGTCCGCGTTGCGCAGGTCGTCTGGGTTCATCCCGTAGCGCGAGGGGAGCACCTGGTAGACGAGGATCGTCGAGTGCTCGCGCTCCTCCGGCGTCATGCCGCCGTCGCCGGTGGTCGTCGACGTCCCCACCTCGCTGGCGCCGCGGCCGAGCGCCTCCTTCGCCGGCGCCGAGAGTGCGCCGAAGCTCATCCCCGCGATCGTCACCGGGATCTTCAGCTCGAGGGGCTTCCCGGCGAAGCGGGTGCCGAGCGTGACGTCCGTGTCGCAGCGCTCGCGGTAGCCCTCGAGCGGATAGCGAGAGACGCTGGCGCCGAGGAGCAGCAGATCGTCGAAGTGGGGAACCCGGCGCTTCGCGCCGAAGCCGCGGATGTCGTAGATGCCCTCGCGCGCCGCCCGCTGGATCTCGGCGATGACGGGCTTGTCGTAGAGGGCCGACTCACGCAGGCTCCAGGGGCGTTCGGCCATCAGTACGCGCCCGCGTTGTCGACCGTGAAGTTGTAGAGCCGGCGCGCCGAGCCGTAGCGGCGGAACTCCGCCGGGTCGGCGTCGTCGAAGCCGGCCTGCGAGAGAAGCGAGGCCAGCTCGGCGCGGTGCTCGTCGGCGAGCTCCTTCTCGACGCAGTCGGCGCCCAGGCCCGCGACGGAGCCGCGCACGTAGATCCGCGCCTCGTAGATCGAGTCCCCGAGAGCGTCGCCCGCGTCGCCGAGCACGACCAGGCGGCCGGTCTGCGCCATGAACCCGCTCAGGTGCCCGACCGAGCCGCGCACGACGATGTCGATCCCCTTCATCGAGATCCCGCACCGTGCCGAGGCGTCGCCGTGGACGACCAGGAGCCCGCCGTGGCCCGTGGCGCCCGCCGACTGGCTCGCGTTGCCCTCGATCACGACCGTGCCGGACATCATGTTCTCGGCCAGGCCCGTGCTCGCGTTCCCGCGGACGCGCACCGTGGCGCGCTTGTTCATGCCTGCGCAGTAGTAGCCCACGTGGCCCTCGATCTCGACCTGGACGTCGGCGTCGAGCCCGCAGGCCACGGCGTGCGCGCCGTTCGGGTTGAGGACGCGCCAGTGTGCGGGGCCGGGCGAGCCGGCGAGGTCGTGCAGGCGCTGGTTGAGCTCGCGCAGCGGCGTCGTGGCGAGGTCGACGACCTCGACAGCTGTCGCCTCGGCGGCCTCCGCAGCCTCCATCAGACCTTGGCCCGCTCCCAGGCGTAGACAACGCCGGGCACCGGCTCCCAGGAGCTCGCGGAGGCTGCGCCCGGCAGGGTCGCGATCGCGCGCCACTCGGAGGCCATCGCCACCCAGTCGTCGGTCTCGGCGAGCACGGCGGGCTTGCACGCGATCGGGTCGCGGAGCACCGCGAAGCCGTCCTCGGTGCCGACGAGGAAGGTGTAGAAGCCGTCCAGATCGTCGAGGCAGCCCTCGAGCGCCTGCTCGAGCGAGGCGCCCTCGCGGAGCCGCCAGGCCAGGTAGCCGGCGGCGACCTCGGTGTCGTTCTCCGTCTGGAACTCGATCCCCTCGCGGCGGAGGCTCGCCCGCAGGCGGTTGTGGTTGGAGAGCGACCCGTTGTGCACGAGGCACAGGTCGAGGCCGGTCGAGAACGGGTGCGAGCCCTCCGTCGTCACACGGCTTTCGGTCGCCATCCGCGTGTGGCCGAGCGCGTGGGAGCCGCGCAGCTCGTGGAGGGCGAACTGCCGGACGAACTCCTCGGGCCGCCCGGTCTCCTTGTAGATCTCGATCGTCCGCCCGGCGCTCATGATTCGGATCTCGGGATGCGCCTGGCGCATCCACGCCTCCGCCTCGGGCGCGTCGGTGCCGACGATCACGACAGCGTGGCTCGAGCGGACCGTGGCCTCGGGAGCGCCGCCGAAGGCGTTGCGGAGCTCGCCGCAGAGCGCGTCCCAGTCCTGGAGGCGGTCCACGGACCAGAGCGTGAGCTTGCTCGAGCCCGCCGGCGCCGGGTCGCGGTAGACGGCGACCCCCGCGCTGTCGGGGCCGCGATCGCTCATCTGGCCGAGCATCGCGGCCAGGTGCTCGCCGAGGGACTCCTCGATCTCAGGCGACTTGCTGAACAGTCCGACGATTCCGCACATATGTCCTCAATCTACATGCGTCTGGGCGGGTAAAAGCCGCTGTTTCCGACGATTTTGGGTAGTTGGATATGGAGGGTTTCTACACTGCTAGAAGCGCGTCAGGTACTCGGTCACCTCCCAGGGCGAGACCTGCTCGTGGTAGCGGTTCCACTCGTCGCGCTTCACGCGGATGAAGTAGTCGACGTAGTCCTCGTCGCGCCCGCGGCCGAGTGCCGCCCGCAGCACGTCGTCGCGCTCGAGCTCGCCCGTCGCCTCGAGGAGGTTGGACGGGAGCGTCTCGAGCCCGCGGCCGACGAGCTCGTCGTAGGGGATCGCGTAGAGGTTCTCCGAGTTCGGCTCGCCCGGCTCGAGCCCGTTCTCGACGCCGTCGAGGCCGGCTGCCAGCACGGCCGCCGCCGCCAGGTACGGGTTGCAGGAGCCGTCGATGGTGCGGTCCTCGATGCGGCCCGGCCCCGGGATGCGGAGCATCTGCGTTCGGTTGTTGTAGCCGTAGCTGATCCAGACGGGCGACCAGGTCGCGCCGCTCGCCGTCGTCCCCACCTTGAGCCGCTTGTACGAGTTCACCGTCGGCGCCGTGACGGCGCTGTACGCGCGGGCGTGCTTCTTGAGCCCGCCGATGAAGCCGTAGGCAGTCTCCGAGAGGCCGAGCCCGCGCGGGTCGTTCTCGTCCAGGAAGAGGTTCGTCTCGCCGTCCCACAGAGACATGTGGAAGTGGCACCCGTTGCCGGTCAGGTGCGAGAACGGCTTCGGCATGAAGGTGGCGAGCAGGTTGCGCCCCTCCTCGCGCCCCTTCCGCTCCGCGAGCTGGTGGACCATGTAGCGGAAGAAGATCGCGCGGTCGCAGCTCACGAGCGCGTCGTCGTAGGTGAAGTTCTGCTCGAACTGACCGTTCGCATCCTCGTGGTCGTTCGCGTAGTTGCCCCAGCCGAGCGCGTTCACGTAGCGCGAGACCGTCGTGAGGAAGTCGTAGTGGCGCGAGAGCCCGTTGAGGTCGTAGCAGGGCTTCTCGAGGGTGTCGAGCTGGTCGGCGAGGCGGATCGACCCGTCGTCCATGAGCTCGACCAGGAAGTACTCGAGCTCGAGGCCCATCTTGAACTCGAAGCCCTTGTCTCGCGCTTTCGCCAGCTGGCGGCGGAGGATCGTCCGCGGGTCGTACGGCCAGTCCTCGCCGTCCACCGTGATGTCGCAGGCGAAGCGCGCCACGGTCGGCTCCCACGGAACCGGCGTGAAGCTCGCGAGGTCCGGGATCGCCGCGATGTCGGGATCGCTCGGCACCTGGCCGATCTCGCCGGCGGCGAAGCCTGCGAAGCCGGCGCCGTCGGTAACGAGGTCATCGAGGTTCTGGGCGGGGACGAGCTTCGCGCTCGGCCGGGCGTACATATCGACGAACTGGGCGAAGTAGAACTCGATGCCGCGCGACTTGGACTCCTTGCGGATGTCCTCGACCGTGGGCGCGGCGGCGCTCGCGCTGGCCATGCAACTCCTCCTTTGGGGACGCTGTGACGATAACCCGCGTCAGCGCCTCCGCCGATGGCGGCTTTCTACAACCGCTAGGGGCGGTTTGTGTGCGGTCCCGCGGTCCCGAGCGCCTCCTGGAGGCGCACCATCTTCACGGCGATCTCGACCATGAGCCAGTCGTCCTTGCGGAGGTCGAGGCCGGAGAGCTCGCCGATCCGGCGGAGCCGCTGGCGGAGCGTGTTCGGGTGGACGTAGAGCGCCTCGGCGGTCGCGCTGATGTTGCCGCGCCGGCGCAGGAACTCCTCGAGCGTCCGCAGAAGGGCGGTCGAGCGCAGCCGGTCGTATTCCGCGATGCGTGCCACGGCGTCTCGGTGGGCGTCGCGCACGTCGCCGTCGAAGGGCATCCTCAGGAGGTACTTGTACGGACCGAGCTCCTCGTAGGTCATCACGCCCGGCGACCCCTGAAGAACCGTCGTGCCGAGGAGCGCGTGGCGGGCCTCCTCGAAACCCGCGGCGAAGGTGTCCGCGCCGCGGCAGACGTTCGAGAGGCCGATCGCCACGGGAGCGCCGAGCCCCTCCTGCGTCTCGCGCACGTCGGCGACGAGCTGCTCGTGTCCCTCCGACGAGACGCGCAGGAGCGCCCGCGTGGAGTCGTCGCGCCGGTCGAACAGCGAGCCCGGGATCGCCGCGGCGAGGAGGCGCTCGAGCTCGTCGGAGGGCGGCGCGGCCGCGAGGACGACGTAGCGCTGGTCGAGGTCGCAGCCCAGCCGGGCGGCCCGGCCCTCGAGCCCTGGGATCGCCTCCCCGCGGGCGAGCTGCTCGAAGAAGTCCTTGATGAGGTTCTTCTCCGTCAGGCGCTCGATCAGCTCGATCTTCTTGATCGCCACGGCGACCTGGTTGGCGACGACGCGCGCGAGGTCGACCTCCGAGGTGCCGGCCGCGGCCAGGAGGCCGAGCAGCTCGTCGTTTGCGACGAGCGGCACCGACACGGACGGCGTGCGGCGCTTGCGGACGAGCTCGGGGCCTAGCTCCGAGAGCCCGATCGTCGCCCGTGCGGGCGCGCTCGCGGGCGAGGACGCCTCGAGCCGCAGCTCCTCCGAGCCGGGGTCGAGGAGGTAGAGGTGGCAGGAGTCGGCGCGCAGCAGCCGCATCGCTCGACCCGTGACGACGGGGAGCAGCTCACCGAGCGTCTCGGCCCGGGCGAGCGTCTCGCCGAGCTCGGTCAGGTGCTCGAGCTCGTCGACGCGACGGCGCATCCCCTCGTAGAGGCGCGCGTTCTCGATCGCGCCGGCGACGAGCGACGCGCTCGACACGAGCACGTCGACCTCGGCCTCGGTGAACTCGCGCGGCGCGACCGTGTGGCTGGAGATGACGCCGATCACGCTGCCGTCCTTGCCGACGATCGGCACCGACACGAGCGACTGGAAGCGCTCCTCCTCGAGCTCGGGGACGTACTTCACGCGCGGGTCCGACAACAGCTCGTCTCGGATCCAGGCGGGCTCCTTGCGCTCGGCCGCCCACCAGGCGAGTCCCTCGCCGCGCTCGAGGACGATCTGCTTCACAAGGTGGGCGTAGGGCTCGGAGGCCGCCTCGAGCACGAGGCGCTCGTCGTCCTCGACCAGGTAGACGAAGCAGGCGTGGACGGACGTCGCGTCGGTCAGGAGGCGGACGACCGCACCGAGCACCTCCTCGAGGTCCAGGGAGGACCCGACCGTGGAGATGATCGAGTAGAGGAACCGGCTTTCACCGGCATGGGTGCCAGGCGTGCCTATGGGGGCATGGTAGGACGAAATTGCCCTGGAGATGCGGAGAACTCGGCGAGGGGGCTCCCCGAAGGAGCCCCCTCGCCTCCTCCACCCGGGTTCGCCGGCGCGGCTCGCAGCCCATGGGCATCGGAATGCCCGTCAGCGCGAGTAGGGGCGAGCGCCAGCGTCCGGGGCGACCATACAACGCCCCGATCAAACGATCAACTGAATTGCACTTTTACTTGTCGATCAGCAAATCGAGGTCCGGGCGCAGCACGACGCTCTCCTGATCGCCTGCATCCGTGCGGGCCACGACGCACTCGCACGACTCGGTCGTCAGGTTGGCCGGGAGGTGCGGGACGCCCGCCGGAATGTAGACGAAGTCGCCCGCGCGGCAGACCTCGTGGTGCTCGAGCTGCTCGCCCCACCAGAACTCCGCCTCGCCCTCGAGCACGAAGATCGCGGACTCGTGCGCCTCGTGCAGGTGCGCCCGCCCGTACTGCCCGGGCGGAATCGTCAGCCGGTGCAGGCAGAGCGCGCTGCTGCCCGCCGTCTCGGCCGAGATCCCGTGCGCGTAGACGAGGCCCTGCTTGCCGGAGAAGGCCTCGCCGGCGCGGACGACCTTGCACTCGGCCACGGCCGAGAGCCTAGCGTTACGGGCGCGTGCGGCAGGTGAGCCCGGCGCAGGCCCGTAGGTGCGCGAGCCGCTCGGCCAGGTCGGCCTCGATAGCCGCGTACGCCGGGTCGGCGTGCCGGCTCGTGAGCTGGTACGGGTCGCGCGCGAAGTCGTAGAGCTCCTGCTCGCCGTTCCCGTACTCGGCGTAGAAGTAGTTCGGTGCCCGCAGCGCGGTGAACGTCCCCTGCCCCGGCCCGCGCTCGACGAGGAGGTCGCGGCCGAGCGACATGCCCGGGCTCGCGATCACGGGGAGGAGCGAGCGGCCGTCCATGACACGGCCGGCGGTCGCGCCCGCCGCGTCCACGATCGTCGGCGCCAGGTCGATGTTGGCCACGCGCTGCGTCAGGCGCAGGCCGGCCGGGATGCCGGGGCCGCGCATGATCAGCGGCACGCGGATCGAGGGCTCGTACGGGAGCACCTTCCCCGACGGGACGCGGTGCTCGCCGTGGAAGAACCCGTTGTCGGAGGTGAACACGATCAACGTCTCGTCGAGCTCGCCCGTGCTGCGGAGCGCCGCGACGATCCTCGCCACCGCCTCGTCGACTGCGAGGAGCGACTCGAGCCGCTGCTGGTAGTTCTCGCGGATCTTGGCGATCCGGGCCGGGCCGAGGAGCGGGCGGTTGCGGATCCCGACGGGCTTGTCGGAGACGTTGCGCTCGTTGAAGCCGGGAGGCCTGGGCAGCGGCGCCGAGGCGAAGTCGTTGCGATGGCGCGGCGCCGGCACCGGAGTCGCCTGGCCGACGGGGTCGTCGGGCTCGCGCGGCCCGCCGCTGTGCGGGGCGAGGAACGCGACCGAGAGGAAGAACGGCTGGGCCTGCGGCGCGCGCCGGTTGATGATGTTGACCGCCTTCCGTGCGTAGAGGTCGGTCTGGTACACGCGCCCGTACGTGTTGAGCGTGCCGTTCTCGTTGAGCGTGTAGTCGTAGAAGCGATAAGTCGACGGGTCGACCGAGCCGCGCCACTCGTCGTAGCCGGGCGGGATCTCCCTCGGGTCGGTGCGGCCGTAGCCGTTCAGGTACTTGCCCAGGTGCGCCGTGTAGTAGCCGGCCTGCTGGAGCCAGACGGGGAGCGTGTTCGTGTGGTCGAGCTTCGCGTAGCCGCCGGTCGGCGGCGCGTTCCCGAGCACGCCGTGGTTGTGGGCGTACTGGCCCGTCAGGAAGGTCGCGCGCGAGGGGCAGCAGAGCGCGAAGGTGACGAAGCTCTGGGAGAACGTTGCGCCGCGGTCGCGCAGGAGCCGCCGCACGTTCGTCATGACCCGCATGGACTCGACCGTCTGGTCGTCGGTCATGATCACGAGGACGTTCGGGCTCGCCTGCGCCGTCGCCGGCTGCGCGATGTCGCCTCCGGCCGCCACGGTCGCTCCGGGGAGGAGGACGGCGACAGCTGCGACAAACGCTAGTACCCCCTGTCGCATGCGGGCAGTCTCCGCCCGCGGCGTTAGGGATTCCTAAGCGGCCGGTAAAGGATTCTGATCGGCGTGCACCTCGGCGCCGACCCGCTTCACGATCTCGGGCAGCGCCGCCATGTCCGCCACCGTCGTCCTGAAGTTCACGACGCAGGCCCGCAGGAGGTACGTCTCGCCGACGACCGCGTTCGACACGAACGTCTCGCCGCCCCGCTCGAGCCGGTCGCGGAGCTCCTGGTTGAGGACATTGAGGTACTCCTCCGTCTCGGGCGTTCCCGGCTCGACGTCCGGCGGGACGTACCGGAAGGTCGTGATGCTGAGGCTCGTCGTCCACGCCTCCAGCTCCGGGTCCTCGGAAGCCAGGCGGTGGAGCTCGCGCGCGAGGGCGATGTCGTCGGAGATCATCCTGACGTAGCCCTCGCGGCCGATCTGTCGCAGCCCGAGCCAGACCTTGAGCGCCCTGAAACCGCGCGAGTTCTGCGGGCCGTAGTCGACGTAGCTGATCGGTGCGTCGGCGCCCTCGTCGAAGGCGTAGTACGGAGGCCGGTAGGTGAACGCCTCGAGGAGCGCCCGGGGATCACGGACGAGCGCGCACCCGGCCTCGAGCGGCGCGTAGAGCCACTTGTGCGGGTCGATCGCCACCGAGTCCGCTTCGGCGAGCCCCTTGAGGTCGGCCGGCGCGTCGGGGAGCACTGCCGCCGGCGCGCCGTAGGCGCCGTCGACGTGGAACCAGATGCCCTCGTCGCGGCAAAGCGCGGCGATCTCGCGCAGCGGGTCGATCGCTCCAGTGCTCACCGACCCGGCCGTGCCGACGACGAGCAGCGGGGTGGCGCCGGCGGCCCGGTCGCCGGCGATCGCCTTCTGGAGGGCAGGGACGAGCATGCGGCGGTCGCCGTCGACCTCGATCCAGCGAATCGCGTCCGTTCCCAGCCCGAAGAGATCGGCGGCCTTCTCGATCCACGTGTGGGTCTCCGCCGAGACATAGACGCGGAGCGGCCCGTCCTCGTCGCAGGCGGCCATGCCCTCCGTACGGACGGCGAACGGGGCGCGGGCCCGGCGCGCGGCGAGGAAGCCGACGAAGTTGGCCATGTTGCCGCCGCTGACGAGCAGGCCGCCGCAGTCGGCCGGGTAGCCGAGCAGCTCGGCGATCCAGCTCACGGTCTGGGCCTCGATCTCGGTCGCGACGGGCGAGAGCGCCCAGACGCCGACGTTGGGATTCACTGCGGCGGCGAGGAGGTCGCCGAGCGCGCCGATGGGCGAGGCCGAAGCCGTGATGTAGGCCAGGAAGCGCGGATGCCCGTTGAAGGTCGAGTGCTCGAAGAGCAGGCGGGCGGTCTCGGCGAGAAGCTCGTCCGCGGGCATTCCCTGCGCGGGCAGGCCGCCGCCTCCGAGCGCCGCGCGGACCTCGTCGGCCGTCTCGCCCGGCGCGACTCGGCGCTCGGGGAGCGTGCGCAGGAAGTCCGCGATGTCGTCGACGAGGCCGTGCCCGAGGCGGCGGAACTCCTCAGCGTCCAGCTCGATAGGTGCGTGGCGGTCGGTGCCGTCCACGACGCTCAGCGTGCGGCGGGCCTGACGGCGCCGCCGATCCGCTCCACTCTCACGGCCGACGTCTTGTACTCGGGCGTGCCGATGAGCGGGTCGCCGACGTCGTGCGTGAGCCAGTTCACCTTCGCCTCGGCGAAGTGGAGGGCCATCCAGACGAGGCCGGGGTAGACGCGCTCGCCGAGCTTCGCCTTCGCCTCGAGCTCGCCGCGGCGCGAGACGAGCCTCACCCACTCCCCGTCCCCGATCCCGAGGGCGACGGCGTCCTCCGGGTGCATCTCGACGAACGGGTCCTCCTGCTTCTGGACGACCCCGTCCTCGCGCATGGTCATCGTCGCCGAGTTGTAGTGGTAGAGCGTCCGCCCGGTGGAGAGGACGAACGGGTACTCGGAGTCGGGCTGCTCGATCGGCGGCTGGTACTCCACCGGGTAGAACTTTCCCTTGCCGTTCGGCCGCGAGGGGTGCGGCGCGTGCAGGTACGGGGAGCCCGGGTGGTCGCGGTCGGTGCACGGCCACTGAAGCCCGACCTCCTCGATCCGGTCGTAGCGGATGCCCGACCAGAGCGGCGAGAGGTCGGCGAACTCGTCCCAGGCGTCCTCGGCCGACTCGTACGTGGGCCAGTTCGCCCCGAGCGCCTCCGCCATCTCGACGACGATGCGGAAGTCCTCGCGCGCGTTCCCGGGGCACGGGACGGCGCGGCGCACGCGGTTCACGCGGCGCTCGGTGTTCGTGAACGTGCCGTCCTTCTCGGCGAAGCTCGAGGCGGGGAAGATCACGTTTGCGTACTTGCGGTTGGAGTCGTTGAGGAAGAGGTCCTGCGCGACGACGAAGTCGAGCTTCTCCATCCCTTCCTCGACGTGGTGGGCATTCGGCTCTGTCTGCACCGGGTTCTCGCCGATCAGGTAGAGCGCCTTGATGCGCCCGTCGTGGAGGCCCGACATCATCTGGTCGAGCCGGAACCCCGGATTGCTCGGGACGTCGAGCCCCCACGCCTCCGAGAACTTCGCGCTGACCTCGGGGTCGTCGACCGCCTGGTAGCCGGGCAGGTAGGCCGGGTTGGCGCCCGCGTCGTTCAGTCCCTGGACGTTGTTCTGTCCGCGGAGCGCGTTCAGGCCGGTGGACTCGTAGCCCAGGTGGCCGGTCATGAGCACGAGGTTGGAGAGCGACCAGATGTTGTCGACGGCGCACGCGTGCTCGGTGATCCCGAGCGTGTAGAAGATCGCCGCGTGCCGCTCGCGCGCGTACTCGCGCGCGGTGGCGACAATGTCGGCCGCCGGGACGCCGGTGATCTTCTCGGCCTCCTCGGGCGTGTAGTCGGCGACGACCTCCGCGACGGCTTCGACGCCCTCGGTGTGCTCGGCGATGTAGGCGTCGTCCTGGAGCCCTTCCTTGAGGATCACGTGCAGCATCGCGTTGATCAGCCAGACGTCGGAGCCGGGCCGGAGCTGCAGGTGGCGCTTGGCGAGCTTCGTGAGCCAGATCTTGCGCGGGTCGGCGACAACGAGCGTGGCGCCGTTGCGCGCCGCCTTCTTCATGCGCAGCGCGAGCACCGGGTGCGCCTCGGTCGTGTTCGATCCGATGACGAAGATGAAGCGGGCGTTCTCGATCTCCGGGATCGAGTTGGTGGTGGCGCCTCTGCCTAACGACCTGACCAGGCCGTAGAGGGTTGGAGCGTGTCAGGTGGCTTCGCAGGAGTGGACGTTGTTCGTCCCGATCGCCGTGCGCGCGAGCTTCTGGATGAGGTAGTTCTCCTCCATCGTCAGGCGGGCGGAGGAGAGGAAGCCGATGGAGTTCGGCCCGTGCTCGGCCTTCACGCGGAGGAGGCCGTCGGCGGCGACCTGGTAGGCGTGCTCCCACGTCGTCGGGTGCAGTTCGCCGTCCTCGCCGCGGACGAGCGGCTCGGTCAGCCGGTCCGGGTGGTGCACGAAATTGAAGGCAAACCGGCCCTTGACGCAGAGGTTGCCCTCGTTCGAGACGTAGTGCGGCTCGGAGGTGACCTTCACGATCCGCTTCGTCTCGGGGTCGACGTTCAGGTCGATCTGGCAGCCGACGCCGCAGAACGTGCAGGTCGACTTCACCTTCTCGAGCGTGCGCTCCGGCCGGTCGGTGGCCTCCTCGAACTTCTCGTAGATCGCCCCGGTGGGACAGACGGAGAGGCAGCCGCCGCACAGCTCGCACTCGGTGTCCAGCCACGAGTAGCCGTGGGTCGGGACGATGCGCGCGCTCGGCCCGCGCCCTTCCAGGGAGAGCGCCGAGCACTGCATGACCTCCTGCGTGTAGCGGACGCAGCGGTTGCAGAGGATGCACGCGTCGGGGTCGTAGCCCATCAGCTTGTTGCGGTCGGCGTAGGGCTCCCGCTTCGCGTCGGGGAGGATGAACGGCGCCTCCGCGTCGAGCTCGCCCGCCAGGTCGACCAGCTCGTTGGGCCGGCCGCCGGGATCCGGGTTCAGGTGCTCGGCGAGCAGCATCTCGGTCAGCGTCTTGCGGAACTGCGGGACAGACGAGTTCGTCGAGACCGCCATGCCCTCGGTGACGCCCGTGGCGCAGGCGGGCAGCGGTCGCGGCGAGCCCTCGACGTCGACGACGCACATCCGGCAGCCGCCGTAGGGCTCGAGCTTGTCGTCGTGGCAGAGCGTCGGGATGAAGACGCCGTGGCGCGCGGCAGCGTGAACCAGCAGCTCGCCCTCGGGCGCGCTCGCTGGCTTCCCGTCGAGCGTGAACTGGACGACCGGCGCCATGGAGCGAATCGTAACGCCCGCGCTCTCAGGTCACCCGCGTGAAGGCGGGGTCGACGTCGAGGTACGCCTCCCGCTCGATCACGCGCCGGAGGCGCTCGATCGCCTCGCGGACGTCGGCGAAGCGGGTGTACAGCGGCGGAAAGCCGAAGCGGACGCTGTCGGGGCCGCGGTAGTCGGGGATCACGTCCGCCCGCTCGATGAGCGCGCGGCAGATGCGCCAGGCCTCCGGGTGGCGGAAGGAGAGGTGGGCGCCGCGCCTGGCGGGGTCGCGCGGCGTCCCGAGCTCGACGCCGAGCGGCACCAGGAGCTCGTCGTGGAGCTCGACGGCGTACTCGGTGAGGGCACGGCCCTTGGCGGCGACCGCCTCGACGCCGGCCTCGGCGAGGATCTCCAGCCCTGAGCGGATCGCGACGAGCCCCAGGACCTGCGGGGTGCCCGCGAGGAAGCGCGCCACGCCGTCGGCCGGCTCGTAGGGGTGGCCCATGGCGAACTGGTCGCGCTGGCCGAACCAGCCCTGGATGGGCGTGCGGAGCTCCTCCTGGAGCGGAGACCGGACGTAGAGGAACGCGGGCGCGCCCGGCCCGGCGTTCAGGTACTTGTAGGTGCAGCCGACGGCGAGGTCGACGCCGTGCTCCTCGAGCCCGACCTCCACGGCGCCGACGGAGTGGCTGAGATCCCAGACCACGAGCGCGCCCGCGGCGTGCGCCGCCTCGGTGATGCCCTCCAGGTCGGCCAGGGCGCCGGGGCGGTAGGCGACGTGCGAGAGGGCGACGAGGCCCACGTCCCCGGCGGCGCACGCTGCCTCGACGTCGGCGACGGTCGGCCCCTCGATCGGGTCCGGCTCGATGAAGCGGAGGTCGTCCGCGACTCCCTCGAGCACGTACCGGTCGGTGGGGAAGTTGTCCAGGTCGGTGACGACCACGCGCTTGTCCGGACGCGCGGCGAGCACCGCGGAGGCCAGCTTGTAGAGGTTCACGGTCACCGAGTCGGTGACGACCACCTCGCCCGGCCGCGCTCCCAGTGCGTGCTCGGCGAGCTCGTCCCCGACCTCCGTCGGGAGCTCGATCCACTCGTGCCAGCCGCGCACGAGGCCGGTTCCCCACCGCTCGACGACCTCGGCGAGCACCGCCTGCGTCCGTTTCGGGAGCCGGCCGAGGGAGTTGCCGTCCACGTAGAGCGGCCCGCCCTCCTCGTGGACGAACTCGTCGCGGAAGCGTGCGAGCGGGTCGTTGCGGTCGAGCGTGCCGGCGTCGCTCACGCGGTCGGCGTCGGCTCGCCGAGCGGGGCGAAGAGCTCCGGCCAGTAGCGGAAGGCCGCGCGCATGGGGAAGGGCGCACCCTGTCCGAGCCCGCAGATCGACGTCGCCGCCATCGCGTCGAGCCACTCCTCGATCTGCTCGCGCGACATGGCGACGCGGCCGTGCTCGAGCTCCTCGAGCAGGTGGTGCATGCCGCGGTTCCCGATCCGGCACGGCGTGCACTTCTGGCAGGACTCCTCGGCGAAGAAGCGCATCGTCTCGGCCAGGAGCCGGAGCGGCGAGTAGCTCTTTGGGAACACCTGGACTGCGGCCGAGCCCGCGCCGACGCCCCACTCGCGGAGCGCGTCGCGCGTGAGGGGGACGTCGAGCGCCTCCGGCGGGAGGATCCCGCTCGCGGCGCCGCCCGGAACGATCGCCCCGATCTCCTCGGTCGCGCCGCCGGCGTGCTCGTCGATCAGCTCGCGCAGCGTGACGTCGACGGGCGCCTCGTAGCAGCCGGGCGCGGCCACGGCGCCCGAGACCGACCAGAGGCGCACCTTCGGCCAGGCCTCGCCGCCCAGCCGCAGGATCGCCGGGATATGCGCCAGTGTCTCGACGTTGTTGATGAGCGTCGGGCGGCCGAGGTAGCCGACCTCGCTCGGGAACGGAGGCTTCAGCCGCGGCATCCCGCGCCGGCCCTCCATCGACTCGAGCATCGCCGTCTCCTCGCCGCAGATGTAGGCGCCCGCGCCCACGACCAGCTCGATGGACAGGCCGTCGAGGATCCCGGCGCTGCGCAGCTCGTCGATCGCGCCGAGCAGGCGGGCGCGTGCGGTCGCGTACTCCTCGCGCAGGTAGATGAACCCCTCGGTCGCCTCGGCGAAGCGCATGGCGACGAGCATCCCTTCGAGCATCAGATGCGGCCTGAGCTCCATGACGTAGCGGTCCTTGATCGTCCCCGGCTCGCCCTCGTCCGCGTTGACGACGACGTAGCGCGGGCCGGCCTCGCGCGCGACCGCCTCCCATTTGATCCCGGTCGGGAACCCGGCGCCGCCCAGGCCGGCCAGGCCGCTCGCCTTCAGCTCGTCGACGATCCTGTCGTTCGCCGGAAGGTTGCGGAGCACCTCGAGCCCGCCGCGGGCTTCGTAGTCGGCAAGGGTCTCGTCGGGCTGGGCGAGCCCGGTCGAGGGGCCGTCGTTGGTGCGGTAGACGACCTCCGGCTCGACGGTGTCTCCGCGCAGGAGCACCGGCCCGATGTCGCAGTGCCCGAGGCATTCGACGCCGAGCACCGGGACTCCGCTCGCGGTCTCCTGCTCGCGCGCGAGGAGGTCCTTCGCGCCCAGGCAGTCGCAGACGGGGCCGATGCAGACGCGCACGGCGCTCATTGGCACGCGCAGGAACGAATAGAAGGAAACGACCTCGTGCACCTCGCCGCGGCGGATGTTCATGTGGTCGGCGACGGCGTCCGAAAGCTCGGCCGTCACCGGGCCCACCTCGCGGCGGACGCGGCCGAGGTTGTCCAGCAGCTTCGTCCGCTCCTTGGGCAGCTCGGGGAGGAGCTCGGTGAGCTTGAGGACGTCTATGGTTCGATCATAGTGAACGCCCTGCCGCCGTACTCCGCGGCCCGCACTGACGTCCTGCGGCTCCCCGGCGGTTGGACGGAGCGGGACGAGGTGGCCGTCGAGGAGCCTCTCGAGATCCGCGTCAACGGTGAGGCGGTCGCGGTGACCATGCGGACTCCTGGGCACGACGAGGAGCTCGCGCTCGGGTTCCTCCTCTCCGAGGGCCTCAGCCCCGTGGAGGCGTCGCTCCCGGCGGACCTGGCCGCAAACACCGTCGAGGCGACCGCCGAGGACTTCGACGCCGAGGCGCTGCGGCGGAACTTCTACACGTCTTCCTCCTGCGGGGTCTGCGGCAAGGGCGCGCTCGAGGCGGTCGCGGTCGAGGCGCCGCGCGTCGAGAGCGAGCTCCACGTCCCGATCGACGTCGTCTCCGCGCTCCCGGACCGTCTGCGCGCCTCCCAGCCGACATTCGCCGCGACCGGCGGCCTGCACGCCACGGGCCTCTTCACGGCCGCCGGCGACCTTCTGCACGCGCGCGAGGACGTGGGCAGGCACAACGCCTTCGACAAGGTCGTCGGCCGGGCTTTCCTCGACGGGCTTCTTCCACTGGCGGACAAGGTCGTCTGCGTCAGTGGCCGTCTCTCGTTCGAGCTCGTCCAGAAGGCGGCGGTCGCCGGCTGTCCGATCGTCGTCGCCGTCGGGGCGCCCTCGTCGCTCGCGGTCGAGCTCGGCCGCGATCGCGGGGTGACGCTCTGCGGCTTCGTGCGCGACGGGCGCGTGAACGTGTACTCCGAGCCCTGGCGGATCGCGTGACCTTCGCGGTCGCGGCGGAAGCGTATGACCGCTTCGTCGGCCGCTACAGCTACGCATTGTGCGACGCGCTCGCCGAGCGCGCGGCCCTCGCCCCGGGGGTGTCGGTGCTGGACGTCGGCGCCGGCTCCGGGGTCGGGACGCGCCGGCTCGTCGAGATCGCCGGGCCGGGGCGGGTGGCCGCCGTCGACCCATCAGAGCCGTTCGTCGCCGCGCTCCGCGAGCGCTTCCCGGAGGCCGACGTCCGGCAGGGCGTCGCCGAGTCGCTGCCGTTCGAGGACGACTCCTTCGACGCCGCGCTCGCCCTGCTCGTCGTCAACTTCATGGCCGACCCCGCGGCCGGCGTCGCGGAGATGCGGCGCGTCACGCGGCCCGGCGGCACGGTGGCTGCGTGCGTCTGGGACTACGGGGGCGAGATGCAGCTCCTGGGGAGGTTCTGGGACGCCGTCGAGGAGCTCGACCCGGAGGGCTCCGGTGACGCCGACGAGCGCTCCCGCATGCCGTACCGACGCGAGGGCGAGCTCGCCGGGCTGCTGCGCGACGCCGGCCTCGAAGACGTCGAGGACGGCGCGATCGTCGTGTCCGCCGAGTACGAGTCTTTCGAGGATCTCTGGGAGCCCTACACGGCAGGGGTGGGCCCCGCGGGCGCCTATGCCGTCTCGCTTCCCCCCGACCGGCAGGAGGCTCTCAAGGCGCTCTATCGCGAGCGGCTCGAGGCTCCCGAAGGCCCCTTCAGCCTCACCGCGCGCGCGTGGTACGCGACCGGACGGGCGTAGCCGGCGCCCTGCTCGTCGGCGGCGCGAGCACGCGCTTCGGCTCGCCGAAGGCGCTCGCGCGCTACGAGGGCGAGACGCTCGCCGAGCGGGCGCACCGCGTGCTCGCCGAGGCGTTCGACGAGGTGATCGTCGTCGGCAAGGCCGCCGACGGGCTCGAGCTCCCGTTCGAGGTGCTCGACGACGGCAGCGACGTCCGCGCCTCGATGGTCGGCGTCGCCGCGGCCCTGCGGCTGGCCGAGGCCGGAGGTCGTCGTCGTTCTCCCGACCGACATGCCGCTCGTGACCGCCGGCCTCCTGTGCGCGCTTGCGGATGCGGCCGAGGAGCACGACGTCGGCGGTCCCCCAGACCGGCCCGCTTCCCGGCGCTTACCGCCGCTCGGCGTTGCCCGTCTTCGAGCGAGGCATCGCCTCCGGCGAGCTCGCGCTGCACGGCGCGCTCGGGGAGCTCGCCACGCGTGTCGTGAGCTGCGAGGCCGCCTGCGGAACGTGAACAAGCCCGCCGACTGGGCCAACGTGACGGCGGGGGCCGCGAAGGCCCCCGCCGTCAACCCGTACTCGCCTCCGGCTACGGCCGGAAGATGTAGAGCCCGAAGTCGCGATCGCTGGCGAGCACGTACTGCTGGCTGCCGATCTTGTGGACCTCGACGCCCCAGAAGTTGTTGCCGCCCTCGTCAATGAAGGCGCCAACCTGGCTCAGCCCCAACGGGCCGTACTTGAGGACGCGGAACCCACCTGCGTAGTAGCTCACGTAAGCGAGCCGCTTGCGCGGGTCGGGATCGAGCGCGACCTCGTGCACGGACAGGTCGCCGAAGCCCGACGCGTAGGCGGGATCCTGCGACTCGGGGATGGCGAACGTGTCGAGCGACGTGATCGAGCCCGGCGCGCCCACCTGTCCCGGGACCGAGGTCTCGAAGAGGCGGACGTAGCCCCAGCCGTCGAAGATCGCCTCGATCGCAACCGACGAGGCCGGGGAGCCAACCGCCGGCGAGGCCTGCGTGCAGACGTCGGCCGAGAGCGTCTGCCCGAGGATTCGCAGGCCGGTCGCCGGTCGACGAACACGAACGGGATGTCCCCTGCCGCGAGCATGAACACCAGGCTCTGGCAGTCCGGACGCACGGTGTTGAAGACGATCCCGGCGTCGTAGCCCGCCGCTTTGACCGTGTCCAGCTTCTCCTGGAACGAGCACACGCCGCGCTCGATGAGCGCGATGCCGTCGCCGGCAGGCACGGTTCCGGCACACGCGAGCCCGACGAACGTCGGCGTGCCGCTGATACTCGTGTCGGCGTCGATCTGGGGCACACCCGAGCCTGAGAGCGCCGTGAAGTCCGTCCCGGCGTGCGGGCCCGAGGTGATCTCGGCGACACGCGGTACGGGTTGAAGTCCTCGTCGGTCGCGACCAGGAACCGGTTGTCCGGCGAGAGCTCGGACTGGTGCGCGTTTCCCTCGGGCGAGATCTCGTGCCCGCGGGCCAGGCGCTCGGGATCCAGCTCCTCGAAGTCCGACTCGGTGATCAGCGACACGTTCCCCGGCGTCGGGTTGGTGACGTCGAGGAGCACGTAGCCGCCGTCCCAGTAGCTCACGTTCATGACCAGTCGCTTGCCGACGCGCTTCACGTACATGTCGTGCGAGAAGATCGACGTCAGGCCGGGCGGCGACGCCTGGTCGACCCCGAACAGCTCGACCAGGTCGAGCGTGTCGTTCACCAGGAAC
This sequence comes from uncultured Actinomycetes bacterium, assembly GCA_963839745.1. Classification (GTDB taxonomy): domain Bacteria; phylum Actinomycetota; class Thermoleophilia; order Gaiellales; family Gaiellaceae; genus JAIBJN01. Next base: position 602,726 of record CAWIWC010000005.1, read on the forward strand.
GGGTTCCGCGGGTCGGTGATGTCCATGATGTCGAGGTCGGTGAACTCCTCGTCGTCGACGAGGACGGCGTACGTCCGGCCGTCGAACGGGCTCGTCCACGCGAAGACGCTGTGCGTCTGGTTCGGCTGCGAGTCCGCGCCCCCAATGACGTCGCCGGCGTGCTTGACGAGCAGCTCGGGGTGCTCCGGGTCGGTGATGTCCCAGATGTTGATCCCGCCGCGCGTGTTGGGCGCGGTCGGAGCCGGGGCGCCGGGACACGTCTCGTTCTGGTGGATGAAGAGCACGCCGTCGAAGTACTGGTTCTTCAGACGCAGCGTGTCGGAGCCTTCGCCCGCGTAGTTGAACGGGGTCGTCTCCATGAACGCGCTCGTCACCTCGAACGGGTTCTTCGGGTCTGACATGTTGATGACGTGCGCTCCGGCGCGCTCGCAGGTTGGCTCGCGGAAGGCCGTCAGGAAGGCGTACTTCCCGTAGGCGGACACGTCCGCGACGCGGCCGTCGTTTCCGGTCCCGGCCGGGTTGGTGACCTCGGCCTTGCCGACGAGCTTGATGCCCCCGATGTTGACCGGAGGCAGGTGGCCGTCGGCCATGTCGTGCTGGCCCATGTCTGTGGCGACTCCTTCGCCGGGGAACATCTCCCCGCCTAAGAAGCGATCAGGTCTTGCGGCCGCTGCCTCGACGCTCACCAGAAGAGTGAGCAGCGCCAGGACCACAAGGCGACTCATTCGCTGCACTTGTCCCCTCCTCCAAAGTGGTGGAAGAGCGTTTATAGCGCGGTCCGTCACAACTCGGAACCCCCGGAAGGCTAGGAACCATGCGGTTTAGTGGTACCTAACTCGCGGCGCCGGCCCACGTCGCCCGGCGGCCGGTAACGCTTTTCGCCCGGGGCGTGTATAGAGAGGAAGGGTGCGGCAGGAAGCTTCCGAGGCCGAGCTCGTCGAGCTGGCGCGCCGCGGCGACGGCGACGCCTACGTCGCGCTGCTTCGGCCGCACGAGTCCGTGGCCTTCCGCACCGCCTACGTCATCCTCGGCTCGGCGGAAGGGGCGGAGGACGCGACCCAGGAGGCGTTCGTGAAGGCCCACGGCGCGCTGAACCGGTTCGAGACAGGCAGGCCCTTCCGGCCCTGGCTCCTGCGCATCGTCGCCAACGAGGCGAGGAACTACCGGCGCTCGACGTGGCGCCGCGGGGCGCTGGCTTCGCGCGCGGCCGTCGAGGCCGCGTTCGACAGCACGGCCCGCTCCGCCGAGGCCGACGTCCTCGCCGCCGAGGACCGCGCCCACCTGCTGGAGGCGATCGGCAGGCTCCCCGACGGGGACCGCATGGCGATCGTGGGCCGCTACATCCTCGAGCTGTCCGACGAGGAGGCCGCGGCGGTGCTCGGGATCAAGCCGGTCGCGGTGCGGGTGCGGGTCTGGCGCGCGCTCGGCAAGCTGCGGCGCGAGCTGGGGGAGGAGGTCGCATGAACGACCTCGAGCGTCGTCTCGCCGCGCTCGCGCCGGAGTATCCGTTCCCGGCCACGCCGGACCTCGCCGGGGCCGCGGGCGCCCGCCTGGGCATCTCCGGCCGGCGGCGCCGCCCCGGCCGCCTAGTCCTGGCGCTCGCCGCCGCCGTCGCCGCCTTCGCGGCGGTGCTCGCCGTCTCGCCCGGGGCGCGCGGCGCGCTCGCCGACTGGCTGGACTTCCTCCCGGGCGTCAGGATCGAGCGCGTCGACGAGCTCCCGAGCATGCCGCTCTCGTCGTGGACGGGCGTCTACGGCGAGGAGGTCACCCTGGCCGAGGCCGAGCGGCAGGCGCCGTTCGAGATCCTCCTCCCGGAGTCGCTCGGCGAGCCGGACCTCGTCTACCGGTACCGGGATCCGTCGGGTGGCCTGGTGATCACGGCGGTCTACGGTGACCATCGCGACGCGCGCCTCGTCCTCACCCAGTGGACAACCGAGGACGTCCTCTTCCACAAGCTGCTCGGCCCGGCGACCCAGGCGCAGCTCGTCGACGTCCGCGAGGCGCGCGGGCTCTGGATCAACGGCAACCGGCACGTCGTCTTCTACCTCGGCGGAGACTTCCAGGAGCGCGCCGCCCAAGGGGCTCTTGCCGGGAACGTCCTCGTCTGGCAGGAGGGCGACGTCGGCTACCGGCTCGAGGCCGGCGTCGGCCGCGAGCGGGCTCTCGAGCTGGCCGCCGAGCTCCGCTAGACGCGTAACGCCGCTCCCGGCCCCGGTGTACCAGGGGCGATGCGTCGGCACGCCGTCTTCGCCCTGCTCCTCCTTGCCGCGGGCTGCGGCGGAGACGGCGAGGACGCGGCGCGCCAGACCACCGCCGCGGTCGAGACCCCCGAGCCGGTGCTCCAGCTTCCGTACGACCTCGCGATCGACGACGAGGGCCTGATCTACGTCGCCGACGGGCTCCTCCACCAGGTGCTCCGCGTCGACCCCGAGACCGGGGAGAGCGAGGTCTTCGCGGGCACGGGCGAGGTCGGCTCGGACGGCGACGGAGGGCCGGCAGCCGAGGCGACCATCCAGGAGCCGGTCGGCATTGCGTTCGGCCCGGACGGGAGCCTCTTCATCGCGGACTTCGCGGCGAACCGCATCCGGGCCGTCGCGCCGGACGGGACGATCTCTACGGTCGCCGGCACGGGCGTCGACGGGCGGAGCGGCGACGGCGGCCCGGCGACGCGGGCCGACCTCGGCCTCCCCGCCCACGTCGCGCTCGACCCGACCGGACGGTACGTCGCCGTCCCGACGCTCGGGAACCTCGTCCGCCGCATCGACCTGGAGACCGGCCTCATCGAGACGGTCGCCGGAGACGGCGAGCAACGGACGACCGGCGAGGGAGGGCCCGCGACGAAGGCGAGCGTCGAGTCGCCGCACGCAGCCGTCTATGACGAGGGCGGGAACCTCTACTTCCCGGACGGCCAGAACGTGATCAGGCGGGTGCTCGCCGAGAGCGGCCGCATCGAGACGGCCGTCGACGGCCTCGAAGGCGGTGCGTTCAAGGTGCTCTTCGCGCCCGACGGGACGCTGTACCTCATCTCGGGCGATCCCTCGGGCGGCCGGGTGAGCCGGGTGGCCGAGGACGGCTCGCTCGAGGTCGTCGTGGGCACGGGCTCGCTCGGGGCGAGCGACGACGGCATGCGGGCGACCGAGATCGGCGTCCTCCCGAGCGACATCGCCTTCGCGCCGGACGGCGCGCTCCTCTTCAGCCAGTCCGAGCCGGAGCCGGCGGTGCGCCGCGTCGACCCGGAGACGGGCGTCGTGACGACGATCCTGCGCTGAGCGTCAGGCGTACGAGATGAGCTCGAGCAGCGAGCCGTCCGGGATCGCGGAAGTACACGCTCGTGCCCTGACCGCGTCCTCCTGCACGCTCGACGGGCCCCGCCTCGAGCTCGACGTCGTGGGCGCGCAGATGCTCCACGGCTTCCTCGATCGGGCCGGGCCAGACGAAGCAGAGGTCGGCGTTTCCGGGACGCACCGGCTCGGTCGCGACCAGGCTGCCGACGTCGGTGTCGGGGCCGTGGACGTTCAGGCGCTGGTCGCCGAAGGCGTAGGCGAACCGGCCGGCCCCGATCGCCACGACCTCGGCGCCGAGGACATCGCCGTAGAAGGCGTTCGAGCGCTCCCAGTCGCTTACCGCGATGACGACGTGGTCGAGCCGGACGCTCAGGTCTCGCGGTCCCAGTAGTCGACGTCGCTTTCGCGCCGCACCATGACGTCGTCGTCATCGTTGCCGGTCCAGACCCCGATCTTCTCGCTGTCCGGGTAGACGGCGACCGCGGGGAAGCCCTTCGTCGAGAGGATCACGATCCGCACGGGCTCGTCCGTCTTGTTCGTGACGGCGTGGGCGCCCTCGGGCCCCTCCGGGAAGCAGACGACGTCGCCGGGCTCGAGCTCGTGCTCGCCCTCCGGGTCGCGCAGCGTCGGGCGGCCGGTGACGACGAGGAGCCACTCCTCGCAGCCGTACTCGTAGTGGTACGGGAAGGTGGTCTGCCCCGGCGGGAGCTCGTAGATCGTCGCGCCCACGAGCTTCGCGCCGAGCTCGGGCGCGAGGCGGGTGAAGGAGAAGCCGAAGCCGTCGGGGCGCTCGGACGCGTCCTCGAGCGCGGCCGAGAAGAGGTTGACGCGGCGCATGGCCGGATTATCTCCTGCCGCTGCTCATCCGGCGACGCCGGCGAGCCCGCGCGGGGCGACGACGCGCTCGCGCTCGGCCCCGACGCTGATGAGGCAGACCTCGACGCCCAGCTGCTCCTCGACGAACGAGATGTAGGCGCGGGCGGTCTCGGGAAGGTCGGCGAGCGACTCCGCCTCGTCGAGCGAGGCCTTCCAGCCGGCCAGCGTCTCGTACACGGGCTGCGCGTGGTGGAAGTCGCTCTGGTGAGCCGGGAACTCTTCCGTCTCGGTGCCGTCGGGCAGCCGGTAGCGCGTGCAGACGGGGATCTCGTCGAACGCGGAGAGGACGTCGAGCTTCGTCAGCACGAGGCTCGTCATCCCGTTGACGCGCACGGCGAAGCGCAACGCGACGAGGTCGAGCCAGCCGCAGCGGCGCTCGCGGCCGGTCGTCGTCCCGTACTCGGCGCCGAGCTCGCGGACGCGCGTGGACTGCTCACCCTCGATCTCGGTGGGGAACGGGCCCTCGCCCACGCGTGTGACGTAGGCCTTGGCGACGCCGAGGACGCGGTCGATGCGCGTGGGGCCGATTCCGACTCCGGTCGTAGCGGCGCCGGCGACGGGGTTGGACGAGGTCACGAACGGATACGTGCCGTGGTCGAGGTCGAGCAGCGTCCCCTGCGCGCCCTCCAGGAGGACGCGCTTCCCGTCGCGCAGGGCCCGGTCGACCAGCAGCGACGTGTCGGCGACGTACGGGCGCAGGCGCACCGCGTAGGCCTCCATGCGCGCGGCGAGCTCCTCGACCTCGAGGGGAGGGACGCCGTGGATCCGCTCGAGCACGAGGTTGGTCTCGGCGAGCGCGGTCTCGAACTTCTGGCGCAGGATCTTGGGGTCGAGGATGTCCTGGACGCGGATGCCGATCCGCGCGGCCTTGTCCGCGTACGCCGGCCCGATCCCCCGGCGCGTCGTGCCGATCTGGAGGCGTCCGAGCTTGCGCTCGCTGGCGGAGTCGACGGCGACGTGCCAGGGCATGATCAGGTGCGCGTTGCCCGAGATGCGGACGGTCTCGGTCGAGATCCCGCGGCCCTCGAGCTCGTCGAGCTCGTCGACGAGGAGCCCGGGGTCGACGACGCAGCCCGCGCCGACGACGCAGAGCTTCCCGGAGAGGATCCCGGACGGCACGTGGTGGAGCGCGAAGCGCTGGCCGTCGATCACGATCGTGTGCCCGGCGTTCGGGCCGCCCTGGTAGCGGCAGACGACGTCCGAGTCGCGGGCGAGCAGGTCGACGATCTTCCCCTTGCCCTCGTCGCCCCACTGGGCCCCGACGATCACGGTGGCGGGCATCGAATGGAGCTTAGTGACCCCGGCGGCGGCGGGGAGTTCGTCCACAGGCGGGTGTGGAGCATCAGGCGAAACTTCGCGCGTAGAGCGGAAATCTCATGCACAGGGCTGTGGGTCCCCGTGGGCACTGTCGTCCGCCAGGTATGGGAACATGTGTTCTCTTTGCCTGCACCGGGGGGATTTTCCGACTGTGGATTCACAATCAACAGGCCACATAGAGTCGCGTCCGATGGCGACAAACGGAGCCCGGACAGCGGCCGTCCAGGACCCCCAAGTTCCCCCGCAGAACCTCGACGCGGAGGAATCGGTCCTCGGCGCGATGATGCTCTCATCGGGGGCGATCGCGGCGGTCAGTGACGTCCTGTCACACGACGGCCACGAGTTTTACCGGGAGAGCCACGCGAAGATCTACCGCGGTGCGCTGGCCCTGTACGCGAAGGGCGAGCCGGTCGACGCGATCACGCTCGTCGACGAGCTCGACGAGCGGGGCGAGCTCGAGGACGTCGGCGGCAAGGTCCGCGTCCACGAGCTCGCGGCGCTGGTGCCCGCGAGCGCCAACGCCGGCCACTACGCGCAGATCGTCAAGGAGGCGGCCACCCTGCGCGGCCTCATCCGCGTCGGCGGCGAGATCGCCCGCCTCGGCTGGGAGCGTCCCGGCGAGACTCCCGAGCTGGTCGACCGGGCCGAGCAGATCCTCTTCGATCTCTCGCAGGAGAAGGCGACGTCCGAGTTCAGCCACATCGAGGCTCTGCTGAAGGAGAGCTTCGAGCGGATCACCCAGCTCTACGAGTCCGGCGCCGACGTCACCGGTGTGCCGTCCGGCTTCCGCGACCTCGACCGCATCACGTCCGGCTTCCAGGAGGGGAACCTGATCGTGATGGCTGCGCGCCCGAGCATGGGCAAGTCGGCCCTCGGGCTCGGGGTCGCCGCCAACCTCGCGGTGCGCAAGAACGTCCCGGTCGCCCTCTTCACGCTCGAGATGTCCAAGTCGGAGGTGACCCAGCGCCTCATGTGCAGCGAGGCCAAGGTCGAGTCGCAGCGCCTGCGTACCGGCAAGCTGTCCGCGGATGACTGGCCCCGGCTGACGGCCTCCTGCGACAAGCTCGCCAAGGCGCCGATCTACGTGGACGACACGGGGTCGATCACGATGATGGAGATCCGCTCGAAGGCGCGGCGCCTGAAGTCGAAGCAACCGGACCTCGGGCTGATCATCGTCGACTACCTGCAGCTCATGACCTCGGGTACGAACGCGGAGAACCGCGTCCAGGAGGTCTCGCAGATCTCGCGCTCGCTCAAGGTGCTGGCGCGCGACCTCGACGTGCCGATCATCGCGCTCTCCCAGCTCTCGCGCGCGGTCGAGCAGCGCCACGACAAGCGGCCGATCCTCTCCGACCTGCGCGAGAGCGGCTCCATCGAGCAGGACGCGGACATCGTCATGTTCATCTACCGCGACGAGTACTACAACGGCGAGGAGTCCGACCAGCAGGGCCTCGCCGAGGTGATCGTCGCCAAGCACCGCAACGGCCCGACCGACACGGTCAAGCTCTCGTTCCTCAAGCGCTACGCGAAGTTCTCGGACCTCGCGGCCTCGTAGCTCCGAAACAGAAAGGTTGCGAGGCGCCGGTGCCGCATCCGGCGCCTCGCTTCCGAGGAGGGCCCGTGGCTTCTGTGAGCCGTGTGCCGCTGACCTCCAGACGGGGCAGCCCCGGATTTTCTTCCCAGGCGGGAAGGAAGTCGTGCGGACGCGCGTTTTCACAAGCGTGATCGCCCGCTGGTGGAGAGGCTGGGCCGCGACCGCGGCGGACGCGGACGCCTACGAGGAGCTGCTCCGCTCCACGATCTTCCCCTGGGTGCGGACCTTCGAGGGGCAGGAGGGCACGTACCTCTTCCGCCGCGAGCTTCCCGCGGGCGAGGTCGAGTTCGCCACGCTCACCCTCTGGGAGTCCTGGGACGCCGTCAGGGCGTTCGCCGGCGACGACGCCGAGACCGCCGTCGTTCCGGAGGAGGCGCGCGCGGTGCTCTCGCGCTGGGACGAGCGTTCAGCCCACTACGAGCTGATCGAGGGCCCGGCCGGCTAAGCCGGCGGGCGCCCAACCTCTAGCGGCCTTCGGCCTCCGCGTCCTCGGGCTCGGCCTCTGCGTCGGCCTGGGGCTCGGGCTCTGCAGGCGGCTCCGGCTCGGCGGACGCCTCCGGCTCGGGTGCGGCCTCGGCCTCGACGGGCTCGGCGCCCACAGCCTCGGCATCGTCAGTCGGGGTCTCGGCCTCGGCGGCTTCCTCAGCCTCCTCGGCCTCGACGACCTCCTCGATCGCGGCCTGCGCCTCGGCCGCCGCCGCGCGGTCGGCCTCGGCAGCCGCCTCGGCTTCCGCAGCCTCCTCGGCGGCGTAGGCCTCGAGCTCCTCCTCCGGAGGTAGCTCGCCGCCGATCGGGACGACGAGCGTCTTCACCTCGACGACCACGCCCTCGAAGACGGTGATCGGGATCTCGTAGCGCCCGATCCGCTTGATCGGGTCGGAGAGATCGATCTTGCGCCGGTCGATCCGGATCTTCCGCGCTCGCCAGAGCTCGTCGGTGATGTCGGTCGACGTGACGGAGCCGAACAGCGTGCCGCGCTCGCCGGCGTTGACCTCGAAGCGGAGCACCGTCTTGCGCAGCGTCTCGGCGATCGCCTCGGCCTGGTCGGCCGTGCGGGCCTCGTGGCGCGCGCGCTCAGCCTCCCGCTTGGCCAGCTCGGCCACCTTGGCCTCGGTCGCCTGCTCTGCGAGCTTGCGCGGCTGGAGGTAATTGCGCATGTAGCCGCGCGAGACCGAGACGACCTCGCCGCGCAGGCCGACTTTGTCGACGTCCTTGAGCAGGATGACGTCCATTAGCGACCGCCGCTCCCGTGGTGCGACTCGACGTAGGGCAGGAGCGCGACCTCACGCGCCCGCTTCACAGCGACCGCGATCTGGTCCTGATGGCGGCGGCAGGCGCCCGTGATCCGCCGCGAGCGGATCTTGCCCTTCTCGGAGATGTAGCGCCGCAGCTGGTTGTAGTTCTTGTAGTCGACCTCTTCGATCTTCTCCCGGCAGAAGTAACAGCTCTTCCGCCGGGTCGGGCCCGTCGAGGGAGACGTGCGGCGGCGCTTGGCCTGCTCTCGTGCCATCTGCTTTCGAACCTCGCTCTCTAGAACGGAATGTCGTCGTCCGCCGCGGCGGCGCCGGCCGGCGCGAAGTCCGAGCGGTCGGCCGCAACGTCGGAGGACGGGATGTACTGGCCCTGCTCGCCGCCGTCGGTGCGGCTATCCAGGAACTGCACCTGGAAGGCCACGACCTCGACCTTGGAGCGCTTGCTCCCGTCCTGGGCCTCCCAGGAGGACCAGTCGAGCCGGCCGTCGATGCCCACGCGGCGGCCCTTGGCGAGGTGCTGCGAGAGCATCTCCGCCTGGTTCCCGAAGACCTTGACGTCGAAGAAGTTGGGCTTGTCGGTCCAGTTGCCCGCGTCGTCCTTCTGGCGCCCGTTGACGGCGAGCCCGAGCTGCAGGACGGGCGAGCCGGACGGCAGGTGCCGAAGCTCGGGGTCGCGGGTGAGGCGCCCGACGAGCGTTACGCGGTTGATATCTCCAGCCATGGCTTCAGAGCTCCTCAGTCGAACGTTTGTTCTATGCTACTCGGCCGCCGGGACGGTCTCGCGCGGGGGCGGCGGGGACGACTCGCGGGACTCGCGCGCGTGGTGCTGGGAGGGCTCGCGCTGCGAGGTCGTGCGGGCGGTCGGGATCCTGCGGACGGCCATGTGCCTGAGCACGCCGTCGGTGATCTTGAGGACGCGGGTCAGCTCGTCGAGCGTCTCGGCGTCGCTGTCGAAGACGAGCAGGTAGTAGAAGGCCTCAGTCTTCTTGTCGATCTCGAAGGCGAGCTTCCGCCTGCCCCAGGCGTCGTCGCTCTGCCAGCTGCCGCCGCGCTTTTCCACCAGCTCCCGGATCCGCGTCAGGATCTCGTTCTGGCGCTCCTCGGCGAGCTCGGCATCGAGCAGCAGCATGATCTCGTATGGATTCATCGGTTCCCGTCTCTCCTTCCCTCGGTCTACACGGCCCCGCCTTCGCGCACCGCTCGGGAATCAGCGGGGCCCGGCGAAGCAGGAAGCTCGTCGAGTATAGCGGCGGCCCGAGAGTTGCCCGACCCCTCTGTGTCGTGAAAGAGTGGCGAGAGTGAGGACAAACGCGAAACTGGCGCTCGCCGCGGCCGCCGGGGCCGCGTTCGGGGCCCTGTTCTCCCGCTGGCGGCGTGCACCCGAGGCCCCGCCGGCCCCTCCCGACCAGCGGGCAGAGGAGCTTCGGCAGAAGCTCGCCGAGGCTCGGGTCGCGGCCGCCGACGAGAACGACTTCGAGGCAGCCGGGATGGGCGCGGAGACGCTCGTCGAGGAGCCCGCGCCTTCAGCGCCGCCGCTGGACTACGTGGACGCGCCGCCACCGGCCGCCGAGGAGCCTCCCGAGCCCGAGCCCGAGCCCGAGCCGGAGCCGGAGCCGAAGCCCGAGGCGGCGGCTCCGCCCGAGCAGCGGAAGAAGCCGGCGGCTCCGGCCGAGCCTCCCCCGGCGGACGAGTTCGAGGCCATGCGCAGGCGGATCCACGAGGAAGGCCGCTCGGCCGCCGAGGAGATGCGCCGGTCGGGCGAGAAGCCCGATCAGGCCTGACCTCACCGCCCAAGCGTGCACCGGAACGAGGCCTCGATCGAGATCGCTGCTGCGCCTGCCGAGGTCTTTCCCTGGCTCGCCGCCTCCGAGCGCCGCTGCGAATGGATGGGCGCCCTGACGGAGAGCGAGCCCCTCACCGAGGGCTCGCCCGAGGTCGGCAGCCGCTTCCGGGACGTCTTCGAGGACATCGGCCAGCGCGTGGAGCTCGAGGCGGAGATCGTCGAGCTCGAGCCGCCGCACGCGATGACCGTGCACCTGGTCTCCAAGGTCTTCGACGCGACGAGCTCGCAGCGGCTCGAGGAGCTGGAGGGAGGCCGCACGCGACTGACCGCGGTCATCGAGACCGAGTACAAGCAGCGCGCCGCCCGGCTCGCCGCGCCGGTCGTCACGCGGCACGCCCAGAGGCGCCTGGAGCAGGACCTCGCCCGCCTCAAGGAGCTCGTCGAGGGCCCCTGAGCCGGCTCAGACCGGCTCGAGCGCGCGATGCGGCTCGGACGGCGGCTCCACCCGGACGGGATCCCCGGCGCGCACCTCGCCGCCGGCCAGGACGATCCCCATCACGCCCGCCTTGCGCACGAGCCCGCCGTCCTCGTCGCGATCGAGCGTGGCGGCCATCAGCCCATCCTGGATCCCGTCCAGCTGCGTGCAGGGGTTGCGCAGGCCGGTCAGCTCGACCACCGCCGTCTCGCCGAGGTGGAGCCGCGTCCCGGCCGGGAGGCCGAGGAGGTCGACACCGCGGGTGGTCACGTTCTCGCCGAGCTGTCCGGGCGAGACCGGGAAGCCCTTCGCGGCGAGCTCCTCGTGCAGCTCCGCGTGCATGACGTGGACCTGGCGGAGGTTCGGCGCGGTCGGGTCCTTTCTGACGCGCGAGCGGTGCTTGACCCGGACTCCCTGGTGCGCGTCGCCGTCGACCCCGAGGCCGGCGACCAGCACGATGCTCTCCCGCACGGGCTTCGACATCGTGTGCGTCTCGCTGCGGCACACCGCCGCGACGACGCCGTCCGTCACGACGGCGGGACGAACGCTGCGGTGCCGGCGGCGAGGCCCCGGGCAACGCGCCACTGGTACGCGCGCGACTGGAGCTTCCGCCGCTCGGTGGGGTTCGACATGAAGCCCGTCTCGACGAGGATCACCGGCACGTTCGCCCAGTTGAACCCGGTGAGGTCGCTGCGCGCGACGAGGCCGCGGTTCGCGGCGCCGGTCGTCCTGAGGACGTTGCGGTGGACGACCCTGGCCGCCCGCAGGCTCGGTCGATAGATGTCGGAGGTCCACCCCCGGCGCCACGCCGGGTAGAGGGTCGACACCCCGTGCGTCCGCGGGTTGGACGACCCGTCGGCGTGGATGCGGATCATCAGCGCCGCGCGTTGGCGGTTGCAGAACTTCGCCCGGTCGACGTTGCCGCCGGCGCCGCGCGTGAAGGTCGGGCCGTTGCGCGTCATCGCCACCCGGTAGCCGCGGTCGAGCAGGAGGCTGCGCAGCTTGAGGCCGATCGCCAGCACGACGGGGGCTTCGCCGCTGGCCCCGCCGCCGTCCTTGATCTTGCGGGTCGTCGAGCCCGGCCCGATCGGCTCGGTAGTCAGGTTCGGGGTGCGCGCATGCCCCGGATCGAGGCAGATGAGCGGCGCCGCGTCGGCGACGGGAGCGGCGACGAGGGCGACGGCTGCGGCCACGATGAGGCGTCTGACCACCCGCCCATTGTTGCCGAAGGCCTCGTAGGGGCACGCTCGCAGCTGCTGTAAGGTTTCCCTGACATGGGTCGGAGAATGATCCATCTGGAGGGCGTCTCGAAGCGCTTCGGCGAGGTCCGGGCGGTCGAGGAGGCCACCCTCGACGTCGAGCAGGGCGAGTTCCTGGCGCTGCTCGGGCCGAGCGGCTGCGGGAAGACGACGCTCCTGCGCCTGATCGCCGGCTTCGAACGCCCCGAGGCGGGCCTCGTCCGCATCGGCGACCAGGTCGTCGCCGGCGGCCCGTGGGTCCCGCCGGAGCGGCGCCACGTCGGCATGGTCTTCCAGGACTACGCGCTCTTCCCGCACCTGACCGTGGCCGCGAACGTCGGCTACGGGCTCCCACGCCGCGGGAGCGACGCGCGCGTGCGCGAGGCGCTCGAGCTCGTGGGCCTTGCCGGCCTCGGCAACCGCTACCCGTACGAGCTCTCGGGCGGCCAGCAGCAGCGGGTCGCGCTGGCCCGCGCGCTCGCGCCCGAGCCGGCCGTCGTCCTCCTGGACGAGCCCTGGAGCAACATCGACCCCGTGCTGCGCACGTCGATGCGCGACGAGCTGGCGGCGATCCTGCGGGCGACCGGGGTCACTGTCCTCCTCGTCACGCACGAGCAGGAGGAGGCCTTCGCCCTCGCCGATCGGGTCGCGCTCATGCGGGACGGCGAGATCGTCCAGACCGGCGTCCCCGAGGAGATCTACTACGACCCCGCGAGCCGCTGGGCCGCCGAGTTCGTCGGCGCCGCCAACGTGCTCCCGGGCCGGGTAGAGGACGGGCTCGTCGAGACGCTCGTCGGCCGCTTCCCGGCGCCGAACGGCGACGGCCCCGGCGAGGTCGACGTCCTCGTCAGGCCCGAGCTCCTCCGCCTGGCGCTCGACCCCGAGGGCGAGGGCGAGGTCGTCGGCCGCGAGTTCCGCGGGCACGACGTCTTCTACCGCGTGAGGCTCGCCGACGGGACGACGCTCTTCTCGCAGCGGCCTTCCGACGAGGCGATCCCGCTCGGGGCCCGCGTGGCCGTGCGCCCGCACGCCGGCCGTGTCGCCATCTTCCACTAAGCGCCCGCCCGCGCTCCTTGCCGCGGCAGGCCTCCTGGCCGTCGCGCTCGTCTGCCTCCCGCTCGTCTACCTCGTCGTCCGCGTCGCGGACGCCGGCACAAGTGCCTGGACGGTGCTCGGGCAGGAGCGGATCCTCGAGCTCGTGGGCAACACGGCGCTGCTCGTCGTGCTCGTCACGGGCGCGACGCTCCTCATCGGCGTCCCGCTCGCGTGGCTCGTCGCGTGCACCGACCTTCCCCTCCAGCGCTTCTGGGCCGTCGCGGCGGCGCTCCCGCTCGTGATCCCGAGCTATGTCGCCGCGCTCGTCCTGCTCGCCGCCTTCGGGCCCCGCGGCTTCCTCCAGCAGGTGCTCGAAGGGCCGTTCGGCGTCGAGCGCGTCCCCGAGATCTACGGGCTGGTCGGCGCCACCGTCGCGCTGACGATCTCGACGTACCCGTACGTCTACCTTCTCGCTGTCGCCGCGCTGCGCGACCTCGACCCGGCGCTGGAGGAGGCGTCGAGGGGCCTCGGGCGCCCCGGGCTCCACACCTTCCGGCGGGTGACGCTCCCCGCGATGCGCCCATCGCTCGGCGCCGGCGCGCTGCTCGTCGCGCTCTACACGCTCTCGGACTTCGGCGCGGTCTCGCTCATGCAGTACAGCTCGCTGACGCGGGCGATCTTCGTGCAGTACCGGTCGCTCTTCGACCGCACGCCCGCCGCCGTGCTCGCACTCGTGCTGGTGGTGCTGACCGCGATCGTGCTCGTCTTCGAGTACGCCGCCCGCGGGCGCGTCCGCTACCACCGGACGTCCCCCGGCGCGGCCCGCGTGTCGCGCCCCGTGCCGTTGGGCCGCTGGCGCTGGCCCGCGCTCGCCTTCTGCACCGCGGTCGTCGGCTTCGCCCTCGCCTTGCCGCTGGCGGTGATCGGCTACTGGCTCGAGCGCGCGATCTCGCTCAACCGCGACCTGGACGAGGCCTGGGGCCCTGCGCTCAACTCGGTGATGGCGTCAGGGCTCGCAGCGGGCGTCGCCGTCCTCGCGGCGCTCCCGGTCGCGCTCCTCGCCGTCCGCTATCCGGCGCGGTGGACGCACGCGCTCGAGCGGCTGTCGTACTCCTCGAACGCGCTGCCGGGGATCGTGATCGCGCTCTCGCTCGTCTTCTTCGCGGCGAACTACGCGAGCCCCGTCTACCAGACGCTCTCGCTCCTGATCTTCGCCTACGTCGTCCGTTTCTTCCCGCAGGCGGTGGCCGGCTCGCACTCGGCGCTGCTCCGTGTCGACCCGCACCTCGAGGAGGCCGCGCGCGGCCTGGGGAAGACGCCGCGGCAGGCGTTCCTCACGGTGACGGCGCCCCTGGTCGCCCCCGGGCTCCTGGCCGGAGCCGCGCTCGTCTTCCTCTCGACCATGAAGGAGCTGCCGGCGACGCTCCTCCTCGCGCCGATCGGGTTCGAGACGCTCGCCACCGAGGTCTGGACGGCGACGACCGTCGCCGCCTACTCGCGCGCGGCGCTCCCGGCGCTCCTCCTGATCGTCTTCTCGACGCCGTTCGTCTACCTGCTGACGCTCCGCCGGCGTCCCGAGGTGGACGCTCCCGGGTAGGGAGCATTTCGCGCGAGCGGCTCAGCAGCCGGAGCTGAGATAGCCCTTCCAACGCGCGCCGGTCTCCGCCCAGATCGCGTGGCTCTCGATCTCGGCCAGCCGCTCCAGGAGGTTCACGTGGTAGCGGTGGTATTGGTCGGATGCCGGCGACCCGCCGAGCGAGTAGCGCGACCAGCAGCCCGTGTCGAACTCGGGGAGGAGCGTGCGGGCGGCGGTGCTGAGGCTCTCGACGTAGCGCTGCGCCTCTGCGTCCTCCGTGATCCGCGCATACTCGGCGAGGGAGACGATGGACTGCAGCTGCGCGTTCAGGACGGCCATGTCGGAATAGCTGTACTCCTTGACCCACGTCCCGCCGCCGAGGCTCTGCGAGAGATCGCGGGCGATCTCCCGGTAGGTCGCGCCCGCTCCGGCGAGGAGCGCGTCGTCCTCGAGCAGGGCGCCGGTTCGCGCGAGCGCCTGTGCGCCGGCGGCCTGGGCGAGCGCCGACGTCCAGCGCCCCGGGCCCGCGAAGGGGAAGTAGTACTCCCAGGTGAGGGTGCGGCCTTCCCTGAGACCGCGGGCCACCATGGCCTCGGCCAGCTGTCCGGCCTGCTCGCGGCGCTCGTTCTTCGCGTGGCCGTTGAGCGTCGCGAAGTTGGCCAGCGGATGGAACTGGAAGCCGTGCGCGGCGAACCAGCGGTAGACGACCCCGTCCTCGCCGGTCATGTCGGCGGGCGGAAGCGGCACGGGGTTCTCGGCGAAGTGCGCGACGTTCGCGGTCAGCATCCCGAAGAGCGCGAGTGCCCGGCCCCTGTCGTAGACGTCGGCGTGCGCGGCCACGTCGCCGAGGACGAGCTCGATGGACGCGCCCCGGCCGGGCGGCAGGGTGCCGATCGCAGCAAGAGCGTCGTCCAGCGCGGCCCGGTACTCGGCCGTCAGCTTCGGCCCGAGGCGGCCCGCCGACTCCGCGGCTCCCAGCCCGGCCAGCGCGGTGTTGGCGGACTCCCTCGCCTGTCCGGCGATGACCTTGCGGAGCTGGGCCGCGGTCGACGACCCGGCGATCCCGTCCGGCAGGAGCGCGTTGTCCGCCTGGAACGCGGCGACGGCCGCGGCCGTGCCCTCGCCGAAGGCCCCGTCTGCGACCGCCGTGGAGTAGCCGAGCGCCGCGAGCGCGTGCTGGAGGTCGCGGACGGCGACGCCGCGGTCGCCGCTGCGGAGGGTCGGGTCCGAGGGCGCGACGGGCACGGCTGCCGCCGCGGCGGGCGTCGGCGCCGTGACGGGTGGCGGCTCAGCCCCTGAACGGGCGCGGAAGGCCCGCCGTCGCGCCCGAGCACGACGTAGGCGAGCGCCATGAGGAGGAGCAGCCCGATCGCCGCGCCGAGGAGGAGCGGGCCCTGCGACTCCGCCGAGAGGCGGCGCTGCAGGCGGGCGAGGTCGCCCGCGAGCGTTCTCGGCGGGGGCCTGCGCGGGCGCGGCGGGCGCCGCGGCTCCGGCGCCGGCTCGTCCCACCACCCGATCGCCTCCTCCTGGAAGACGAGAAACGGGTCGTGCGCTCGTGCCACTCGCCACGAAAATACGCCCGTGCCCGGACGCTGTTCGAGGTCAGCCGTGCACGGATGGGCCGGCCGCGCCCGCGGTGGCGCCCGGCGGATACGGCTCGAGGTCGTTCACGAAGCCCGGGGTCGCCTCCACCCGGCGCAGCCAGGCGCCGACCTCGCCGTATTCGCCCATGTCGATCCCGGCGTCGCCGGCTACGTGGGCGTAGGCGTAGAGCGAGACGTCGGCGACCGTGTAGGCCTCGCCCAGCAGGAAGCGACGCCCGGCGAGCCCGCGGTCGAGCGTGTCGAGCCCGGCGCGGGCGGACTCCAGCCGCGCCGCGAAGACCTCGGGCTTGAGCGTGTCGCGGCCGGTGAGGCGCCAGAAGCGCGCCGTCCCGACGTTCGGCTCGAAGAGGTTCTGCTCGAAGAAGAGCCACTGCCACACACGAGCGCGCTCGCCGAGCGCCTCCGGCACGAACGGCGTCCCCTCTCCCAGGTAGAGGAGGATCGCGTTCGACTCGGCGATCGTCTCGCCGGAGTCGAGCTCGAGCACCGGGGTCCGCCCGGCCGGGTTGCGCGCCAGGTGCTCGGCCGTCGTGGACTCGCCGGCGAAGATGTCGACGGGGACGCGCTCGTACGCGAGGCCGAGCTGAGCGAAGAGGAGGCGCGCCTTGTAGCAGTTCGCGGAGGCCGCGTAGTCGTAGAGCTTGAGCACGGCAGGATGATCGTTTCAGATCGGTTGACTCGTCATATGCGGTCGTTAGGATCGGCGCACTCGGGGTCGCAAAGGGGCGAGATGTGCGGTAGTTGGCGAGGTGGCTGGTAGGTGGGACGGGTCTCCTTACCTTGACGGTCAGGTAAGCCTTACATACGCTCCCGGCTCCGTGAGGACGCCGCAGAGCTTCCGGGAGGCGCGCTGGAGCACATTCGAGTGCGAACTTCGTGCCTGGCTCGACACGCCCGAGGGCCGCTTCGCCGAGTACTGCGCCCGGCGCCAGCGTGACCTCGAGGAGCGGCGCGCGCTGCTCCGCCGCGTCGCCCTCGCCGCCTCAGCGCTGCCGGCGCCGTGCGTCGGCTGCGCACTCCGCCTCGCGCTCGTCTCGCCCGGCGAGCGTGTCGAGCGCGTGCTCGACGAGCTGCTGGCCGGCATGGCGCGCTGAGCCCGGGAACTTCCGGGCCGCTCCTTCCGTCGAAGCAGCAAACGAGATCGGAGGAGCGAATGACCAGGAGCGCGATCGCAGCCGTCGTCCTTGCCGCAGCCGTCCTCGCGGCCGGCTGCAGCGGCGACGACGATGGCTCGGACGGCGTCGCCGTCGGCGGCCTCGAGAGCGGCGTCCTGGCGGCCGGCATGTCCGCGGAGTCCCTCGCCGCCGGCGCGTCCCTCTCGACCGCGGGCATCACCGTGGTCGGCACCGGCTCCGTGAAGGTCGCGCCCGACGTGGCCGAGTGGTCCTTCGGCGTCCAGGCGTCGGCCGACACCGCCGCCGCGGCGCTCGCCGACGCGACCGAGGCGACCGAGCGGGTCGTGGCCGCGCTCCGCGAGGCAGGCGTGGCGCAGGACGACCTGCGGACCGAGCAGGTCTCCGTCTATCCACGGACCGGCGAGGACGGGCTCTCGGTGATGGGTTACGACGCCTCCAACACCGTGCGGGCCACCATCCGCGACCTCGACCAGGCGGGGCCGACCCTCGACGCGGCGGTCGCCGCCGGCGCGAATCAGGTCTACGGGCCGACGCTCACCGTGTCCGACGCCGAGAGCCAGTACGCGGACGCGGTCGACGCCGCGTTCGACGACGCGCGGGCGCGCGCCGAGGCGATCGCGGAGAAGGCCGGGGTCACCCTCGGCGCGCCGATCGCGATCGTCGAGGGCGGCGGAGGCGGCGGGGTCGGCCCTGTATGAGGCCGCGGACGCCGCTGCGGCCGACGCGGCGATCGAGCCGGGGACGCAGGACGTCGGCGCCACGCTCACGGTGACCTTCGCGATCGACTAGCTCCTCCTCGAGCACGGGCGGGCCCCATCGAGACTCCACTCCCCGGGGCCCGCCTGTCCATCCGGAACCGGGACGGTTATCCCCACCGCGGGACGCAGGCTGGCTCCCTGGCCCTCGTCGCGGCCGGCGGGATCATGCGGGCATCGCTTCAACGACCGCAGGAGACCCTCCGATGACCGCATCCGCACTCGTCCATCCGTTCCGGCGCACCCGCCGGCCCCGCGTCCGCCTTTTCAACGCCTATCTCCTGAACGTCACGTTCGAGAGCCCGGACGGAGACCATCGCTCCGCCCTCGGCGGCGGGGAGAGCGTCGCAGAGGCCATCGCGGCTGCCCGCGGCGAGCTTCCGCTCGACGCCGACTGGTCGCTCTCCCGCTGGAGCCCGGCCTTCGGCGAGTACAGGCAGCGCCGGTCTGCGCCGCGGCACCGAGGCGAGCGCTCGAACCGCGCCAGCGCCGTCAGGCGCCGCGTCGTCCTGACGAGCCCGAGGCACGCAGGACAAAGGGGTCGAGGAAGACGCTCCGGCAGCAGGGGCGCGGCCTCTGCTCGACGACGTCGCGCTCCCGCAAGCGGCGAGGCGTCATCAGCGTCGGAGCGTGGCGATGCGTCCGTGGCGCGGAGACCGTGGGCAGGGGGGGTCACTTGAGGTGCGAGCCTTCCACCTTGTCGAGGATTTCGCGCAACGGCTCCTTCGCGAGCTCCCTGACCTCGGGCTTGGACTCGTCGTTGAGCAAGCGAACGAGCCGGATCAGCCCGTCGGAGATCTCGATGCCGGTCACGTCGCCGTCCCCGTACGAGCAGCAGCCCGTATTGAAGTAGCACGGCAGCGGCATCTTCTTCGGCGGGTTCCCGAACTGCTCCGTCTCGACGAGCTCGTACTCCGCCCGCAGTGCGGCGATTTGCGCCGGCGTCGCGTTTCCGGATGCGCGGAGAATCCGGAGCTCCTCACCAACGATGTCGGGCTTCCGCTCGGGCTTGACCTCTGGGTCGCTGAAGACCGGTTGGTGCGTGTGCCCCGCGATCAGAACGAGCTTCTCCGGGCGTCCCTTCGCCCATTCGAACATCGCGTCGTTGTGACCCTTGCGTAAGGCGAAGTCACGCGAAGGTGTGGTCGACGGGATCTTGAAACGCTGCTGGAAGGGTCGCCAGACGTTCCGCACGACAAGCCGGGAGAACATTCCGTAGCGATCGCTGTCGAGCGTTCCTTGATGGCCGTGAACGAGAAACAGCGTCCCTCTCTGCTTGCCGTTCTCGATGACCTGGATCCGCATCGCCTCGTGAACGGCGAGCCCCGGATAGAGCGGGTGCAGGTACTTCTGGATGTCCTTCTCATGCCGCCAATTGTCGTCGTGGTTGCCCCAGAACCGCTCGAGGCGTCCGTCGCGCTGGAACTCCTGCTCGAGCTCGAGCGTTCGTCGGTACTTCCTCATCACCTCGTCAGGCTTGTTCTCCCAGAGCTCTTCGACGTCGCCAAGTAGGACGAGCCTGTGCCCCGCTTCGAAGTAGTGGCCGAGCGCGGCGTGATACGCGCGCTCGCAGCGCCAGAAGTCGTCCGCGCCGTCCTTGGCGCCGCGATGGTGATCGCTGAAGATGATCAGCCGGTCTTCGTCAATGTCGAAGGTCGTCACGGTGGTGCGAGGGTCGTCGAAGGCCCGGCTGAGACCTTGCTTTACGCGCTCCTGGTGCTTGTCGATGTTGGTTGCCATGGAACTCAGTTCCCCAGCGGGTTCAGCAGCGCTTTCTGACCCCGGAAGGCGAAGAGGAGGAGGTCGACCATCCGGAACGTGGTGTTGTTGGGGCCGAGCGTCGGCCGCCAACCCGGGTCGCGGACGATCGAGTGACGGCTTCCCTCCATCGCCCGGTGGAGGGTCTCGGCGACGATCCTCGCCCCGACGGCCTTCAGCTTGCCCTGGTTGAGCTCGGCCTCGCGCAGGATGTAGAACCAGAGCGGTGTGTCCTTGAGGAATGCCGCGCGCTGAGGCCCGGTCAGCCCCTCGAGGCCGGCGCCGTTCCTGCCGTCGCGGATCTGGGCGTTCGTGAGCTTCGTCAGGTTCACGCCCTTGTTCTTCATGAACGTGGCCATCTGCTGGCCGGTCGCGAGCCGCACCATCTTCGCCCGCGTCAGGTTCCGGAACGCGAGGTTGGCCTCCGAGAAGTCGAAGCCCGGGACGAACTGGAGCGTGGGCGTGAGGGTCGTGTCGATGCGCATGGCCCGGTTGAACTTGCGCTCGGGCACCGCCAGGTCGTTCCGCCCCGCCTCCTTGAAGTCGTAGAGCCGGCGGAAGTCGGCGATCCAGTTGCTCGGGAGGGTGCGGCTGCCGCCGAGGCTTCCGCTCCCGCCCGAGAACTCGAACAGGAGGAAGAGGTCGCCGAACCCGTCGTCGAAGACGCGGTTCCAGTTGTAGGTCTCCCGGATCATCGAGTGCCCGAGCCGGAAAGCGGCGACGGAGAACTCGATCGGCATCGTCGGGACGTCGGTCGGCGCGGCGCCGACCTCGAACACCTTCCGGCCGCTCGAGAAGACGTTGTTGACGATCCCCGGCGCGCAGATCCGCGGCAGGTAGTCGGTGCGGAGCATCCACTGGTAGTGCTTCGTGACGATCTCGCGCGCGCGGGCGAAACGCTGCGCCTGCGGGACCGAGGAGGGCAGGGTGTCGAGGACGCGGTTGTGGAAGCGCATGAAGGCGAGGTGCGTCTGCGCGACCGCGAGGTTCTCGTCGTTCCGCGGGTCGGGGATGATGGCCTTGCGCTTCGCCGCCACCGTCCGGCCGGCGCCGCGCGGCAGGTCGAACCCCTGCCTGGGCGGGATGCCCTCGATCGCGGACGTCCTGCCGAGCTTGAAGTGGCGGCCGTCGGGCGCGTAGAACTTCGCCGACGCCGGGTCGGTCGGCCCCGCTCCGTACAGGGAGTCGAGGTCGAGGCTCGGCGAGCGTGCCTGCAGGAGCTCCGCGGGCGACACGCCCTCGCCGAGCATCACGTTCGTCTTGTCGAACGTGAGGTCGTGGTCGACGAACTGGCCGAGGTACGTGTAGCCGGCCGGGATCTGCGACGCGCCTCCGCCGCCGCCGGCCATCTCGGCGGCGACCTTCCTGCGGTTGGGCGTGGGGAGCTGGCGTCCGGCGCCGACGGGCCCCATCCGCGAGAAGCGGAACGGCGGCGGCGGCGCTGCTGCCGGGAGCGCGGCCGCGAGCGTCTCGTCGCGGCCCTCGCCGCTCTCCGTGAGCAGGCCTTCGCCTACGACGTAATAGCTTTCCGAGCCATGGTGGTTCACGGCGCCTCCTGTCGTCGGATCGCCCGGGCACGTATGCGGTGAGCCCGCGCCCGATCGGAGGGCGTTGTCGGCGACACCTTAACCCGGTCCGGCTCGGTTACGTTTCCGCCCGTGAAGATCAGAGCCGCAGTCCTCGAGGAGTTCGGGAGCCCGCTCGTCGTCCAGGAGCTGGACCTCGCCGAGCCGAAGGCGGGCGAGGTGCTCGTCCGGCTCGTCGCGTGCGGCGTCTGCCACACGGACATGTACACGGCCTCCGGCGCCGACCCGTCCGGCTACTCCCCGACCGTGCTGGGGCACGAGGGCGCGGGTGTGGTCGAGGCGGTCGGCGAGGACGTGACCCTCGTCGAGCCCGGCGACCACGTCGTGACGCTCTTCGCCCCGCAGTGCGGCGAGTGCGTCCATTGCCGACAGCCCGGGATCGGCCTCTGCCTCGCCATCCGGGACATGCAGAACCAGGGCTACCTGCCCGACGGCACGCCGCGGCTCTCCCGCGACGGCGAGCCGATCCGGCACTTCATGGGCACGTCGACGTTCGCGGAGTACACGGTCATGCCCGAGATCGCGCTCGCCACGGTCGACCGGGAGGCGCCGCTCGACCGCGCGGCGCTCTTCGCCTGCGGCCTCTCGACCGGGATCGGCGCGGCGCTCAACACCGCGAACGTGCAGCCGGGGTCGACCTGCGTCGTCTTCGGGATGGGCATGGTCGGGCTCGGCGCCGTCGTCGGCTGCCGGCTCGCCGGCGCGGAGCGGATCATCGCCGTGGACATCGCCGAAGGCCGGCTCGCGCTCGCGCCGCACCACGGCGCGACGGAGACGCTCGTCGGCGGCGAGGGCATCGTCGAGCAGATCACCGAGCTGACCGGCGGCTTCGGCGCCGACTACACGTTCGAGGCGACGGGCAACGTCGGGGTCATGCGCCAGGCGGTCGAGTCGGCCCGCATGGGCTGGGGCCTGGCGACCATGTGCGGCGTGGCCGGGAAGGGCGAGACGCTGAACGTCGTCCCGCGCTTCCTGATCACCGGGCGGCGGATCGCCGGCTCGTCCTTCGGCGGCTGCAAGGGTCGCGAGGACGTGCCCGCGTACGTGCAGCGGTACCTGGCCGGAGAGATCGACGTCGACTCGTTCGTCTCCCACAAGCTCACACTGGACGAGGTCAACCGCGGCTTCGAGCTGATGGAGGCCGGCGACGGCATCCGGAGCGTGATCGACTTCGCGTGATCGTCGAGCGCGTCGAGCATCCGGACTGGCTCTCGAATGCGTACCTCGTCGCCGAGGGCCCCGGCGGGAGCGGCGTCCTCGTCGACGCCAACGGCCTCGAGGGAGAGCTCGAGCGCCTGGTCGAGCAGCAGGGGATCACGCTCACGCACGTCCTCTGCACGCACGGCCACGGCGACCACGTCGTCGGGATCGAGGCGCTGGCCGGCCGCCACGGCGTGCCGCTGCTCGCGCACCCCGACACGGCGGTCGAGGCCGACGAGCGGCTCGCCGACGGCGACACGTTCACGACGGGTGCGCTCGAGATCAAGGCGCTCTACACGCCCGGCCACTGTCCCGACCACATCGCCTTCCTCGTCGACGGGACCGGCTGCCTCACGGCCGACTGTCTCTTCAAGGGAACCGTCGGCGGCACGGCGGGTGGCGGCCCGAACGGGTTCCAGGAGCAGGTGCACTCGATCATGGAGGTGCTCCTGACGCTGCCGCCCGAGACCCGCCTCCACCCGGGCCACCGGGAGCCGACCACGGTCGCGGACGAGCTCGAGACCAACCCGTTCGTCCGTGTCTGGCGCGGGCTCGACCCCGAGGGCTCGGAGCCGTGCCGGGTCCGCGGCGAGGAGGCCACGCTCGTCCTCTGGGGGCCCGACTACGACGGCACGCACAAGGCCTGGGTCCGCTTCGCCGACGGGCGCGACGCCATCGTCGGCGGCTCGCAGGTCGAGCGCGGCTGAGGCGTGGAGGCCCGCGAGGGATACGTCGAGTTCCGCGGCTACCGCACGTGGTACCGGATCGTCGGAGAGAGCGCCGACGGCCGCGACCCGCTCGTCGCATTGCACGGCGGGCCCGGCTCGACCCACAACTACTTCGCGCCGCTCGAGCGGCTGGCGGAGGACGGCCGCGCCGTCGTCCTCTACGACCAGATCGGCTGCGGCAACTCGGACCGCCCGCAGGACATCGACTGGAGCGTGCAGGTCTTCCTCGACGAGCTCGCGACGCTGCGTGACCAGCTCGGGCTCGAGCGCATCCATCTCCTCGGGACGTCCTGGGGCGGGCAGCTCGCCCTCGAGCACGCGCTCAGCGGGTACGGCGGGCTGACGAGCCTCGTCCTGAGCTCGACGCTGGCGAGCATCGAGGAGTGGGTCCTCGAGGCCCGTGCGCCTCCGCGCCGCGCTGCCCGCCGACGTCGTCGAGGCGCTCGACCGCCACGAGCAGGTCGGGACGTTCGACGACCCGGAGTACCGCGACGCGCTCATCGTCTTCGACGACCACTACGTGCACCGCGGCGCGCGGGGCACGCCGGAGCTGGCCCGGATGCACGCCGAGAAGGGCCCGGAGGTCTACCGCGCGATGGTCGGCCCGAACGAGTGGACGGTGACCGGGAAGCTGAAGGGCTGGGACGTCCGCGACCGCCTGGGGGAGATCACCGTTCCCGCGCTGGTCGTCCGCGGCGCCTATGACATCTGCACGGAGAAGATCGCCCAGACGCTCCTCGCCGGCCTCCCGAACGCGCGCGGCGTCGTCTTCGAGGAGAGCTCCCACATGCCTGCGCTCGAGGAGAGCGATCGCTATCTCCAGGTCGTTGGGGAGTTCTTGCGGGAGACCGAGGGATCCGGAGAGGGCCGAACCGGGTAAGAAGAGTGCGGCTCGCGACGCTAAGACGCCGAACAGGACAAGGTGAGAGGAGGCGGGTGCGAGCGCAGATCAAGGAGAAGCGAGAGGTCGCCAGAGGGACGCTGCTGGTGACCTTCGACCTCCTCGGCGAAAAGGTCGACTTCGTGCCCGGGCAGTACTTCTTCGTCACGCTCCCCGACGTCGGTCACCAGGACGACAAGGGGCTGCGAAGGCACATCACGATCGCGACCTCTCCGAGCGAGACGGGCGTGCTCGGCTTCGCGACGAGGATGAGAGACAGCGCCTTCAAGCGCTCTCTCGCCGAGCTTCCCGTCGGAGCGGATGTGGACGTCGAGCCTCCCAAGGGAAGCTTCGGGCTGCCCGAGGATCCCTCGCGGCCGCTCGTGTTCGTGGCCGGCGGGATCGGGATCACGGTCTTTCGCAGCATGCTCCGCCACATCCAGGAGCAGGGGCTTGCGTATCGCGTGACGTTGATCTACTCGAATCGGGATCGGGAATCGACGGCGTTCCTCGACGAGCTTGGGGAGCTGGAGAACGCCAATCCCAACCTCCGGATCGTGCTGACCATGACGCAAGACCCGGGCTGGGAGGGCGAGGCCCGAAAGATCGACTCCGAGTTCTTCCGCGACCATCTGGGGGAGGAGCTCGGCGAGAGCACGTTTCTGGTCGCGGGGCCGCCCGGGATGGTCGAGGGGATGCAGCAGGCGCTTGCCGAGGCGGGCGTGGACGAGGAGAACGTCATCGCCGAGCGCTACAGCGGCTACTAGAGCTCGTCCGCACCGGCGTCAGGGCTTCGTGGCTTCGGGCTGCACGCGGCCGATCGTCGCGGCCCGAGCAGTAGCAGACCGGACTGCCCGCGATCCGCGGGCCAGACCTCTTACGGGTCGAAGGCCGGCGAGCCAGGCCAGCGCGGAGGCCGTCCCATACGTCAGGCCTGCGGCGGTCTCGACGGCGTGCAGGACGAGGCCGGCCTGGACGGCGGTCGACATCGGCAGGCCCTGCGCGTAGAGCGCTCCGGAAGCGGCCGCTCCCGCCACGCCGACGTTGCCGGGCGTGAGGGGGATGAGCGCCGCCAGCTCGAGCGCCGGGACGACCGCCAGTGCATCGAGCGGCGAGCCGACGTCGAGCCCGGCGAGCACGACCGCGATTGCGGCGGCTTTCGCCATCGGCGAGAGGAACGCGAGACAGACGAGCTGCGCCGTCCCTCGGCTCAGCGCGGCAACCATCCAGCGGTACAAGGGCCTCGGCGAGATGGATGCTGAGCAGTTGCGCGAAACCACGATGGATCCACGCCGTCGCACGCTGCGTCGGATCACCCTGGCTGACGCCGAACAGGGCTCTGACGTGTTCGAGTTGTTGATGGGCAACGAGGTGGCCCCGCGCCGCGACTTCATCGTGGCGGGGGCGTCCAACCTCGACCGTTCCCGCATCGACGCTTAGGCCCCCGATAGCTCGCCGAGTGCGCACCTGGTCGCCGCTGGGGCGTGTCGAGTGTGGACCTGGTTGACGCTGGGTCATGGCGAGTGTGGAGCGTGCCGACGCACCTCTGGTGTCACCGGATCCCGATGGTGGCGCCTCGCCTTCCTCGCCTTCGCCTTCCTCCCCTTCGCTCTCCGCCCTGTCTTCGCCTTCTTCTTCGACGGTGGACGTCCCCTCGTCTCCTTCATCCTCATTACCAGTCTGACCGCAGCCAGTAAGGATCAATGCGGCTGCCACACCTACTGCAGCAAGTCCTCGCTTCATGTCTTCTCCTCTATGGGTGTTCGGTGTTGATTGATTGGTTCCCTGAGCAAGTAAGACTCAAACTGACTTAACGTCAGCCGCATGTCGGTGATTCTGCTGGCATGACCGCGCTTGTGGATGGAAGATCCTCGCCTTATCTCGAAGCGGGGGGTTGCGACCCAATTGCCAGCGACCTTCGCCATAAACCGGCGACCTCGGTTCTCGTCGACCATCGGGACGAATCGTCCGAAGAGTTTGTGGGTACGGGAGTCTCCGTAGGGTTCACATGGATGAGAGGAGTAGGGTCCGGCGCATGTGTTGCATCGTGGCGTTGATGTCCCTGGTCGGTCCCCGCGTGGCATTTCTGTTCGCCTGGATCTTCACCAACGAGGTCGACCAGTCGATCGACAGCTTCTGGGTGAAGCTACTGGGGCTCATCTTCCTGCCGTGGACGGCGCTGTTCTGGGCTATCGCGTGGGCCCCGGTGCAAGAGGTGACGGGCTTTGGATGGTTCCTTGTCTTCCTGGGCGTCGTCCTTGATATCGCCTCATACACCACCGGTGCCTACGACCGCAGCCACAAGTAAGGCTGGCGGAGGACGCGTCCAGGCTAGCGGACGGGCCACAAACTGCACACTCGGCGGGCCTACCGGCAACCAGCTGCACACTCGGCGGGATTGTTAGGACGCGGCCGAGACGGGGATTAGGCGCCCGGTGTCGACGTCGAAGAGGGCTCCCTCGACGGCAAGCCCCTCGGGCAGCAGCGGGAACGACTGGATGCGCACCATGTCTTGGCGCAGCGAACCGAGTTGGTCAGCGGTGGTGCGGAACTCAAGGCTTCGAGTGTCGACGCCATGCTCGGTGTCGATCTTCGCGTGGATCTCGTCTTCGGTGAAGCCGGCCATGGCGCACTTGGTGTGCGGCATGACGAGGACGCGGTTGACGTTCAGCAGGTAGGCGCCGAGCACGAGTGTGCGCAGGACGTCCTCGGTCACCCGTCCTCCGGCGTTGCGGAGCACCTTGGCGTCACCGGGACCGATCCCGAGGATGTCGAAGGGGTTGACGCGGCTATCCATGCAGGTGAGCACCGCGAGCCCGCGAGCGGCACGCGCGGGGAGCCCGGAGTTCTCGAACCCGGCGGCGAATTCTCGTTAGCGCGGTAGAGGTCGTCGAACGGCCCGTCGGCGGCGTCGCTCATGCGCCCTTTGCCTCTGGTTCGTTGCCGGGCATCCACTTGATGCCGCACCCCATGCTCGGCCGGTGCGGTTCGGGCACCGGGCTACCGGCAGCGATCAGGTCGATCGCGTGGCGCAGCAGCGCTCCCGTGACCGGCTCGCCGTTACCAGGAGTCGACGAGTCGAACGCTCCGCGATAAGAGAGCGTGCGATCGGGGCCGTAGATGAAGAAGTCGGGCGTGCACACCGCTCCGTACTGCTGCGCAACGATCTGGTCGGCGTCGAGCAGGTAGGGGAACTGCCACCCGGCGCGCCCGGCCTGCTTGGCCAGCTCGGCGGGGGCGTCGTCGGGGTAGCGCTCGATGTCATTGGCGCTGATCGCCACGATGTCGAGGTCGGCGGATGGCCTGAGCGTTCCGAGCTCGTCCTCGAGGTGCTTCACGTACGGGCAGTGGTTGCACACGAAGGCGACAACGAGCACCGGAGCGGTGAAGTCTGCGAGCGAATGCTGGCCGCCGCGGACGTCCGCCAGCGCGAAGTCAGGCGCAGGCGTTCCGAGCGGAACCAACGACGAGGTGAGAGCCATGCGTCCATCCTGCCGTACGACCAACGCATCCGCTGACCGAGCGTCAGTGCAGCGGGACGACGTACGACTCGACGCGCTCGATCAAGCCATCTCGGAACATGAACACGGTGCAGAACGCGAACCGCACCTTTCCTCCGAGAGCGAGGGTGCCCTGCCCTTCGCCGGTTGCGACGACGACGTCGCCCTCTTCGAGCAACCGGTCGACGGTCAACGTGGGGCTGCCCTCGAACGCCGGGTTCTCGATCTCGCCGTCGAACTCCTTCTTGCCGGTGAGGTGCGCGTGGCCGGGAACGTGCCACACGACGTCGTCGGTGAGCAGATCGAGGATCAGCTCGTGGTCGCTGGTGCGGAACCCGTCGAAGTAAGTCGCGACGACGTCCTGGCGTGTGGTCATTGGGCGATTGTGCCCTGCGGGTCGGGCATGCTGTCGAGGTGCCCAGCAATGAGCCCGGCGATGCTGCCCAGCAATGTGCCCAGCAATGTGCCCAGCAACGTCGAGGTGCGACTGCTGGCGTCCGACGAGCTGTCGGACGCCGTCCGCACGACGATCCGGGCACTGATGTGGGCCTCGTTCGACGACTTCAGCGAGGACGACTGGAGTCACGGCATCGGGGGTGTGCACGTCGTCGCGTTCGACGGTGATCGGCCGATTGGGCACGCGTCCGTCGTCACCCGCAACGTCTACGTCGGCGATGAGGTGTTCGTCGGGGGCTACCTCGAAGCGGTCGGTGTCGATGCGCGGTATCGCGGACGCGGTGTGGGGGGTGTAGTCGTCGGAGCGGCCGATGAGGTGGTCGAACGCCGGTATCCGGTCGCCGCCTTGTCGACGTCGAAACACCGTTTCTATGAGCGCTTGGGGTGGGAGCGATGGCTCGGGCCGACGTTTGTCGTTGACGTCGGTGGTGGGTGGCGGCGCACCGAGGATGAGGACGCCGGGGTGATGGTGTTGCGCCCCGCCGGGTCGCCGGTCACCGACCTGACGATGCCGATCGCGGTGGATGACCGCAGCGGGGATGCCTGGTGAGGGCGGCTCAGCTCTGCGTCACGGTGGGCGGTGACCATCAGTCGTCCTGGTGACCCGGAGCTTCCTCGCTGTTCCCTGGGCCTTCCTCCGTCTCGTCGGGCTTGTCGGGCTTGTCGTGGGCTTTGCCCTTATCGGGCTTATCGTTTTCCGTGCTCTTGTCGGGCTTCTCTGCCTTGTCGTCGACATCGTCAGGCTCGCCCCCAGGTGCCGGGGGAGTGACCGTGCCTGGTTCCGGCTCGTCCGCGTTGCTCGTCCGTAATTCACTGAGGAGTTCCTTCGCCGCAGCCAGGATGGCATCGGACTGCTCGTCACCGAGCACACCATCGTCCCGCGCTTCAATCACTAGGCGCTTCAGCTCCGTCAACGCTTGACTGGCAGCTGGATGGTTCTCGTCGACGATGGCGTCGTCCACCTCATTGAGCGCCGAGCGAATCTCTGGTGTAGATGTCGTCATCGGATCGCCGTTGCCACACGCGGTCAGCCCGACCAGCGCGAGCGTCAACATCATGAGCACCGACGACATCGGCGTCAGGGAGATCACGGGTACACCGCATCGTGCAGCGACTGCAGATCCTGACCGATCTTGCCGGGCACGTCGGGGGCCCGGTCGCGCGGTGCAGATCCGTCGCCCGCTGAGCTGACGACGATGCCGATGCATGCGACCACGATCAGAGTCAGAACGGCGATCAACATGAGTTGCATCCGCGTGGAGAGGTGCGCCAACGTGCGGAGGTAGCGGCTAGCGGTGGCCTCCCCTCGTTCGCGATGGGAATGGTCGGCATCCTCGCTGACGATCGCGCTCATGGCTTTGGGGGTTGCGGCCTCGGGGATTGGCGTGGGGAGGGGCCGTGTGTGCGTCAGGCTCAGGGACTGGGTATCGCTTGCCAAACATGCGTCGGCGGTAGCGGATATGGCAGCAAACCTGTCTCGTACCGCGGACGCGCTGGGTCGCTCACTCGGATCGTTCCGAGTCATGTCGGACAGCAGCGACCGCCACTCGGCGGGTAGAGAGTTTGGGATGGTCGGCGAAGCCGCGACTCGAGCAACGAGGATTTCTGCCGGCGTCCCCTTGAACGTGGGCGTGCCATTCAGGCATTCAAGAAGCACCAAGCCGAGGGCGTAAATGTCGGCTGCCTCCGAAATCTCGGTTCCCAGCAGCTGTTCGGGCGCAACGTAGGCAGCGGTGCCCACGGTGAAGCCCTGTGGCTGTGTGACGCGTTACGTCACCGAGGACCCGTGCGATGCCGAAGTCGGCCAGCCGGACGCGGCCGTCGCCGTCGATGAGTACGTTGGCGGGCTTGATGTCGCGGTGGACCACTCCCTGGTTGTGCACATACGTCAAGACCTCAGCCAGTTGCCTGCCGATCTCGGTGACGCGCGACCTGCTGGGCCGTTGTGATCGTGAGATCTCGGAGAGCGAACTGCCCTCGATCAGCTCCATCACCAAGAACGTGCAGTCATCGCCTGAGTAGACGTCAAGAAGGGTGACCAGCGCAGGGTGGCTGAGCGCGGCCAAGGTTCTCGCCTCAGCCAAGAAGCGCTCACGCTCGTCAGCGGCCAAACCCGGTTGCCGCAGAATCTTGACCGCTACTTGGCGCTCCAGCACGCGATCGGTAGCCCGGTACACGTCAGCCATGCCGCCGCGCCCGAGGATCTCGCCGAGCACATAGCGGTCTGCAAGCGCTTCGCCGCCTCGGACAGACGTTCCTGTCACGACGCTCCCTTCAGCCATCCCCATTTAGTACCCACCAAGAATCTTGGCAATCCTCGGCCTCACATGGGTGGCTCAGGCGCCTGAGAGGCCGGCAGATCAGCCCAGCGTCACGGTGGCTCTGAACCACGACGACGGCACGTCTGCTTTGCCGCAGCTCTCGGGGCGGTCGGGCCCGTCGGTGGTGTGCACGGTCACGGTGAACGTGTCGCTGACGTCGTGCACCGCGAACGAACCCTCGCCGGACGCCTGAGCCCGAGGCGTTCAACGCTGAGCGGACGCGGGGTGGGCTCACCCAACCGCCGCAGCACCGCGAGCTCGGCCACCTGGGCGGCCGGTTCGAGGGACGACCGACCGCGGCAGGCGTCGACCGACGCGCTCGCCGCGTCGGGGCCCCCGAAGAGGTAGCCGTCTGGCAGGGACACGTACGTCGGAGCGAACCGATGGCCGCTGGTGTGCGAGGTCTCCCACACCGCGACCGGGCCACCGTCCCCGCGGGCGGCGGACGCCGCGAACGCCGCCGCCATCGGACGCCCCAACACCGCGCAGCACTGATCCCGCTTGGCGTTCGTACACACCAACAACGCCCGCGATGGCGTCGGCAGGGGTGTGCCAGGCAACCACGCCGGAGCAACCGCCGCCGTGAGCAGCTCATCAACCCGCAGCGCATCGGCCAGCCCAGCAACGTCATCCACCCGACGCGCCGCGAGCCACGACGCCGAACGATCGACCCGGGCGACCAACACCGTGCGCGAGCCATGCACCACATCAGCGTGCGCCCCGACCGACCGGATCAACCCGACCCGCACCGGCCGCTCACTCCCCAACGCAGCCAGCCGACTCACCGACAGCGGCGTCGAGGTGACTCTCACGCAGCGCATCGCGACCCCACGGACCTGGCTGCTCGACCAGCACCCAAACCCTCGCGTAAGGAGCCGATCCTGCTACGGGCTCGCCGAGCGCCACACGTCCAGCCGAACAGGTGACCGTCACCCGCGACTCGACCCCACCGCCGAGATCGGCTGCGACGCGCGCTCACCACTGCCGTCGCGGCGGCCCTCGGCGTCCGGCAGGTCGACGGCAACTCCCGCACCCGCACAGGCGATCGGGACCGACCCCGACCCAGGCCAGGATCAGGGTGTCCTCGCCCTTCAGGAACCGATGGCAGCGCACGCCGCCGGTGCCGCGTCCCTTGGCCGGGTACTCCGCGAACGGCGTCACCTTGACCGACGCCGCCTCGGTGCCGGGCAACGCCGACGAGCTGCCCGAGCCATGGTGACGACAGCGCGCGCTCGCCGGTCGCGGCGGCAACGACCCCGAAGAACACCGCCTGCGCGTCCGCTACCGCAGCCGGATGCCGGCCATGCCGCCGGCCGAGCGGCCCTGCGGGCGCACCGCGGACGCCGCAAAGCGCAGCAGCTGCGCGTCGGAGGTGACGAACACCAGGTCCTCGCTCATCGCCAGCAAGCCGCCGCGCCGACCACCTCGTCGCCGTCCTTGAGAGCGATCAGCTCCACGCGTCCTTGTTGCGTGAGCGGTTCGACCGTCACCCGCTTGACGACGCCCTGCGCGGTGCCGAGCGCCACGACGCCGAGCCCGTCGAGCGGACAGCGAGGTCAGGCCGAGGGCCTGCTCGCCGTCCAGGTCGACGAACTCGCGAATCGGCGCGCCACCGGCCAGCGTCGGCGCGGACGCGGTGTTCGGCAGCGACGGCAGGTCGAGCGACCGACAGCCGGACCACCTCCCGCGTCGAGGTGACCGGGCCGACCTCGCCGCGCGCGGTCGTCGCGACCGCGCCGAACGATCACGTCGTGCTTGGCGCGCTTGGCCCGCGGCAGGCAGCGGCTCGGCGTCCGTGGTGCGCGCCAGCAGCCCGGTGGAGGACAGCAGGACCCGGCACGGGTCGTCGCTGACCTCGAGCGGCAGTGGCGCTGGCGCGGCGTCGGTTGCCCTGCCGACTCCAGCAGGACCGTGCGCCGCGGCGTGCCGAACTGCTTGGCGACCTCGGCGAGCTCGTCGGAGACGAGCTTGCGCAGCGCGTCCTCGTCGTCCAGGAGCGCGGTCAGCTCGTCGATGGTGGCGTGCAGCTCGTCGCGCTCGGTCTCGAGCTCGATGCCGGGGAACTTGGTGAGCCGGCGCAGCGGCATGTCGAGGATGTAGTTGGCCTGCATCTCGGTCAGGTCGAACACCTCCATCAGCCGCTCGCGCGCCTGCGCGGTGTCGTCGGAGCCGCGGATGATCTGGATGACCTCGTCGATGTCGACGAGCGCGATGAGCAGGCCCTCGACGAGGTGCAGGCGTTCCTGCGCCTTGCGCCGGCGGTACTCGCGACCGCCGCCGGACGACGTCGAAGCGGTGGTCGAGGTAGACCTGCAGCAGGTCTTGAGCCCCAGCGTGCGCGGCTGGCCGTCGACCAGCGCGACGTTGTTGATGCCGAACGAGTCCTCCATCGGCGTCAGGCGGTAGAGCTGGTCGAGCACCGCCTCCGGGTTGAAGCCGTTCTTGACCTCGATGACCAGGCGCAGGCCGTGCTCGCGGTCGGTGAGGTCCTTGACGTCGGCGATGCCCTGCAGCTTCTTGGCTGCGCACGAGCTCCTTGATCTTGGCGATGACCCGCTCCGGGCCGACGCCGTACGGCAGCTCGGTGACGACGATGCCCTTGCGCCGCGGCGTGACGTTCTCGATCCGCGCGGTGGCGCGGATCCGGAACGATGCCGCGGCCGGTCTCGTACGCGTCCCGGATGCCGTCCAGCCCGACGATCTTGCCGCCGGTCGGCAGGTCGGGGCCGGGGACGAACCGCATCAGCGTCGTCGAGGTCGGCCTTCGGGTGCTTGATGCAGGTGCCGGGCGGCCGCGATGACCTCGACGAGGTTGTGCGGGGCCATGTTCGTGGCCATGCCGACGGCGATGCCGGTGGCGCCGTTGACCAGCAGGTTCGGGAACGCGGCCGGCAGCACCGCGGCTCGCGTCAGCTGGCCGTCGTAGTTCGGGCCGAAGTCGACGACGTCCTCGTCGATCGACCCGGTCATGAGCAGCGCGGCCGGCGTCCAGCCGGCACTCGGTGTAGCGCATGGCGGCCGGGCCGTCGTCCAGGTGAGCCGAAGTTGCCGTGCCCGTCGACGAGCGGCAGCCGCATCGAGAACGGCTGCGCCATGCGCACCAGCGCGTCGTAGATCGCGCCGTCGCCGTGCGGGTGCAGCTTGCCCATGACCTCGCCGACGACGCGGGCGGACTTCACGTGGCCGCGGTCGGGGCGCAGGCCCATCTCGTCCATCTGGAACAGGATCCGGCGGTGCACCGGCTTGAGGCCGTCGCGGGCGTCCGGCAGCGCGCGGGAGTAGATGACCGAGTAGGCGTACTCGAGGAAGCTGCCCTGCATCTCGTCGGCGACGTCGATGTCGACGATCGTCTCGCGGACGGGTCGGACGACGGACTTTTTGCTGGTGCGGGTGGACTTACGGGCCATGCGGTTCGGGTGCTCCCAACGGCGGTGGAGTGGTGGTGGAGTGGTTGGTCGGGCTGGGTGACGGAGTCGCTGGTGGGAAGCGGGCGCGTCCAGTCTCTCCCGAGCGGTGTCAGTGGCGGGGCCGACCCGCCAGGGCATTGCTGGATCAGGGCAGACAGCTGTTGGAGCCCGGTGTAACAATGGGGGTCATGGCTGACTTTCCGGTGACCTCCTCGGGCTTGACCACTGCGATGCCCGGCGACCTGCGGGCCGCCGTCGAGCGGTGCGGCTACTACCCGAGTTTGGTGCTCCACTCGCTGGCGCTGTCGGTGGGAGATGAGTCGATCACCTCGTTCCTGGTGCACCACGAGGCCACGTTCGACCGCGATGAGCTG
Organism: uncultured Actinomycetes bacterium; assembly: GCA_963839745.1. GTDB lineage: Bacteria > Actinomycetota > Thermoleophilia > Gaiellales > Gaiellaceae > JAIBJN01. Next base: position 636,862 of record CAWIWC010000005.1, read on the forward strand.
CGTCGGCACCTGACGGTGGTGCTGCTGACGCCCACTCGCCTGGTGATCGGTCACACCGACGACTTTCCCGCCGACGACCAGGGCGGCCCGGCACACGCTGCCACCAGCACCGAGGCGGTGCGTATCGAGCGGCTCAACTCGGTGGTGATCAGTCACGTGATCGACGGTCCCGAGCAGTACGACGACAGCGTGCTGCCGCGTGAACTCGTGATCTCCGTTGGATGGGGAGCCGTGAGTCGGCTCGACCTCGAGCCGGCCAGCTGCGGCGACCCCGACTGCGAGGCCGACCACGGGTACACCGGATCGTCCAGCGTCGACGACTTCTCGGTGCGCGTGTCGATTGCGGCCGACGGCATCGAGGGCGTCGAGCAGGCACTGGCTTTCGCGGCGACCCTGTCGCGGGCCACCTACGCCACTAGAGGTTGCCGTGGGGCCGGCTGCGATGTCGATTGAGGCGTTAAGCACGCTTTTGCCTCGCGATCGAGCGCGGAAACGTGCCTAGGCGCTTCACTTTCTTGTGAGCGGCGAAGGCCTCGGCAGGTAGTGAGGGTAACCCTGGCGGGCAGTGCGGTTTACTCAGGCTTGCGGGAACCGAAGAGGATCTCGTCCCAGCTGGGAACCGATGCCTTCTTCTTGTTGCGCTTGGTGCTGGAGCATCTGGGACGGTTTCGCGGCCGCGCATCAATGCGTCGATGGCGTCCTGCGTTCCCTTCGGGATCCGCATGCTCCGTTGCGCGAGGACGCCGACCTGACGCACTAGCGGCAGGCCGTTCGTCGGACGCTGAGCGTCGCAGCGTCTGGCTCGAGCTCGCTGATCGATCGGCTGGCACCGAGTCGGCACCGGACGCAGTTGCGTCACCGACGCAGTCGGCTCTTCCTCGAGCAACCAGCGAGCCTCGTCGTCGTCTGCGGTCACGGTGCGACGGGCCGGGTCGTAGACCCAGCTCGCCGAGCGCTCACGGCCACCGGCTTGGTAGTCGAGCGTGACCTCCCAGCCACCGTCGTCGCGACGCCAGGCGTCCCACTCGATACCGTCACGGGGGACGCCGCGCTGCTCGAGGCGTTGACCCGACGAGCTCGCCGAGCAGCATGACCGCGCCGTGGTCGTCGCGACCGACGCTGACCTTGGCGGCCTCTTGGGCGATGTACTCGCGCTCGTGCAGGATCGGCCCAGCGAACCGTCGACCCGCTCGACCGAGATCCGCCTGTTCGGCGACCTCTTCGGGGGTCTGGCCGCTGCGAATCCGGGCCTGGATCTCGCGGGGGCTGAGGTCGGCTCTCGAGGTCGGGCGAACCTGCTTGGCAGTCATTCGGCTCTTGGCTCCCAGCATCGATCGCAGATCGCGTCGTCGACGGGCAGATGTCGGCCCCGCCACCGTCGCGCTCGAGGATGAGTCGAGAGCCGTCGTCGCTCAGTCCGACCAATCGGAGGTCTGCCATGCCGGAAAGAATGTCACACCATCGCTCGCCGTCGGCTCAGTCCCTCGACTCTTCGGGATCGACGTATCAATGCGAGCAGCGATCTCATACTCAACAGGGCGGCGAGGGTGGCAACGAATCCCGCCATCATTCGCCACCCAGAACCCGGCCCGGATCGAGACGTGGTCGACCAGCAACCCGCTTCAGGCGACCCCAAGGCGAACCCACCCCAATCGAGACGGACGCCCACGTCAGGGCCTGGGTCAGCGCGGACTCGGGCACCAGGCGAGCCGACAGCGCAAAGCCGGCGATGAGCGCCGGGGACACCCCAGCGCCGGCGAACAGAAGCACAGCGCCGATCCCGACCAGTGAGTCGACGAAGAACAGGGGCATCAGCAGCAGCCAGGTGGCCGCGGACCCGGCCAGCAGCTGGATGTGCAGCGCTGGCAGCCGTCGAACGCCGCCAATGATCAACCCAGCGAGCGAGTGAGCTGATCGACCAGAGCCCCAAGACGATGCCGGCCGCCGCGGTCTGACCGCTTTCGCGCGCGGTCGCGATCACGGTGACCTCGACGCCGGCGAACACCACTCCGAGGCTGAACATCACGATCATCAGCGCTGGCATGCCCGGGTAGCGGATCGCGAGGCGTCCGGTGCCACGCTCGGCCGGCTTGGGCGGCGGCTCGGTGTGCCGCTGCGCCAACAGCGCGAGCGTGCCGATCGAGCCGAGATCGCGGTCAACGCCAAGGCGCTCGCTCCGCCGAAGGCCGCCGCGACGCTCGCGGCCAGCGGGGGACCAACGACGAAGACGAACTCGTCGACCACCGACTCCCATGAATACGCCGTGCGCACAAGGGGAGACTCAGCGAGGACGTACGACCACCTGGCTCGGACGACGGCGCCGACGACGGGCACGCGCACCACTGACGGCCGCCACGACAAAGAACGTCCAGAGCGGGGCGTCCGTCGCCGCCAGGATCAGCAACGTGAGGACGCCGAGCACATACAGGGCGATCTGTGGGCCGATCACCCGACGTTGGCCGTATCGGTCGATCAGCATCGCGATGGCCGGAGCCGCAATCGCCCCGACCAGGATCCAGTGGCGTCCACCGCACCCGCAATGAAGTACGAGTCGGTGATGTCGACCATCATCAGCAGCAGCGCCAAGCCACCCATGGACAACGGCAGCCTGGCGAAGAACCCGGCCAACGAGAACGGCCACGCCCGAGGGGTGCGCAGCAACTGCGCGTAGGGGCTGGCCACGGAGCCACGCTAACCGGGCGAGCCGACACTGCTGCTGTCAGGATGCACGTGTGGCACACGACGTCCCAAGCGGCGGTTACCGGCGACCCGCGACGACCCGGCCGACGACCAGCGTGAATCAGCTGCGAGCCTACGACGCGCTGCTGTTCGTCTCGTTCGGCGGACCGGAGGGACTCGACGACGTGGTGCCCTTTCTGCAAGAACGTGACGCCGTGGCCGAGACATCCCGGAGGAGCGGCTGCGAGAAGCCGGTCAGCATTACTTCCACTTCGGCGGGGTCAGCCCGATCAACGACGCAGAACCGCGAGTTTCTCGGACGCCCTGCGCGCGCACTTCGCCGCGACCGGGCTCGACCTGCCGGTGTACTGGGGCAACCGCAACTGGACGCCGTACCTCGCCGAGGCGGTCGAGCAGATGCGCGCTGACGGCGTCCGGCGTGCACTGGCGTTCTTCACGTCCGCGTACTCGTCGTACAGCGGCTGTCGCCAGTACCGGGAGAACCTCGCCGACGCGTTGGACGCCGTGCGGGGTGCCGACCTGCACATCGACCGCATCGGCGCGTACTTCAACCACCCGGGGTTCGTCGACCCGTTCATCGATGCGACGGTCGAAGCGGTGCAGAGGCTGTCGGACGCCGAACGCGCAGCCGCGCGTCTGGTGTTCACCACGCATTCGATCCCGGTCGCGATGGCTGGACAGCAGCGGACCGGCGTCGGTGCGTACAGCGAAGACGCCGAGGGCACGGGTGCATATGTGCGACAGCACCGCGATATCGGCGGCGGCTGGTGGCGAGCGCCGTCAATGAAGCGACTGGCGCGCGTTTGGCGTGGGACCTGGTGTACCAGTCGCGCAGCGGCCCGCCGCAGATCCCATGGCTCGAGCCCGACATCGACTCGCACCTTCGCGAGCTCGCGGCGTCCGGATGCAGCGCGGCAGTGGTGGTGCCGATCGGGTTCGTCTCGGACCACATGGAGGTGATGTGGGACCTCGACACCCAGGCTCGCGCGACTGCCGACGAGGTGGGGCTGCCGATGGTGCGGGTGTCGACTCCGGGGCTGACCCACGCACGGTGGCGATGGTGGCCGACCTCGTACACGAGCGGCTCGACGGCGTGCCGCTGGCTGACCGCGTCGGCGGCTCGGGTCGTTGCCGCGCGACGTGGGACTGCTGCGCCGGCGACTGCTGCCCGAACCCGCGCGCGCCGCGTCCAGTCGTCGGCGAGTGCCCGAGGTGTCTGACGCAGGGCGTGACGGGCGTCGACGTCCGACGGCGCGACGAGCTATTCGGAGAACGCCGAGCTGAGGCAAATCTGTCGGGAGACGGCGTATGAGGTGGGGGAGCGTGTGCTGCGCGTGGCGGCGCGAGCCGCACGTCGGTGGCGGCCGAGACGAAGTCGTCGCCCACCGACGTGGTGACCGAGGCCGACCGGATGGCCGAGGAGTTGATTCGCGAGCGGTTGATGACCGCGCGGCCCGAGGCGGCGTGGTGGGGCGAGGAGTCGGGGCGGGCGTCAGGGACCGCGGCGGCGATGCGTGGGGCGGTCGGCGACGGGCTCGAGTGGGTGGTCGATCCCATCGACGGCACGACCAACTTCTTCTACGACCTTCCTGGGTGGGCGGTCAGCATCGCGGCCCGCCGTGGCGGTGAGTCGGTCGCAGCGGCGGTGCACGTACCGACGCTGGCGACCACGTTCACGGCAGCGCGGGGCGAAGGGCCTGGTCTCGAGGACGCGCACGGACGCCGCGCGCTTGCGGCGTCTCGACGTCGCCGAGCTATCGCAGGCGCTGATCGCGACCGGGTTCGCCTACGACGCAGGTGTGCGTGGCGATGCAGGGACCGATCGTCGGGCCGGCTCTGGTGTCACGCGTGCGCGACATCAGGCGTGCCGGTGCGGCGTCCGTCGACCTCTGCGGGGTGGCGGCCGGACGCGTCGACGGCTACTTCGAGCGAGGCCTCGAGGCGTGGGATCTCGCGGCGGGCAGCGCTGATCGCGCAGGAGGCCGGCGCGGTGGTGTCCCTGCGGCCGAGCGGAACGACGGTCGCAGCCGGACGCGGGCATCGCCCCGGCGCTCGAGCAGCTGCTCGACGACCTCGGCGATTGAGGCGTCAGGTTCGGGTCAGTCGAGGCGGCGGAGCTCTGCGCGGTAGCGGTGACCATTGTCGACGTAGGTCTGCACGTTCTGCGTGAACGCGTCAGCCGGGACGGCGTCCGGCCTGATCTTTGCCGGGACGCCGAGGCCATCGCCGCCGCTCGGCACCTCGGTGCCGCCAGAGACCACCGCGCCGGCGCCGACAAGGGCCCCCGACCGGACGACAGCCTCGTGAAGGACGATCGAGCCCGAGCCGACCAGCGAGCCGTCCTCGATAACGCACCCCTCCATATGGGCCAGATGGCCGACCACGCAATCGGCACCGATCGTGGTGGACAGCTCGGATGTGGCATGGATCACAGCGCCATCCTGAATCGACGTTCGGTCACCGACGGTGATCGTTCCGTAGTCGCCGCGGAGCACCGCGCCCGGCCATATCGACGCCTCGGCCCCGATCGTCACATCGCCGATCACCACCGCATCGGGGTGGACAAAGGCTTCTGGGTGGATCGTGGGGGTGCGTTCGCCCAGGGCGTACACGGCCATGACTGCTCCTCGGGTTTAGGCGCGACGTCTGACGGGGTATTCGTGCCTCGGACGTCCCAGGCACCTATGGACGGCCGAGAAGGCCAATTTCATGAGAGTTCATGCGAGCCGACGCGACAATCAGGGCAGGCTAGGGCACAATCGCCCCCCGAGCCCGACTGGGCCGATCGGCCGAGACCACGGCCGGGCACAAATCGGCCAGCCCCTGTGTTACAAGGGCACTGATCCCGAGAAGCAAGACTCGGATCCTCGTAAGGAGGGGTCCCGCGCTCATGGCAACCGACTACGACACCCCCCGCAAGACTGACGACGAGCTCTCCGAGGACAGCCTCGAAGAGTTGAAGGCTCGTCGTGCCGATCTTGCTTCCTCGACCGTCGATGTTGACGAGACCGAGTTGGCGGAGTCGCACGAGTTGCCTGGCGCCGACCTGTCCGGTGAAGAGTTGACGGTGCGGGTCGTCCCCAAGCAAGAGGACGAGTTCACCTGCTCACGCTGCTTCCTGGTGCACCACCGCAGTCAACTGGCGACCAAGAAGAGCGGTAAGCCGATCTGCAAGGACTGCGCCTAACAGCTCGGCAGGCTGTTCCTTGGTTACTTGGCGCCGATGTGGCGCGCGCGCTGCGTGGCAAAGGTTCTGGCGACGGCCATTGCTCCGGCGCTCAGCGCAGCGAAAGCGAGCATCTCGGGCAGAGGGCTGTCGTCCTTGCCTGGTTCAGTACCGCGGATGAACTTCCACCCGGCGCTGACGAGCTTCTGCGCGATCAGCCCTGCGGCTAGCGCGGCGATCGTCACCACTGCCTGCGGAGGTCCGTCGCTCGCCTCTGACGTGCCCATGCGGTTCCCTTCTGGTGGGTCGCTAGTCGCCTGATCCTGTCACGTTCTGCGTGATGACGCGCCCGTAGGGCGGACGCTAGCGCCTCGGCCTGGCGGGTCGAGACGAACCAGTACGGCGTCGGATCCATCGGATCGTTCACCTGCACTGTCACCGCGCCACGTACCCATCCGCGCAGCAGCACAAACGCACGGGAGTCTGCGTCGACACCACGCACGCGACGAGCGGCCTCGGTGTCCAGCACGGTGACCTCGCCGATCGCGGACGCCGGAAGCGTCGGCTCTGCCCTGCTCTCAGTCGACCCTCGCCGACCCCCGAGCCACCGGTGACCTCGACCAGCGCCGACATGCGCACCAGACCAATCGCCGCGAGGGCGAACAGCCCGACGAACACCCCGACTCCGACCACCGACGAGATCGCGTAGCCATACGCGATGCCCAAGGTGGACGCCCAGAACGCGGCAAGCAGCCATCCCCACCACGGGGGTGTCAAACGCTCGTGGTGCAGCGTCGACGCGGCACCGGTAGCGGACGCGGAGGCTGGCGGCACCCGATCAGGGTGGCACTCCCAGACCCCCTCTGCGCAGGTAGGGTCCACCCGTGAGCGAGGAGCCAGAACGCCGGCGTCCGATCGAACCTCCCAAGCACGCCGTGCCGCCGGAGCGACACGTCGACGCCCCACCCCCCGGCACGACCCTCGGCAGTCACTACCGCCAGTGCTTCGGGTGCGGCCCCGACCACCCCACCGGGCTGCACCTGTTGCTGACGGCCGGCGAAGGGCTGACGATTCACGCCGAGCTGAAGGTCACCGAACACCACCAGGGCGCACCTGGGCTCGCCCACGGAGGGCTACTCGCCGCCGCCATCGACGAGGCGCTCGAGCGGTGACGTGGCTGCTGCGCGTCCCCGTGGTCACCGTGCACCTCGAGACCGACTACCGCCAGCCTGTGCCGGTCGGTTCGACACTGCTGTTGGACGCCGAGTGCTACGCCGTCGCCGGGCGCAAGATCTACTCACGCGCCACCGGATGCCTCGCTGACGACAAGGGCGAGCCTGGGCCGATGCGTCAGCGCGCGCTCGGTCTTCGTCTCGGTGCCGCTCGAACACTTCCGCGAGCACGGCCGCGCCGCCGACATCGACAACTTCGTGGCGAGCCACAACGAGACCGAAGTGCTGCACGCCTTGAGGTCAACCCGTGACGGCTGAGCCCAGCGGCAACGAAACCACCGGGGCAGCCGGGAAAGCTCAGCGCCCGCCGCAGCACGGCGGCACCGTCCCCACCCGCAAGGCACGGTCGACGTGCTGATCGTCCGCCTGGACGCCGACCTGCCGCTGCCGGGGTACGCCCACCCAGGGGACGCCGGCGTCGACCTGGTCTCGACGATCGACGTCGACGTCGCTCCGGGGCAGCGGGCCGCGGTGCCCACTGGCATCGCGATCGCACTGCCTGACGGGTTCGCCGCGTTCGTCCACCCTCGCAGTGGGCTGGCGATCCGCGAGGGGCTGACGGTCGCGAATGCGCCAGGCACCGTGGACGCGGGGTACCGTGGCGAGATCAAGGTGGGGTTGGTCAACCTCGACCGCGAGAAGTCAGTCGCGGTGAAGCGGGGAGACCGGATCGCTCAACTTGTCGTGCAGCGCGTCGAGAAGGTCACGTTCCACGAAGTAGAGACACTGCCAGGATCGGCGCGCGCCGCTGGCGGGTTCGGCTCGACCGGAAGGTCGAGCAACGACGGAGGTTCGTGATGTCGCTGTTCCGCAAGAAGTCAGAGGTTCCAGAAGAACAAGCCCTGTTGGCCGCCATGGATGACATGCGTAAGCGGCCGAAGCACGAGCCTGGCATCGAGGACGTGCGTGGGCCCGACGACCAACCCATCGACCCAGATGACCCGGACCCTGACGTCAACCCGGGCTCCAGAGACGGTCGCGAACGGCGTCTGCGGGCGACGACACTCAGCTCGACTTCGGATCGTTGCGCGTACCAGCCGTCGACGGCATGCAGTTGCGCGTCGAGATGGACGACAACGAGAAGCCAGTGGCTGTCGCGGTGATGGTCGACGACACGGTGTTGCAGTTGCAGGCGTTCGCGGCGCCGAAGTCAGAGAGTCTATGGGACGCGGTGCGCCAAGAGCTCGCCGAAGGTATTCGTGGCAGCCAGGGCAAGGCACGCGAGGCCGACGGACCGTTCGGTCGCGAGCTGCAAGCCGAGGTGGTCACGACCGACGATCAAGGCAAGACCGCGCGCCAGAACGTGCGCTTCATCGGGCTCGATGGGTCGCGGTGGTTCTTGCGCGGCGTCATCACCGGCGCCGGGGTCGCCGAGCCGAGAAGGCCAGCGCCGTCGAAGCGATCTTTCGTCAGGTCGAGGTCGAACGAGGCACGCAAGCTGCGCCCCCACGTCATCCGCTGCCATTGACCATGCCTGACAACCCGGCCCTGGTCCCCGAGGCGGGCACTGAATCCGACGCTGAGCCCGGCCACTGAGCACACTGCGGGCCAGTAGCCTGATGTCATGAGCATGTCGTCAACCGATCCCGCGCCGCGTACCCGGTGGTGGCAGCGTCTGGCTGAGCGACTTGCCCCCAGTGCAACCGCCATCGAGGCGGTCGAACTGCGTACCCGATTCACCGACCTCGAGACCACCGCGATCGTTGACGCTCCGCTCGCGGTTCCGGTGCGGGTGGGCGGCACCGTCCGCTCGCTCACCTTGCGGTGTCGCGCCCAGGTGCCGGCGCTCGAGGTTGACCTTATGACGGAAGCGACTCGTTGACGTTGGTGTTTCTCGGACGCCGCGCGATCCGTGGCATCACTCCTGGTCGGCAGCTGATCGTGTCTGGACGCGTGACGCGTCGAAACCCTGAGTACGTGATGTACAACCCGACCTACGAGCTGTTGCCGGCAGCCGCGTGACCTCGAGCGACGAATCCGCAGCAAAGCCAAAGCCGTCCGGCACGAGCATCGCCGGCGTCGACCTGGCAGAGGCCATCGGCGGCAAGCGCGGGCTGCTCGACAGCGGGCTGCCCAGCGTGGTCTTCGTTGGCGTCTACACGCTGAGCAGCCAAGACCTGCAGGTAGCGATCATCTCTGCCCTCGCGGTCGCCGGGGTGCTCACGGTGTGGCGGCTCATCCGGCGGCAGCCTCTGATGCAGGCGTTCGCGGGGTTCTTCGGCGTCGCGCTCGCCTCGTTCATCGCCTCGCGCACCGGCGAGGCGCGCAACTACTTCCTCACCGGGTTCATCTCGAACGGCGCCTACCTGTTGGCTGGCGTCATTTCGATCGCCGTCCGCTGGCCACTCGTCGGCGTGATCCTCGGCCCATTGTTCGGCGAGGGCATGACCTGGCGCCAGCACCCCGAACGGTTTGCGGTCTATCGACGGATCACATGGATCTTCGTCGCCATGTTCAGCATCAGGCTCGCGGTGCAGATCTACCTGTACGTGCAGGACGACGTGTTCTGGCTGGGCATCGCCCGGTTCGTGATGGGGTTCCCGCTCTACCTGTCGGTGGTCGGGCTGGCGTACTGGATGATTCGCCGAGCCCCGCCGCCGCATCCGGCTGACCGCCGTGATGCCGGAGGGGCCGAAGAAGCGGCGAAGCCTGAGGGAGTCCCCTACCCCTGAGGGTGAGGACTGAAGGTCTGCTGCACCCGGTGTTCTGACTCCGCGGACGTAACGAACAGCAGCTCGTCACCGGCCTCGAGTGGGTCGTCGTCGGTGCGGGACGATGACCCGCTCGTCGCGCACGATCGTCACCAGCGCGGTATCCATGGGGCTCGCACCGACCCCACTCGTGGCCGACCACCGGCGACTCGGGTGGCAGCGTGATCTCGACCAGGTTCGGCGCGCCCTGCTCGAACTCCATGAGCCGCACGATGTCACCGACGCTCACCGCTTCCTCGACCAGTGCCGACAGCAACCGCGGCGTCGACACCGCAACGTCGACGCCCCAGGCCTCGTTGAACAGCCACTCGTTCTTGGGGTGGTTGACCCGCGCCACGACCCGCGGGACGCCGTATTCGGTCTTGGCGAGCAGCGAGATCACCAAATTCACCTTGTCGTCGCCGGTGGCCGCGATGACGACCTGACACGTACTGCAGGTCGTGCCTCCTCGAGTGCGGAGATCTCGCAGGCGTCACCTGCAGCCATTCGGCGCCTCGCAGGTCGGTGCGGATAGTTCGTGGCTTCGGGGTCGATGAGCAGGACCTCGTGGTTGTGCCCAGCAGCTCGCCCGCGATCGAGCGACCGACTTTGCCGGCACCGGCGATGGCGACACGCATGTCAGAGACCCTCCGGCGCTCGGCGACGGCAGCTGTCGGCGCGTGTCGGCGTCCTCGGAAGCCAGCATCGCGTGGACCATGTCGCCCTCCTGGTACGACCGTGCTGGCTGTGGTGCAGCATGCCCTCGCCGAACCGGGTGATGAAGGCGATCCGGATGCCGCACTCGTGCTCGATGCGCTGGTAGGTCTGGCCGATCCAGCTCGGGGTGCACATGCACCTCGGCGATGACGACCTGGCCGCTGGGGTCGCGGTAGTCCTCGTGCGACCCGCCGGCAGCAGCCGCCGCAAAATCTGGTCGGCGGTCCAGCGAACGGTGGCCACCGTGGGGATGCCCAGCCGTTGGTAGATCTCGGCCCGGCGCGGATCGTAGATGCGGGCGACCACGTGTCAACACCGAAGGTCTCGCGGGCGACCCGGGCGGCACACGATGTTGGAGTTGTCGCCGCTGCTGACCGCGACGAAGGCGTCGGTCCGTCCACGCCAGCCTCGAGCAGGGTGTCCCGGTCGAAGCCGACGCCCGTGACCGTGCGCCGCTGAAAGTCAGCGCCCAGCCGCCGGAAGGAGTCGGGGTCTTGGTCGACGACGACCACTGCGTGGCCCGCGTCGTCGAGCTGATGCGCCAAGGTCGAGCCCACGCGGCCGCAACCCATGATCACGACGTGCACGCGCCCACGGTAGCGGCTACCGACCTGAGCCAGTGGTCGGGCCGGCGTAGCATCGCCCCCCGTGGCGTCCGTGACCTCTGTCTTCAAGCGTGCATTGGTCGGTCGACCACAGTCGAGCGCCAAGCTCAGCGAAACCCTGCTGCCCAAGCGGATCGCGCTGCCGGTTTTCGCCAGTGACGCCCTGTCGTCCAACGCGTACGCCACCCAAGAGATCCTGCTCGTCCTCTCGATTGGCGGCGCTGCATTGCTCGAGCTACACGCCCTGGGTGGCTGCCGGGTGGTCCTGGTCTTCTTCGTGGTCGTTGCTTCCTACCGCCAGAACGTGCATGCCTACCCGTCGGCGGCGGCGACTACGAGATCGCCACCGTGAATCTCGGGCCGAACGCCGGCGTCGTCGTCGCGAGCGCACTGCTGGTCGACTACGTGATGACCGTGGCGGTATCGATAGCGGCGGCTGTCGACAACATCGGCTTCGGCCATCAACGGGTATCGGCAACCACATCGTACTGGTCGCCGTGCTGCTCATCGCGCTGATCACGTTCTTGAACCTGCGCGGCGTTCGCGAGTCGGGCACGGCGTTCGCGATTCCGACCTATGCGTTCATGGCTGCCATCTTCTTGATGGTCGGGTGGGCCATCGTGCGACTGGTCAGCGGGGACGAGCTGCGGGCCGAAAGCGCCGACTGGACTGGTGGCCGAGGGCTCCTTTACCGGCCTGGCGCTGGTCTACCTGGTGGCTCGCGTCGTTCTCATCGGGCACCACCGCACTGACGGGCGTCGAGGCGATCAGTAACGGCGTCCCTGCGTTCAAGAACCGAAGTCAAAGAACGCCGCCACCACGTTGCTGCTGCTCGGCGTGATCTCGATGACGATGTTCGCCTCGATCACCTGGCTGGCGATCAAGACCGGTGTGCAGGTCGCTGAGATGACGACGACCTGGTCGGCATGCCTGACGGCGAACAGCAGAAGACCGTCATCGCGCAGATCGCCAACACCGTGTTCAGCAATGCTCCGGCGCTGGCGCTAATCGTGTCCGCAGCGACGGCGCTGATCCTGGTATTGGCGGCGAACACCGCGTTCAACGGTTTCCCGGTGCTCGGGTCGATTCTGGCGCGGGACGGGTTCTTGCCGCGCCAGCTGCACACCCGCGGTGACCGGTTGGCTTTCAGCAACGGGATCATCGCGCTGTCCGGCGCCGCCATCGCTGCTTGTCATCGTGTTCGACGCGGACGTGTCGAAGCTGATTCAGCTGTACATCGTCGGAGTCTTCGTGTCGTTCACGATGAGCCAGATCGGCATGGTCAAACACTGGACGCGGCACCTGCGGTATGAACAAGACCCGGCAGTGCGCCGACGCATGATGCGCTCCCGGGTCATCAACTTCGTGGGTTTCTCATGACCGGGTCGGTGCTCATCATCGTGCTCTTGACCAAGTTCACGCGGGGCGCCTACCTGGCTATCATTGCGATGGCTGTGTTGTTCGTCTTGATGAAGACCATTCGGCGTCACTACACCAATGTGGCCGAAGAGCTGAAGGCTGATGAAGAACTACAGATGTTGCCGTCACGCATACACGCGTTGGTGTTGGTTTCGAAG
>CAWIWC010000006.1:0-196025 GCA_963839745.1 uncultured Actinomycetes bacterium
TCTCATCTCGTTCGGGCTCGCCCTGCGCGCCCGCGGCTGGCGCATCGCCTACCTCGGGCCCGACACGCCCATGGGCACGCTCCTCGAGACGACCCGGATGCTCGGGCCGCAGCTCGTCGTGGTCAGCGCGACCACGCCGCAACGTGTCTCGCGTGTGAGCGACGAGCTCAGGACGCTCGCGCAGGTCGCGCCGCTCGCTCTCGCCGGCGGGGGGCCGAAGCGCGCGCTCGCCGAATCCGTCGGCGCCGGTCTCCTGGAGGACGATCCTGTCACGGAGGCCGAGCGCGTGGCGACTTCGAGGGTCTGACACCAGGAGCTCAGGCTTCCCCCCGCTGCGGCACTCCTTCGCGTCCCTCCTGATCGCAGAGGGCCGCAACGTGGTCGAGGTCGCGGAGCAGCTGGGCCATGCCCCGACCATGACGCCTCGACACCTACGGGCACGTCCTCGCGGAGCTCGCCGGACAGCCCCGCGCGCCTGCCGCTGACCTCATCGTGGCACCACGGCGGAAGCGGGCAGGTGTCGCCTGGTTGTCGCAGGCCCGACCAGGCCTGAGCAGCGAGACCCCGCGAACCAACCGCATGAATCCTGGAGAGCCGACGCCCGGACTCGAACCGGGGACCCCTTCATTACGAGTGAAGTGCTCTACCAGCTGAGCTACGTCGGCATGGCTTGAGAAGCCAGATCCGAGTATAGCCCGGTCTCCTCCGAGCCCCAGATCGTCCGTCTCTCCCCTAGAAAGCGATCTGGAACTTGAGGACCTCGCGCTCATTCATCGCGCGGTAGCCGTCGGGCACCTCGTCGAGCGTTCCCGTCCGGTCGAAGACGCGGCCCGGCTCGATCCGGTCCTCCAGGACGTCCGGCAGCAGCTCGTCGATGTACGCACACGGGCGCGGGGCCGCGGCCATGCTGGCGTTCTTCCAGAACGCGATGCCGGTCGGCGTCGTGTCGTGCTCGGGCACACCGACGCGACCGACCGCAGCGGCGCGGTCCCAGGCCGCAGGACTTGCCTTGCCGGTGCTCGCAAGGTACTATGCGTTGCATGGAACCTGTTCAGACACGCAAGTCCCTCTCCCAGCTGCGTCGCGGCACGGTTGAGTACTGCGTGCTCGCGCTCCTGCGCGGCGGCCCTCGCTACGGCTTCGAGCTCGTTCGCGAGCTCTCCGACGTGGACGGGCTCGTCACGAGCGAGGGGACGATCTACCCGCTGCTGACGCGCCTGCGGAAGGAGCAGCTCGTGACGACGTTCTGGCGCGAGTCCGAGTCGGGCCCCCCCAGGCGCTATTACGAGCTCACCGACGCGGGCCGGGAGGCGCTCGACGACTTCGCGAAGGAATGGGCCCGGTTCCGCGACTCAGTCGATGCGGTCCTGACGAAGGAGGAAGGATGACCACCATGCAGGCCGAGCGGCTTGTCGACGACTACCTGAGCCGGCTCGAGGAGGCCGCAGCGCACTTGCAGCGGTCACGACGCGCAGAGCTGATCGCGGAGATCCGGGAGCACATCGAGGCGGCGCTGCGCGAGGAGGACGCTGCCGGCGAGGTCGCCGTCCGCAACGTGCTCGAACGGCTTGGGCCACCGGAGGAAATCGTCGAGGCCGCGGAACCCGCGCCGGAAGCCGAGCAGCGGCCGACGGGCAAGCTCGAGGTAGCCGCGATGATCACGCTTGTCGTCCCGTTCATCGGCTGGCTCTTCGGCATCGCGATGGTTCTGATCTCCAAGGCGTGGTCGAACCGCGAGAAGACCATCGGAACAGCGCTCGCGCTGCTTGCGGTAGTTCCGTTTCTCATCCTCGCGATCGTCGACAGCTACACGGAGAGCACGTCCACCACGTTCGAAACGATCTTCTTCGTCCTGTGGGTGATCGGCGGCTTGCCGAGCGCCGTCTACCTGGGCTTGCGGCTACGGCGAGGTGACTAGCAGCGCGCGATGCCCTGAGCATCGCCGCGAGCTGGATGCTCCAGATCACGCGGCGCCGACGTGAAGTTCCGGCTCCAGACGCGGGACCTCTCGGAGACGTTCGGTAGCCCGCTCGGAGCGCAGCTCGTCGATGTCTACGTGCGCGTGCCGGGCGCATCCACGACATCGACCGCGGCCGCGCATCCGCTGCGCAACTTCACCATCGCCCCCACCTTCGCGTGGAGCCGCCTGATCCAGGTGCAGGGCTTCGGTCAGCGCTACGTCGACGCGAGCGGGACCACGCTCGAGACGGCCACGATCAGTGCGAACCCCATCTCCCGCTTCATCACGTTCAGCGTTCCGAAGGCGTCGCTGGGCACTCCGGGGCCCGGCTGGGGCTTCACGGTCGTCCTCACCGGCCAGGACGGCTTCAGTCCGGACCAGGCCCGCGGCTTCGCGCCCACCCCGCAGGACTTCCAGTTCGGTGTCTGCGCAACGGCGAGCGCCGACCCGCACTGCACGTTCAACCCCGCCCTCGTGCCGAAGGCGGTCGACGTGATCACGGCGCCGGGTGTCCAGCAGTCGACGATGCTCGACTACACGCTTGGGCCGGTCGTGCTCACGGGAGTAGCCCTTCCGTAGCTGCTCGAGAGCACACCGGCGAGGCGCCGCAGTCCTAGAGCCCCAGCAGCTCTCGTGCCGCCCGCGCCGCGATCAGGTCCTCGCGGGCGTGGACCACCAGGACTCTCACCGCCGACCCGGCGACGCTCACGTCCGCCATGGCCGTGGCGTCCGCATTTGCATCGGCGTCCAACTCCACGCCGAGCAACCGCAGACGGCCGCACACGTCGGCGCGAACTCGTGCCGAGCCTTCGCCCACGCCTGCTGTGAAGACGAGCGCGTCGAGCCCGCCGAGCGCGACGGAGCAGGTGGCCACGGCGCCGGCCACCCGGTAGGCGAAGACATCGAGTGCGAGCCGGGCGCGAGGATCATCGGACCCCTCGAGCTCCTCGACCCGGGCCGACACACCGGAGAGCCCGAGCAGCCCGGAGCGATGCTCCAGCGCCTCCTCGACCATCTCAGCCGATACGAGCTCGTGGCGCAGGAGATAGAGGACGATTTCGGGGTCGATCGACCCTGACCGGGTGGCCATCGGAACGCCCTCGAGCGGGCTGAAGCCCATCGTCGTCTCGACCGAGCGCCCATCCAGCACGGCCGTCACGGAGCTCCCGCCCCCGAGATGGCAGACGACGAGACGACTCACGGGCACCTGCTCCGACGCCCACTGCACCGAGAGCCCGTGGAAGCCGTAGCGTCGGATCCCCCACTGCTCCCGCCAGGCCTGGGGCAACGCGTAGCTCGCCGCCTCGGGCGGGAGCGTTGCGTGAAACGCCGTGTCGAAGACGGCGACGTGAGGCACGCCCGAGAGCACGGCTCGCGCCTGGGCAAGGGCCTCGACGGCGGCTGCGTTGTGCAGCGGCGCAAGCTCCGTCAGCCGCTCGAGCTCGGCGACAACCTCGTCGTCGATTCGGACCGGATCCCGGAACCGCGGCCCCCCGTGAACCACCCGGTGAGCAACGGCCTCGACGTCGGGCGGCGCGTCGGCGAGAGACGAGACGGCCTCGGTCGATCCGTCGTCGGCTATGAGGGAGAGCTTCAGGCTCGTCGAGCCGGCGTTGACGACCAGGATCGCGCCCACTCAGTACGGCCAGGTCCAGCCGCTCACGTCCGGGTGGTCCTCGCCGTGCTCCCTCGTCCATGCTCGCGCGAGCCGCCGCTCGTCGCTCATGCGCTCCCGGAGATGGGCTGCACGCTCCGACAGGCCGGGCACGCGGTCGATCACGTCCATCACGAGGTGGAAGCGGTCGAGGTCGTTGAGCATGACCATGTCGAAGGGGGTCGTGGTCGTCCCCTCCTCCTTGTACCCGCGGACGTGGAGGTTCGCGTGGTTCGTCCGCCGGTACATGAGCCGGTGGAGCAGCCACGGGTAGCCGTGATAGGCGAAGACGATCGGCTTGTCCGTCGTGAAGAGCGCTTCGAAGTCGGGGTCGGAGAGCCCGTGCGGATGCTCGCTCTCGGGCTGGAGGCGCATCAGGTCGACCACGTTCACGACGCGCACCCGAAGGTCCGGCAGGTGCTCGCGCAGCAGAGCCGTCGCGGCGAGCGTCTCGAGCGTGGGGACGTCGCCGCAGCACGCGAGCACGACGTCGGGCTCGGCACCCTCGTCGTTCGAGGCCCAGTCCCAGATCACCGGCGCCGCGAGTGCAGTGCACGATCGCCTCGTCCATCGAGAGGAAGTCGAGCGTCGGCTGCTTCCCGGCCACGATGACGTTGACGTAATGACGGCTCCGCAGGCAATGGTCGGCGACCGAGAGCAGGCAGTTCGCGTCCGGGGGGAGATAGACGCGGATGATCTCGGCCTTCTTGTTGACCACGTGGTCGATGAAGCCCGGGTCCTGGTGCGAGAACCCGTTGTGGTCCTGCCGCCAGACGTGCGAGCTCAGCAGGTAGTTGAGCGACGGCAGCGGGTGCCGCCAGGGGATGTCGCGCGAGACCTTCAGCCACTTGGCGTGCTGGTTGAACATCGAGTCGACGATGTGGATGAACGCCTCGTAGCAATTGAAGACCCCATGGCGCCCGGTGAGCAGGTAGCCCTCGAGCCAGCCCTGGCATTGGTGCTCGGAAAGCATCTCCATCACGCGCCCGTCCGGTGCGAGGGACTCGTCGAGCGGCGACGTCTCTGCCACCCACGTCTTGGCCGTTGTCTCGAAGACGGCGCCCAGCCGGTTCGAGGCTGTCTCGTCTGGCCCGAAGATCCTGAAGGAGGTGGGGTTGAGCGAGATGACATCCCGCAGGTATCCGCCGAGAACGCGAGTGGGCTCGCTCGTCCTCGCCCCCGGCCCCGCGACGTCGACGGCATACGCGCGAAAGTCGGGCAGGCGAAGATCCCTGAGGATGCCGACGGCGTGGGGATTCGCGCCCATGCGACGTTCGCCCTTCGGGGCGAGCGCGCGGAGCTCCGAGACGAGCGTTCCGTCCTCGTCGAACAGCTCCTCCGGCCCGTAGCTCTTCATCCACTGTTCCAGCAGCCTGAGGTGCTCGGGGTTGTCCCGGGCGGCAGTGAGCGGGACCTGATGCGAGCGCCACGTGCCTTCGACCTGCTCGCCGTCGACGTCGTGCGGTCCTGTCCAGCCCTTCGGCGTGCGCAGCACGATCATCGGCCAGCGCGGGCGCACTCCGTTGCCCTTCGACCGGGCCGTCTCCTGGATGGCCGCGATCGAGTCGAGCGAAGCGCCGAGCGCCGTCGCAAACTCCCGGTGGACGAGCTCGGGCTCGTCGCCGGCCACGACATGGGGCTCCCAGCCGTAGCCCGACAGGAGGGCGACGAGCTCGTCTTCAGGAATGCGCGCGAGGACGGTCGGGTTCGCGATCTTCCAGCCGTTCAGGTGCAGGATCGGCAGCACCGCACCGTCCGTGACCGGGTTGAGGAACTTGTTGGAGTGCCAGCTCGTCGCCAGCGGGCCGGTCTCGGCTTCGCCGTCGCCGACGACGCACGCGACGATCAGGTCCGGGTTGTCGAAGGCAGCGCCGAAGGCGTGGGACAGCGAGTAGCCGAGCTCGCCGCCTTCATGGATCGAGCCCGGCGTCTCAGGAGCCACATGGCTGGGGACGCCGCCGGGGAACGAGAACTGGCGGAAGAGGCGGCGCATGCCGTCCTCGTCCTCGGTGATCGCCGGATAGAGCTCGGTGTACGTGCCCTCGAGATACGTGTTCGCCACGAGTCCGGGCCCTCCATGGCCCGGGCCCGTGACGTAGAGGATGCTCAGGTCGCGCTCTCGGATGGCGCGGTTCAGATGCGCGTAGACGAGGTTGAGCCCGGGAGTCGTGCCGAAGTGACCGAGGAGACGAGGCTTGACGTGCTCCGGTGCCAGCGGTTCGCGGAGGAGCGGGTTGTCCAGCAAGTACACCTGCCCGACCGAGAGGTAGTTGGCGGCGCGCCAGTACGCGTCGATGAGCCGGAGCTCGGCATCTTGAAGCACTGCCTGGCTCATGCTCGGGCGGACCCTATCGACGCTTGCCCCGCGCGGCCGGAGAGGCGTGGAGGCTCCCCAGGTCGATCGCGATCGCAAGGAGCAAGGTGCCTGCCCAGAAGTTCACGGGGTCGAAGAGAAGCGGCTCCTTGTCTCCGATGAGGTTGAACACGAACCAGATGGCAAACCAGATCAGTGTCAACGTCTCCGCCTTTCGTCGAGGAGTTCTTATCGCAGAGAACGCCGAGCCGCCGGGGGGACGGCGGCTCGGCGCTTCGTACCTGAGGTGCGGCGACTACGCGGGCGCCGCTTTCTCAGCTGTCTGGGCTTCTGCCCTCGAGTGGCGCAGCGCGCCACCGATGGCGAGCACCAGGAAGCCGATGCCGGTGAGGATCAGCGCGACGCCGACGACGATGCCGAAGAGCGCGAGCTGCTCGGCCATGTACGACAGGTTGAGTGCCGTCGAGAGCGAGGTCTCGGTCACCCAGGTGTTGCGCGCTGCGTTCGGGACCGGATTGCCCTCTTCATCGGTCAGGGCCGCCTCTTCGTCACTGGTGCCCGCCGGATTCTCCGGATCGTCGGCCGCCAGGAAGCGTCCCATCTCGGCATATGTCAGGCCTCCCGAGGACTCGAGGGCGTGGATGCGCATGTATTCGGAGAAGCAGCGCGCCTCCGAGCCCGTGTCGATCGGCTCGTCGGCCACGTCGCAGGAGGGGGCCTCCACGTCCAGGCTTGCCTCCTCGATGCCGGGCTGGATCCCCTCCGGGCTCATGTCGGGCGAGCCGACGATGTTCTCGCGCGCGAGTTCATCCTTGACGGTCGAGCGGGCGTCAATCGAGAGCCAGAGCGCGCCGATGCCGAACGCGATCAGCACGACGCCTGTCAACATTCCTCCGTACTCGAAGACCTTGCGCTTGGTCATCTCGCTCTCCTTCCGGGTTGTCATGGGGAGCTTTACGTGCCGTTCGACCCGTGCCATCCGGGGGCGCGCCGACATTCTTGCGGGCCGACCGTGTTCGTGTCTGCGGGTTTTCCGCACAGCTCGTTGTTCGCCGGAACCGCTGGGAGCCGCCATGTGACGGCTCCCAGGGTCGAGCGCGAGGAGAGCTCTAGTGCGAGGCTGCGCCTTCGACCTTTCCGACCTTGAGCAGGCCGACCTGCCCGAGGTCGACGTGGGCGAAGGCATGGCTGACGAACGGGTAGAGGCCGGGCTCGTCGATCTTCACGTCGAAGATGGCGCCGCCACCCGCCGGGACCGGGCACGGTCTGCACGCCGTTCTGCGGCGGGTTCGTTACGTCGGCGTTGACCCAGGCTCGGTCGAAGATCGTGCCGACGACGTGGAAGTTGGTGTCGAGCGTCGGGCCGGCGGCGACGACGTAGAACCTCGTAGTCTCGCCGGGCTTCGGCCGTCAGCGGATGGGTCACGTACTGGTTCGCGTAGCCGTTGAAGGACGTCCAGTCGGGCTCCATCGCGCGCGCCTTGTCCATGCTGAGGCTCGCCGGCTTGGAGATGCCGTCGCCGTCGAGGTACCACTCGCTCGCGACGAGCACGTACTCGTTGTCGGCCTTCGGCAGCGGCTTCGCGGGGTCGACCACGATCGCGCCGTACATGCCGTTGGCGATGTGGGCGAGCACCGGCTTCGTCCCGCAGTGGTACATGTAGACGCCCGGGTCGCCGGCCTTGAAGCGGAAGGTGAAGGACTCGCCGGGGGCGACATCCTTGAAGGCGACGTTGGGGGCGATCCTCGCCGCGTGGAAGTCGATCGAGTGCGGGATCGCGCCGCCGTTCACGAGCGTCATCTCGACGGTCTGCCCCTCGCGGACGTGAACGACCGGGCCCGGGGCTCCGTGCCCGTCGAAGGCCCAGGTGTTGTACTTCACGCCCGGCGCCACCTCGACGACCATGTCCTTGAGGGTCATCTTCACCTTGACGAGATTGCCCGCGGGCACCGCCGGAAGGAGCGGCGTCCGTGGCGGCGTGAGCCTCTGCGAGCTCCGCCGAGTTCTCGGGAACGACGCCGGCGAAGCTGTCGAGCGGCAGCGCCGTGTTGTGGTCGGCTGCCTGGCTGCCGGCAGTCGCGGAGTGGGGAGCGGCCTGGTTGACCGCGGCCACCGCACCATCGGTCGCGGTGTCGCTCTCCCGGGCGTCGGCCCACATCAGGAGGGCGAAGAAGCCGAGGACGGCAACCAGGAAGCCCAGAAGGACGGCGGCCACCTTGAAGAAGGCGCCGGAGTCCGTCTCACGACGTCGGGGGGAATGGCTGGGCACGGAATGCGTCGTCATCGCTTCTCTCTCCTCGGTTCGCGTAGTTGATCCGAGGGTACGAGCGCGACCCGCGTGCAGCGTCGGGGCGCAACCGCATCTGTCACTGGACTTCCCGCAGAGTCCGTTGCGGGTTTCCCGCAGGGCTAGATCACTCGTAGCGAAGGGCCTCGGCCGGGCGCACTCGAGCTGCGCGGCGGGCGGGCGCGATCGTGGCCACGATGGCGACAGCGTAGACCAGCGCGAAGATGACGAGCAGGTTGAGCCAGGGAACGTCGAGCTCGAGGTTCGCCCAGCTCGGCTCGCGCCGCTGGTCGGCGATGATGTTCCAGGCGAGGATCAGCCCGAGCAGCGTGCCCACGAGGATCGACGTGAGCGCGAGGAACGAGGACTCGAGCAGGAAGGACGCCTCCACCATCCGCCGTCGGAAGCCGAGCGCGCGCATGACGCCGATCTGCTGGCGCCGCTCCACGACGGAGCGGGCGCTGATGACGCCGAGCGCGGCCACCCCGACGAGGAGGCCGAGGCCCATGAAGCCCTGGATGAGCCGGTTGAAGGTGACCGAGCCGGCGGTGACGTCCTCCATCACCTGCTGGATCGACTCTGCCTCCATCCCGTAGCCCATGAAGGCCGACTCGAGGCCGGTGGCCGCCTCGGCCGGGTCGACCCCGGGCACGAGGTCGAAGTAGAAGATGGTCGGGTGGGCGCGGCCTGTGAAGGCCAGGTCGAGCGTCCCCTGCGAGGTCGAGATCCCCGCCATCTCGAGCGGGGTCGTGTCGGAAAGGATCCCGATCACGGTCAGCTCGACGGTCTGCCCGGTCTGGGGGTCGCGTAGCTCGATCGGGATCGGCTCGAACGTGCCCTCGTCGAAGTAGAAGCCACTCAGACGGAAGTCGGAGGGCACGGCGAAGTTGAAGTTGTCGCGTCGCGGGACGATCGTGCTGTCGACCACGGCGAGATTCGGCTGCGACGCAATTGCGTTCCAGACGTCGCGCGAGGAGCCGTAGCCCTCGGCGACCTTGCCCAGGTCGAAGCTCGTGTGCCCGAGGAAGGCCTCGTCGAGCCCGCGGACGACGTACGGCTCGAGCGGACGCCCGGTGCCCTTCTGGGTCGCCTCGATGGGCAGGAACGACTGCGACGCCGCGACGGCGATGTCCTCGTCCCGCAGCCCCGGGGCAACGGCGACGGCCCGCTCGATGTCGGTTATGGGTGTCGTCCCGCCCGTGCTCGCCCTGACGTTGAACCCGCCGCCGAAGGTCTCCTCCTGCCTGATGGCGTTCATGAACGAGCCGTTCGAGGCTACGCCGGTCACGAGCGTAAAGACGACGAGCGTGAACATGGCGAGGGTCGTGCCCGTCCGGAAGCGGTTGGCCAGCGGGTAGGCCATCGAGATCTTGAGGATCGGCGCGAGGCTGCGGATCGGGCCGAAGATCCGCATGGCGAGCCCGAGCAGCAGGTCGGCGTTGAAGACGATCACCCAAACCGCGCCGACGACGATCATGAGGCCGGCGGCGATCCAGGTCGAGAAGTTCATCGAGAGCGGGCCCAGCGCCTGCTCCCAGAGCTCCCACGGGAGCAGGAGGAGGCCAGACACCGCCAGGCCGCAGGACGTGAAGGCGATCCGCTCGGAGACCCCCAGCGCCCTCAGCACCGGGACGAGGCTGACGATCATCAGCGAGACTCCCATCATCGCGGGCGTGGCCGCGTCGCCCGTGACCCCGGACAGGGTGAGCAGCCCGCCCAGGGAGAGCCCGGCCGCTGCCAGGGCGAGCCTGCGCCGCCGGCGCGGGGCGTGCGGCTCCGGCAGGTTCCGGATCGCCGCCGAGATCGTCATCGTGCTCACGCGCCAGGCGGAGACCGCGACGACCGCGAGCGTCAGCAGAACGCCGAGGGCGTAGGCGATGGCGAGGCTCCGCGGCTTGACGGCGAACTCGATCTCGAAGTCGCCCCCGGCAGCCGTGTTGAACGCCCGCGACATGACGAGCACCATCAGGAACGCAACGGCGGCCCCGACGAGCGCGCCCACGAGCGCAGCGATGAGGTCGTAGGCGGCGCCCTCGAAGGTGAAGGTCTGGACGAGATGCCCGCGCCTCGTGCCGATCGCCCGCGCGATGCCGAGCTCGCCCCGCCGCTCCGTGGCGAGCATGACGAAGACGAGGAAGATGAGGAGGATCCCGGCCGCGATCGAGAAGGAGCCGAACGTCGTGAAGAAGGCCATGAAGGAGTTGCCCTGGATGTCCGCGGCCTCGATCGCGTCCTGCTTCGACTCGTCGATGTCCAGGCCGAGCGGGCCGAGCACGGGCTCGAGCGTCTTCACGACTTCGTCGCTCAGCCCGGCGCCCGACCACTCGTCGCCGCTGTTGGAGATGAGGATGTGGCGCGCGTGATCGGATCGGCCCAGGAAGGCCTGCGCCTGCTCGAGCGGCATGAGGACGGCGGAGCCGTCGGTCCCGGCGCCCTCGTAGCCTGACGACGTCTTTCACCGTGACCCGGAGGGGCGGGCGGCCGCCGGCGAAGACGAGGACGCGATCCCCTGTCGAGACCCCGAGCTCCGAGGCGGCCTCCTCGTTCAGGTACGCCTCACCGGGCGAGAGGCCGTCGAGCGTGACCTCGCCGGAGCTCCCTTCGATCGCGCCGAACCCTTGCATGCGATCGGGGTCGGCCGCGAACAGCGTCACGCGGGGCTCGGTCTGGCGCTGTGCCGGCGCCTGCGCGGCGACCTCTTCGATCACCGCCGGGGTGCTGCCGTCCACCAGGGAGGTGCCGGCGAGCGCCGCGTCGATGTCGGACACGACGTCCTCGTCGAAGTACTCGACCCCGGTTGCGGAGCCGAGGTTCGTCCCCAGGCTGACCTCGGTGCCTTTCGCCGAGATGAGCTCGTCCGTCTGGCCGAGGGTCCTGACGGCCGCTCCGCGTATCGTGTGACTCATCGTGTCGCCGGTGGTCAGGGCGGTGGCGACGATCGTCGTCCCCAGCATCAGCCCGATGACGATCAGCGCCGTGCGGCCGCGCCGGCGTCCGACATTGCGGACGCCGAGCTTGACGAGGATCGGATGGCGTAGCGCGAGCACGGCGACGACGCCGAGGGCGCCCACGAGCGCGACCATGAGGACGGCGAGCAGTGTGTCGATGGGGATGCCGAAGACCTTCTGCATCGTCAGGCGGTGACGAGCTCGGGCTGCGCGATCGTCGGCGACCTGGCCGTCGAGCATGCGCACGATCCGGTCGGCCTTCTCGCCGACGGACAGGTCGTGTGTGACGAGCAGGAAGGTCAGCCCGCGCTCCTCGTTGAGGTTCCGCATCAGGTCGACGATCTCGGCCGCGCGCTCGCTGTCGAGGTCGCCGGTCGGCTCGTCGGCCCAGACGACTGCCGGGTCGTTGACCAGCGCCCGCGCGATCGTGACCCGCTGGCGCTCGCCGCCCGAGAGCTCGTCGGGGAGGTGGTGGGCGCGGCCAGCAAGGTCGACGAGGCCGAGCGCCTCGAGCGCCCGCTCGCGGGCCTCCCGCTGCGAGCGGCGCGCGATCAGGAGCGGCAGCTCGACGTTCTCGACCGCGCTCAGCACGGGCATCAGGTTGTAGAACTGGAAGACGAAGCCCATGCGCAGCGCCCGGTAGTCGGTGCGCTCCTTGTCGGACATGGAGGCGAGCGACGTCCCCTCGATGAGGACGTCGCCGGCGTCGACGGCGTCGAGGCCGGAGAGGCAGTTCAGGAGCGTCGTCTTGCCGCAGCCGCTCGGGCCCATGATCGCGACCATCTCGCCGCGGGCCACCGAGAGGCTGACGCCGTTGAGCGCGTGCACCTTGACCTTGCCAGTGTCATAGACCTTGTGGACATCTCGCGCCTCGACGAGGAACTCGCTCGTATCGGTGTGCATATCGCTCATGCCTCGACTCTCCCCGGTCCCGGCGTCCACGGCATCGGGACGCTCCGCAGATCGCCTACGGGCTTTCCCGCAGAGCGCGTCGGCAGCGATACGGATGCGCTGCTAGCCGGGCTCTTGGGCCGAGCCGGGAACGATCACGACCGGGCAGGGCGCGTGATGCACGGACTGGGCGCTCACCGACCCGAGCAGAAGTCCCGTGAACCCGCCTCGGCCGCGCGAGCCGACCACGAGGAGCTCGGCGTCGGCGGCAGCCGACAGCAGGGCCGGGGCGGCGCGCATTTCGGCGAGCTCGCCGACGATCTCGAGCTCCGGCTCCAGCGCTCGGGCCTGGTCGAGCGCCTCGTCGAGCACCTTCCGCGCCGCGGCGGCGAGGTGCTCGTAGACCTCTTCGTCCGTCGGCCCGATCGTCGGCGCTCCGATCACCCAGGCATCGGGGATCGCGTCGACCAGCGGAGCCCTCCAGGCGTGCACGACGTGGAGAGACGCTTTGCGGAGGCCCGCCTCGGCCACCGCCCACTCGAGTGCCTGGGTAGCGCCGGCCGAACCGTCCACGCCGACGACGATCTTCGCCATCAGAACGCTTCCGGAAGGGCGTCGCGCTCGATCGGGCAGGACATGCAACGAGGGCCGCCGCGGCCCCGGCCGAGCTCGGAGCCGGCAATCGTGATGACCTCGATGCCCTCGTGGCGAAGGCGGGTGTTCGTCTCCACGTTGCGCTCGTAGGCGACGACGACGCCCGGGGCGAGCGCGAGGACGTTGTTGCCGTCGTCCCACTGCTCGCGCTCGGCCTCGTAGCGATCGCCGCCGGTCTCGACGAGCCGGACGGAAGGGAGGTCGAGCGCGCGGGCGACCTCGACGAAGAGATCCTGGCGCTTCTCGATCCTCGGGCCCGTGCGGCCAGGCTCGATCACGTAGGGGATCAGCGCGTTGCGCAGATCGGGATAGATCGTGAAGGCGTCCCGGTCGATCATGGTCAGGACGGTGTCCAGGTGCATCGAGGAGCGCCGCGCCGGAAGCAGCACTGCGATCACCTTACTCGCCGCGCCGGCGGCGAAGAGGCGCTCGGCGAGCAGCTCCACCGCGACGGGCGTCGTGCGCTCGCCCATGCCGACGAGCACTGCTCCGTTGCCGATCACCAGGATGTCGCCGCCCTCGAGGTGCGGCGGCAACGGCCAGTCGTCGCTCCAGAGCTCGAAGTCGCGGCCGGCGAAGACCGGATGGTGCCGGTAGATCGCCTCGAGGTGGATCGACTCGCGCCTGCGGGCCGGCTTCGCCATCGCATTGATGCTCACGCCGCCGTAGATCCAGGCGGACGTGTCGCGGGTGAACATGTGGTTGGGGAGGGGCGGCAGGGCGAAGCCGTCGTCGCGATCCCTTGCGACGATCGCCCCCAGCGACTCGGCCTCGAACGGAAGCTCGTCCCAGGCAACGCCGCCGATCAGCCAGTGGGCAGCCTCCGTCGCGGACATGGCCTCGAGCCAGAGACGGGCCGCGGGGCTCAGCGTCGGCTTCAGGTTCGCGGCCCGGAGCGTGCGATCGAGCACGTCCTCGCGGACGGCCGGGTCCTCGAG
Organism: uncultured Actinomycetes bacterium; assembly: GCA_963839745.1. GTDB lineage: Bacteria > Actinomycetota > Thermoleophilia > Gaiellales > Gaiellaceae > JAIBJN01. Next base: position 13,648 of record CAWIWC010000006.1, read on the forward strand.
CGTCTCCGCGAGAAGACGCTCGAGAAGAAGGACCTCGACCCCACGCTCGGCCAGCGCATCGGCGAAGGCATCGTGCTCCTGGCGGGCCCGCTTCACCCAGAGGACGTCGTCGAAGAGCAGGTCGTCCTTGTTGCGTGGAGTCAGGCGCCGGAGCTCGAGGTCGGGACGGTGGAGGATGACCCTCCGAAGCGTCCCGACCTCCGAGCCCACGTAGAGGCGCGTGGCCTGCTGCGTGGCGGTGCTAGCGGTCACGTCCTGCTCCCACCAGCGGCGGCGCCGTGAACGGGTCGAGCACGTCGTCGATGACGACGTCCTCGGGCGGCGCCTCCCGGCTCTGGCGCCACTTGCAGCCAGAGGTAGACCGGGATACCCGCGACCAGGAGCATGAAGCCCTTGGCGATGTACTCGTACCCGGCTCCCCAGATCGCCCAGGTCGAGTAGGCGAGCGCGAGGAACGCGATCACCGAGTACCGGGCGAGATGGACCGCCGAGAACGACTCGCGATCGGCGAAGAAGAGATAGAGCTGCGCCGCCGCGGCGTACATGTAGGGAATCAGCGCCGTCAGGGTGGCGATGATGATGATGTCGGTGAACATGTCCACGATCGAGCCGGAGCTCTGCAGGTTGAGGAGCAGGAGCCCGGTGATGAGGACGGACGAGAGGACGAGCCCGAAGACGGGCGTGCCTCGCTTGCTGTCCACACGAGCGAACGGCTTCGGGAAGAGGCCGTCGCGCGCTGGTGCCAGTGCGGCCCGACCCTGGAGCAGGATCCAGCCGTTGAGGACGCCGAAGATGGAGACCATCGCGACGATCGCGATCGCCTTGCCACCCCAGGTCCCGCCGAAGATGACGTTGGCCCCGTCGGCGAACGGGCTGGTCGAGTTGGCGAGGGTCGAGCTGGCGATCATCCCGAAGAGCGCCAGCGTCGCGATGAGGTAGACGATCGACGCCGCGGCCGTGCCGATCACGGTCGCCCGTGGGATCGTTCGCTCGGGATCCTTGACCTCCTCGGCCGGGACGGTCGCCGACTCCAGGCCGATGAAGGCCCAGAGGGTCAGAAGCGCTGCGGCGCTGATGCCCCAGTCGAAGCCACTCGAGAGCGTGAAGGGCTCGAAGTTCGAGCTGTCCATGAAGAACAGGCCGACGACGCCGATCACGAGCAGCGGGACGAACTTGAGGATCGTCGTCACGACCTGGACGATCCCGGCCTCGCGCACGCCGACGATGTTGACGAGCGTGAGGATCCAGATGAGTGCGATAGCGACGAGCACCGCGACCCAGTTCGTCGCGGCATCGCCCCAGAAGACAGCGAGGTAGCCGGCGAAGGCGATGGCGATTGCCGCGTTCCCGACCCACGCGTTGATCCAGTAGCTCCACGCAGTCTGGAAACCGATGAAATCGCCGAAGGCCTTACGCGCGTAGACGTACGGCCCGCCGGTCTTCGGGTAGGCGCGCCCCAGCGTCGCGAAGACGAGCGCGAGCAGCATGGCTCCGATCCCCGTGAACAGCCACGCGAGAACCGAGACGGGGCCAGCCGTTCCTGCCATGGCGGCAGGAAGCAAAAAGATCCCCGATCCGATCATGTTTCCGATGACTAGGGCGGTCGCCATCCAGAGCCCCATCGAACGCTTGAGCCCGGGGCGCCGCGCGCCGGCGTGGCCGTTGCCCTCTGCGGTGTTGCTGTAGATACTCATCTCGACCTCCTAGCCGAGTTCGGATTCCAAATTTCATGCTCCGGAGCGGAGGACGAGGCCGCATCAGCGCGAGCGCCGATCTCGGATACGGAAGAACTACGTAGCCGACCTGCCGAGATGGCGGCATGATGACTCGCGATGGTCTCCGACCCTCAGGTCGCCGACGTCATCCTGCGAGACGGGAGCACGCTCCGGCTCCGTCCGCCTCGCGAGGCCGACGCCGCCGCAGTGCTGCAGCTCGTCCAAGGCCTGACCCCCGAGAGCCTGCACCTCCGCTTCCACGGGATGCCGGCCCTCACTCCGGCACTCGTCGAGCCTTGGACCAAGCCCGACTGGGAAGAACGCGGCGCTCTGATGGGAGCCGTCGATGCCGGCGACACCGAGCGCGTCGTCGCCGTCGCCACCTATGCCCGCCTGCGGGACCCGGCCGTGGCGGAGGTGTCCTTCGCGGTCGCGGACGAGTTCCAGGGCCGCGGAATCGGAACACGCCTTCTGGAGCAGCTCGCGCGCGTGGCTCCCCGGTACGGGATCGAGCGCTTCGTCGCGCAGGTGCTGCCCGAGAACAACCCCATGCTCGGTGTCTTCGAGGACGCCGGGTTCGAGGTCGCGCGCAAGCTCGAGGAAGGGTGCTTCGAGGTCGAGTTCCCGCTCGCGCAGACAGAGGCGTACCGGGCCCACGTCGACCGGCGCGACCACACCGCCGTCGTCGCCTCGCTCCGGCCGTTCTTCGAGCCGGAGAGCGTCGCCGTGCTTGGCGCCTCGCCGCGGCCTGGCTCGATCGGGGGCGATCTCTTCCGCAACATCCTCGAAGGCGGCTTCCAGGGCCGGGCCTATCCGGTCAACCGCGACGGCAAGCGGGTTGCCGAGGTCGAGGGCTACGCGTCGATCGAGCAGGTCCCTGAACCGGTCGACCTGGCCGTCGTCTGCCTGCCGGGCCGGCTGGTGATCGCCGGGTGCGAGGCGGCGCTCCAGCACGGGACACGGGCACTCTGCGTCATCTCGGCCGGCTTTGCGGAGATCGGGAGCGAAGGAGCGAAACGCCAGGAAGAGCTTCTCGCCCTCGTCCGCGGCCACGGCGCCCGTCTGATCGGCCCGAACTGCCTCGGGATTGCGAGCTCGACAGCTTCCCTCAACGCGACGTTCGCGCCGCATGCCTTCCCGCCCGGGTCGATCGGCTTCTCGTCGCAGAGCGGGGCGCTCGGTCTCGCCCTGCTCGCGCAGGCGGAGGGCCGAGGCCTCGGGTTCTCGTCCTTCGTCTCGATCGGGAACAAGGCGGACGTCTCCTCGAATGACCTGCTCGAGTACTGGGAGGACGACCCTGCGACCGCGGTGGTGCTCCTCTACCTCGAGTCGTTCGGGAATCCAAGACGCTTCGGACGCATTGCGCGACGCGTGGCCCGCACGAAGCCGATACTCGCGATGAAGAGCGGTGTCACGAGCGCGGGCTCGCGCGCGGCCTCCTCACACACGGCCGCGCTGGCCGGCTCCGAGGCCGCGGTCTCCGCCCTCTTCCGCCAGGCCGGCGTGACGCGGTGCGGCACGCTCGAGGAGCTGATCGACGTTGCCGCGCTGTTCTCGGCTCAGCCGCCGCTCCAGGGGCGACGGGTCGCGGTGCTGACCAACGCGGGCGGCCTCGGAATTCTCTGCGCCGACGCCTGCGACGCGGCCGGGCTCGAGCTGCCGCAGCTCTCGGACGAGACAACGGCCGCTCTCGCGGGCATCCTGCCGGCCGAGGCCAGCGTCGCCAACCCGATCGACATGCTCGGCTCCGCCACCGCCGGCCTCTACGAGTCGGCGCTTCCGCCTCTGCTCGCCGACCCGTCGGTCGATGCGGCCATCGTGATCTTCGTTCCGGCAGCCTCGGTCACGGTCGAGGACGTCGGCGCGGCGGTCGAGCGCGCGACGTTGGGCCAGGCGAAGCCCGTCCTACCCGTGCTCATGGGCAGCGGTCATCCGGGCTCGTTTCCCTACCCGGAGTCGGCGGCCAGGTCTCTCGGGCGGGCCGCGGAGCGCGCGGATTGGTTGCGCCGCCCGATCGGCTCGGAGCTCAGGGTCGAAGGCGTCGACCCGCGTGCCGGGGCCGAGGTCGTCGCCGACGCCCTCGGCGACGCGGACGACGTCTGGCTCGCTCCGGGCAACGTGCGTCGCCTCCTCGAGGCCTACGGCATCTCACTCGTGCCCGAGCGGCTCGCCGCCGGCGCCGACGAGGCCGCCGCACTCTCTGTGGAGCTGGGCTTTCCGGTTGTCGTCAAGACCGCCGAGCCCGGCGCCCACAAGACGGAGGAGGGCGGGGTCGTCCTCGACCTCGCGGGCCCCGACGAGGTTCGCACCGCCGGGGAGCGGATCGGCGGACCGCTCATCGTCCAGCCTATGGTCGCAGGCGGCGTCGAGCTCCTGGCCGGCCTCGTCCAGGATCCGGTCTTCGGGCCTCTGGTCGCGTTCGGTCCGGGCGGCGTCCAGGCCGAGCTGATCGGCGAGGCCCGCTTCCGGCTTGCGCCGCTGACCGACAACGATGCCCGCGGTCTCGTCGAGGGCGGGAAGGCCGGCCGTCTGGTGGCCGGCTACCGCGGGCACCCGGCGGCGGACGTCGACGCGCTGGTGGATCTCGTGGGCCGGCTCGCACGCCTTGGTGAGGATCATCCCGAGGTTGCCGAGCTCGACCTGAACCCCGTTCTGGCGCTCGCAGAGGGCTACGTCGTCGTCGACGCACGCGTTCGGGTCTCACGGCCGTCACCGGTGACGAGCCCGAAGACCTGGTAGCTCCGTCTCCTGCGGCTTTCCCGCAGGGAACTTCAGCGTCTCCACCGATTCCGCCCGAGCTGTCGCGAGCGACGATCACCGCGTATCCCAAAGGAGGAGACATGCACACCATCGTCGTTGGATATGACGGCTCCGAGCCCGCAGATCGCGCGCTCGAACGAGCCACGACGCTGATCGACGGCGGAGGCACCCTCGTCCTCGTCAGTGCGATCCACATGCTCGCCGGCAAGGGCGGCATGGGCTACGACCCGATCGAGAAGGAGGACTTCGACCGGCAGCTCGACGCGGCCAAGGCCCGCCTCGCAGATGCAGGCATCACCGCCACGACCGTGGAGGGCACCGGCGATCCCGCACGCGTCATCACGGCCCAGGCCGAGGAGATCAACGCGGACCTGATCGTGGTCGGGAACAGCCACAAGAACCTCCTGGAACGCCTCCTGTTCGGATCGGTCAGTAACGGCGTCGCGCATCGCACGAACCGCGCCGTGCTGGTGGTTGGCTGATGGGCGCAACTTCCGAATACCAAGCCGGCCCGGCAGCGGAGCACACCGTCTTCGACCGCGTCCTCTGCGGGATCGACGGCCTGCAGGAGGGCCTCGAGGCCGTCCGGCAAGCCGACGCGCTGCAGGGCGACCGCGGAAGCCTGACCGTCGTGACCGCGCTCGACCTGTCCGACACGGTGCAGGCCGGCTGGGTGGCCCAATCTGCCGCTTCGGGCCTGAGGGCCGACGCGGAGTCGGCGCTGACCGCGGCGGAGAAGGAAGCACCGGGCGCGACGTGCCGGCTCCTGGAAGGGCGCCCCGACCTGGTGCTGCTGTCCGAGGCGGAACGACTGCGTGCGACGCTAATCGCGGTCGGAACACACGGCATCTCGCGACCGGTCGGGATTGCGCTCGGGACCGTTACCACCACGGTTCTGCACCAGGCGCCGTGCTCGGTGCTCGTTGCCCGCTCGCGTCCGCAAGACGCCGAGATCCCTCGCTCGATCGTCGTGGGCGTCGACGGCTCGCCCGAGTCGGCCGTCGCCGTCGAGATCGCGACCGCGCTCGCGGAGCAACTCGGCATCGAGACGCACCTCTGGGCAATACGCGAGGGCAAGGACTTCGACCAGTCCGCAGTCGACCTCATCGCCGACAACGTCCGCTTCGAGGACGGAAAGCCGGTGAAGATGCTCGTCGGCGCGGTCGAGCCGAGCGACCTCCTCGTTGTCGGCAGCCGGGGCCTCCACGGCATTCGAGCCCTCGGAAGCGTCAGCGAGAGGGTCGCGCACAAGGCCCCGTGCTCGGTTCTCGTCGTCAGGCCGCCGGCGTCCTCATGAGCAACCGCCTGCTCGCCGTCGGCGTCCTCGTGGCGATCGGCGGCGGCGGGCTGTTGCACTTTCTCTCGCGCCCGGAGGCGGGCGACGCTGTCTGGGCAGTCGCGACCACTGTTGTGCTCGTGCCTCTCGCATGGTCCGTCGGACGAAGCCTGCTGCGCCGGGACGTGGGCGTCGATGCGATCGCGCTCGTCGCCATCGCGGGCTCGCTGGCCCTAGGCGAGTACCTGGCAGGGGCGGTCGTCGCTCTCATGCTCGCCGGTGGGAACGCTCTCGAGGATGCCGCCGCCGGCAGAGCGCGGCGCGAGCTCAGTGCGCTGGTCTCGAGAGCACCTCGAGTGGCGCATCGAAGGGTGGGCGAGCTCGTCGAGGAGGTGCCGGTGGACAACGTCGCCGCCGGCGACCACGTTCTCGTCCGTCACGGCGAGGTCGTCCCCGTCGACGGGCTCGTCGCCAGCGCGGAGGCGGTGCTGGACGAGTCGGCTCTGACAGGCGAGGCCTTGCCCGTCACATGCAAGCGAGGCGCCCCGATTCGCAGCGGGACAGCGAACGCAGGCGAGGTCTTCGAGCTCCGCGCGACGCGGCCGGCCTCGGAGAGCGCATACGCGGCCGTCGTTCGCCTCGTGCACGACGCGGAACGCCACAAGGCGCCCTTCGTTCGAATGGCCGACCGCTATGCGGCCTTCTTCCTGCCGGTCACTCTCGCCCTCGCCGGGCTCGCCTGGGCGCTGAGCGGCGATCCCGTACGCGCCCTCGCCGTGCTCGTAGTCGCCACGCCCTGTCCGCTCATCCTCGCAGCTCCGGTCGCGATTCTCTCCGGCGTCTCTCGGGCGGCGAAGGTCGGCGTGATCGTCAAGGGGGGTGCCGCCGTCGAGCAGCTCGGCGAGGCCCGGACGGTCATCCTCGACAAGACCGGCACCCTTACGCTCGGGACGCCGGCGATCGAGCAGGTCGTGTCCTTCGACGGACTGAGCCGGGACGAGATGCTTCGCATCGCCGCGTCCCTCGACCAGCTGTCGGCCCATTCGCTTGCCGAGGCTCTCGTGCTGGACGCCCGGCGGCGCGGCCTCACGCTCAGCTTTCCGGACGGGGTGGTGGAGGATCCCGGGCAGGGCGCCGAGGGCGTCGTGGACGGCCAACGGGTCACCGTGGGCAGCGAGGCATGGCTCGAGGCCCGCGGTCACGTGATCCCCCAAGCCGCCCTGCGCGCCCTCGAGAGCACCAACGGCGCCGGTCGAGCCAAGATCCTCGTGGGCGTGGAGGGCCGGGTTGCAGGCGCGATCGTGATGGCCGACCACCTTCGCTCGGACGCAGCCGAGCTCGTCGGAAGCCTCCGCAACGAAGGCATCCGGCACGTTGCCCTGGCGACGGGCGATCGAACTTCAATCGCCGACGAGATCGGACGCGAGGTGGGCGTCGACCGGGTCTACGCGGAGCAGACGCCCGAGGAGAAGCTCGAGCTCGTTCGGTCGATCAGGGACGACCCGGCGCTCCGCCCGGTGGTCATGGTGGGAGACGGGGTCAACGACGCCCCCGCGCTCGCGCTCGCAGACGTTGGAGTCGCCTTGGGAACCGCGGGCGCGACCGTCGCGTCGGAGACTGCGGACGTGGTGATCCTCGTCGATCGCATCGGGCGCGTGGCGGATGCCGTCAGCATCGGTCGTCGCTCCCTCCGAATCGCCCGGCAGAGCGTCCTCGCCGGCATCGGTCTCAGTTTGGTGGCCATGGCCGTCGCCGCGTTGGGCTTCATCCCACCCGTGTACGGAGCACTTCTGCAGGAGGCGATCGATGTCGGCGTCATTCTCAACGCACTGCGCGCGCTTCGAGGCTGAGCCGACGGCTGCCTCGGTCGATCTTTACTGGCTGCCCCTCGGCGCCGGCGGCAACTCAGTGCGTATCAACGGCCGCATCTTCGAAGCCGCCGCAGCGCTGCTCGAGCGCCGCGATCGACGAGATCTCTACCACTCGGCGCTCGAGGTCAACCTCCGGCTCGCGCGTTTCGTGATCGAGATGGCGCCGGCGTGGTCGGACGAGGCGGCGGAGCGCGGTGTGGTGGCGGAGGGCGCGGTCGGGGCTCGGCTCGCCGGCCGCCTCCGGCTCTTCCGTTACGAGGTACGCCGTTGGCGCGAGGGCGTGATCCCCGATATCGCGGAGGCGGTTGAGAGCCCCGTTCGCCTGACCACCGATCCGGCGGTCGCGCGACGCGTGCTGGAGCTGACCGCGCAGGTGCCCACACCAGTCTGGGGCCGCGATGAGTTGCGTGCCGGCGAGATGTGGAACTCCAACTCGCTCATCTCGTGGCTGATCATTCGCTGCGGGCTCGCTGCCGAGCCCATCCACCCTCCTCCTGGCGGACGGGCGCCAGGCTGGAACGCGGGCATCGCGGTCGCTCGCCGTAAGGCCGGGCCCTGGTCTAACGTCGCCAGGCGAAGGCTTTGACGGCCTTGCGCGGCTTGCCGGCCATGACGGAGTGCCATGCTTCAGCAGCCCCGTGCAGTGCCGGGTCCTCAGCCCGCAGGGCGATCGGCGGCTCGCTTCCCGGCGTTTCGAAGTCGAAGATGACCTCGCGGTCGGTGAGAAAGACTTCGTGGCGTGAGAGTCGTGTCGCCTCGATCTCGAAGGGCGGCCCCTGGCTCAAGAGCTCTTCAACACGACCTCTCGCGCCGTCGACCAGGGGGACAACGACGACCAGCCGGCTCACAGCGTCGCCCTTGGGACGAGCCAACCCGTGAGCCGCTCGACGATCTCGTGGACGGAGCCCAGGCCGTCGACAGCGGCGATGGACAGCTCGTCTCTCGTGCTTCGGCTGAGCACCGCCGTCGGTTGCGACCGGATGCGGTCAACCGGCACCGCGTGCGCAACGCCCGTGAGGTCCGCGTAGCGGATGACCTTGGAGGACGCCCGGCCCGGGCCCCTTCCCGTCTCGAGACGCAGACTCGTCGGGCCCAGCACGAGCTTGCCCGCACTGACTGGACCGTCACCGTCGCGCCAGAGAACTGCGTAGCTCTTTCGGAACATCGTGCTCCCAAGCGTCGGCATGATCGGCGCCGCGTGCATCCGTGCGCCGTCCGATTCACCCTGCGGGTTTTCCGCAGCGCTCTCAGCAGACCCACCGATGGCCACGGCTCCGGCGATCGCCACCCTGGGGCCATGCGTAACCGGGAACGGACGCGGGTCTTGATCGCCGGGGGCGGGGTCGCGGCGCTCGAGGCCATGGTCGCTCTCCGTCGGATCGCCGGCGACTTCGTCGACGTCGAGTTGATCTCGCCTGATCGCGACTTCTTCTACCGGCCTCTCTCGGTCGGGGAGCCGTTCGGCGTCGGCGAAGTGCTCCGCTTCGACATTCCGACCCTGGCGCGCGGGTGCGCGGCGACGCATCGCCTCGGCACCCTTACGTCGGTCAACGGCGACGCTCACGTAGTTCGCACGAGTCGGAACGCGGCCTTTGCGTACGACGTGCTGCTGATCGCCATCGGTGCACGACCCCGCGAAGGGGTGCCGGGTGCGATCACGTTTCGCGGCGGAGTCGACGTGCCGCTCGTCACCGGGATGCTCGGCGACATCGACCGCGGCCTGGTCGAGCGCGTCGCTTTCGCGCTCCCGGGAGGCGTCACCTGGCCGCTCCCGCTCTACGAGCTCGCCCTTCTGACTGCCGAACACGCTCGGGAGACCGACCTCGAGATCACGATCGTGAGCCCTGAGGAGGCGCCGCTCCAGGTGTTGGGTCAGGAAGCGAGCGAGACCGTCGCCGGCCAGCTTCGCGACCGCGGAGTCCGGTTCCTGCCGATGACGTATCCGGACTCCTACGCGCAGGGAGAGCTGCGAATCGTCCCGGGGCCCGCCCTGCCGGTCGACGCGGTCGTCGCGCTGCCCCGGCTCAAGGGCGTCCCCCTTGCCGGCGTCCCCCAGGACGAGGATTCCTTCATCCCGGTCGACTCGAGCTTCCGCATTCAGGAGCTGGAGGATGTGTTCGCGGTCGGCGACATCACCACCTTCCCCGTGAAGCAAGGGGGTATCGCGGCGCAACAGGCCGACGTCGCCGCGACCGAGATCGCCGCCGCCGCCGGCGCGGACGTGGTCTCGGAGAGCTTCGACCCGGTTCTTCGAGGGCTTCTCCTCAGTGGGTCCCCTCGCTTCTTCCGCACCGAGCTGAGAGGCGGGCACGGAAGCACGTCAACCGTGGATGCCGACGCGCTGTGGTGGCCCGCGGGGAAGATCGCGGCGCGGTATCTCAGCCCGTACCTGGCCGAGCACGCAGGGCTCGCCTACGGCCCGCGCGGGCCTGCCTCACTCCTCTAGCAGTCCCTGAGACAGCGCGTAGCGGACGAGCTCGGCCCTGGTGGTGAGCCGGAGCTTCTGCATGATGTGCGCCCGATGCGTCTCTGCCGTTCGCACGGAGATGAAGAGCGTCGTCGCAATCTCCTGATTCGTGTGGCCGAGCGCCAGCAGCCGCAGAACCTCGCGCTCGCGGTCCGACAGCGGGTCAGCGTCGGCACGAGCGGAAGCCTCCGCCTCGGCCACGGCCATCCGCGCACCGAGCGCAGGATGGACGTAGCGCTCACCGCCCGCGACTTGGCGCAGCGCCGCAACGAGATCTGTGTCTGCCGCTTCCTTGAGGACGTATCCGAAAGCGCCGGCCGCAAAGGCCTCGCGCACGTAGCTCGGGTCGTCTTCCATCGAGAGCATGAGCACCTTGGCGTCGGGAGCCTCCTTCAGGACATCCGGGGTCGCCTCGATCCCGGTCCTGTCCGGGAGGCCGACGTCCATCAGCACGATGTCGGGCTTGTGCTTGCGAACCTCGAAGATCGCGTCACGCGTGTTTCCGGCCTCGGCGACGGTCTCGAAGTCGTCTTCGGCATCGATGAGCATTCGGAGACCAGACCGGACGACTGCGTGGTCGTCCACGATGACAACCCTGATGCTTGTCAAACCGGAACCTCGACCACGATCGTCGTCCCGGCGGACGAGGACTCGATCTCGACCCGCCCGCCGACCAGCGCAACGCGCTCGCGCATGCCGACGAGCCCTAGCCCGCCATCGCGCTCCTCATCGGTCGAGAAGCCGCGTCCATCGTCCTCGATCACGGCGGTGACCTTACCCGGCTTGCGCTGCAGAACGAGGCTCACGTGCTCGGCTTGCGCGTGCTTGACGATGTTGGTCAGCGCCTCTTGCACGACGCGGTAGAGGACGGTCTCGGTTTCGCTCGGAAGCCTGCCTTCGGCAAGCCGTGACTCGAGATGGGTCTCGATGCCGGTCTGCTCCGCGAAGCCGGTCGTGAGGCGTTCGAGCGCGGGCACGAGCCCGAAGTCGTCGAGTGCCTTCGGGCGGAGCTCGACGGCGAGCCGCCTCACGTCCTGCAAGGTCACGGTGACGATCTCGCGAAGCTCCGCGAGCGCCGTCGCAAACCGTTCGGTTCCCTGCGTCTCCTCGATCGACTTCAGCCCCAGGAGGATGGACGTCAGCGCCTGCCCCGTCTCGTCGTGAAGCTCGCGAGAGAGTCGCCGACGTTCCTGCTCCTGGCCGGCGACGATGCGCTGAACGGTCGCGCGCGCCACGCGATGAGAAAGGTCGACGGCAACTGCGGCACGAGCTGCGAAACGCTGTGCGAGGCGGAGATCGGCGTCGCTGAACCGGGGATCGGGCTGGCGCCGGTCCAGCGCCATGATCACGCCGATGGGGTCGTCACGGATGAGAAGCGGCGCCCAGAGGCCCGCCCGCGCCCCGACGCGGCGCATGAGGTCAGGGTCCGCGTCGGGATCGTCGAGGACCGAGTCCACGCGAGCAGGCGTGCCCTCGCGGAAGACGCGGCCGCTTTTCGAACGCTCGATGGACAGGCGGTGTCCGACGAGCTCCTCTTCGCCCTCGCCGTGGGCGGCCGCAATCTCGAGCCAGCCCTCGCCGGCCTGCGTGAGGATGGCGACGAAACGGGCCTCGATGAGGTCGCTCATCCTCTCGACGATCAGGTGAAGGAGGCGCGCGGGGTCGATGTCGCTGAGCATCGCGGCCGCGATCTCCTCGAGCGACTCGAGCTGGTTTGCCCACGCACGGCTGGACTCGTAGAGCCGTGCGTTCTCGATCGCGACTGCGGCCTGCGACGCGAGCAGCGTCACGAGCTCCTCGTCTTCGTCCGTGAAGTCGGCTCCACCCTCCTTCTCGGTCAGATAGAGATTTCCGTAGGCAACTCCGCGCAGAACGATCGGCACCCCGAGGAAGCTCTTCATGGGCGGGTGGTTGGGCGGGAAGCCGACAGAGCGCTCGTCCTCCGCGATGTCATGGAGGCGGAGCGGGCGCGCGTCGCGGATGAGGACGCCGAGGATTCCGCGTCCGCGTGGCAGGTCCCCGATCGCGGCATGCGTCTCGGGATCGATCCCGTGCGTGACGAAGCGCTCCAGCTCGTGCCCCGTGACGTCGATGACGCCGAGCGCCGCGTAGCGCGCTCCGGTCAGCCCAGCTGCCTTCTCGACGAGCAGCTGCAGGAGCCCGTCAAGGGTGAGCTCAGAGCTAATCGCGATCCCGGCTTCGACCAAGCCCTGGAAGGACGACTCTCGTTCCCGGGAGGGCACGCCGGGAGTATCCGCAATAACTCCGGACGGTTCAAAACGTGAATTCCCCGATGGCCGCCCGCGCCTCCGACCGTACCGTCGGCTTGAAAGCAGGACTACGCAAGGAGGAATCGTGAAGCAGATCCTGATCGCAACCGACGGGTCGCCCTCCGCTCAGGAGGCAGTCGACGTCGGGCTCGAGCTCGCACAGGAGCAGGGCGCCGACGTGACGTTCGTCCACGTGACGCCGGTGGAGGAGATTCGCGGCGGACGCGGCGGCGCCCACGCCCTCACCCACCGGGAAGAGATCGACGAGTCCGAGACCGCCCTCAAGGACGCCGCCGACGCCGCGGACGCGGCGGGCGTGTCCTACGAGCTGGAGCGGTTCTCCGGGGAGACCGTTGAGACGATCATCGCGCTGGCCGACTCGAAGAACGCGGACCTGATCGTCCTCGGTTCGCGCGGACGGAGCGCCATCGCATCGGCCGTTCTCGGCAGCATCTCGCTGGGCGTGCTCCGGCAGGCATCGCGGCCGGTTCTCATCGTCAAGGGCGCCAAGGCGCCGGCTGAGACTCTCGCGTGAGGAACATCTGGCTGAAGCCGGCGGAAACGCTTCCGCCGGCTCGGCCGCGAGGAGGTGCTATGAGGCGCCATCAGGCACTTGTCCCGCTGTCCCACGACCACCACCACGGTCTCGTTCAGGCGCGGCGGCTACGGCGTGCGGGCGATGAGGCAGATCCGGAGCGCCTGCTCCAGGCGGCGAGCGGCTTCGTCGACTTCTTCGCGCGCGAAGGTGCCGGCCATTTCCGCGACGAGGAGGAACGTCTCTTTCCCCTACTCGCTGACTGCGGCGACCGCGCTACCTCCCTCCTGGCGGAGATCGCAGTGCAGCATGCGGCCGTTCGTTCGCTCGTGGGGCAACTTCGGCGTTCGATCCAGGCCGGGAGCGTCGAGGCGGAAGTTCTCACTCGGCTCGGAGCGCTGCTCGAACAGCACATTCGCCTCGAGGAGCGCCAGCTCTTTCCACTCATCGAGGAGATCGTCACGGACGAAGACCTCGAAGGCCTTTCACTTCCTTCGCGAACCCTGGAGCCCGTCGACGAGGGCAGCCCGGTCGTCAACCTGACCGGCGGACAGGGGAACGGCCCACTGTGGGGCACCGCAAGTGAGGATCTCAACGCCACTCTGCTCGCATGGGACCCAGGAGAAGTGCTGCCCGAGCAAGCCAACGATCAGCGGGACGTTCTCCTCGTCGGCATCGAAGGCACGGGCGAAGTCCAGATCGACGGCCGGCACCATGCCTTCGGCCCGGCGCGCTCCGTCTTGATCGAGAAGGGGTCGAAGTTCCGGATCACCGCCGGATCCGGAGGCCTTCGCTACCTCTCGGTACACCTGCGGCGGACGGGGCTCCAGATCACTTCCTTGGCACGCTGAGGAAGTCAGCAGCTTGAGGACCGCTCCTGCTGCGGGTTTCACCCGCAGTGGCCCGTGAATAGACTGTCTGTCGGATAGGGCACATGGTTTCGACCGTGGGTCCGACCGAACGACTAGACGTCTCGCGATGCCCTTTGCGGCAGAAGGGTGGGGCTGGATGATGGAATCCCCTTCCGAACGGCTGATCGAGCTCACCAAGCGGTTGAAGGCGGCAACCGACGCAGGTCAGCTCGAATGGACAGCCGAAGAACACACAGCTTTTCTCTGGACCGCGGCGCACGGCGCGGTCGGCGTTCGCAGCCGGGACGGTGATGGAGAGGAGCCCTACGAGCTCGACGTCTTCGGTGCCGAGCGTCAAAAGGTCGAGACGCTTGCCTCGGAGTGGACGACCGACGAACAGCCCGCTCCGTGGAACGAAACGGTGGCACGTCTCTACCGTGCGGCACGGCGTCAGGCGCTCGGCGTCGACAGGATTCTCGAGGACCTCCTCGGGGAGCTCCCGCGCCTCTCGGACGAGACCGTTTCCCCGTCCAAGCGGTAGGACTATTCGGGCGCAGTCTCGATCGCGCGCTCGAAACGTTGCCGATACCACGCGCCTTCGCTACCCACCGCGCGCCATCCGGCCCGGAGAAGGGCGTCAACGAGGATCGCGTGAGCCTCATGAGCCTCGCGTGGGATGTCTCCGGCCGGCCAGAAGAACCGGGGTGAGCGTTCGACGATCCAGTCGCGACCTTGGAGCCCGAAGGCGACCGCGTAGAAGTCTGCGACCCGTCCATCCCGCCACCCGAAGATCGAGCAGGTGAGCTTCTTCTGGTTCGGGGCATCGGTGGCGACCGGCCTGGATTGCTCGCCGACGGGCCGTAGATTGGTACGAGGGCTTGGGCTTCTCTTCCGCCGTCGTGTCTGGGGCTTCGCTCCCGGCTTCATTCGACTCGGCGGCTTGGGCTTCGCCGACCGCGCAGGCTTCGAAACCTTGGCGGCTCCCGGCGGCTTGGCCGCTTCGAGCGGCTTGGCGGCTCCTCCCGGCCTGGGAGCTCTCTGAGGCTTGACGGCTCCAGCCGGCTTGGCGGGCGGCGCATTCGGCTTGGGCGGTTTTGCCGGTCGTCCCGCGGCTTCGGGCCCCTTCAACCGGTCGGCGCCTGACGGCGCCGGCTCTGTAGGCGCGCCGCGCGCCTCCCTCAAGGCCAGAGAATGGCGGGGCAACGCGTCCCGGGCCGCACTGAGGCGCTCGCGCAGCAACTCGGGCACGCGCAGGCCGCGGGAAAGGAAGCCCATCCCTGAGGCGAGGCCGACTAGAAGGAGGCTGAGCGCCAAGGCCGCGATGGGACGCCCGAGTCCGCTGACCAGTCCGGCCAGCGCCGCAGCCGCCGCTCCGCCGCCCAAGAGGATGTGACGACGGGAACGACCGTCCAACGCAGATGCGATCACAGGGTGCCGCACTGAATCCGTCCTGTGTGTGCCGCCAGGCACGATGCAACTACCCTCGACGCCGAGAACTAATCCTGCTTCTTGCGCTCTGGCCCAGAGAGGTGGGGCGCCGCCCGGCCTAATACCGGCGCACGCCCGTCCGATCCCTCGCGCATGATCGCTGCGTCGTGGACGCCGAACGGAGCCGACGGTGTTCTTCCGCCTGAGCAGCCTCGAGCTCGGGCTGATCGTCTTCGGGATCGTGCTCGGGACGACGGTCCTCGGGGTCTTCATCGGCCGCCGCCTTCGCGCGCACGTCGAGACGCTCCGGGAACCGTTCGGCGTGGTCCAGGCTGCACTGCTCGGCCTCGTGGGATTGATCCTCGCCTTCGGCCTGACCATGGCCGTCGGCCGCTACGACCAGCGGCGGGCGGCTGTCGTCGCGGACGCCACCGCGATCGGGACGACCTACCTGCGCGCGCAGACGCTGCGCGAGCCCATGCGCACGAGCTCGCTCGACCTGCTCACCCGCTATACGGACACGAGCATCGCGCTCTCCCTAGCGGTGCCCGGCAGCGCAGCCGCAGCGGCGGCGATCGCCGACGGTGAGCGGATCCAGCGAGAGCTCTGGGGCCTGGCGGGGGAGGCACTCGTCGGCTCGCCCGACGACAGCGCGCCGAGGCTCTATGTCGAGACGCTCAACGAGATGATCGACATGCAGACCGTGCGAGTGTCCGCGCTGAACAACCGCGTGCCTTCTGAAGTGCTCCTGATCGAGATCGTCGGAGCTGCGATCGGGCTCGGCCTGCTGGCCCTCTACCTCGCGATCCTCTCTCGCGGCGTCGTGATGGTCGTTCTCGCGGCCGCGTTCGTCTCGGTCCTCCTCCTGGTCACGTTCGACCTCGATCGCCCAACTCGCGGGCTCGTAACCGTGCCGGACGCGCCGCTCGTCGCGCTGCGTGCGTCGATGGAGCTACCGCCGGCGGCAGAAGGCCCGGAAGCCCCAGGGCGATGAGTTTCGTCGCGCGCACCGGTCGGTAGGAGAGAAACAGCCCACCGAGAGGAGCGTGCCATGGCGACGATGACGTTCATCAACCTGCCCGTGAAGGATCTCTCCAAGACGACCGACTTCTTCTCCGCGCTCGGCTTCGAGTTCGACCCACAGTTCACGGACGAGAACGCGACCCGCATGATCATCAGCGAGGACACGTCGGCCATGCTCGTGGTGGAGCCCTTCTTCCAGGGGTTCGTCGCGCCCCGCGACATCGCGGACACGTCCGAGAGTCAGGAAGTGATCGTGGGTCTTTCCGCCGAGAGCAAGGAGCAGGTCGACGACCTCACCGACAAGGCCCTCGCGGCCGGCGCCCAGTCGCTAGGCGACGCGGACGACCAGGGATTCATGTACATGCGCGGCTTCCGCGACCTCGACGGCCACCAGTGGTCGTTCATCTGGATGGACATGTCAGCCGTCCCCGAGGGCTGAGGGCAGGCGCCACTCCGCCACAAGCGCGGCGACAACGAGCGCCGCGATTGCTCCGACCTGGGCGGCCGCCGCCCACTCCGTGCCGAGCGGAATCGTTGCGAGCACTGCGGCGGCGGCGAGCAGCCGTATGCGGTTCCGCGCAATCCCGAAGGTCCGCCGAAAGCCGATCTCGGAGAGAACGAAAAGCGCGGTTCCCGCCGCCAGGCCGACCGCGATCCACCCGTCCAGCGGGTCGTACGGATGCCCGATCGCCTCCTTGAGGCCGGCGGCCAGGGTCACGACGCCGAGCAGGATTCCGTAGTGCCAGTAGCCAAATCCGTTGATCGCGAGCGCCGGGCGTCGCTCCGCTGGGGCATCGCGAAACGCACGTCCGACCGTCTGCTCATCGCTGAAGTACACCCACCAGAGGGCGGCGCTCAGGCTCAGGGAGAGCAGCGCCACGAGCACGAGGCCTCCGTCCACCGGGAGCCCGGCAGCTCCGGCACCGATGACGACGATCGATTCGCCGAGCGCGATGATCACGACGAGCCCATGGCGCTCGACGAAGTGCTCCACGGAGACCACGAAGCCCTCGATGGTCGCAAGGCGGGGAGTCGCCCAGAGCAGCGCGACGGCGAGCCCCCACAGAGCCCATTGCGCGTCACCTCCGAGCGCACCGCCGACGAGCACGAGCGAAACGCCCGCGGAGCTGAACGGCAGGATGCGGAGGATTCCGCGTACCTCGGAAGTCGACGTCCCGCTGACAAACATGCCCGCGTGGAGCGACACGACGACGAGGTAGCCGAGTCCGAACGCCAGGCCACCTCCGTCGTACGCATCCGGCACGGCGAGCGCGATGACGAGAAACCCGGCCATGCCTCCGATCAGAAGCAAGCGGAACTTGGGCCTGTCGGTGGCGATCGCATTCGTGAGCCATGCGTAGGCGTCGTACGTCCACCAGATCAGGAGGAGCATCACGACGACCTGGACGAACGCAGCGGGGTCCCCGCCGTCGACCAGAACGCCTGTCAGCTGCGTGATCGTGAAGACGAAGACGAGATCGAAGAAGAGCTCGAGCGTCGAGACCCGTACGCTGCGCTCCGGGGACGTCGGCATCAGGGGATCATCCTCCCTCGCCGCCGAGAACCAGGACGCCGATCCGGTTTTTGAGCCGGCGCATTCGGGTATCGACCCGCCGTGGCGAAGCTCGTCTACCGGCCGTTCGGGTTGCTCTTCAGCGTCCTCGGCGGCATCCTCGCCGGGGCCGTCTTCAAGCAGCTCTGGAAGGTCTACTCCGGCGAGAAGGATCCTCCGAAGGCGAAGGAGAGCGAGTACGGCTGGAAGGAAGTCCTCCCAGCCGCCCTGCTGCAGGGCGCCATCTTCGGGCTCGTGAAGGCGGCCATCGACCGTGGCGGCGCGCGGGCCTTCGAGCGCTTGACGGGGACCTGGCCGGGCGACTAGCCGCCGACGAGCTACGGCCCTCAGTTCACGAGCTTGCGCTGCATCGCGTGGATGGCGACGCGCCAGAGGAAGAGACCCCACGCGACGAGCACGCCGAGCGAGACCAGGTCCTCCCACCCTTCGAGGCCGAACACCGCGTCCCTCACCAGCTCGACGCAGTGGTAAAGCGGATTGAACTGGGCGAGGACCTGCGCCCACTCGGGAAGGCCTTCGATGGGGAAGAACGTGCCGGCGACGAGGAACAGCGGCGTCAGAACGGCGCTGACGACGTAGCTGAAGTTCTCTATCGACTTCGCGTAGCCGGCGATGGCGATGCCAAAGCAAGCCCAGCCGAACCCGGCGATCCACGCAATGAACGGGACGAGGAGCATCCCCCACGACGGCTCCAGGCCGAAGAAGATGGCGACGATCATCGGCACGTTCCCGTAGACACCTGCACGGGTGGCGATCCACAACGCTTCGGCCGTGACCAGCTCCTCCGTGTCCACCGGCGCGG
Source organism: uncultured Actinomycetes bacterium (assembly GCA_963839745.1). Classification (GTDB taxonomy): domain Bacteria; phylum Actinomycetota; class Thermoleophilia; order Gaiellales; family Gaiellaceae; genus JAIBJN01. The sequence goes on from CAWIWC010000006.1 coordinate 32,219, forward strand.
CGAGAATCGCGTCGTAGGTGCGCTGGAACTGGTACTTCACGAACGTCCCGAACATCGCCGGGAACGCGCTCGAGAAGAGCACCGCGGTCGCCACGATCCCCGTCCCGACGAAGTCGACGTAGTCGTAGCCGCCGATCGTGCTCACCAGCGACCCGAAGCCGAAGCCGAACGCGAGCAGGTAGATCGTCGGCTCGACGGTCGACGAGAAGGTCGACGAGCGCCAGTACGAGGAGAAGTTCACGACCTCCCGCACGAGGACGCCCGTGATCGCGGGACGCTCGAGGCGGCCGAGAGTCACCTTCCGGGCCATGCTGCGCGTCGCCATCACTCGATCTCCTCGCCCGTGAGGAGCACGAAGACGTCCTCGAGGTTGGCCGCGCGGCGCTCGCCCTCGGGCGCGCGCCCGTCGGCGCCGTCGACGCCCAGCACCGAGATGCTCGTCCCCGTGCGTCGCGTCTGGAACCCGGCTGCGCGGGCGTCGCGCTCGGCCTCGGCGAGCTTCGCCGGCGACCCGTAGACCTCGATCGCCTCGCGGCCCGCGTGCTCGACGACGAGCTCGGCCGGAGCGCCGGAGGCGACCGCGCTCCCGTGCGACATGATCATGACCGTGTCGGCGAGGCGCTGCGCCTCCTCGATGTAGTGCGTCGACATGAGGATGGTCGTGCCCTCGGCGCGCAGCGAGTCGATGAGCGCCCACAGCTCCTGGCGGACCTGGGGGTCGAGACCGACGGTGGGCTCGTCGAGCAGGACGAGTCGCGGCCGGTGGACGAGGGCGCGGGCGATCAGCAACCGGCGCCGCATCCCGCCGGAGAGCTTGTCGACGCGGCTGTCGCGGCGGTCGACGAGGTTCGCCATCTCGAGGGCGCGCTCGATCGCGGCGTTGCGGTCGGCCCGGCCGATCCGGTACAGGTGCGTGAAGACGAGCAGGTTCTGCTCCACCGTCAGCGTCACGTCGAGGTTGTCGAGCTGCGGCGTGACGCCGCACAGCGCGCGGGCCGGCTTCGACTCCTCCGGGAGGCGGTACCCGAGGACCTCGAGCTCCCCCTCGTCGGCGATCGCCTGGGCGGTCAGGAGCCGCATCGTCGTCGACTTCCCGGCGCCGTTGGGCCCGAGCAGGCCGACGCACGTGCCCTCCGGAACGTCGAGATCGAGGCCGTTGACCGCGGTGATCGGCCCGTAGCGCTTGACGACTCCGCGCAGCCGGATGGCGAGCTCGCTGCTCACGCCTCCAGCTTGCCAGTCAGGTGACCCTCCACGCAGAGGCGCCGGTACGCTGCCGCTGTGAGCGCCGAGCCGACCCGCCAGGGCAAAGTTCTCTTCGGCGAGGTGGTCGGCGGCGACCCGCCGCTGACCGAGCTCCTGGCCGACGCACAGCGGCACCTCGCGGGACTGGCGGAGCGTTACGGCGAAGGGCTGACTGCGGGCGAGCAGTTCGAGGTGCTGGACGAGGCTCTCGACGAGCTCGACGCCGCACTCGAACGCGTCAGGGACGCGCGGGCCAAGCTCACGCGCATCGAGATCCGGCTCGCGACGGCGTACGAGAACGCGGTCGCCCGCGTTCGCCAGGCCGAGCGCGACACAGCCGACTAGCGGCCGGCGGCCCAGTCGGCGGGCACGTCGCCCCCGCCTTCCTCGCTCACGCGCGCGCCGAAGCGAATCAGCGCCGGGTAAGGCGAGATCTTCCCGGCCGCGAGCGACTCTCCCTGCCGGAAGCTCGTCGCCTGTTCGAGCAGGCTGCGCGGGACGAACGAGAAGACGTCGCCGACGAAGCCGAGGTCGGCGGTCGAGTTCATGCGCATCAGGAGGAGGTTGTCGCACTGGGAGAGCACGTTCTCGTGCACCTTCTGCGGCCGCTGGGTGGAGACGAGGAGGTAGAGCCCGAACTTCCGCCCTTCGCCTGCGATCCGCACCGCATGCTCGGTCGCGAGCGCGGTCAGAGGATCCTCTGACTCCTGCGGGCAGACGTTGTGCGCCTCGTCGATGACGATCAGGACCGGCGCCCGGTCGGTGCGCCGCTCCCAGAGCCGCGCGAGCACGGCCTCCGCGACGAGCGCCTGCTCCTCACGCGTCCCGAGCGAGCCGAGGTCGACGACCAGGCAGCGGAGACTTGGGTCGACGCACTCGTCGAGGATCGAGCCGGTCTCGCCGCGCGACCAGACGTCCCAGCGCAGGACACCGAGGTTCTGGGCCCGGACGAGGAGCCGGCGGGCGTCGGGCGAGTCCGACTCGGCCCAGTCCTCGATCCGCGAGGGGCGCCAGTCGGCGAGCGCCTCGCTGAGGACCGCGTACTCGTCGCGGTCGGCGATCGGGTCGAGCCGCAGGAGCGCGGCCTGGGCGGCCGGGCCGAGCTCCGGGAAGGACAGGCGGAGCCGCTCGTCGGACACGGCCGATCGCACCGCCACACCGCCCGCGGCCTGCTCGTAGCGCGACGCCAACTCCGGGTCGGCGCCGTCGCGCACGTCGGCGAGCCGGACGAAGTCGGAGTTCGGGTCGAGGATGACGATGCGCAGGTCGGTCTCGAGCAGGAGCTGCTCGAGCACGAGCCCGAGCGAGTAGGTCTTGCCGGAGCCCGACTGGCCGCAGAGGAACGTATGGCGGTCGAAGCCGCCGGCGTCGAGCGCGAAGCCGATGCCTTCGGCGAGGACGAGCCCGCCGATCTCCAGGCCGGCACGGTTCGGCCTCGTCCGGTCGAGCCAGGCAGCGACCTCGTCAGGCGAGGCCGGGCGGACCGGAGCGTCGTGGAACGGCGTGCCGTCGCCCTCGAGCACGACCCCCTCCCCGCGCGCGTGTCGCAGCACGATCCTGCTCCGTGCCTCGGTGCCCTCCTCCAGCGAGACCGCAAGATCGGGCCCTTCGGCGGTGGCGGCCTCGAGCGTGATCACCTGGCCGAGCCTGCCGTCTCCGAGGTCGACGTAGCCGCCCGCCTGGAGGGCGAGGCCGTGGAGCGAGGCCTGGAACTCGAAGCGCCTCCCGTCCACCGAGGTCGCCATCGGAGCGACGGCCTGCTCGAGATCGTGGCGAAGCGTGCGGTACTCGCTGAGCCGGCGATCGAGCTCGCCGTCGGTGGTGCTCACGCGACCTCGCGGCAGTCGTCGATCGGGACGTCCATCCCCGCGGCGCCTTCCTCGATCTCGACGGTGCAGACGTCGTCGAGCACGTTGTAGCCCGTGACGAGCCCCTCGCCGTGCGGCGTCGTCACCCGGCGGCCGACCCTCGGAGCGCGGTCGCGAAAGCTCTTGTAGAGCGGGTGCTCGAACGCGAGGCAGCAGCGGAGCCGACCGCACAGGCCGGTGATGCGCCCCGAGCTCATCGGCAGGTCCTGGTCCTTCGCCATGCGCAGGGTGATCGGCTGCTCGTGTGTCGGGAAGCGCCGTGAGCACTGCATTCCGCCGCAGAGCCCGTTGTCGCCGCAGAGGCGCGCGCACTCGCGCGGCCCGACCGAGCGCAGCTCGACGCGGCGGTGAAGGCGCTCGCGGAGGGCGCTCTGGAGGCGCGGGGCGTTCGGGCGCTGCTCCGCCTCGTAGGAGAAGACGAGCCTCGACCCGTCGAACACGAGCTCGGCGGACACGGGCTTGAGCGTCACGCCCTGCTCCCGGATGACCTCGCGGAAGACGCGCATCGCACGGCGGGCCTCCTCGCGGTTGGTCTCAACGGTCTCGCGGTCGATCTCGGTCGCGCGGCGCACGACCCGCTTGAGCGGCACGCCCGGCTCCTCCTCGAGCTCGTGGTTCGCCTGCACGACGCGGCCGAGCTCCTGGCCGCGCGAGGTCTGGCACACGACCTTCTCGTTCCAGGCCAGCTCGAGGCCGCCCGGATCGAAGGAGTAGACCTTGCCGCCCGGGGAGAACACGATGCCGACAGCGACCGTCATGCCGAAAGTGTGCCTCCCAGATCGCGCCGCAGCCGGACGAAGAGGGCTTCGAGCGCCAGGCCGGGCTGGACGTTGAACTCGAACGAGCGCCAGACGTCGCGCACCGTCGCCGCTGCGCGCTCGGCGGCAGGGCCGCGCTCGGGGACCCCGTCGGTGGACAGGTCGGCGAGTCGGTCCGAGTTGAGCACGGCATCGCCCGCGCCCGCCGCGACCACCATCAGATCGCGGTACCAGCCGGTGAGCAGGTCGAGGGCGTCCAGGATCTCCTCCCGCTCGGCCCCTCGTCCCGCGCGCCGGCTGCGCTGCTCAGCCTCGCGGGCCGTCTCGTCCACAGCGCGCTGCTCCTCGGCCGCCGCTCGTGCCTTCGCGCCGCGCGCCTGCGCGATATCGGTGACGCTGCGCGACGCACGCCCTGGATCGAACTTCGGGTCGAGGTAGACGGAGCGCGCGAGCTCGATCAAGTTCGCGCGACGCTCGCCGGCGTCGGTGTCGAGCAACCGCTCCGCCCTGTCGAGGCGGCCCGCTGCGACGCGCGCGAACGCCTCCAGCGGCTCGCCCTGGAGCCCTCGCGAGGAGAGGAAGGCCTTGATTGCGCGCTGCGAGAGCCGCCGGAAGGACACGAGCTGGCAGCGGGAGCGGATCGTCGGCGGCAGCAGCCCGAGCTCGTCGGCGACGAGAACGATGACCGCGTACGGCGGCGGCTCCTCCAGGTCCTTGAGGAGCGCATCGGCGGCGTCCTCGTTCATCAGGTGCGCGCGCAGGATGAGATAGATGCGGCGCTCGGACTCGAACGGGCGCATGTGCAGGTCGCGCCGGAGCTCGCGGATCGGGTCGATGCGGATCTGGTCGCCGAGCGGCTCGAGGATGTAGAGGTCCGGATGGACGTTGCGTGCGACCCGGTCGGGGTCGCCCAGCAGCTCGCCGGCGAAGGCGACTGCCGCCCGCCGCTTGCCGACACCGCGAGGCCCGTGCAGGAGATACGCGTGCGCGGGGCCTTCGGCCAGCGCTGCGCGAAGGAGGCGCTTCGCCTCGTCCTGCTCAGGAAACGTCTCGAAGCTGTCCATGTATGGCCTCGGCGATATCTTCGGGGTTCTGCGTCCCATCGACCACGACGACCCGCTGCGCGAAGATGCGCGCGAGCTCACGGTAAGCCCGGTCGACCTCGGCGGCGAATTCCGGCCCCTCCCCCTCGATGCGGTCGGGCTCCCCACCCTGACGGGCCGCGGCCTCGTCCGGCGGGACGACGATGAGGAACGTCCGGTCGGGCAGGAGACCGCTCGTCGCCAGGAGGTTGAGCTCAAGCACTCGCTCGACGCCCAGGCCGCGGGCCAGGCCCTGGTATGCCAGCGAGGAGTCCAGGTAGCGGTCGGAGACGACGTCGGCGCCGCGCGCGAGTGCCGGACGGATCACCTCGTCGACGAGCTGCGCGCGGGCTGCGGCGAAGAGCGCCGCCTCCGCCCAGGGCGCCATCCGCTCGCCGTGCAGGAGGATCCCGCGCACGTGCTCCCCTAGCCCGGTGCCCCCCGGCTCGCGTGTGAGAACGACCTCGCGGCCCGCTGAGCGGAGCCGCTCGGCGAGGAGGCGGGCCTGCGTGGACTTCCCGGAGCCGTCGACTCCCTCGAACGTCACGAACATGCGAGCGCCGTAGGATACGCGGGTGCGGGCGATCGTCACAGGGGGCGCGGGCTTCATCGGCTCGCACGTCGTCGACGCCCTGGTCGCGCGCGGCGATGAGGTGGTCGTTCTCGACGACCTCTCCAACGGCAAGCGGGAGAACGTGAATCCGGGCGCGACGCTCGTCGTCGGCGACATCCGCGACGAGGATGCCGTCGGAAAGGCGTTCGCCGACCTGCGCCCGGACGCCTGTTTCCACCTCGCGGCCCAGGCAGACGTCCGCGTTTCGGTCTTGCGGCCGGTCTTCGACGCCGAGGTGAACGTGCTCGGGACGATTCGCCTCCTCGAGGCCGCGCGCGAGCACGAGTCGCGCATCGTCTTCGCGTCCACCGGCGGCGCCATCTACGGCGAGTGCGAGGAGCCGGCCACGGAGGAGGCGGTGCGCGCGCCGCTCTCGCCCTACGGCGCCTCGAAGCTCGCAGGCGAGGAGTACCTGGCGACGTACAACCGGCTGTACGGCAGCGGGCACACGGCTCTTCGCTTCGGCAACGTCTACGGCCCGCGCCAGGACCCGCACGGAGAGGCCGGCGTGGTCGCCATCTTCCTCGGAAGGCTGGCGCGCGACGAGGTGCCGCATATCTTCGGCGACGGCACCCAGCAGCGCGACTACGTCTTCGTCGGCGACGTCGCCCGGGTCGTGCTCGCGGCCCTGGAGCGCCCGGCCGGCGTCTTCAACGTCGGAACCGGCGTGGCGACGTCGGTCCTCGACCTGTTCGAGGAGTGCCGGAACGCCGCAGGCGCCGACGTCGAGGCGATCTTCGACCCGCCGCGGCTCGGAGAGCTCCAGCGCAGCGTCCTCGACACGGGGCTCGCCCAACGGGAGCTCGGCTTCCGCGCGGAGATGTCGTTTGCGGACGGAATTTCCATGACCTGGGAATCGATTCGTGCGGAAGGAGAGGCAGGCCAAGGGGCGAACTAGTCCGCCCCGTGGATCATCCCTCCGACCTCCCGGCACAGCAGCCCTGGCGAAACGCGGCGTTCATCGCCGCCACCGTCGCCACCGTCGAGCTCGCCATCCTGCTCGTCGTCGGCATCGTCGTCTTCGGCAAGTTCTTCGCCGGCGAGGTCGAGAAGGCGAGCGACCCGATCGCCGTCACGCAGGCGGCCGTCGAGCGCGAGAAGGCCGCGGCGGCGAGCAACGACAACGGCCAGCCGCAGGCGAAGCCACTGCTCCAGCGCGGCAAGACCTCGGTCATCGTCCTGAACGGAAACGGGATCGGCGGCGCCGCCGCGACGGCCGCCGACGGCATCCGTGCCAAGAACTACCTCATCGCGGGAACCGGCAACGCCCCGCGGACGGACTTCTCCCGCTCGGTCGTCATGTACCGGCCCGGCTTCGAGGGCGAGGCGCGACGGCTCGCGCGCGACCTCGGCGTGCGGCGCGTGTCTCCGCTCGACGGGATTCGCAGGCGCGACCTGCAGGGCGCGCACATCGCGCTCATCATCGGCGGGTAGCCGCCCGGCCGGCGGGCCACCGGCGGCTAGATTTAGCGACGTGAGCGACCCCCTGATCACGCGCGCGTGCCGGCGCGAGCACGTCGAGCGAACTCCCGTCTGGTTCATGCGCCAGGCGGGCCGCTCGCTGCCTGAGTACCGCGAGATCCGGAAGCGCCACAACCTCTTCGAGGTCTGCAACCAGCCGGAGCTCTGCGCCGAGGTCACCTTGCAGCCCGTACGCCGCCACGGCGTCGACGCGGCCGTGATGTTCGCGGACATCATGCTCCCCGTCGTCGGCATGGGAGTCGACGTCGAGCTGGTCGAGAACGTCGGGCCGGTCATCGCGGAGCCGATCGCGAGCGCCGCCGATGTCGAGCGCCTCCGTGTCCCGGATCCCGAGGAGGCGGTGCCGTTCGTGCTCGAGGCCGTTCGCCTCGTCCGCGCAGAGCTGAGGCCCGACCGGGGCCTCGTCGGCTTCGCCGGGGGCCCGTTCACGGTCGCCGGCTATCTCGTCGAGGGCAAGCCCACCCGCGACTTCCTGAAGACGAAGACGTGCATGTACGGCTCGCCCGAGGTGTGGCACGCCCTCATGGACAAGCTCGCGGAGACGTTCGCGGCCTATCTGCAGGCGAAGGTGCGGGCGGGGGCCGACGTGATCCAGCTCTTCGACTCCTGGGTCGGCGCCCTCTCCCCGGAGGACTACCGCGAGTTCGTCGCGCCGTACTCGGCGCGCATCCTCGACGCGATCGACGTGCCCACGATCCATTTCGGGACGGGCACGGCGCACTTGCTCCGCGACATGAAGGCCGTGGGCGGCGACGTGATCGGCCTCGACTGGCGCGTACCGATCGACCGCGGCTGGGAGTACCTCGGCTCGGGGCGCGGCGTGCAGGGCAACCTCGACCCGGCGCTGCTGCTCGGCCCGTGGGAGCGAACCGAGGAGGCCACCGACCGCATCCTCGACGCCGTCGCCGGCCGCCGCGGGCACATCTTCAACCTCGGCCACGGCGTCCTCCCGGACACCGACCCCGACGCCCTCGGCCGCCTGGTCGAGCACGTCCACGAGCGCACGACGGTCGAGGTGACGGCGTGAGGTTTGACGCGTCTATGTCGGGGGCCCCCCCGATTCGAGCCTATGAAGGAAATGCGCGCGCGTGGTGCGCGCGCTGAGCCGAAAGCCGGGCGGAAGCATGACGAAGGACGCGCGGACAGCGGTCATCCTCATGGCCTACGGGAGCCCGGAGCACCCCGAGGACATCCCCGCCTACTTCGAGGACATCCGCGGCGGCCGGCCGGTTCGGCCGGAGGCCGTGGCCGAGCTGACCGAGCGCTACCGGCGCATCGGCGCGCGCTCGCCGCTCAACGAGATCACCGAGGCTCAGCGCGCCGCGCTCGAGGTCGAGACCGGCCTCCCGGTCTTCGTGGGCATGAAGCACTGGCACCCCTGGATCGCCGACGCGGTCGACGCGGCCCTGGCCGACGGCGCAGAGCGCATCGTCGCGCTCGTGCTCGCTCCCCACTACTCGCGCATGTCGATCGGCGGCTACCGGGACCGTCTCGAGACCGCTCTCGACGGCCGCGCCGACCTGTCCTTCGTGGAGAGCTGGCACGACCACGAGCCGTACATCGAGCTCCTCGCCGAGCGCGTGCAGGGGACGGACGCGCACGTCGTCTTCACGGCGCACAGCCTCCCGGAGCGGATCCTCGCCGACGGCGACCCCTACCGCGACCAGCTGCTCGAGACGTCCCAGCTCGTCGCCGAGCGCGCCGGGGTCGAGCACTGGTCGTTCGCCTTCCAGAGCGAGAGCGCGACCGGCGAGCCGTGGCTGGGTCCGGACATCCTCGATGAGCTCGACTCCCTGTACGACGGCGGCGTCCGCAAGGTGCTGGTCGCACCCGTCGGATTCGTCAGCGACCACCTGGAGATCCTCTGGGACATCGACGTCGAGGCCCGCGAGAGAGCCGCCGAGCTCGCGCTCCAGCTCGACCGAATCGAGTCCCTCAACGACGACCCGGCCTTCATCCGCGCGCTTGCGGACCTCGTGAAGAAGGCCTCTCGTGCCGAAGGACGAATCGAAGCCCGATGAGCTCGACACGCAGCTGCCCCGATTGGCCCGTCCTCCTCGAGGTCGCCCCCGACCTCCACTTCAAGCACTACACGCTGGCGGAGGCACGCCTTCCCGCCGAGGTGCTGGTCAACCTGCCGGACGTGCCCATGGAGGCGGTCGCGATCTGCGCCGACCTCGACCACAACGTGTTCAACCCGAGCCACACCGACCCGCGCGTCGCAGCCGCGCTGCAGGACACGTACTGGTATCCACTCTCCGAGTGGACGCAGCGGGCGCCCCGGCCCTAGTAACACTCTGCAACTTGCAGCCCGGCCGCCCCGCGTACGATGGGACGGTGGGCAAGGGATACGCAGAAGGGCCGGCGGCCGAGGAGCGGTTCGCGGACCTCGAGCGCGCCGAGCGCGGCGAGATCGCCGACACGTCGCCCGACCGGCAGGCCGTCTACGGCTCGACCGACGACGACACCGAACGCCACTTCCTCGGCTGGCTCGGCGACGTCGACCCCGACAAGCTTTTCGCCTCCGGGCAGGCCTGGGGGATCACGGTCGTCCGTCAGCGCGACGCCTAGCCGCGCCGGGCGCACCAGTAGACATCGGTTCTGTACGGAAGCTCGACCTCGGCACGCCCGCGCGTGTCGGGGTCGCGCGCGAGCAGCTCGCGAACGCTCTCGAGCACGGTGGCCCGCTCCGGCTCGGCGAGCGCCGCGACGAAGCTGACGGACGCCACACGCGCCACGACGCCGTCCGGTGTCAGGCGATGGACGTGACGGAACGATGCTCTCTCGAGGGGCCCGAAAAGCGCGGTGCGCTCGAACGCCTCGCGCCAGGTGCCCGCCGCGGCACGCGGAGCGCTCCCGCGATGTGGCTCCATGATCCGCGTCAGCTCGGCCACCCACGGGACTGCCTCGTCGCGGAAGTTCCAGATGAGCCCGAGCCGCCCGCCGGGCCGCAGGACACGATGGATCTCGGCCAGCGCCTCGCGACCGCGAAACCAGTGGAACGCCTGGCCCACGGTCACGGCATCGACCGACGCGTCGGGAAGCAGGATCGACTCCGCCGTGGAGGCGTGTGCGGCCACGCCCGGAAGCTTTCGCTCCAGGACCGCCCGCATCTCGTCGACGGGCTCCACCGCGATCACGGTTGCCCCCGACGTGACGAGGAGCGCGGTCAGCTTTCCGGTTCCCGCCGCGAGGTCGAGCACCGTGCGCCCGGGCGCGAGCTCGAGCTCGCGCCGCAGGTGCGTGACCGCCTCGGCAGGGTACGTCGGCCGGCCCAGCTCGTACGGCTCCGGCGCGCGCGCAAAGCCCTGGGCCGCCGCCTGCTCGATCCCCATGCCCATCCCGGCAGCGTAGGCGCCTGCTCCCCGCGCTGGAATGATCGGCGCGTGGAGCAGCCCGAGCTTCGCGCCCGACGAGCCGCCGCACAGCTGCTCGACGCCGCCCGGCCGCGATCCGCGCCGGAGGTCGTCGGGCGGCTGCTCGCAGTGCAGGCCCAGGAGCTCCGCTCGGCGCGGCTGGCCATCCGCGCCCGCTCCGTCCGGGCTGACGGCGGCCGACGTCGATCGCGAGCTGACAACCGAGCGCTCCCTCGTCGCCGGCTGGCTCCTGCGGGGCACGTTGCACCTGGTTCGCCGCGAGGACTACGGCTGGCTCCACGCGCTGACGGCTCCGACGCAGACCGCGGCGAGCCGTCGCCGTCTCGGCCAGGAGGGCGTCCCGCCCGCGGCTGCCGAGCGCGCCGTCGAGCTCATCGAGGCCGCCCTCGCCCGCGAGGGGCCTCTCACGCGCGCGGAGCTGGCCGAGCGGCTCGCCGCCGACGGGATCCGCACCGAAGGCCAGGCGACCCCGCACCTGCTGAAGCTCGCGGCGATCCGGGGCGTCGCCGTGCTCGGGCCCGTGCGGGACGGCGTCCAGGCCTACGTGCTCGCGCGGGAGTGGCTGGGAGACGAGCTTCCCGCGGTCGACCGCGGCGCTGCGCTCGCCGAGCTCGGGCGCCGCTACCTGGCCGGGCCACGCGCCCGCCTCGCCGGAGGACCTCGCGACCTGGGCGGGGCTGCCGCTCAGGGACGCGCGCGCGGCACTGGCCGATGTCGACCCCGACGTCCCCAACCCGGTCGAACCGCCCCCGCGGCTCCTCCCGCCCTTCGACCCCTACCTCCTGGGCTGGAAGGACCGCTCCTTCATGGTGTCGCCGGAGCACGCCCGCCGCGTCCATCCGGGCGGCGGCGTCCTGCGGGCGACCGCCACGGTCGACGGCGTCGCCGTCGGCACCTGGAGCCTGAGCGGCGGTCGGGTCGAGATCGACCCCTTCGCGCCGCTCGCACCGGAGCACGCCGCCGCGCTGCAGGCCGAGGCCGCCGACGTGGAGCGCTTCGAGACTAGGGTCACGGCGTGAGTGAAGCCCTCCTCCGCCAGGCCTACGCCGCCTTCAACGCGCGAGACCTCGACGCCGCGCTCGCGCTCATGCACCCGGACGTCGACTGGCCGAACGCGATCGAGGGCGGGCGCGTTCGTGGGCACGCCGACGTCCGCGCGTACTGGGAGCAGCAGTTCGAGACGATCGACCCGCGCGTGGAGCCGGAGCGCTTCACGGAGGAGGACGGACGCATCGCCGTCGACGTCCACCAGGTCGTCCACTCCCGCGACGGCGAGCTGCTCGCCGACCAGCGCGTCCGCCACGTCTACACCGTGCGCGACGGCCTGATCGAGCGGATGGAGATCGAGGACTAGCCCGCCGCGAGCTTGCGCAGGGCGTAGAGCAGGATCCCGCCGTGGCGCAGGTAGTCGCGCTCGCGGGGCGTGTCCAGGCGCACGCGGGCGGTGAAGACGACCGGCTCGCCGTCGTCCGGCTTGGCGCGTCACCTGCACCTCGCTCGCCTCGCCGTTCTCCAGGCCCTCGACCGCGAACTCCTCCCGCCCGGTGAGGCCGAGGCTCTCGGCGCTCTCGCCGTCGGGGTACTGGAGCGGGACGATGCCCATCCCGATCAGGTTCGAGCGGTGGATGCGCTCGTAGGTCTCGGCGATCACTGCGCGCACGCCGAGGAGGTTCGGGCCCTTGGCCGCCCAGTCGCGCGACGAGCCCGGAGCCGTACTCCTTGCCGGCGAGGACGACGAGCGGCACGCCCTCCTCGTGATAGCGCATCGGCCGCGTCGAAGATCGTCATCTCCTCGCCGTCCGGGAAGGTGGGCCGTCCAGGTTCCCTCGCTGCCCTCCACGAGCAGGTTGCGCAGGCGCACGTTCGCGAACGTCCCGCGCACCATCACCTCGTGGTTCCCGCGCCGCGACCCGTACGAGTTGAAGTCCTTGCGCTCGACGCCGTGGTCGATGAGGTACTTCCCCGCCGGGCTGTCCTGGCGGATCGCGCCGGCCGGCGAGATGTGGTCGGTCGTGACGCTGTCGCCGACCATGACCAGGCAGCGCGCGCCGGCGACGTCCTCGACCGTGCCGGGCTCCTGCGACATCCCGTCGAAGTACGGCGGCTTGCGCACGTAGGTCGAGTCGGGATCCCAGGCGAAGATGTCGCCCTCGGGCACGTCCAGCGCGGCCCAGTGCTCGTCTCCCGGTGAACACGTCCGCGTACGTTCGCTCGTACATCTCCACGGAGAGCGCGCGAGCGATCGTCTCCTTCACCTGCTCGGCGCTCGGCCAGAGGTCGCGGAGGAAGACGTCGTTGCCGTCCTGGTCCTGCCCGATCGGCTCGGTGGTCAGGTCGAGGTCGATCCGGCCGGCGAGCGCGTAGGCGACGACCAGCGGCGGCGAGGCGAGGTAGTTCGCCTTCACCTCCGGGTGGATGCGCGCCTCGAAGTTGCGGTTCCCGGAGAGGACGGAGCAGACGACGAGGTCGCCTTCCTCGACGGCCTCCGAGATCTCGGGCGGGAGCGGCCCCGAGTTGCCGATGCACGTCGTGCAGCCGTAGCCGACCGTGTGGAAGCCGAGCTCCTCGAGGAACGGCGTCAGGCCCGCCTTGTCGTAGTACTCGGTCACGACCTTGGAGCCGGGCGCGAGGCTCGACTTCACCCACGGCTTGCGGGCGAGGCCGCGCTCGACGGCGTTCTTCGCCAGGAGCCCGGCGGCAACCATCACCGACGGGTTCGACGTGTTCGTGCAGCTCGTGATCGCCGCGATGACGACGGAGCCGTGCTCGAGGTCGAACGTCTCGTCGCCCATGGAGACGGGGACGGCGCTCTGCTCGGGCTCGGCGAGCGCGACGGCAACCGGCTCGGGATGCTTCTCCTCCTCCGTCTCGCTCGAGCGACTCGTGCCCCGGCGCCCCGGTCGATGCCGGGTCGCTCGCTGGGAACGTGTCGGCGATCTCCTTGTCCGGCGAGCCGTTGCGGTACGGGACGCCGAAGCTCGAGAGCGACTCGAGGAAGGACGACTTCGCCTCGGTCAGCGGCACTCGGTCCTGCGGGCGCCGCGGCCCGGCGAGGCTCGGCTCGACGTCGCCGAGGTCGAGCTCGATCACCTGCGAGTACTCGGGCGTGTGGTCGGGGTCGTGGAAGAGGCCCTGCGCGCGGCAGTACGCCTCCACCAGCTCGACCTGCTCCGCGCTCCGGCCCGTGAGCCGCATGTAGCGGAGCGTCTCCTCGTCGACCGGGAAGAACCCGCACGTCGCGCCGTACTCCGGCGACATGTTCCCGATGGTCGCGCGGTCGGCAAGCGGGAGCCCGACCAGCCCGTGGCCGAAGTACTCGACGAACTTGCCCGACGACGCCGGCGGCGCGGAGGATCTGCGTCACCGAGAGCACGAGGTCGGTCGCCGTCGCTCCCTCGGGCAGCTCGCCGGTCAGCCGGAAGCCGACCACGCGCGGGACGAGCATCGAGACCGGCTCGCCGAGGAGCACGGCCTCCGCCTCGATCCCGCCGACGCCCCAGCCGAGGACGCCGAGCCCGTTGATCATCGTCGTGTGCGAGTCCGTCCCGATGAGCGTGTCCGGGAACGCGAACGGGCGGCCGCCCTCGTCGCGCGCCTCGACGACGCGCGCGAGGTACTCGAGGTTGACCTGGTGGACGATGCCGGTGTTCGGCGGGACGACGCTGAAGTTGTCGAACGCCGTCTGGCCCCAGCGCAGGAAGGCGTAGCGCTCGCGGTTCCGCTGGAACTCGCGCTCGGTGTTCTTGAACATGGCCATGCGCGAGCCGAACTCGTCGACCTGCACCGAATGGTCGATGACGAGCTCGGCGGGGATCTGCGGGTTGATCGTGGCGGCATCGCCGCCGAGGTCGACCATCGCCTCGCGCATCGCGGCGAGGTCGACGATCGCCGGGACGCCCGTGAAGTCCTGGAGGAGCACGCGCGCAGGGCGGAAGGAGATCTCGTCCTTGGGCTCGGCCTGCGCGTCCCAGCCGGCGACGGCGCGCACCTCGTCCGGGCTGCCGTGCCCGAGCGCCTCGGAGCGGAGCACGTTCTCGAGCAGCACGCGCAGCGTGTACGGCAGGCGCGCGACATCGGTCTCCCCGGCGAGCGCGTCCAGCCGTGCGATCGCGAGCGACCGGCCCCCGGCGTCGATCTGCCCGAGTGCGCCGAAGCTGTCTGCCATTCCTTGTCTCCTTTCCCCTCTGCTCGATTCTAGGCATCGGCGCCCTCCGCGCGGCGGCCGCGGCCGAGGTTCGTTGCGGACTTTCCGCAACCGGATCCGAGGAGAACCGGATGTCCTCGGAGCCCGCCCGGCCGAGGATGGACGACATGGCCAAGACGAAGCGCGGACAACGCGTGCCCGGCTTCAGCGTCGGCAGCGCCACCAGAAGGTCACCGTCGCCGGCCACGGCGCCCAGTCGCAGGCCGCGCATCTTCCTTGTCGCGGGCATCGCCGCGGCCATGGCGCTCGGCCTCATGGTCGGCAGCCTCCTCAGCGCCCGCGGCGACGACTCGGCGGCTCCGGCCCCTCAGGCCGGCGCCGAGGTCTTCGGCGCCGACGTGGTCGAGTCGCTTCTCGGCGACATCCCGCAGGACGGCGCCGCGCTCGGCGACCCCGACGCGCCGGTCACGCTGGTCGAGTACGCCGACCTCCAGTGCCCGTTTTGCGCGCAGTGGGCCTCGCGCACGCTTCCCGATCTCGTGGAGGAGTACGTGCGGGCGGGCGACCTTCGCATCGAGTTCCGCGGCATGGCGTTCATCGGCGCGGACTCGGAGAAGGCCTTGCGCGCCGCCCTCTCGGCCGGCGAGCAGGATCGCCTCTGGAACGTCGTCGACCTCTTCTACCTGAACCAGGGTGCGGAGAACGGCGGCTGGGTGACCGACGACCTCATCGCCGCCGTCGGGCGCAGCGTCCCGGGGCTGGACGGCGCGCAGATGCAAGCGGGCATGAGCTCCCAGGACGTGACCGACGCGCTCCAGGCCGACGCCGACGCTTCCGCCGCCGCGGGCATCACCGGGACCCCCTCCTTCGAGCTCGGCCGCACCGGCGGGGAGCTCACACGCCTCGAGGTCACGTCGCTCGACGCCGACGAGTTTCGCGCGGCGATCGACGAGCTGCTCGGGCGATGAGCGACCGCAGCCTGCGCCTGGCCGTGGCGCTGCTCGCGCTGGCCGGAGCCGGGATCGCCGCGTACCTCACGTACGCGTGGTACGCGGAGGCGACCATCGCCTGCACCTCCAGCGGTTGCGAGACCGTGCAGAGCTCGTCCTACGCGAAGCTCGCCGGGATCCCCGTGCCGGTGCTCGGCCTGTTCGGCTATCTGAGCATCCTGGCGACCGCGCTCGTGCCGGGCGAGTCGGCGAGGACGGTCGGCGCCGCGCTCGCGCTCGCCGGCGTCGCCTTCAGCGGCTACCTCCTGCTCGTGCAGGTCTTCGCCATCGGCGCTCTGTGCGTCTGGTGCGTGACCAGTGACGTGACGATGCTCCTCCTCGCGGCGGCGACCGTCGCACGCCTGAGGGTGGCTCAGCCGGCGCCCGGATAGGGCTCGACGGGCAGCCCGCGCGTTAGAGGACCGGCCGATCGGGAACGGGACTCCTGGCGGTCGGTGGCCCGAGCCCGCGCCAAGGGGTCGGCGCGGGCTCAGGCGACTCACCGTCCCCAGCGGACACGCCCTGGGGTCTGACCCCGGGGCATGTCTCTCGGGGGACGAAATGTGAACGCGGAGCCCGCAATCCGGCTCCAGGTTCGGAGCGCTGTCCACAGGGTGTCCGCGGCGGACACGGCCAGGTGCCTGGCACCGGGACGTGGCCGGTGGGAACGGTGCGAGGCGGCTGGTTCGGGCTAGTCCGGCTTGGCCGACATCGCCCACATCGCCACGAGGTACGCGACGAGCACGATGGCAACCAGGACGGTGGAGACGCGGATCATCGTGCTCGAGTCCGCGCCGCTCTTCTTCAGGCTGCGGACGCCGAGGCCCGCGAGGATGATCGAGATGAGGAGGAGCAGGCCGCCGGCCTCGCCCGTGATGTAGCCGATGCCGAGCCACGCAGGCTCCTCCTCGACGTCGTCCCACCCCTCGCGCACGGCGATCCACTCCCCTGCGAAGCGCATGAGGAACCAGCCCGGGAGCGCGGCGTAGAGCAAGGCTCGGAAACCAAGGCGGCCGAAGCCCAGAGCGTCGGCGGGCGTGCTGCGCTTCCAGCCCACGAACTGCGCAGAGACCGCCGTGATCAGCCCGCCCACGAGGATCATCGCCCCGAGGACGTGGAGCAGGAGCGGGAAGTTCCAGCTGTCCGGGCGGATGACGGCAAGCACGCTCATGCTCCCGGCTTGTAGATCATGTCGATGAGGAGCAGGAGCGCGAGCGCCACCGTCGCGATGTGGAGCATCAGCCCGGTCTGCGAGCGCAGCATCGCGTTCAGCTCGGGATTCGCCTCGTCGCGACCCTCGGCGACGAGCGCCTTGGCCCGGTCGCGGGCGGGGTAGTAGATCTTCCCGATGCGCGAGCCGATCGCGCCGAACCCGAGCCAGAGGATGATCGCCGCGATGATCCAGCCGTCCCAGAGCTCGTATTCCTCGACTTCGATGGCCAGCCAGATCCCGAAGACGAGCACGCCGATCGACCCGATGCCCATGAGGGCGTCGCCGACCTTCGAGATCCGGAACATCCGCACGACGTCGCTCGGGACGTCCAGGCTCCGCCCGCCCAGGATCAGGTACGTGAAGAGGACGAGCGCGGAAACGAGCGCGAACGCCGTGGCGATGTGCAGGAACAGAAGCCAGTCGTAAAGGCTCACGCGCGGCGCAAGCTAACGCATCCGCCGGAAGGATGCCTGCGACTCAGGGAACGGGTTCCAAAACCAGGAACCACCAGGTGCCGTCGGCCAGGATCCCCAGGCGCGGGGCGACGTAGCCGTAGTCCTCCGTGAAGGCGACTCGAAGCCCGTCTTCGCCGAGCAGCGCCGTGAGCGCCTCCCGCTCCGTATCCGACATCTCGTCCGGGTGCGAGTCCGCAGTGAGCCGCGGCCACCGGTAGAGCGTCCCCTCGTTGGTCTCCTCGACCGTGCTGGTCATCCCGAGCAGCGTCTCCATCGCCTCGAGCGGCGCCGTTCCCAGCTCCCGCCAGTGCGGCACCGGGTCGACACCGAAGCCGGCGTCGGAGAGGAAGACCTCCGGGTCGATGACCGCCTCCAATGCGTCGTAGTCCCGAGCCTTTGCCGCGGCCAGGATGGCCGCACGCGTCTGCGCGACCGGGTCCGGGAGCTTTTCGACGGTCTCAACAGGCTCCGGTTCCGGCTCGGTCGAAACCACAGATTCCGTGGGGCCTTCCGTCGAGATCTCGGCAGCCGATCCTGCCTCGTCGTCGCCGCACCCAACGGCGAGAGCGAGCGTCGCCAGCGCCACCGCCAATGCGAAGCAACTGCGGGTAGACACCCCTGGCTCCTTCCCTCGTGACGAACGTAACACTGTTCTGACGTCCGCGCGACGGAAATCCTTCGCTAGCTGTCGAACCCGAGCCCGAGCCGGTCGAGCGTCCGCAGCCAGAGCCCGCGGCGCCCGGCGTTGCGGTCGGCTGCACCGAGGCGGTTCCGCGTGAGCTGGATCACGCCCGAGCGCAGCGGCTCCGGCGGGAAGGGAACGGGCTTCGAGCGGACGTAGCGCAGTCGCGTCGCCTCGGTCTCGCGCCCGTCCACCAAGTCGAGCGCCACACGCGCCCCGAAGCGTGTCGAGACGACGCCGAGCCCCGTGTAGCCGACCGCGTACGCCACGCGGCCGCGGTGCGCGGTGCCGAAGAAGACGGCGAAGCGGCTGCACGTGTCGATCGCGCCGCCCCAGCGGTGCGTGAACCGAACGCCCTCGAGCTGCGGGAACGTCGTGAAGAAGTGCTGCGAGAGCATCCCGAAGGCCTGCTCGTCGTCGTCGAGGTCAGTCCGCACCGGCCCGCCGTAGCGGTAGACCGCGTCGTAGCCGCCGAAGAGGATCCGCTCGTCCTTCGTGAGCCGGTAGTAGTGGAACTGGTTCGCCATGTCGGCGAGCCCCTGGCGGCGCTTCCACCCGATCGCGTCGCGCTGCGCCGGCGAGAGCGGCTCGGTCATCAGCGCGTAGTCGTAGACCGGCGCGACATAACGGCGAATCGCCCGCAGGAGCGGCGGGTAGGCGCTCGTCGCCAGCAACACGCGCCCCGCGCGGACATGGCCCGTCGGCGTGAGGACGCGCACGCCCGCCCCGTCGTCGACGATCTTCGTCGCGCGCGTGCGCTCGTGGATGCGGACGCCGGCGGCGAGCGCGGCCCCTGCGAGGCCCGCGCAGAGCTTCCCGGGGTCGAGGACGGCCGCGTCGGTCTTGGCCCAGAAGCCGCCGAGGTACGTGGGCGACGAGACCTCCGCGCGGATCCCCTCCTGGTCGAAGACCTCGTACTCGTGGCCGAAGCGCTCGTAGAGCTCCGCCGACTCCGGAATCCAGGCGAGCTCGTGCGGCTCGAGCGCGACGCTCAGATCGCCGGTCAGCTCGACGTCGCAGTCGATGCCGAGGCGCTCGAGGTCGGCGAGGAAGCCCGCGAAGTTCTCACGGCCGAGCCGCTCGAGCTGCGTCGATCTCGTCGGCGAAGCGGGCGAGGCCGTTCTCGATCCCGTGCGTCAGCGACCCGAGCGCGAAGCCGCCGTTGCGCCCGCTCGCGCCGAAGCCGACCGTGTCCGCCTCGAGCACGACCACGTCGCGGCCGGGGTCGTCGGCCTTCGCGTGCAGAGCCGCCCACAGGCCCGTGAACCCGGCGCCGACGATGCAGAGATCGGCCTCGGCGGGCCCGTCGAGCTGCGGCAACGGATCACGCGAAGGCAACGCGTCGAGCCAGTAGGGACGCACGACCGCGTCGGCGAAGGCCGCGCGGTGCGCGTCGGTGGGCGGCGAGTCGGGCCAGGGAAACGTCATCGCCGCGAGTCTACGAAGCGAAACGAGGGCGGGAGCCGAAGCCCCCGCCCTCGCCGCTGCCGTCAACCTCCGATCAGCTGGCCGCGGAGCGCCCCACCCGGGAACGTCGTCGTGTGGTAGTTCACGTAGTGCCCTGCGAGATCACCGCAGATCAGCTCGGCATTCGCCTCGCTGATCTTGATCTGCGCGGCCTGGAAGAAGAGCTTCCGGTCATTCGAGCCGCTGAAGAGCAGCTGGCGCACCGGCCCGTTGACGCCTGCCGCGCCAACGTGGATGTGGCCGGCGATGAACGTCTCGCGCTGCGGGTTCGCGATCGTGACCGCGAAGCTGAGCGTTGTGCCGTTGATGTGGATCGCGGCGGCACCGAACGTCTTCGACGCTGTCGGCGGCACCTCGTTCCCCGGCTTGAGCACGGCGTAGGCCGCGCACTTGGTGGCCGTGTCTCCGGTTGCCGCCGCCGGTGTCGCGACCAAGAGCGCCGCGAACACGGCGACGAGAGCCAGGACGGCAATGAGTCGTCTGAGCTGCATGCAGAACCCCCTTCTGCCGACTACGGAAACGACTCTCCTCGCCCTGGTCTTACGAGGTGCCGCGCGGTCCGGATTGGACGCGGCGACGACCACATCGCTGGTTCGCCGCGTGAGGCTGCCGTCCGGATCCTTCTCCGGGTTGAAGCAGCCGATGCTGAGGCCCGCGACGGCGGGCGAGGCGCAGAGCGGCCCGAGCACCTCGGCGAGCTCGTCCCACTCGAGCCCGCCCGGCATGAGGTAGTCGGTCGCAGGCATGGCCTGTTCGTCGAGGACGTCCACGTCCAGGTGGATCCAGAAGCGGCCCGCACGCTCCGCCAGCCTGCTCGGCCGCCTGCTCGCCGGATGACCGGAGGCCGCGCGAGCGAAGGTCGCCCGGCAAGAGGACGAGCAGGTCGGCGAGCTCGCCTGCGAGCAGCGGCGCGATGTCCTCGGCCTCCTCGGGGTCGCGCGCGCCGAGGATCACGGCCTTCCCCGGGTCGGTCGACGGGCCGCCGGAGGCGTCGACCCAGCCGGCGGGCCCCAGCCCGAACGCGACCGCGAGCGGCATGTCCGCGCCCTCGCCGGTCGGCGATGTCTCGCCGTCGTAGACATCCACGTGCCCGTCGACGCTGGCGATGCCGACGGCGCCGGCGGCGTCCCGCACGCCCGCGAGCGCACCGGGCACCAGCGAGCAGCACCCGCCGAGCACGAGCGGCCGCTCGCCGGCGGCCACCATCTCGCGGATCGCCTCGCGCACGACCCCGGTCATGGCCAGAACGTCGGGCGAGCCGACGATGCCGGTCTCCGGGTCGCGCTCCTCCCCGCGGATGCGCACGTCGAGGTCGCCGCGATCGGCGATCCCGAGGCGCTCGACGAGCCCCGCCTGTCGCAGGGCAGCGGGCGCGTGCTCGGTCCCGCCGGCACGGCCGACGGAGTCGATCGGCACCCCGATGGCGACCCAGCTCACTTCTCGGAGAACGCGAAGAGCAGGAACTGCGTGAACTGCGCGGGCGCGAAGTTGTTGTCGCTGACGAGGACGAGCGAGCGCCGCCCGTCGGCGAGGTCGGGCCCGAAGGCCATGCCCTCGACGTTGTCGAGCGGGATCCCGAGCGCGTCCAGGTTCAGCAGCAGCTCCTTCGTGACGGGCTCCTCCGTCCCCGTGAGCTTCTCGCGGCCGTTGACGTTCTGCGCGCCGGAGATCTCGACCGTGTAGAGCTTGATCGTGTTCCCCGTGTCGGGCGCGCCGACCGAGAACGAGCGCTCCATCGAGAGGAAGGAGTGCTTGTCGAGCGGCAGGAGCTCGACGAGGCCGTTGACGGCGAAGTTCGTCGGCGGCACCGGCGGCTCGGCGATCGGGTCGGTCACGTAGACGTACTGCCGGTCGGGGCGTCCCGTCTTCAGGTTGTAAGCGCAGGAGCCGCGCCGGGCTCGGCACGCCGATGCCGGCGGCGGGCCCGTCCTGGACGAGCGCGCCCTCGGAGCCCGTGTAGAAGTACGGGCCGACCGTGGCGGCGCTCTCGAAGCCGAGGTTCTGGCGCACGCCGCGCGTCTGCGGGATCGCGTCCGGGATGAACGCGAGCGGCACCGGCAGGTCCTCGAGCTGGCGCCCGTCGAGGCCGAAGAGCCGCACCCACGGCGGGATCAGCCGCGTGGCGATGCCCTCGGAGGTGATGACGAGCTCGTCGTCCTTGGTGAGCGCGAGGCCCTCGGGGTCGAACGAGGCGGCGGCGAAGGGCAGGCCGGCCGCGTCGAGGAGCGTCGTCACGTCGTCGACGACGACGTCGCCCGGATCGAGGTTCCCGTCGGCGACGTCGAGCTCGAAGGTGTAGTAGCGGGCGGGGTCGATGACGCTCTGGTCGTCGGAGATGACGTAGTAGAGGTCGCGGTCGGCGTCGTAGGCGATGCTCGAGAGGCCGCCGACCTCGGTGCCCTCGAACTGGAGCCCGGTCGGCAGGATCTCCTCGCCCAGGAACTCGAGCGTCGGGCCACGTTGCTTCCCGGACGCAGCGGCGGTCGCCGAGACGGCGAGGGCGACGAGCAGTGCGAGGACGGAAAGGACGGCTCTCCGGGCCATGACGACCTCCCTTGGGTCGAGGAAGCCGCGAGCCTATCCGGAGAGGCGCGAGAGATGAAGGGGAGCGGCCGTGTGAGCCGCTCCCCTCTGTGAAACCGTTAGCCGGCCGGGACGGTCGCCGGCTCGCCGGTGACCGCCGGGATGTCCTTCTGGCGAAGGACGGCGATCGTCGTGATCAGCGAGACGAGCCCGAAGCCCGCGGCGACCCAGAAGGCCAGGCTGAAGCCCGACGTGAGGTCGGCAGCCGTCGGCGCGGCGTCGCCCGCCAGGTTGGAGGTCCGGGTCGTGGCGACCGTGGTCAGAAGAGCGAGGCCGAGCGCGCCGCCGATCTGCTGGCTCGTGTTGATGAGCCCGGACGCGAGGCCGGCCTCCGGCCCTTCGACGCCCGCGAGCGCGGCGATCGAGATCGGCACGAACGAGAAGCCCATGCCGACGCCGATGATCAGGAAGCCGGGCAGCAGGTCTGCGACGTACGACCCGTCGACCGAGACCTGGGTGAAGTAGACGAGGCCGACGGTCAGCAGCGCCATTCCCACCACCAGCACCGGCTTCACGCCGAGCTTCGTGACGAGCCCCTGCGAGATCGTGGCCGCGACGATGACCGTCAGCGCGACGGCGAGGTAGCCGAAGCCGGTCTCCATCGCCGAGAAGCCGAGCACCTGCTGCATGTAGAGCGAGAGCAGGAAGAACATTCCGAAGATCATCGTGCCCAGGCCGAAGCCGATGATGTTCGCGCCCGTGAGCGTGCGCCGCTTGAAGATCGAGAGCGGGACGAGCGGCGAGTGCGACTTCGTCTCGTTCCAGAGGAAGACCGCCATCAGCACGGCCGACGCGGCGAAGACGCCGATCGTCTGCGCCGAGGCCCAGCCGACCCGGTTCGCCTGCGTGAGCGCGAAGACGAGGAGCATGAGGCTCCCGGTCACGGTGACCGCGCCGAAGGCGTCGAAGTGCTTTGCGAGCCCTTCAGCCTTGCTCTCGCGCACGTAGCGCGGGACGAGGGCGAGGGCGATCGCGGCGATCGGGATGTTGACGAAGAAGATCCACTCCCAGCTCACGTACTGCGTGAACACGCCGCCCATGAGCACGCCGATCGCGGCGCCCGACCCGGCGATGCCGCCGAGGATCCCGAGCGCCTTGTTGCGCTCGGCGCCTTCCGCAAAGGTCACGAGCGTGATCGAGAAGACGGACGGCGAGAGGATCGCGCCCGCGGCGCCCTGGAGCAGCCGCGCGATGATGAGCATCTCGGAAGACGTCGACAACCCCGCCAGGAGCGAGGTCACGAGGAAGAGCCCGAGCCCGACCATGAACACCATGCGGCGCCCTAAGAGGTCGCCGGCGCGCCCGCCGAGCAGCAGGAAGCCACCGAAGGTCAACGCGTAGCCCGAGACCACCCACTGGAGGTCCTCGGTCGTGAACCCGAGATCGCTTTGAATCGAGGGCAGCGCCACGTTCACGATCGAGATGTCCAGCACGACCATGAGGTACGCGACGCCAAGTACGGCAAGCGCTTTCCAGCGCCTTGGATCGGCCACGGTTGCGGCGGCTTCAGTCATGACTCCTCCCTGCAAGAGCTTCCTGGCTTGTGATTCATCACTCACGCGCGAGGATGCCGAGCCGAGCGGCCTAGCGGGAGGGGGGAAGCGCTAGGTCTGGGGTGCGGTTAACCGCACCCCAGACCATGGCCCGCAGGTCAGACCACGTCGCGACGGCGAAGGAGCCACGCTGCGACGACGACGAAGACCGCCGTGTACGCGGCCAGCACGAGCGTCGCCTGGCCGCCCGTCGACGAACGGCCCGGAGAACGAGCCCGGGCCGCTGTCGCCGACCTCGTCGGCGCGAGACTCCGAGCACCGAGACCAGCGAGTAGCCGTTCGCTCGCACGAAGAACTCCACCAGGCGGTCGAGGACGCTGATCTCGCCCGCGAGCGCGCTCAGCAGGCCCTCGACGACGAACGCGTAGAGGATGCCGATGCCGGTCGCCAGGGCGGTTCCGCGCGTGACGACCGCGAGCAGCATCCCGAGCGTCGCCCAGGCGGCGAAGATCAGCCAGCCGCCGGCGAGGCCGCGGACGAGGAGCCACGCGGACGGCCACGAGACGTCGGCGCCCTCGGCCGCCGCGATCGCCCAGCTCGCCACCGCGCCGAGCGCGTAGGCGACGAGCACGAACAGCGCGAGCGCGGCCGCCACGGCGATCAGCTTGGCGCCGAAGACCTGCAGGCGGCCGGGGCCCTGCGTGAAGAGGGTCTTGAGCGTCCCCCAGCCGTACTCGCTCCCAACGGTGAGGACGCCGAGCATGAGCGCGAGCACGCCGCCGAAGAACGGGAAGCCGGCCATCAGCGTCCCGACGAGGCTCTCCGGCAGCAGGTCGGAGAGGGATGCTCGCCCCGAGTCGTTTGTGTACTGGACGTACGGGACGACGTAGGCGAACGTGAGCGCGAGCGCCGCCCAGATCCCCAACAGGATCCAGGTGCTCGCGCGCTTGCCGAGCAAGAGGAGCTCGGCGTTGACCATGCGGATCATGCTGCCTCCTCTTCGTTGGTGAGCTCGAGAAAGACCTTCTCCAGGGACGCGCGCTCGGGGCGGAGCTCGCTCACGGCGATCCCGGCCTCGACCAGCGCGCGGTTGATCGTCGGCGCCGCGGCCGGCTCGGCCGCGATGCGGAGGCCGTCGTCGTCGCGCTCGACCTCGTGGACGCCGCGGAGCGATCCGAGCAGGCGCTCGGCCTCGTCGAGGGGCTGCGCCCGCACCCACAGGCCTTCGCGGCCGCGCAACTCATCCATGGTCCCCTCGCGGACGAGCCGGCCTCGGCTGATGACGCCGACGCGGTCGCAGACCTGCTCGACCTCGCTCATCAGGTGGCTGGAGAGCAGGACGGTGCGGTCGCCCCGGCCGAGGCTGCGGATGAACGGGCGCATCTCGGCGATGCCGACGGGGTCCATGCCGTTCGTCGGCTCGTCGAGGATGAGGAGCTCGGGGTCCTTGAGCAGCGCCGCCGCGATTCCGAGGCGCTGCTTCATCCCGAGCGAGTAGGTCCGGAAGCGGTCGCCGGCCCGGGCGGTCAGGTCGACCTCCTCGAGCACCGTGGCGATGCGCGTCTCGGGCACCCCGGCGTAGCGGGCGAGGACGCGCAGGTTGTCGCGGCCGGACAGGTACGGGTAGAAGGTCGGCGTCTCGATCAGCGCGCCGAGGCGGCCGAGCCCTTCGGGCGTTCCCGGGCCTCGCGCCGAGGACGAGCGCGGCGCCGGTCGTGGGCCGGATGAGCCCGAGGAGCATGCGCAGCGTCGTCGTCTTGCCGGCGCCGTTGGGGCCGAGGAATCCGTACACCTCGCCCCGTCGCACCTCGAGGTTCAGCCCGTCCACGGCGACGATGCGCTCGCCGTAGCGCTTGCCGAGGTCTTGCGTTTCAACAACCAGATGCGTGTTCTCAGTCATGCCTCCACGGTAGGGAGGCGCGACCCGCCGCCACAACGCTCCCAGGGAGGAACTTCGGCGTCCTCCCCAGGGAGGACACGGATCCTCCCCGGGGGCGACTCGGTGCGGCTTCTCCCTCGCTACCTTCCAGGGCAGTGAACGCCCTCCGGAGCAGACGGTTCCTGCTCGACGCCCTCATCGCCGTCGCCGTCCTCGCGTTCTCGCTCGCCGCGATCGGGCGCGGCAGGTTCGACGACGACGGCCAGGCTCTCGACGCCGTCGCGGTCGTGCTCGTGGCGCTGACCGCGCTGCCGCTCGTCGCGCGGCGGTTGGCACCGCTGCCGGTCTTCGCCGTCGTGACCGCGGCGACGGCGGCCCTGTACGAGCTTGGCTACGGGCTCGGGCCGCCGGTCGGGTTCGCCGTCGCGCTCTACACCGTGGCCGACGAGCGCGACGAGGGCCAAGTAGGCCTGCGGAGGGCCCTTCTCGCCGTGAGCGCAGTCGTCCTCCTGGTGCCCCACGTCGTGCGGGAGGGCTTCGCGCCCGAGGTCTTCCTCGGCGCCGGCGTGTGGGCGGCGGCCTGGTTCGCCGGCGACCGGACGCGGCTGCGGCGCGAGCGGATCGCCGAGCTCGAGGAGCGCGCTCGCAACGCCGAGCGCGAGGCCGAGCGCGAGCGCCGCCTCGCCGCCGCGGAGGAGCGCATGCGCATCGCCCGCGACCTGCACGACTCCGCGGGGCACGCGATCAGCGTCATCCTCGTCCAGGCCGGCGCGGCCCGGGTCCTGCAGGAGCGCGATCCGGCGGGCGCGCGCGTGGCGCTCGAGACGGTCGAGGAGGTCGCGCGCGACACGCTCGGCGAGATCGACCAGCTCGTGCGCGCGCTCCGCGAGGATCTTCCGCCCGGCGAGGTCGAGCCGCCGCCGGGCCTCGCCGCGCTCGACGCGCTGGCCGAGCGCTCTCGCGCTTCCGGGCTGGACGTGACCGTCACCGTCGAGGGGTCGCGCCGGCCGCTGAGCCCGGCCGTCGACCAGGCCGCCTACCGGATCCTGCAGGAGGCGCTCACGAACGCCGCCTGGCACGGGCGCGGGAGCGCCGACGTGGCGATCGAGTTCGCGCCGAGCTCGCTCGAGATCGCCGTGACCAACCCGGCCGCGCCCGACTCGCCCGCGCGCGACGGCGGCGGGCACGGGATCGTCGGCATGCGCGAGCGGGCGCAGCTGCTCGGAGGGACGCTCGAGGCGGGCGCCGACAACGGCGCGTTCCGCCTTCGCGCGCGCCTGCCCTACGGCGAGGGCGCATGAGCGACGAGCCGGTCCGCGTCCTGCTCGTGGACGACGACGACCTCATGCGCGCCGGCCTCAAGGCGGTGCTCTCGAGCGACGACGCCATCGAGGTCGTCGGCGAGGCCTCCGACGGGCGCGCCGCGCTCGAGCAGGTGCGAGCCCTGAGCCCGGACGTCGTCCTCATGGACGTCCGCATGCCCGACCTCGACGGCATCTCGGCGACCCGCGAGGTGCTCGCGAGCTCGCCGGAGGTCAAGGTGATGATCCTGACGACCTTCGAGCAGGACGACTACATCTTCGGCGCCCTCAACGCCGGCGCCTCGGGCTTCCTCCTCAAGCGCACGAGCCCGGAGGAGCTGATCGCCGGCATCCACACCGTCGCCGTCGGCGACTCGCTCCTGTCACCGTCCGTCACGCGCCGGGTGATCGACCGGATGGCGCAGCAGCCGGCGGCCGAGACGCCGTACGACGAGCGGCTGGGCGAGCTCACCCCGCGCGAACGGGAGGTCCTCGCGCAGGTCGCGCGCGGGCTGTCGAACACCGAGATCGCGGACGCGCTCTTCATCGAGGAGTCGACCGTGAAGACGCACGTGAAGCGGATCCTCATGAAGCTCCACCTGCGCGACCGCGTGCAGGCGGTGATCTTCGCCTACGAGAGCGGGCTCACGCGGGCCGGCTCCGGGTGAGGCCCCGACTAGGGCGAGGCGAGCGTCAGAGAGGGGTCATGCCACGACAGTCTCCATCGGCAACGGCTCGTTGACTGCACGCGCGAGAGTGCGGTGCGCCCACCGAGCAACAGGAAGCACGACCGAGGATCTCCAGCGGATGCTTCTTGGGCTCGCCTTGACCTTCAGTGGCAACCCGAAATCACTCGGAATCGAGGCAGCGCAACGTCACGACCGAGAGGTCGAACACGACGATGGAGTACGCGATGCCGAGAGTACGGCAAGCCTTCCAGCGCCTTGGGTCTGCAACGGTTGCGGCCTCAGCCATGACTCAAATGACTCTCGCCGTCCGGCTTCGGTCTTCTGATGGTCATTCAGCGTTGACCTTGTCCAGTTCGAAGCGGGACGCGAGGAGGCAGGCGCTCCGTCTGGGCGGTTCGGTTACCTGAGCTCTCGGCAGTTCAGGACAGGCGGCCTGCTGCGACCTGTTACGCTCGCAGCGTACACGACAAGGCCAGCGCAAAGACCTCGAAGCGAGGACGCAGGTCTCATCACGGGCGGCCTTCGAAACCGGCCAAGATGCCCGGGCCCGCATTTAGCCTCGGCCAGCAGCTGCCGAGTGGGTCGCGACTCCGCGCAATTGACGGGTCCGTTTGTGCCGCCTGCTATGCGCACCGCGGACGCTACTTCACCACCAGCGTACAGGCGGCCCTTGCGAAGCGGTTGGAAGGACTTGACCACTCTGACTGGATAGAGGCTATGGTTGTTCGAATAGGCTCGCGCGCGGCTAGAAGTGGTTTCTTTCGTTGGCACGACTCAGGAGACCTACAGTGCGTTGAACATCTCAGACAGATAGTTGAGGTCTGTCGTCGAACGCCAGATATTCACCACTGGCTTCCAACGCGCGAATATGAGATTGTGGCCGCTTTTCAAGAAAGCGGCGCTACCTTCCCCGACAATCTCGTCGTTCGGCTCTCGGGTCACATGATCGACGGGCCACCGCCGCTCTCTTTCGGTCTCCCGGTATCTACCGTATCGCATAAACGCGTCATCGACCTCGTGCAGCTTTCGCTGCCCCGAACCGTGCAGGGGACTCAAGCTTGCGGCGATTGCCGTGCTTGCTGGGACTCATCCGTCTACTGGGTTGATTACCGGCTTCGATGATTTCCCTGTCCCCGTCCTACCGCCCAAGACCCAGCTCCGCTGGAGCCTCAGCCACCATGCGTGCTAATCGCGGAAGTGATACGAAGCCTGAACGGTTACTACGTTCTGAGCTCCATCGCCGCGGCTAGCGTTTTCGAAAGAATCTGCGCATCAGCGCTGCGAACGTGAAGGTGCGCCCCGACGTCGTGTTGCGTCGTTGAAGGTCGCCATCTTCGTGGACGGCTGCTTCTGGCACGGCTGTCCCACGCACGCAGTTGCGCCGAAGGCAACGCTGCCTACTGGCGATCGAAGAGGGAGAGAAATCGACAGCGAGACGACCAGGTAAACGCGGCTCTCAAGGCGTCAGGTTGGGTCGTCCTACGCGTTTGGGAGCACGAGGATCCTCGCATTGCGGTCGACGTTGTTTGTGAGGCTATCCGGGATCGCGCTCCTCCGACAACACAATCGAAAAGGGCTCGTTCCAAACAAGCAGGTCAGGCTTGATTGCCACCCCGCTTACCGCGATTCCAATCGGAAGGGACTCCAAAGCTTGGAGTATCTGTCCAGCGAGGTCTCGAACTTCGGGACAGATGCGGACCGTCGCGCTCATGGCTTCTCCGTCGAGTTGATAGACACGCCACAGCTCGTACGGTTGGTCCTCCGCCATGACCCGCAACTCGTTCACGGATGAGAAGAGGGCGGTCGAAAAGGCACCGGTAGTCGATTTTACCTCGATCAGTACCTCCTCTCCGTCGGCTGCGACTCGCCGAAAGTCAAACGGGCTAATTGCATTATCGTTTGAAACCCAGGTGCTCGTTCCTCCGGGCTCGGCAGCATGCTCCTGCAGATACGCATCTACCATCTCCTCACCAAGCTGCCCTGTGCGCTGATGCCGCTCTCGGCGAGCCAACAGATCCTCTGGAGCCAAGAACCCCTGATACACACCTCGGTCGGATTGCCGCTCTGTCTCGACCGGCTCCGGCTCGCCGATGACGGCGAGCGCGTCGACCTCCTCGTCACCCACGATGAGCCGTAAAGCGTGGTCACTCCGTGGACCGGCCGCCTCGACCACCGCTCGCAGTTGCTCACGCGAGACGTGACCATGTAGCGTTCCTCCCGGAGCCCTCAAGTCGACGATGATGGATATATCCTCGTCATGCGACCTCGCGAGGAACGCGATCGAAGCTTCGCTCGGGTACGGGTCACCTGAGAGCCGGAGGACCGCCCAGATCTCCCTCCCGAAGCCCATCGACCGACTAGGCTGATCGACTGGGTCGCTGATCAACTCACCGTCGAGCCGCCAGTTCTACTGCTGCCGGATCACCTTCCGGGTCAGCCCTTCTGCGGGTGCCGATCCGGGGCCGTAGAGCTTAAGTTGCACCACACTGCTGGCGTCGAGGTGTCACGGAACACTGGGTACTGGGCATACAAGACGCCGCGTTCAGATCGATCGCCGACTGACGAGGATCACCAGCGCCGAAGCGACGCCACGCCGTCTGGTCGTTGAAAGAGCCATCGAAAGAACGTGAGAGCCGTATCGGTCAACCGCTTGATTGAGAAGTGATGGGTCACAGCGCGACGCCGACGAGCCCTAAGTCGAGTTGCGTGATCAACGTTCAGCGAGGTGCCAAGCCATAAGCGGGGGCACCGCGTTACCGATCTGGCGAAACGAGGAGTTCATTGCTCCTCGGAATGTAAATCCATCTGGAAATGATAGCAGCCGCGCCGCCTCGCGGAGCGAAATTGTCCGCGCTTGTGAGCTAACGTAGTGAATATGAGAATATGAATCTTTACCGATATGCGCTATTACCGTTCTCGCCGGAGCGTCCGCTTCCATTTTCCGCCATTTATTGGGAAACTAGCTAGGGTCGTATGGCGGCCAAGCTCAGCTCGCAGGCGCGCTCCACTCAGCCGACGACCTAGCGACCGTGACACCGGTTCCGTCTCGGTTGCTCGCAATCGCCGGCAAAGATCGCTTCGGCACCTCGAAGGCCTCCGGGTATCGATATCGGCCTTCATACGCGCGAAAATCGCGAGTCTCGAGGCAAGTATCTGATCACGTGATCGTAGACCCGACGGTGCTGCTGAAGCCGCCCATGTCCGCATTAGCAACCGATATGACGACGGTGCGTGGCCGGTTCGATACGAGGCCAACGTCGTAAAGCTTCGTCGCACGCGGCCGTGCCTCCCTTCGAGATGAGCTGTTATGGATGGAAGATCGCCTAGGAGCGTATTCGGCTGTTGTGGCACTAGGCAAGGTCTCTGCGGCGAGTGAAGCCCACGTAATAACGGTCATCATCGCTTAGAAGCTCAACGCAACCTGTCGCGTTCCGAGATACCCACGTGGAAGGGCTGTCCAGCACACTGGCTGAGGAAAAGCCGGCGTAAGTCTTCTTACTAGATCGAATGCCACTAGGAACATCCTGTCTCGCATTTGAGGCACGCCATAGAACACCGCGTTCATCAACGTATAGCGCGCTCTATACCCGATCTCCGCCAAAGCTTCACAAACTTCTGCAGCGATATTATGGCCGCCATAGTTCAGTACGTCCGGCACGTTTTCCATGAGCAGGGCCCGCGGTCGTGTTCGGTCGACGTACTCGAGATATCGGAGGTATAGATTGCTTCTTGGATCCTGAAGAAAGGCGCTGGATGAGCTGCCACTTCACGGAGCTTCGCGCGTCCAACTCGTGCAAAAGCTTGGCAGGGTGGACCGCCGATCACGAAATCGACGTGATCTCCAATATCGCCATACGAGAGAGAACTCATCGACGAGATCATCACAACTGGAGGATGTGATGTAACGAGGCCGCCCGAGGAGTCTAGGAGCCGTTCATCAGCCCTGGGGTGAAAGGACGCAGCGAGAGTGATGGCTGCCTCTGGATCGAGAGCGAACTCCGGCCCGATATGGCAGCCGGCGGCGTGGAAGCCGAGTGAGAGCCCTCCGCAACCTGCGAAGAGATCAAGCGCCCGATACGCGCTTGCCGCGCGAAGGTCGTCTCCGGGCGTCATTCGAGACGATGCAATCCGTCAGCACGGTCATGAAACGAGGATACGCATGGCGTCGGACAGAGGTTGTCTGAGTAGGCAACACATTGTAGCCTGCGTCTAGATCGGCGAGACTGCGTCGCCTTGCGCCGTCGCAGCTCTGGCGCCTAAGAAGAGCCGCGCTAGCTAGCTACAACCGGTGTTCTGGCCGCAGTCCCGGCACGTGTAGCACGAGCCCGTCCTGACCATCCGGCCGCCGCACTTGGCGCACTCCACCGCGTCCTCGAACGCGTTGAAGAGGGCGGTCTGGCCCGGAGGCGGGGCCTGCAGGGCCTCCGCGTCCGCGGAGCCGCCGTTCTCCAGGATGTCGTGGGCCTCGGCTAGGCGCTTGCGGACTTCGGGGCTCAGGATGCCGAGCTCCTGCTGCGTGTCCGTGTCGAGGAACTTCTTGCCCATCCAGCGGAAGATGTAGTCGACGAGGGACTTCGCGGCGCGGATGTCGGCGTCGTTCGTGAGGCCGCTCGGCTCGAAGCGCATGTGCGCGAACTTGCTCACGTAGACCTCGAGCGGGACGCCGTACTGGAGGCCGAGCGAGACCGAGATCATGAACGAGTTCATGAGGCCGGCGAGGGTCGTGCCCTCCTTGGCGATGTCGACGAAGATGTCGCCGGGCGAGCCGTCCTCGTAGAGGCCGACGTGGATGTAGCCCTCGTAGTCGCCGACGCGGAACTTGCGGCCGATCTCGGTGCGGTCGTCGGGGAGACGCTTCCGGTCCTCCTTGGGAACCGGCGGCGCGGCCTTCTCGCTCTTCTTGGAGAGCGGCTGGGCGACCTTGCAGTTGTCGCGGTAGATGGCGATCGCCTTGACGCCGAGCTTCCACGCGTCGAGGAGGAGCTCGGAGACCTCGTCGACCGTCGTCTCCTCGGGGAGGTTGACCGTCTTCGAGATGGCGCCCGAGATGAAGGGCTGGACGGCGCCCATCATCTTCACGTGGCCCATGTAGTGGATCGCGCGCTCGCCCACGGCGCAGTCGAAGACCGGGTAGTGCTCGGTCTTCAGGTGCGGCGCACCGACGACGGTGTTGCGGTCGTCGATGAAGGCGACGATCTGGTCGCGCTCCTCGGGCGCGTACCCGAGGCGGTCGAGCGCCATCGGCACGGTCTTGTTCACGATCGTGAGGTCGCCGCCGCCGACGAGCTTCTTCGACTTCACGAGCGAGAAGTCGGGCTCCACCCCGGTCGTGTCGCAATCCATCATGAAGCTGATCGTCCCGGTGGGCGCGAGCACGGTCGCCTGCGCGTTGCGGAAGCCGGCGACCTCGCCCATGTCGAGCGCGTCGTCCCAGGACTGGCGGGCGGCGCTCAGCAGGTCCTTCGGGACCGAGTCGTCGTGCTCGATGTTGCCGACGGCCGCGCGGTGCTTGGAGATGACGCCGACCATCGCGCCCGCGTTCGGCTGGTAGCCGGCGAACGGGCCCATGCGGCCGGCGATCTCGGCCGACTTCCGGTAGGCGCGGCCGGTCATGAGCGCGGTCACCGCGGCCGCGAACGCGCGCCCCTCGTCGGAGTCGTACGCGAAGCCGCGCGACATGAGGAAGGCGCCGAGGTTCGCGTAGCCGAGGCCGAGCTGGCGGTAGGCCTTCGCGTTGCGGTCGATCTCGGGCGTCGGGTAGCTCGAGTAGCCGACGAGGATCTCCTGCGCGAGAAAGACGGTGTCGACCGTGTGCGCGAAGCCCTCGACGTCGAGGTCGCCGTCCTCGCGGCGGAACTTCATCAGGTTGATCGACGCGAGGTTGCACGCGCTGTCGTCGATCGACATGTACTCCGAGCACGGGTTGGACGCGTTGATGCGGCTCGTGTTCGGGAGCGTGTGCCACGAGTTGATCGTCGTGTCGTACTGGACGCCCGGGTCGGCGCACTTCCAGGCCGCCTCGGCCGCCTGCCGGAGCAGGTCGCGCGCGGGAAGCGTCGTGATGACTGCGCCGTCGGTGCGCGCGGTCAGGTTCCAGTCCTCGTTCTTCGCCGCCGCCTCCATGAAGGCGTCGGTGACGCGGACGGAGTTGTTGGCGTTCTGGTACTGGATCGAGGCCCAGTCGGGCGAGTCCAGCGACATGTCGTAGCCGTTCGCCTCGAGGACGCGCGCCTTCTCCTCCTCGTGCGCCTTGCACCAGATGAACTCCTCGACGTCGGGGTGGTCGATGTCGAGGACGACCATCTTGGCCGCGCGCCGCGTCTTGCCGCCCGACTTGATCGTGCCGGCGGACGCGTCGGCGCCGCGCATGAAGCTGACGGGCCCGGAGGCGTAGCCGCCCTTGGAGAGCTGCTCCTTCGAGGAGCGCAGCTGCGACAGGTTGACGCCCGAGCCGGAGCCGCCGCGGAAGATGACCCCCTCGCGCCGGATCCAGTCGAGGATCGACTCCATCGAGTCCTCGATCGAGAGGATGAAGCACGCGCTCGCCTGCGGGCTCTCCTCGAAGCCGACGTTGAACCACACGGGCGAGTTGAAGGAGGCGAGCTGGTTGACGAGGATCGCCTTGAGCTCGGCCTCGAAGGTCTCGGCCTGCTCCTCGTCCTCGAAGTACCCGCCCTTGCGCCCCCACGCGCCGATCGTGTCGACGACCCTGCCGATCATCTGGCGCACGCTCGACTCGCGCTCGGGCGAGGACATGCGGCCGCGGAAGTACTTCTGCGCGACGATGTTCGTGGCCGTCTGCGACCAGAACTTGGGGAACTCGACGCCCTTCTGCTCGAAGACCGGGCCGTCCTTGCCCGGGATGAACGCGTCGCGGATCTCCCAGTCGATCTCGTCGAACGGGTCGCGCCCGGGAATGGTGAAGTAGCGGCGCACGCCACAGGCCTTCGCCGCGTCGGCGACGGCGTTCTGGAGCATCTCGTCCTCGATGACGGGTGCGGTCTGGGTGCGCGCTGCGGACGCCATGTTCTCCTCCAAGGGTATCTGTCTGACCGGCCCCTACGGGCGGGGGACCAAGCAGAGTAGAAGGGGGGTCGGACGGAACGGCCCGGGCACGATTTGCAGGGATTTTCGCGGGCTAGGACTCGGTGCGGGCGAGCGGGGCGCGCAGGCTGTCGAGCAGCCGGCGCAAGCCGTCCTCGAGGTCGACCTCGGGCTCCCAGCCGAGCAGCTGTTGCGCCCGCGTGATGTCCGGCTGGCGCACCTGCGGGTCGTCGACCGGCAGCGCCTCGTAGACGATCTCCGACTTCGACCCGGAGACGCGGATGACGGCCTCGGCGAGCTCGAGCAGGCTCATCTCGTTCGGGTTCCCGATGTTCACGGGCAGGTGCTCACCGGACTCGACGAGCGCGACGAGGCCGCGGATGAGGTCGTCGACGTAACAGAAGGAGCGCGTTTGCGACCCGTCGCCGAAGACGGTGAGCGGCTTGTCCTCGAGCGCCTGGCGGACGAAGGTCGGGATCGCGCGCCCGTCGTGCGGGCGCATGCGCGGGCCGTACGTGTTGAAGATCCGCACGATCGCCGTGTCGAGGCCCTGCTGGCGGTGGTACGCCATCGTCAGCGCCTCCGCGTAGCGCTTCGCCTCGTCGTAGACGCCGCGCGGGCCGATCGGGTTCACGTTGCCCCAGTACGTCTCGGGCTGCGGGTGGATCTGCGGGTCGCCGTAGACCTCCGACGTGGACGCGAGCAGGAACCGCGCGCGTTTGATCTTCGCCAGGCCGAGCATGTGGTGCGTCCCGTAGGAGCCGACCTTGAGCGTGTGGAGCGGCAGCCGCGCGTAGTCGATCGGCGAGGCCGGGCTCGCCAGGTGGTAGACGACGTCCACCGGGTCCTCGAGGAAGAAGGGCGAGGTGAGGTCGTGGTTCAGGAACACGAACGCGTCGTCGCGGATGTGGTGGATGTTCCCGAGCGAGCCCGTATCCAGGTTGTCGACGCAGATGACGCGATGCCCCTGGCCGAGCAGGTGGTCGCAGAGGTGGGAGCCGAGGAAGCCGGCGCCGCCGGACACGAGCGCGGTGCTCATTCGGGAACTCATGGTATTTCAAGTACGCGAAAATGTCACTTGACGGACTTGTGAGTGAGTGCTAACTTACTCGCCGTGCCGACGCAGACTGGAAGCAGAAAGAGCGCCGAGGTCCGCCGGGAGGAGATCCTCGAGGCGGCGATGAAGGAGTTCGCCCACGGCGGGCTCCACGGCACGTCCACCGAGGCGATCGCCAAGCGCGCCGGCATCTCACAGCCCTACCTCTTCCGCCTCTTCGGCACGAAGAAGGAGCTCTTCATGGCCAGCTCGCGTCGCTGCTTCGCCCGCGTGCTCGCCTCCTTCCAGGAGGCCGCGGCCGGGAAGACCGGCGAGGAGGCCTTTACCGCCATGGGGGAAGCGTATGACCAGCTGCTGGCCGACCGCGAGATGCTCCTCGGCCAGATGCAGATGTATGCCGCGTGCTCCGACCCCGAGATCCGGGACGCGACGCGCGCCGGGTTCGCCGCGCTCTTCCGCTACGTCGAGGAGGTCACGGGCGCGGAGACCCTGCGGATCCGCGACTTCTTCGCGATGGGAATGCTCATGAACGTCGCCGCGGCGATGGACCTTCCCCAGATCTGCAGCGCCGACGACAGCTGGGCCCAGGAGCTCCGCGGAGCCAAGTAGCAACCCTCTTTTTTTGACCACGAAGTAAGTGACTGATCAGTTACGAGAAGGGAGCGAGATGAGTCGATCGACAACCATCTGGACGTTCGCGATCACGTCCGTGGCGCTCTTCATGGCGACGCTCGACAACCTCGTCGTCACGACCGCGCTGCCCGTGATCCGCACGGACCTCGGCGCCTCGATCGAGGACCTGGAGTGGACGGTGAACGCCTACACCCTCACCTTCGCCGTCTTCCTGCTCACCGGCGCCGCCCTCGGCGACCGCTTCGGCCGCCGGCGGCTCTTCGCCATCGGGCTCGGCATCTTTACGGCCGCGTCCGTGGCGGCCGCGCTCGCGCCCTCGGTCGAGGCGTTGATCGTCGCGCGGGCCGTTCAGGGCTTGGGTGGCGCGATCGTCACCCCGCTGACGCTGACCATCCTCAGCGCGGCCGTCCCGGCCGACAAGCGCGGTGTGGCGCTCGGCGCCTGGGGCGGCATCGGCGGGCTGGCGGTGGCCATGGGGCCGCTCGTCGGCGGCGCCGTGGTCGAGGGCATCTCCTGGCAGTGGATCTTCTGGCTCAACGTCCCCATCGGCCTCGTCCTCATCCCGCTGGCGATGCTGCGGCTGAAGGAGACCTACGGGCCGTCGACGCGGCTCGACCTGCCCGGCCTCGCGCTCGCGAGCACCGGCCTCTTCGGGATCGTGTGGGGGGTCGTCCGGGGCAACGCACAGGGCTGGGCGAGCGCCGAGATCCTGGCCTCGCTCGGACTGGGCACGATCCTCACGATCGCGTTCGTGCTCTGGGAGCTGCGCAGCCCGGCGCCGATGCTGCCGATGCGCTTCTTCCGCAACCGCACGTTCGCGGCGGCCAACGCGGCCTCGCTGTTCATGTTCTTCGGGATGTTCGGCTCGATCTTCCTGCTGGCCCAGTTCCTGCAGACCGTGCAGGGCTACGGCCCGCTGGACGCCGGACTGCGAATCCTGCCGTGGACGGTGATGCCGATCTTCATCGCGCCGATCGCCGGCGCGCTCTCCGACCGAATCGGCGGGCGGCCGCTCATGGCGGTCGGGCTCGGCCTGCAGGCGGTGGCGCTCGGCTGGCTCGGGGCCGTCTCGACTCCGACGGTCGCCTACATCACGCTCGTCCCGCCGTTCGTGATCGCCGGGATCGGAATGGCGCTCTTCTTCGCCCCGGTGGCCAACGTCGTCCTCTCCGCGGTCAGCCCGCGCGAGGAGGGCCAGGCCTCGGGCGCCAACAACGCCATCCGCGAGCTCGGCGGCGTTTTCGGCGTGGCCGTGCTCGCGTCCGTGTTCACGAGCCGCGGCGGCTACGAGTCCGGCCAGGCCTTCGTGGACGGGCTGGTCCCGGCCATCTGGGTCGGCGCAGTCGTCGTCGCGGTCGGCGCGCTCGCCGCGCTCTTCATCCCGGCACGTGTAGCACGAGCCCGTCCTGACCATCCGGCCGCCGCACTTGGCGCACTCCACCGCGTCCTCGAACGCGTTGAAGAGGGCGGTCTGGCCCGGGGGCGGGGCCTGCAGGGCCTCCGCGTCCACGGAGCCGCCGTTCTCCAGGATGTCGTGCGCCTCCGCTAGGCGCTTGCGGACTTCGGGGCTCAGGATGCCGAGCTCCTGCTGCGTGTCCGTGTCGAGGAACTTCTTGCCCATCCAGCGGAAGATGTAGTCGACGAGGGACTTGGCGGCGCGGATGTCGGCGTCGTTCGTGAGGCCGCTCGGCTCGAAGCGCATGTGCGCGAACTTGCTCACGTAGACCTCGAGCGGGACGCCGTACTGGAGGCCGAGCGAGACCGAGATCATGAACGAGTTCATGAGGCCGGCGAGGGTCGTGCCCTCCTTGGCGATGTCGACGAAGATGTCGCCGGGCGAGCCGTCCTCGTAGAGGCCGACGTGGATGTAGCCCTCGTAGTCGCCGACGCGGAACTTGCGGCCGATCTCGGTGCGGTCGTCGGGGAGACGCTTCCGGTCCTCCTTGGGAACCGGCGGCGCGGCCTTCTCGCTCTTCTTGGAGAGCGGCTGGGCGACCTTGCAGTTGTCGCGGTAGATGGCGATCGCCTTGACGCCGAGCTTCCACGCGTCGAGGAGGAGCTCGGAGACCTCGTCGACCGTCGTCTCCTCGGGGAGGTTGACCGTCTTCGAGATGGCGCCCGAGATGAAGGGCTGGACGGCGCCCATCATCTTCACGTGTCCCATGTAGTGGATCGCGCGCTCGCCCACGGCGCAGTCGAAGACCGGGTAGTGCTCGGTCTTCAGGTGCGGCGCACCGACGACGGTGTTGCGGTCGTCGATGAAGGCGACGATCTGGTCGCGCTCCTCGGGCGCGTACCCGAGGCGGTCGAGCGCCATCGGCACGGTCTTGTTCACGATCGTGAGGTCGCCGCCGCCGACGAGCTTCTTCGACTTCACGAGCGAGAAGTCGGGCTCCACCCCGGTCGTGTCGCAATCCATCATGAAGCTGATCGTCCCCGTGGGCGCGAGCACGGTCGCCTGCGCGTTGCGGAAGCCGGCGACCTCGCCCATGTCGAGCGCGTCGTCCCAGGACTGGCGGGCGGCGCTCAGCAGGTCCTTC
Source organism: uncultured Actinomycetes bacterium (assembly GCA_963839745.1). GTDB lineage: Bacteria > Actinomycetota > Thermoleophilia > Gaiellales > Gaiellaceae > JAIBJN01. Next base: position 70,813 of record CAWIWC010000006.1, read on the forward strand.
GGGACCGAGTCGTCGTGCTCGATGTTGCCGACGGCCGCGCGGTGCTTGGAGATGACTCCGACCATCGCGCCCGCGTTCGGCTGGTAGCCGGCGAACGGGCCCATGCGGCCGGCGATCTCGGCCGACTTGCGGTAGGCGCGGCCGGTCATGAGCGCGGTCACCGCGGCCGCGAACGCGCGGCCCTCGTCGGAGTCGTACGCGAAGCCGCGCGACATGAGGAAGGCGCCGAGGTTCGCGTAGCCGAGGCCGAGCTGGCGGTAGGCCTTCGCGTTGCGGTCGATCTCGGGCGTCGGGTAGCTCGAGTAGCCGACGAGGATCTCCTGCGCGAGAAAGACGGTGTCGACCGTGTGCGCGAAGCCCTCGACGTCGAGGTCGCCGTCCTCGCGGCGGAACTTCATCAGGTTGATCGACGCGAGGTTGCACGCGCTGTCGTCGATCGACATGTACTCCGAGCACGGGTTGGACGCGTTGATGCGGCTCGTGTTCGGGAGCGTGTGCCACGAGTTGATCGTCGTGTCGTACTGGACGCCCGGATCGGCGCACTTCCAGGCCGCCTCGGCCGCCTGCCGGAGCAGGTCGCGCGCGGGAAGCGTCGTGATGACTGCGCCGTCGGTGCGCGCGGTCAGGTTCCAGTCCTCGTTCTTCGCCGCCGCCTCCATGAAGGCGTCGGTGACGCGGACGGAGTTGTTGGCGTTCTGGTACTGGATCGAGGCCCAGTCGGGCGAGTCCAGCGACATGTCGTAGCCGTTCGCCTCGAGGACGCGCGCCTTCTCCTCCTCGTGCGCCTTGCACCAGATGAACTCCTCGACGTCGGGGTGGTCGATGTCGAGGACGACCATCTTGGCCGCGCGCCGCGTCTTGCCGCCCGACTTGATCGTGCCGGCGGACGCGTCGGCGCCGCGCATGAAGCTGACCGGCCCGGAGGCGTAGCCGCCCTTGGAGAGCTGCTCCTTCGAGGAGCGCAGCTGCGACAGGTTGACGCCCGAGCCGGAGCCGCCGCGGAAGATGACCCCCTCGCGCCGGATCCAGTCGAGGATCGACTCCATCGAGTCCTCGATCGAGAGGATGAAGCACGCGCTCGCCTGCGGGCTCTCCTCGAAGCCGACGTTGAACCACACGGGCGAGTTGAAGGAGGCGAGCTGGTTGACGAGGATCGCCTTGAGCTCGGCCTCGAAGGTCTCGGCCTGCTCCTCGTCCTCGAAGTAGCCGCCCTTGCGCCCCCACGCGCCGATCGTGTCGACGACCCTGCCGATCATCTGGCGCACGCTCGACTCGCGCTCGGGCGAGGACATGCGGCCGCGGAAGTACTTCTGCGCGACGATGTTCGTGGCCGTCTGCGACCAGAACTTCGGGAACTCGACGCCCTTCTGCTCGAAGACCGGGCCGTCCTTGCCCGGGATGAACGCGTCGCGGATCTCCCAGTCGATCTCGTCGAACGGGTCGCGCCCGGGAATGGTGAAGTAGCGGCGCACGCCACAGGCCTTCGCCGCGTCGGCGACGGCGTTCTGGAGCATCTCGTCCTCGATGACGGGAGCGGTCTGGGTGCGTGCAGCGGACGCCATTTCTCTCCTCCAAGGGTATCTGTCTGACCGGCCCCTACGGGCGGGGGACCAAGCAGAGTAGAAGGGGGGTCGGACGGAACGGCCCGGGCACGATTTGCAGGGATTTTCGCGGGCTAGGACTCGGTGCGGGCGAGCGGGGCGCGCAGGCTGTCGAGCAGCCGGCGCAAGCCGTCCTCGAGGTCGACCTCGGGCTCCCAGCCGAGCAGCTGTTGCGCCCGCGTGATGTCCGGCTGGCGCACCTGCGGGTCGTCGACCGGCAGCGCCTCGTAGACGATCTCCGACTTCGACCCGGAGACGCGGATGACGGCCTCGGCGAGCTCGAGCAGGCTCATCTCGTTCGGGTTCCCGATGTTCACGGGCAGGTGCTCACCGGACTCGACGAGCGCGACGAGGCCGCGGATGAGGTCGTCGACGTAACAGAAGGAGCGCGTTTGCGACCCGTCGCCGAAGACGGTGAGCGGCTTGTCCTCGAGCGCCTGGCGGACGAAGGTCGGGATCGCGCGCCCGTCGTGCGGGCGCATGCGCGGGCCGTACGTGTTGAAGATCCGCACGATCGCCGTGTCGAGGCCCTGCTGGCGGTGGTAGGCCATCGTCAGCGCCTCGGCGTAGCGCTTCGCCTCGTCGTAGACGCCGCGCGGGCCGATCGGGTTCACGTTGCCCCAGTACGTCTCGGGCTGCGGGTGGATCTGCGGGTCGCCGTAGACCTCCGACGTGGACGCGAGCAGGAACCGCGCGCGCTTGATCTTCGCCAGGCCGAGCATGTGGTGCGTCCCGTAGGAGCCGACCTTGAGCGTGTGGAGCGGCAGCCGCGCGTAGTCGATCGGCGAGGCCGGGCTCGCCAGGTGGTAGACGACGTCCACCGGGTCCTCGAGGAAGAAGGGCGAGGTGAGGTCGTGGTTCACGAAGACGAACGCGTCGTCGCGGATGTGGTCGATGTTCCCGAGCGACCCGTGTCGAGGTTGTCGACGCAGATGACGCGATGCCCCTGGCCGAGCAGGTGGTCGCAGAGGTGGGAGCCGAGGAAGCCGGCGCCGCCGGACACGAGCGCGGTGCTCATTCGGGGACTCATGGTATTTCCAGTACGCGAAAATGTCACTTGACGGACTTGTGAGTGAGTGCTAACTTACTCGCCGTGCCGACGCAGACTGGAACCAGAAAGAGCGCCGAGGTCCGCCGCGAGGAGATCCTCGAGGCGGCGATGAAGGAGTTCGCCCACGGCGGGCTCCACGGCACGTCCACCGAGGCGATCGCCAAGCGGGCCGGCATCTCGCAGCCCTACCTCTTCCGCCTCTTCGGCACGAAGAAGGAGCTCTTCATGGCCAGCTCGCGCCGCTGCTTCGCCCGCGTGCTCGCCTCCTTCCAGGAGGCCGCCGCCGGCAAGACCGGCGACGAGGCCTTCACGGCCATGGGGCAGGCGTACGACCAGCTGCTCGCCGACCGCGAGATGCTCCTCGGCCAGATGCAGATGTACGCCGCGTGCTCCGACCCCGAGATCCGGGACGCGACGCGCGCCGGCTTCGCCGCGCTCTTCCGCTACGTCGAGGAGGTCACGGGCGCGGAGACCCTGCGGATCCGCGACTTCTTCGCGATGGGGATGCTCATGAACGTCGCCGCGGCGATGGACCTTCCCCAGATCTGCGGCACGGACGACAGCTGGGCCCAGGAGCTCCGCGGAGCCAAGTAGCAACCCTCTTTTTTTGACCACGAAGTAAGTGACTAGTCAGTTACGAGAAGGGAGCGAGATGAGTCGATCGACAACCATCTGGACGTTCGCGATCACGTCCGTGGCGCTCTTCATGGCGACGCTCGACAACCTCGTCGTCACGACCGCGCTGCCCGTGATCCGCACCGACCTCGGCGCCTCGATCGAGGACCTGGAGTGGACGGTGAACGCCTACACCCTCACCTTCGCCGTCTTCCTGCTCACCGGCGCCGCCCTCGGCGACCGCTTCGGCCGCCGGCGGCTCTTCGCGATCGGGCTCGGCATCTTCACGGCCGCGTCCGTGGCGGCCGCGCTCGCGCCCTCGGTCGAGGCGTTGATCGTCGCGCGGGCCGTTCAGGGCCTGGGCGGCGCGATCGTCACCCCGCTGACGCTGACCATCCTCAGCGCGGCCGTCCCGGCCGACAAGCGCGGCGTGGCGCTCGGCGCCTGGGGCGGCATCGGCGGGCTGGCGGTGGCCATGGGGCCGCTCGTCGGCGGCGCCGTGGTCGAGGGCATCTCCTGGCAGTGGATCTTCTGGCTCAACGTCCCCATCGGCCTCGTCCTCATCCCGCTGGCGATGCTGCGGCTGAAGGAGACCTACGGGCCGTCGACGCGGCTCGACCTGCCCGGCCTCGCGCTCGCGAGCACCGGCCTCTTCGGGATCGTGTGGGGCGTCGTCCGGGGCAACGCGCAGGGCTGGGCGAGCACCGAGATCCTGGCCTCGCTCGGACTGGGCACGATCCTGACGATCGCGTTCGTGCTCTGGGAGCTGCGCAGCCCGGCGCCGATGCTGCCGATGCGCTTCTTCCGCAACCGCACGTTCGCGGCGGCCAACGCGGCCTCGCTGTTCATGTTCTTCGGGATGTTCGGCTCGATCTTCCTGCTGGCCCAGTTCCTGCAGACCGTGCAGGGCTACGGCCCGCTGGACGCCGGACTGCGAATCCTGCCGTGGACGGTGATGCCGATCTTCATCGCGCCGATCGCCGGCGCGCTCTCCGACCGGATCGGCGGGCGACCGCTCATGGCGGTCGGGCTCGGCCTGCAGGCCGTCGCGCTCGGCTGGCTCGGGGCCGTCTCGACGCCGACGGTCGCCTACACCACGCTCGTCCCGCCGTTCGTGATCGCCGGGATCGGGATGGCGCTCTTCTTCGCCCCGGTGGCCAACGTCGTCCTCTCCGCGGTCAGCCCGCGCGAGGAGGGCCAGGCCTCGGGCGCCAACAACGCCATCCGCGAGCTCGGCGGCGTCTTCGGCGTGGCCGTGCTCGCGTCCGTGTTCACGAGCCGGGGCGGCTACGAGTCCGGCCAGGCCTTCGTGGACGGGCTCGTCCCGGCCATCTGGGTCGGCGCGGTCGTCGTCGCGGTCGGCGCGCTCGCCGCGCTCTTCATCCCGCGGCGGCGCCGGCCGGCCGAGGCCGAAGCGGGTCACGGCGAGCGGACACCTCAGGCCGCCGCCGAGGCCGCGTAGAGCGGACCGCAAGGGGCATACTCCTGCGATCGAGCAGGAGTATGCCCACCGGTCCCACGCCGCCCTCGAGCGCGGCCAGCGGCTCCTCAAGGCCGAGAAGATCATCCGGCTCGTCGAGACGGTGCGGCCCTGGGAAGGGGCCCGCGTCCTCGACATCGGGACGGGTGCAGGGGTGATCGCGCACACGATCGCGCAGAAGGTCGGGGCCGAGGGCGAGGTGGACTCGCTCGACATCGGGGACGAGCGCGTCGAGACGGAGGGCTACCGGTTCCAGCAGGTGACCGACCCGCGTCTTCCCTTCTCCGACAAGACGTTCGACATCGTCCTCTCGAACCACGTCATCGAGCACGTCGGCGACACCCCCGAGCAGAACCTGCACGTCGCGGAGATCCACCGCGTCCTCAAGGACGACGGGCTCCTGTACCTGGCGACCGCCACGCGCTGGCTCGTGATGGAGCCGCACTACCACCTGCCGTTCCTGAGCTGGTTCCCGCGCCCGCTCGCGGGCGTCTACCTCCGCGTCACGCGGCGCGGTCGCGACTACGACTGCTACCTCCCGAGCCACCGGCGGCTGCGGCAGCTGCTCGCCGACTCGGGGTTCCGCTGGAAGGAGCCGGTCTTCGAGGCCATGCGGCTGATGGCCGAGATCGAGCAGCCGACGGGCATGACCAAGCGGATCCTCACGGCGCCGGAGCCGGTGCTGAAGGCGATCCGGCCGGCGATCCCGACCATCATCTTCCTCGGCCCGGAAGGCCTAGCTACCGCAGGTCGCGGTTCGACTCCATGTCGAACCACATCGCGAAGAGCAGCAGCTGGAGCCCGGAGATGATGAGCAGGGCGACGAGCACGATCGTCGCCGCCGGGAGCGTGTTCCCCAGCAGGCGAAGAACGGTCTCCGCGAGGCCGAGCCCGACGCCCGCGACGAAGAGCAGCAGCCCGAGTGCCCAGAAGAGGACGAGCGGGTGGAAGTCGCGGATCACGTACTTCGAGCCGAGCCGCCAGAAGAACCCCTTGAAGAGGAGCCAGGAGATCGTCGGCACGACCTTCCAGAGCCGGATCCCGCTCCGCTCCCCCACCCCGTAGATCGGCCGCGACGGATAGTCGCGGACGCGCCGGTTCCACACGTTCAGGTGGACGAGCATGTCGTTGGGGAAGCCGTAGCGCGGGTAGAGGCGGTCGAGGTCGAGCATCTTGAGCGCCTCGAGGCTCACGGCCGTGTAGCCGGACTGCGAGTCGGCCACGTGCCAGTAGCCCGACGCGATCTTGGTGAAGAGCGAGAGCGCCGCGTTCCCGAGGTAGCGGGTGTGCGGGATCAGGTCCCAGGCCTGGCCGGTGAAGAGGCGGTTCGCCTTGGCGTAGTCGCACTCCCCGGCGGCGATGCCGTGCACGAGGGTCTCGAGGTCGTCCGGGTCCATCTGGCCGTCGGCGGCCATGACGGCGGTGACGTCCATCTCCTCGGCGATCGCCCGCTTGTAGCCAGTGACGATCGCGGCGCCGACGCCCTTGTTCGTCTCGTGCGTGACGACCTCGACGCGCGGGTCGCCCGCTCGGGCGCGCTCTCCGGTCGCGTCCTTCGACGCGTCGTCGACGACGATGATCCGGTCGACGAACGCCGGGATGCTCGCCACCGTCGAGCCCACGAGGGTCTCCTCGTTGTGGGCCGGGACGACGACGGCGACGCTCTTCCCCTCGTACACGTCAGGAAGTATGGGGGCGGGCGTGGACGACCGGCGGCGGCTAGGCCGGCGGCGGCGGCCGACGATCGGGTCCCAGGCCAGCGCGGCCACGAGCCCGACGATCAGGCCGATGAGGGCGCCGACGACCATCGAGCTCCGGTTGGAGCGCGGAGTGACCGCCGACGCGCGCGCCTCGGTCACGACCTGGCCCTTCTCGACGTCGCGCGCCTGGGCGAGGAGGAGCTCGGTGTCGAGTCGCTCCTCGGAGAGATCGGAGCGATCGCCGCGCGCGAAGCCGAGGAGGGTGACGGCCGTGAGGCGATCCTGCGACGAGGCGCCCGAGTCGGAGGCTGCCTCGGTGAGCCGCGCGATGGCCGCGTCCGCTGACTCGATGTCGGCGTCGAGCTCCTCGAGGCGCGCCTCGTAGGCGGCGATCTTCGTGTCGGCGTAGGCCGAGGTCCGCTCGACGACCTCCGCGGCGAGGAGGTTGGTCGCCTCGGCGACGGTGGCCCGCGGCCACGGGCCGCGCACGGCGATCTCGAAGAGCTGGTTGGTCTGGCCGGTGCGCACGACGGCGCCCGAGACCTGGCTCGTGGAGATGCCGGCGCGCAGGCGCTGCGGGTCGACGCCGACCTGCTCGGCCACCTCGCCCACCACCTCTTCGCTGCGCGCGATCTCGCGCACCGCGGCGGGGTTCGTCTGGACGCTCGGCACCTGGGCGCCGCCCGTGGCCGAGAGCGGCTGGCCGAGGTAGATGGTCGCCTCCGCCCGGTTGACGTCGCTCGAGGCCGCCGAGGAGAAGATCCAGCCGATCAGCCCGCCGACGACGAGGCCGAGCGACGAGCAGCCACCAGCGCCTGGCCAGCCGGCGGCCGTAGCGGCCGAGGTCGATCTCCTGTTCCGCGTCCAGCTCCGGGAGCGCACGGCTCTTGGGCGGGCGGGTTTCGGTCTCCGCGCTCATCGCGGCCCTCGACTCTAGCTGAGCGGTCTGCGGGGACGTGCCGGTCGCGACGGCGGCTCCTCTAGCATGCGGCCGCGTGAGCCCGCCGACCTCACCGCTCTTCGTCCTCGGCGTCCGGCGCTCGGGAACGACGCTCCTCCGGGTCATGCTCGACCGGAACTCGCAGCTCGCGGTCCCCGACGAGTCGTACTTCATCCCCCAGCTCGCGGACCGCCATCGAGGCCGTGTCGACGTCGACGCGTTCGTGGACGACCTCCGCCGCGTCGGGACGGTGCGCGAGTGGGAAGTCGACCCGGACGACGTACGCGCCCGGCTCCGGCCCGCCATGTCGACCGGCGAGGCGATCGGCGCCGTCTACGAGACGTACGCGGCGGCGCGGGGAAAGGCGCGCTGGGGAGACAAGACGCCGATGTACATGCAGCACCTGCGCCTGCTCGAGCGGCTGTTCCCCGAGGCGCTCTACGTCCACCTCGTGCGCGACGGCCGCGACGCCGCGGCGTCCTTCCTGCAGATGCCGGCGGGGATCGTGACGGAGTCCTGGGGGCACCCGAGGTCGGTCGCCGACTTCGCCTGCCAATGGGGCACGGAGATCGGGGCCGCGCGCGAGCTCGGCCGTCGTGTCGGGCCCGAGCGCTACCTCGAGCTTCGGTACGAGCGGCTCGTCGAGTCGCCCGAGGACGTGCTCGGACAGATCTGCTCCTTCGCCGGCCTGCCCTGGGAGCCTTCGATGCTCGACTACGCGACGGAGGTGGACGTCAGCGCGCGGCCGCACCAGCAGAACCTGAAGCGACCTCCGACCACCGGCCTCCGGAACTGGCGCACCGAGCTCGCCCCCGGCGACGTCGCGGGGTTCGAGGAGGTGGCGGGCGACGTCCTCGCCGAGCTCGGCTACGAGCTCGCCGACCCGCAGCGGGGAGGCACTCCCGGCGCGCGGGCGCGCGCCAAGCTGCTCGCGTACCGCGCGCAGGCATGGGCATGGCGAACGACGGGAAGCGCCGTCAGGCGCTCGCCCCTCTGGTCCCGGCGGCACCCGCCTCTCGTCTAGCGGGTGCCCCGCGGGCTGAGCCTGCCCTTGTAGGCGGCGAGGAACCCGTTGAGCGAGAAGTAGTAGCGGTTCTTGGTCGCGATCCCCGGCGCGTACGCGCCGAGCTTGTGCCGCCAGACGATCTTCCCGTCGGCGACGCGGAGCCCGACCGTCTTACCGTTGAGCGTCGAGACGAAGACGAGGTTCCCGACGACCAGCGCGGGCGAGAGGACCTTGCCGCCGACGTTCCGCGACCAGAGCTGGCTCCCGGTCGTCGCCCGGAGCGCACGCAACTGGCTGTCGAACCCGCCGACGAAGATGCGCCCGTCCGCGATGGCCGGCGTCGCGTAGCCCGTGGTGCCCATCGAGCGCGTCCAGACGATGGAGCCGCTACGGATGTTCAGGGCGACGATCTTCCCGGCTCTCGAGGTCGTGTACAGCCGGTGGCCGTCGGTCGAGGCGCTTGCGTAGAAGCTCTCGTACCGGAGTAGATCGCGCTTCACATAGGTGGTCCAGAGCTCGTTGCCGTCCGAGCGCCGCAGGCAGACGACCGAGCCGGCGTAGGTCGTGATGCAGACACGGTTTCCCCAGATAGACGGGCTCGCGTTGATCCGTCCCCCGGTGTCGTAGGCCCAGCGGACGGCCCCGCTGGTGACGTTGACGGCGAAGAGCCTCCCATCGGTCGAGCCGAAGTAGGCGGTGTTGTCGACCGCGACCGGCGACGATTCGACCCTACCCGCCGTCCCGACACGCCAGAGCACCTTCCCGTTCGCACGGTTGAGCCCCGTGACGGTGCCGTCGTGGGAGCTGACGATCAGTCGTGGGCCCGCGATCGCCGGCGACGAAGCCATGAGGCTCGCCACCTTCCGTCTCCAGACGAGGTCGCCGGTTTCGGCGTCGATCGCGAAGGTCGTCCCTTTCGCGTTGTTGACGTACAGGGTCCCGTCGCAGAACGTCGCCGGATACTCCATGAACCCGATGGCCCGGCCCCAAACCGCTTGCGTCGGCCTGCCGAGATCGATGTTCTCGCGGGCGAGGGTGCGCTGCGGGTTCCCGCCGAACGAGAGCCAGCAGGGGCCTTCCGACTTCGCCTCGGGTTCTTCGGGTTCCTCGGGCTCCTCGACCGGTTGCTCCTCGGTGGTCGTCGACAGCTCTTCGGTCGCCGTCATCACCGAGACGCCGGCGAGCTCGGTGTCGATGCCCGCGTCGGGCGTTTCCGTCGCACGCAGGTAGGCGGCCACCGCCACGCCGGCCAGGACCAGCGCGACAACCGCGAACGCGATGATGAGTACCTTCTTCCGCACGAAAACCCCGAGCCGCCCAGTATGCCAGCGGCCCCGGAAGGGTCCAGCACTTCAGTCGGCAAGCGGCTTTGCGACCACCGCGCCCGCAAGTCCGAGTGAGAGCCAGACGAGCGGGTCCTCGAAGAACCCGCTGTAGAAGAGCGAGTGCACGAAGATCGCAAGGAAGACGGCCGACAACCCGAGGCCGAGGACGCGGTCGCGGAGCCAGGCGAGGTAGAAGAGCCGCACCGCAGCTACGAGGAACGCGAGATAGAGCGCGCTCCCGATGATGCCGAGCTCCGCCGCCACCGTGAGGGGAGCCGTGTGCGACGACTTGGCAAGCCGGTTCCGGATTTGCCCGAGCTCCTCGCTGACCTGCTCCTCCGCTCCGATTCCGACGCCGCCGATCGGGTGCTCGCGCACGATGTCGGTCGCGTTCGCAACGAGATCCGAGCGGCCGCCTGTCACGCGGAGGAGCGACTGGTCATGCCCCACGGCCGCCAGTACCGCGCTCGCCAGGAGCAAGGGAGCGAGCGCGCCGACGAGGACGATCGTCCTGGTGCGCCCGGTGCCGGCGGCGGCGGCTACGAACAGCACTCCGACGACCAGAGCGACCATGCTCGACTGCGAGTAGGTGAAGAAGAGCGCCAGGGCGAGGAAGGCGATGACGGCAGCTCCCGCGGCCAGGCTCAGGCGCGTCAGCCAGAGCCCGACGAGGACGACGAGGATCGCCACGACCAGGAAGCGCCCGTAGATGCTCGGATCACGGAGCAGCGAGGCGGTGCGGAAGAAGGCCTCGTACGCGTTCCCGACCTCGAGGTCGCGCGCGAGGACGAGTTGCCTGCGTCGCGCGCTCCCACAGCCCGACCGCCGCCAGCACCATCGCGATGCCGGCAAACGTGCCGCCCAGTGCGAGCGGCAGCCACGGTGCGAGCGGCGCGCGGGCGGCTATCCCGACGAGGAGTGCGAAGGGGAAGTAGAAGAACAGCAGGTCGACGGCGCTCGCATCGACGTCCAGCGACCAGAGCGCGGAGAGGGCCGCCAGGCCGATGAAGGCGGCGACGGGCACGGCGAGGAGCAGCGGGACGACGACGACCTCGCGGCTCCGGAACGTACGGACGACGAGCGCGAGGCCGGCCGCCGCCAGGACGCCGTAGAGAGGCACGAGCAGGAAGGCGCGCTGCGACCCCACGTCCAGCAGGACCCGGAACGGCGCCGCGGCGAGGAGCGCGACGGGCCACACCGCCGGATAGCGGGTCAGGACGGCGGCCAGGCCGCCGACGACGCCTGCGAGGACGACGAGCGCGCCGATGCGGAGCGGCCCGTCGACGAACCGCTCGAGGTCGTCCTCGGGCACCAGCGCGAGCGCGAGCGCGATCTCGGCTCCGGCGAGCACGGCGATCCCGGCGAGGAGCGCGATCCGCTCGCGCGCGAGCAGGACGAGCGTCGTTCCCACGGCCCCGCCGAGCGCAGCAAGCTGGATGACGGAGTCGGTCTCCACGGGGCCGCGCGCACTTTACTCCGGCCCCCCAGGCCGCCCGTCGGTTCTAGCGGGTGCCCTCTGCCTTGTCCCAGGTTGGCGCCACGCCGCCCTGCTGCAGGTAACGGGCGAGCGCGACCACGGTTGCCCAGCTCACGAGCGTGTAGTAGTGCGCGAGCGTCGCGCCGGGGAGCGGCACGCGCAGGCGGCCGGCGGCCGCGAGGCCCAGGAAGGCGAGTTGGCCGACGAGCGCCGTCCGGTAGATCCCTCCCTCCCGCGCGAGCAGGAAGCTCGCGGCCAGGAGCTTGAGGTGCAGCAGGCCGCTCGCGTAGCGCAGGAGCCGGTGCGAGACCAGCTCGAGCGCGTACACCGGCGGGACGCCCGAGAGCATGCGGCCCTCGAAGACGGTGCGCCAGCACCAGACGAACATCCGCACCTTCCGCCGGTACTCCTCCTCGTTGTCGCGCGACGGCTTCTCGAAGGCGAGCGCCTCCGGCTCGTACACGGCCCGACGGCCCTTGGACGCGAAGAGGTAGGGAAAGCCGAGGTCGTGGCCGAGCGGGTACTCGACGTAGTCGCTCCGCCGCACTGCGTAGATGGAGCCGTTGCCGCCGGTGACGGAGCCCAGGGCCGATTCCTGCTCGCGCTGCCAGAGCTCGTAGCGCCAGTACGCCCCTTCGCGGTTCGTCCCGTCCGGCTGCTCGAGCTGGAGGCGACCGCAGACGTAGGCGACGTCGGGATCGGCGAAGTTGCGCGCGAGCTTGCGGAGCGCGTCGGGCGCCCAGGTCGCGTTGGCGTCCGAGAAGGCGACGAGCTCCGACTCGGTCCCGCGCACCGCCCGGTCGAGCGCCGGACGCTTCCCCTCGCGGGGCGCGCGCAGGAGGCTCACGCGCGGCTCGCGCGCGGCGATCTCCTCGACGATCTCCTCCGTGCGGTCGTCGGAGGCGTCGGAGGCGACGACGACCTCGAGCTGCTCGGGCGGGTAGTCGAGGGCGAGCAGGTTCTCGACGCGGCGGCCGATGACGGCATCCTCGTTGTGTGCCGGGACGACGACGACCGTCTTGGGCGTCTGCTCTTTCGCCCTCACGGGGCGCCCGCGGACCCGCGCGAGGGCGGCCGCGGCGAGCGGGTAGCCCGCGTGCGTCCAGGCAAGCGCGCCCAGCGTTCCCCAGAAGACTCCCTTGACGAGCACGTCAGGACGTTAGCGACCGCGCACGGTCCCGGTACGCCGGGAAGTAGCCGTCGAAGTCGATCTCGGCGCCGCCGGCGAGGCGGCGGTAGGCCTCCTCGTCGTGCACCGCCTTGCCGACCGAGGCCTCGACGAGGTCGTCGGGTGCGAAGCGGCGCTTGTACTCGAAGAGCGAGTCCTCCTGCCCTCCGACGCCCCCGCCGAGGTGCAGCGCCTCGAAGCCGAGCTCCTGGCCCCAGCGCGCGGCCGAGAACAGGGCGAGATGGCTCGCGCCGAGCCGCCGTCCCTCATCGCTCGCGCCGCCGAGGTGATAATGGAGCCACGGCGACCCGGCCAGGCACAGCACGCTCGCGGCCAGTTCCCCGCGACGGCGAACCTCGACGAGCACGAGCGCGTCGCCGAGGCGCGCGAGCCGTTCCCAGTAGGCCGGCGGGAAGAAGTAGAAGGCGGAGGCGTCGTTGCGCCGCATCGTCTCGTCGTAGAGCGCCACGAAACCGTCCAGCGAGGCCGGGCCCTGGATGACCGTGGCAGCGAGCCCTTCGCGCTCCGCCTTGCGGACGAGGCGGCGGTGGTGCTTGTCCATGCCGGCCAGGAGGTCGCGGCCGTCCTCCAGGCGCCACGCGACGGTGTGGCCGAGGGGCTCCACGTGCACGCCACGGGCGTCGCGCTCGTTTCCGAGCAGCGGGTGGAAGCGCACGAAGCTTGCGAGGATCCCGCGCTCGCGACACCAGGCGTCGTAGCGCTCCCAGAAGCGGGCGAGCTCGGCGCCCTCCGCGAGGAGCAGCGGGCCGCCGTAGCCGTACGGGCTCGTCACGTCGGCGGGCTCGTCCCGCAGGATCGACGCAAAGCCGACGTTCTCGCCGGGGAGGTGGAGGAAGAGCGGCCGCCCCTCGTCCAGGAGCGCGGAGGCCTCGACATATGCGCGGCGGAAGTAGACGTCGGCGCCGGCGGCGAGCGTCTCCCACTCCTCCGCGTCGACCTCGCGGAGCTCGTCGCTCCGCGCGCGGGCGCGCTCGATGTTGGTCGTGTCCTCGACGGGCGCCGGCTCGGGGCGGCCGAGCTGGCTCACGGTCATGGCGAGGATCCGCAGGTCGAGCCGGAGCGACCAGTTGTCGACGTACCAGATGTCCTGCTCGATCCGCTCGGGCCACGAGATCTCGTCGCGCCCGTTCACCTGCGACCAGCCGGTGATGCCCGGGCCGCACCTCGAGCCGCCGCCGCTCGTGCTCGGTGTAGTTGGCGGCCTGTTCGACGAGGTCGGGGCGGGGGCCGACGAGCGACATCTGCCCCACGAGCACGTTGGCGAGCTGCGGCAGCTCGTCGAGGCTCGTGCGCCGCAGCCACCGCCCGCTGCGCGTGATCCGCGGGTCGTCCGGGACGATCCCGTAGGGATCGGCGAGGCCCATCCGCCTCCCCTGCTCGATCGCGTCCTGGATCATCGTCCGGAACTTGAAGAGCCCGAACTGCCTCCCGCCCCGCCGGACGCGCTGTTGGACGAGGAAGACGGGGCGACCGGTCTCCAGCAGGATCCAGATCGCGACCGCCGCGAAGAGCGGCGAGAGGACGACCAGCAGGAGCGCGGCGCCGAGGCGGTCGAGGAGCCATTTGACCGCTCTCATCCAACGATCTCCCGGTAGAGCTCCTCGTGCGCGCGCGCTGCTTCGTCCCAGGTCAGGGCCTCGCGGGCACGGGCCGTGCCGTCGTACGCCTTCCGCAGCCCGCCGTGCTCGGTCAGCAGCCGGACGCAGGCATGAGCGAGGGCTGCCGGGTCCTCCGGGGGCACGACGAGGCCTGCGCCGTAGTCGGCCACGGTCTCGCCCAGCGAGCCCACGTCGCTGACGATCGCCGGGCGCCCGTAGCCGATGGCGGTCGCCAGCACGCCCGAGGAGTCGAGCTCCCGGTACGGGAGCACGACGGCGGCCGCCTCGGCCATCAGGCCGGCAATCTCCTCGTCGCGGATATACCGGAGGCGCCAGTCGATCACGCTGTCGACGCCCAGTCGGGCCGCCTGCTCGCGCACGGGCTCGACGGGGTCGAACGGGTCGCCGGCGACGATGAGCCGAGCGTCCGGCACGCGGTCGAGCACGGCTGGAAGGGCGGAGACGAGCACGTCGAGTCCCTTGTAGCGTCGCAGGAGCCCGAAGAAGAGGAGCGTCTTGCCCTCCGGCGGGCCGAGCGGCTCGGCGGAGACGTCGAAGATCGGATGGGCGATGCGCGCGAGCCGCTCGCGGGGGATCCCAAGGCCCGCGAGCCGCTCGACCGCACGCGAGGAGTGGACGACGACGCGGTCGACCGAGCGGAGGATGTCCAGCCACGCGTCGAGCTGTCCCTCCCGACGCGGGACGACGTCGTGGGCGGTGAGCACCGTCCCCCGCTTCGCAGCGAGCTTCCGTACCCAGCGTGCGTCGACGCTCGGCCGCGGAAGCCACTGGAGGTGGACGACGTCCGGCTTCAGGGACGCGATCCGCCCCCGGAAGCGCAGAACGCTCGGCCCGTACTCGACGGCCTTCAGAGGCAGGCGCAGCGGCGAGCGCGGGAAGCGGCGCGTCAGCCTCGACGAGAGTGGGAGGAAGAGCTCGTGGCGGCGGTAGCCGTCCGGCGCGGGCGGGTCGTCGTAGGCGAACGGCGAGGTAAAGAGGTCGACGTCGAGCCCGCGCCGCGCCAGCGCTGCCGCGAGCCCGTGGTCGTACGGAGGCGTGAAGCTCGCGGGGTCGACCAGCGCGACGCGCATCAGAGCCGCTTGCGCAGGTACCCGAGCGAGGCGACCGCGCCGCGCAGGTCGTCCGCGGCGAAGTTCGCGCGCACCTTGCGGCCGCCGACGTAGGGAGCGGCGAACTGGCGCAGGCCGATCCGTCTGCGGCGGGCGAGCTGGAGCGAGACCCAGACGTCCTTCGCGAGGAAGATCCAGCGCGCGTCCTCCTTGAACGTCCCGTGCGGCTCCACCTCCTCCCCGGCCAGGTCGCGGTACGCGACCTCGGCGAGGTCGAACGCCCGTGTCATCACGAGGCCGCCCCAGATCGGCGCGCGCGTGTTGACCTCGATGAGCTTGTACGAGCCGTCGCGGAGATCGTGCGCCATCTCGACGTGCGCGAAGCCCGTGTAGCCCGCCGAGCGGAGCAGCTTCTGGCCCTGCTCTTCAACCTCCGGGACGTAGTCGACCTCGAAGACCGCGGAGGACCCGAAGTCGATCGGGCTCTGGCGCACCTTGCGGCCGACAACGCTTCCGAGCGGCTCGCCGGAGCGCCCGACGTAGGTGAAGAGCGAGTAGATCCGGTCCGTCGCGTCCGGGACGAGCTCCTGGACGATCGTGTCGAACCCGTGCTCTCTCGCGCGCGCCCACGCTGCGACGGCGTCGTCGAGGCTCTGCGCGACCACGGCCTTCTCGCCGAACGTCGCTGCGAACTCCTGACCCTCCGCCGGCTTGACGAGGAAGGGCGGCTGAAGGCCTGCTGCTCTGATCGCCTCCTCGTCGCTCGCCAGGACGGTCCTGGGCGCAGGCACGCCGGCCTTCTCCGCCTCGAGCACGAGGATCTCCTTGCGGCGCAAGCGGCGGGCGACCTCGGGTCGGCGGGCAGCGGGACGTCGGCGAGCTCGCGCACCTCGTCCCAGCGGTCGAGGAGAAGCTCGACGTTCTCGTCGCGCTCCGGGAAGAGGACGACTCGGCCGCCGTAGGCGATGCGGCGCAGCGCGTCGAGGAGCGCGTCGCCTGGCGGCCGCAGGCCGTTGTCGCCGAGGAGGACGCGCTCCGCGACGTAGCGCGAGAGAGCGCGAACTCGTTCCCGCGCCAGGCGATCCCGGTGACCGGCGTCCCGTCCGGCCGAGGGCGCGGACGATCGCAAGGCCTGCGTGCAGGAGCCCGAAGACGACCGCGGGACGCCGGCTCACGCGAGTGCCGCCTCGTACGCCTCGAGATGGGCGTCGACGACCGCCTGCCAGCTGCAGAGCTCACCGATGCGGCTGCGGCCGGCCTCGCCCAGGCGGCGCCGCAGCTCCCGGTCGGCCAGCAGGCCGTCGATCGCCGCTCGCAGGGCCGGCGGGTCCCTCGGCGGGACGAGCAGGCCGGTCTCACCGTCGGCGACCATATCCGGAAGGCCACCGACTGCGGTGGCGACGACGGCCCGGCCGCGCGCGAGCGCCTCGGCGCACATGATCGGGAACCCGTCCCGCCGTGACGGGAAGACGACGACTGCAGCGCGGTCGAGGCGCTCGTAGAGCTGCTCGCGGGGGAGCATGCCGAGCGACTGCGGCACGTTCGGCCGGAGCGGCCCGTCGCCGGCGACGACGAGGTTGAGCCCGTCGGCAACGGCCAGCAGGTCCTCGATGCCTTTCTCGGGGGAAAGGCGGCCGGCATAGAGCACTTCAGGCGGCTCCGCCTCCGGACCGACCGCCTCCGGGACATCGACGCCGTTGGGGACGAAGCGCGCCTTCCTGGCTCCCAGCTCGATGGCAGCCTCGGTCAGCGCGCGTGAGACGCCGATCACGACCTCTGCCCTACGAACGATGCGCCTGGCGAGCGCCGGGGCACGCCGGGCGAGCTCGACGTCCGTCCCATGGAGGGTCAGCACGAGCGGCTTACCGGCGAGCGAGGCGGGGAGCGCAGTGGGGAGCCAGTGCGCGTGGACGAGATCGGCCCGCCTGGCTGCGCGCCGAGCCGCACGTGTCATGGCGGCAAGCAGGGGCGGAACCGCCCAGGGACGCCGACGGACGTTGCGCGACATGCCCGCGCCGTAGGCGAGCCCGAAGTCCCGGAAGTCTCGGCCGGGGCCCACGACCGTCACCTCCACTCCGCGCCGCCGCAGACGCACTTCCGTGTCGGCGATGAACCGGCCGGCGAAGTCTCGCTCGTCCCGCGGGTACGAGGTCGTGAGGAAGACGACCTTCATCGAGCTCGGGACCGCGCCCGACGCAGAGCCGGTAGCGGAAGAGTGAAGCCGCGGGCCGCGACGCGCTCGACGCTCCGCAGGCGCGGACGAAGCTCGGCCGCCAGGAGTTGATCCGATCACGTAGCCGGCCTGCTCGAGCCGCGGCGAGCTGGCGCGCGTTGCGGAGGCCGATGTGGTCGGTTCTGGGCGAGCACGAGGTCGTGCGTCTTCATCCGCTCGACGAGTGGAGAGGGTTCGGCGTGTAGAGCGAGAGCGTCCCGCGGGGCGCGAGGACGCGCTTCACCTCGGCGAGCATCGCGGCGAAGGTCGCGTCGTCGAGGTGCTCGACCAGGTCGGCGGCGACCGCCTTGTCGAGCGAGGCGTCGTCGAAGGGCAGGCGCGTGACGTCGGCGAGCTCGAAGCGCAAGTCGGGGAAGAGGTCCGTCGCGGCCTCGATGGCGAGCGGCTCGCTGTCGACGCCGACGACCTCGCAGCCGAACGAGGTGAGGAAGTGGGTGATCGCGCCCGCGGCGCACCCGAGGTCGACGACCCCTCGCCGGCTAGGCTGACGAGGTCCGCACGCGGCAGGCGGATCTGTCCAGGGCGTGGTCGACGTAGCCTGGCCACCGCTCCATGAAGGCGCGGTCGACGGAGGGAAGCTAGCAGCCTCATCGGCGCGAGAAGACCACCGGCGCCGCGACGGCCAGCAGCAGGAAGACGAAGAAGTAGTACATCTGCATGGTGAGGTAGAAGACGTTCGCGGCGAGCGTACCGGCGAGCGCAGCCGTAAGACCCCAGGCGAGCGGCTGGACCCGGGCCGCGTCCACGTCGCCCACCGCAGCCAGCGCGCGCCCCAGCCGGCGGAGCCCGCCCAGGCGGCGGAACACGTAGACGATGAAGGCGAGGAAAAGGAGTGTGCCGACGATGCCGGTCTCGACGAGCAGCGCGATGTAGTACGAGTGCGGGCCCCAGTTGTCGCGGCCCGTGAGGAACTCGAAGTACGTCGAGAACGTGTTCAGCCCGCGGCCGAAGAACGGGTTCGCGTCGATCGCCGGCGGCAGGAGCTCGTAGAGGTCGAAGTGCGTCTGCGTTCCGCGCCCGCTCAGGCTCGTCCGGGCGCGGAAGAACCCGGAGACGATCGTCGAGTACTGGAGCGAGACGAGGACGAGGATCCCGGCGAGCGCGCCGACCGGGACGAGGAGGCGCCGCGAGACCATCAGGCGGCGGTACGGGACCGCCAGGATGACCAGGCCGACGACGAGCCCGAGCGCGCCGCTGCGCGAGAAGGTAACGATCTCCCCCAGCGCGAGCACCCCGAGCGTGAGCACGAGCGGCAGGCGCATCGGATGGCCGCGCTCCAGCCGGAGGTAGATGGGCAGGAGGATCATGATCGGGACGATCAGCGCGACGCCGAGGTGGTTGACGTCGAGCATGAGCCCGTTCGCGCGGTAGAAGTCGACCCCCGCGACGACGCCGAACCGGGCAACGCCCTCGCTCGTGTCGCCGGTGATCGGCCCGAGGATGAGCGGGTCGAGGAAGCCTCTGCCGCCCATGGCGTAGAGGAACTCGAGCACCGCGTAAGCCGAGTTCAGCGCCATCCCGGCGACGAACGCCCCGAGCGTCTGCCAGTAAAAGCGCGTCGAACGGCGCGCAAGGTGCGCGACTGCGCACGCGAGGAACGCGAAGTGGAGCGCGAACTTCGCCAGGCCCTTCGTGAACTGGCTCCGGTCGGCGCTCGTCTCGAGGTTGAAGTAGCCGACGAGATAGACGACCGAGAGGAGAGCGAGGAAGGCGAGCAGGACGACGACCGCGCGCGGGACGCTGCGGTCGCGGGCGACGAGGCGGTGTACGAGGAAGAGCGCAAGAAACGCCGCCACGGTCAGGTCCGAGAGGTAGACATCGTTCCCGCCCACGGGCCAGCGCAGGCGCACCAGCGTGATCGTGAAGACCGAGACAAGGAGCGCGAGGTCGGCGGAGCGGCCGGATCTCACCGGGAGACCGCCTCGAGGAGGTCGGCAAACTCGCGCGCCCGGGCACGGCGCGACAGCCTGTCCCGCCACTCGGGGGGAGCGGCGTCTCGCGAAGCGTTCCCGCCCGCCGGCGCTCGTCGAGCTCGGAGAGGACTGCCGCCATCCCGTCCACGTCGTCCGGAGCGACGACGGTGCCGGCGCCGGTGCCGCGGATGAGTGCCGCAGCCTCCCCGTCGGGCGGGACGACCGCGAGGATCGGCCGCTCGGCGGCGAGATACTCGAACACCTTTGCGGAGAGGACGCCCCGCTCGTTCTCGGGGATAAGGAGCAGGAGCGCGTCGGAGTCGCGCTGGAGCGCGAGCACCTCCGCCCGGGAACGGTGGGACACGACCTCGATGCGATCTGCGAGCCCGAGCCGCTGGGCGTACTCGCGGTAGGCGCTCGGGAAGCCGCCGACGAAGCGTGCCATGACGTCGCCATCCGCCTTCGCCAGTGCCTCCAGGAAGGGGCGGGGATCGCGGCGCCCAAAGAAGCTCCCGGCGTGCGTGACGCGTAAGCGGTCTCCGGGCCGATACTCGAGCCCCTCGAAGTCCTCGAAGTCGCACCCGTTGGCGATCACCTCGAGGCGCCGCGGCGGCCCGAGCGTCTGCATCTCCGCGGCGATGGCGTCGGAGGCCGTGACCACCGCATCGGCATGGCGGGCGACGTGGCGGGCGAGAAGACGCTCGCCGCGGATCTGGCGGCGCCGTTGCGGGTGCGACGCGATCGAGTCGCGGAGGTCGGCCACCCAGCGAGCACGGGTCAGGCGCCTGACGGCAGCGCCGACGAGGTTCACCGAGCCGGGCGGCGAGGTCGTGATGACGACGTCGATCCCCTCCCTCCGCACGAGACGAACGGCGGTGGGCGCGGCGTTGGCCGCCCAGACGACGCTCGCGTCGGGGACCAGGAGGCCGCGGAGGAAAAGCTGTGCCCGCAAGCCGAGCCGAGCCAGGCCGTGTGCCGCCGCCAGCTCCTCTGCGGGACGCCGCGCCCGGGGGCCGAGGTTCCTGGCGCGGTGGACGGTCGCTGCAGCGGGCGACTGGAGCGAGTCGTCCCGGTGGAGCCACTTCGGATCGTCCGGGGCGAGCACGTGCGTCTCGATCCCGAGCTCGGGCAGATGCTCGGCGAGCTTGAGGAATCGCGGCACGCCGGCTCCGCCTGCAGGCGGGAAGTAGAACGTCACGAGCAGGACCTTCACGACATCCATTGTGGCCGGTGCCCCGGCTCAGCCGCGGCTGGGAGCGGCGTAGAGGGCGTAGCGGCCGCCGTCGTAGACGAGACGCAGCTCGTCCAGGTACTCCGTGGGTGAGCGCAGCTCCCTGTCGACGAGCACCCAGTCCGCGTCGTAGCGGGCGAGCAGCTCGCTCCGCTCGGCGTCGGTGAAGGGGACGACGAGGAAGCGCTCCGAGTCGAGGCTCCGCCGCCTGGGACGGTTGCGCGTCGAGGAGGCAACGTGACCGGTCGGCGCCGCGTTCACGTACACCGGCGCGTACGCGGCGATCTTGTACGCCGTCGACGCGTCCGAGAAGACGACGTCCCCGGGCCGGGTGATCTCGCGCACCGCCTCGACAGTCTCCTCGGGCATCGCGTTGGGGTCTGCCGGGCGCTCGAGGTCCGCCAGGCCGGCGACGGCGACGGGAACCGCGAAGGCGCAGGCGGCCAACACCGCCCAGGAGCCCGGGTCGGGCCCGCGCGGCCGTAGGAAGGCGCCGACGGCGAGCGCGACGAGCCCACCCACAACCGCGACCCAGACGACCCAGCCGGGCCCGCCCTCCCGCACGCGATACGTGAACTCCCCGCTGACGAGCAGCTCCGCGGCCAGCCCGGCGCCGAGCGCGAGCGCGACGCCCCCCAGACGCCAGCGGCCGGCGAGCACGAACGCGCCCGCGAGCGCGAAGGCGAGCGGCAGGAAGGCGGAGAGGCGGCGGGCCTGCGAGACGGAAAAGACGTCCGAGAAGAGCGTGAAGAGCTGAGGTACGAGCAGGACGGCGAGGGCGAAGAGCGAGCCGCCGAGAACGAGCTGCGCCCAGCGCCGGCGGGCCGCGAAGCCCGCGAGCGGGATCGCCAGGAGGCCCGCGACCACGACCGGCCCCCCGCGGGCGATCGCCTCCGGCGCGAAGCGGAACGAGTCTCCGAAGACGTCGAACGCGTTCCCGTAGTGCTGGAGCTCGAACGCGCGGCGCGAGGCGCTCGGTCGCGTGGACCGGTCATCCGCTATCACGGGGAAGAGCCAGGCGAGATAGAGGAGGAAGGGAGCGGTCAAGGCGACGAGTGCGAGCCCCGCGCGCCTGACGAGGGGGTCGAATGCCCTGACGACGATCATGCGGGCTACCAGGAAGCCCCCGAGCAGCAGGGCGACGAAGGGCAGGTAACTCGGATGGACCAGCGAGAGTGCGAGCGCGGCGGCCGCGAGGGCCGCAACGAGCGGCCAGGACCGCCGTTCGACGACCGTGAAGGCGAGCGCGAGGATCGCCGGTGCAAGGAGGACCCGGCTCGTAGTCGGCGGCAAGGTAAGCAACTCGAAGGCGCCGGTGGCAGAGCGTCCGCCGCGACCGGCAAGAGCGAGGTAGGCGATCTGCGCGACGACCAGCGCCGCGCCTCCAGCGGGACGCCTGAACACGGATGTTCCAGCGGCGTAGGCGAGCAGGAGAGCCAGCGGCACCAACACGGCCGGCAAGTAGAGCGCCGCGTCGGCGACGTCCACGCCGGCCAGCCGTGCGATCAGCGCGACAGCTCCGTGCCAGAGAGGGAACGCGTAGCCCGGATGGAGGCTCCCGTCCTGGAACTCGTTCACGGTGCCGAGCGTGGTGAGCGCGTCGAACTCGGCCAGCTTGCGCATGCGGGCCAGGTGGAAGAGCAGGTCGCCTTCAACGGGGCCCGCCGACCACCAGACGAGGCCGGCGAGCGGAACGGACGCGCCGAGAACGGCCAGCCCGGCGCGGCGGTCGGCCCGTGCGTCCACAGGGATCTCGACGCGCCCCGGACCAATCCAGACGCCGGTCGCCAGGGCGGCAGCCGCGACGAGCGCAAGCACGACGAGTGCCGCGGTGAGCGACGAGCCCGCGAGGAAGAGGACGCCGAGCGCGAGGAGGACGACCATGAGGCTGACGGCGAAGGACGCGGCCACCGCGACGCCGAACGAGCCGGGGAGGCCGAACGGGCGCAGGACCAGCCAGCCCGGCAGCAGGAGGACGAGGAACGCGGCCACCGCGAGCCGCAGCGCCAGCCCGGCGCCCTCCGCCGGAAGGAGGCGCACGAGACCGAGCGCGAGGAGCGTTCCCCCGGTCACGAGTACCGGCAGGGTCTGGACGCGGCCGCCGGCGTCGGCGGCCCGGGCGGCTAGCGACGCCACGACACGATCACCTGGGGGATTCTAGGAGGGCGCTCGCGCTGCCAGAAGCGAGCCAGCGGGCCGCGTCGCGGTAGGTCTCGCCACGCTCGCCGCGGAAGAGGACGCTCCGCAGGCGCGCGCCCAGGAGGAGGAGACGCCGAGCGCGCTCGGCCTCGCGCGGCCCCCGGTGCTTGGCGAGGAAGCGCAGGTGCCCGCGCACGTTCTCCCGGAACATCAGGCCGCCGTGCGAGGCACCGCCGACGTGCACGACCTCAGCGCCCGGAAAGAAGAGCACCTTCCACCCCGCCTCGCGGAAGCGGTAGCACCAGTCGGTCTCCTCGCTGAAGAGGAAGAAGTCCTCGTCGAAGAGCCCGACCTCCTCCGCGGCCGCCCGCCTGACCAGCAGGCAGGCGCCGTAGAGCCAGTCGGCCTCACGCACGCTCTCGTGGTCGAAGCGCGCGCCGTAGAAGGCGTTCAGCGCCCGCGTGCGCGGTGCGAGCTTGCGCAAGAACAGGTATTCGGTGGCCAGCCGCCAGAGCGTGGGGAAACCCCGCACCGAGCGCTGTAGCGAGCCGTCCGGGTTGAGCAGGCGCGGGCCCACGACTGCGGCGTCGGGGTGCTCGTCCCCGAAAGCCGCGAGCCCGTCGACCGCGTCCCCCACCGGCCACGCGTCGGCGTTCAGGAGCAGGTACCAGTCGCCCGTGGAGATCTCCATGCCGACGTTATTGCCGGCGCCGAAGCCGCGGTTCTCGGGCAGCTCGACCAGGCGCACGGAGGGAAACCGCTCGCGGACGAGCCCGGGCGTCCCGTCTGTGGAGGCGTTGTCGACGACAACGACCTCGTGCCCGCGGTCGACCACGGCCTCGAGGCACCGCACGAGGTGGTCGCGGACGTTGTACGAGACGACGACGACCGAGACGCTCACTGCGCCGGCGCGGCGGGGCGCATGTTCCGCCAGAAGAGGATCGCGCCCGGGAGCGAGGTCGCGATCGAGACCGCGAAGTAGAGGAAGCCCGCGGCGAAGGCCGTCTCCTGCGGGACGTCGAAGCGGCCCAGGAAACCGACGAAGAAGGCCTCGCGCACGCCGATGCCGTTGAGCGTGAAGGGGATCATCTGCACGAGGAAGAGAAGAGGGCCGAGGATGACGTAGACCCACGGCGAGACGTCGATCCCCACCGCCTCGCCACAGAGCCAGATGGCGATCACGCGACCGATCTGCGCGAAGAGCGTGACGACGATGACCCAGAAGAGCGCCCGCGGGGCGTTCCGGTACTCGTGCATCGTGCGGTAGAGGCTCTGCATCGCGCCGTCGATCCGCAGGCGCTTTCCGAGGGGGAACAGCCTCTCTTCCAGGTGGCGGCCGAGCTGCTTGGAGAAGAGCAGCAGCCCGAGGATCACGAGGGCGGCGAAAAGCGCGAGCTCGAGAATGACCAGCAGGCGTACTCCCTCGTAGCGCCCGGCCGCGAGCGCGAGCGCCAAGGCGACGAGCACGAGCGTGCCGGCGGCGCCGAGGATCCGCTCCATGACCACCGCACCGGCGGCGGTGGCCCTGACGTCCGGCCGCCGGCGGGCGTGCTCGATGATCCGCACGGCGTCGCCGCCGATCGCCGTCGGCAGCACCTGGCTCGCCGCGTAGCTGACGAAGTACATGCGCACGAGCCAGGTGTAGGGCTCGTGCACGCCGCGGACGCGCAGGAGCATCCACCAGCGCCACGCCATCAGCCACGTGGTCGCGAGGAAGATGGCGAGCGAGGCAAGGACGTAGCCCCACTGACTCTCCTTGAGGATGTCGATCGTCTGGCCGAGGTCGATCTGCCAGAGGAGGAGGGCCAGAACCGCGCCACTGACGAGGAGCTGGAGCCCGACCTTGGTCGAGCGGCTCACGTCTGGCGGCCCGTGAAGCGTGCGTGCAGGCGCCGGAGCGCCTCGATCGCGTCCTCGACGTCCGCATCCGAGTGGGCCGGTGAGAGCGGCAGTGAGAGCACCTGGTCGCCCGCGCGCTCCGCAACCGGCAGCGACGGCTGGTCGGGGTAGCGCTCCCGGTAGTACGTGAGCCGGTGGACGGGCAGGAAGTGGATGCTCGTCCCGATCATCTCCTCGCCCAGCGCGCGCTGGTAGGCGTCGCGGTCGACGCCGGCGCGCTCGGCATCGACCCGGATGACGTAGAGGTGGAGCGCGTGCCCGTCGCGGTCGTCGCGCGCGAGCGTGTCGATCCCAGGCAGCTCGGCCACGGCCGCGTCGTACGCGGCCACGTGGCGCCTTCGGATGGCGGCGTGCTCCTCGATCTTGTCCAGCTGGCAGAGCGCGACCGTCGCGAGGACGTCGGAGAGGTTCGCCTTCCAACCGGCGACCGTGACGTCGTAGAGCGAGCCCTCCCCGCGGCGCATGAGCCGCAGGTTCCGGATCTCCGCCGCGAGGTCGTCGTCGTCGGTCGTGACCATCCCGCCCTCGCCGGCAGCGACATTCTTCGTCGCGTACAGGGAGAAGCAGGCGGCGAGCGAGATCGCCCCGACCTTGCGGCCCCGGTACACGGACTCCGTCGCGTGCGCGGCGTCCTCGATCACGGGCAGCCCGAGGGCGAGCAGCGGGTCGAGGTCGCACGGCTGGCCGGCCAGGTGCACCGGAAGGATCGCCTTCGTGCGCTCGGTCACGGCGGCGGCTGCCGCCTCGGGGTCGATGTTGAGGTCGGAGTCGCGCACGTCAACGAAGACCGGCCTCGCGCCGCAGTGCACGATCACGTTCGCGGTTGCCGGCCACGTGATCGGCGTCGTGATCACCTCGTCGCCCGGGCCGACGCCTGCGGCGAGTAGCGAGAGGTGCATGGCGGCCGTGCCCGACGCGAGCGCGACGCCGTGCCTGGCGCCGACGTACTCGGCGAAGCGGCGCTCGAGCTCCTCGGCGCGCGGGCCGCTGGTCAGCCAGCCGCTGCGGAGGGTCTCCGTGACGGCGTCGATCTCCTCCTGGCCGATCGCGGGCGGCTGGAAGGAGAGGAAGGTGCTACGCCTCGAGGAGAGCTTGTGCATCGGCGGTCTTCAGGTGGATGAGGTCGGCGGCGCGATCGGCGCGCGCGAGGGCGTCGTCGCGGCTGTCGCCGCGGGCGAGCACGAAGCCCGCCCTGTCGTTGCCGCGTCGGAAGGGCCCGAAGCGCCAGCCCGGCTGGCGGTACACGCGCGCGTCCAGCACGCCCTCCACCGCCAGCGCCTCCTCCACTCCTTCGACGTCCGCCAGCGTCCCCTCGGGAGGGACGAGGAAGCGGACGCACGCCCCGCCCGCCGGCTCGGGCTCGGGAATCTCCACGGGCTCGCCAAGCGCTGCGGCGAGCGCGAGGCCGTTCAGGTCGATCCCGAGCGCGGCGCGGCAGAGCTCGGCATCGTGGCCGCCGCCCAGGCGGGCCGCGAGCTCCATCACCCGCGGGCCGTCGGGCCCGAGCACGATCTGCGTGTAGGTGGGACCGTCGGTCACCCCGAGAGCGTCGGCCGCCCGGCGGGCCGCCTCGACGGCGCCCTCGACCGGGTGAACGCTCGGCCAGGCGTGGGCGAGCGCGACGCCGAAGGCAGGGCCGTCGGCGGTGAGCCTGTCGGTGACGGTCAGCGGGTGGAAGTGGCCGTCGATCGAGAACGCGTTCACGGTCACCTCCGGGCCCGGCACGAGCTCCTCCACGAGCGCGAGCCCGGTGCGCGACGCCTGGACTGCGCGCCCGATCGCCTCGGCGAGCTGGTCGCCCTCGGCGACGACCGAGAGCCCCTTCTGCCCCTGGCGGTCGACCGGCTTGACCACGCTGGGCAGCGGCAGGCCGTCGGTGGCGCCCGTGGTCAGCACCCAGCGCGGCTGGGGCACGGCATGCTCGTCGAGCAGCTTGCGCTGGCGATGCTTCAGGACGGCATGGGCGGCGACGTCGGGGTCGAGCGGATGAGGGAGGCCGGCGTGCGTGGCGACGCGCGCGGCGATCGCCACCGGCCAGTCGATGCCGGGAGCGATGATCCCGCTCACCTGCTCGGCCCGGGCGAGCTGGCTGACGGCGGCCTCGTCCTCGACGGAGACCACAGCGCGCCGGTCGGCGTACTCGAAGCCGACCGCGGCGGGATCGCGGTCGCAGGCGATGACGTAGAGCCCCCGGTCCCGTGCCGCGCGGTGCAGGCCGAGCTGCGCCGGCCCCGCGCCCAGGACTAGGAGGCGCTTCCGCTCGCCGTCTGTTCCGCTCGGAGGGCTGCTTCCCACCAGGGACGATTCTGCTGGTACCACGCGATGGTGCGCGCCAGTCCGTCCTCGAAGGACGTGGCCGCACGCCAGCCGAGCAGCCGCTCGGCCTTGTCGGTCGAGCCGATGTGGCGGTCGACCTGCCCCGGTCGCTCGGGGAGGTGGACCTTGAGGGACGTCGGCTTCCCGAGCTGCTCGAGGACGATGTCGGCGATCCGCGAGACGGAGATGTCGACGCCGGTCGCGATGTTCAGGACCTCGCCGGCGACGTCGTCGATCGGAGCCGCGAGGACGGCGTCGATCGCGTCGGCATGATCCTCGACGTACAGCCAGTCGCGCGAGGCGTGCCCGTCGCCGTGCACGGTCAGCGGCTGGTCCGCGAGCGCCTGGGTGATGAAGCGCGGGACGACTTTCTCCGGATGCTGGTACGGGCCGTAGTTGTTGAAGGGCCGGACGATGACGATCGGAAGCCCGTAGGTGACGTAGTACGAGTAGGCGAGCCGGTCCGCTCCGGCCTTCGTCGCCGCGTAGGGCGAGCGCGGGTTGAGCGGGTGCTCCTCGTCCATGGGAGCGCTCTCGGCCGTCCCGTAGACCTCGCTCGACGAGATGAGGACGAGGCGCTCGACCGGGTTCTCGCGGATCGCGTCGAGGAGGACCTGCGTCCCCTCGACGTTCGTGGTCACGAACTCGCGCGCCCCCTCGACGATGGACTTCTCCACGTGGGACTCGGCGGCCGCGTTGATGATGACGTCCACCTCGCGGACGATCTCGCCGACGAGCTCACGGTTCCGAATGTCCCCGTGCACGAACGAGAGCCGCTCGTGGCCCATGACGTCCGAGAGGTTGTCGACGTTGCCCGCGTACGTGAGCGCGTCGAGCGAGACGACGTCGTGCGGCGTCGCCGCCAGGAGGTGCCTGACGAAGCTCGACGAGATGAAGCCGGCGCCGCCGGTCACGAGGATGCGCTTGCGGGTCACGAGAGCTCCTGATCGATGGTGTAGAGGGGCCGCCCCTCCACGTCACGCTGAATCCGCCCCAGGTACTCCCCGACAAGGGCGAGGATGAATCCTTGCACGGCGAGGACGCCGAGAACGAGCCCACCGAGGAACAGGAGTCCCGGGAAGTTGCCGTTCACGACCCAGACCACGATTCCCCACACGCCGACGGCGATCGTCAGCAGGCCGCAGATGGCGCCGATGAGGACGCCGGCCCACTGGATCGGCTGGGGCCAGAAGCCGGCGAGCACGTGCAGCGCGAGGCGAATCAGCCGGAAGGGCGAGTAGCGCGAGCCGTCGACGCGGGCCTGGTGGTCGAGGTCGACCTCGACCACGCTCGCGCCCGCCGAGAGCACGAGGGCCTTGGTGAACTTCTGCTTCCCGATCACGCCGAGCACCGGCTCGATCGCCGAGCGTGAGTACGCGTTGAACGCGCAGCCGAAGTCGGCGATGTCGACGCCCGTGAAGCGCCGGAGCATGCCGTTGACCATCTTCGACGGGAACGTGCGGCCCCAGGAGTCCTCGCGGCCACGGCGCCGGCCGCTCGCGACGTCCGCCCCGCCCTCGACCGCCGCGATCAGCTTCGGCAGGTCTTCGGGGACGTTCTGGAGGTCGGCGTCCATCGTGACGATGATGTCGCCGCGCGCCCGGGAGAGGCCGGCATGCATGGCCGGGTGCTGGCCGAAGTTCCGCTTCAGGCGCACGGCCCGGACGGGCGGCTCCGCGGCGACGAGGCGCTCGGCGATCGCCCAGGTCCCGTCCTGCGAGCCGTCGTCGACAACGATCAGCTCGTAGGGCTTGCCCGAGGCTCTCGAGCGTGGCGAGAGCACGCCGGCACACCTCTTCGAGGGTGCCTTCCTCGTTGTAGACCGGGACGACGAGGCTGACGACGGGGAGAGGTGCCTCGGCCAGTCGTGGAGCGGGCTGCGCCGCCGTTTCTGCCTCGGCCATCGGCCGCAGGCTACCATCGGCACGATCTCGGCTCGGCGCGATTCCGGGTACCCTTCGACAAGGATGCACGCCGAGATCGCAGTGCGCGTGGAGCGCATCGCCGCGGACGACAGGCACGGCGCCAGCTGGCTCGCCAAGGAGGCCGTGCAGGCCGTCGTCGCGGCCGTCGAGCTGGGAGAGGACCCGATCGCGGTCGCCCGCGAGCTCGTCCAGGCGCAGCCCACGATCGGCGCCATCGCCGGTGCCCTCGGCCGGGTGCTCGTTGCCGGGCGCACCCCCGAGCAGCTCGTCGAAGAGGCGCACGCGCTCATCGACTCGCGAGAGCGCGCAGCGGCGACGATCGCCGTCCTCGTCGCCCCCGACATCGCCGAGCGCGTGGTCATGACGCACTCCGCCTCGGCCACAGCCCGTGAGGCGCTCATCCACGGCAATCCCGCCAGGGTCGTCTGCACCGTCTCCGACCCGGTCGGAGAAGGTCGCGCGTTCGCCGACGAGCTCGCAGAGACCGGCCTCACCACCGAGGTCGTCGCCGACGGTGACGCCGCGCACGCAGTCGAGAGCGTGGGAGTGCTGCTCCTGGGCGCGGACACGGTCTTCCGCGACGGCTCGCTCCTGAACAAGGTGCACACCGATCCGCTGACCAAGGCCGCGACGAAGGCGGGCGTGCCCGTGATCGTCGCGTGCGAGGTGCTGAAGCTCGCCCCCGACGACCCGGTCGAGCCCGACGAGGACCGCGTCGACCTGACGCCGCCCGACCAGATCACGTGCTACGTGACCGAGGAGGGCGTCTACGCCCCGGACGAGATCGGGGCGCTCGTCGACCGCACGCCGTTCCTCGCCGAGGGCTACGAGCTCCTCAAGCGCCCGACGCCCGCCTAGCCCAGCCGTCGGCGCGCTCCAGGTCCCGGAGGCTGTAGCCGAAGCGCCGCGTGCGCCGCTCGTAGCGGGCCGTGAGCAGCGGGAAGTACGCGCGCCAGAAGAGGCCGCTTCCTCGCAGCGCGCGCCAGCGCTCGAAGTAGCGGCGGTTCGGGCCCGGGATCGAGATCGGCGCGCGGCGGATCGCCCTCGAGGCCCAGGAAGCCGAGGACGCCCGCGAGCGCAGCTGCCGGGATCGCGCACGAGGTCCTCGTAGAGGAGCACGTGGACGCGCTCGAGGTGCGGGCGGTCGGCCTCGAAGAGCTCGTGGCAGTGAAGCCAGTGCTCGACGAGGCGGTCGTAGCGCCGCGTCTGGCGCCATTTCGCCGTGGCGAGCGAGACCGCGACCGGGTGGCGCGCGAGCACCACGAACGACGCCTCCGGGAACAGCGCCTGGAGGAAGCGGGTCTTGAGCAGGTTCGGCGGCGACTTCTCCACCAGGAGTCGGCCTGGAGAGGTCCCAGTGCGGCGACCAGGCGGCCAGGAGGCGCTCTCTGCTGCCCTCCCCGACGAGCGGCGAGGCCTCCGTCAGATGTGCGCGCTCGTCGAAGCCGAAGCGGCCGGGCCCGCCGTAGACCTTCGCCGGCGGGTAGACCGCCTTGAAGGTGCTGCCCCTCGTCCTCGGGCGACGCCGGTGTCGGCGAAGCCGCTGACCTCCGGATGGCCGCCGAGGATGCGCGCGAGCAGCGTCGTCCCGCTCCGGTGCAGGCCGCAGACGAAGACCAGGCGGTGCTGCCCGTCGCTCACGCCGCCGTATCGTAGTGACGCGTGGCGCGACGGCCTCACGACTACAATTGCCCGCCGTGCCCGACCGTCCTCTTCGCGTGCTCGGGATCGGGAACGTGCGCTCGATCCACCTCCTCCGCTGGGCGAGAACCGTCGCCGCGGCGGGCCACGACGTCCATCTCGCGAGCGATCGCGAACCGCGCGAGGACGACCCGCCCGCGAGCTTCCACTCGATCCAGTCGCTCGGCGTCGGCCACACGCGATTCCGTTCGCCCGGCGCGCGGCGATTGCGCCCGCGCTCGGCCGGCTCGCCCGGCGCCTGGATGCCGACGTCGTCCACGCGCACTACCTCCTTCCCTACGGCTACTGGGCCGCACGCTCGGGCGCCCGCCCGCTCGTGATGAGCCCCTGGGGCACCGACGCGCTCGTCCACGGACGCGAGGACGCGGAAGGCCGCGGGCCGAGGAGGCCGTGCAGGGCCGCCGACCTCGTCGTCGTCAACTCGACGCGCGCTGGAGCAGGCCTCGCTCGAGCTCGGCGCGCCGCCGGAGAGGATCCGCCACGTCTTCTGGCACGTCGACCTCGACGGCTTCGCGCCCGGAGCGCGCCGACCCGAACCTGCGCGTCGTCGCTCGGCTGGCCCGACGACGCCCTCGTGGTCCTCTCGCTCCGCGGAACATGCGTCCGGACACGAACCTCGACGTGCTCGTGCGAGCGCGTTCGGCCGGGTGGCGAACGGAGGAGCCGCGCGCCCGGCTGCTGCTCGCAGGCGATCCGGGCCCGCTGCAAGGCGAGCATCGAAGCGCTCGTCGCGCGGCTCGGGCTCGAGGACCGGCGTCGCCTTCCACCGGGTCGGCGGCCGGGGACCTGCCCCCGCTCGTCGCGGCCGCCGACGTCGTCGTCTCCATCGCCAACTCCGACTCGACGCCGCCGTCCCTGCTCGAGGCCATGGCCTCCGGCCGCGCCGTGGTCTGCGCCGACGCGGCCTCCATCGACGAGTGGGTCGGCCCCGGCGAGGGCGCGGAGATCGTCCCCGTCCGCGACGAGGAAGCGACGGCCGCGCGCCGTCCTCGGGCTCCTGCAGGACGACGCGCGCCGCCAGGCGTACGGCGAGCGGAACCAGCGCGTCGTGCGCGAGACCGTCGGCGATCCCGGGCCCGCAGCTCGACCGCCTCTACCGCGAGCTGGTGGCCGCGTGAAGGCGCTCGTCCTCGGCTTCGACGGCGCCGACTACGAGCTCGTCAGCGACCTCCTGTCCAAGGGGAAGCTGCCGACGATCGCCCGGCTCTCGTCCGAGGGCGCCTTCGGGCCGCTGCGCTCGACCGTTCCCGCCATGACGCCGACCGCCTGGTCGTCGTTCCTCACCGGGCTCAACCCGGGCGGGCACGGCATCTTCAACTTCACGAGCAACCCGAACCGCGCCCAGTCGCGCGTCGAGAACGCGGCGAGCCGCTCCGGCACGCCGTTCTGGCGGCCGCTCGGCGCCGCGGGCGTGCGCTCGGCGTTCGTGACGATCCCGTTCACGTATCCGCCCGAGCCGATCGAGGGCATCCTCGTGACGGGCTACGGCGGGCCGGAGCGGCCGGCGATCCTCCCGGAGGGCGCACGCCGCCGCATCCAGGCGGCGCAGCCCGACCTCGTCACCGCGCACCACCCGATGGGCGAGCGCTGGTGGGAGGACTTCCCGCGCTACACGCAGCGGCTGCTCGACCACGTCGAGCAGATCGCCGACGTCTGCCGCCTCTCCTACGAGCTCGAGCCGGGCCTCGACCTGCTGTGCGTCGACTTCATGAGCTCCGACCACATCGGCCACCTGGGCTGGCACCGGCTCGACCCGGAGCACCCCGCGCACGACCCCGACGACCCGGGCGACGAGATCGTCAGGGTCTACGAGGCGATCGACGCGGCGTGCGCGCACCTGATCGACGTGGCCGGCGCCGCGACCGACGAGGAGCCGACCGCGATCGTGCTCTCCGACCACGGCATGCGCCCGATCCACTGGATGTTCCACATCAACCGCTGGCTCGAGGAGGCCGGGCACCTGCGCTACCGCCGTCGCTCGCTCCAGCGGCTGAAGGGAACGCGGCTCGACTACGTCTCCAAGGTCGACCAGCGGCTGGCGCGGACGAGGCGCGGCTACGGCCGCCGCCTCGACCACCTCCCGTTCCTGCCGCAGCCGGGCGAGGACAGGGCATTCGGCGAGATCGACTTCGGCTCGACGCGGGCGTACAGCTACGGCGCCGGCGGCCAGGTCTTCCTCGGCGAGGCGAGCGGCGCACGCAGCGACCCGGCGTTCGCCGAGCGGCTCGCGGAGGAGCTCGCCGAGATCCGGCACCCGGGCACGGGCGAGCCGGCGTTCGCGGTGCGCCGCAAGGAGGAGCTCTACAGCGGCCCGCACATGGACGAAGGCGCCCGAGCTCGTCGTCATCCCGCACGACGAGCGCGTCTACGTCGACGCGAGCCGCCGCCGCTGGACGACGCCGTTCGACCGCCACGAGAAGCTCGACCCGAGCATCTCCTCCGGCTTCTCGGGCCACCACGGCCTGACCGGGATCCTGGCCGCGGCGGGGCCGGGGATCCAGCCGGCCGCCGTCCCGGAGGGCGCGGAGATCACGCAGATGGCCGCGACGATCCTCCGCCTCTTCGGGCTCGAGCAGGACGGGCTCGACGGCGCGCCGCTCGACGACGTGCTCGGCGAGCTGGAGACAGTCGGCCGCGCCCAGCGGCAGGCGCCGCGGCGAGCGCGGCCGAGGGCCCCGTCTACTCCGAGGAGGAAGAGCGCGTCATCCTCGAGCGGCTCCGCGACCTCGGCTACGAGTAGCCGGGGCGACCACGGCGGCGAGTAGCCTCTCCGTCCGATGAGCGAGGTGCGCGCCGAGGAGACGCTTTCGGACGCCCTGCGCGAGGACGAGGACGTCCCGCGCAAGCTCGGGATCGCCGCCCTCGCCTACGACACGGCCATCTACGGCGGCACGCGCGTCGCGGTCAAGTCGCTCGCGTTCCTGCTCGTCCCGCTCTACGCGCATTTCCTGACCCCGTCCGAGTTCGGCGTGCTCGAGCTCGTGCTCGCGACGATGGCGCTGATCGACGTGTTCATCGCCCTGCCGGGCACGCTCGCGCGCTTCTTCTTCGACAAGGACGACCGCGCCTGGCGGCGCCAGGTCATCACCACGTACTTCGCAATCGAGGCCGCGTACCCGGCCGTCGCTCATCGGCGGCCTCATGCTCTTCTCCGGCCCGCTCGCCGACGGGGTCGCCGACTCCACCACCTACGCGACCCTCTTCGTCATCGCCCTCGCCGACCTCTACCTGACGAACATCGTCGACCTGCCGATGGCGCTCTGCCGGCTACGGCGGAAGCCGCTCACGTTCGCCTTCTACGCGCTCTCGCGCGCCGTCACGATGGTCGTCTTCAGCGTCCTCTTCGTCGCGGTCTGGGAGTACGGCGTGAAGGGGATCCTGCTCGCGTCGCTGACGAGCGCCTGCGTCGTCTTCGTCATCTCGGCGCGCGAGTGGGTGCGCGACCTCGTCCCGCGCGTCCCGCCGGGCCTCGTGCGCGAGATGCTCGAGTTCTCGTGGCCGACGATCCTCAGCGGGATCGCGTTCTACGCCCTCAACTTCCTCGACCGCTTCTTCGTCGCCCACTTCCACGGCACGGCGGACACGGGCCTTTACGGCGCGGCCTTTCGCTACAGCCAGGTCGTCGTCGTCGGGCGTGTTCGCCTTCCGCATGGGCTGGTCGCAGTGGCACTTCTCCTGGCTCCACACCGACCGGCACCCGCAGATGGTCGCCCGCGGGCGCGAACTACTTCTTCTTCGCGATCGGCTTCCTCGTCGCGCTCGTCTCGCTCTGGATCCTCCCGCTCTTCCACCTGCTCATGCCCGAGCGCTTCTGGGAAGCGACCTACGCAGTGCCGCCGCTCGCACTCGCGGCCGCAGGCACGGGCGCATTCACCGTCTTCGCGGTCGGCGTGAACGTGACCAAGCGCATGCGCCTGCTCCTGCCGCTCTCGGCCGCCTCGGCGCTGCTGGCGATCGGGCTCTACTTCCTGCTCATCCCGCCGTACTCGTTCCTCGGGGCGGCCTGGGCGACGGCGACCTCGTTCGCCGCGATGGCGATCGGGATGGCTCGTCATCTGCCAGCGGATCTACCCGGTGCCCTGGGAGTGGCGCCGCCTCGGGCTCGCGGTCGGGCGTCACGGTCGCGCTCTGCTTCGCCGCGCTGGCTCTCGACGCCTGGGTGCCCGTTCCACGCCTCGCTCCGTCCGTGCCGCGCTCACGCTCGCCTACCCGCTCGTCCTCGTCGCGCTCGGGTTCTTCCCGCGCAGCGACCTCGCCGCCATGCGCGACCGCCTGCCCTTCCGCAGGCGAAGCGCCTAGGCTGTCGCCCACATGACCGAGCCCGCGCTGCCCCCGCTGACGCTGCTTGTGACCGCATCGGGCGCGCCCGGGACGGCCGCGCTTCTCCACGCCCTGCGGGAGAACGGCGAGCGCGAGATTCGCCTCGTCGGGAGCGACATGAACGAGCGGTCCGTCGGCCGGTTCCTGTGCGACGCGTTCGCGGTCGTCCCGCCCGGGGCCGATGACGGGTTCCCGGCGGCGATCCTCGAGCTTTGCGCGCATGAAGGCGTGAAGGCCGTCCTGCCGCAGTCCTCCCACGACCTCGCCGGCCTCGCCGACGCGAAGCCCGCGCTGCAGGAGGCCGGCGTCGTCGCGCTCGTCAGCTCGCCCGAGACCGTGCGGCGCGCGAACGACAAGGCGGAGTGCTACACACTGCTCGCCGAGGCGGGGGTTCCTGTACCCGCATTCCGCCGCGTGCGGGGACGTGAGGCGTTCGTCGAAGCCGCGGCCGAGCTCGGCTACCCGGAGCGCGCCGTGTGCTTCAAGCCGGTCTCGAGCTCGGGCTCGCGCGGCTTCCGCGTGCTCGACCCCTCGGTCGACCGGGCCCATCAGCTCCTTCACGAGCGCCCGGGAAGCCTCGCGATGCGGCTCGAGGACGTGGCAGAGCTGCTCCCGGAGGAAGGCGGCGAGGAGCTCCTCGTCATGGAGCTCGCGCAGGGCGGAGAGCGCACGGTCGACGGCGTCGCACGCGGCGGCCGGATCGTCTTCGGTCATCCGAAGACGCGGGAGGCTATGCGCGCCGGGCTCGCGATGTTCTTCCAGTCGCTCGAGGACCCGGAGCTCGTCGCGATCGCCGACCGGGCCGTCGCAGCGCTCGAGATCGAGCACTTCTTCAACGTCCAGCTCGTGGGCGACTTCGTGATCGAGGTCAACCCGCGCATCTCGACCGTCGTCTACCAGGAGGATCTCAACCTCCCCTACCTCGGCGTCAAGCACGCGCTCGGGCGAGCTCTCCGACGAGGACCTCGCCGAGTACCAGTCGCGCATCCGGCCGAGCCGCCGGGCGCTCCGCTACTTCGACCAGCTGGAGTGGGACGAGTCAACTGGATCGACTAGGAGGCGTTGAGCCAGGCAAGCACAGCGAGCACGCGCCGGTGGTCGTCCTGGCTCGGAGGGAGCCGCAGCTTCCCGAAGATGCTGGCCACGTGCTTCTCGATCGCGCGGTCGGTGACGACGAGTGCCCGCGCGATGGCCGCGTTCGTCCGGCCCTCGGCCATCAGCTCGAGCACCTGGCGCTCGCGCGGCGTCAGCTCGTCGATCGCACGGTGGCGGACGAGGAGCTGGCGGACGACCTCGGGATCGAGCGCAGTCCCGCCACCCGCGACGCGGCGGAGCGCGTCCACGAACTCGGCGCCGTCGGCGACGCGGTCCTTGAGCAGGTAGCCGAGCCCTTCGCTCCGTTGGGCGAGGAGCTCGCGCGCGTAGCGCTCCTCCACGGCCTGCGAGAGAAGCAGGACCTTCGCCTCGGGGTCGCGCGAGCGCAACTCCGCCGCGGCGTGGACGCCCTCGTCGGTGTACGTCGGCGGCAGGCGGACGTCGACGACGAAGACGTCGGGCTTGTGCTCCTCGGCGGCGCTCAGGAGCTCCTCCGGCGTCGGAACCGCGGCCGCCACCTCGACGTCGAAGTCGGTAAGAAGCCGCGTGAGAGCGTCGCGGAGCAGGCCCGAGTCCTCGACGATGACTACTCGCACGGGATCACCGCCGTGATCGAGGTCGGCCCGCCGGGCGGGCTCTCGAGGACGAGCGTCCCGCCCAGGGCGCCGACGCGCTCCTCGAGGCCGGTGAGCCCCGAGCCGCCATCCGGCGACGCGCCGCCCTGGCCGTCGTCGCGCACCTCGACGACGAGGATGCCGCCGGCGCGGACGACAGAGACGGCCGCGCGCTCGGCACCGCTGTGGCGCGCAACGTTGGCGAGCGCCTCGGAGACGACGAAGTAGGCGGCGGCCTCGACGGCCTCCGGCGGCCTCTCGCCGATCTCGGTCGCGAGCGAGACCGCCACAGGCGAGCGGGCCGCAAGCGACGAGAGCGCGGCGTCGAGCCCGCGGTCGGTGAGAACGGCGGGATGGATGCCGCGCGCGAGGTCGCGGATCTCGACGAGCGCCTGCTTGGCGTCCTCGTGCGCGACGCGGACGAGCTCCGCGGCCTCCTCGGTCGACCCACCTTCCTCGAGGCGCCTGCGGGCGCGGCCGAGGTCGACGGCCAGAGAGACCAGCCGCGCCTGCGCGCCATCGTGAAGGTCGCGCTCGATCTGCCGGCGGTCGCCCGATGCGGACGAGACTGCGAGGTCGCGCTGCGCGGCGAGCCGCTCCGACGCCTTCTCGAGCTCGCGGCGGGTCGGGCCGAGCAGGCCGCGCATGACCGCCTTGTGCACCGCGAGGAGGCCCCGGATGATCCACGGCGTCAGCAGGAGGAGCAAGAGGCCGCCGCCGAGCGTCAGGACCCACTCGAAGGGGTTGTCGAACTTGTTGCCCGGCCAGAGGAAGTCCCCGCGATCGTCTTCCGGGATGGCGAACCACCAGATCGGGGCGGTGACGAAGCTGATCGCGACCGACCAGCAGACCACAGCGACGATGAAGAGCACGAGCCCGAAGGGGAAGAGCAGCATCAGATAGAGGATTTCGCGCCAGGCGCCCAGGTCGACCAGCGGCTTCAGCCAGTCGCGCCACTTGGACCAGTCGTAGGCCCGCTGCGGCCGATCGGGGATGGGCTGCGCGAGGAAGAAGCGGGAATGGAACCGTTCCACTCGCGCGCCGACGCCCGCGAGCATGAGCGTCCCCACGAGCAGCGGGATCCCGAGCAGGAAGAACGTGCTCACGCTGACCACGAGAAGGGTCAGGAGGACGCAGAACCAGATGACTCCGGCCGGAAGGCTGATCAGGGAGTACGCGGTCTCCTTCCACGTCCTGAGGCGGAAGGGCTCGGTGAAGAAGGGTGGAGCGGTCACTCAGGCCACTGTACGCACGCGCGACCGCAGGAACCATGGCGCTGGCCGGTGTCCTCCTCTTCGTGAGAGCACTACCCCGGAGGGTCGTCTAGATGCGGCGCGCGCCGACCCAGCGCGAGTCGTACCAGGAGTCGCTCAGACTCGAGATCTTGACGACGTCGCCCGAGCTCGGGGCGTGGATGAACCTGCCTCCCCCGAGGTAGATCCCGACGTGCCCCAGGCCGTTGAAGAAGACGAGGTCGCCCGCGCGAAGGTTGCCGCGCGAGACGGCGCGGCCGTAGCCGTACTGCATGGCGGCGTTGTGCGGGAGCGAAACGCCGACCTTGCGGTAGAGGTACATGACGAAGCCGGAGCAGTCGAAGCCGGTCGAGGGCGACGACCCGCCCCAGCGGTACCGGACCCCGAGGTAGTTCCGGGAGAGCTGCGCGACGCGGGCGCCGCGGCTCGACGCTGCAGGAGCCGCTTCACGGCCGCCGTCGCTCCGCGCGGGCGTGCTGCGCCGGATGCCGAGAGCGCCGAGAGTCTGCGGCCCGACCACCCCGTCGACGACGAGGCCCTTGCGCTTCTGGAATGCGCGCACGGCCTGACGCGTGACGGGCCCGTAGAGCCCGTCCGCAGGAACGCCGAGCGCACGCTGCACCGGCACCACCCACCAGGCGCGGATGTAGCGCACGTTGGCCTCGGCAGCAGGCTTCGGCGCGAAGAGTGCCTTGCGGGTCTGCGGGCCGACGATTCCGTCGACGAGCAAGCCGTGTCGCTTCTGGAACGCGCGCACCGCTCGCCGGGTCTGGGGGCCGAAGATCCCGTCCGCCGGGATCCCGAGCTCACGCTGGATCCGCACGACCGCCGGACCGCGGCTTCCGACCTTGAGCAGCTCGACGTGCACCCGCGTCGTGCCGCCGGAGGACTTCGCCCGTCCGGGCGTGCTCCCGCTCGGGTTCGGCAACGCTGCGGCGACGGCGGCGACGACCAGCGTCGCGCTTGCCATACGGGCCTGCGGGAGAAAGCCGGGCTGCGCGGCGATGCGCTTTCCGTGCGCGATTGCCGTGGAATAGTCCCAGAGCTCCGGGTCGGAAAGATCGCGGTCGTCGAGGCGCACACGAAGGGGCCCGTCCAGGTCGGCGAGCGCCGTGGACGCGAGGCTTCGCGGTGCGTACCGGCCGGCACGCCGCTCCAGCGAGCGTGCGAGCGAGCGCTCCCAGAGCTCGCGCTCCCCTAGGTCGCGCCGGACGTCCTCGAGCGGATGCAGGCTCATCACGCTCACGAAGCGCGGGAGGCTAACAGACCCCCGCAGGTCGCGCAGAGAGGCTAGGTGACGATTCGGTAGACCTCGAAGACCTCGGCGTAGTCGCGGTTCACGTTGATGCCGTGGGTCCGCGCGAGGCTTCGGATGTACTCCGGGTTGGCGTAGTTGCGGTGCTGCTGCGACGCGTAGCGCTCGAGGGCCGCGACCTTCCGCTCGACGTGGCGCTCCTCCAGGCCGACGTAGGCCTGGTGGTCGAAGTTGAAGTTGTTCCAGGGGATCTCGTAGCCGAGCACGGTCGTCCGCTTGAACGCCCGCAGCCCCTCGGCGGCGATCACCTGGTGGTCCTGGTGGATGTCGCGGAGGCTGGGCATGAAGACGGCGTCGGGCGTCCACTCCTCCCACAGCGCGATCAGGAGCTCGAGGATCTCCTGCCGGCGCTCGGGGAAGGTGCGCACCTCGAAGTCGTGGACGACGAGCCCGCTCTCCGGGATGCCGATCTCGGCCGTCGCCTCGCGCACCTCGCGCGCGAGCGTGTCCGGCGGGAAGCCCTCCGGGAGCGACTTCGTGGCGATGGAGAAGGCGACGTAGCGCACGTCGGTGCCCGCCTCGACGAGGCGCGCCATCGTGCCGCCGCAGCCGAACTCGCCGTCGTCGGTGTGCGGTGCGAGGACGAGTGCGCGCTTCCAGCCTTCGATCATCGGGTCGCCCGACGCGTGAGCATAGGGATCACGCCCGCGCGCGGGCGGCTTCGAGGATGCTCGTGACCACGAACGCGGCCGCTGCGAGGAGGACGATCGCCCCTCCGGGAGGGAGGTCGGCGTAGTACGCGACCGTCAGCCCGGCGAAGACGGACGACGAGCCCGATGCCCATGGCGAGCAGCACCGACGAGCTCATGCTCCAGGCGACGCGGCCCGCCGCGATGACCGGGAGCACCATGAGCGCCGCGATCAGGAGGATCCCGACGATCTGCATCGAGAGGCCGATGGTCACGCCCGCGAGCCCGGCGACGAGGACGTTCAGGGCCGCGACCGGCACGCCGGCGACCCTGGCGCCCTCCTCGTCGATGACGACCGCCGCGAGCGCCCGGTAGAGGAGCCCGATCAGAGCGAGGCCCGCAACGCCGAGGACGGCGACGAGCACGAGATCGCCGCGCGTGACCGTGAGGATGGAGCCGAACAGGAACGAGAAGAGGTCGACGTCGAGCGCGCCGGCGGACGAGGCGAGCACGACCCCCGCCGCGAGCCCGGTGTAGAAGAGGAGCGCGAGCGCCTGGTCGCCGGCAGCGCGGTGGCGGGAGCGGAGCCACTCGATCCCGACCGCGCCCGCGACGGCGGCGACGAGTGCCGTGAGCACGGGCTAGACGCCGAGCAGGTAGCCGGCGGCGACGCCGGCGAACGCCGTGTGGCCGACGCCGTCGCCCACGAGGCTCATGTTCCGCTGGACGAGGAAGAAGCCCACGGCCGGCGCGAGGAGGCCGACGACGGCCCCCGTCGCGAACGCCAGGCGCATGAACTCACTCTCGAGCATGGGCATGAGAGGGGTCGTGCCAGGCGGACGGGAGGGCGTGCGGCGGGCCGTCGAAGACAATCCCTCCTCGAACGAGGACGAGGCGCTCGACGATGCCCTCGACCGCGCCGAACTCGTGCGAGACGTAGAGCATCGTGACGCCGCGGTCTGCATGCAGGCGGCCGAGCAGTCGGGCGAGCGCCTCCTGCGACTCGGCGTCGACGCCGGCGGTGGGCTCGTCGAGGACGAGGAGCGACGGCTCGCCGGCGAACGCCTTGGCGATGAACGCGCGCTGCTGCTGGCCGCCCGAGAGGTGGCCAAGCCGCGCGTCGGCGAGGTCGCCGAGGCCGACGTCGGCGATCGCCTCGTCCACGATGGCTCGGTCTCGCCGGCGCAGCGGGCCGAAGAGCCCGCCCTGCGCGAGGCGGCCCGAGGAAACGACCTCGCGCACGGTCACCGGCCCCTCCGTCCCCACCTGCGCCCGCTGGGCGACGTACCCGAGGGTCTCCCGGCAGGAGAAACGGTGCGCGGGCTCGCCGAAGAGCCGGACGGATCCCGATGACGGCCGCGCGAGCCCGAGCGCCAGGCGGACGAGCGTCGTCTTGCCCCCGCCGTTCGGCCCGGCCACGGCCACGAACTCGCCCTCCTCCACGGTCAGGTCGACGTCGGTGAGCACCGGTTGCCCGGGCCGGTAGGAGAAGCCGACCTGGTCGAGCTCGACGGCTACCGGCATCCGAGCCCCTCCCGCAGGGCATCCAGGTTCGCACGCATGACGGTGAAGTAGTTCTCGCCTCGCTCGAGCTCGTCCTCGGTCAGGCCTTCGAGCGGGTTCAGGACCGCGGTCTCCGCCCCCGCCTCGCGCGCGACCGTCTCGCCGATCTCCGGGGAGAGGAGCGGCTCGACGAAGACGGTCGTGACGCCCCGCTCGCTCACGAGGTCGGAGATGTGGGCGAGATCCTGCGGGCTCGGCTCCGCCTCCGGTGAGATGCCGGTGATCGGGATCACCTCGAGGCCGTACCGGTCGCCGAGGTAGCCGAACGCGTCGTGCGCGGTCACGAGCTCGTTGCGGTCGCAGTCCGCGAGACCCGCGCGGTACTCCCCGTCGAGCGCACGCAGCTGGGAGGCGAGCTGCCGGGCAGGGGCCTCGCCTCCCAGCTCCGTGCCGATCCGCTCCGCGACCTGGGCGAACCGAACGGGGTCGAGCCAGACGTGCGGGTCGAGAGCATCCTCACCTTCCTCGCCCTCGCGGAGCTCGAGGCCGTCGAGCAGGTCGATCGCCGCGTCGCTGCCTTCGGCGGCGTCCTCGAGCGCAGGCTGGAACCCCTGGCCCAGGTAGAGGACGAGGTCGGCGTCGCGCACCTCTTCGACGTCCCGCACGGACAGCTCGACATCGTGCGGCTCCGCGCCGGGGGGCGTGAGGTTCGTCACGTCGACGCGATCGCCGCCGATCTCGGCTGCCGCGAACGCCAGGGGATAGAAGCCGGCGACGACCTGGGTGCGGCCGTCGGGCGCGCTGGAGGCATCGCCGCCGCAGCCCGCGAAGAGCAGGGCGGCCGCGGCTGCGAGTAAGATGAGAACGATTCTCGTTACCACGAGGATTGCTAGCATAGCCACGTGGCCGAAACGGCGCAACAGAGCGCAATCGACGTCCTCGCCGAGGCCGGAGTCCGCCCCACCCGCCAGCGCGTGCGGGTGCTCGCCGAGCTGATGGGCGAGCAAGACGACGTCACCGCCCAGGAGCTCCACGACCGGCTTCGCTCGGGCGGCGAGAAGCTCGGCCTCGCGACCGTCTACCGCACGCTCGGCCTGCTGGCCGAGGCCGGCGTGGTCGACGCGCTCTCGCACCGTCCCGGCGAGCTCTGCTACCGCCGGTGCGGGCAGGGGCACCATCACCACCTCGTCTGCTCGAGCTGCCACCGCGTCGTCGAGCTCGCCGACTGCGAGCTGGATCCCTGGCTCGAGCGGATCTCGCGGCGCACGGCTTCGTGACCACCGGCCACCGCCTCGAGGTGTCCGGGCTCTGCGGCGCCTGCCGCTAGCGGCGCATCACGATCACGAGCGCGGTGTCGAACCTCGGGAGGTTCTCGGGGTTCTCGCCTTCGAGGTACGCCTGGAGCTGGTAGCGGCCGGGCGGAACGGCACCTCGCTCGAGCC
Source organism: uncultured Actinomycetes bacterium (assembly GCA_963839745.1). Lineage (GTDB taxonomy): Bacteria > Actinomycetota > Thermoleophilia > Gaiellales > Gaiellaceae > JAIBJN01. The sequence goes on from CAWIWC010000006.1 coordinate 113,393, forward strand.
GGACGATCGCGTCGCGCCCGACGCCCTCGTCCTTGAGCACGACCCTGCGGAGCTTCCCACCACGCAGCCGCTGGAGCCGCCAGCCCCACTCCAGGGCGTCCGTGTCGACCCCGAAGGTGAGCACGCCGTTGCGTCGGATCCGGTAGACGCCGGACGACAGAGTGATGTAGCGGAGCTCGACCGTGACCCGCTCGGACTCGGGCGAGAGGTTGCCCGCGGGATCACGGACTCTCAGCGTGAGGCGGTACGGACCTGGAGGCAGGATCGTCCCGTCGATGCGGCCGCCCCAGCGAACCTCGCTCCGCGCCCGACGCGCCCGCTTCTCGAACGCCAGCTGGTCGCCCACGTACAGGAGCGGCCCGGCCGGCCCGTCGGCGCGATAGGCGATACGCACGACGTCGGCGCGGCGGTCCCCGTCCGGCGAGAACTCGAAGAGGTTCGGCTTCATCTCCACGACGTTCGGCGCCACCGTGTCGACGAGGATCTGGTTCGGAATCACGATCGTCCGCCGCTTGTCCTCGAGCTCGACCCGCAGCCGATAGGGCGCGTCCGGCACGATCCGGCCCTCGTCGCTGCGGCCGTCCCACTCGAACGTGACCAGGCCTGGGCGCACCCGGCGCTCTCCAAGCGAGCGGACGACCTCGCCCTCGGCGTCGAGGATGTCCGCGTCGACCGTGTCGGTCACGCGGAAGCGAAGTCGCAGCTCGGCCGTCTCCGTCGGGCAGACGCAGATCGGCGAGAAGCTCTCAGGGAAGCGCGGGCCGAACACGGGCAGGCGCTCGAGCTTGAGCGACTCGGTCCACGCGAACGCGGCGGCCGTGGCCGCGATCAGCGCGAGCGCGAGCACCGCGAGAAGCGTTGACCGACGCACGCAGCGATTTTGTAGGAGCGGCTGGCGAAATGCGCCGGTACCCCGCGCGAGCAGCACATTCCGCCAGACGCTCCTATGGACGAGCCGGGCCCGTCCTGTCCTACTACGACGTCCGGTAGGCCTCGATCAGGATCTCCGCGACCTCCGGTCGCGTGAACTCCTCCGGCGGCAGCTCACCCTGCGAGAGCAGCTCGCGCACCTTCGTCCCTGAGAGGAACACGTGGTCGTCGCCCCCGTGCGGGCAGGTCTTCGGCGTCGCCATCTGACCGCAGACCTTGCACCAGAACGAGTGCTCGAAGAACATCGGCTCGATGTCGAGCTCGTGCGGCTCGAAGTCGTCGAAGATGAGCTGCGCGTCGTACGTGCCGTAGTAGCTCCCGACGCCGGCGTGGTCGCGGCCGACGATGAAGTGCGAGCAGCCGTAGTTCTTACGGCAGATCGCATGCCAGATCGCCTCGCGCGGGCCGGCATAGCGCATCGCCGCCGGGAAGGCGGAGACCACGACGCGTTCTGTCGGGTAGTAGCCCTCGGTCAGGACGCGGTAGGCCTGGACCCGAACCTCCACGGGGACATCGTCGGACTTCGTCGCGCCCACGAGCGGGTGGATCAGCAGTCCGTCGACCGTCTCGAGCGCGCACTTGGTCAGGTACTCGTGCGCTCGGTGGATGGGATTCCGGGTCTGAAACCCGACGACCCGCTTCCAGCCGCGCTCGGCGAAGAGCCCACGCGTGTCGGCGGGGTCCTTGTGCAGCTCTGGGAAGCCGGGCTCGAGCCGCTCGAAGACCGTGACCGGGCCCGCGAGATAGTTGTCGTGCTGCGCGTAGAGCCTCGCGACGCCCGGGTGCTCTCCGTCCGTCGTCCGGAAGCAACGCTCGGCCTCGCGCTCCTTGTCGTAGGAGTAGACGTCCTCGACGTCGAGGACGGCAAGCGCGCGGCCGCCCTCGTCAGCGAGCGCGACGCGGTCGCCCTGGGGCGCCTCGGCAACCGCCAGGCAGACCGGCAGGGCCCACGGGAGGCCGCTGCCGAGCCGCATGGACTCGACGACGCCCTCGTAGTCCTCCCTGCCCATGAACCCTCCGAGCGGGGAGAGGGCACCGGAAGCGAGCATGTCCAGATCGGACAACTCGCGCGAGGTGAGCGTGACGACCGGGAGCGAGTCGAGGTCGTCGGGACGGTCGCCCGCGCGTGGCGTGAGCGCGCCGCCGTGGGGAGCGATGAGCTGGTCGGAGGTTACCGTGCTCACGCGCGCACCTCGGAGCCGATCAGGCCCAGCTCCTCGAGCCTCTGGACGACGATCCGCGCGCTCTCCTCGGGGCTCTGCACGTCCGTGTCGACCACGATCTCCGGATTCTCCGGCGCCTCGTACGGGTCGTCGACGCCGGTGAAGCCCTTGATCTCGCCGGCGTAGGCCTTGGCGTAGAGACCGTTGACGTCGCGCCGCGCGCACTCCTCGACCGACGCGTTCACGTAGACCTCCACGAACGGCCCGAACTGCTCGACCATTTCGCGCGCCTTCTGCCGGGTCTCGATGTACGGCGAGATGGCGGCGGTGATGGCGGTGCCGCCGTGGCGCGTGATGCGCGAGGCGACCCAGCCGATGCGCTCGATGTTGGTGTCGCGGTCTTCCTTCGAGAAGCCAAGGCCCTTCGAGAGGTGGGTGCGGACGTGTCGCCGTCGAGGTACTCGACGACGTGGCCTCGCTCGTCGAGCGCGGGGCCGACGAGGTGCGCGATCGTCGTCTTGCCGGAGCCCGAGAGCCCCGTGAACCAGAGCGTGAACCCGCCTCCGCGGGCGCGCTCGGACTCGGGATGCTCGTGGGCGAAGATGTTGTCGGTCATCGGTCTCCTTCTGCGTTTTCTTCCACATGGATCCCGCATTCCAGCTTGTCGGAGCCGGCCCAGCGGCCTGCGCGCTCCTCCTCGTCCGGCCTCGTCGGCCGGGTGCAGGGCATGCAGCCGATCGAGCGGTAGCCGGCGTCGTGCAGCGGGTTGTAGGGGATCTCGTTCGTCATGATGTAGCGCCAGACGTCCTTCTCTGTCCAGTCCGCGAGCGGCTGGACCTTCCACACGCCGTAGCGGTCGGAACGCTCGAGCTTCTTCGCGTTCGCGCGTGACGGCGACTGCTCGCGGCGAATGCCGGAGACCCACGCATGGTAGGGCTCCAGCGCCCGAATGAGCGGCTCGACCTTGCGGATGTGGCAGCAGTGGTCGGGCTTCGTCTCCCAGAGGTTCGGGCCTTCGACCTTGTGCTGCTCCGCGATCGTCAGCACGTCGGGGACGATCAGCGTCAGCCCGTAGCGCTCCACGAGCCGCTCGCGCGTCTCGTAGGTCTCCTTGAAGAAGAGGTGCGTGTCGAGCTCGACGATGTCCACGTCCAGCCCGAGCCCGGAGATCATGTGCACGAGCACCGAGGACTGCTTCTGCCACGAGCACGAGATGCAGAGGCTCTCGCCGAACTCCTCGTAGGCCCAGCCGAGGACCTCCTCGGCCGACATCGCCTCGATCTGCGCGTCAGTCCGGGACAGCGCCTGCGGGCTGGCGGTCAACGAGGAGCACCTCCTTGAGGGTGTCGGCTCGGAGTCCCAGCCTGAGCGTCTCGAGTGGGATGACCTCTTCGGGCGGGATGTTCCCGAGGTTCACCTCGGGGCCGAACTTGCGCACGAACCATGCCTGCGATTTCTTCGCGGGCGCCTCGAAGATGACGTCTGCCGGGTCGATGTCATGGACGATCTCGTCGATGAGGCCGGTGCGCATCTCGCCGGTCGGCCTGTAGATGCCGGCGGTGCCGCCCTCGCGGCCCTCGGTGATCACCTTCCACGCGCCGGCGTCGAGCTCCTCCCGCATCCACTCGACCCACTGGTACGGCGCGTAGACGACCTCCTCGTCCTTCGAGCCCACCTCGGACATGACCACGAAGTCGCGCGCCAGGTCGGCGATCAGCTCCAGCTTCCGCTCGCGGGGGATGTCGATCGTCCCGTCCGAGACCTCGACGTGCGAGAGGCGGTTCTCGGTCAGCCAGCTCTTGTACTCGTCGAGCTTGTCCCGGGCGATGACCGCCTCGAAGAGCGTGCCGCCGCAGACGACGGGCGTCTCGAACGAGCGGAAGAGGGCGATCTTCTTCTCGAGGTTGTTCGTGACGTACGAGGTTCCCCAGCCGAGCTTGACGATGTCGACGTACTCGCCGGCGGTGTCGAAGAGGCCCTCGATGTCGCGGAGGTTCATCCCCTTGTCGATCACGTGGGTGAGGCCCTTGGTGCGCGGCTTGGGCGAGCGCGCCGGCACGTCGAGAAAGCCGTTGGGGCCGAGGCTAGAGCCGGGCATACAGATCCTCCAATCGCTTCTGCGCCTGTTCCTGCACGTCGTGGTAGAGCGAGGTGCCGTGCGAGTCGATCGCCACGGTCAGCGGGCCGAAGTCCTTGACCCGGAACTTCCAGAGGCACTCGGGCATGAGCTCCTCCCAGTAGACCTCCTCGATCTCCTCGATCTGGGTGGTCTCGAGCGCCGCGGCGCCGCCGACGATGGCGAAGTAGACCATCCCGAGCCGCTTCATCGGCTCGATCGCCTCGTCGGGGAGCCCGCCCTTGCCGCAGATGGCGCGGACGCCGTAGTCGCGGCCGAGCGGCTCCGTGAAGCGCACCATGCGCGCGCTCGTGGTCGTCCCGATGCAGACCTTTTCGTACTTGCCCTCGGCGACCTTGCGCACACCGGGAGCCGTGTGGAGAAGGAAGGCGCCCGTCAGGTCCATGGGCGGCTCGACGCCCTGGTCGAAGATCCGTACCTGCGTGCGGTCGCGGATCCCGACGATGTGACCGTCGACGAGCACCGAGTCGCCGGCGCGAAGCTCGCGGATGGCCTCCTCGGACGCGGGGAAGGTGACGCGGTGCTCGGCCATCAGGCTTCCCTGTCGTAGTCGACGACGCCGTCGGCGCTCACGTGGGCGGTTGCCCGGCGCGCGGCCCAGCACTGGTAGTTGACGGCGACCGGGTTGAGGGTCATGTGCGTGTCGGCGTGCTCGATGTGGCACTGGAGCACCGTCACGTCGCCGCCGAGCCCCATCGGGCCGATGCCGGTCTGGTTGAGGAGATCCTTCAGCTCGTCCTCGAGCTCGGCGACGAGCGGGTCGGGGTTGCGCGTGCCGACCGGCCGGGCGATCGCCTCCTTGGCGAGGTGCATCGCGTAGTCGGCGGAGCCGCCGATCCCGACGCCGACGATCCCGGGCGGGCACGGCTTGCCGCCAGCGCCGACGATCGAGTCGAGCACGAAGCGCTTGATGCCCGCGACCCCGTCTGCCGGGACGCACATCTTCAGGAAGCTCATGTTCTCGGAGCCGGAGCCCTTGGGGACGCACTTGACGTCGAGCCCGTCCCAGCCCTGCACGAAGTCCCAGTGCACGATGGGAACCCGGTAGCCGACGTTCTGGCCGGTGTTCTCGCGCGTGAGCGTGTGCACGGTGTTCGAGCGCAGCGGATGCTCGACCGTCGCGCGCTCGGTGCCGTCGTAGAGGGCCTCGTAGATGCGGGCCGGGTGGAGCGGGAAGTGCTCCCCGACACGGCAGTAGTAGACCGCGATGCCGGTGTCCTGGCAGACGAGGTTCTTCTCCTCCTCGGCGACCTCGACGTTGCGGAGGATCGTCTGGAGGACGCGCTGGCCCGGAACCGACGTCTCCGTGCCGGCGGCGTCCGCGAGCGCGTCGCGGAGGTCCTGCGGGATGTCCTTCAGCGCCCAGACGTAGAGGTGCGCCGCGGCGTCCTCGACGACCTTCTGGAGATCGGTGGCGACCGCCATCACGCCGCCGCCCTCGTCGCGGCCGCGGCTCCGGCCCGCCGGCCGAAGACGCAGCACTCGAGGAGCGAGTTGCCCATCATCCGGTTGCGGCCGTGCGTGCCGCCCGCGATCTCGCCGCAGGCGAACAGGCCCTGCACAGTTGTTTCGCCGTGCTCGTCGATCACGAGGCCTCCGTTCTGGTAGTGGAGGATTGGATAGGTGAGGATCGGCTCCTTCAGCGGGTCGACGCCGGCGGCCCGGTAGCGGCGGAGCATGTACGGGAGGGAAATCTCCGCGTCGGCCTCCGGAATCCGCGTCGTGTCGAGCCAGACGGCGGGCCTGCCGTCCGGGGTCTCGACGCCTTTGCCCTTCTCGACCTCGTCGACGATCGCCTGCGACACCACGTCGCGCGGACCCAGCGAATCCGTGAACTCCTCGCCGTCGGCGTTGACGAGCACCGCGCCGTACGCGCGCGTGGTCTCGGGAATGGAATAGCCCTTCAGGTTCTCGGGCCACAGGCCGCCGTTCGGGTGGTACTGGAGCGCGTCCAGGTCACGCGCCTCGGCGCCGAGGCCGAGCGCGATCTGCGTCGTCTCGCCGGTGGCGCCCGGATGGTTCGTCGTCAGCTCGCCCCGCTCCTCGGCCTCGCGGAAGCAGCGGCCGCCGGCCGAGAGCACGACGGCGCCGGCCTCGACGGCGTGGTCGCCGCAGCGCGCCCGCCAGCTCGAGCCGGTCTGCTCGAGCTCGGTCAGCGGTGACTTGGGGAGCACCAGTGCGCTCGAGGACTCGACGGCCTCGCGCAGCGCGCCCGTGATCGCAAGCCCGGTCTGGTCGCCCACCTGGAGCAGCCGATGTCGGCTGGCGCCGCCGCAGCGCGCGAGGCGGTAGCCGCCGTTCGAGCGCGTGAACTCGACGCCGGCCTCCTCGAGCCAGTGGATCGTGCCCGGCGCCTCCGAGGTGAGGACGTGCACGAGCTTCATGTCGGCCGTCTCGTGGGAGCTCTTCCAGACGTCCTGGGCGTGAATGTCCGGGGAGTCGTCCTCGCCGAAGGCCGCCTGGATGCCGCCCTGGGCCTTGGCCGAGTTCGACGACTGCACCGAGCCCTTCGTGGCGAGCGCGACGCGCGCCCCTGCGCGCTCGGCGGAGACGGCGGCGGCGAGGCCTGAGGCCCCGCTTCCGACCACGAGCACGTCGACGGTGAAGGGCTCGGCCATGGAGGCGGACTATACCACCCCTTTGCTAATCCCACACATTCGAATAGCTTATGACTCGATGGACGCACCGGCGGGGCCGCACCCGGGCTCTGGCGAGAGCGTGCGCAGCATGCCGCCGGCGGCCTGGGTGCTCTTCGGCGGCTCGTTCGTCAACCGCTTCGGCAGCTTCGTCCTCGTCTTCCTCGTCATCTGGCTGACCGAGGAGGGCTACTCGCCCGCCCAGGCCGGCGCCGCGGTCAGCGCCTACGGGGTCGGCGCGCTGGGCGCCTCGCTCCTCGGCGGCTACCTCGCCGACCGGATCGGCAGGCGGAACGCCATCGCCGTCTCGATGTTCTCGGCGGCCGCGACGATGCTGGCGCTCTCGCAGGCGCAGACGCTCTGCGCTCGTGCTCGTCGCTCTCCGCCTGCGCCGGGCTCACGTCCGAGCTCTACCGGCCGGCCTCGGCAGCGCTCCTCGCCGACCTCATCCCGCCCGAGCGCCGGCTGACCGGGTACGCGCTCTACCGGCTCGCCATCAACCTCGGCTTCGCTGCCGGGCCCGCGACCGCGGGCCTCCTCGCCGAGCGCTCCTTCTTCCTGCTCTTCCTCGGCGAGGCGATCGCGCTCAGCGGCCTTCGGCTTCGCTGCGCTCCTCTTCCTCCCGGAGGGCACACGCTCGCACCGCGCCGAGGAGCGAGCCGGGCGAGCTCCTGCGTGCGATCCGCGCCGACCGCCCTTCCAGCTCTTCCTCGTCGCGTCGCTCCTGACGGCGTTCGTCTACTTCCAGCAGCAGGGCGCGCTGCCGCTCCACGTCGTCGACGAGGGTTCTCGTTCGCCACGTTCGGCGCGCTGATCTCCCTGAACGGTCTCGTCGTCGTGCTCCTCGAGCTGCCGCTCGCCGCGATCACGCAGCGGCGCACGCGCGCCGACCTGTGATCGCGCGTCGGGAACCTGCTCGTCGGACTGGGCTTCGCGCTGACCGCCTGGGCCATCGGACGTGCCGCTTCTCGCCCTCACGGTCGTCATCTGGACGATCGGAGAGATCGCCGGCTCGCCGGTCGCGCAGGCCTACGTCGCCGACCTGGCGCCGCTGCACCTGCGCGGCCGCTACCAGGGCGCGTGGGGTCTGACCTTCGCGCTCGCGCTCGTGTTCGGCCCGCTGGTCGGGACGGCGGCTACGCGGCAACCCGACGGTGCTCTGGCTCTCCTGCGGCGTGCTCGGGGTGATCTCGCCGCGCTGCTCGTCCTCGGCGTCACACCCCGACGACGGCCGCGCGTCGCCTAGGGGACGCTCGCGCGGACCTCCTCGAGGCTGTCGTCGCTCTCGGTGTCGCGGACGCCGGGGACGAGCAGGAAGACGAAGGTCACGCCCGCCGCCAACAGCCCGGCGACGACGAGCGTCGTCTGGACGCCGAGCCCGGCAGAGACGGGGCCGGTGAGGGCGAAGGAGATCGGGACGAGGCTCGTCGAGACGAACCAGTCGAGGCTCGTCACGCGCCCGAGGATCTCGGTCGGGACGAGCGTCTGCAGCAGCGTTCCCCAGACGACCATGCCGCCGGTGAAGAGCAGCCCTTCCAGGAGGCTGATCACCTGCAGCTGCCACACCGCTCCGGCGAGCCCGAAGCCCACGAGCGCCAGCGAGCCGAAGCCCCAGGCCGAGTACATGAACGTGATGTGCCGTCGCGGGAGACCACGCTGGCCGAGCAAGAAGGCGGCGAGGATCGCACCGATGCCGCCGCACGCAAGCACGAGCCCGAAGTCGTTGGCGTCCCCGCCGAGCTCGTTCCGCACGCGGTAGGGGACGAGCACCTCCACGGGCCCCCAGTACGCGAGCAGGAACACCGCCGCCGCGAGCAGCGTCGCCCAGAGCCAGGTGTGCGCGCGTACGAACGCGAACCCCTCGCGGAGGTCGCGCAACATCGAGGTCCGCTCCTGCTTCTCGCCGCGCGGAGCGGGCCGATAGCGCATGAGGAAGATCGCGGTGGCCGAGACGAGAAACGTTCCGGCGTCGAGCATGAATGCCTGTCCGGGACCGATCGTCGCGACCATCAACCCGCCCAGCGCCGGACCGACGAGGAGAAACGCGAAGGGCCTGATGAACTGGTCGAGCGAGTTGGCCTGGAGCAGAAGGTGCCGCGGAACGATCTCGGGGACGATCGACGTGAACGCCGGGCCGAAGAACGCCTCACCCGTGCCGAACACGGCCGCAAGGACGATCAGATGCCACAGCTCGATCGCGCCGGTGAGCGAGAGAATGCCGATCGTCGCGACAGCGACCGCGCGAACGATGTCGGCGGCGATCATGATCCGACGCCGCTCGAACCGGTCGGAGATCACGCCGCCGATCAGGACGAAGATGCCGACCGGAAGCGTCCAGGCCACGCCGACCAGCGAGAGCGCCGTCGGCGAGTTCGAGAGCTCGTAAACCTGCCACGCGAGCGCTACGACGTAGACGCCGTCGCCGGCGAGCGACACCGTCGCGCCGGCCCAGAGCAGGGCGAAGTCCCTGATCCCGAGCGGGCGCAGGATGCCGACACGGCTTCTGCTCGCGCGGTTTCCGCTCTCGGGTGCCGGCCGGATCTCCAATTGATTCTCAGTAGCTCGTCTTCCTCATCGACCGCGCAAAGCGTCGTCTGGCCTTGCGCTGCTCCGCCATGGCCCTGGCGTCCGTCTTCAGCTCGAGGTGCTTCAGCTCGCCGAGGAGCTTGCGATAGCTCTCGAAGCGCTCTGCGGGCAACGTGCCGTCCGCAAGCGCCGCGAGGACGGCACAGCCCGGCTCGCTCACGTGGGCGCAATCCGCGAAGCGACACTTGGCCGCCAGCTCGGCCACGTCGGAGAACGTCTCGTCGACGCCGCCCTCGGCGTCCCAGAGCGCGAGCTCGCGCATGCCGGGGGTGTCGAGAACGAGCCCGCCGCGCTCCAGGGGGACGAGCTCGCGGTACGTCGTCGTGTGACGCCCCCTCCCGTCGTCGCGCAACCCTTGCGTCTCCTGCCGGTCCCAGCCCAGCAGGCGGTTGAGAAGGGACGACTTGCCGACACCCGAGGAGCCCAGGAGCGCGACCGTCCGGTTGCCGGAGAGGTAGGCCTCGAGAGCCTCCACGCCTGTCCCCTCCAGGCAGCTGACGACGTGAATCGGGACGCCGAACGCGACCGCCTCGACGTCGGCGACCTCCGCCTCTCGATCCTCGGCGAGATCGCTCTTGTTGAGGACGATCACCGGCTGCGCGCCGCTTTCCCAGCCTGCGGCGAGGTAGCGCTCCACCCGGCGGACGTTGAGGTCGTCGCCGAACGAGCTCACCAGGAACACGACATCGACGTTGGCCGCGACCACCTGCTCGACGGCCTCGTCGCCGGCGGCCTTGCGGAGGAACACGGTGTCGCGCTCGAGGACGGCGTGGATCGTCGCGGCGGACGCGTTCGGGCCGTCGGCGACCGCGACCCAGTCGCCGACCGCGGGCAGATCGACCGGGCTCACCGCGGCGTGGCGGAGCCGGCCCGCGACCTCGGCGGGCCGTTCGCCGAACGCGGCGTAGACCACATAGGCGCCGCGATGCTGCGCGGCGACGCGCGCCGGCGCAAGAGTGTCGGCGGCGTACAGCTCGAATTCTGTTTCACGGCTCGGGCTCCATCCGAGCGCGTTCAAATCAAAGGACAACCGGAGACTCCTTTTCCATGGCAGGGGCTCTAGACACGCGCTTGCGCGGTCTCGAGCGGGCTTTTTCGGAGGCTCGGCTGCTAGAAGAAACCGTCGGGACCGCGGAGGCACGACATCGGGGCAACATCCATTGTCAGCCTCCTTTCCTCGCGGAACCCAACAGGCGAAGCCTAGCCGACGGGACGGAGCCTGTCAGGCCCCGAGGCCGCCGAAGACGGCGAACGGGTTGTGCGGCATGACCTCCCAGACCATGCCGCCGCCGGGCTCGACCTCGACCTTCGCGCCCTCGGGAGACTCGGCGCGAAGCCGTTCGGCGAGCGCCTCCGCGTCGTCGCGATTCGCCGCCCCCACGAGCAGGAACGTCGAGCGCCGCACGACCGGAAGACCCTCGGCCTCGAGCTGCTCGGCGAGCGCCTCCGTCGCCTCGCGGCTCGGCAGCGCGACCCGCACCTCCCACTCCGCATGCCCGCTGGCGAACGACTCGGAGGCCTCGCGCGCCTGCTGGCGCTCGTGCTCGGCGCGGATCTCGTCCTCCGTCTCGGGAAGCGGAACGGAGGACTCCTTCCAGTCCTGCTCCACCGGGTGCCAGCGCTCGAGGGAGACGTTCGCAGCCCTGCTCTCCGAAGAGAGGTGGGCGCGGATGAAGCCCTCGGCGTCGCGCGCCTGCTGCTCCTCGTCGGCGTACAGGAAGACGCGCGGACCGTCGCGGCTCACGACCACGCGGCCGCCCAGGCGCTCGCGCTCCTCCGCCTCGAGGCGGCGAGCCGAGAGCCACTCGACGAGCTGCGTGCCGTCGCCCTCGTCGTCGAAATCCACCGTGACGCGCCAGTCGTCGCTCATGCCCGGCATTCTGCCCTATGCTGGCTCGAAGCCATGCGATGGCTGGCGAAGGCAGCTCTCCAGCAGGGAATCGGCGCACTTCCGCACGCGGAGAGCGTGAACTACGTGTTCCAGCGGCGCGTGTCGCGGACGCTTCCGGCGGGGGAGAGCGTCCTGCGCCGCAAGTTCCGGCGCGCCCTCCGCCACATCCGCGCCTACGAGGAGCACGGCCCCGAGCGGGCGCTCGCCGACGTGACGTTCTACGAGTTCGGCGCGGGGTGGGATCTTGCGATTCAGCTCTCGTACTGGGCGCTCGGCGTCGAGCGCCAGACCCTCGTCGACATCCGGCCGAACCTCCGGCCCGAGCTCGTCAACCTCACGCTCGAGCGGCTGCACCGCCTGCACGGCGAGCTCGAGGAGGACGCCGGCCGGCCCGTGCGCGACCCGGGCGAGAGGCGGATCGCCGCGACCGCCGACCTCGAGGCGTTCGGGATCGACTACCTCGCGCCGCGCGACGCCCGCGCGACCGGCCTCGACGCGGAGTCGATCGACTTCGTGACGAGCACGAACACGCTCGAGCACATCCCTGCCCAGGACCTCGTCCCGCTCCTGCGCGAGTGCCGGCGACTGCTCCGTCCCGACGGGGCCGTGAGCTCGCGAATCGACCTCTGCGACCACTACTCGTACTCCGACCGCGGCCTCACGCCGTACAACTTCCTCCGCTACTCCGACCGCGCCTGGCGCCTGCTCGACTCGGGGCTCTCCCGCCAGAACCGCCTGCGGCGTCCCGACTACCTGCAGGCGTTCGCCTCGGCCGGGCTCCAGGTCGTCGCCGAGCGCGCACAGGCCCCGGAGGACGCCGCCCAGCGGTTGCAGGCGATCGACCTCGCGCCGCGGTTCCGGGCCTACACGCTCGAAGACCTGGCCGTCACGCGCCTGTTTCTCGCCGCCCGGCCGGTGTCGGCCGAATCACCAGACGCTGCGAAGGAGATCGGCGATCTCGTCGGGCGAGGCAGCACGCGGGTTGGCCTTGGCGCCGACTCGCTCGGCGGCGGCGGCGGCGACAACGGGTAGCTCCGGCTCCGGGACGCCCAGGTCGCGCAGCCGCTCGAACCCGGCCATCCGCGCGAGATCCTCGACCGCTTTGGGCACGTCGTCGCCGGCGCCCATCGCCTCGCCGAAGCGCGCGATCTCCTCTCCGGCGACGGGATCGTTGAACCTGAGCGCCGGCGCGAGCACCACCGCGTTGAGCGCTCCGTGCGAGATTCCGTAGCGGCCGCCGAGCGCCTGCGCCATCGCGTGGCCGAGGCCGAGGCCCGCGCTTCCCAGCGCAGCGCCCGCGTGCATGGCGCCTTCGAGGAGCTCCCGCCGCGCGTCGCGATCGTTTCCGTTCGCGAGGACGCGGGGCAACGACGAGCCGATCAGGCGCGCGCCCGCCAGCGCCTCCCGGTCGGCCTCCGGGTTCCTTCCCTTCACGTAGAGCGCCTCCGCTGTATGGGCGAGCGCGTTCATGGCCGTCCCGCCGGTCTCGAACTCGGGCAGGCCGTAGGTCAGCTCGGGCTCGTACACGATCCCCTCGATGCGCGCGCCCCCGCCGCTGACCTTCACGCCGCGCTCGAGGTCGCGCATGCCGAAGCCCGTCGCCCACTCCGCGCCCGAGTAGGTCGTCGGGATGGAGACGACCGGCAGGCCCGTCGCGGCGCTGACCGCCTTCGTCGTGTCGATCGCGCTCCCGCCGCCGAGCGCGACTAGCCCGTCCACGCCCTCCGCCGCCGCGACGGCCTCGTCCACGGTCTCGCGGGGGACGTGCTGTTCGACTCCGGAGAAGCGCGCGGCGACCGGAAGCTCGAGCGAGTCCCAGCGGCGGCTCGTGACAAGGAGCGGCTTCGAGCTGCCCACCTCGGCGAGGACGTCGGGAAGCGCGTCGAGGCCCCAGCGGACGATCACGCGGCCTGCTCCGCGGCGAAGTCGAGGAACGCAGCCGCAGCGCGGCTCGGCTTGCGCCCCTTCGCACGGACGACGTAGATCTGACGAGTGGGCTCGATCCCGCTGACCCGGGCCGCCGCGAGGGTTCCCGCGGCGAGCTCGCCTTCGATAGCGGTGCGCGAGATGAAGGCCACGCCGTACCCGGCGGCCACCGCGCTCTTCACTGACTCCTGGAGCCCGAGCTCGAGCTTCGACTCGAGCTCCCGAACGCGGAGCCCGGCCCGGCGCAGCTCCTCGTCCACCACCTGACGCACGCCGGCGCCCTCCTGCATGACGACGAGCGTCTCGTCCCGCAGGTCGGCGACGGAGATCTCGCCGCCCGCGGCCGCGTGGCTCGGAGGGACGGCGAGCACGATCTCGTCCTGCGCCAGCGGCTCGAAGAGCAACGACCGGTGGCGGCGCACCGCGCCGACGATCCCGAGCTCGAGCTCGCGGTCGGCGACGCGGTCGATGACCGCGTACGTGTCGGAGATCGAGAGCGCGATGGCCAGGTCCGCGTGGCGGCGCTGGAACTCGCACAGGAGGAGCGGCACGAGGTGCGCCCCCGGGCCGGTCGAGGCGCCGAGCGTCAACGTCCCGGCCAGAACGCCGTCGTCCGCGGAGGCAACGTCCTCGAGCAGCTGCTCTTCGGCGTGGAGCATCCGCTGGGCGTTCCGGTAGAGGCGCCGCCCGGCCTCGGTCGGCTCGACGCGGCGGCCGGAGCGGTCGAGCAGCTGCTGGCCGAGGCGCTCCTCCAGCGCCCGCACCTGGAGGCTGACCGCCGGCTGCGTCACGCCCAGCCGCTCGGCGGCCTGGGAGAAGCTCTTACGGTCGACGACGGCGCAGAAGGCGGCGAGCTGGCGCGTGTCCATATAAGGACAGCTTATAGCTGGTCATGGCGGGGCCGCGCCCGGGTCAGGCGGCGCGGTGATTCGGCTGCCGCGAGCCGACCAGGACGTCGACCACGGCGAAGCAGCAGATCAGGCCCCACAGCATCGCGGCCGCGGCGCCGCCGAGCCAGCTCGCGGCGAAGACCGCGGAAAGGATCGCCCAGAAGCCCGGACGGTGGTCCGAAAAGTGCGCCTGCACACTGGGACCTTCGGCATCACCGAACGTCCTCTGGACCCCCGGTCCATACACTCACGGCCGATGCGAGTCTGGATCGACATGACCGCGCCGGCCCACGTGCTCGTGTTCCGGCCGCTGGTCGACCTTCTCCGTGCCCGCGGAGACGAGGTCGAGATCACCGCGCGCGACTATGCGCAGACGGTCGACCTGCTGAAGCTGCACGGGCTCGAGGCCGAGCTGCTCGGGCGGCACGGCGGCCGTTCGCGCGTCGCCAAGCTCGGCACCATGGTTACGCGCCTGCGTGCGCTTCGGGCCTGGGCGAAGGGGCGCAAGTTCGACGTCGCGCTCGCGCACGGCTCGCACCACCTCACGCTCGCCGCCAGGTCCCTCGGGATCCCGAGCGGGAACACCTTCGACTACGAGTTCGCGATGGTGCAGCACCAGCTCGGCTGCCGGGCAGCGACGCGCGTCTTGATCCCCGAGGCGATCCCACCCGAGCGGCTCGAGCGCTACGGCGTGCGTCCTCCGAAGCTGCGCCGCTACCCGGGCCTGAAGGAGGAGTACTACCTCGCCGACTTCGAGCCCGACCGCGGCGCGCTACAGCAGCTCGGCCTCGACGAGGCGAACGTCCTCGTCCTCGTGCGGACGCCGCCGGACATCGCCCTGTACCACCGCCAGTCGAACCCGCTCTTCCCGCGGCTCCTGGACAGACTGGGACGGGAGGAGGGCGTCCAGACCGTCGTCATCCCGCGCACGGACGAGCAACGGGAGCACATCCGGGGGCTCGGGCTCCCCTCGATCGTCGTGCCCGACGGCGCCGTCGACGCGCAGAGCCTCATCGCCTTCTCCGACCTCGTCGTCTCGGCGGGCGGGACGATGAACCGCGAGGCGGTCGCGCTCGGCGTCCCGGTCTTCACGACGTTCGGAGGACGCCTGGGCGGCGTGGACGAGTGGCTGATCCGCGAAGGCCGCCTACGGCCGCTGGAGGACCCGGACGCCCTCGAGCTGGCCAAGCGCAGCGGCGAGACCGAGCGGACGCGCCGCGACCCTCGGCTCTACCTGGACCTGCTCCTGCCCGTTCCCTAACGGATCAGGAAGCTGTGGGTGGCGAAACGGCCGCGGTCGGGGCCTGCGCCTCGGCCGCGCTCGTCCCCAGCCGGTGCGGGCTGCGTAGGAGCTGGGCGAGGCGAGCAACGACCTCGACCGTTTCCCCGTTCTCGACCAGGCGCTCGAGCTCGGCGAGCTCGTCCTCGAGCCAGAGGGGATCGACCGGCGCGCTGGTCGCGCGGAGGATCTTCGGGTGCGGCGTCGACTCCGACGCCTCGTCCTCGCCCCACAGGTCCTCGTGGAGCTTCTCCCCCGGCCGCACGCCGATGAACTCGATCGGGATGTCTCGCTCCGGCTCCTTGCCCGAGAGCCGGATCATGTTGTGCGCCAGGTCGACGATCTTCACCGGCTTGCCCATGTCGAGCACGAAGATGTCGCCGCTGTCGCCGATAGCGCCGGCCTGGACGATGAGCTGCACCGCCTCGGGGATGGTCATGAAGTAGCGCTCCATGTCCGGGTGCGTGACCGTGACGGGGCCACCACGCGCGATCTGGCGCCGGAAGAGCGGGATGACGCTGCCCGAGGAGCCGAGGACGTTGCCGAAGCGGACGGAGATGAATTTCGTCCCGTTCCCCTCCGACGCGGCCGCCGCCTTGACGATCCACTCGCAGAGGGCCTTCGTCTGGCCGAGCACGTTCTTGGGCCGGACGGCCTTGTCCGTGGAGACGAGGACGAAGCGCTTGACGCCGTGCTCGGCGGCCAGCTCGGCGAGGTGCCGGGTGCCAAAGACGTTGTTCCGCACGGATTCGAGCGGGTTCGCCTCCATGAGCGGGACGTGCTTGTACGCGGCCGCGTGGAAGACGACCGTCGGCTGGTGGCGCTCGAAGAGACGGCGCACCTTGCCGGGATCCTTCACGTCGGCGAGCGCGGGCACCGTGGCCGTGTAGCTGCGCTCGCGCTGCAGCTCGCGCTCGATCGCAACGAGGGCGTTCTCCGAATGGTCGACGAGGACGATGCGTCCGGCTCCTAGCGCGGCGATCTGGCGGCAGAGCTCCGAGCCGATCGAGCCGCCCGCACCGGTGACGAGCACGGTTGCGCCCGTGACGTAGGAGGCGATCGACGGGATGTCCAGCTCGACGGCCTCGCGCCCGAGGACGTCTTCGACCTGCACCTCGCGGAGCTGGCCGGAGAGGTTGAAGTCGCCGGCGATCAGCTCATGGACACCCGGCAGGGTCTTCACCGGCACACCCGCGTCCCTGCACGCGTTGACGATTCGCTGGCGCACCTCGCCGTCGCCGGAAGGGATGGCGATGATGACCTCGTCCGGACGGTTCTCGGCGAGGAGCCTCGGCAGCTCCTGCGTCGTGCCCAGCACGCGGATGCCGTGGAGCCGCATGTTCTTCTTCCGCCCGTCGTCGTCCACGAGCCCGATCGGCGTGTAGCCGATCTGCGGGCTCTTGAGCATCTCGCGGATGACGAGCTGGCCCGCGTCGCCGGCGCCGACGACCAGCGCCTCCTTGCCGCGCGCAACGAGGCCGCGCCGGCCCGGTCGCTCGATCACGGTCCGCGCCAGGACGCGCGCGCCGATGACGAGGGCCAGCGTGAACATCCAGTCGATCGCAAGGATCCCGCGCGGCAGGCGCCAGCCCGGAACGGGATCCCAGAGGTAGACGGCGACGATGGACGCGACCGAGGCGACGCTGACGGCTAGGACTGCCCGCCACATGTCTCTGAGGGACACGTAGCGCCACCAGTGGTGGTAGAGGCCGAAGAGGATGAAAACCGTCAGCTTGATGGCGATGACCGCCCCGAAGACGTCGAGGCCGAGGAACTCGTCGTAACGCGACGGCACGCCCTTGTCGAAGCGGACCTGGAAGGCGAGGTACCAGGCAAGCGTTAGGAGCCCCGCGTCGGCGGCGACTTGCCACAGGCGATGGCGGCTCACGAGCCTCATGCATTCGCTCCAACGCCGACCGCCGACCGGATGGTGGCCACGACCTGCTCCTGCTGCGCCTCCGTGATCCCCGCCCAGAGCGGAAGGGCGATCGTCTCGCGCGCGGCGAGCTCGGTCTCGGGCAGGCTCCCCTCTGTGAGGCCCGCGTAGACCGGCTGGAGATGGAGCGGCGTCGTGTAGTACGTCGCGCAGCCGATGCCCGCGTCCCGGAGCGCCGCCGCGATCCGGTCCCGCTCGGGCGAGCGCACGACGTACATGTGGTAGACGTGGCCGGGATCGTCCTCGGGCAGCTCCACGAGCTCGCCGAGGCCGAGCTCGGCGTAGCGCGCGGCGGCTTCGCGCCGCTCGCCGTTCCAGCGGTCGACGTGACCGAGGAAGAGACGCAGCGCGGCGGCCTGGAGCTCGTCGAGGCGCGAGTTGTAGCCGATCGCCTCGAAGCGCTCCTTGTCCCGCGACCCGTGGAAGCGCAGGACGCGGACGCGGTCGGCAATCTCGGCGTCGCGCGAGGCCACGAGACCGCCGTCGCCGAGGCCGAAGAGGTTCTTGGTCGGGAAGAAGCTGAACGTGGCGGCGACGCCGAGACCACCCGCACGCGCGCCCTCGAGCTCGGCGCCGAAAGCCTGCGCCGCGTCCTCGACGACCGGCGTGCCGTCGGGCAGCTCGCCGAGCGCTGCGGGACGGCCGAAGAGGTGCACGGCGAGGATCGCCTTCGTGCGCTCCGTGACCCGGCCGGCGACGTCGGCGGGATCGAGGTTCAGCGTGGTGGCGTCGATGTCGCAGAAAACGGGAGTCGCACCCCGCCGGGATACGGCCTCGGCGGTCGCGAAGAACGTGAACGAGGGGCAGATCACCTCGTCGCCGGGACCGACCCCGAGCGCGTCGAGAACAAGGACGAGTGCGTCCGTCCCGTTCGCGACCCCGACTGCATCGGCTACGCCGAGGTAGGCGGCGGCCTCTTCCTCGAAGGCGCGCACCTCCGGGCCGAGGATGAACCGGCCCGAGTCGACAACCGCCCCGAGGCGGTCCTTCAACTCCTCTATCAGGGGCGCGTACTGCGCCTTGACGTCGACGTGCGGAATGGTCACGAGGCCACTGGGGGCGGGACGCTCACTGGCGGGCCAGTCTACCGGCCGACTCCCTCGGCAGACCGCTCTACTGCACGCCGCCGGGCCCTTCTACGGTAGCCGCGGTAGACGAGCGCGGCGGCCCCGGCGACGACGAGGGCGATGATCGCGTAATCCGCGTATCTGAAGCTTTCGTGGAACTCCTCCCACTTGCTCCCGAGCGCCAGGCCGACCGCCGCGAGGCCGAAGCACCACGGGATCGTGCCGACGAAGGTGAGCACGGTGAACCGGCCGACGGGCATCTCCGCGATGCCGGCCGGTATCGAGATGAAGGACCGCACCACGGGGAGCATGCGCGACACCAAGACGGCGGCGTCGCCGTAGTGTTCGAACCACGCGTCCGCCCTGTCGAGCTTGGCCGGCGTGATGTGGAGCCAGCGCCCGTGTCGTTCGAGGTAGGGGCGGCCTCCGTACAGGCCGATCGCCCACCCCGCGACCGAGCCGAGTGTGTAGCCGATCGTGCCTGCCATCGCCATGGCCACGTACGCCCAGCCCGTCGACTCGATCTCCGTGCCGAAGAGCGTGACGCTCGATCCCGGGAAGGCTCCGGCCGCGACGGCCCCGGCGTAGACCATGACGAGCTCGCTCGCCGCCGGGAAGACGGCGTCGATGAACATGAGGATGAAGACGGCGTAGAGGCCGTAGTCCCCGATGACATTGGTGACGGCCTCGGTGATCTCGTGCACCAGCCGAGTCTAGCCAGCGCCCTGCGCGGGCCTCCCCGTTACCTCCTAACCGCGGACGACGCGAATGGTGTCGCTGAGCGTGACGGTTCCGAGGGTGTTCGTCGCCCGAATGCGGATGACGTAGATGCCGCCCGGAACGAGGACGCCGGCCGTCCGCCGCCCGTCCCAGCTCCACACGTGCTTGCCGCGGCCGCGGGCGCCCTGGTAGAGGATCTTGCGCACCTGGCCCGAGCGGGTGAGCACGGCAACTCCCAGCGTGGCCCGCCGCTTGAGCACGGCCGAGACGAACACCCGGGCAGTGCGCCTCGGGATGACGGTGAGCCGCTCGCGGGAGAGCCGCAGGTGGCCCAGCGTGCGGTTCACCTTGAAGCTGCGCGTCATGGTGCTGACGCGCCCGCTCTCGTTTTCGGTCGCCTCCACGACCCAGCGCCAGACCCCGTCCGCCATGACGGAGGAGCCGACCACCTTGCGGAACGTCCCCGGCAGCGACCCCCGGCGGGAGCGCCACGCCACGGTTCCGTTCGGACGCAGGAGCTTCAGGTCGATGACCGACGGGCGGACCACCTTCGCGGACAGCGTCGTCCGCTCGCTGACCGCGTCGCCGTTGGGGGTGATGAGTGCCCGCGACGCCTTGGGCGCGTAGATCCCGTAGTAGAAGACGAAGAGCCCCTCGGCGACGGCGCGCGGGACGCCGTCGGAGGGGCGATTCAGGACCTTCCCCTGGAAGGCGATCGTCGACGAGCCGCCGCCGTCGAAGCCCATCGCGGTCACCGCACCGAGGCGCGCCATCTGCTGCGCCAGCTCCCAGTTGGTGAGGCCGCGGGAGAAGGAGCTCCTGCCGTCTGCGACCACGAGGAGGAGGCGCCCGTCGCCGAGCTGGCCGACCGCCGTGCGAGGATGCGGCCGGTTGAGGTGCGAGAGGGTGAACTGCTCGTCGGCCTGCTGAACCGGGTTGCCGTCTCGCACGAGGATCGGCCCGCCCCCGATCCCGTCCGCCGCGTCGTCAGGGAACCCGGGGATGCGGAGCTGCACGGTGATCTGCGTCCCGACCGGGGCCTCCTCGAGGAGCCTGGTGCGCCAGAAGCCTCTTGTCTGGATCACCGCGCCGCGGGGCGGGACGAGCGTCCCGCCGTGGCGGCGCACGGCCGTGACCGTTCCGGTCAGCGTGCCGTTCAGGTGCGCGGGCGGGAACCCGCTGAGCACGACCTCGGTCGCGCCGGGCACTCTGGGAGTCCTGCCGCCGAGAGTCCGCGTGTAGAGCGCCACGCCCGGCGGCTCGAGCAGCGGCTTGTTCACGGTCGTCAGCGGATGCGCAGGGTGGCCGCCGGGCTTCCACGTGCCGGCGAGGCGCCAGCGATCAACGAACAGGCGACCGTCGAAGGCGATGCCAAGGGCTGAGCGCCCGATGATCGGTGGCATTGAGAGCACGCCGTTGCGCAGGAACATCCCGGTCGGCCTTCCGTTGGCTGCGCCGAAGAAGTCGCCGTTCACGCCGGCCGTGGTCGCGCTGGGCGCGAGCCTCGCCTGCATCTGAGGAACGGTCCGGCGACCGAGAACAGTGCCGTCGGAGAGCACCGGCCGGAGGGCGTGGAGCCCTCCATGGGGCGGCGCTCTCAGGACGTGGAGGATCACGGCAGCGCCGCCCACGAGCCTCTTTTGTCGCTCGTAGGTAACGCCCGGCATCAGCGTTGTCGCAGGCTGCGCAAGCGGCGGGAACGCCAAAACGACCGCGCCCGTGGCGATCAACAAACCCCTTCTAAGCACCCCGAGAACACGAAATCACAGGCCCGATCCGTTTACAAGGGCGCCCTCGCGACGTAGGGTGCCTCGAGCTCCGTCGATGTCCGAGCGGTTCGAGACGTCCCACACCGAGGTGGAGGCACGCCTGCTCGACAGGGCCCTCTTCCCCGGCGCCCAGGTGCTCGAGGCCGGTTGCGGTCGGCGAACCCGGCTCGCGCGGCGGCGCAACATGATCGGCGCACTCGTCGGAATCGACGTGGACGAGAATGCCGGCACCGAAAACGAGGCACTCGACCGGTTCCTCACTACCGACCTGTGCGCACGCCTTCCCTTCGAGGACGCGTCCTTCGACCTCGTCTACGCCAACTTCGTTGTCGAGCACCTCACCGATCCGCAGGCGGCCTTCCGGGAATGGCGGCGTGTCCTGCGCCCCGGCGGGCGCGCCATTCTCCTCACGAGCAACGTGGCCAACCCGCTTGTCCGCGCAGCCGCGCTGCTGCCTCAGCGCCTGCGCGTCCGCCTGAAAGCCCGTGGACCCGGCGCAGTCGAGGACGACGTGTTCCCCGCCGTCTATCGGGCGAACACCCCGCGCCGGCTGGAGCGGCTCTTGGTGGAGGCAGGCTTCGTACCCGCCGACGTGGCCTACGTCGCCACGCTCCACCGTTACGCCGGTCCGCGCGCCCGCCTGGCCGACGCGCTCCGCCTGGCCGAGCGTATCCTCCCGGCCCGCCTCCGCTCGACGATCGTGGCCTCCTACTTGGCGACTGCCCGGGAGGGCTCCGACGCCGCGGAGCCGGCTAGCCCCAGACCTTGACTTCGCGGTAGAGCGTGTCGCGCTGAACCGGCACCTTGCCGACGGCTCTGATCGCGTGCACGAAGTCGTCGGTCGTGGCGCGATGCGTCGTCCCGGCGGCGGAGACGACGTTCTCCTCGATCATGACGGAGCCCATGTCGTCGGCGCCGAAGCCGAGCGCGACCTGGCCGACCTTCATCCCCTGCGTGACCCAGCTCGACTGGATGTGGTCGACGTTGTCGAGGTAGATGCGGCTGACCGCCTGCGTGAGCAGGTAGTCGAACGAGGTCGGGAAGTGGGACACCTTTTCGGCCAGGCGCGTCCCGTCGGGCTGGAACGTCCACGAGATGAAGGCGCGGAAGCCGCGCGTCTCGTCCTGGAGCTCCCGGATCCGGCGCATGTGCTCGACGCGCTCCTCGAGGGTCTCGACGTGCCCGTACATCATCGTCGCGGTGGACGAGACCCCGAGGCGGTGCGCCTCGCGCATGACCCCGAGCCACTCGGCCGACTTCGTCTTCTTCGGCGCGATGATGTCGCGCACGCGGTCGACGAGGATCTCCGCGCCTCCGCCGGGCAGCGAGTCGAGGCCCGCGTCGCGCAGCCGTGTCAGCGTCTCGGGGATGGTGAGCTTCGAGCGGCGCGCGATGTGCTGGATCTCCGGCGGCGAGAGCACGTGGAGGTGGATTCGATAGCGCTCCTTGATCGAGCGGAAGAGGTCCTCGTAGAACTCGATGCCGAGGTCCGGGTGGTGGCCGCCCTGCATGAGCAGCGCCGTGCCGCCGATCGCCAGCGTCTCTTCGATCTTCTTGAAGATGACCGGCTTCGGGAGGAGGTAGCCCTCGCGGCGGTCGCCCGGACGGCGGTAGAAGGCGCAGAAGTCGCAGTCCGTGTGGCAGATGTTCGTGTAGTTGATGTTGCGGTCGATGATGAACGTCACGCGCCGTGCGTCGACCCTGCGGTTGCGCAGCTCGTCGGCCGCGCGGCCGACGCGGACGAGGTCGCGGCTTCCCAGCAGGACGAGCGCGTCCTCGTCGCTCAGGCGCTCGCCGCCGAGCGTGCGCTTGAGGATCTCAGCGACCGCACCGTTCCCGTTGGCCGCGCCGTTGCCGTTGCCGTTCCCCGTCATGCGGACACCGCCTCGGGTGCGACAAAGCGCAGCTCGGGGACCCGCGAGAGCTCACCGACGTCCCGCGCAAGCTCGAAGAAGGTGATCAGCCCGGCACGCTCGCGCGGCCCGAAGCTGTAGCGGAGCTTCTCGAAGTAGCGGGCGAGAAAGCCCGCCGGGTAGCCGTAGCGCTCGCTGGCCTCGTAGGCGAGCCGCTCGGGCTCGGCCCTGGCGTGGCGCACGGACGAGACGAGCGCCTCCTCGAGCAGCAGCACGCCGGGCGGAGCCGGCTCGGGGCAGGCCCAGACGGCGAAGACCATGGGCAGGCCGGTCCGCTCGAGCCACAGCCGGCCGAGATCGTGGTGCGGCGTCGGGTCCTCGAACGCGCTACGGAGCGCCGCGTCGCCGATCAGGAGCTTTGCGTCGGCCTTCTTGCTGAGCGGCACGATCACGGCGCCCGGGAGCAGGATCCTCGTGAGGACGACCGAAGTGGCACTCTCGGGCGTCACGGCGACCGAGTCGACGTGCTCGAGCGGCACCTTGGAGACGAGCTGAATGGAGTCGACCGCGCCCTCGGAGGAGACGCAGAGCCGCGGGAGGATACGCAGGCGGTCGGCGTTGCGCGCGTACTCGATCGAGGAGATGGGCGCGATGTCGATCTCGCCCGCCAGGAGCCGCTCGTTCAGCTCGGTCGGGACGCCCGGCACCTCCTCGACGTCGACGTCGAGCCGGTGGAAGACCGGCGCCATGTTGACGTAGCTGATGCGGCCTAGGCGAATCACGACGTGGGCTCCTGGTGGCGCCGGGGCAGTGGTGTTAGACGCGAGTAACCTCGGGTCCCGACCCGCCCCCTGCTCGGTTCCAGCCTACTGCCGGGCGCCGCACGCGTGTGAGACCGATCGTGCCGGATGCGTGTCAAGCCTCCGACCTCCAGAGGAAGAAGGTGATCAGGTTCCCGTCGAGGTCGACCGCGGCGAACTCGCGGCTGCCGAAGTCGGTGTCGTCGGGGCCGCCGGCCGAGACGGGATGGAGGACGTCCTGGGCGGCGAGCTCGGCGAAGAGCGCGTCGACGTCGTCGACGACGATCCGGCAGCTCGCCGTGCCGGCGATGAACGACTCGGCGCCCGAGCGCACCGGGCGCTCGCCGAGCTCGGCGCCGCGCCAGCTTTCGTCGCCCGCTTCCCAGAGGTGAAGAACGGCATCGCCCCTCGCCAGGACGGCGAAGCCTCCGTCGTGGTGGAGCACCTCGAAGCCGAGTCGGTCGCGGTAGAAGGCGACCGCGGCCGCGGCGTTGCGGACGGGCAGCGCCGGAATGGTCTGACCGAGCGTCACGTCCGCGCGCGGGACAGGCTCGCGCTCCGCAGGCTCGCGGCTCCTCGAGCCCGGCCTCGCGCAGAGCTGTCGCGCGGTCGGGGAAGTCCTGGATGTGGACGATCACGTCGCCCTGCACGGTGAGCACCTGGTGGAGCTCGTCGCCCTCGGGAGCGTTCTGCAGGTTCATCTCGACGACGATCCGCTCGGGGGTCTCGGCAACGATCCGCGGCAGCGCGCGATGGCCCTGCTTGATGTGCCACTCGAACCACGCGCGGACTTCGTCGCGGCTGGAGCAGATCGGCGTCTCCTCGCCCGGCCTCGGAAAGCCCGACCAGGTGACCTCGGGGTCGAGCACGGCGATCATGCCCTCGAAGTCGGTGCGGCCGAACGCGTCGCTGAGACGGTCGGCGACCGTCACTCCTCCCACCGCCGCAGCTCGTTGTAGAGCGTGTCTCGCTGAACGGGAATGCGCCCTGCCTCCTGGACGAAGCGGACGAGCTCGTCGATCTTCTGCTCGGTCTCGGTGGTCGCGCCCGCGGCGTGGAAGATCTCCTCGCGGACAACGGTGCCCTGGACGTCGTTCGCGCCGAAGTGGAGTGCGACGGCGGCGAGCGGCATGCCCATCATGATCCAGTAGGCCTTCACATTCGGGACGTTGTCGAGCAGGAGCCTGGAGACCGCGATCATCTTCAGGTCGTCCGACCCGGCCGTGTGCGTCCAGCCGCGCCGCTCGAAAACGGTGTTCTCCGGGTGGAAGGCGAGCGGGATGAAGGCGAGGAAACCGCCCGTCTCGTCCTGCAGGGCGCGCAGGCGGAGGAGGTGGTCGACGCGCTCCTCGTACGTCTCCACGTGCCCGTAGAGCATCGTGCAGTGCGTCGGGATGCCGAGCCCGTGCGCGGTCCGGTGCGTGTGGAACCAGTGGTCCGGGTGCTCCTTGCCGGGCGCGATGAGGCGGCGCACGCGGTCGGCGAAGACCTCGGCGCCACCGCCCGGCAGCGAGCCCAGCCCGGCGGCCTTGAGCTCGACCAGCACCTGCTCGTGCGAAAGGCCGGAGAGCGTCGTCATGTGATGGATCTCGCTCGCCGTGTAGCACTTGAGGTGCACGTCGGGCATCGCCTCGTGCAGCGAGCGGATCGTGTCCACGTAGAAGTCGAAGCCGACGTGCGGGTTCTCGCCGTTGACCATGTGGATCTCGGTGAAACCCGTCAGCTCACGCTGGCGGAGCGCGTCCTCGACGAGCTCCTCCGGCGTCGTCGTGTACGCGCCGGCCTGCTTCTGCGTGACCGCGAAGGCGCAGAACTTGCACTTCACGCGGCACACGTTCGTCTGGTTCAAGTAGAGGTTCTGGACGAAGTAGACCTCGTCGGTGCCGCCCCGCACGCGCCGCGCCGTGTCGGCGAGCTCGCCGAGCTGGAGGAGGTCGTCGGACTCCATCAGCGTGAGGCCGTCCTCGAGGGAGAGGCGCTCGTTCGCCTCCACCTTCTCGCGAATCTCGTCCAGCGCCCGTTGCTCGGTGACGATCATCCGTCCCTGTCCACGACGAGGTGTGTGAGGGCCTCCAGCGAGGCATGGTCGGGCTCGCCGTCGAGCGCGGTGCGGGCGCGGGCGGCGAACTCGAGCGCGAAGCCGCGCGCGGTCTCGATCGCGCCGGTGGCCGCGACCCTTTCGAGCGCGCCCTCGACGGGCTCGCCTGCGAGCGCCCTCCGAACGGCGTCATCCTCGCGCGCGGCGAGGATCAGCGGCAGCGTCGGCGTCCCGTCACGCAGGTCGACGCCGGGCGCCTTCCCGGTCGTGTCGAACTCGCCGGTGCAGTCGAGGATGTCGTCGGCGATCTGGAACGCGACGCCGAGGGCGAGACCGAAGGCACCGAGCTCGGGCCTGCCGCCCCCGAGGACGCAGGCCGCCTCGAAGAGCTTCCCCGTCTTGAGGGAGCAGCGCCGGATGTAGTCGTCGACGGTCGTGTCCGGCCGGTAGGCCTGGCGGCGCTGGAGCGCCTCGCCGCGGGCAAGGGCGAGCGTCGCGTCGGCCAGCACTGCGACGCCGACTGCATCGCCCGTGGCAGCGAGCTCGGAGAAGGCGCGCGCGAAGAGATAGTCGCCGGCGGCCTTCGCAGCCGGCTCGCCGTGCTCGGCCCAGACCGTCGGACGGCCGCGGCGCAGGTCGGCGCCGTCGAGGAGATCGTCATGGACGAGCGTCGCCATGTGGACGAGCTCGACCGCCGCACCGCCGGCGACCGCCCGCTCTCCGCCGCGCTCGGCGGTCGGCGTGCAGAGGAAGACGAGAACCGGCCGCAGGCGCTTGCCGCCGGCCGAAAGCGTGTCGGCACCGATCGCGCTCACCAGTCCTGGGTGGGACGAGACGGAGCGTTCGAGCCGCTCCTCGAGCAGCTCGAGGTACGAATCGAGCCCCGGCGCGCCGCGGACCGTGGCGAGCGCGCTCACGCGGCCTTCTTCGCGGTGTGAAGGGCGACGATGCCGCCGCCGAGGAGCTTCCAGCCGACCTCGACGAACCCCGCGCGCCGCATGGCCTCGCCCAGATCCTCCGGCCCCGGGAAGCGCCGCACACTCGCCGGGAGGTAGCTGTACGCCCCGCCTCCGGGCAGGACGCGCCCGGCAAACGGGACGAGACCGTCGAACCAGAGGCGGAAGAACGGTCGCAGCGCACCGCGCGGCCGCGTGATCTCCAGGCAAGCCAGTCGGCCGCCGGGCTGCAGGACGCGCGCCAGCTCCCGCAGGCCCGCGTCAAGGTCGGCGACGTTGCGGATCCCGAAGCCGACCGTGGCGGCGTCGAACGTCCCGTCTTCGAACGGCAGCGCCATGGCGTCGCCGCGAACCCACTCGACGGTGGACGACTTGTGCCGCGCCCGCTCGAGCATCCGCTGGGAGAAGTCCAGGCCGGTGACGGTCCCGCCGGCCTCCTCTGCGGCGAGAGCCAGGTCGCCGGTCCCGCAGCAGGCGTCCAGCACCCGGTCGCCGGGGCGCACGACCCTCGAGACCGCGAGGCGCCGCCAGCGCCGGTCGAGGCCCGCAGTCATGAGGCGGTTCATCGGGTCGTAGACCGGAGAGATCCGGTCGAACATCGCCTGCACGGCGTCCGGGGCGAGCACGCCGGAGCTCATTGGCCCCACCTGCTCACGAGTGTCTGGTCGATTCCCAGCTGGTCGAGACATCGCGCTACCACGAAGTTGACCAGATCGTCGATGGTCTGGGGGGCATGGTAGAAGCCTGGAGCCGCGAAGACGACCGTGGCGCCTGCGCGCCTGAGGCGCAGGAGGTTCTCCAGATGGATGGTCGAAAGCGGAGTCTCCCTGGGAACGAGCATGAGCTTGCGCTCCTCCTTGAGGGCCACCGAGGCCGCGCGATGGACGAGATTCGCCATCGCGCCCGCGGCGATGCTCGCCGCGGTGGACATCGAGCACGGGCAGACAACGTAGCCGTCGACACGCGCCGAGCCGCTTGCGTAGGGCGTCGTGTAGTCGCGCAGGCCGACGACCGTGACGCCGTCGAGCCCATCGGTCAACCGCGCGGTCACGTCGTCGCGGGAGAGGGAGATGTCGCCGTACAGCTCGGCGCCGCACACCTGGACGCCGGCATCGGAGATGCAGAGGCCGACCTCGGCGCCGGCGGCCGACACGGCCTGCAGGAGCCGTCGGGCATACGGAGCGCCCGACGCGCCCGTGATCCCGAGGAAGACGTTCACGGGGCCGGGCGGCCTACTCGCCGCCGCCCTCGCCCTTCGACTCGGAGAGGAAGGTGCCGAGAAGCAAGAGGTTCTCCTCGCCGAGGTCCGCGTACGCAGGCATGACGGTATTTCCGAACTCGGCCGGGTTGGCGACGTACGCCGCGAACTCCTCCGGCGAGCGCCCGTCTGCACCGACCTCCGAGAGATCGGGTGCTCCGAGGTTGCTCGAGCCGGAGCCGAGATAGGTGTGGCAACTCATGCAGCCCGACTCCGCGAAGAGTGTCGCGCCCGCAACCCCTTCCTCGGAGAGGCCCTGCTCCTGCTGCCAGGCTTCGACCTCCTCCACGGCCTCGCTGGCGAGGGCCTCCTCTGCGGTCGCGCCGCGATAGGTGAGGATGCCCATGGAGGCGATGACCAGGAGCGCGCCGACGACCGCGACGGGCCGCCGGACGAGCCGCCGCTCTCGCCGCCGGTCGATGAAGGGCAGGGCGATGAGCAGGATGAGCGCGATGGTCGGGATCCCGACCGTTCCGAGGACCACCGACTCGGGCCACTTGAAGATCCGCAGCAGGTAGAAGAGGAAGTAGAAGTACCAGTCGGGCCGCGGCACGAACGAGGTCGTGCCCGGGTCGGCCTCCTCGGTGTAGCGAGGCCCGAGGATGCCGGCGTCGCCCGCCTCCTCCCCCGAGGTGAAGTACCAGACGCAGGCGAGCGCGACGATGACGCACACCACGACGAGGCTCATGACCGTGTCGTGGAACATCGCGTACGGGTAGAAGGGCTTCCCGCGCTTGTCGACGTCCTCCTTGTACCGCTTGAAGTAGGCGCGCTCTTTTTCGTTGCTCATGCGATCACGCCTCGGGCCGCCCTCTCGCGTCGGCGCCGGCGCCGTCACCGCGCGGCCTGGGCTCGACGAGCCCGCGCCTGCCCATGACGACCTCCTCGCGCTCCGCGCCGGCCGCGTCCTTCGACCAGGGCGGGGAGGTGACGCCGAGGCGGATGACGAGGTAGAGGTGAAGCGTGATCAGGGCGATCAGGGCGCCCGGTATGAGCAGCATGTGCATCGAGTAGAAGATCGAGAGCGTATTGGTGCCGATGTCCTGGCCTCCGCGCAGGAAGTCCGCGAGGAACGGGCCGACGAACGGCGCCGTCGCGTTCAGGTTGATGCCGACGACGGTGGCCCAGTAGGCCGTCTGGTCCCACGGGAGCAGGTAGCCCGTGAAGCCCTCGAGCATGGCGAGGACGAGGAGCAGGACGCCGAGGAGCCAGTTGAGCTCGCGCGGGTACTTGTAAGCACCGAAGAGGAACACGCGCCCCATGTGCAGGAAGAGCAGGATGATGAAGACGCTCGCGCCCCAGCGGTGCATCCCGCGAACGAGCCAGCCGAGCGTGAGGTCGTTCGTGATCATCTGGATGGAGGCGTAGGCCTCCTCCGGCGACGGCTTGTAGTACATGGCGAGGATCACGCCGGTGAGCGCCTGGACGATGAACGCCGTCAGCGTTGCCGAACCGAGCGTGTGGAACCAGTTCGTGTCGTGCGGGACGCGACGGAAGAGGAAGTACTTGACGGCGCCGACGAGGCCCGAGCGCTCCTCGAGCCAGTCGACCGGCACGAGCGCGACGTGCTTGAGCTGATCCCCCTTGGACTTGGTTTGCGCCATCTAGGGAGTGATCGGGTAGAGCCACGCCTCGTACCCGTCGACGTGCACGCCCGGGTCGGCATGGCGATAGCGGACAGCGACGGCGTCGGCGCCCTCGCCTTCGACGACGGCGACGGTGTAGAGCTCGCCGAGCCAGAGGCTGCCGTTGATGATCGAGTACTCGAAGCGGTCGAGGGCGTGGACCGGCGGCCCGGCCGTCCGGTTGCCCTCGATGTCGTAGGCACCTCCGTGACAGGGGCAGCCGAAGCCGGATGGCTGTGTCGGCGTGAGCATCACCGGCGCGGCCGACGTCTGCACCTCCTCGGGCTCGCCGGGCGGGCCTTGGGGCTGTGTCGGGCAGCCGAGGTGCACGCACCGGTTGAAGATGATCGTGAAGCTCGGGACGTCGTTCTTGAGCCCGTTGTAGCGGATGAACGCGGTACGCCTCGTGACGTTGCCCTTCTCCGGCTCGGCGGTGAAGGTCGCGATCCGCCACTCGCCCTCGGGGTAGTTGTCCATCGGCCCGAGGTCGACGTCTGGCTCTTCTTGCCCGACGAACGCGGGAAGGACGGCGAAGCCGAGCACGGGCACCGTGATGATCCCGCCGATGACGGCACCGAGACCGAGCGTCGCGCCCTCGAGGAACTTCGAGCGCGGGAAGCGCTCGGGCTCGCCGGGCTCGCCCTCCTCCACGGTGAGCGGCGGCGGGGCCACGACGGGCTCCGGCTCGGGAGCGGCACGGACGTCACGCGTCACGTCCCGGATCCAGAGGAACCCGAAGATGACGGCGAGGACGATGCCGACCACGGCCGCCCACATGCTCACGATCAGGCCGACGAGGATGAGTGCGACGGCGCCGGCGAAGGCGAACGGCCAGATCGTCGGCGGCGGGAGGTGGGCGCCGGGATCCTCGTGCTCGTGTGTCTCGGAGGTCTCCTCCGGCCGCTCTAGCTCGTCCGCCACCCAGCTTCCTCCGTCAGATCCTGGTTGTTACAAGCGTCGAGCATTCTTCCCCTGAGCGCTCGATCCTGTCAACGACGTACCTTCTGCCTCAAGACCTGGGAAATCCGCCCGTTCCCGGAGGCCTCCTGGTCGAGTCCGAACTCGCTCCACCGGCGGTCGACGGCGTCACGAACCTCCTGGGTCATCTCGATCCGCTCCGGCCACTCGCGCGCGCCCTCCTCGGGCCACTTGTGGGTCGCGTCGATCCCGAGCTTACCGCCGTAGCAGGGCAGCATGGCCGCGTGGTCGAGCTGGTCGAGCGGGCCCTCGGTGAGCACGACGTCGCGCTTCGGGTCGACGTTGGCGCAGACGTGGAAGAAGACCTGCTCGTAGTCGTGCACGTCGATGTGCTCGTCGACGACGACCACCGACTTGGAGAGTGAGAGCATCCCGAGGCCCCAGATCGCGTGCATGACCTTGCGCGCATGGCCGGGGAAGGCCTTCCGGACGGAGACGATGACGCAGTTGTGGAAAGCGCCCGCGACCGGGAGGTCGTAGTCGACGATCTCCGGAACCGTCATGCGGATCGCCGGGAGGAAGATCCGCTCGGTCGCCTTGCCGAGCCACGCGTCCTCGGCCGGCGGCACGCCGACGACGATCGAGGGGTAGATCGCGTCGCGTCGCATCGTCATGGCCGTGAGGCGGAAGACCGGGAAGGGCTCGGGCGGCGAGTAGTAGCCGGTGTGGTCGCCGAACGGCCCCTCGACACCCATGTCGCCGGCCTCGATCCGCCCCTCGAGCACGATCTCGGCGTTGGCCGGCACTTCGAGGTCGACCGTCTTGCACTTGACGAGCTCGACCGACTCGCCGCGGAGGAAGCCGGCCAGCATGAACTCGTCGATGTGCTTCGGGAGCGGAGCGCTCGCCGAGTACGCCGTGATCGGGTCGAGGCCGAGCGCAACCGCGACCGGGATCGACCCCTCGGCGGCGAGCCAGTCCGCACGCCCGTCCTTGTGCACCTGCCAGTGCATGTAGGTCGACGTCGCGTCGATCTTCTGCATCCGGTACATGCCGACGTTGCGGACGCCAGTGCGCGGGTCCTTGGTGATCACGGCCGGGAGCGTGATAAACGGCGCGGGGTCGCCGGGCCAGCAGTGCTGGATCGGCAGCGCGTCGAGGTCGGGCTCGAGCACGAGCTCCTGGCACGCGCCCTTCGAAACGCTCTTCGGCATCGAGTCGGCCAGGCGCTTGAGCTTGCCGAGGCCCTTGACCTTCTCGACGAGCCCCTGCGGCGGCTGCATCTCGAGCACGTCCTCGAGCTTGCGCGCGACCGCATCGAGGCTCTCCTCGCCGAAGGCCATGCACGTGCGGCGCTCCGTGCCGAACTGGTTGATCAGGAGCGGCCGCTGGGAGCCCTTCACGTTGGTGAAGAGGAGCGCGGGGCCGCCGCTCTTGACCACACGATCGGTGATCTCCGTGACCTCGAGGTACGGATCGACCTCGGCTTCGATCTCGACCAGCTCGCCCTCCCGGCGCAGCAGATCGATCCAGGAGCGCAGATCAGCGGCAGGCACCGCTGTCGAGTTTATCCGTGCTAGTGCCCGCGGCCGCGCCGGTGCGACGCCCAGCGGCTCAACTGGCCGAGCGCGATCACGCTGCAGAAGATGAGGCCGACGACCAGCATCGCGACGATGATGTCGCGGCCCTCCTCCGCAGTGGACTTCTCCGCGGCGAGGACGAGTGCGTTGGCGAGAGCGCTCATCGCGGCTGAGTTTAATGCACGCGCTCGGCGTGAAGCGCCAGAGCGCGCGCGACCGCCCCGGAACCGGCCTCGAGCTCGGCGACCGCCTGCAGCGGCGCCGGGTCGGCCTGGAGGCGCAACGCGGCTCGGCCGGTCTCGAGCCTGACGTCGATCGATCCGAGGAGTGCGGCGGTTCCCGCCCACGCGGCGCCGTCCCCCTCCCGCTCCTCCGCGCGAAGCTGGGCGCAGAGCGAGATGAGCTCGGCGAGGGCGGCGACGACTGTCACCTGGCCGTGCGCTGCGACACGGACGAGCCCGTGCGCGTAGAGGTAGTCGCCGAGCAGGATGGCCGTGTCTGAATCGGCCGGGGCGAAGAGGCGCGGCCGGCCGTAGTGGAGGAGGTAGCCCTCGTAGATCGATTCCAGTCCGAGGGCGTGGCGCGCCGGCGCGAGCGCCGAGAAGACCGGCGTCTCCTCCCGCTCGCCCACCGGGCGAAGGGCCGCGGCCCAGAGCGCGCTCTCGCGCTTGGCCTCGCCGGCGATCACCTCCCAGACGGAGAGCTCAGCGGCCGAAGAACTCACGCGCGGCCTCCACGGTCGCGTCGATCTCCGCCTCGCCGTGCGCCGTGGAGACGAACAGCGCCTCGAACTGCGAGGGCGCGACGTAGATCCCGGCGGCGAGCAGGTGGCGGAACCACGCTGCGAAGCGCTCGGTGTCGCTCTCCGACGCGTCCCGGAAGTTCCGCACCGGCCCTTCCCGGAAGAAGAGGGTCGCCATCGCCCCGACGCGCTGGACGCACACCTGCTCGCCCTCGGCCGCACCGCCGAGGCCGGCTTCCAGCCGTGCGCCCAGCTCCTCCAGGCGCTCGTAGACCGCGGCATCGCGCAGCCGGCGCAGGACGACGAGCGCGGCCGCCGTGGCGAGCGGGTTCCCGGAGAGGGTCCCCGCCTGGTACACCGGCCCGGCGGGGGCCAGCTCGGACATGACGTCGGCGCGCCCGCCGAACGCTGCCAGGGGCAGCCCGCCGCCGGCGATCTTGCCGAGCACGGTCAGGTCGGGCGTGACGCCGTACAGCTCCTGCGCCCCGCCGCGCGCGACCCGGAAACCGGTGATGACCTCGTCGAAGACGAGCAGCGCCCCGGAGGCGTCGCAGAGTGCCCGCAGCACCTCGAGGAAGCCCGGGTCGGGCGGGACGACACCCATGTTCCCGGCGACGGGCTCGACGACGATCGCGGCCAGTCCCTCCCCGTAGCGCTCGACCGCTGCGGCTGCGGCATCGACGTCGTTGTAGGCCGTCACCACCGTGTCGGCGGCGGCGCCCGGAGGCACGCCGGGGGTGGCCGGAAGGCCGAGCGTCGCGAGGCCGGAGCCGGCCTCGGCGAGCAGCCCGTCGGAGTGCCCGTGGTAGCAGCCCGTGAACTTGAGGACGCGGTCTCGTCGCGTGAACCCGCGCGCGAGCCGCAGCGCGCTCATCGCCGCCTCCGTTCCGGACGAGACGAGGCGCACCTGCTCGACGGAGGGCACCGCGTCGACGATCTCCTCGGCGAGCGCGACCTCGCGCTCGGTCGGCACGCCGAAGGTCGTCCCCTCGGCTGCGGCCTCCTGCACGGCCTCGACGATCTCGGGATCCGCGTGGCCGAAGACGAGCGGGCCCCAGGACATGACCCAGTCGACGTAGCGGTTGCCGTCGGCATCCCACAGGTATGGGCCTTCGCCGCGCGCGGCGAAGAACGGCTCCTCGGCCCCGACCGCGCCCCATGCGCGGACCGGGGAGTTGACGCCGCCGGGGATGACCTTGCGCGCGCGGCGGAAGAGGCCGCTCGCGGTCAGGTCCACCCCGCCAGCTCCTTCGCCCAGTACGAGACGATCACGTCGGCGCCCGCGCGCTTGATCGCGGTCAGGCCTTCCACTGCAGCCTGGCGCTCGTCGAGCCAGCCGCGTGCAGCGGCGGCCTTCACCATCGCGTACTCGCCGCTCACGTTGTAGGCGAAGAGCGGCGCGTCGAAGCGCTCGCGGGCGGCCCGGATCACGTCGAGGTAGGGAAGCGCCGGCTTGACCATGATCGCGTCGGCGCCCTCGGCGAGGTCGAGCTCGCACTCGCGGATCGCCTCGCGGACGTTGGGCGGGTCCATCTGGTAGCTGCGCCGGTCGCCGAACGCCGGGGTCGACTCGGCCGCCTCCCGGAACGGCCCGTAGAAGGCCGAGGCGTACTTGGCCGAGTAGGCGACGATCGGGAGCTGATCGAAGCCGTCGCCGTCGAGCGCGCCGCGGATCGCGCCGACGCGTCCGTCGAGCATGTCGCTCGGGCAGACGGCGTCGGCGCCGGCCTCCGCATGGCTCACGGCGGTCTTGGCCAGAAGTTCGAGCGAGACGTCGTTCAGCACCTCGTCGCCCTCGACGAGCCCACAGTGCCCGTGGGAGGTGTACTCGCACAGGCAGACGTCCGTGAGGAGCACGAGCCCGGGCACCTGCTCCCGGAGGGCGCGCAGCGCCCGCTGCACGATTCCGTCCTCGTCGTACGCGCCCGAGGCTGCCTCGTCCTTCTCCTCGGGGATCCCGAAGAGGAGCACGGCACTGACGCCGAGGCGGTGCGCGTCGGCGGCCTCCTCGCAGAGCTTGTCCACCGAGCGCTGCGCGATGCCCGGCAGGCCCTCGAGCGGCCGCTCCACCCCTTCGCCCGGGCAGGCGAAGAGCGGGTAGACGAAGTCGTCGAGCGAGAGCCGCGTCTCGCGCACGAGCGAGCGGAGCGCGGCCGTGCGCCGGAACCGCCGCAGCCGGGTGACGGGGAACGTGCTCACTATGCGAGGAATCTTCGCACGCCCATCCTGGCGGCCGTCGCGAACGCCGTGGCGAGGCCGAGGAGCCACAGGGTCGCGACGCCGACCTCCCGCCACGGGTCGAGCGCGAAGAGCGCCGACTCGAAGAAGTCGACCGCGTGGGCGAAGGGGAACAACGCCGAGATCCAGCCGGCGGCGGCGACCGAGCCGGACGGGATGACGCCGATGAGCACAAGCGGCAGGGTGACGAGGAAGGCGACCAGGACCGCGGCTCTGGACTCGCGGGCGAGCACGCCCAGGAGCACACCGAAGGCGCCGAAGGACGCGCCGGCGAGGACAAGCCCGAGGGCGAGGAGGGGCAGTCGGCTCCACGGCTGGCCGCCGTCGACGCCGGCCACCTCGGCCGCCACGCCGAAGACGACAGCGAGGACGAGGCCGAGTGCGAGGGCCACCGTTGCGCCGAGGAGCACCTTCGCGGTCACGAGCTCGCGCAGCCGGACGAGGCCTCGGACGAGGCGGCCCACGACGTTCTCGTCCCGTTCGGCCGCGATCGCGCCGGCCGCGAGAAGCACGCAGACGAAGGAGAGCGTGAGCGCGAGCGCGTAGGCCTGGAGCTGCGCGCCGAGCAGCCAGGTGCGGCCGGCCTCCCGGTCGGTGGTGAGCTCGATGGGGTTCG
Source organism: uncultured Actinomycetes bacterium (assembly GCA_963839745.1). Lineage (GTDB taxonomy): Bacteria > Actinomycetota > Thermoleophilia > Gaiellales > Gaiellaceae > JAIBJN01. The sequence goes on from CAWIWC010000006.1 coordinate 148,947, forward strand.
CGGTGGCGCGCAGCGTCTCGTCCGTCTGCTCGAGGGCGAGTCGCGCTTCGCTGACGAACGTCGCCAGCTCCTCGATCTCGTCGAGCGCCTCCGGGTCGTCCGTTCGCTCGCGGAGCTGCTCGAGCAGCCGGCCCGCCTCCTCGAGCCCGACGACGTCGAACTCCTCGCCGAGGAAGTCCGCTTCGCCGCCCTCGACGAGCAGCGTCACGTACTCGAGGTTCGCGGCGATGTACGCCTCCTGGAGCAGGCGGTTGAGGCGGAAGACGAGCGCCTCGGTCTGGAGCTCGAAACGGCTCGCGAGGCCGCCGCGACCCGTGCGCAGGACGAGCTCCGGGCTCTCGACCATGCCGCGGAGCTTCGACGCGAACCCGCGCGGGACGACGATCGCCGCCGTCACCTCGCCGGTCTCGAGCTGCCGCTCCGCTTCATCCTCGGACATCGGGACGAGCTCGGCCTTGTCGTTCACCTGCTCGATCACGCTCTCCACGTCGAACCGCTCCCCGGCGATGGTCAGCGCCTGCGGCAGGCCGTCGAGGTCGACGAGCGCGACGCGCGGCTGGTCGGAGGCGAAGCGGACGACGAGCCCGACGAGCAGGGCGACGAGGAGCGGGTAGAGGATGAGCGCCGCCAGCAGCGCGGGCGAGCGACGCAGCACGCGCAGGTCCTTGGCGAGAAGCAGCCTGGTCGCGGTCACGCGAAGACGTCGGCCTCCGGCGAGCGGGCGTACTCCTCTGCGGAGCCGTCGAAGACGAGGCGGCCGTCGAGGAGGACGACTACGCGGTCGGCAAAGCGCTCGAGCTCCTCGAGGTTCTGGGTGACGAAGACGACGGCGCCACCCCGCTCGCGCACGGCGCGGGCCAGCTCCCAGAAGCGACGCCGCTGGCGCGGGTCGAGGGACGAGGTCGGCTCGTCGAGGAGCAGCACGTCCGGATCGGCGAGCAGCGCGACCGCAAGGTTGAGGCGCTGCTGGTTGCCGAGCGAAAGCTCCGAGCTGAGGCGGTCGTCGTCGGGCAGCTCGACGACCCCGACGAGGCGCCCGGCCGCACCGGCGGGATCGGGGACGCCCTCCAGGCGGGCGAAGAGCTCGAGATTCTCGCGCGGGGTCAGCCGACCGTACTGGGCAGGACGCTGGGGAACCCAGCCGACGCGCGGCCGCGACTCGCCGAGCACGACGGTCCCCGTATCGGGTGCGAGCGCGCCCGCGAGGATGGACACGAGCGTCGATTTTCCGGCGCCGTTCGGTCCGACGAGGCCGAGGACCTCGCCGCCGTTCACGTCGAGATCGGTCGGCTCGAGGGCAGCGTGCCGGCCGAAGCTCCGGGCGATCCCCCGTGCGCTGAGAAGCACCGTCACGTCCGGCATCGCTGTCCGAAGCCCCTGGCAAGGTGAGTTCGGACGGCGAGCACGCCGCAAGGCTAGCAATGCCGCTCGGGAATCGCCTCTACGACCAGGAACACGAAAGCCCTGCAAACGCAGGGAAAGTCGTTGACCTCTGGGCAGTCGACGAGGACTGGGCGTTCCCGGTCTCGGGTGCGCTCGCGCTCCAGCCCGAGCCTGTCGAAGAGCCGCTGGAGGTCGAGGCGCCACAGCTCTTGCCCTCGCGACGGCGAAGGTTCGGTTTGAAACGATGGGTGACCTCGGTTAGCGTGCCGCGGATGGCTACGACCGAAGCCCCCGGCTTCGCCGCGCGCGCCCGTCAGAGAAAACGCGAGGAAGCACGAGCCAGAGCCCGTCGAGCACGCCGCACCGCGGCGCTCGTGGTCGTGGCCTGCGGATGCCTCGTGGCGCTCCTTCTCACCGCCTTCGGAGCGGGAGACCGCGGCGCCGTGACGATCACCGGGCCTGCCCCGGCCGACCGGCTGCTCCCGGCGGGGCCGCCCCGACCGCAGATCGTTGCCATGCAGGACTCGCTACGCATCCAGCTGCCGGTCAACCAGAGCCGCGTGACCGCTCTCGGCTACCACGCGACCGGGACCGGCGCCCTCCCGCTGGAGCCCGTGGGCACGCGCGCGAACGCCGGCCTGGCCGAGCGGGTCTTCCGGGCGCTCTTCGGGTCGAGCGGGTCGGACGTGCGGTACTTCATGCTCGAGGGAGGCGTGGGCACGGGAACCGGCGCGCTCGACGTGGGCGCCCCGGTCGAGACCGACGTCTACGCGCCGGTGGACGGCAGCGTCATCGCCATCACCGACCACATCGTCAACGGCCAGGCCTACGGCGTCAGCATCCAGATCCAGCCGTCGGGGACGCCGGGCGTCATTGTCACGCTCGAGAACCTGCGCGCCGACCCCGGGCTGACGGTCGGCTCGACCGTCTCGGCCGGAAAGTCGAAGATCGGCCGCGTCATCGACCTCTCCCAGGTGGAGCGGGCCGGGCTCGCCCGCTACACGCAGGACAAGGGCCAGCACGTGCACCTCGAGGTGCACCCCGCCCCCGGGCTCGCGGGCTCCTAGATCGGCGCTGCACCAACTGAAGATCCTCTTCATCGGCGACGTCTTCGGGCCGCCCGGCCGGCGGGCCGTCACGGACCAGCTGCCCGAGCTCCGGCACGAGCTCGAGATCGACCTCTGCGTCGTGAACGGTGAGAACGCCGCAGACGGCGTCGGCCTGACCGCCAAGCTCGCTGAGAAGATCCTCGCCGCCGGCGCCGACGTGATCACGACCGGCAACCACGTCTGGCGGCACCGCGACCTCGTCCCGCTCCTCGAGTCGAGCCCGCGCATCGTCCGGCCCGCCAACTTCGGGGACACCGGGATCCCCGGCACGGGGCTGGCCTTCGCGGAGGCGCGCGACGGGACCGAGGTGGCGGTCATCAACCTCCAGGGAGCCCTCTTCCTGGCCACGCCGATCCATCCCTTCCGCGTGGTCGACAAGCTCGTCGAGGAGGCACGTGCCCGAACACCGGTCGTCCTCATCGACTTCCACGCCGAGGCGACAAGCGAGAAGATCGCGCTCGCGCGGATGCTCGACGGGCGGGTCACCGCCGTCATCGGGACGCACACCCACGTGCAGACGAACGATGCGCGCGTGCAGCCCGGCGGGACCGCGGCGATCACCGACGCGGGCATGACCGGGCCGCACGACTCCGTCATCGGCGTCCGCGCCGAGCTGGCCATCCAGCGGATGAAGACCGGGATGCCGGTGCGGTTCCACCCGGCCGAAGGCGACGTCCGCATCGAGGGCGTCGTGCTCGACTGCGGCGCCGACGGGCGCGCTACGCGCTGCGAGGCGCTGCGGGTTCCGGTCGACGCGTAGCGAGCGCGGCCACCAGCGCAACGGCGAGCGCCACCAGCAGCAGGTTCCGCACGAGCACGAGCCAGCCGACCGGCTGAAGGTCGACCATGTCCCAATAGCGCGTCGGGAACCAGAGATGTGTCGTGACGTAGGCCGCCGCGGCGAGGATCCAGACCGTCGCCGCAGGCCAGGCAAGGACGAGCGGCACGAGCGGGACGAGCCAGATGAGGAACTGCGGCGAGAGCACCTTCCCGAAGGTGACGAAGACGACGACGGACGCTGCGCACGCGGCGGTCAGCCGGGTGGCGGTCGCCGGCCCGCGGAAGAAGAGCAGCCAAACGCCGACGAGGGCCAGCCCCTGGATCACCGTCTGCACCGTGGCGAGCGCGTCCGGTAGGTCGCCCGAGAGATTCTGCGAGCCGTGCGTCGAGACGACGGTGGCGTCGTAGAAGCCGAGCTGGTGCGCGGCGAGCAGGACGGAGGAGCCGAGGCTCTCGATCTGGAGCGGCCGGCCGAGCTGGCGGCCCAGCGAATCGGCGAGCCCTTCGGGAGCGATGAGCGCGAACGGGGCGACGACGAGGGCGACCACGGCGACGAACGCGCCCGCGGCGGCGACGGCCTCCCGGCTCCCGTAACGGCGCCAGATGTAGACGAGCGCCGGCGGGAGCAGGACGAGCGGGTAGATCTTCGCTGCCACCGCGAGCCCGAGCACCGCGAGCGCGAGCCGCTCGCGGCCGGACAGAAGCGCAGCGAGGGCCGCGGCGGTCAGGGCCGCCGGCCAGAGGTCGTAACGCGTGAGCACGACCGAGCCGAGCAGGAGCGGGAAGAGTCCGACGAGGACCGCGACTGCGAGCACCCGTCCTGGTGACACGCCGCGGTCGGCGACCGCCCGCACGACGAGCGCGAGCAGTGCGGCCGCGCACGTCCACATGAGGATCTCGAAGATCGAGCGGTAGTGCTCGGCCGGCCCGATCGTCGGCAGCCAGAAGACGGGCAGCGCGCCGGGCGGGTACTCGAGCTCGAAGTCGCGGTACGGGACCTCACCGGCGGCCATCCGCTCGCCGTAGTCCTGGTAGACCGGCGTGTCGATGATCTGGGAGCTGTCGAACGGCGGGAGGTGCAGCGCCGCCCACGTCGCCGTCAAGAGGCCGAGCCCAACGGCCAGGGCGAGCAGGACCCGCGCGGCGTCAGCGTGCGGGTACGAGCTCTTCGACTGGACGCTCACCGGCGGGCTCCTCGGCCGCCGCCTCCCCCTGCGCGACACGCATCGAGGCGGGCACGAGCAAGGCGAAGGCCACGAAGGGGAAGAACCACGGGATGTAGAGATAGAACCAGTGCGTGAGGACGAGCTCGAAGCCGATCAGGAGCGCCCCGGTGAGCGCGGCGAGCTGGACGACGTTGCGGGTCCGCGGCACGAAGGCGAGCACCCCCGCGGCCGCGATGAGGAGCCCCTTGAGAACGGTCTGGAGAATGTGCAGGTCGGGGTAGCCCGGGTACTCGTCCCAATCCCAGATCGAGAACGGCGATGAGCGCGCGAGCTGCCAGCCGAACGTCCGGTCCCAGAACTCGCGCGCCGCGTGGAGGGGATCGGGCTCGAGCAGGAGGATCCAGAAGGCGATCGCCGTGGCCAGCAGGAAGCCGCCCAGGAAGAGCAGCTGGGCACGCGGCCAGCGCGTCGCCTTCGGGTACGACGCCCAGAGGGGGAAGAGCAGGAACGCCGCGAACTTCGTCCAGGCCGCAAGGCCGAGGAACACCCCCCGGGCCGGGTGCGACGTCACGAAGACGAGCCCCCAGATGAGGAACGCGGGCATGATCGCGTCGTTGGAGTTCGAGCTCGAGACGTACTGCGTGAACGGGTAGGCAGCCCAGGCGAAAGCCAGCGTTGCGCCGAGTCGCGGCCCTCCGAACCGCAGTCCGAGCAGCCCCATGCCGAGGAGCGCCAGACCGTCCCAGAGGAGCGACGTGAAGTGCGCGGCCGGCAGGTCGTCCCACTTGTAGTCGTAGCCCATGGTGAGGAAGCCTGGGACGTACGCCAGGTAGCTGATCGGCCCGTACGTGTCCCCGCGCCCGTTGGCGACCTCGCAGCGCCCGTTCGTCTGGATCCGCTCGCGGACGTACCCGTCCGCATCCGCAGGGCCGCACTCCTTCCCCTCGTCGGTCGGCATGTTCCCGTAGGGCGACTCGCCGTCCTCGGCGATGCGCTGCGCGCCGATGACGCCGGCGAGCCCGACGTCGATGACGTTGGACGCGCGCACGTTGAGCCCGAAGCGGAACCCCGCGAGGAAGACGGTCGCGGCGAGCAGGACCCAGATCGGCCAGAGCGGCCGCGACGGGCTCGCCCGCCCCTTCCACCCGATCCAGGCCATGCGCCCGAGCAGGTAGAGCATCGGCGGATAGACGAGCGGCATCGCCCGGAACACCTCGCCGCGGTTGAAGAAGTAGAGGGAGATCCCGAACGAGAGCAGGACGAGCAGGTCGACGTTGCGGATCGAGAGCGGCCGCCGCAGGTCGGCGAGGCCGATGAAGAAGACGGCGCAGAGCGAGAGCCAGATCCACGGGTTGTTGATCTTCCGCCCGAAGGCGCCGTCGTAGCCGCGCGCCATCTTCCACGCGACCTGCGGCCCGGTCCACGCCTCGGTCACGGCGCCCGACGTGTCGTCGACCTTGGCGAGGACGACCTGGCCGGCGTCGGGGAGGGAAGACCAGACCCTGACCGTCCACACCTTCGCGTCCTCGTCGAGCTCCGCCTGCTTCGTGAGGCTGGTCTCCGGGTAGCGGTCGAGCCAGTCGGCGACTTTCCCGTTCGCAAGCGCGCGCTCGATCGCCTCGTCCTCGGTGAGGAGGGGCTGCGTGGGCTCGGGGACGAACGGCGTCCCGATCAGGTTTCCGCGCGCGTCGTAGACAGGCGTCGTGGGCGCCGTCTGGCCGGCCGCGGGCGCCGCGACCGCCAGCGCGACGAGCGCAACGGCGGCTAGCAGATGCTTGACCGGCGAATGGAGCACCCGCGGATGGTGGCTGCGACGCGGCGCCGGTTCGTCGCGCTTGTCCTTACACGTACGTTCGGGTACGCGCCGCGGACAATCGCGGCGCCCGGCTTGGTCGCAGCCATCCCCGGCGAGCACTCCACTCACCGGCCAAACATCAGGCGCGCCGCCGTCGGAAGCTCCAGAGCTTGTTGGCGACGAAGTTCCACGGGGTCACGAGCACGATCGCGATCGCCTGCGCCGGCAGCTTGGGCATGCCGAGAGCGACGAGGATGCTCAGGAAGGCGAGGTTCGCCGCGAGGGCGACCGTGGAGACGACGAGGAAGCGGAAGCCCTGGAAGACGAGGTGGCCGCGCTGGCGCCGGAACGTCCAGTGGCGGTTCCACCAGTAGTTGTTGGTGACGGCGACGAGGAACGAGCCCACCGCGGCGAGCAGGTAGTGGACGTCGAAGGAGAGCAGCGTTGCGTAGACGGCGAGATTGACGGCGTAGCCCGAGGCGCCGACCGCGCAGAACTTCGCCAGCTGCATCCAGTTCGCAGGCCGGCGCAGCGCGCCCGAGGCCGCGTCCGTCAGCGCGCTCGCGCGCGAGGAAGTCGCCTGTGCTCCTTTCGCCACGGAAGAGAAGGTTAGATCGTTACCTCAGACGGCCGGACGGAGGTCGAGGTTCCCGACCACGAGGCCGAGCCCCGGCTCGAGCTCGCGATCGCCGCTCGAGGTCGAGGCGACGACGTGCCTGACGTCTCCGGCCGGAGTCACGACGATATCGGTCAGCGTCCCGACCTCGATCCCCGACAGGCGCACGGGGAGCCGCTGGAGCTTGGAGAACGAGCGACCGCCGGCGCGGTAGAAGTCGACGTCCCGCTCGAGGAAGACGAGCGCGGAGTCGACCGCGATATGGCTCTCGACCACGTCGCACGCGGGGAACGGCAGGAAGCGGTGCGCGCCGTCCCCGCAGAGGACGTCCAGGCCGACGAGCCTGCGAACGGGCCCGTCGAGCAGCGCGTCCACGACGACGCCGAGGCGAATGTCCCGGTACATGACCGCGCGGCCGACCAGCGCGCCGGTCCGGTGGAGTGGCGCCATCCAGCGGCCAGGATGCCCTCCCGCGGGTGCGCCCAAACCCTCGTCAGGCACGTGTCAAAGCGTCACTTGCAGGGATTTAATAGCCCTCCTCGCCCACGAGCGGCACGAAGCGGCAGGCGACCGAGTGGGCGACGGCCGGGCCCTCCGGGCTCTTGACGATCACCTCGAGCCGCTGGCCACGGCGGTCGCCGACGGGAACGACGAGCCGTCCGCCGACGACGAGCTGGTCGTAGAGCGCGCGCGGCAGCTCCGGCGCCGCAGCGGCGACCGTCACCGCGTCGAAGGGACCGTGCTCCGGATCGCCGAGCGACCCGTCGCCGAGGTGGACCTGGACGTCGTCGTAGCCGGCGGCGTCGAGCTTCTCCCGCGCGCGCTCGGCGAGCTGGCGCAGCCGCTCGATCGAGTGCACCTCGGCGCCGAGCTCGGCGAGCACGGCCGCCTGATAGCCGGACCCCGTTCCGACGTCGAGCACCCTGGCGCCCGGCCGGACGGAAGCCTCCTCGCAGATGAGCGCGACCATGTACGGCTGCGAGATCGTCTGGCCCCAGCCGATCAGGATGGGGATGTCGTCGTAGGCGCGCTTGCGGTCGTCGGCGTCGGTGAACGCCTCGCGGGGGACCTTCCCCATCGCCTCGAGGACACGCTCGTCGTGGACGCCGCGGGCCTCCACCTGCTCCGCGACCATCCGCGCGCGCAACGCGTCGAAGTCAGGCTCGCGCCGCCTCACGGGCGATGCGCATCGAGTCGGGTGGGCGGAGGTCGAAGTGCTGCAGGGCGATCGGGGCCAGGTCGGTGATCGACGGCTCGGGGCCGAACGGCGTGGAGTCGAAGCCGGCGGCAAGCAACGGAACCGTCGAGTCGCCGGCGACCAGCGAGCCGTGGCTGCCGCCGCCGAGGTGGTGCCGGCCGCCACCGTCGACGAGCTCCCAGCCCTCGGTCGCCGAGACGAGGACGTCGCCCGCGGTGGGTGCCGCGAGCGCGCGCCACGACCGCTCGAGCGCGTTGGGATAGACGTCCGGGTCGAGCAGGGCGGCCTCGCCCTCCACGCGCCAGCCGGCGCCTTCCGGTGCGAAACGAAGCTCGCCGCCGTGCCGCCGCGCGACCGCCGCGGCGCCTTCGCGGAAAAGGACGACGTCCGCGGCGGGCTCGTCGTCCAGGCGCTCAGCGAGCGCGCGGGCGTCGAGCCGGCAACCCGGGAGCCGGTAGACCATTCCGGCCCTGTTGGAGGCGAGAGCGAGCACGCCCTCGAGGTCGGCCGGGAACGAGTCCTGGAGGCGGGCCAGGCGCTCGACCTGCGTCTGGCCGTGGTCGGAGCACACGATCACCGCGTAGCGCTCGAGAAAGGCGTCGGGGCCGCCCGCCGCGCCCAGGAGACGCGCGAGTGCCGCGTCGGAGCGCTCGAGAGCCTCGAGCGAGCCTTCAGGGCCGCTGAGGTGCGAGGCATAGTCGTAGTCGGGGAGATAGAAGACGAGGAAGTCGAAGGCGTCGCGGGTCACCAACCAGCGGCCGACGACCGCCGCGTAGTCATCGATCGAGCCGCCCAGCCGGGAGCGAACCGCCAGGGGCGACCCCGTGCGGTCGGACTCGAAGACGTTGAAGAAGAAGAAGTGCCGCGGGCCGTAGACGGCCTCGTACCAGCGGTTCCTGCGCGCCAGCGCCGGCAGGCGAATCGGGTGGCGCGTTCGTCCCCGGTAACAGGTGAAGTTGATGGCCGCCGGCTCGAGGTCGGCGTCCTCGAGCGCCTCGAAGACGGTGGTCGCACGCGGCGAGACGTGCTCGCCGCTCATGCCGAAGACCGTGTCGCGGATCGCCTGCCGGGCGCCGACGGCGCGCATCGCCGAAAAGGACGAGCCGTACTCGACCACGCGCTGCTCGCCGCGGTGGTACCAGACCAGGTGCGGGATGTGGTGGACGTCGGGGAACGCGCCCGTCGCGATCGACGTCAGGCAGACCGGGGTGAGCGACGGGAAGACGCTCGTGCCGCGCCCGTTCCAGCCCGCGTCGGCGAGCGCGCCGAGAGCGGGGAGCCTGCCTTCGTCGAGGCCGCGTTCGAGAGCCTCGGGCGTGAGCCCGTCGATGACGACGAGGACGAGCTTCTTCCGGTCGGCGTCCGTCAGGTCAGTCCTTGGCGAGAACTCGGAGGCCCGCGTACCGCTTGTCGGCGCGCCTGCCCAGTCGTGCGCCCGCGATCGGCGTCGCCACCGCCGCGACGTATCCGAGCGCCGGGATCGCCGCCAGGACCAGCGCCGCGAGCGCCGCGGCCGGGAGCGCCTCGGTCGAGAGCCGCCTGAGCCCGAGGAACGCAAGGAGCGCCGCGGCGGCGAAAGCGACGAGGGACCACCACGGGAGGGCGACCAGGGAGAGCGCGACGCCCGGAACGGCGGCCGCGAGCGCGAGCAACACCCATGCGGGATTGCGCACTGCGCCGACCGCGCCGACGCCAGCCAGGACGCCGAAGCCGAGCACGACGCCGAGCAGATACCAGTCCAGAGGGCCGTCCATCGCTCTGAGTCTAGCCGTGGCCGCCGAGCCGTTTGCGGAAGCGAAGCGCCGGGAACCCGCAAGGTGATGGCAGACCGGGCAAAGCAACCTCTCCTTCTCTTCTTCACCTCCGCCCAGTCCGGGCCGGGGCGGCGCATGGAGAGCCTGCTCGCCAACCTCGCGCGCAAGGAGCGAGACCGCCTCCGCGTCTCTCGGGTGGACGTCGACGAGCACCCCGATCTCGCGGAGCGCCTCGACGTCACCGAGGTCCCGACGCTCGTCCTCGTCGACGGCCGCAAGCCCGTCGCGCGCCTCGAGGGCCGGTCGAGCGCGCCGCGCATCGAGCGGATGATCGGCGGCCATCTCGACGCCTCGAAACCGGTGCAATCCGGCCGCAGTCTCCTCCCGTAGTATCGGCTGAACCCGCGAAGTGCGGGACGAACCAGTAGGGGAACGAAGGGGAGGATTGCCATGCGCAGGCGCAGCATTCTGTTGGCCGTCGCGGTCCTCGCGGCCGGGCTTCTGGTCGCGTCACTCGCGGGTGCTTCAGGAGACAAGAAGAACCTGAAGGCCGACGACCTGACCGGGTATCAGGAGAACCCGGACGTCTCGACTGGCGCAACGGGGTCGTTCGAGGCCACGATCGACGACGACGCCCAGACCATCACCTACGAGCTGACCTACTCCGGGATCGAGGGCGGGACCGTTTCCGCCGCGCACATCCACTTCGGCAAGCGCGCGGTGAACGGGGGCGTTTCGGCGTTCCTGTGCAGCGGCGGCGACAAGCCCGCGTGCCCGGCGACCGCCGGCACGGTCACCGGCGTCATCGACGCGGCCGACATCATCGGCCCGGTCGTTCAGGGCATCGGGCTGGGCGAGTTCGACGAGCTCGTGGCCGCGATGCGCGCAGGGCACACGTACGCGAACGTTCACAGCACGGGCGGGAACCCGGCCTGGCCGGGCGGCGAGATTCGCGCGCAGATCAACGACCGCGACGACGACAACTAGCGCCGACCGTTCACGGACCATCGAGAGCCCGGCTCCGGCCGGGCTCTCTCTATTCCGGGGACTCGAGCCGAGCGATGACGTCGAGCAGGAAGGTGCTCGCGCGGGCACCGTCGACCACGCGATGGTCGAAGGTGCAGGCGAGCCAGCCGATCTCGCGCACGGCGATCTCGCCGTCGACGACCGCCGCCCGCGGCCCGATGCGGTGCAGGCCGAGGATGCCGACCTCGGGGTGGTTGACGAGCGGCGTGGCGAAGAGGCCGCCGAGCTTCCCGGCGCTCGTGACCGTGAACGTCGAGCCGCGCAGCTCCTCCGGCTTGAGGGTGCCGGCGCGCGCGCCCTCCGCCAGCCGGCGTGCCTCGGCCTCGAGCTCGTCGAGCGACTTCTCGTCGGCGGCCCGGATGACGGGAACCGTCAAGCCCTCGTCCGTCTGGACGGCGAGCCCGAGGTCGAAGCGCTCCCAGAAGACGATCTCCTCCCCGTCGAGCGTCGCGTTCAGCTCGGGGACCTCCTCGAGCCCGCCGACGACCGCCTGGAGGAGGTACGGAAGGTACGAGCGCTCGCCGCGCGCGGCCGAGAGCGCGGTGAAGTCGCACTCCTCGACGACCGTGACCGCCGGAACCTCGGTGTGCGAGCGAGCGAGGTGCTGGGCGATCTGGCGCCGGACGCCCCGCAGCGGGATCCGGCGCTCGGGGCCCGCGGCAGGCGCCGGGCCGCCCGAGAACGACGAGTAGCGCCTGACGTCCTCTTCGGTGATCCGCCCACCTGGGCCCGTTCCCGCCAGGAGCGAGAGCTCGACCCCGAGCTCGGCGGCGATGCGCCGGACGAGCGGCGTCGCCTGGACGCGCTCGGTCGGCGGCGCAGCGGGCTTCTCGGCTTGCGTGGTTGCCGCCTCCGCGGGCGGGGCGGGCTCGGCCGCGGGGAGCTCGCCGTCGCCGATGTGGACGAGCGGCGTGCCGACCGGGACAAGCTCGCCCTCGGCGACGAGGATGCGGGCGACCGTGCCCGAAGCGGGCGAGGGGATCTCGACCGTCGTCTTGTCGGTGTTGATCTCGACGAGCGGGTCGTCCTCCTCGATGTGCTGGCCGACCTCGACCAGCCAGCGGGCGATCTCACCCTCGGCGACCCCCTCGCCGAGGTCCGGAAGCTTGAACTCGTAGGCCACTAGTGCTCCTTCAGGTGATGCTGCCCCGCTTCTGCTTCGCGAGCACCGAGCCAGAGTTCGCACTCGGCCGAAGGCAAGGCTGAGGAAGCCTTGGTGAGGGCGAGGGTGGGCTCTGGCGCCGCGTGATCGCGGGGCAGAAGTGTGGCTGGTATTGCCTGGAGGAGCACCTAGTACGCCAGGACCTTCGTGGCTGCTTCGGCCACGCGCTCGGGCGTCGGCAGGTACTCATGCTCGATCGACCAGTACGGGAAGGGCACGTCGTAGCCGGTCACGCGGAGGATCGGCCCCTGGAGGTCGAGGATCGCCTTCTCGGCGATCACGGCGGCGATCTCTGCGCCGAAGCCCGCGACGCGCGGGGCTTCCTGCACCACGACCACGCGCCCGGTCTTGCCGACGGACGCGAGGATCGTCTCCTCGTCCAACGGCTTGAGGCTGCGGATGTCCACGACCTCCGCGCTCGCGTCCAGCTGCTCGGCCGCCTCGAGGCAGGTCTGCACCATGGTGCCGTAGGCGACGAGCGTTACATCGCTGCCTTCGCGGGCGATCCGCGCCTTCCCGAGAGGCACGACGTGCTCCCCCTCGGGCACCTCGCCACGCGGGCTGCGGTAGAGGGCCTTCGGCTCCATGATCACGACGGGGTCCGGGTCGCGGATCGCGGCCGCGAGCAGGCCCTTGGCGTCCGCGGGCGTCGACGGGATCGCCACCTTCACGCCGGGGGTGTGCACGTAGTAGGCCTCGGGCGAGTCCTCATGGAGCTCGGGCGCACGCACCCCGCCGCCGGTAGGCATACGGATCGTCAGGGGGAACTGCATAGCGCCGCCCGTCCGCCAGTGATAGCGCCCGACGTGCGTGATCAGCTGGTCGAGGCAGGGGTAGCTGAAGGACTCGTATTGCATCTCGCACACCGGCCGCCAGCCCGCCATCGCCAGCCCGATCGCCGTACCGAGGATTCCCGCCTCCGCCAGCGGCGTGTCGACACAGCGGTCGACGCCGAAGCGGTCGCGCAGGCCGGCGGTCGCGCGGAAGACCCCGCCGGCACGGCCCACGTCCTCGCCCATGACCATGATCGAGCCGTCGCGCTCCATCTCCACGTGCAGCGCGTCGTTGACCGCCTCGACGAGAGTCCGCTCGGCCACTAGCCGTCCCGGAAACCCGGCGGTGGGTCGACGTAGGCGTGCGCGAAGACCACCTCGGGGTCGGGAGGCGGCATTGCCTCGGCGGCAGCGATGCCGGCCTTCATCCTCCCGAGGGCGTCGGCGCGAATCTCTTCGGCGAGCTCATCGGTGAGGACGCCCACGCGGCGCAGATAGCGTTCGTAGCGCCCCACGCACTCGTTTCGCCGCTCCTCCTCCACGCGCTCCTCGTCCCAGTAAGCGCTGGGGTCGTCGGCCGTGGCGTGCGGGGCCGACCGGTAGGTGAGCGCCTCGATGAATGTCGGCCCATCACCCGCGCGTGCGCGGTCGAGCGCCTCCGAGGTCGCCTCGTAGACCGCCAGCACGTCGCCGCCGTCCACGCGGACGCCCGGCATGCCGTAGCCCGCAGCCTTGTCGGCCAGCGACTCGGCGCGGGTCTGCGCCTCGAGCGGCGTCGAGATCGCCCACTGGTTGTTGTTGCAGAGAAGAACGACCGGCGCGCGCATCACCGCGGCGAAGTTCGCCCCCTCGTGGAAGGCGCCCTCGGACGTGGCGCCGTCCCCGAAGTAGACGATGGAGCACGCGCTCTCCCCCTTGAGCTTGGCGCCCCAGGCGTAGCCGGCGGCGTGGGGGACGTGCGTGGCGATCGGCACGGTGATCGAGGCGAGCCGGAATTCGCGGGGGTCCCACCATCCGGCGGGATGCCCGCGCCACCAGGCAAGCACCGTTTCCGGCGGCATCCCGCGCAGGAGCCCGATCGCGGACTCGCGGTAGGAGGGGAAGATCCAGTCCTCGTCCGCAAGCGCCAGGGCGGAGCCGGCCTGGATGGCCTCGTGCCCCCAGAAGATCGCGTACGTACCGATCCGGCCCTGCCGGTGATAGACGACCGAGCGCTCGTCGTAGGTCCGCAGGAGGATCATCGCCTTGTAGAGGTCCAGGAGCGCAGCCTCGTCGAGGCCGTCGACCTCGCCGTCCGCCACTAGATCCCCATCGCCGATGATCCGCCGAACGTCGTGCTCGGCCGGAAGCACCCGTGCCACGCGGTCAATTATCGCCGACGAGCACCCTCAGCGCGTCGCGCTCCGCCTCGAAGCGGGCCGAGACGACGTCGCCGAGGTCCTCGCCGTCGGCCTGGAGCGGGGTCGGGACGTCGCATTCGATCTCGACCGCATCGAGGTCGTGCACGTAAAGGACGTGCGGGGAGGAGGTCTGCCCGCGGCCCGCCAACGCCCACACGGCGACCTTCGGAAGCTGCCACGGAGCGACGGCGCGGGGCGCGACGAGATCGAGGCCGAGCTCGAAGCGCGCGCGCGGCGCGACACGGATCGCCAGCGGCCCGGCGAAGCTGTACGGGTCGCAGTTCGCCACGAGCGCGAACGCGACCCGGTCGCGGCCGAGGACGGTCATCGCCGGCTGAAGGCGCCCGAACCGGCGCGCGAGGATGCCGACGAGCGTGCGAACGAAGGCGACGTCGCCGGCGCGCCGGCCGTCGTGGCGGCCGAGCCCGTCCACGCGACGCACGAGCTCGGCGTCGAGCCCGACGCCGGCGCCGAAGGCGAACCGGCGTCCGTTCACGCGGCCGAGCGAGATGCAACGCTCGCGCTCCGACCGGGCGAGAAGCCGGGCGCACTCGACGGGGTCGCGCGGCAGCCCGAGCGCGCGCGGGAGCACGCTGGTGGAGCCGCCCGGTATGAAGCCGACGGCGACGTCCTCGTCGACGCCGTTCACGACCTCGTTGTACGCGCCGTCGCCGCCGAAGACGTAGATCCGCTCGACGCTGCTCCCCAGGGCTGCGGCGAGGTCGGCGGCGTGCCGTGGCCGCTCGGTGAGCAGCGTCTCGACCGTCTGCCCGCCGGCGTGGAGCTCGCGCTCGACGGCGACCGTCAGCTCCGGCGTGACCCGCGTCGCACGCGGATTGACGATCAGGGCCGCATCGGTCACGGCGCCACTGTAGTTGCGCCCGGAACGTGAAGGAGGGGGCCGCGTTGGCCCCCTCCTTCGTCCGAGGTCGACTGTACCGCTAGTCGGCCCTGGAGCTCGAGCTGAACGCCTGCAGCTCGGCCGCGCGGACGAAGCTCCGCGACGGAGGGGGCAGAGGCGGAGGCGGAACCACGAGGTTCGAGTCGCAGTCGGCGTTGACCGCTGGGTCGGCGTCCTGGTCACCCTGGAACGCCGGCCCGCCGGTGCATTGGGTGGTCTTGACCACGAGGCGCAGGTGCGTGGCCCGCGTGTTCGGGATGTCGAACGACCGCAGGATCATGTGCGGTGCGACCGGCCTCGGCGGGTTGCCGGGGAAGGCGTCGGCCGGGCTCGAGTACGCGAGCGAGAAGCCCGCGTCCGTCGCGCAGTCGTCGCCGTCGGTCGCGTCACACGCCCAGATCTCGAACTGGCGAACCGCCGTGAAGCGGTTGACATTGTTCGAGAGCAGGACGCTCGCCTGGACGTGGCTGATCCTCTGCGCCGCCGTGCCGGCAAGGTCGACCGTGACCTTCTTGCCGTCGGCGGACAGGTTGCCCGCCCCGTCGATGTTCCCGGCGGTCGTCCAGGTCGTGTTCTCCGTGTCGTCGATCAGGTTGCGAAGCTGGGCGGCCTGCGCGGCGGCATCTGCTCCGCTCGTGTCGCCGGTCGCAACGGCTCCTGCGTTGGCGGACGCCCAGTTGTCGGCGAACCGCAGCGAGATCGTCACGTTCCTACCCTCGCGGATCTGCTCGCGGAAGCGAACGTGGCCGTACCCCGGTGCGGTGGCGACGAACTCGTACGTCCCCGGAGCGAACCTGGCGACGTTGTCCAGGTTCGGGCCCGTCGTCGCCGGGTCGGTGTCGGCGATCGGCGAGGAGCGGGCCTCGTAGTGCCCGACGAAGATCCGCGCGTTGACCGGCACGTTCTGGTTGAGCCTCCGCGCCGTGAACGTCACGATCGCGGGAGCCGTCCCGATGGCCTCGAAGTCCGGCGTCGGATCGGTGTCGGTGTTGGCCGTGGTGTTGGTGCTCGTCGCGTTCCGGCCGAAGCCGTGCCGCGCGAACTCGAGCCACAGCTCCTTCTGGTTCGCCCCGCCAAACCGCATCAGGTCGGCGGCCAGCTGGGCATCGCGTGCCTGGAGCATGGACGGGTTCGTGGGCATGAGCAGCATCGCGTCGAAGAGGAGCTGAACCCAGCGCCGGTTGCCCGGGCAGTTCTGCGGAGGCAGCTCGCCCTCGGCGCATGCGATCTGCAGGTCGGTGTCCTCCGGCGGGAACTTGCCGTCGTACTTCGCGCTCAGCGCCTTCCTGATGTCGAAGTTGACCTTGCTCCAGATCTCGCCGTCGGCGTGGACCTGCGGCCCCGTGAGGTCGTAGCCCATGTTGCTGAAGTTCAGCGCGTTGATCATGAGCTGCTTGCTCGGCTGGGGCACGCCGCCCGACATCGGGAAGTTCATCCCGTAGTTGCGGATCGCCCGCACCTTGTTGCCGGTCGCGTACGTCCCGACGGCGTACGGGTTCTCGTCGTCGGTCGGCACGAGGTCGTTCCCGTTCAGGTACTCCATCCCCATCAGGTCGCCGTGGCTCTCGCCCATGGCGCCGGCGTGGTGGCCCGAGCGGAGTCCGCCCTTGCCGATCAGGCGATTCTCGATCAGGTGGCCGTACTCGTGGACGATGACGCCCATGTCGAAGTCGCCGTCCACGCACGGCGCGTAGAAGGCGCCGGCGACGGACTGCCACATGTACATGTTGGTGAACGCCGTCAGCCCTTCGGGCATCGGGAACATGTTCGCGTTGTCCCGCGCGCCCGCGAGCACGCCGGCCTGGGCGTTGCCGACCACGGGGTCGTTCTCGCGCCAGGTCTCGGTGAGCCCGAAGTTGACGTCCTGAGCGTTCCAGTTGCGCTCGTTGAAGCCAAGGAAGTACGCCCAGTCGTGCACCCGGTTGTGCGCCACGAACAGGTTCGTCACCGCTGCCGAGTCGTCCCAGGTGGCCCCCGGGGCTCCCGGCGTAGGCTCGCAATCCCCGAGGAACCAGTCGTTCGTCCACGGGTACAGGTAGTCGCGGCTCGGGCTCGTCGGCCGGTACCCGGGCGGGCTCGGCACGAACGGATGGGCCCAGGACGTTGCAGTGACCGCGTTGTTCCCGATCGTGGTCAACGTCGGAGCGTTCGCCCGGACGTTGTGATCCCACGGGGCACGCGAGGCGAGGTTGCCGACGACCTTGTCGCAGTCGGCCGCCTCACCGGCGTCCCAGCACCACAGGTCGCGCGTGTCCGTGCTCGGGTTGCCCCACGGGTCGCCCGCGAGCGTGGCGAGCGGCGGGTTGGCCGGGAACACCTGCCACCGCGCAAGGTACGGATGCGGGGCCGGCGTGTCGTCGATCGTGAACGTGCCGGTGTAGGTCCGCGGCTCGAGAGGCGTCCCGAAGACGCAGACCTCGGCGAAGTAGTTGCCCGGCGGCACTCCGCCGGTCGGCTCGTACTGAATCGCCTCGGGCGTGAACCCGACGTTGAGCGAGGTCGCGACCAGCGCCGCATCCCGGTAGAGCCTCAGGAGGATGTCCTGGCCCGGGTTGTCCGCGTTCGCGAACACGCGCAGGAAGCGGACGCCCGAGCCGACGACGAACGGCCCGTGCCTCGGCGCGCAGCTGTTCGGTGTCGTCAGCAGCGTGCCCGAGAACGGGATCGTCACCGGGACGAGCTCCTGGTCGGCCAGGTTGAAGACGGCCGGGAAGCGTGCAAGCACCCGGCCATTCCGCGCGTCGACGTAGATGCGATGCGCCTTGCTGGCCTCCCTGTCGACAACCAGAGACTCGTAGGCCGGGAGCACGCCGCCCCGCGGCGTCGGGAAGCTCACGAGCTTCACGTGCTGGAGCGATTCGAGCCCGTCGACCTGGAAGGACTCGTAGCCGGCGGCGTCCCTGGCGGGGGTGACCGCCGCCACCGAAAAGCCGTCACCGGCGGCCTGCGCCGCGTGCGCCAGCCCCTCGGCAGGCGAGAGCTCGATCTCGCCGGGTGCGAGCGTCGTCGCGCGCGAGAGCGAGGACGACACGTAGGCAACCCTCCAGCGCTTGGCCGCCGAGCCGGTGATGCCGACCGTGACGAGCCCGCCCTCCGCCGCCTCGAGGCCCTCGAAGACCTGGCGGAAGTTGACGGCATGGCCGTTGCTCGCCGACAAGCGCGTGTCGGCGTCGAGCACGAGGTTGGACGTCGAGCGCAGGCCGAGGATGGCCTTGTTCGCGTTCAGCCACGACCGCGCGGCCGCGACGGCATTCGCACCCCTGATGCCCGTCGCGAGGAACTTGCCCCGCTTGCTCAGCGAAGCCGGCGTTCCGAACTTGTTCCAAATGACAGTTGCGCCTATGCGTTTGGCAGCCGCCCGCTGCGCCGCCGTCGGCGCAGCCACGCCGGTCCGCACGTCGAACTCGGCCGAGTCGCCGTCGTCGGAGTGCTGCACGACGGAGACGGCCGAGCCCGGGACGAGCATCGCGGCGAGAACGGCTGCGAGAGCGACCACGATCCATGGTCGTCGACCCATAGCGAATTCCCCCTTTTCCGTTCGACTGACGTTTCGCTTCCCGAGGAGAGCCGGGCGATCTTCCGCCCCATGGCTACGAATGTCAAGGATCCCGGGGCCCTGCCCGGAGGCTCCTCAGGAGGGCGTCGAGTAGCCGCGCATCCCGTCGACCAGCAGGCCGTAGAAGGCGTCGGCGAGAGCGTCCGTGTCCGCGCCCGCCCGCAGCCACGTGAAGGCCCAGTTCGCGGCCGAGAGGAAGAGGAGCGCCGCCAGGTTCTCGTCGAGATCGGAGCGCAGCTCACCCTGTTCGCGTCCCTCCCGGAAGAGCGCGCGCACGCGCTCCTCGTAGCGCCGCCGCTCGGAGACGAACTGCTCGCGGCGCTCCCCGTCCAGGTAGCGCCACTCCTGGACGAAGACCGTGGCCAGGTCGATCTGCTCGGCGACGACGCTGAGGTGGCCGCGGAGCGCGAGGCGGATCTTCTCGGTGGGGGGCAGCTCCTCGGGGATCGCGTCGAGCGCCCCGTGGAAGGCCTCCGCACCCTGGCGCATGGTCTCGAAGAGGAGGTCCTGCTTGCCGTCGATGTGGGCGTAGAGCGAGCCCTTCTGGACGCCGATGGCCTCAGCGATGGCGCCGATTGACGTGCCGTGGTAGCCCTTCTCGGCGAAGAGGCGGGCGGCCTCGCGGGCAAGCTCCTCGCGACGGGTCATGGTAGGCTTCTATCCTAACGATCGTTCGGTTGGGAGGCATTGCCAGTGCTCGAGCGGATGACGGACGACGAGTTTCGCGCCTATCTCGCCGAAGGCGGCCAGGTCGAGACCGGCGACCCGATGCCGGACGACTACCGCAAGGCCCTGATCAAGTTCATCGAGATGCACGGCAACTCGGAGCTCATGGGCGTCCTGCCCGAGCGCGAGTGGATCCTCCGCGCGCCCACGCTGCAGCGGAAGCTGGCCCTCACCGCCAAGGTGCAGGACGAGGTCGGCCACGGCCAGCTGATCTACCGCGTCGTCGAGGACCTCGGGAAGCCGCGCGAGGCCTGCTTCGACGACCTGATCGCCGGTAAGACGAAGTTCCACAACGTCTTCCACTACCCGACCAAGACCTGGGGCGACGTCGGGGTGATCGCCTGGCTCGTCGACGCCGCGGCGATCATCTCCCAGAAGGCGCTCCTCAAGTGCTCGTACGCGCCGTACGCACGGATCATGAAGAAGATCTGCTGGGAGGAGTCGTTCCACATCCTCCACGGCCGCGACGTCGTGCTCACGATGATGACCGGCACCGACGAGCAGCGCGAGCTCGTCCAGGAGGCGCTCGACCGCTGGTGGGGTCCGCTCATGCAGTTCCACGGCAATCCCACCCCGGCCGAGGACGACCCGATGTACCAGTGGCGGATCAAGAGCCAGGCGAACGAGGACGCGCGCCAGCAGTTCCTCGACGGGTACGTCGACCAGATCTGGGAGCTCGGCCTCACCGTTCCCGACCCGGCGCTCCGCAAGGACGAGAAGACCGGCGTCTGGCACTACTCGGAGCCCGACTGGGACGAGCTCAAGTGGGTCGTCACCGGCCACGGCCCCGCGACGGAGCGGCGCCTCGGCCTCCGGCGCGCCTCGCGCGACGAGACGGCCTGGGTGCGCCGGGCGGTCCTCGCCGACGCGGCGTGATCTGGGAGGTCTTCCGCCAGGAGCGCGAGGGCCAGCCGTTCCAGCACGGAGGGTCGCTCGAGGCGCCCAACCTCGAGTTCGCAGAGGCCTACGCCGTCGAGTTCTACGGCCGGCGCGCCGAGTCGGTCGCGCTCTGGGTCGTCCCGCGCGACTCGATTCGGGAGATCGAGGAGCCCTACGTCGCCGATGTCTTCGACCGCGACTACCGGCGTGTGGACGGCTATTCGCTCAAGGTCAAGCTCAGGGAAGCGCGTGAACGCGCAGGCACCTCCTAGCGCCGCCGTCGAGGCCGTCCTCGCCTTCGCCGACGACGAGCTCGTCCTCGGCTGGCGGGATTCCGAGTGGACCGGTGTCGCACCGTTCCTCGAAGAGGATGTCGCGTTCTCCTCGATCGCGCAGGGCGAGATCGGCCACGCGCGCGCGCTCTACGAGCTGGTCGCCGGCGTGCAGGGCGGCGACGCGGACGCGCTCGCCTTCGACCGCCCGCCGGAGGAGTACCGGTGCGCGCCCTTCGTCGAGCTGCAGCTGGTCGGCGACTGGGCCGCGACGATCGCGCGCCACGGGCTCTACGAGACCGCCGACGCGATCCGCGTCAAGGCGCTCATGAGCTCCGACTGGCCCGAGCTCGCCGGGCTCGCGGCGAAGATGGACCGCGAGGAGCACTACCACCGCATGCACGCACGCATGTGGATGGAGAAGCTCGGAGGGAAACGAGCAGTTCGAGGCGGCGTTCGCCGAGCTCTGGCCCTACGCGCTCGGCGTGCTCGAGCCGTCGCAGCGCGGCGAGCTGGCGAAGCTGGTCGGCCGCGACGAGGTCGACGCGGTCGAGCGCGGCTCGCACGCCGCCGGCTTCGCGGAGCTGCACGAGGAGATGACCATGGTGCGCCGCTCGATCCCGGGTGCGGCATGGTGACCGCCGAGAAGGTCTGGGCGGCGCTCGCCGAGCTGCCCGACCCCGAGATCCCCGTGATCTCCCTGGTCGACCTGGGGGTCGTGCGCGAGGTGGAGGTCGAAGGCGAGCGCGTGCGGGTCGAGTTCACGCCGACGTTCCTCGGCTGCCCGGCCCAGGAGGTCATGCGCGACCAGATGGCCGACGCCGTGCGGGCGCTCGGCGCCGAGCCGGAGATCGACGTCGTCCTCGACGACTCCTGGTCGACCGATCGGATCACGCCCGAGGGCCGCCGCAAGCTGGAGGAGTCCGGTTTCGCCCCTCCGGGCCCGCGGACAGCGACCGGCCCGACGCTCGTGCAGCTCGAGGCGCATGCCTTCCGCTGCCCGTACTGCGGCTCCTCGGACACGCGCCTCGAGAACCTGTTCGGCCCCACGCCGTGCCGCTCGATCCGCTACTGCGAGAGCTGCCGGCAGCCGTTCGAGCAGTTCAAGACGATCTAGGGAGTTTCTTTCTCAGGGCGGATGAGA
The DNA here is from genome assembly GCA_963839745.1 of uncultured Actinomycetes bacterium. Taxonomy (GTDB): domain Bacteria; phylum Actinomycetota; class Thermoleophilia; order Gaiellales; family Gaiellaceae; genus JAIBJN01. Next base: position 170,587 of record CAWIWC010000006.1, read on the forward strand.
GGCGCCGTCACCACGACGGGCACGTTCACTGCGGGCGCGGCGTCGGGATGCGCCACCGTGTGCGTCCCGGGCTGGAAGTAGCGGATCGGGAAGACGTTCAGGAGCGTCGTGCCGTTCTTGCCCAGCACGAACCGTCGGTTGGGATCGAGGTCTCGATCGCCCGGCACCTCGAGCGGCGCGCCGGCCTGGTCGTAGAGGAGGACGTCGTGGAGGAGCTGCCCGTTCCGTCCGTACGGGTAGATGTTGGTGATGGGGACTCCGTCGAGGGCGAGCCCGTCGGTAGGCGCTTCGACGAAAGCGACCGCCTGCGGGCTTCCCCACGTGGCGTTGTCGACCTCCACGAGAACGGCCCACAGCGCCACGACGAGCGCGAGGTTGGCGACGACGGCAAGACGCGACCTGATCTCACGGCGCCGCATGAAGAGGCCGACCGCGACCGACGCCGCGACGCCGAGAGCGACCAGCGCGACTCCGAGCGCGGCGCTCCCGTTGAAGCGCGGGACGAACGGGTAGCGCTCCGCCCAGCCGGTCCCGAGCCAGACCGCGAGGATCCCGACGGCCGCGTAGCCTCGGGCCACCCACCAGATCGGCGCGAGGTCGCGTGCGAGCGAGAGGATGCGGCGCCAAGCCGGGTGCCGAGCCGCGCGGCCGGCGAGCGAACGCAGACCCCCGTGCTCCGCGCGCTGAGCAGTCGAAGCGACATGGAAGCCTGCCGCCTCGCGCAGCTCGGCGGCGAACTCCTCGGGTGGGCCCAGGCGAGCCGCCACGGGCGCGTCGCTGTCCCCGGCCGCATCGGCGATCGATGCCTCGACCTCGAGGAGAAGGTCGTCGCGCTCGTCGGCGGGGAGGTCGGCCAGCGCGTCGCGGACGGCGCCGACGTAGCGGCCGACATCGTCCGGAGCGGTCGTCGCGCCGTTCATGCGGTCACCTCCAGTTCGGTCTTGAGCAGGCTAGAAAGCGTGCGCGAAAAATCGGCCCAGACCGCTCGCGCCTCCTCGAGCTGGCCGCGGCCCCGGTCCGTCATGCCGTAGTAGCGGCGGTGTGGGCCTTCGTCCGAGGGCATGACATAGGACGTCAAGGCGCCTGACCGGTAGAGACGCCGGAGCGTCCCGTACACCGACGCGTCGCCCACCTCGGTCATGCCCGCAGTGCGCAGGCGGCGAAGGACGTCGTAGCCGTAGCCGTCGTTCTCCGCGACGACCGCGAGGACGGCGGCGTCGAGGGCCCCGCGCAGAAGCTGGCTCTGGTCCATTACGACGAGACTACTACACTATGCGCAGTAGTGCAAGGCGAACATTAGCCGCAAGGCAACTCTGCCTAACCCGCGGCCGAGCTCGGGCGGCGCCATCCCCCGCCCTGGCGAGAATGGGCTATCCGCGCCTGGGCCCTCCTTCCAGCTCTCGTGGCGGCGCTTGCAGCCGCAACGCCGGCCGCAGCCGACCTCCAGGACGAAATCGCCCTCGCCGAGCGCTACGCACCGGTGGTCCGCCTCGTCGAGCAGCTCGAGGAATGCGGGCCCGGTGAGCCGTACGAGCCGCTGAACGTCGACCTCCTCTTCGACGAGCCCACGGTCGCGCTGCGCGGGCCCTGGGGCGGCGGCGACCTCGTCGAGATCGCGCCGACGGCCGACGACCTCGCGGACGGCCTGTACGAGTACCACCTCGACTTCCCCGGAAACGCGCTCGACCCGGGCTGCACCTACGAGCTTTGGGCGCGCCGCCTGAGCGAGGGCGACGCCCCGGCCGTCTACGCACACGTCGCCGGCGACCCGAGCCACCCCGGCGAGCTGGCGCTCCAGTACTGGCTCTTCTACGCCTACAACGACTGGAACAACCTCCACGAAGGCGACTGGGAGATGATCCAGCTCGTCTTCGAGGCCGAGGACGCCGCCGCGGCGCTCGAGGTCGAGCCTACGAGAGTCGGCTACAGCCAGCACGAGGGCGCCGAGCAGGCCGACTGGGGCGAGGACAAGCTCGAGATCGTGGACGGGACGCACCCCGTCGTCCACCCGGCCGCCGGCTCGCACGCCAACTTCTACGAGGAAGGGCTCTATCTGGGCAGCTCGGCCGAGCAGGGGGTCGGCTGCGACGACACGAGCGGACCGACCGTCGACCTGCGGCCGACCGTGGTCACGATCCCGAGCGACCCGGACGCCGCCCAGGACGCCTATCCCTGGATCGACTACCAGGGCCGCTGGGGCGAGCTCCAGCGCGCTTTCTTCAACGGCCCCACCGGCCCCAACCTGAAGACGCAGTGGACGGAGCCCATCACCTGGTCCGAGGGCTGGCGTGACCAGAGCTACGCGGTGCCGGCCGGCGGCGCGCTCGGGACCGGGGCGACCGACTTCTTCTGCGACGCGATCGCCGGCGGCTCGAAGGCGCTTCAGCGGGCCCTCGAGAACCCGCCGCTCATCCTCGGCGTCCTTGCGGTGTTGCTCGCTACTCGTCGTCCTCCTCGTCTCGCGGGCGACGTGGACGCCGTCGGCTCCGCTGCGCCTTGCGCGGCGCCGCGCCTGGGGCCAGATTCTCGCCACGTCGCTGCGCATGTACTGGAGGCGGCCCGGTCTCTTCCTGGGGATCGGCCTCGTGATGCTTCCGATCTCGATCGTCGTCGCTGTCCTCCAGGCGCTGATCACCGGAGCCGCGGGCTTTGCCGGGATCGACGCCGACGGCGAGGGCGCCACCCTGCTCGTCCTGCTCGTCGTCGCCCTCCTGACGACGCTGACGCTGGCAGGCGTCGGCCTCGTCCAGGCGGCGGCTGCCCGGGCCCTGGTCGAAGTCGACGAGGGCCGCCCAGTTGGGCCGGTCGACGCCTACCGGCTCGCGCTCGACAGCGTGAGGCCGCTGCTGGGCGCGCTCGCCATCGCGGTCATCATCGTCTCGCTGCTGACAACGTCCGTGATCCTGATCCCCATCGCCGTCTGGCTCGCCGTGCGCTGGGCCCTGATCGCGCCGATCGTCGAGCTCGAGACCCACCCGGCGCTCGGTGCCCTGCGGCGAAGCGGCAAGCTCGTCCGCTTGAACTGGTTGAAGGTCGCCACGTTGGCGATCGTCGGCGGCGCGCTCGCGCTTGCCGTTGGCCCCGTCCTCGGCGTGCTTCTCATCCTCCTGCTCGACGCGCCTCTCGCGCTCGCCAACGTCGTCGCCGGGATCGTCTACGCCGTGGCGATTCCCTATGTCGCGCTCGCCACCGTCTACGTGTACTTCGACGCGCGTGTGCGCGACGAGCTGGCCGCCGATCGGGACCCCGAGGTGCTGCCGGCCGAGATCGACCTCGCTAGCGGCTAGGCCACGGCGTCCGGCGCCAGCCGTCGTAGAGCGTCCGGAGCGCAAGCCCGCATGCGATCGCCGGGATTTCGATGACGATGTAGAAGATCTGACCGAGCCAGACCGGCAAGGGCTCGCTGAACTGCGTCTCGGGATACCCGGCGGGTATGGCCAGGAAGACCAGGGCAATCGGCAGCAGTAGCGCCGCCCACTCGCGAATCGCCCAACCGAAGGCCACGTGGGCGGCCAGCACGAGCGCGATCACCGACCAGTTTCGCCAATCGTCACTGCTCTCGAACCGGCCCTGATCGACGAACCCGTACAGCCACACCATGCCGACCGCCAGATAGGCGAGCGCTCCGATCGCGAACCTTCGAATTCGCAATCTCATGTCTGCTATATAGCAGAGAAGAGATAACGAGTAAAGAGAGGCGGGCCCGCCGTGAAGCAGGCCCGCCTCATGGTTCCTACGGGGCGGCCTTGCCCTTCGGCTTCACGATCCAGAGACCGCTGGCCGCATCGCTCCCGAAGATGACACCGTCCTCGCGAATGAAGACGCCCCACATCCCGGTGAAGGGAAGATCTTCGCCGGCCGGGGGCGGCACGAACTGGCCGACGAACTTCGGATCACGCGGCCGTCGCTTGTCCAGGGGCCCGAGATCGAGTGCGACGATCCCGTTCGAGTACCAGGAGCTGTACGCCCGGTCGCCCATGACCTCCGTGTTGTGGATCGTCCAGTCGCCCACGGGTGCAGGCAGCGTGTGCACATTCCTGACGTCGTCGAACTTGGCCACCTGACGGCCCGACTCCGCGTCGTAGATTCGCAGGTAGCCCCACGACGGCTTCAGTGCCTTCAGCGTCGCGAAGCCGGCGGCGACCATCCCCTGCGCGGTCTCGTGGTCGGTGAAGAGCACGGGGATGCCGACCTCGCCGAAGTCGAACCACTGCGGGCTCGTGTTCTCGGCGACGAAGTCGTGGACGAGCGCGACGGCGCCGGCAGCTTCGGCGGCCGCCTCCTGCTCCGGCTGCAGGCAGAGCGGCTCGTCACCACTTGCGTCGAAGAACGGAAACGGCGTGTAGGCGACCGCGATCTTGCCCGCCGTCCCGACAGGGTAGTCCGCCACAGCGCAGCCCTGGTTGGCGGCCATGACGACCGGCGCGGCAACCTTGTGCTTGCGCTCGAGCCAGAGCGGAGCGCTTCCCGCGCTCTCCACGCCGATGCCTTGCCCGCGCTTTCCGTACCGGATCTCCGCAGGCGACCTCGGGGAAGTGTCCTCGTCGTTCTGGAGGATGAACTCCCTACCTCGCTTGTTCACGTAGGGCGTCATCGAGTGCGCGTCGCCGTCATCCGACTCCTCGAACGTCGTCCGAGTGAGCAGCACCGGGTTCGCGGGGTCGCTGATGTCGAACGTGAGAACGCCGAGGTCCCAGTACGAGACGTATGCCTTCATCCCATCCTCACTCGCCCGGGCGCTGTGGGCGAACGTCGCGCCGAACTCGCCCTGACCGTAGAACGGGCCCGGGGAGAGGCCGGCGCCGCCGGCGCCCCACTCGGCTACCTGAACCGGCATGCGCGGATTCGTGACGTCGACGATGAAGAAGTCGCCCATGGCCATCGGATCGAACCACTCGCCGAACGGGTGCGCGAGCAGCGCGTAGACCTTGCCGCCCCGCTGGAAGAGATCGAGCTCGTGCACGCCGCCAGAGCCGTGGCCGACGGGAAACTCGCCGAGCTTCTGAGGGTTGGACGGGTCGGTGACGTTCCAGAGCTCGAGGCCGAACTCCTGGTCGTCGAGCGCGGGATCTTCGCCGCAGCGCTGGATGCCGATCGCGAGCAGGTCGCCTGAGAAGGACGGCGTCGAGACGCGCCGGACGACCATGTCCTCGGCGTCCGTGCCCTCACGCCCTCCGGCAGTCGCGATCAGCTCCGGCCGACGCAGGTTCGAGACGTCGAGAATTCGCACACCCGTGCCGGTGCACGGGATCGCCCAGGTTCCGACATAGGCGAAGTTCCCGTGGACCCAGACGTCGCCGTTCACGTCGGTCATGCCGAGATCGTTGTTTCCGAGCACGCGGAAGTTCTTGACGATCCCCTTCCCGGAGGCCGGGCCTCCCTTCATGGCCATCATCGCCTCACGCTTCTCGAGCCCCGGGTTCCAGGCCGAAGCCACCTGCACGGCGACCAGAGCGCAGACGACCGGAACCACAGCAAGCAAAACGCGCCTGCTCCAGTTCATTGCCGCACCTCCTAGCCCCCCCAAGGGGTGGAAGGAGCGAACCGTACTCCCCGGAGGCAGGCGCCGCAACCCTCCCCCACGATGCCGTCGGCAGCCGGGCCCTACACGGCGACCGCCTCCAGCACGGGCACGTACACCGTGACCGTCGCGCGCGTCGACGGGCAGACCTGGAACCCGATCACCGTCACCTACCTCGTGACGGCGACCGACCGGGCCGGGAACACGAGCGCCGCGACGACGCTGACGTACAACGTGACGCGCTAGAAGCTCTGCGCGGGCACTCGAAACTAGACTCTTCCGACGATGACGACCCGCGCGCTCGCCGTTCTCTTCGCCTGTGTCGCGCTGGCCGCCTGCGGCGGCGGCGACGAGGGCTCGGACGAGTTCCTTTCGCAGGCCAACGCGGTCTGCGCCGAGTACGGGCCGAAGATCGAGGCGGTCCCGCCTCCGCTCGAGGACATCGACGAGTGGGGCGCGGTCGGCGCCGACATCGGCGACCAGCTCGAGGCCTCCGTCAACGAGCTTCGACTCGTCCAGCCGCCGGACGACCTCACGGACGCCTATGCGGAGTGGATCGGCCTCCGAGCCGATCTGCTCACGTCCATGCGCGCCGTCCAGGACGCCGGGAACAACCACGACGAGGCGGGAGTCGAGGCCGGGCTGAGCGAGATCCGCGAGACCCAGGCCCGCGCCGACGAGCTCGCCGAAGAGCTCGGCCTCGCCGAGTGCTCGCCGACCGGCATCACCCTCGAGTAGAGAGCCCTAGCGGCCGCTGAAGCGCGGCTCGCGCTTCTCGAGGAAGGCGGCCACGCCCTCCGCGAAGTCCTCGGTCCGGGTGGCGGCGACCTGGAGCTGCGCCTCGAGCTCGAGCTGATCCTCGAGCCGTGAGGTAGACGCGCGCTGGAAAAGGCGCTTCGTCATCGCGATCGCCCGGGTGGGCAGTGCGGCCAGCTCGGCCGCCCGCTCCTGCGTCCTCGCCAGCACCGCGTCCGTGTCGACGACCTCCGAGACGAGCCCCCAGGCCAGCGCCTCCTGCGCGTCGATCTTGCGGCCGGAGCACATCCACTCGAACGCCCGCGAGTACCCGAGCAGCTGAGGGACGAGCCACGACCCGCCCGTGTCCGGGACGAGGCCGACGCTGATGAACGCAGGGACGAACGCCGCCTTGTCGGCGGCGATCCGCAGGTCGCAGGCGCACGCCAGCGAGAGACCCGCGCCGGCGGCGGCGCCGTTCACCGCCGCGAGCACCGGCTTCTCGAGGCCTTGCAGGCCGAGCACGTGCCGGTTCCAGCGCTCGCGAAGGAGCCCGGCGACGTCGCGGTCGCCTCCGCTGAGCTCGGTGAGGTCCTGGCCGACGCAGAAGCCGCGGCCGGAGCCGGTGAGGACGACGGCGCGCACCTCGGGGTCGGCTGCCTCCTTGAGCGCGGCCGAGAACGCCTTGTGCTGCGCGGCGTCGAACGCGTTGAGCTTGTCCGGGCGGTTCAGCGCGATCGTCAGGACCGCGCCGTCGCGTGTCGTCTCGACCTCAGCCATCCCGCTCCTCGGTAGACCTGAACGTGTTCGGTAGCGTGGAACCGATGGCCGATCTTACGTTCATCGACGCGCTCCTCGGGCCGGAGCAGCCGGCCGGCACAGGACAGAGCTCGGACGAGGAGGCGCTCGACGCCTACTCGCGCGCGGTGGTCACCGTCGCCGAGCGGCTCTCGCCGTCCGTGGCGAACCTGCGCGTGTCGCGGCGCGTCCGCGGCGGGCGACTGGCGACCGGCGGCGGCAGCGGTGTCGTGATCACGCCGGACGGCTTCATACTGACCTCGGCGCACGTCGTCGCGGGGACTGACAGAGGCGTGGACGCATCGTTCGTCGACGGGCGCGAGGTGCGCGCCGAGGTGGTCGGCGCCGACCCGCTCTCCGACCTCGCCGTGCTCCGCTCGGACGCCGCCGGGCTCGAGCCCGCCGTCCTCGGGGACGCCGAGAGCCTTCGCGTCGGCCAGCTCGTGGTCGCCATCGGCAACCCGAACGGCTTCGCCGGCTCCGTGACCGCCGGGGTCGTCTCGGCGCTGGGGCGCTCGCTGCCGGTCAGCTCCCGGACAGCCGGCCGTATCGTCGAGAACGTGATCCAGACGGACGCCGCGCTCAACCCGGGCAACTCCGGCGGAGCGCTTGCCGACGGACGCGGGTACGTCGTCGGCATCAACACCGCGGTTGCGGGCGTCGGACTCGGCCTGGCCGTGCCGATCAACGCGACGACGCGGAAGATCATCGGCGCGCTCATGCGCGACGGGCGGTTCACGCGCGCCTACATCGGGATCGCCGGCGGCTCCAGGCCGCTGCCCCCGAGGCTCGCGCGCGAGCTCGACCGCACGACCGGCGTCGAGGTGGTCGAGGTCGTGGAGGGCAGCCCCGCCGCGAACGCCGGGCTCCGTCGCGAGGACCTGATCGTCGCCGTGGGCGAGACGCCGGTCGAGGGCGTGGACGACCTCCAGCGCCTGATGACGGGCGAGCTGATCGGCGAGAGCGTGACCACGACCGTGCTTCGTGAGGGGAGCCGGATCGAGGTCCGGCTGGTCCCGGTCGAGCTCGAGGTCTAGACCAGGCGCTAGCCGATCTCGATCCCGCCGGGCTCGGCGGCGTGATGGCGGTCGTGCTGTGCGAGCTCGAGGACGATCTGGGCGCCGACCGCCGCGAAGAGCACGGCTAGGACGGGCACGATTCCGATCTCCGCCCCGACCGCGCCGACGCCGAGTGCGAGCGCCGCCGTCCCCAGGCGCAGCCAGACGTCGATGTCGCCGCGGGACTGCGTGGTCACGAGGTGGAGCACGGCCACCGCGCCCATGAAGAGCGCGACGCCGACGCCGATGATCCACGACACCTCGTCCGTGAGGCCGGCCTCTTGGGTCGCCTCGATCGCGAGCTTCACGCCGGCGCCGAGGGCGGCGAGGCCGATCAGGAGCGGCAGGTGCGCGTACAGGTATGTCTGGCCGGCGGCGATCGTCCGCTTGACGATCGAGGAATCGACATAGTCGAAGTAGAGCCACCAGAGGGCACCGGCGAGTGCGAAGCCGAGCGCCGCGGCGGCGCCGGACTCGAGACCCCAGCTCACGCTGGTCGTGCCGACGACGACCGCGAGCACGCTCTCGCCAAAGACGATGATCGTGAAGAGGCCGACGCGCTCCGGGATGTGGGAGCCGTGAATCGGGACCTTGCGGATCCGCTCGGCGCTCGCCAGCGGCGTCCCCAGGTCGATCGTCAACGCGACGGCCCAGATCCAGTAGCGGTACGGCGGCTCCACGGCCGCCGAGACGAGGAACAGCGCGATGCTCATGCTGAAGGCGGGGATGTAGACGTTGAGCAGGGGTCGCGCCGCGGGCAGGTGCCACCAGGCGCGCGCGTTCAGGACGACAACCACCGTGCGGACGCCCGCGTACGCCAACGCGAAGCTCGCCGTGGCGCCGTGGAACGCGTCGGGGATCACCGAGGCGAGGACGGCCACGGTGAACATGCCGGCAATCATCAGGATCCGGTGCGGCGGATCGTCCGTGTCGAAGCGGTCGGCGTAGAACGTGTAGCCGACCCACGCCCACCAGACGGCGACGAACAGCCCTGCGAAGACGAGGAAGCCGTGGACGCTCGGGTCCTCGCCCAGCCCGTCGGCAAGCTGGGCGACCGCGACGACGAAGACGAGATCGAAGAAGAGCTCGAGCCAGGTCGCGTGGCGCTCGTCCCCGTCGTCCTCGAGCGTGCGGAGCCGCGGAGGATCGTGCCAGCTGGACGCCGCCGCCATATCCGGTGACAACGTACCGCGCGGCGCGCCGAATTCCGCGCTAGCGGCCCTTGAAGTCCGGCTTGCGCTTCTCCGTGAACGCGGTCAGCCCCTCGCGGGCGTCCTCGGACGCGAACGCGAGGTAGAGCGCCTTGCGCTCGTAGTCGAGCCCGGTCTCCAGGGTCGACTCGTAGGCCCGGTTGACGGACTCCTTGGCCAGGCGCTGCGCGATCGGGCCCTTCTCCGCGATCGCGCGCGCGACCGCCTTCGCCTCCTCGAGCCAGGCCTCCTTCGCCACGACGCGCGCCACGAGCCCGGCCCGCTCCGCCTCGTCGGCGGTGAGGAAACGGCCGGAGAGGATGACGTCCATCGCCTTCGCCTTGCCGATCGCCCGCGTGAGCCGCTGGGTGCCGCCGGCGCCCGGGATGATCCCGAGCCCCGTCTCGGGCTGGCCGAAGCGCGCGGTCTCCGAAGCGATGATGAGGTCGCAGGCCATGGCGAGCTCGTTGCCTCCGCCGAGGCAGAAGCCGGAGACGGCCGCGACGATCGGCGTGCGGATCCGGCGGATCGCGTCCCAGCGGTCGATGCGCCGCGCCTCGTACATGTCCATCGCGCTCGCCTCGGCCATCTGGCCGATGTCGGCACCGGCGGCGAAGGCCTTCTCCGAGCCGCCGAGGACGATGCAACGGATCCCGTCGTCAGCGTCGAGCTCCTCGAGCGAGTCGACGAGCAGGCCCATGACCTCGTCGTTGAGCGCGTTCAGCGCCTCGGGCCGGTTGAGGAGGACGATCCCGACCGGCGCCTCGCGCTCGACGAGGACGACGCTCATTGGCGACCTCGCCAATGAGGGTGGGGAGCAGGCCATAGGCATGCGACGCTCACTTATCGCCCTCCACGAACTTCCGCACGGCTTCCTTCGGCTCCTCGGTCGCCATCGAGAGCGCCAGCCAGTCGCGCGCGTGGTTGACCGTCTCGTGCCAGGCGAGGTCGCGCCAGAAGTTGAGCTGCTGCTTCGTGTAGCGCACGGTCTGCGGGAGCTTGGCCGCGAGCTTCTCGACCAGCTCGTCGACCGTCGCGTCGAGGTCCGCCGCCGGCACCGCGCGGTTCACGAGCCCCCACTCCTCGGCCTTCCGCGCCGGGATCTCCTCGCAGAGAAGGATGATCTCGCGCGCGCGGCGCTCGCCGACCATGATCGGGAGCCACTGAGTGGCGCCGCCCGCCGGGACAGAGCCGTGCTGCGGGCCGACGTGGCGGATGTACGTGTCGTCGACGATGACGGAGAGGTCGCAGGCCATCTGGAGCTCGTTGCCGCCTCCCACGCAGACCCCGTTGATGCGCGCGAGCGTCGGCTTGCCGATCTCCCGCATCCGGTCGTGGGCGTCCTTGAACGCGCCGAACCACTTCCAGTACTCGTCCGGCTTGCCGAGGTAGTCGCGGCTCCACGCCTTCAGGTCGGCGCCAACGCAGAACGCCCGCCCGGCGCCGGTGACCACGACGACGCGGATCGAATCGTCCCAGGACGCGTCCTCGCACGCACGTGCGATCTCCCGCAGCATGCGGAAGTCGAACGCGTTGAGGACCTCCGGCCGGTTGAGCGTGATCGTCGCGCGCGGAGGCGCCTTCTCGTAGACGATCGCCTCGAAGCCGAGCTCGGACGGGTCGCGCGGCGCCGGGTAGGACGGCTCCGTCATTCGACGTCGGCGAAGTGGACGTGGAAGGGCACGCCCATCTCCATCGCGTCCTTGCCGGTCGCCATGAACTCGTCCGTGCGCGCGGCGGCCTTGAAGGCGTCGCGGTCCGGGAACTCCCACTCGGCGTAGTACGGGAACTTCGGCTCGCCCATCGGCGCGCCGAAGACCTTGCCGTGCCGGAACGTCCCGCCCGGCACCTGGCGGCAGAGCTCCGCGTGCTGCTCGTAACGGTCCGCGTCCGGCTCCTGCTCATAGACCATGAAGACCCTGACCAACGTTCTCCCTTTCGTAGCTGTCGCCCGCGAAGGATTCCCGATTCCGGCCGCGGGCGCACTGCGAGGGCCTCTGAGAGCGGGTCATGCCAGGCGGCGACGCGCCGCCCCAGCATCGACTGGGGCGGCGGCGCCGCGTCCGCAGAGGTCGGTCAGCGGAGCTGGGCTCTCCGCAGACCTTCCGTCCACGCTCGGCCGCGGGCAGAGGGATTACGTCCCGGCGCCCGCAAGAGACTCCTCCAGGATCTCGAGACCACGCTCGAGGTCGTCGTCGGCAATGACGAGGGGGACGAGGATTCGAACGACGTTTCCGTGCAGGCCGCAGGAAAGGAGCACGAGACCGCGCTCTCGGGCACGGGCGACGGTCGCGGCCGCCAGCTCGCCGGCGGGCGCTTTGGTCGCCCGGTCCTCGACGAGCTCGAGGGCCAGCATCGGCCCGAGCCCGCGGACCTCGCCCACCGAGCTCACCCGCGCGGCGATCCCGTCGAGCGCCAGGCGAATGAACTCGCCGAGCTCGCGCGCGCGCCGCTGGAAGGATTCGCCCGCCACCTCGTCGAGGACGGCGACAGCCGCCGCGCACGCGACGGGGTTGCCCCCGAACGTGCCGCCGAGCCCGCCGGGCCCGACCGCGTCCATGACCTCCGCCCGCCCGGTGACGCCCGCCAGCGGAAGCCCGCCGCCGAGCGACTTCCCGGACACGAGGAGGTCGGGCTCGACGCCGTAGTGCTCGATGGCCCACATCGGCCCGGTCCGGCCGACGCCGCTCTGCACCTCGTCGTCGACGTAGAGGATCCCGTGGCGATCGCACACCTCGCGGAGCCGCGGGGGAAAGTCGCGCGGCATCGGGATGAACCCGCCTTCGCCCTGGACGGGCTCGAGCACGACGCAGGCGACCGACTCGGGATCGACCTCGGACTTGAAGAGGGCCTCGAGCCCCGCGATCGCGTCGTCAGTGGTGACGTCGCGGTAGGGGTACGGGCCCGGCGCGCGGTACACCTCGGGCGCGAAGGGCCCGAAGCCGCGCTTGTAGACGACCTTGCTGGTCATCGTCATGGTCAGGAGCGTCCGGCCGTGGAAGGCGTGGTCGAAGACGACGACCGCCGGTCGCCCCGTTGCGGCGCGCGCGATCTTGACCGCGTTCTCGACCGCCTCGGCGCCGGAGTTCAAGAGCAGGCTCTTCTGCTCGTCGCCGCGGCACGGCGAGAGCTCGGCCAGGCGCCGGCAGACGTCGAGGTACGGCTCGTACATCCCGACCATGAAGCACTGGTGGAGGTAGCGGTCGACCTGCTCGTGGATGGCTGCGACCGCGGCGGGCAGGCGGTGACCCGTGTTCTGGCAGCCCAGGCCGCCCGCGAAGTCGATGTAGGTGTTGCCGTCCGTGTCCTCGATGCGGGCGCCCTCCGCGCGGGCGACCACGAGGGGCGGGGTCGACACGCCCGCGGCCACGTAGCGGGCGCGGGCCTTCAGGAGCTCGTCGGTCGCGCTGCGCTCCTGCGTCGCCATCGACCGAGTCTACTCCCGGCCTCGCGAGATCACCTTGGCCCGCGCGTCCCAATCACGGGCGTTATCCTCGCCGCCGTGTCCGCGACGTCCGTTGCGGTTGTCCTCTCGCTCGTCGCCGGCCTCGCGGGCTCGATCCAGGTCGCGGTCAGCGGCGCGCTGGGGAAGCGGATCGGCGTGCTCGAGGCGACGGCGTTCGGGTCGATCGGAGCGGCGCTGATCGTCTGCTCCGTCCTGCTCGTCGCGCGCCAGAGCTTCGGCGGGGTCGGCGCCGGCTTCCGTGAACCGCCATGGCTCTGGCTCGGCGGGGTCATGGGCGCGATCGTGGTCACGTCGATCACGTTCACGGCGCCGCGGATCGGGACGTTCGCGACGATCGGGCTGCTGATCGCCGGGCAGCTCGCAATGGGCGTGATCATCGACGCGTTCGGCCTCTTCGGGCTGGAGAAGATCCCGGTCACGCCGGCGCGCATCGCAGGGCTCGCCCTGCTCGCCGCGGGCGCCCTGCTCGTCTTGAAGCGCTAGCCGCAGTGGTCATTCTCTGTAGAAGCGCGGCTTCAGCCTCGGAGGTACGTGAAGACGAGGATGCCGAGCAAGCCAATCGCTACACCGGCCAGCCATCGGACAGTGCGCGGCCAGAAAGCGTTCCACCACCGCCGCGAAAAGGACGGGGACGCTCCGTCTTCACTCATACCGGGAGTATTGCGACCAGCGCCCGCCGGCGGCCCAGCCAGGTCTGGAGCCGGGACGCCCTCCCGGCCCCAGCCCCTTCGTGCAGCCGCAGTTCCGAGAGAGGGGCATTCCCAATCCCCTCGTCTTTACAGACGCTCGGAGATGAGAAAACGTGTGGCGAGCGTCCCGTTTTGGCGAGGGCGGCAGCCGGACAGGGCCTAAGGGGCTAGAGACCCCAGGGGTTTGTCGGGCGCGCGCCCGTCGAGAGGAGGACGCTCTTCGTCTCCAGGTACATCTGGAGCGTCTCGAGCGCCTGCTCGCGGCCGAAGCCGGACTGCTTGTAGCCGCCGAACGGCACGCCAGGGAAGGCTCCGTACGGGAGGTTGATCGTGAACGTGCCCGACTTGATGCTCCTCGCCAGCCGGTGGCCGCGCGCCGGGTCGCCCGTCCAGACGGTGGCGACGAGCCCGTAGCGCACGTCGTTGGCGATGCGGACGGCGTCCTTCTCGTCCTCGAAGGGGATGACCGCGATCACCGGGCCGAAGATCTCCTCCTGGGCCACGGCCTGATCGCTCGCGACGCCGGCGAGCACGGTCGGCGGGTAGAACGCGCCGTCGCCCTCGGTCGGTTCGCCCCCGGCGACGACCTCGGCGCCCTCGCCGCGCCCGGTCTCGACCATCCCGTGCACCTTCTCGCGGTGGGCGAGCGAGATCAGCGACCCCATGTGGGTCTCCGGGTCGAGCGGGTCACCGACGCGAACGGCGCCCGCCTTCTCGGCGACGCGGTTGACGACGTCGTCGTAGATCGACTGCTCGACGAGGAGGCGCGAGCGAGCGTCGCAGCTCTGCCCGGCGGAGTAGTAGATGCCGTAGGCGGTCGACGCGATCGCGTCGTCGAGGTCGGCATCGGCGAAGACGATCGCCGGGCTCTTCCCGCCCAGCTCGAGCGAGACCCGCTTCACCGGGTCGGCGCAGAGGCGCATGATCTCGGAGCCCGTCGCAGTGGAGCCGGTGAACGAGACCTTGTCGACGCCAGGGTGAGAAACGAGGTGGGCGCCGGTCGTCGGCCCGTCGCCCGGGACGACGTTGAGCACGCCCGCGGGGATCCCGACCTCGACCGCGAGCTCGGCGATGCGCAGCGCGGTGAGCGGGGTCGCGGCGTCGGGCTTGAGGACGACCGTGCAGCCCGCCGCGAGCGCGGGCGCGAGCTTCCAGCCCGCGAGCATGATCGGGTAGTTCCAGGGGACGATCTGGCCGCAGACGCCGACCGGCTCCTTGAGCGTGTAGGAGAGGATCGAGCCGCCGATCGGCCGCGTGCCGCCCTCGATCGAGCCGATCGCCGAAGCCATGTAGCGGAAGCTCTCCGCGGCGACGAAGACCTCGGGCTTGGTCGAGCTCACCGCCTTGCCGACGTTGCGCGCCTCGAGCTCGGTCAGCTCCTTGCGGTTGGCGACGATCGCGTCGGCGAGCGCGTGCAGGAGCCGCGAGCGCTCGTTCGGCGGCGTCTTGCCCCACGAGCCCTCGAGTGCAGCACGCGCGGCGTCCACCGCACGATCGACGTCGCCCGGCCCGCCGACGGCGGCCTTCGCGAGCGGACCTCCGGTCGCCGGCTCGACGAGGTCGCGGATCTCGCCGTCGGACGGCTCCGCCGTCTCTCCGTCGATGAAGAGCCCGTACTCGCGCTCGGTCGCCACAGCCATCCCGCAGGACGATATCGCGGTGGCCGTCTCCGGGGTCGCGTACAGTCGGGACGTGGTTCAGGCGCGCGTGATCCTCTTCGGGCTCGCGACGATCTACCTGGCGGGCGTCGTCGTCCAGTTCTTCCTTGCAGGCCTGGGGACGTTCGGCGCCACGACCTTCGACGCGCACCGTGCCGTCGGGCTGGGGCTCGGAATCGTGTCGCTGATCATGGTCGTCCTCGCCTTCGTCGGGAAGGTGCCGCGCTCGCTCATCGCGCTCACGTTCACGCTCTTCGGGCTCAACGTCGTCCAGCTCGTCCTCGCCCAGATCGACATCGAGGAGATCGCGGCGCTCCACGTCGTCAACGCGCTCGCGGTCGTCTACGTGGCGCACGAGCTCGTGCAGCGCTCGCGGCGCTACCTGGCCGCGCAGATCGGCTAGCGCTCGAAGAGCGCGGCCTGCCCCTGGCCGACGCCGACGCAGAGCGTGGCGAGGCCGTAGCGGCCGCCACGGCGGCGGAGCTCGTGGAGGAGCGTGACGACCAGGCGGGCGCCGCTCATCCCGAGCGGATGACCGATTGCGATCGCCCCGCCGTTGACGTTCACCTTCTCCGGGTCGAGCCCGAGCTCGCGAATGACCTGGAGGCTCTGCGACGCGAACGCCTCGTTGAGCTCGACGAGGTCGAGATCGCCGGCCTCGACCCCGGCGCGGGCAAGCACCTTGCGCACGGCGGGCACCGGCCCGATGCCCATGATCCGCGGATCGACACCGGCGACAGCGCCGGCGACGAAGCGTCCCAGCGACTCCACGCCGAGCTCGGCCGCTCGCTCGGCACTGGCGACGACCAGGGCGGCTGCTCCATCGTTGACGCCGCTCGAGTTCCCTGCGGTGACGGTGCCGTTCGCGCGAAAGGCGGGCTTGAGCGCCGCGAGCTTCTCGGCCGAGGTGTCCGGACGCGGGTGCTCGTCGCGGACGACGTCGCCCACCGGGACGAGCTCGTCGTCGAAGCGGCCTGCCTCGGCGGCAGCCGCATGCCGCCGCTGGCTCTCGAGTGCGAAGGCGTCCTGCTCCTCGCGCGAGACCTCGAAGCGCTCGGCCACGTTCTCGCCCGTCTCGCCCATCGACTCGAGCGGGAACATCTCCTCCATGCGCGGGTTCGGGAACCGCCAGCCCAGCGTCGTGTCCCAGACGGTCTGGTTGCCGCGCGGGTAGGCGCGCTCGGGCTTGCCCATGACGAGCGGCGCCCGGCTCATGGACTCGACGCCGCCCGCGACGAACAGGTCGCCGTCGCCCGCGACGCACGGCGTGGCAGGCGGAGACGACGGCGGCGAGGCCCGACGCGCAGAGCCGGTTGACGGTGACACCCGCCACCTCCTGCGGCAGCCCGGCGAGGAGCGCGGCCATGCGCGCGACGTTGCGGTTGTCCTCCCCCGCCTGGTTCGCGGCGCCGAAATAGACGTCCTCGATCTCGCCCGCCGGGACTCCCGCGCGCTGGACCGCCTCGCGGATGACGAGGGCGGCGAGATCGTCGGGCCGCTCGTCCGCGAGCGTGCCTCCGTAGCGGCCGACGGGCGTCCTGACGGCGGAGAGGATGACGGCGTCGGCCACGCGCCAAGTCTATTCGCGGGACCTCGGCCCACCGCCTTCGACGCCGCGTGGCTACTCGACGAACTCGACGCGGACCGGGCGCTCGAAGGCGCCCGCTTCCTCGCCGCGGCGAAGGAGCTCGGCGACCGCCTGGCGGCCCTCGTCGCCGTAGTCCTCGGTGAGCTCGTTCACGTACATCCCAATGAACTTGTCGGCGAGCTCCGGCGTAAGCCCGCGGCCGAACTGGAGGGCGTACTCGAGCGCCTCCTCACGGTGCTCGAGGCCCGCCCGAATCGAGTCGCGGAGGACGTCCGAGAGTGTCCGGAGCGTCTCTGGGCCAAGGTCGCGTCGTGCGGTGTTGATGCCGAGCGGAAGCGGGAGCCCCGTCTCGAGGAGCCACCACTCGCCGAGATCGACAATGCGCTCGAGCCCACGCCCGCCGTAGGTGAGCTGGCCCTCGTGGATGAGGAGCCCGGCCTCGGCGCCGTCGTTCTCGACCTCCTCCATGATCTCGTCGAACGCCACCTCGCGGTAGCGGAAGTCTCCGCCCAGGTAGAACCGCAGCGTCAGGAACGCGGTCGTCATCCGGCCGGGGACGGCGATCTCGACCTCCTTCAACTCGTCGCGCGTCATCGGGCGCTTGGCGACGACGACCGGGCCGTAGCCCGAGCCCATGCTCGCCCCGTGCGGAAGGATCACGTACTTGTCCTGAACGAACGGATACGTGTGCAGCGAGATGGCCGTGACCTCCAGCCGGCCTTCGAGCGCCCACTCGTTCAGGGTCTGGATGCCCTCGAGCACATGCTCGAACTCGAAGCCACGCCCGTCGACGCGGCCGGCCGCAAGTCCCCAGAACATGAACGCGTCGTCCGGGTCAGGGCTATGTCCTAGACGAATGCGCAGAGGGCGCGAGGCTAGCAAGGGTCTGCGGGACCTGCCCTGGCAGGTGACTGCGACTAGAATTTGAGATGTGTCTAAACCTGTCCTCTCGGCGGCAATCCAGGACTACTTGAAGGAGATCTACAAGCTCCAGTCCGAAGGGACGAAGCCGACCACGACTGCGATTGCGCGCCGCATGGGCGTGGCGCCTTCGTCGGCGACATCGATGCTGAAGAAGCTCGCCGCGCTCGGCCTCGCCGACCATTCGCCCTACAAGGGCGTCGAGCTCACGGAGACGGGCACGCAGATCGCGCTCGAGGTCGTGCGGCACCACCGGCTCCTCGAGCAGTACCTCGCCCAGACCCTCGGCGTGCCGATCGACGCCGTCCACGAGGAGGCCGACCGCCTCGAGCACGTGCTCTCCGAGGAGCTCGAGGCGCGCATCGACGAGCAGCTCGGCTACCCGACCCACGACCCGCACGGCGACCCGATCCCGGACGCCGGCCTGCGGGTGGACACGAACCGCCTCCGCTCCCTCGACGCTCTCGAGCCGGGCGAGGAAGCGACCGTCAAGCGCGTGCCCGACGGGGACTCCGACCTTCTGCGTTACCTCGCCGGACTGCGCCTCGTCCCCGGCGGTCGCGTGACCATGCGCCGCTCGGAGCCCTTTGACGGCCCGGTGACCGTCGTCGTCGAAGGCGCCGAGCACGCTATCTCGCGCGAGCTCGCGATGCAGATCGGCATCGCCTAGTTCCGCCCCGCCGCCGGTTTCCCACTCTCGGCACGCTCCCGGCACCATGCGTGCGCTTTTCCCCGCTAGCGTCCAAAGCGGGTGGTGGCCCGGGGTGGCCCCTCGCTAAGCCGGAAGGCTTAGTGCTTGTGGCCGAAGAACCAGCGCTCGAGGGGCTTGAGGAGCTCGTCTTCGGCGAACGGCGCCACCGCCTCGTTCACGCCCTCCCCCGCCGAGACCTTGAGGTCGTCCTCGAGCGCGTTGTTGGCGGCCGAGAGCGCGTCGCCCATCTCGTAGCCCTCGAAGACGTAGTCGTCGGGCCGCGGCCGCGGAGTCTTGCGGTTGTCGATGTCGATCGCGCGGCCGACGGCCCAGACCGCGCCCGGTCGGCGCTCGATCCAGATCAGGATCTCCTCGCGCCCGCCGTCATCGCCCACCCCATGCAGGGTTCGATCGGCGAATCGCATGCCCTCAGGCTCCACTGCCGACCAAGGATACAATCGCGGCGTGGGGTTCTTCTCGAAGCTGTTCGGCAAGCGCGACGACTCGGGCTCCGAGACTTCCCGCGGGATCTCGAAAGAGGAGGCCCTCGCCGCCTACGTCGTGCGCGAGCACAAGCAGGGCCGCTCGCTCGAGGAGATCCTCGAGGACCCGTATCTGAAGAACCGCGCGACCGACGAGCAGCGCCTCAGGCTGCTCGAGCGGCCCGAGGTCATCCGGGCCGTCGGCGAGGACACGGCGGCCATGGCCGCCGAGCACGTCCGCGAGTCCTAGGCACGTGGGCGACACGCTCCGTGGGGAGCGCGTGACGCTGCGCCCGATCACGGTCGCCGACATCCCGCGCCTGGCCGAGATCGCCGCCGAGCCCGAGGTGGCGCACTGGTGGCTAGGGCTCACCGAGGACGACCTACGCGAGAAGGCCCGCCCGGAGGAGGACGCAATGGTCTTCGTGATCGAGGAGGGCGGCGAGGTGGTCGGGCTCGTCGAGGCAGGCGAGGAGAACGAACCGGACTACCGGCACGCGAGCATCGACATCTTCGTGACCGCTGCCCGGAGAGGCCAGGGCCTCGGCGCCGACGCCATTCGCACGCTTGCCCGGCACCTCTTCGAGGACCGCGGCCATCACCGGATCACCATCGACCCGGCCGCGACCAACGAGCGGGCGATCCGCGTCTACGAGAGCGTCGGCTTCAAACGGGTGGGAATCATGCGTAACTACGAGCGCGGGGTCGACGGCGAGTGGCACGACGGCCTGCTTCTCGACCTCCTGCGGGACGAGCTCGTCTAGAGCTCGACGCCGAGGCCTCGCTCTCGGGCGCGCTCGACGACGAGCGCCGCGACGGCCAGGTCCTGCGCGGCGATCCCGAGGCTCTTGAAGACGACGATGTCGTCGTCCTGCTGGCGCCCGGCTGTCTCGCCCGCGACCACCTCGGAGAGCTCGTGCACCTCGAGCCAGTCGAGGACGCCCCGTTCGACCGGCTCGACGAGATCGCCCGCCTCGACCTGAGCCTGCTCGCGCGAGTCGCAGCAGACGAAGGTCGCCCGCTCGAGCACGGCGTTGTCGAGCTCGCGCGACTGGATGCGGTTCGCGCCCGCGGCGCACACGAGCGCCCCGGGTTGCAGCCATTCGCCCCGTAGGACCGGGTCGCGGGAGCTCGTGATCGTCACGACCACGTCCTGCTCGGCCGCGTCCTTGTTGTACTCGCCTGGCTCGCAGTCGAGCCGCTTGCAGAAGTCGGCCAGACGCTCGCCGTTGCGTGAGTAGGCGACGACCTCCTCGATGCCCGGAAGAGCCGCGCGGATGCACCGGACCTGGCTCTCGGCCTGCCAGCCGGTTCCGATCACGCCCAACGTGCGCGCGCCCTCACGCGCCAGGTGCCGGGCGGCGACGCCGCTCGCGGCGCCGGTGCGCAGCTGGCCCATGCGGTCGGCCTCGATGAGCGCCAGCAGCTCCGGTCGGTCGGCCGCGAACAGCGGGACGAGGAAGCGCGTCCCCTCGGCGAACCCGACATAGGCCTTCAGGCCGGCGACGCCGAGCTCGAGGTCGGCGGCCGCCATCACGTGGAGCAGGCCATCGGACAGGCCGAGCCGGAACCGCGGCCGGTTCTCGACGGCGCCGCGCGCCACGCGGGCGAAGCACCCCTCCACCGCCTCGACGGCGTCCTCCGGCGTGAGGAGCTGCTCGACGTCGGCTTCGCGGAGATAGAGCGGCACGGGGCCGGATAGTGTAGGTCGCGTGGATGAGACGGCCGAGCGATGGCTCAGCGTCCCGGCCGACGTCCTCGCAGGCGACCGGGCCGTGGTCGACGGGGACGGACGCCAGATCCTGCTGCTGCGCGTCGCCGGTGAGATCCACGCGTTCGACAACGCCTGCCCGCACGAGGGCAACCCGCTCGTGGACGGCGACGTCCGCGGCGACCAGCTCGAGTGCGCGTACCACGGCTGGCGCTTCGACCTTCGAACGGGAGCGTGCCTCTACGGCGACGACGCCGCACGCCGCTTCGAGACCGCCGTGCGCGGCGACGAGATCCTGATCCGGATCGACTAGAGCCGGATCCGGCTCCAGGCGACGCCCGGATCCGGGTACTCGCCCGGGTGGAGGAGGTGGGCCAGCACCTCGACGCCGTCGACCACACGCGGCCCCGGCCGCGAGAACGTCGCGTTCGCGTCGACCGCGAAGACCGCGCTCTCCTGCCGTGCGGGCGTCCCCAGGAGGTGAGCGGAGAGCTCGAGCGGGACGACCTCGGCGAGCGTGCGGTCGAGGTCGAAGCCGCAGGGCGCGAGGACGACGACCTCCGGCTCGAGTTTGACGACGTCCATCCAGCGCATCCGGTGCGACGGCTCGCCGGACATCCCGGCAACGTCGGTGCCGCGGGCTGCGACCACCATGTCCGGCACCCAATGCCCGGCGGAGTAGGGCGGCTCGAGCCACTCGGTGACGAACACACGCGGCGAGGTCTCCACCCCTGCGAGCGCCGACGACACGCGGTCGAGCCGACTGCGCATTCCGGAGGCGAGCTCCTCGGCTTCGCCTTCGGCGTCCAGCTTGGCGCCCAGCGCCACGATCTCGTCGGCGATTCCGTCCAGCGTCGAAGGGGAGAAGTCGAGGACTTCGACGTCGAGAGTCCTGGCGCTCACCGCCCCGTTCACCTGGTCGGTGGAGACGGCGCACACGTCGCAGAGCTCCTGCATGACGACCACGTCGGCCTCGATCTCGCCCCAGGGCTCTTCCTCGATCGCGTACAGCGGATGGCCGTCCCGGGCAGTCGCCGCGACAACTCGGTCGATCTCGCCGCTCGCCAGGTCGCCGGTCTGCACGAGCGACGCGGTCACGACCGGGCGCTCCGAGGCCTCGGCCGGCCAGTCGCACTCGTGGGTGACGCCGACCACGCGGTCGCCGAGCCCGAGGGCGAACAGCACCTCCGTCGCCGCCGGGACGAGCGAGCAGATCCTCACGCGATCCAGCCTAGCTGCGCTGGATGAAGCTGATCTTCCCGTTCGACTCGAGCACGGCCCAGTGGACGGCTCTCAGGGACGGGATCTGCTGCTGGCGGGCCTCGGCCGCGACCTCCTCGATGGTCATGCGCTCGCGGCGCAGGTTCCGCTCCACGGGCTTGCCGTCCTCGACCAGGATCAGCGGCTCCGCCTCGAAAACGGGACGCAGTCGCCGGAAGCGGAAGACGAGGTAGGAGACCGCCACGGTCAGGATCGTGAACGTGCCTCCCGCGAGCACGAGGCCGGTGAACGAGTAGTCGCTCTGCGTGACTCCCTGCTGGATGAGGTCGCCGAGCACGATCAGGAGGATGAGGTCGAACGGCTGTAGCGAGGAGAGCTCGCGGCGGCCGATCACGCGCGTGACGATGACGACGAAGAGGAAGGCGAAGAACGCTCTGACGACGATGTCCATGGCTACGGGAAGACGGTCATCGTGCGTTCGACGGTGGTGATCAAGGTCTCGCCGTCGTAGAGCTCGACGTCCGCTGAACGCCGTCCCACGTTGGTCGGGTTGACCTGGAACTGCATGTAGAGGACGAGCCGCTCGCCGGCGCCCAGCGGCCCGAAGTGGAGGGCCAGGTCGCCGTCGCGGCTCGCCTCCTCCGTCGGCGCCGGCTCGATCGTGTTGATGTGCATGTTCTCCATCCAACCGGGCGCGAAGACGAGGACGACGTCCTCGAGCCCTTCCTTGGCAGTGACCGTGAAGCGGCCCTGGAAGAAGAGGCCGCCGCGCACCTGCTCCGGCGCCGAGACCTCAAGGGTCGCGGCCTCACCGGAGGCGATCGACGTCTCCGGGTGCTGGCCGAACACGCTGAAGAGGGCGGCGATCGCGATCGCCGTCAGCAGGCCGAGGACGACCCAGCGCGCGCCGAGCTCGCTCCACCACGACGCGTCGCGATGGCGCCCGAGGTCGAGATGCTCGGGAAGGTCGGCCACCCAGCCTGAGTTCTGCGGCCGCAACCAGCGTCCTGCGCGTCGGTAGCCTCCCAGAGACGACTTCGAGGAGGTGCAGCATGAGCGCGTTCGACGACCTCGCGGCCATGTCGCCGCTGCGAATCTGGGACGGCGTCGCCGCCAGGGCGGTGCAGGGCGAGGAAGGGACGATGGCGATCGTCGAGCTCGACCCGGACGCTCTCGTGCCCGAGCACCAGCACGAGAACGAGCAGCTCGGCATGGTCATCCAAGGGACGCTCTCGTTCCGTGTTGCAGGCGAGACGAAGGAGCTGGGTCCCGGCGCGACCTGGCGGATCCCCGGCGACGTCCCGCACGAAGTGCGCGCGGGCCCCGAGGGGGCCGTCGTCATCGACGTCTTCGCTCCGGCGCGGGCGGACTGGCGCGGCCTCGGCCGCGACAAGCCGCGCGAGCCCCGCTGGCCGGCCGCGGGGCAGGTAGCAGCTGCCGGCCGCGCGCCGCTGCCGCCCGAGCTCGTCGAGTTCCTAAAGGCGCCCCATGCCGCCGTCGTCTCGACCGTCCGCTCCGACGGCGCACCGTACTCGGCCGCGACCTGGTACGACTGGGAAGACGGGCGGATCCTCCTCAACATGGACGCCGAGCGGCTCCGCCTGACGCACATGCGCCGCGACCCCAGGGTCGCGGTCACCGTGCTCGACCTCGGCGACTGGTACCGCGCGGTCACCGTCCTCGGCCGCGTGGTCGAGCTGCGCGATGACGAGGGCCTCGTCGACATCGACCGGCTCTCGCAGCGCTATCGCGGCACGCCGTACAAGAACCGGGAGCGCCCGCGGGTCACCGCGCTGGTCGAGCCCGAGCGCTGGCACGAGCACTCCTAGCCGAGCGCAAGCGCGCCGCGCACGCACAGCGAGATGCGCCCGGCACGATTCGAACGTGCGACCTCTGCCTCCGCAGGGCACGCCGACCAAAAAGACGAGCAACTACAACCGGCCCGCAATCCCACTTGTAGCCATACGTTGCGCCCCTCGCGGCAGAAAACAGGCGCACGTTGTGGACAGTGGCTCCCGGACGTTTGGCCCGCCACCGGCCCACGGCCTAGCGACGGGGTTGCCCCAGTGGGACACTGGCCGCGCCGAGTGTGAGCGACCGCAGCCGACCGCGCGAACGTCCAGGCCGGGACGCCCCGCTTGCCCTCTCGCTCTACGAGTGGAGGATCAGCATCAACGGCAGGACCGAGGACGACTGGGCCTGCCCTTCTCGACCGGCCGGCTCCGCTCGCCTCGGCGGCGTAGCAGGGACTCTGCGGCGCGGGGAACGGTCTCCCGTCTCCCCGCGCAGCCCCTCCTCTAAGGTCGAGGCCACTCGGGCAGAGCATTGCTCGCAGGTCGTAAATACGTCGCGCTCGCTCGATTCCGGCCGCCCGATTGCGGGGGTCCACCCGAGCTTGACACAACCTGCACAAATCGGGACACTCGCAAACCGGCGTGAGTCGAGGCTCTTTCGGAGCACGATCTGCCCCCTTAGCAGCCGTACCGCCCGAGGCGCGAGGAGCCTCCTCCACGCGCTCGGTCAGGCTCGCGCGAAGGTTGCGCGCTGCCGGGATGGGCCTGCGAATTCGGCCGACGCCCTGGGGCCTTGCTCTCGGCGGCGTGCTGCTCCTCGCTTTGATCTTGAGGCTCTGGGGCATCAGCCACGGCTTGCCGATCGTCTACAACCCGGACGAGCAATCCCATTTCGTGCCGAAAGCGGTTGCGTTCTTCCAGTCCGGCTACAACCCTGATTATTACTTCAACCCGCCGGGTCTTAGTTACCTCCTCCATCTCGTCTTCGCTGTGTGGTTCGGCGGTGAAAGCGGCGTGCTCGACGCGTGGTCGAGCAGCCCGAGCGACGTCTATCTCGTAGCGCGCTACACCTCCGCGATTCTCGGAACGCTTGCTGTTCTCCTGACCTATCTGGCCGCCAGGCGGTTATTCGACGCCAAGCACGGTGTGTTTGCGGCCGCTCTGCTGGCCGTCGCTTTCCTGCCGGTGTTCTTCGGCCATCAGGCGGTGAATGACGGGGCGCAGCTGGCTCCGATTGCCCTGTCTCTGTTCGGCACGGCCGGGATCCTCATACGAGGAAGGCGCATCGACTACATCGTCGCCGGCACTGGGCTCGGCCTGGCCTGTGGGACGAAGTACACCGCGGGGATTGTGCTCCTCCCGTTGCTTGCGGCCGCGTTGTGGCATGTCCGTGAGCCGGCCGCGCGACGACGCGTCGCTGTCGGACTGTGCCTCGCCGGGCTGTCGGCAGTCGCAGCGTTCTTGCTCACGGTCCCCGGGATCGTGTTCGACACCAGTGCAGTGCTCGGGGAAATGCGTCAGCTGTCGCCCGAGGGTGAACCGAAACTCGGCCAGGCGGAGCAGAGCGGGATCCGGTACTACGTCTGGACGCTCACCTGGGGACTCGGGTAGATACCCTCCCTTGCGGCCCTCGTCGGCGCCGTCGTCTTGGCCAGGAGTGATCGTCGCATCGCGCTCGTGCTCGTTCCTGCTCCGGTCGTCTTCATCCTCTTCATGGGCATCCAAGACCGCTACTTCGGCCGGTACCTCCTACCGATCTTCCCGATTGCCTGCCTCCTGGCTTCCTACGGGATCATTCGGCTTTCTCACGGCCTGTCGCGACTTGCGCCTCGGCTGGCACCCGCGTTCACAGCCGTTGCTGCATTGGTGCTGCTTTTCGAGGGCCTAGCTCACAGCATTCATGTGGATATCGTCCTG